>NZ_JBFCXX020000001.1:0-515715 GCF_040702925.2 Acetobacter fabarum | reverse complement strand
GGGGAGTGTGAAGGCATGGGTCAAATCTCGATGAAAATTTCCGCCCTACCCGGGTCAGTTCTCAGTGAAAATCAACAAGCGGGGGCACAGATGATGTTCCTGCCCCCCTATAGTCCGGATTTCAACCCGATCGAAATGGCCTTTGCCAAACTCAAGGCCCTTTTACGCGCCAAGGCAGTAAGAACCGTCACAACCTTATGGGACGCCGCTGGATCAGTCCTGGATGCTTTCACTCCTGACGAATGCGCTAACTTCTTTACAGCCGCTGGATATGAGCCGGAATAAAGTGGACATGCTCTAGCGGGGTAGAGTTGCGTTACTTCTGGCTGTCTGTCCATGCTAGACATGAATAAAGATCAAGTTGACGCATTACGTCGTTCTCATACTGGTCATATTGAAATTGATAAGTTGGTACGAGGAGTATTTACGATTAATTTCACTCTTGAGGGATTTGATGTTGCCTTGAAAACTCTAGAAAACGGGGCATCCCGTAATTAACAGCAGTAAAATTACTACCGTATTCTGGTAAAATTCTGAAGAGGTCGAAGATAGATTCTATTGCCATTTGAGGAAGATAAACACCAAAAAATTCCGAACTGGGGTGCAAAAAATCAGCGATCTGTTCTCTAATATTCAATCCCGGGTTATCTTCTGAGGAAATTCTTTTCTATTATAGAAATTATTGATCTCATATCAGTTATTTGTCATTAAAGGGGTTATAGTATGTATTTCTTAAATAAAAATATTACTTTATGCAAAACATTTTCTTTAATTGTCATTTTATTAATATCACAAAATACATTGGCGCAAGATATACCAGATGAAAAAGGCACGGCGACTATCACGGGAACGGCATTTATGCATGCTTTCTTTCAACAAAGTATTCCGAATGGTTATGGAGGGCTTACCCACTTTTCAAGTAGTAAAGACAAAGAATTAAATTGTGCAGGAAACGACGTACAATTAATTCCCCAAAATCAAACTTCTGATCATATTGTGGATATGATGTTCCGTTATGGTGCAATCAATGATACCAAAATTGTTCCTCCCAGTATATTAAGCACTACACGACATACAATATGTGGTGCGGAGGGTCGGTTTAACTTCTTTAATATACCTGCAGGCATCTGGTATGTTGTTACACTGATTGGGAATGACAAAGTTGTCATTAAAGAGATTGAAACATACGCGAAAAAAACAACGGCAGTGACCCTTCAATACCGATGGAGTTATCCTCCATCATGGCGACATCCGCCGTATCTATGGTGAAGATGGAGGATTTGAAGAACCGTGAATTACAGACTTCTTTGCCTGATTTTAGGGTCAGTAGGCCGGCATTGAAGGTTCTGGATAATAATTTTCGCTCTACGTTTTGCGCAGAGTGATGGTTTTATGCGCTGGATTTCTACGCGGCGGCATTAATCCACTCCAAAAGGAGGAAGCAGTGCATATTATAGACGATATTGCCCAGCCAGATCCTCATGGTGGTTCGTGTTATGCCTACGGTTCGGACGAACAGTCCTGTCTGTGATTTTTGATCAGCAAAGACATGCTCGACGCGGGATTGGACCAGCGCCTTCCCTGCGTTGGATCGCTGGATATGGCGAGGCATGGGTTTGTGATGAGGCTTTTTCCTGTGAACTTTCGAGACAAAGCTGTGCTTTTCCATGAAGTCCTTATCGGCTTTAGAGCGGTAGGCTATATCCGCCCAAACCGTTGATGCCATATTGGCTTTATCCAGCAGGCCCTTGCGTAGTCTGGTGCCATCGCTGGCTGCTGCATGGGGCACTGGCACTGGCCTACGCGAACGCCATGTCATTTAGAGCTGGTCTGACCGTGCCCAGAATAAATGGCAAGAGAAGAAAGAAATTACTGGTCCTGATCGTAAACTTTTTGAAAATGTTGGACATGCTGACCTCCGTTTGAATGACTCAATACTGTTACGGGCGAAGGAGAGAAATACGATGGAATAAACACAGATTCTAAGGATAGACAGGCGCAGGGTAGATCATGACCGGTGACGGGCACGCAACAATGGGAGGTGGCCACAGGCCATCGAGTGGGGGCAGTCGCTCGCCATGGCCGACCATGCACTGGGCATATGCGCCGTCATAACGGTGTTGGAGCGTCTGGCTGGCCTGTTGGACGCGACCAACTCCGATGATCGCGTCACGCAGGAGGCCGCTTCCTGCACCGATTGCGGCTCCGTGGCCGGCATTGCCGGTGATGCTTCCCAGCAAAGCGCCGGAAGCCGCCGATGCCAGTGGCAAGAGCGACGCTTTTAAGGCCGTTTGATGCTGTGTTTTGTGATGGTGTTGCGCCCGTCTGTGTCTGTGCGTAGAGACGGCATTGGGCATTATTTTTCTGGAACGCAGCAAAAGTCTCGTCGGGTCGGGGCAAGACCGTAAAACTCGGAGTGACCGGAGCGGGCGATGTACATGCCATAAGGGTGAGAGCGCCGAGCAGGGAAAACATGATCTGCCTGCAGAGAAAGCGTGGCCTGCATGTAACATGGTATTTGTGAAATATGAAGTCTGAACCGCCAGAGTTGGAGAGAATATCTGGTCGTTCTGCAACCGGATATTCTACGGATGACGGATCGGCGTCCCCCGGCTCAGGCGTTTCAGCGGTATCCTACTTTGTTGAAAATAGATCAGGAACAGGTCGCCGGTGCGGTGTGGCGCTGACCAGCGCACGACGTCCCTCTGGAGACAGACGGCCCATGGCTTCGACCAGAGCGTCGCTGAATGTGCTGACGAAGACATTCCATGCGGCCTGCCATTGTTGCATGGCCGCGCGGGTTGCCACCGGGTCGAATTGCGGTGCCAGTAACTGACGGTCGATTTCCGCACGGGCCCGTGCGAGGTTTTCCTGCGCCTGAGTATAATGAGGTGCCTCCTGATGCAATACGGAGCGGAAAGTCTTTGCGTCCTGTGCATCAAGCCGAGACGTTACATGCTGTAGAACGCGCATGAAAATGGGCATATGTCTTTCACGATGGCGTAGATATTGACCGCCAACACTGGCGACAAGAAAGAGATTCAGCAGAAGAGAACCAGCCAGCAGCCATCGGTAAGGCCAGCTCTTTGCATTGTAAAAAATCATAATCCGTCACCGCTTACTGGAATCACAAGAAGCGTGTTGAGCATGTCGCTCACCCCCCCGGATGACTGTATCCATCCCAGCCATAAACCGCCTGTCACGACAAAGGCGCAACTGAGTACCAATCCCGCGCGACGGAAGATGACAAGCTCACTCGCTGTCATCGCCCAGATTGGATAGACTATTGGCCGACAGGGCATGAAGCGCCACCATTCACGCGATGAACTTTTTGTCCCGCTCTGTTCGGCAATCCGTCCCGCTACACCCGCGCGCAGGCGCGTCAGGGCTGCATGTGTGTCTTCATGAGCAGTCTGTGCGACAAGCTCCGCATTCTGGGCATCAAACGCACTGGCAATGACCGCGTCTACACCCTGCTGCTCCTGCAGGACAAGGCGCGCTTCGGTTGAGCCAGCGAGCAGTGCCTCAGCCGGTCCACGATCAGCCACAGGCCAGCGGGAAAGGTCCGCGCCGTAACACTCTGCCAGGTAGCGGAATCTTTTCTGCGTCATCATGAGCTTTGTTTTCCTTCCGCGCGAGCATTTCTCCCCAGCGTCTCCCGCAGGAGCGCTCGCCCTCGTGCGAGCAACCGTTCCACCGCCTTGGCTGAAAGCCCCATGCGGCGTGCGGCTTCTGCACCGGACAGACCTTCATCATACACCAGCGCCATCGCTGCCCGCTGCCTCGGCGGTACTGCCTGAAGTGCTGTGACAAGCGCCTGACGTTCCTGCATTGCTTCCAGACGGCTTTCAGCGGACGGTCCGTCATCGGCCATGTCGAATCCTTCAGGTAGAGGTTCCATCTGCTTCCGGCGGGTAAGATCAATGCTGAGATTGACGATGACCCGGTAAAGCCATGTGGTAAATCGCGCGCGCGAACCATCGAAATTGCGCGCATGGCTCCATGCCCGCACGAAGGCGTCCTGCACCAGATCCTCTGCGGCTTCGACATTACGAGTCAGGCGGCAGGCCGTACGCAGCGCATATGGACCATGCCTGAGCACGATTTGGTCAAACGCGTCACGATCTCCCATCCCTGACCAGCGCAGAAGATCGTCATCGGATGCCTCGCCATAGCGGCGACGCTCACCTGCCATTGACCGATACCCCGGCCCCGCATGGCTTGGAGCCGTGCATTCGGCAACTTGCAAGCCGATCATCCTGCTGAAGCGCCATTCTATCATGCCATTCCGCCATGTCTGCTGTTGACCGTAATACGGCGGATTGTTGGTCATCCCCCGCAAGCAGGTAAAAATTTTCCAGCCAGTTTTTGACGCTGGAACCGGAGGAGCGAGAGGAACTGGAATATCCGTCTCTGCTACAGCATATGTATATCCACTGGCCTAGCCATGCGTGATGTTCCGACATCACTTCATATCGCGATAGAAGAAAGGTTTTGTCTATTAATCCCTGTCCATTGCTATGGAGAGAGAAGGGAGCATGTTATTTTAAATGATAGTGTGAGATTTTATTTTCCATGAAGTATGTTGTAATAATATATTATACAAATATCTGCGGAAGATCTATGGCATGCGGAATAAGTTTTTTATCAAAATATCAGCTCTGTTAATATTAACAGCAGGGTTTACCGTGCGGTCTGCGGATCAAGCCAGTGCGCGGGACAAGCCACAGCAGGTATCTTCCGCTGTTATCCAGAAAGTGATTGAAGAGGCTTATGAGAAGTACAAGCCTGTCATGGATGGAAAAAATGCCAGTTACATTCCGTATCTGGCCAAGGCGGACAGCAAACTTTATGGCATTGCTGTTGTAACCGTGGATGGGCGGGTATTCCGGATTGGGGATGCAGGGCATCCGTTTCCTGTGGAATCTGTCTCTAAAATTTTTACACTTGCGGATGTTCTGCACAAGCAGGGGGCAGAGAGTATTCTGCATAAGATCGGCGTGAATGCGACTGGTCTGCCGTTTAATTCTGTGCTGGCGGTAGAACTGAATAATGACAGGCTGGGTGGTAGCCCGCCTCCAGGTAACCCGCTTGTTAATGCAGGCGCTATTGCAACTACCAGTCTGGTCGTGGGTAAAACACTGGATGCAAAATGGCAGAATATTATAGACACTGCCTCTGCATTTGCCGGGCGCACATTACATCTGAATGATAATGTTTACCGGTCTGAAATGGCCAGTAACCAGCATAATCAGGCTATTGCGATGTTACTGCAAAGTTATGATCATTTATACGCTGATGTATCGGAGACGGTTGATCTTTATACGCGCGAATGTTCCTACGATGTGGATGCGGTTGATCTCGCAACCATGGGGGCGACATTCGCAAATGGGGGGACTAACCCACGCACCCATTATGCTGTGGTTGATGCAGCTACAAGTGCTCACGTGCTGGCTGTTATGGCTACGGCTGGTCTGTACAATACGTCTGGCGAGTGGTTGTTCAAGGTTGGGCTGCCAGGAAAAAGTGGTGTAGGTGGCGGTATTGTGGCCGTGGTCCCCGGCAGGTTGGCCATTGGTGTTTATTCGCCCCCTCTTGACGCGGCCGGGAACAGTGTGCGCGGGCAATTTGCTGTACAGTTTATTGCCGAGGCGCTGGGCGTTAACATTTTTGCCTCAGAAGCACAGTAAGCATTTTACCAGAAAGACATTTACAACCGGCATACGCAGCAACGTCGTATTGTTATGCATAGATAAGAAATCATGACCAGTCTGTTACCCGTTGGGAGGTAACAGATGTATCGGCGGTTTGCGGGCTTTGACTATCAGTGTATCGAGTTCAGAAAGAAAACGGGAGCGATCTGCTTTACAAAATGCGGCGCTCCCGGATGTGACCATTCCGGCTGAGCGCAGATCGGTCATAAGGTTCCGCATGGCCAGGGCCATGCCTATGGAATCACTGTCAAGTAACCTGCCTTTATGTTCAAGGACATAAGCGCCTTTTTCCACGCAGCGCGCGGCTAAGGGGATGTCAGCGGTTATGATTATATCCCGGCTTCGAACACGCTCGGCAATCCAGTCATCGGCTACGTCGGGGCCGGAATCTACAACAATGCGCTCGATGAGTGGAGACGCAGGTACTGCAATCATGCGGTTGGAAACAACGAAAACATGCAGCTTATAACGTGTGGCGACACGGTACACTTCGTCTTTGACGGGGCAGGCGTCGGAATCGATGAAAATACGGATCATATGTGTAATTTGACGCAGCCTTGCCCGTGGAGCAAGGCAGATGACATTGGCTAGGGGGAGGAAGGGTCCATACAGGCTCCATGCAGGAACAGGACGGCATGCCTTGTCCGGGGCATCCGGGTATCTTGTACTGTAAGGCACAGGAGTTTGCAGTACCCGGGCTTAACAGGGAGGATGTATGGGATACGGTCGTGCAATAAATTTAAATAACGTTTTTTGCCCTGAAACGACCATATCCTGCGCAGTGGATGGGGTTATCCTTATTGGGAATAGGCCTGCCCGGCCAGAGCGATTTGAACCATGCGCAACAGGAATTGAGAAAAATGCTCGATATGCAACGTGCCCTGGACCTGAAGGCACTGGCTGCAACATGCCCGCTTACAGCCGGAGATTATATAACAGCCCGCTACGCACTGCCTGTAACAGATGGTGCGGTTCAGCTTGAACTGGTGGCGCCGCAGGGTAATGGTCATGTTGACGCCGTTGACAAAGATGTTTTTCTGTTTGTGCTGAATGGCCAGTTTTCCATCAATGGCACCTCCATGTTTGAAGGGCAGGGGAGCAAGGTCAATGCAGGCACAGCATTTGAATGGTCTGCTACGCCGGGCACCCGGCTATTTGCCATGGGGGTAACGGAAACGGAAAAGGGAGAGCCTGGTGTGGTTGCAATTGATACCGCAGCAGTTATGTCTCCCTCTAATCCGCCTCCGGCCGAATATCTGATTGGCTCGACCCCGGAATGCCAGAGTGCGCCTGCGTGGCGGTCGTGCAACGGGCAGTTCTATGGTGGCACATGGTCAGCAACTCCTTATTTCAGGAAAAAAATTCCTTATGTGCATGACGAGTTCATGTACCTGCTTGAAGGTTGTGTCTCTTTTGTCAACGCAGCCGGTGAAAAACAGACCTTTAAGGCTGGAGATGCTTTCCTGATCTGTCGCGGGGCAAGCTGTTCGTGGGAGAGTCTTGACGTGGTAAAAAAAATATACGGTATTTTCCGTCCGGTAGAACTGTAAAACGGTGAGCATCTGAGGATGTGGTGGCATCACCATATCCTTCAAAAAGTATCATCAAGGCTGCCATTCCATGATGGCAGCCTTTTTTTTACGCTTCCTTTCAAGGATGCATCGAGCTGTCTTGCATCAAAGCAGATCACCCGGGCAGGGCTTTTTTCAGGCCGGTAGGAAGAGGCGGTCTTAAGTCATTATGAAAGGATGGCATGCTTCGGGAGAATTTCACTCATTCCGATATAAAAACGATATGATGTACTGTATAGCTAGGCAAATCGGAGTATTCCGCTGCACTGATCCGCACATAATCATTCGGACAACTGGCGCTGTCTCACGCTTTACCGCCCTATTTTGGGTGTTCCGGAGGATAGGCATGGCAAACACTCAAACTTCTTTTGTTTCGCGGAACTGTACGCTGGCGCGGTTTCCGCGCAATGTGGCGCAGAGGGGCATGTCCCGTTCTCTGGCTCTGCTGCTCTCGGTTTCTTCTTTAGCCAGTTTTGGCGGGCTATATTGTTCCGGTATCGGAACAGCGTGGGCGGAAACCGATCAGTCCACACAGGTGACAAAACGGCAGGCCAAGGCGCTGCCACGTAAAAACTCCGTGGCGTCCAAGACAGGTGCCGCCGAACGCCGTGCAACAGCGGTTGAATCGGCTGGAACGGAAGAAGTGGGCGTAACAGGGCATGTGACCCTGTCCAATGGGGTGACCAATAGAACGCCCGGTGGGGGCATGATGCCGCCGCAGACCATTGCCAAATCCCGCAGTGGTCTGACGCGTGATTATATTGCAAAGCAGAGCCCCACCAGCAACCCTGCCGCCCTTGTGGCCAGTCTTCCTGGCGTTGTGTATGCAGGCAACGACCCGCTTGGCACGAATGATGACCAGCAGGGCCTGACCGTGCGTGGGCTTAACCAGCAGGAAATCGGTTTTCTGTTTGAAGGTATTCCCGCGGCGGCTCCTGTGTATCTGCTGCCATATACATCTGCGGCAGCGGATAACGAAAACATCCAGTCCCTGACACTTACGCAGGGTTCACCAGATACACGCTCCCCACTCTATAATGCGGTTGGAGGTGAACTGTCTGAAACCATGCATGATCCTTCACACCATTTTGGTGGGTTGATTGATGCCTCTTATGGGTCCTTCAGCCTGCGCCGTCATTTTATCCGTGTTGAAACGGGTGAAATTGGCAAAACGGGTGTACGGGGCTTTGTTTCCTTCTCGCACCGTGTGGCGGATGAATGGCGCGGTGTGGGTGGCACCCAGCGTTACCATGTTGATATGAAGTTTGTGAAAGACTGGGGCCGCGATAACCACGCCGCTTTTGTCATGAGCTATAACGATGCCCAGCAGTATTACCTGCGTGCACCCACCAAGGCACAGTGGGATGCGCAGGGCGTCAACTTCAACTATAACGATACTCCGTTTGGTTCCTCACCCGGGAATTACTACAAGTATTACGAAAACAGGATGAAGAAGTTCATTCTGGGCGCGCCGATCAATATGAAGTTCGACCACGGGCTGGCGCTGGATGTTACCCCGTATTTTACCTACTCATGGGGGTATGACAACGGCGGCACTACGCTGGACCGGAACAACAGTTATCTGGGTCCCAACCCGGCAGGGCCACTCCAGGTTCCGGGTACAAATAACACGATTATCGCGGACTCTATTGATACCTACACACTGGCATATTCGGGTATTAACGCCGCCCTGTCCTGGACGCGCGGGCATAACACGGTGACCGGTGGTGCATGGTATTCCTACTTTGACCAGTCTGAACCGCAGAACTATCAGGCTGTCAACCCGGATGGCAGTGTGCCGAGCATGTGGGGCAACAACCCCATCCTGACTGCCAATGGCAGTGTGCTGCGGACATATGACATTCACCTCATCCAGCAAACCAACGCGCTGTTCATCAACGATACGTACAAGGCATTCCATGACCGGCTGACACTTACCGCCGGGTTCAAGGAAGTCATGGTCACACGTTCGCAAACCAATAACGTGCCGGGGGTAACCTACGCTACCGGGCAGAGTGTTGCCGAGCCGCTGCCACAGTTCATGGCCAGCTTTAAAATTACACCGAACGACCAGATCTATATTAACGGCACCTCTTCTTTCCGTATGCCTGCCTCAATCATGACCTATGCGGACCGCTACAGCATCAGCAGTGGCAAGCTGTCCACCCGTCATGCTACCAAGATCAACCCGGAATTTGCTATTGGTGAGGAAATTGGTTACAGACACACAGGTTTTGCAAACGTATCTGTTTCCCTGTTCAACTACAATTTTACGCACAGGCAACTGAGCACAACCACCTATCAGGGGGGGCTGCCTGTTTCTGAATCGATTGATGCCGGTGGGCAGACCATGCGCGGTGTGCAGCTCGAAGTAGGGCTGCGGCGGTGGCACCACTTCAGCCCCTACGTTTCGGGGCAGTATGAACATGCGACCATCGACAATAATCTGTCTGCGGGCACCAGCGATGGTTCCAACACGACAGTTGCCCTGCCAACCAAAGGCAAGCGGGCTGTCAATACGCCCGAATTCACGGCGGCGATTGGTCTGAACTACGATGATGGATCCATCTTTGCCGGGTTCAACATGAATTATATTGGCAAACAGTATTCAACGTTCATGAACGATGAGTCCATTTCAGGTTATGAAACGTTCAATGCCAATATTGGTTACCGCTTCAAGAATATGTGGCTTGCGAAACATCCACAGATCCAACTGAACCTGCTCAATATTGCCAATAGCGGCTACCTGTCTGGCACAAGCAGCATCAAAACCAATGCCCGGACCATGGTGGTGAATGGCCATACGGTCGCCGGGAGTGCTCCGCAGTACTATGTTGGCGGTGGTTTTGCCGGTGTCCTTTCCTTCTCGACAGGTTTTTAAGCATTTAGTTATGGAGATTTTGACGTGGCCCGTTTTCCCAAAGCGTTAACCTTTGATGTTGTCGGTACCCTGATCGACTTTGAAAGCGGGATGTTAGACGCGCTGCAAAGGTTGTGTGGAGTTACGATAGAGCGTGAAGCATTCCTGAGTGCTTACAGGGGAATGCGTGCACGCGGGCAGACCCTGCCTTTCCCGCAGGATTTAAAGCCCATTTACCTGCAACTGGCTGCGCAGTTCGGCCTGCCTGAAACTGAGGCTTACGCTGATGCATTTGTTTACGCGGCCAAAGACTGGCCCGCGTTTGCAGATAGTGTGGAAGCCATGCAGCGCCTTGGCAGGCACTTCAAGCTCGTTGCCATGACCAACACGCAACGCTGGGCTTTTTCAGGCATGGAAAAAACGCTCGGCATGCCATTCCATGATTCCATCACGGTGGATGATGCCCTGTGCGAAAAACCGGATACCGCCTTTTTTGGTTTTGCCCGGGGCCGCCTGAGCCGGGATGGTATTCTGCAAGGAGACATTCTGCACGTTGCACAAAGCCAGTACCATGACATCGGAATAGCCCGTAAACTGGGCTATACGGTATGCTGGATTGAGCGGCGCAAAGCCATCGGTGGGTTTGGTGGCACCATTGCGGTCGAAACCCTGACAAAGCCAGACTATCATTTTTCTACCTTGAAGGAACTCGCAGACCTGGCAGACCAGGGTGGCCTGCAAATGTTATACTCCTGAGAGGATACAAGGCATGGAAGTCCGGACCCTTGATGACATACCAGCATCGGCCTTTCATTTACGTCTAGCGCTTATTGCTGGTGGTGGCCCTTTTTGCGACGGCTATATTCTGGGCATTATTGGTGTTGTGCTTCCGTTACTGGTTTCCAGTTTCCATCTGGGAGCCAACGCTACCGGGTTTGTGGGGGCTGCCTCTCTGGCCGGTGTTTTTGTGGGAGGGCTGGCGGGAGGGGTCACCTCTGACCGGTTCGGGCGCAAGATCCTCTATACCGTGAACATTCTTATGTTCACGGTCTTTTCCGCCGCCCAGTTTTTTTGTGTCAGCTTTGCCGGTCTGCTGGTCTGGCGTTTTCTTATCGGCATTGCCATTGGCGCGGATTACCCGATTGCGACAGCTTACGTGACCGAGTTCATGCCCCGGCGCTGGCGTGGACCGGCACTGAGCGGGCTGATTACCTTCTGGTGGCTGGGGTATGTGTGCAGTTTTATTGTCGGGTATGCGCTGCTTTCGTTTTTTCCCGGTAACTGGCAGCTTATTCTTGGCTCCAGCTTTGTACCATCACTTTTTTTACTGCTGTGCCGTGCGGGTATGCCGGAATCTCCTCTCTGGCTGCTCAGCGTTGGGCGGGTGGCGGAAGCGCGGCATATTGTTAAAACATTCCTGAATATGGATGTTGCGTTTGAAGCGCCTTCTCCTGCGGGAACTGATGGGGGAATACGGCAGGTTATGGCTCTGCTGTGCAGCCCACGCTACCGGGGATTGCTGCTTTTTGTGAGTGTGTTCTGGATACTGCAAAGTGCTCCTGCCTTTTCCATCCATACCCTGCAGGCGCAAATTCTGGCGCAAATGCACCTGACCAATCCAGTTCTTGCGGCCTGTGTGGTCACATGCTTTACGTTCCTTGGTATTCTGCCGGTCACATTCGGGCTGATCAACAGAATCGGGCGCAGAACGCTCCTGATCTGGTCTTTTGTGCTGGCTGCACTCTCGCTACTCTTTATTGTGGTCTGGCCGGGGCAGGCCGGATGGGCGGTTCTGGTTGCATTTATTGTGTATTCAGCCGTGGAAGCTGCGGGGAGTGGCCTTCAGTTCGTGTATCCAAATGAGCTGTTCCCAACAGAAATACGTGGCACTGCGGTTGGTTTTGCCTCCTCTGCCAGTAGGCTGGGGGCTGCTTTGGGTACTTTTCTGCTCCCTGTTGGAGTGGCCCATTTTGGCGTGCAGGCAACCCTTTTTGGCGCTTTTGCTCTTCTTGCCCTTGGGGCACTTATATCCTGGCGTTGGGCACCAGAAACAGCAGGGCTCAGCCTTTCCCAGGCTAGTCATATTACCTTTTCCTGATAAGGTTATGAGGAACGCGTTATGAAGTTAACCTCTTATTGGCTGGAAACAGCTCCATCATTTACAGCCAGCCCCATTGCCGCTCTGCCCGGCTCAGTGGATGCCGTGGTGGTAGGGGGGGGATTTAGCGGCCTTTCCGCTGCCCTGCGGTTACGCCAGCTGGGCGCATCTGTTGTTCTGCTTGAGCGTGAGCGCGTGGTGGGCGAGGCTTCGGGCAGGAATGGTGGCCATGTGAATAACGGCCTCGCGGGCAGCTTTTCCTTCGCATGCAAAAATATGGGGGTAGATAAGGCAACATCTCTTTACAGGGTCTTTAACGCGGCGGTTGATACGGTTGAGACCGTTGTGCGGGATAACGCGATTGACTGCGATTTTGAGCGCTGCGGCAAGCTCAAGGTTGGCAACTTGCAGGCCCATCGGGCTGCTCTGTTGTCTGATTATGAAAAACTCCAGAAAGAAGCCGACCCAGACGTAAAGTTTATAGATGGGCAGCAGATCAGGAGTGAACTGGAATCAGATCTGTTTAACAGTGGGCTGATCTATCCGCAGAGTGCGCGCATGCATATGGGCCGCTTTGGTGTGGGGCTGGCCCAGTCGGTTATGAAGGCGGGCGGCCTGATTTTTGAAAACACGCCCATGACCGGGATCAAATCCGGTAAGGGAGGTTTTGAGGTTTCAACTCCGCATGGCCGGATTTTTGCAAAAAACGTGCTTATGGCAACTGGCACCAGCAGGCATGGTCCATCCTGGTTCCGCCAGCGTATTATGCCGGTGGGGAGCTTCATTGTCGCAACCGAGCCCATGGATGCCACAACTCTTGAGCAGGTCATGCCCGGTGGCCGCAATGTGGTGACGATGCAGAACATCCATAACTATTTTAGGGCAACGGCGGATAACAGGCTTATTTTTGGCGGTCGTGCCAGTTTTTCACGTTCACGGACCACAACGGATATTGCAAGTGGGCATATGCTGCTCGCCGCCATGCGCCGGACACTTCCTGCCTTGCCAGATGTTAAAATAGAGTATTGCTGGGGTGGGGACGTGGATATGACTGTTGACCGTCTGCCACGTGCTGGCCAGTGGAATGGTGTGTATTACACCATGGGGTATAGCGGGCATGGTACACAGATGTCTGTTTACATGGGCCAGCGTATGGCTGAAGCCATGAGTGGCATGAGCGGTACCAACCCACTTGCAGGGCGGTCCTGGCCAAAGATTCCGTTTTATGGTCTGGCGTCACACTTCCTGCCGGTTGTGGGGGCATACTACCGGGCCAAGGATTATGTGCAGAATCTGGAGCCCTGAGTGTCTTATGCTTCCATCCGGTCACTCCCTATACCGGGGTGACCGGAACGCTGTTAACAGCCACGGGGAGTCAAGCAGGGAGGCGGAACAGGCGGGGATTACGATCCCCGCCTGTTTTTATATTGCCAGATAAACGGTTAATAGCCTTTGGAGCGATTGACTTTAGAGGGAAAATCCCGCTCCCCAGCCAGATAGCGTTGTACGGTATCAAGGAGCACACGTCCTGCGGTTTCTGCCTGACTATTGCTGGCCACATGGGGAGTGATCAACACATTGGGGTGCGTCCATAAAGGACTGTCCGCGGGGAGAGGCTCGGGGTCCGTTACGTCCAGAATGGCCGCTCCAATCTGGCCGCTATCAAGGGCCGCAAGCAGGTCTGGTGTTACAAGATGCGCACCCCGTGCAACATTGATGAGTTGCGCCCCTTTAGGCAGTTTTGCAAACAGATCGGCGTTGAGCATGCCCCGTGTAGCGTCTGTAAGCGGGAGCAGGCAGATCAGGATATCTGTTTCAGCCAGAAAAGCGTCCAGTTCCTCCGCACCTGCGTAACAGGCTACATTGGTTACAGCATGGCGTGAGCGTGACCAGCCGCGACAGTTAAACCCGGCATGGGCCAGAGCGCTGGCCACCGGGGTACCGAGCGTGCCCAGACCCATAACACCCACCCGGCGCTGTGAGGCTATTTTGTTATGTCGGGTTTTCCAGACATGCTGCTTCTGCTCGGCCAGGTAGGTCAGTATCTCGCGGTGCAATGTCAGGGTTGCCCACAGAACGTACTCAACCATCCCGTCCGTCAGGCCGGGTTCGATCATGCGGATAATGGTCACATGCTCGGGTATTGCGCTCATATCGAACTGGTCAACACCCGCCCCGACTGAAAACAGGACCTCAAGGTTGGGAAAGTGCTCAAGCAGGTCCGCCGGAGGCTCCCATGCGGCAATGAAGCGCACATCCTCCGGGTTTCCAGTTTCCGGCCAGATATGGAAGGGAAGGTCAGGCAGCGCTTTTTGGAACAGTGGCTTCCAGACTTCTGCGCGCGCACGGGTGGATTTGAGCAGAAAAGACATAGCGTAGTTTCCTACAAAATAAGAATAGTCGTACCAGTCTCAACACAGCGCCTGGCTGCACAGGGCATAGCAGGTGGGGGACTGTATGGTTGCATCTCTGGCTTCAGACATCTCGGTGGACATGGATACAACAGAGCCCACACATAACAGGCCCCACTGGTCAAGCAGTCCTGCCACGGTTTCGTCCTGTGGAATGTCCACGCGCAGGAACTGCCCTGCGCAGGTTCCAGCCCAGTAGGCCAGCATGGGCAGGGCAAAAGCCTGATCCAGTGCAATAATCGGGCCTGTGGCCTGCCCCCAGCCAAATTTACGGCAGAAGGAAAAACCCAGAATACCTTTTTCTGAATCCACAAGAATACCGCGTCCATCCTCCATCAACCGCGTGAGCAGGGTAGAGCGGTCGAGTTTGAGAGCCGCTTTGTCCATGGCACAGATCGCGTCCAGATCTGCAGTGCCCATTGGCCGCATACGGCAGCCTTCTGGAAGGGGGATCAGGGGGACGGTGGAAACATTGCCCTGATGTTGCATGACGACACCCGTGGAACGAAAGCCGCTTTTTTCGTATAACGGAACTCCGGCGGATGTGGCGTTCAGGTGGAGCCTGTAACCTGGCAGGGCCTGCCGGGCCAAAGCCATAAGGTGTTTGCCTATGCCATGCCCCTGCCATGCGTGGCTGACAATAATCATGCCCAGACTGGCTGCCTGGGGGCCCCATGCCCACCACAGGAGCGTCCCCACAATGGAGCCGTCCATGGTTGTGGCGACAAACCCATTGCCCAGAGCAAGCATCTGCTCCCAGTCTTCCAGCCTGTGGGGCCATGCCAGATCCTTGGAGAGCTGCCATGCCTGAGGAAGATCTTCCGGGGTCATGGGGCGGAATGCGAGCTGGGTCTGCAGGATTGGGGGGGAGGTTGCGGTCTGGGTCAAATTTTCTGCTCCGGGAAAAAGTCCTGAATCGGAAAAGATTCTTTTACAATAGGGGATTTTATCACGATATAACTGAAGTACTTCTCGATCCCGATGTTCAGCTCAAGAAGGTTTTCCATGATCGTCTGGTAATGTTCCACGTCGCGGGTAATAAACTTGACCAGATAGTCATACCCACCGCTGATCAGGTGGCATTCCACAACGGTATCAAGCTTGCTGACATGGTTTTCAAAACGTGCGAAATCATGGCGTCTGTGATCAGACAGGGTGATTTCCGTAAACACGGTCAGGATGGACGTGATCTTACGGATATCAATCTGAGCGCCGTAGCCTGTTATGTAGCCAGCAGCTTCCAGCCGTTTGACACGGATCAGGCATGGGCTGGCCGAAAGACCAACCCTGTTGGCAAGTTCGACATTGGTCAGACGACCATTGCGCTGCAACTGCGTAAGAATTTTAAGGTCAATTCTGTCCAGCTTTGGGGTGGGCTGCATGGCAGAGACGATCTCCAGCGCAAGGATGGGTCAGCCCCGGCGCGGGGCTGATGAAATACTGATCAGAATGTTCCGGATGTTAAACGTCAAGCCCGCCAAGGTGCAGACTTTTTGTTTCCAGAAATTCTTCCATGCCCGCATGCCCTCCTTCGCGGCCAAGGCCGGATTCCTTGATCCCGCCAAAAGGCACGCTTTCCATGGAAATGGCGCCGGTATTGTGCCCGATCATACCAAATTCCAGTGCTTCCCCCACGCGCCACAAACGACGGATGTCGTTGGTAAAAAAGTAGCCGGCCAGCCCGAAAGGCGTATTGTTGGCGATGTCTATGGCTTCTTCTTCCGTTTTAAAGCGGAACAGGGGCAGTACGGGGCCAAATGTTTCCTCGTGAGCCACACGCATTTCAGTGGTTACACCTTCAAGCACGACCGGCCAGACAAAACGGCCTTCCGTGCGCAGGGGCGCACCCACGTAACGGGCCCCCCGGCTCAAGGCATCCTCCACATGGGCGCGTACTTTGGCTACGGCAGAATCATTGATAAGCGGCCCAATCGTGCTGCCCTCGTCCATGCCAGCACCCACCTGCAAGGCTTCGACCTTGCGCATAACGGCCTCAAGCAGGCGGTCCCATATGCCTTCCTGCACCAGTACGCGGTTGGCGCAGACGCAGGTCTGCCCGGCATTGCGGAACTTGCTTTGTATAATACCCTCGGCTGCGGCTTCCACATCCGCATCATCAAACACAAGGAAGGGCGCATTGCCGCCCAGCTCCATGCTGCATTTTTTTACGGTCGCGGCAGACTGTCCGAGCAGGATTTTGCCAACACCCGTAGAACCAGTAAAGGTGAGCTTGCGTACAACCGGGCTCTCGGTCAGGACTTTGCCCACCGCTGCGGGCAGGCCTGTAATCACGCTCAGCAACCCTGTAGGCAGGCCAGCACGTTCGCCCAGCACGGCAAGGGCAAGGGCGGAAAAAGGTGTCAGTTCAGAAGGTTTGATGACCATGCTGCACCCTGCAGCAATAGCTGGGCCACATTTGCGGGTGATCATGGCCAGCGGGAAGTTCCACGGTGTAATGGCGGCCGTGACCCCAATAGGCTGTTTAAGCACCAGTACGCGTCTGGCGGGGTCTGTCGTGCTTAGAATACTGCCCTCGTTCCGGCGCGCTTCTTCGGCATACCATTTAAGGAAAGATGCAGCATAACGCACTTCTCCCCGTGCTTCAGCCAGAACCTTACCCTGCTCTGCGGTCATGATCGTGGCAAGGTCTTCCAAATTGTCCATAACAAGCTGGTACCATGTGGCCAGCACTTCGGCCCGCTGCGTGCCGGTTTTGCGCCTCCAGGCCAGTTGCGCCATGCGTGCGGCTTCAATCGCCTGTTGGGTGTCCTGTGCAGTGCAGGCTGGCACGGAACCAATAATGGTTCCCGTTGCCGGATTATCCACATCAATCCGCTGGTTGTCTCCCGCATCACACCAGATACCGGCTATAAAAGCCTGCTGGCGGAAGAGTGTGGAATCAGTCAGGGCAGGTTGCGCCATGGTATTTCTCCTCATAAAAAGGGGATCAGGATAGGTCTGATGCCTGTAAGTGGCAGTTAATCAGTGCGCCAGAAGGCGCCTGCCACGTTGGGGGTAGGGTTTGAGCACAGTCTGCGACAGCGACCGGGCATCGCGGCATGTAGCAGCAGCCATGAGCAGGAACCGGGGTCGTTCTGCCCGGTTTTAATCCGTTTTGCCGAATAACCTCGTCCAGCCAGCCGGGCTGCATTTCTGGCACGGAGTTTTCCAGCTTGCGGGTATAGGGGTGGTGTGGGGGCGTGTTCATGGCGGACGCCGTGGAGAACTCCACGCAATGCCCGGCGTACAGAACAGCCACATGATCACAGACAGAACGGAGCGCGTGCAGGTCATGCGTAACAAAAAGCCACGATAGCCCCAGCTCGCGCTTGAGTTCCATCATCAGGTCCAGAATGGCGGCGGCCACAACGGTATCGAGCGCTGCGGTAATTTCATCGCAGAGCACAAGCCGGGGGCGGGCGGCCAGAGCGCGCGCAAGGTTGACGCGCTGTTTTTGGCCACCGGAAAGCTGGGTGGGGTAGCGCCCGGCCACGGCAGCAGGCAGGCGCACCATGTCCAGAACCCGGTTCAGGGCTGCGTCCGAGGCATCTTCGTTATAAAATGTCAGAACACGGCGGAGCGTGGCACCTACGCTCAGGGCCGGATTAAGCACCAGATCCGCGTTCTGCGCGACCAGTTGCAGGTGCTGGTGCTGCTGGGGGGTACGGTCCTCAATTCTGGGGGGGAGGGGCTGGCCAGCAAAGAGCATGTTGCCCCCTGACCAGGGCTGAATACCGGCTATGGCCCGGATAAGGGTACTTTTACCACAACCTGATTCGCCAATAATCCCCAGTGTTTCACCCGCGCGAACGGGCAGGCTTACGTTGTTGACAATGGTATGTCTGGGGTGACCGTCGGCCATAATGGCCCCATAACCGACCATCAGATTCTGCACATCAAGCAACGGTGTCGCGGGCGGCAACGCATTGTGGTTGCGCAGGTGCTGCTGGCTGGCTGCAACAAGCTGGCGGGTATAAGGCTGGGTGGGCTTGCTCAGGATCTGTCTGGTCAGGCCTTCTTCCTGCACGCTGCCATTTTTGAGCACAACGGCGCGGTCGGCCATCTGGGCGACAATGGCCAGATCATGGGTGACATAAACACCCGTAAACCCACACTTGCGCATGGCGAGCCTAAAAGCTTCCAGCACTTCGATCTGTGTCGTTACATCCAGTGCTGTTGTGGGTTCATCAAAAATAACCACTTCAGGTTCGGTTATCAGCGCCATGGCGGCCATGATCCGCTGGAGTTGTCCCCCTGAACATTCATGCGGGTAGCGCGCGCCAATAGTATGGGGCGTGGGCAGGGCCATCATTTCGAACAGTGCTATGGCATGGTCCACGGCCTCCTTGCGACGGAGGATGTGGTGGGTCAGGGCCGGTTCGATCACCTGTTCCATAAGAGGCAGGGCCGGGTTAAAGGCGGCACCGGCATTCTGGGCAATATAGGCAATGGTTTTGCCCCGAAAGCTGCGTAATTCGCCCGCATCCATGCTGCGTACGTCGTGTCCGGCTACCCGTAACTCGCCCTGAGCGATACGGCAGCCCGCGCGGGCATAGCCGGTCAGGGCAAGGGCAATGCTGGTTTTACCTGAGCCGGATTCACCGATCAAAGCCAGCATCTCACCTTCCGCCACGTCAAAACTGACATTGGAGACAATGGTGGTTTCCGGTCCTGCGGCCCTGCGGCCAGTCAGACAGAGGTTCCGGACCGTAATAAGGGGCAGGGTAGAATACCCGTTCATTGGCGGCGCCCTTTACTGTCCAGAGCAAGATTGAGCCCCACGGTCAGAAACGCAATGGTCAGTGCTGGCGCGATAACGGCTGGCGCTCCGTAAACAAGACCCAGCAGATTTTCCCGCGTGAGGGAGCCGAGATCTGTCTGCGGGGGTTGTAACCCGACACCCAGAAAGCTGAGATTGCTCAGTAATCTTACGGCATAAATAAACCGTAGCCCCACATCGGTCAGCACTGGTCCTGCCATGTTGGGCAGGATTTCCCGCAGGACCAGATAGCTCGTTTTTTCTCCCCGCATCCGTGCGGCAAGGATGAAGTCTTTCTGCACGATGGAGAGTGCCAGCATCCGGCATGTGCGGTAGGAACCGGGCAAGTAAATGCATGCCATCGCCAGTACAAGCACCGGCATGGAGGAGCCAAAGGTTGCCACCGCCACAAGCCCGCTTAACAGCGAGGGGATGGAAATCACACCATCCATGAAGCGTGAGAGCAGGGTATCGGTCATCCCTCGTTTAAGGGCCGCCATCATGCCCAGAAAGGCGCCAACGCCGCAGGCCATGACTGTGGAAGCCGCACAAAGCAGTACGGTGCTGCTGATGCCATAGAGCAGGCGGGTCAGTACATCGCGGCCCAGATAGTCCGTGCCCAGCAGATGCTGGACCGACACGGGAGCGAATACGGTGGTGCTCACCACTTCTCCGGGCAGGTAAGGAGCAATCCATGGCCCGATAAGGGCCAGTAGCAGCCACAGCATGGCGAGGAGTGCTGGTGCCTGCAAAAATGGGGTCAGGGAGCGTGGCAGGGGCAGGGTCAGCATCATGCACGGCTCCTTTCCTGCGCGGAGAACAGGGCGACAATATCGGCCAGCGTGGTCAGCAGCAGATAGGCGGCGCAAAAGATGAGAGCACAGGATTGTACCAGCGGAATATCGCGTGATGTCACACTATCCACCATCAGACTGGCGATCCCGGGGTAATGAAAAACAGATTCCACAATGACCACGCCTCCGAGCAGGTAGGAAAGGCTGAGCGCCATCACATTGAACAGTGGCGCTACAACATTGGGTAAAACGTGGCGCAGGATAATGGCTGTGGGAGATACTCCCTTGAGTACGGCCATTTCCACCCATGATGAGCTGAGCACATTCACCATGACGGCGCGTGTCATGCGTGCCATCTGCCCCACAATCACACATCCCAGTGTGGCGACCGGCATGGAGAACGCCGCCAGAAACGATCCGATGGAATGAATATCACTGATACTGGCAAGGGCGGGCAGCAGGTGCAGTTGCACGGCAAACACCAGAACCGCCAGTGTTGCGACCAGAAACTCGGGAACAGAAACAACGCAAAGTGTCAGTACGGACACACAACGGTCAAAAACCGTATTGCGGAATATGGCCGAAAGCGTGCCAAGCAGCAAAGCCATGGGAACTGCAAAAAGCGTTGTAATACCAGCCAGTAAAAGCGAGTGCAGAAGGCGTTCGTGCACCATGCTCATGACAGGCTGGTGGCTGACCAGTGACATGCCAAAGTCACCCCGGAGCAATCCACCTGCCCAGCTTGCAAAACGCAGAAGAACAGGTTCGTCCAGCCGCAGGCTGTGACGCAGGGCGGCAACCGCATCTGGTGTTGCCGCCTGCCCCAGAAGGGATTGCGCCACATCGCCGGGCAGGGCGGAGGTAATAAAAAAGACCGCGACCACTACAAAAACAAGCGATACGCAGGATGCGCCAAGCCTGCGGGCAATGGCTATGCCAAGCTTTGCCGTCATGGAGCAGTCCCCCCTGCTGCGGAGGGGGGCGTCTGTTCATCCACCCAGATGTGACGGGCAAAATTATACCCCATCAACTGCCCCCCCTGATGTGGGCGTAAACCCTGTATGCGGGGGTGAAAGCCATCCAGACTGGTAATGAAGCTTGGAATGCATACGCCCGAACCCGTATGGATCATGGCTTGCATATCGTTATACAGGGCGCGCCGTTTTGCAGAATCTGGCTCCTGGCGGCTGAGGGCGAGCAACTGGTCGAACTGTGGGTCGCGCCAGTGGGATTCATTCCATGGGGCAGTCGAGGTAAAGCTGAGCGCAAAGGTCATATCCGCGGAGGCACGGGGGTTAACATTGCCAAACCCCATGGGGAAACGCATCCATGACTGGCTCCAGTACCCATCAGCAGGCATACGGCGTACATCCAGCTTCAATCCGATGTTCTGGGCCGCATTCTGGAGGAGCACGGCCATTTCCACAGACCCGTTTGCCGCGGGAGAGCAGATGAGTGGTGGCAGGCTCTGGTTGAGAAAACCGTTTTTTTTGAGCAGGAATCTCGCCTTGTCCGGGTCAAATCTGGTCTGAGGCAGGGTTGTATTGCAGTCACGGTGTTCGGGGGGGAGGGGCTGGTCGTTGCCTGTGCGGCAAAAGCCCAGATAAATGGAACTGCGCATCTGTTCGCGGTTGAACAGCAGCTTCATCGCCTGCACAAAATCCGGGTTCTGGCCCGGCCCCACATCCTGACGAATAGCCAGATTGGTGTAAGTCCCTGTCGGGCTTTCCAGCACTGAGATATTGCGTTTGCGGATGAGTGCTACAAGCCGGGGGTCCACGGAAGCAATAATGTCCACATCACCCGAGAGCAGGGCATTATGCCGTGCCATATCATCACTGATGGAAATGAGTTCAAGAGAATCTACCCATACGCCATCAGATTTCCAGAAATTGGGATTGCGTAGGGCTACTGAGCGGATGCCGGGCTGGAAAACGGCACAGGTAAACGGACCAGTACCATTGGCTTTATGAAACTGGGTTGTACCATCGCGGATAATGGCAAAATTGGTCAACCCCAGAACAGAAGGGAATGCAATATTGGGTGCATCCAGTTCGATCACGACGCCAAGTGGTCCATCGGCTTTTACGGTGCGCATGGCCATGGCCAGATAATGGACCTGCGATCCAAGCTCAGGTGCTTTATGGCGAAGGATGGAATACACAACATCAGCCGATGTCAGGGGTGCCCCATCATGGAAGCATACGCCACTGCGTAACTGGATATGCCATGTTTTGAAATCGGTGCTGTCGATGCTCAGGGCAAGGGCGGGATGGGGGGTCAGGGTCTCGTCCAGTGCGACAAGACCATCGTAAAACATATTGCCCCGCATGTAATCAGTCGCCATGGACTGACGCGCAGGGTCCAGCGTATCGCTCAGGGAGCCTGAGGTGGAGGCGGCCCGCACGTGCCCGCCGGTGCGGGGTTGTGCGTCCTGCGGCCTGGCTTCTGCCAAACCGGCTCCGTCAGCATTGCCACCAGCCGCCCACGCAGCACCTGACCACGGTTGAACCGCACAAAAACCTGAGGCCAGCAGGCATGTTCCCTGTTTCATCATGTTGCGTCGGTTCAGCATCAACACGCTCCAACTGGGGGAAAACAGGGGGAAAAGGAAACAGAACGGGGCGAATACTATATTGGCGTAATCGCCCCGCTCCGGAGTGAAGGCTTAGAGGCCCAGAACGCCGGGGAGGCCACCAATGTCGGGGATCTCGGTGTAACCGTAATACGGCGTGGAGGGTTCATGCCCGCGAGCGACAAAAACCTTGTTGCGAATACCCAAATCATGCGCGGTCATCAGGTCATAACGCAGGGAGGATGAAACATGCAGGATGTCCTCCGGGCCGCAACCCAGCTTGTCCAGCATGTATTCAAATGCACGCATATGCGGTTTGTATGCCTGCGCGTCTTCCGCCGTAAAGACAGCATGCACAGGTGCGCCAAGCTTGGCTACATTGGAGTGGATTTGTGTATTGGATGCGTTGGAAAGGATGACCAGAGGCACTTCCTTGGCAACCTTGGACAGCCCTGCGGGCACATCGTCCCATGGACCCCAGGTGGGAACGGCTTCATAAAACTTGTTGGCTACTTCTGGTGCGAAGGGAACATTCCACTTTTTACAGGTGCGTTCCACGGCATTGAGCAGCACGTAACGGTAGGGCTGCCATGGGCCAAGAACCTCGTCCAGCCGGTAGGCGGCAAAGTCCTTGCAGAACTGTTCCATGCTTTCGGGGGGAACGACATCTGCGTAAAGCTCGCGCGCCATGTCGCTCATGCGAAAGCGGGTCAGTGTGCCGTAGCAGTCAAATGTTACGAATTTTGGCCTGAACGTCGTCATGATGTTTTTATCCGTCTGGTTAACGTTACGGTATGACAACATAAACCGAATGGAGAATGCTACTGCTTTCTTGGTTTATGCAGCAGAGCCTTCTGTATGTTGGAAAAGGGACCACAGATAATGCGGTGGACATATCTGGCCTGATCTGCCCGCCCCAAAACGGCAGGCAGATCAGGGAATGTTATGGGCTAACCGGGGCCGCAAACCGGGTAATGCTGAACGGTTCAAGGGGAATTTCGGTTTTACCCGTAGCCAGAAGGTCTGCCATGGTGGCCCCTACACCCGGCCCGAGCTGAAAACCATGACCACAGAAACCAAAGGCATAAAAAAGACCCGGCACACGAGCGCTTGGCCCCATGACGGGTAGATCATCATCAGTATAGCCTTCAATGCCGCTCCATGTCCGGATAATGCGCAGGCGGGCAAAGTCGGGTAGAATGCGCTCCAGATGTGGCATCTGCCGTACGAGGTTCAGCGGGTTAAGCTGTGCTCGTTTGGTATTCAGGTCCACGGTGCTGCGCAGCCCGCCACCAAATACAATATTCCCGCGTTCCACCTGCCGCAGATATACGCCTTCTTCTTCTACCCACGAAGCATAGCCGATAACCGGGTGAATACGGTAAGGAACGGGTTCTGTTACCCCCATCTGTGGTGCTTTGGGGGTGAGGGGAAGGTTTTCGCCAAAAGCGGCAGCCATTCTTTGTCCCCATGCTCCGCTGGAAATCTGGAGCAGTGGGGCAGTAAAGCGTAGACCATCAGCAGTTTCCACCACAAAATCTTCTGCTGTGCGCGTAATATGGCTGACTTCAGTCCGTTCCTGCACGGTGGCACCCGCCCGTCGCGCCGCGCGGCCAAAAGCCGGAGCGGCAAGGCGGGGGTTGGCGTGCCCGTCAAGCGGAGAAAAAGAGGCGCAGTCTACATCCGGCGCGAGCATGGGAAAGCGCTCTACAGCCTTGCGACCATTGTAAAGCTCCAGTTCTAGCCCGTAGGGTTTGCAGTCCTGCGCGTATTTTTCCAGTCGGGCACTGTCCTCGGCTTTAAAGGCAACGCGTACATGTCCAGTGGGCAGGAATTCAACATTTTCTCCAATCAGGCGGGGAAGGTCGCCCCATAGGGCGCGGGACCTGTTGGCAAGGGGGAGCTGGGGCAAAAAACGGCCCTGACGGCGCACATTACCAAAATTGGTGCCTGAGGCATATTGGCCGACCAGATCGCGCTCAAGCAGAATAACGGACAAACCCCGCTGGCGCGCAAAAAACGCGGTTGCAGCCCCCATAATACCGCCGCCAACAATAATAACATCGGCTCGTGCAGTGGTGTTTGTAACAGGCTGGGCAGGATGGCTCATGTCATAATACCCCGGATTTTGGCGGGTAAGGGTTTAATGGGAGCTGCACTGCGGATGCGGCCTGCCTGTTCAATGGGCGTTTTTCGGGCGGCTGCCAGAACTTCTGCCCCGGCAAGGCCGCACATGCGCCCCTGACAACGGCCCATGCCCACACGTACAAAGGCTTTGGCGCGGTTGAGTTCCGGTGCGTCCAGAGACCCGGCCGCACGGCGGATATCTCCCGCTGTCACGTTTTCGCAGCGGCAGATAACAGTCTCGTCCGGCAAGGAGGCGGCATGACGCCATGGCCACGGAAAACCCGCTTCCAATCCTTCACGGAAGGCAGTCATAGGCTCCAGCGCCTTACGCAAACGTACGACTTCCTGAGGGGATACACTAAAGCCCAGATCAGCAAGGCAGCGCAGGGCGGCCAGAGCTCCAGCAGATTCAGCACCATCCGCGCCGCGTATGCCAGCGCCATCACCGGCCGTATAAACACCCTGTTGTGAGGTTGCACCATCCACGTCCGTAATGGGCAGCCACTGGCGGGATATGGAGTCAAAAGCGAAATCGCATTTCAACAGGTCGGCCAGTTGCGTTTCCGAGCGCAGGCCATACCCCATGCCTACGGCATCCCCCACGGTATGGCGTAGCTGGCCTCGGCTGTTGCGCCAGGTTACACCTCTTACACGCAACCCGCCTTCATCATCCCGCTCTTCTATGCGCACGGGCTGAATCCCTGCATGCAGGGCCACGCCTGCACGCATGAGCTCGGCCATATAACGCACACCCTGCGCCAGTATGGCGGGCCGGTGGCGAAGGCCGCGCAGGCCTTTAAGGCGGGTTTTAAGGGTTGATGTATCCAGTACCGCCTGCGGTTTTATACCGGCTTTGAGATATTGCCACGCGACCAGATACAGAAGCGGTCCCGTACCCATAAAGACTGGGGCCGCACCAACGGCGCAGGCCTGTGCTTTGAGCGCGATCTGGGCACCCCCAAGGGTAAATACGCCGGGTAATGTCCAGCCGGGGCAGGGCATAATGCGGTCGGTAGCCCCCGTGGCAATGATCAGCGCATCATAGGAAATGGCATCCACCCGCTGGTTATGTTCAACCAGAACCTGCTGGTCCACAACGCCCCATGCCAGTGTTTCGGGGCGGTAGTCGATACGGGGGAGCAAGTCTGCAAAAGCCTTGTGCAATGCTGTGGCGGCACGTGCAGACGCCCCATAGAGCTTTGAGGCCGGGCGTATGAAATTTTCCGGTTGCCTGCGGTAGATCTGGCCACCCTGCTGGCGATTTTCGTCCAGCACAATCGGGCGTAGGCCTGCCTGGGCAAGGGTTTGTGCCGCGCGTGTGCCAGCAGGCCCCGCTCCGACAACAATAACTACTGGCTTGTCCATGGCACCTCTGCTGTCACTATACGTAGGCCGGGGGTGGCCGGGGTGGAACAGGCACGCAGTTCATCGCCGCTTTCAGTCCATACGCGGCAATCCTGACAGGCTCCCATGAGGCAGAAACCCGCGCGTGGTTTTTGATCGAACTCGTTCAAACGGAGTTGCGCGCCAGCCAGAAGGAGCGCGGTTAGAATGGTGTCTCCCTCAAGCGCTGTTACGGGCTGTCCGTTGACTGTGATGGTAATGAGTGACCGTTGTGTTTCGGACACACGTCGGAAAAGTCCCTTCATGAGGGTGGATCTCCTGCCATGGCCGTGGCGGTGTTTGCGCCACGGCTCGGTGTCTCAGGCAATTGCTGCGGCTATGTCCTTGTCGTCCAGCAAGGTGTTCAATACGACCTCGATACGATCGCACAGAATATCTGTCTCTTCCAGCGTCATGCACAATGGAGGAGCCAGCCCGATGATGTCATCGCCAAAGGCGCGGAACAGAACGCCATTTTCGTAACCAATTCTGGCCAGTTTTTTGGAAATACCCAAAGAGGCGGCAGGCTTGGTTTTGGCCTGTTTGTCTGTCACCAGTTCAATGGCTGCAAGCATGCCCATGGACCGGGTATCGCCCACCAGAGGATGGTCTTTCATGCTGGCAAGGCGCTTGGCCAGATGCACGCCGGAGCGTACGCCGTTTTCAAGTAGCCCGTTCTGGTAAAGGTCCAGCACGGCAAGGCCAATGGCAGCACTAACGGGGTGGGCGCTGTAGGTCATGCCATGACCGACAGCAACACCTGCGGGGGTTGCATCGCGGATTGTGGCATACATGCCCTCGCTCATGAATACGGCGCCCATAGGGGCGTAGCCAGATGTCAGGCCCTTGGCGACGGTCATCATGTCCGGCACAACATTTTCATGCTCACAGGCAAACAGGGGACCGGTGCGGCCAAAACCGGTAATCACTTCGTCTGTTACAAACAGAATATCCAGCTCCCGGCAGGCGTTGCGCATGGCACTCAGCCACCCTACCGGAGGCACAGCAACACCGCCCGACCCCTGCACGGGTTCACAGAAGAATGCGGCTACGTGTTCAGGCCCACCAAGTTCGGCCACCTTGTTGTGGAGGTCAGCCACACAGGCAGCAATGATGGCGGCGGCATCCGGTCCTTTGGGGTGGCGGTAAGGGTCGGGGCTGGGAATGTGATGCTGCCAGGCTAGAGGCACATCCGCATTGCGGTGGAAAGCAGCAAGAGCAGTAAGGCCAGCACCGGTATAAGTGCTGCCGTGGTAGCCACGGGCCAGACCAATCACATGGCGTTTTTCTGGTGTGCCACGGGCATGCTGGTAAAAGCGGATAAAGCGCAGGGCGCTATCCACGGCATCTGACCCACCTTGAGAGAAAAAGACCCGGTTAAGATCCCCCGGGGTTACGGCAGCAAGGCGGGAGGCAAGGGTAATGGCGCTCTCGCTTGCAAAGCCAAAATAGCCGGTGGCGTAGGGCAGGCGGGTCATCTGTTCTGCGGCGGCCTGCACAACACTTTGCTGGCCATAACCCACGTTAACGCACCAGAGCCCGGCAAACCCGTCGAGCAATTTGTTGCCATGAATATCGGTCAGCCATGATCCCTGACCGGATTGCAGGATACGAGGTCCATGTTCTTCCTGATCACGCCATGATGAGACGGGATGAATCAGATGAGCGCGATCGAGTGATACGAGTGTCTCTGGAGTCATGGCAGTTAGTATCCGTTGTGTTGTTGGCCTTGTTTTTCCTATGCTGCTACAGGCGGAAAATATGGTGCCGTAACCAGTCGTTGTGATAGCGGATTGTGCTGTTCTGGGGGTGAGGGCGACCAGAAAGCATTAAATTGCTCTTTGCTCCGTTTTAGTATTTGCGCCAGCGGTGGGGATAAGAAAAACTACGATACCGCAATGACCTATATGGTGCTTGCAACAGCCACAATGCAGGGGAGTAGAGCGTGAGCAATCTTGGTTTTCGTCCAGAAGATGTAGCGCTGCCCGTTGGGCATTTTCTGGCAGGCAAGCTTGTGCCCGGTGGGGCGGATATTGCCGTAACCAGCCCAGGGAATGGCCGTGTTCTGGCATATCTGCCAGAAGCCGGAGCCGCTCTGGTGGACGAGGCCGCACAAACTGCTGCCCGCGTACAGCGCGAAAGTGGGTGGGCGAGCTGTGCCCCACGCGAGCGTGCAAAAGTTCTGCGTCGCTGGGCTGATCTGGTCGAACGCAATGCCATGGAACTGGCCCGGCTGGAAACAGTCTGTTCCACCCGCCCCATTGCCCAGACAGTTGGCTGGGATATTCCTTTCCTTGCTGAAGGGATAAGGTTTTTTGCAGAGTATTGCGACAAGGTTGGTGGAGACGTAGCCGCAACGGCCACCAATCTTCTGGGTATGACCGTGTATGAACCTTATGGCGTGACCGGGGCCATTGCGCCATGGAATTTTCCGCTGGTCATGGCGAGCTGGAAAGTGGTGCCCGCCCTTGCCGCAGGGAATGGCACAGTGCTCAAGCCATCTGAAATGACGCCGTTTTCAATAGTCAGACTGGCGGAACTGGCGGTTGAGGCCGGAATGCCCGCAGGGTTGTTCAATGTTGTGCAGGGCACTGGCCTTGCAACGGGGGAGGCCATTTGTCGGCATCCGGCTATTGGCAAACTCAGTTTTACCGGGTCCACCCGCACGGGTATTGCAGTCATGAAAGCTGCGGCCGAAAGTGGGCCAAAGCCGGTTACGCTGGAACTGGGGGGGAAAAGCCCGCAGTTGGTGTTTGATGATATTCCGAGTGTGGATGATGTGGCTGACCGCATTTTCCGCGCCTTTACGGGCAATGCCGGGCAGGTGTGTGTTACCGGTTCCCGCCTTATTGTGCAGCGTGGTGTGGCTGAAGCCTTGATTGCAGCACTTGTTGCACGGTGCGGGCAAGTAAAGGCATTAGCCCCGTGGGATGAAAACGCCTCGTATTCCCCCATTATTTCAGAACCTCAGGCAGACCGTATTCTTGCATTGGTGCAAGGCAGTGTGCATGCCGGTGCTCAGGAATTGGTCGCATGCAAACGCATGGATACGAACACTGGTGGAGTTTTCCTCTCCCCCGGTATGGTGAGGGTGCAGAATGCAGAATGCCCCATATGGCAGGAAGAGGTGTTTGGTCCCGTACTGGCCATACAGGTGTTTGATGAGGATGATCAGGCATTTGCACTGGCTGAACATCCCGTTTATGGGCTGGCGGCCGGTGTGCATACTGCCTCCCTGCCCAGAGCCATGCGCGCCATTCGTACGCTCAAGGCTGGCACAGTGTGGGTAAACCGTTATGGCCGTTCTTCAGATTTTGTTATTCCAACTGGCGGGTTTGGCGGTTCCGGTATTGGCAAAGACCTTGGCAGGCAGGCGTTTGAAGCTAATCTGAGGCTTAAAAGCGTGCTCATGGCGGCGGAGTAAAACAGTTATGGAACCATTGACTGTTGATGCGGCTTTTCTGGCTGAACTCCGCAGGGATTTGCATGCGCATCCCGAACTCAGGTTTGAGGAGCACAGAACATCGGCCCTTGTTGCCGAACATTTGCGTCATCTGGGTTACGCGCCCCATACCGGCCTTGCCAGAACAGGGGTTGTCGCCACGCTGGATACAGGAATTGCCGGCCCCGCCATTATGCTGCGCGCCGATATGGATGCCCTGCCAGTAAGCGAGGCAGGACAAACGCCGTGGGCATCCTGCACACCCGAGGTTATGCATGCCTGTGGGCATGATGGGCATACGGCCATGCTACTCGGTGCAGCGGCACTGCTTAAGTCGGATCCACCGCCATGTGGGCGGGTGCACTTTGTTTTCCAGCCTGCGGAAGAGGGCGGGGCTGGTGCGCAGGTCATGATAGATGAAGGTCTGTTTGATCTCTTTCCAACGGATTACTGTTTTGGCCTGCATAACTGGCCGGGGCTGGAAGCCGGGCGCATGGGGGTTCGTTCTGGCCCGATCATGGCAGGTGGCTGGCGCTTTGCAATCCAGATTACAGGCAAGGGGTCCCACGCCGCCCAGCCACATCTGGGCACGGACCCGCTGACCATTGGGGCTGCATTGGTGCAGGAGGCCCAGTTACTGGTGGCGCGCCGCACGGACCCCACCATTCCTGCCGTGGTGTCCTTCTGTGTTTTTGATGCAGGAACGACGGATAACATATTGCCAGAAACGGCCCGGCTGGCCGGCACCCTGCGTGCTCTGGACCCGGTGGTGCTTGGTGAACTCAAGGATGGGCTGCAACGCCTGTGCAATGGGCTGCAGATGGCTCATGGCGTTACCATACAGGTGAATTTTCATCAGCCTTATCCCGTTACGGTCAACGAGCACCATGCCACACAGCTTGCACGCAACGCCATGCGCGCACTGGACGCGCAAATGGGTGGCCCTGCGCCGGATATGGATATTACCCCTAGTCTGGCTTCCGAGGATTTTGGCTTCATGCTGCAAAAAAAGCCCGGAGCCTATGCCATGATCGGGAATGGAGAGTCTCACAAACTCCATTCCCCTGATTATGATTTTGACGATTCAATCATAACCAGAGGGGTGCGCTACTGGCATACTCTTGCCCATACATGCGCCACACAAGAGCATGCCCTCTGATTGAAAAAGACGTGTCTGTTGCACTGGTAATAAGGATAAAATCGCGTGAGGACTTATGAAATAGCCGTTATTCCGGGAGATGGTATTGGCACGGAAGTCATGCCGCAAGCCCTGAATGTTCTGGAGCGTGTAGCGGAAATTTGCGATTTTGAAATAAAATTCCGCAATTATGACTGGAACTGCGAAACCTGGCTGCGCACCGGGCAGATGATGCCAAAGGACGGCATTGACCAGCTCTCGCAAAGTGATTCCATTTTGCTGGGTGCTGTGGGCTTTCCGTCCGTTCCAGACCATATTTCGCTTTGGGGACTGCTTATTCCCATTCGGCGGGAGTTTCACCAGTATGTCAACCTGCGCCCGGTCCGGCTTTTGCCGGGTATTCCGTGCCCATTGGCTAATAAAAAGCCCGGCGATATCGACTTCTGGATTGTGCGCGAAAACTGTGAAGGCGAATATTCCCAGATTGGCGGCGTGTTCGGTGAAGGCACACCATCCGAAGGAGCCATGCAGACTGCGGTATTCACCCGTTATGGAACAGACCGTATTCTCCGTTACGCGTTTGACTATGCCCGTAAACTAGGGCGTTTGCATGTGACGTCAGCCACCAAATCCAACGGTCTTTTCCATTCCATGCCCTACTGGGATTCCCGGTTTGAAGCGATTGGCAAAGAGTATCCGGATGTGCGGATGGACCAGTACCATATTGATATTCTGGCCGCACGGTTTGTCATGTCCCCCGAGCGGTTTGATGTGGTTGTTGGCAGTAATCTGTTTGGGGATATTCTGTCTGATCTGGGACCGGGCGTTACGGGCACAATAGCAGTTGCCCCCTCGGCCAATATTAACCCTGAACGGGCTTACCCCTCCATGTTTGAGCCTGTTCACGGTTCCGCACCCGATATTGCTGGCCGCTTTATTGCCAATCCCGTAGGGCAGATATGGGCTGCCGCCATGATGCTGGAACATCTGGGGGAACCAGAAGCCGCAGGGCTGGTGATGCAGGCAATTGAAAAAACGCTGGAAAATCCGGCAGCGCCCCGTACCCCAGATATGGGTGGCACTGCGGGCACGCGTGAACTTGGTGCCGCCATTGTGCAGAATATTCCTGCGTAAATACGACACTCTCCATAGTCCATGGCCTCGTGTAAGGGGACATGGACTGTGGGTACACTCAGGCAGGATTAGTGCGCCACAACGCGGCAGGCAGCCAGATCCCACGCGGCACACCCAACGGACTTGAAAAAGACAGCCTGCTCCAAAGAAGGCGGTGTATGGAGTGCTGAAGCAAGAGGGCGCACGTGCGACCAGTTCACACCAGCCTGAAGCAGATCACCTGCTTCGCTGGGTGCGCCTATCGGGTCATCAACATAAAGCTGGCTTGCGTGTACAGCGCGCGGTCCAACTTCAATCATATCTGGCCTAAAAGCGCCAACGCCAATAATCAGGCTGTCTGGGGTTGGTTGTTCATTGTACAGACAAGCCTTACTTGGCGTAACAGTGATCATGACATCAAACCGGGTATCCTGCGGGGCTGCTGGGCGCAGGTCGAGAGGCAGGGCTTGGTACCGTCCGCAAAAATCTTTTGCCCGTTCGGGAGTTCGGCCGCGTACAAAGACTGTTGTCTGGGGGTACAGGCTGGCCAAGGCTGCACAATGGGCGCTGGCCTGTGCACCTGTGCCAATAATCAGCACTTTACGGACCGGTTTGCGGGCCAGCAGGCGTATGCCCAGCATGCTTATGCCCGCGGTGCGGCGCATGGTTACCGTTGGGCCCTCGAGCGAGAACAGGAGTTCGCCCGTTTTTGCATCCGCGCAGGTTACCTGTCCCTGAATGGTCGGGCGTGACGTGCCGGCGTTATCGGGGCATATGGTCAAGAGCTTGGTGACCAGAATATCCGGGCTTGCACAGGGCATGGCCATGAGCAGGCCAGTCCCTTCCGGCGCACCAACAACCGTGCGTTCGGGACAGATGATGGCACCATTGGCGTAGTCCTGCACCGCAACGGCCAGCGCATCGACCAGACTGGCAAAAGGTAGGCATTCTGCGGTCTGGGCTGCGGAATAGTGCTTCATATCCGAATAGCCTTTCACCCCGCGATCAGTTGCCGGGGTCTGCTGGTTTTTCTACTCATGCAGCCCCGGAGCTTCCCGTCCGGTTCGGGCGACGTATTCGGTGTATCCCCCATCATAGCGGTGCAGGCCATCTGGGGTGAGTTCCAGCACACGGTTGGAAAGGGCTGCCAGAAAATGCCGGTCATGCGAGACAAAAAGCATGGTGCCATCATAATCGGCCAGTGCGGCAATCAGCATTTCCTTAGTCGCGATATCCAGATGGTTGGTTGGTTCGTCGAGCACCAGAAAATTCGGCGGGTCATACAGCATCAATGCCATAACAAGCCGGGCTTTTTCGCCACCGGATAGTACCTTGCAGCTTTTGTCCACGTCATCACCAGAAAAGCCGAACCCGCCTGCAACCGTGCGTAAAGCCCCTTGATTGGCCAGAGGGAAGGTATCGCACAATGTTTCAAACACCGTGCGCTCGCCGTCCAGCAGGTCCATGGCATGCTGGGCAAAATATCCCATTTTAACACTGCCACCCAGCGTAACGGTGCCTGCATCGGGTTCGGTTGTGCCGGTTACCAGCTTGAGCAGGGTGGATTTGCCAGCACCATTCACGCCCAGCACACAGCAGCGTTCCTGCCGCCGGATTAACAGGTCCAGACCTTTATAGATAACGCGCGAGCCGTAGCTTTTATCCACACCGCGCAGGTTGACTACGGAATCACCCGAGCGGGGAGCCTGCGGAAATGTAAAAGACAAAGCCTGCCGACGCTTTGGTGGTTCCACCCGATCAATTTTATCCAGTTTTTTAACCCGGCTCTGCACCTGTGCCGCATGGGATGCGCGTGCCTTGAACCGTTCAATAAACGCGACTTCCTTGGCCAGCATGGCCTGTTGCCGGTCAAACTGGGCCTGCTGGTGCTTTTCATTCAGGGCGCGCTGCTGTTCGTAGAACTCGTAATCGCCTGAAAAGCTGGTCAGAGCGCCACCGTCAATTTCGATCACCTTGTTGATGATCCGGTTCATGAACGCCCGGTCATGCGATGTCATGAGCAGGGCGCCATCATAGCCCGCCAGAAACTGCTCCAGCCAGATCAGGCTTTCTAGGTCCAGATGGTTGCTTGGCTCATCCAGCAGCATCACGTCTGGCTTCATCAGGAGAATACGGGCAAGTGCGACACGCATTTTCCAGCCACCGGACAGGAGTGCCACGTCTCCGTCCATCATCTCCTGGCTAAAGCCCAGCCCATGCAGCACTTCACGCGCGCGGCCATCCAGTGCGTAGCCACCGAGTTCTTCAAAACGGGCCTGAACCTCGCCAAACTGCTCCAGTATGGTGTCCAGCTCATCAAACCGCTCGGGATCAGCCAGAGCGGTTTCCAGTCTGGCGAGTTCTGCTCCCACTTCGGCTACGGGGCCAGCACCATCCATGACCTCGGCAACCGCGCTGCGGCCTGCCATCTCCCCTACGTCCTGATTGAAAAAGCCGATGGTGATGCCACGGTCGGTCAGCACATGCCCTTCGTCCGGTTCCTCCTGCCCTGTAATCAGGCGGAAAAGCGTGGTCTTGCCTGCACCGTTGGGGCCAACCAGTCCGATTTTCTCGCCCTTTTGCAAGGCAGCTGATGCCTCGATAAAGATCACACGGTGACCATTATGTTTACTGATATTGTCGAGACGGATCATGAAACCTCGGAAAAACGCGCCTATGGGGGAACAGCAAAGCAGTCTTATCGCGTAACACCGGGACTTCGTAAACTGCTGCGGGCATTAAGTTTTGCGCAGGGACTGATATGCACGCAAAAAAGGCGGCTCTATGAACGATAGGGCGTTCTGGCCGCTCCCGTACCGTGCATAGGCCGCCCTTTATCAGCCTATCTGACGTTCAGACAGGCCGAGGGAAGGAGACGTCAGGAAGCAGAGGCTGTATGTTCAAGAGTGACTGTTGCTTCGCTGGTCAGTACACGGAACATGAAGCTTTCCTGAAGGTAGAGTTCCACGGTTTCGGCCGTATGGCTCAGATAACCAATAGAGAAATCCTGACCGATATCGAGCACAAAATCGCCCCCGCGCATGGAAACGACAAAAGCTCCGTCCAAGGCGGGGGCCCAGATGATTTGTCCGTCAATCATGCTTTCGATATGTTTGCAAACGGGGTAGCCATCATCATCTCCGCCACTGACAGCCTGATACGCCTGTGCGCCCAGGACAACCGAATAGGGGCCATTGACACCAGCAAGGCGCAGAGTGTTCAGGGCTTCTGCAACAGCGTGGGGGTAGTCCTTGGCCTGTTCCGGCAGCCTGATATGTGTGTTGGAAGTGCCTTTGCGCAGCCCACAGATACCTGCGGCCTCAAAGCCGTTGAATATGGCGTGGTCTTCGGCAAAAGCAATTTTTTGCGCGGCGTCCTTGACTGTCTGCCAGTCTGAATCCAGAGCGCCGCGTTCTACGGCGTCAATTTCTTCACGGGACAGGGTGAAAGGAATGCGCAGTTCAACCAGAGGCAGCACTTCCCGCTGGGTCGCCATTACACCAGTATCCGAGATGTTGATTTTTTTGCCCCGCCCGGTTCCAACGCCAGCAAAAGCGGTGCCTTTGGGGTCTGGAGTATCCACAACACGGCGGCCCGCCAGATGGCGGCGGATGGTGCGGGTGGCTTCCTCCTCAATCTGGGACCAGGCTTCGGCGGAAATGGGGGCAAGGTGTTTGTGCAGGTTGTTCATGTCTGGCGTCCTTAATTCTTGAGTGATCCAATGCCTAGGGAACCGTCTTGCTTGTCACGCGGTGGAGGCTGAGGGGCAGGGGCGGCGGGTTGTGCCTGCTCTTTCATGTCCGGGGCAGCGTCCAGAAATTCGCAGGTGGGTGTAAAGAACAGCGAACCTGTTACTGCGGTGCTCACGTCCAGCAGTCTGTCATAATTACCCGGTGGCTTGCCAATGAACATGTTCTGGAGCATCTGCTCCGTTCGGGCCGGGGAGCGGGCATAGCCAATAAAATACGTGCCAAACTCCCCCTTGCTTATGGTGCCAAAGGGCATGTTTTCACGCACGATCTGGAGTTGCTCACCATTTTCTTCAATATTGGTGAGAACATTATGGGCGTAGCTTGGCTTTGCGGCTTCGGGTAATTCGATATCCGATACCTTTTTACGGCCAATAATGTGCTCCTGCACTTCGGTGGGAATGGCATCCCATTTTTTGATGTCATGCAGGTATTTTTGCACAATCACGTAGCTTCCCCCGGCAAAGTTGGGGTCTTCTTCACCAATGATCGTGGCATTCGTGGCAACCTGACCAGAAGGGTTTTCCGTGCCATCCACAAAGCCGAGCAGGTCGCGGGCATCAAAATATTTAAAACCGTGGACTTCATCCACAACACTCGCGGCACCTTCCAGCCGGGCCACAAGTGCCGTAGCCAGTTCAAAGCAGAGGTCCATCTGGGTTGCACGGATATGAAAAAGCAGATCCCCCGGCGTTGCCGGGGCATGGTGCACACCATTGATCTCACGGAAGGGGTGGAGTTCTTTGGGGCGCGGTGCGCCAAAAAGCTGGTCCCATGCCTGTGACCCAATTCCGGTGACACAACTCAGCTGGCCATCTGAAATACGAAAGCCAATTCCACGCACAAGAGACGAAATATCCCCCAGAAGGTCCAGAACCTGCGGATTGACCGAAATATCGCTGTTAAGGGTCAGAACCAGAAAAACTGCGGCCTGAGTCAGTTTTGGATCAGCAAGTTGAGGTGTGGACAACGGACACAAGCTCCCAGTAGTAACGCACACGGTAACGGTGGCAAACAGCATAAGCCCATAAGGCAGGATGGCAAGATACAAGATGCGTGATGCCTGCTGGCAGGAGCATTGCAGGCGTTGCACCGGGAGCATGGGGAAAACCGCGACAGTCACAAGAGTCCTGCGAGAATGAGTTGCACTCCTAATCCTTGGAATTAATAATGCGGTGCATTCGCAAAAAATAAGGAAGAAGCTCAGGGAAATCCTGCCCTTACCGCGGAGGCGGGGTTTTGTGCGGAATTTTGTTCGTGCCAAATACCAGATATGGTGTAATTCTCTCCATCGAGACACAACATGAACGATTTTTGGCCGATTTCCTGCGGCCGGACGAGATGATGGAGTCAATCTATGAACGGGCATTTTTTACACGCGAGCACCTTTGCCGCGCGACCTGTGGCAGCGTCGCGCTACCCGTTTGAAGAGGCTTTCGGCCTGCGCCCGGCGCCGGCCCGTGCACTTGATCGTGGCATGGGGGAGGCCGTCGGGCGGCGAACAGTCTTCCGGCCATCGGATCATGAAAGTTTTGGGACAGTGGCCAGCAGAGTAGCCGCAGGCAATACGGGCCTGCTTGCCTCTGTGGATGAAAGGGAAACCCAGCAACTGCGCAATGCCATTGCCACCGGCGCGCTGCTGACATCCGGCAGGCACCTTCAGCATGGAGATAAGGATCAGCCCGGGCGCAATATGGAAGTGTTTACCAATTGCGCAACGGCTATCTGCTCCTTTGCCAAGTTCTACCTGTTGCTGAATGGCTCGGGAGTGGGGCGTGCGTATGATGATGAGCTCTGCATTGTAGATTGGGCACAGGCTCCCGACCTGCACTTTGTGCTGGGGAAAGATCATCCGGATTACCCGCATGACCGGGCAGGGTTGCTCCATTTTGGTCTGGAAATGCAGATATTGCCATGGGGCACACTGCTGGATGCGTTTGATGCCGACATGGAAGCGCAGGTTAGCAGTTTTTTAAACCAGTTTGTTCACACCTCCATGCCAGAACAGCCCGATGCCCTTGTGCATGTTATAGAAGATAGCCGTGAAGGGTGGGCCAAAGCGGTTGAAATGATTGAGGCTATGGCCTTTCAGGGTGCGCGGGGTCGCTCTCTGGTGCTGGATTTCAGCCGCATTCGCTGCGCGGGTAGTCCTATTGCCGGTATGCAGGGGCGGCCCGCCTCTGGTCCGATCTCGCTCCTGCGTGGGCTGTTGAATGTGCGCGTACATGTGATTGAACCCGCACGCAGCAACGGCATGCCCAAATGGGAGCAGGCGTTGCGTGTGGACCATTACCTGTCGGTTGAGGTGCAGGTCGGTGGTGCTCGCCGTGCTGCGCGTATGGCCACCAAGTCGTGGCGGGACACGGAAGTCCTCCGTTTTATTCGTGCCAAGGAGGAAGGGGGGCTATGGACAGCCAATCATTCGGTCATGGTGGATCAGGAATTCTGGCAGTGTGTGAATGATCCAGCACAGGTAGGACCACTTGCCGAGCATGCAAGAACGGTGTTTGCGGAAGCAACCCGTTGCGCGTGGATTAACGGTGAACCCGGTTTCATTAACGGCGACAAGCTGGAAGATAACCGGACAGGCAGTGCCCGCCGTAAACCCGTGTATGCGGATGGCAGGGATTTTCGCTCGTCCCGCTATCAGGCAACGCATGCAGCGGCATTATTGGCAGAACTGGCTGGTTGCGCGGCTACGGCGCATTTTCCGGTTACGACCAACCCGTGTGGTGAAATTACGCTCCACGTAACTGGTGGCTATTGCGTTATCGGGGATTTTGCACCGTTGCTGGCATGTCCTGTGCCTCTGGAGGACGTTACTCCGGGCGATCTTCCGCTTGAGCTGGAACAGGCATGGGATGCACGGGTAAGGGATTCCGTGCGGCTGGGCGTTCGTTTTCTGCTGCGGGCAAACCGGATGGATGCGTTGTATGCGCAGGAAGTGGCCAGAACAAACCGCATAGGCATTGGCCCCACCGGACTGCATGAATGGGCATGGCTGCGGTTTGGCCTTGGCTTCAAGGATATGCTGGACGAAAAACGGGCTGCATCTTTTTGGAAAACTGTGCGCCAGCTTTCCTGCATCGCCAAAGCAGAGGCCAACGCCTATGCGCAGGATATGGGCACGGAACGCCCGGTTACGGTCACCACGGTCAAACCCGCAGGAACAACTTCCAAGCTGTTCGGCCTGACCGAAGGGGCACACCTGCCTGCCAGACGGCAGTATCTGCGCTGGGTACAGTTCAAAGGCGTACGGCGTGAAGACGGCGTGTGGGAAAATGGTACGGACCCGCTTTTGTCCACATACGAGGCAAAAGGTTACCCTGTTCGGTCATTACGGAGTTTTCCCGGCATGAGCATTGTCGGATTTCCAACGGTGCCCCTGATCCAGCGACTGGGTATGGGAGAGCGGGTTCTGACGGCGCCGGAAGCCACGCCGGAGGAACAGTTTCGCTGGCTGGAACTTTTGGAAAAATACTGGATTGGTGCAGAGCAGGGGAATCAGGTTTCCTACACGCTCAAAATTTATACGGATCGTCATGATCTGGAAAATTTCCGTGCGATGGTCGCTACGTACCAGCCGGGGGTCAGGTGCTGTGCCGTGCTGCCAAGCCGTGCGGATTCAGACCTTGGCTACGAATATCTGCCGGAGGAGGAAGTTTCTGCAGGTCGTTTTGCAGCCATTACCGCAGGAATTGTGGATGAAAAGGTGCAGGAGGTTGTGGACTGGGCCCATCTGCAATGCGCAAGTGGCGTATGCCCGGTCTGACCGGGTAAAGCTGCCACATACAAACCATGCTTCCCTAACGCATGGTTTGTATGTGGGGTGTTCTGTGTGGCGGCGTTACGCCGTGCCTGCCCGGCGGAAGCGGATAATACTGCGCGACAGCCGCCCGGCCGCCCAGTTAGGCATTTTACGCCATGGGGTAACAACATCCGCGTAATCACCGTCAAGGGTGACAGTTCTACGCTGTTCGGTACCGACCCATTCTGGTGCCCATGCGGTCTGCACGCTGGTAATCCACTGGTCACCTTCAACACGGTAGCGCCCGATATAGGCCACCAGTGTTTTCATCAACTGGGAGCGGTCGGCATCTGTTGTCGCGGCAAGGCGGTTGCTGCCTTCCAAGTTAAAAGCGACCCAGCCATCAGGGGTAAAGACAACACGGCCGCGGGGCGCTGGCCCCATTGCGTTGATAAAGTTGCCGGTTTCTTTCTCTTCCACCTTGTAAGACACGAGTTCCCATGTGCCGATAAGGTTCTGTCTCAGGGTGTCTTCGGGCGATAAGGCAGGGTCGTTATAATCTTCCTTGATCCGCTCGGCGGTTGCTTGCATTGGCATTGTCTCATTCCGTTGCTAGTTCGTATCATCTGTCCGTGTTTTGACAGATAGGCAAAGGATGTTTTGCGCTTTACCATGATGTTCTGAGCTTAATATGCCTCTCCTTTCACATCTTCGGTAGTGACAGTGAAGGAAAAATAATATTACGCTAAACGCAAAGCTGGGTGACCAGAGTGTGTTATCAAAGGAGCAGGCGCCGTGTCTTATGACGAAACCGGGGATCTACGTTTTTTCATAAGTCTGGTGGATGCTGGCAGTCTTTCCGCTGGGGCGCGCAGTCTGGGCACATCTCCCGCAGCGGTATCCCGCCGTCTGGCACGTCTGGAAATGCGGCTGGGCAGTACGCTGGTCATCCGGAACACACGCCATTTTGGGCTAAGCGAGACGGGACGTTTGTACTACGAACGGGCTTTGACCATTGTGGCCGATATTGACCAGTTGGAAGAGGAAATATCGTCCAGCACCAACGCGCCGCGTGGCACGTTGAGCATTGGTGCTCCGGTGGAACTGGGCCGCAGGCAGATCGCTCCGTTTATTGAAGCCTTTAGCGCCAAACACCCACGCCTGATGATCAATCTGGCTCTTGCCCCTGAAGGGAACTATGACTTTAACGATTATCTGGACGTGGTGCTCCGTCTTGGTCTGCCAGAAACACCGGGGGCCGTGGTAACCCGCCTTGCCTCCACAATGCGGGTGCTGTGTGCGTCCCCTGCCTATATTGCACGCCATTCCATGCCAACCCACCCGCGTGATATTTCCAGACACGACTGTTTATGTCTGCGCAAAAACAAAACCATGGCTCTGTTAAACAAGTGGGTCATCGGGAACGAGACAGCAACAGATGTGGTTATGGTGGAACCCCGTCTGTCCACCACCAACGCCGAGATTATTCACGACTGGGCACTCTCGGGGCAGGGCATTGCCTATAAGCTGCTCTGCGACGTTTATCAGGACCTTGAAGAAGGAAAACTGGTACGTATTTTACCAGACCTGCAGGGCGAAAAAATTGACCTGTACGCTGTTCTGCCAACGCGGCAGCACACGCGGGCAAGTGTCAAGGCTTTTTTGAGTGATCTGCGACCCTATATCCGCACAGCAGGTTTTTTGTAAAACTGCCTGATTATTATGTGTAAGACCCCAGAACCTGCCGTGAAACACGGAAAAGGGTTTCGCGCATCCAGCGATGCACGGGGTCCGTATCCCGTCGTGGGTGCCATGCCTGAAAAACATCAATGCTGGGCAGGGATAACGGAAACTCAAAAGTTGCCAGCTTTAGTGCCTTGATTGAAATATGCTCTACGACAATACCCGGTAGTGGAAGAATAAGGTCAGACTCCTTCACGCTTTCCACCATGCAATGGTAATTGGGTACCACCATGGCGATACGCCGGGTCAGCCCGAACTGGTTGCGTAAAATCCAGTCAATCGGGCCTTGAGCACGGCCACGGCGGGAAACGCTGATATAATCGTAAAGCGCCATGCTCTGGGGGGTAACAGGCTTTGCCAGAATAGGATGGTCACGGCGTACAACGCCCCGCATATGGTCACGGAACAGGGTCTGGCGCCTGATTTCAGGCTTCATCACATCCGTTGCGCCAATATAGAGGTCAACGCGCCCATTGCGGAGCGGGTCGGAGGCCGGGTCATCAATCTCTGGTGCCCAGACCAGTTCGCAGCGTGGGCATTCTTTTTTCAGCGCCTGCAAGAGTGGCAGGGCGAGGGATGCCACAACCAGATCATTCGCGCGGATGGTAAAGGTGGGCGCCATGTTGGCCAGATTGGCCAGCGCGCGTGTTTCTATCAGGCTGTCTGCCGCCCGAACAAGTTCCTGCACCCTGTCCAGAATGCCTGCGGCAAAGGCAGAGGCGCTCATGCTACGGCCGGACTGCACCAGAATGGGGTCAGCAAAAACCACGCGCAATTTCGCCAGATGGCGGCTCATGGCTGGCTCGCTTACCTTCAGCCGCCTCGCCGCCAGCGAGACGCTTTCCTCTTCTATCAGAACCTGGAGGAAGCGCAGCAGATCTAGGTCATAGCCTCTCATGGCTGCAAAAATAGACGTTATCTGGCGCAGGCACCACCATTTATTATTCCGAAAAGTGGAATCGTCAGTTGCCATGAATGGGGGTTGTTTCTGGCATGCTGATCGGGAACATGTGAGGCATGACAAATGCCGCTCCTGCACCAGCGGCTGGTGCGCCTGTAATCCATGCGTCACCACCGCAGTTTTCCTATATTCCGCCATTTGGCCTGCGCACCGTTATCGGGTGTCTGGGCATGCTGCTTGCCGTGCATGTCGCAGGTTTTAATGAGCATGTGACCGACATCGGCCTGTCCGACATTCGTGGGGCCATGCACATTGGTCATGACGAAGGGACGTGGCTTATCGCCATTTACGAAGCGTTCAACATAGCGGCCATGGCGTTTACCCCCTGGTTCTACACGACGTTCTCGATCTACCGGTTTTCCATTTTCATGACCGCGGTTCTGGCGCTGCTGTCCATTCCGGCTCCCTTTATGCCGGACGTAACATCACTTTGTATTCTTCGGGCGTTTCAGGGGCTATCGGCTGGGTGTCTGCCACCGGTGCTCATGACCGTGATGCTGAAATACCTGCCACCGCAGCTCCGTGTGTTTGGCATTGGAGGCTACGCCATGAGTGCCACTTTTGGCCCTAATCTTGGCCTGCCGCTGGAAGCATTCTGGTTTGAACATGTCGGCTGGCACTGGCTGTACTGGGAGGTCATACCCACAGCAGCCCTTGCCATCGCCATGATGGCCTACGGCCTGCCGCGTGATCCAATGTATTTTGAACGGTTTGCGAAGTTCAACTGGCTGGGCATTCTGGTCGGGCTGCCATCCATCTGCTCTCTGGTGATCGTGCTGTATCAGGGGGACAGGCTTGACTGGTTCCGTTCCCCCATCATTACCAATCTTACCTTCTGGGGAGGGGCGGCATTTATTGTTTTTGTGATCAATGAGGCGTTTCACCCAAGCCCGTATTTTAGAATTCAGTACTGGCGTTCGCGCAATATCCAGGCATCCCTGCTGTCGTTGGTGGGTATTCTGGCCATCTGCTCCATTATGGCGGAAATACCGGCGGCGTACCTGCAATCCGTGCGGGGTTACAGGCCGATACAAATGGTGCCGGTATCTCTGGTTGTGGCTTTGCCTCAGTTGATCATGCTGCCCCTGATCGCCTGGATATGCAATAATCGCAAGGTGGACTGCCGCTTCGTGCTGGCGGGCGGCATGGTGTGCCTTGCCATTTCCGCCTGGTTAGGCACGTGGCTGACCGTGGACTGGGTACGGGATAATTTTTACCCGCTTCAGATACTTCAGGTATTTGGCCAGCCCATGACCGTTATCCCCACCCTTATGCTGGCGACAATGGCTATGGGGCCTGCAGATGGGCCATTTATTTCCGGTATGGTGAACATGCTCAAAGGGTTGGCCAGTGCGGTCGCTTTTGCCATTTTTTCAACCGCCACCCGCAGACGCGAGCAATATCATTCCACCATGCTGCTCGATCACCACGGCACACAGCAACTGGCGCTACAGGGTATGGGTAATCCAATTGACCAGCAGCTTGGCGGCACATCAGTCGATGGTGCGCATGTTGCCTGGAATGGATTGCAGGTTTTCCACACCTTTGTGCATGAGCAGTCGCTGGTTCTTGCACTGAACGATCTGTACTACGGGCTGATCTGGGTCTGTCTCGGTTATGCCGCCATGAATCTTGTTCTGCCGCACCGCGTGTATCCACCGCGTGCACCTTCCCCCAATACTCCCGCTCATTAAACCGGAATAACAGATCATGATTTACAAAAAACCTCTGCTTTATGCCGGATGTGCTGCTGGCGTTCTTGCCCTTGCTGCATGGGGCGGCGCATATCTGGTTAATGGGGATGGTGTTAACCAGTACACAAATGATGCGTATGTTACGGCCGATTTTACAACCGTAGCCCCCAAGGTCGCTGGTCGCATAGACCGCGTTATTGCTCAGGACAACGAGCGTGTGCGTGCAGGTGAGGAACTGGCCCATATTGAAGATGATGATTACCGTGCAGCATTGGACATTGCCAAAGGCAATGTGCTGGCGGCTGAGGGAGATGTTGCAAACCTGATTGCGGAACTGACCCGGCAGGACGCCCTTATAGCACAGGCCCGTGCGGCTGTTCTGGCAGATCAGGCTGACCTGATGTTCGCACGCCAGAACACCACACGCTACCGCAACCTTTCATCCGGTGGGGCCGGTACCATTGAGCAGAAGCAGTCTTCCGAAGCACATGAAAAAGAAGCACTGGCAGCCATAACCCGCGATCAGGCGGGGGTAGATGCCGCGGTGCGTCAGGTTGCGGTGCTTCAGGCGCAGCTTGAACATGCCAGAGGCGTTCTGCTGCACGCGCAAGGAGCCGCCAGACAGGCAGAGCTCAACCTGTCCTATTGTTCCATTCCCTCACCGGTGGACGGGGTTGTGGGTGAGCGCGGTGTGCGCGTTGGGGCCTATGTCCATCCGGGTACGGGTATTCTGGCGGTGGTGCCCACGCAGTCCGCTTATGTGCTTGCCAATTTTCAGGAAACGCAACTCACCAAGGTTCAGGCCGGCCAGCGGGCGACTGTCTGGGTGGATACATTTCCCGGCCAGCCACTCAAGGCCCATGTGGATTCACTGGCCCCTGCCACTGGCGTGGCTTTTGCCCCCATTCAGCCAGATAACGCCACCGGTAACTTTACCAAGGTCGTCCAGCGTATTCCGGTCAAGCTGACATTTGACCCTGACCAGCCCATGGCGGCTAAGGTCAGGGTTGGTATGTCGGTGGAAGTGAATATTGACACAGCCTCAAAACCCGAAGGGTCACATGCCCATGATGCACGCTATATCTGGCAGTAACGGCATGAAGCACCTGCTCCTCACCGGCCTTTCATTGCTCGCCCTTGCGGGCTGCACTGTTGGGCCGGATTACCATAAACCTCAGGTCAGTGCGCCAGCGACATGGCGGGCGACACAGTCTCCCGCGCAAAGCCGGATCAGCACGGCCTCAACCGATCCTGCCTGGTGGACCCTCTTCCATGATCCGGTTCTGTCACAGCTGGAGCGGGAAGTCGCTGCGTCCAATCTGGACCTGCAGGCTGCCAGTCTGCGGTTGATGCAGAGCCGGGCGGAGCGACGCATTGCCAGTGCCGCCCAACTCCCCCACATGGAGGCCAATGCCTCCTACGCGCGGGAACGGGCGAGCAGCAATGGTATTCTGGGACTGATGGGGAGCATGGAGCAGGCCGGAGCGGGAAGCGTTGCCAATGGTGCTCAGGGTTTTGGGCCCGCTGCGTTACCGGGGAGTGTTGGCAACCCTTCTTTTAACCTTCCACAATACGGAATGAATGCTTCATGGGAGGTGGATCTGTGGGGGCATGTGCGCAGGCAGGTCGAGGCGGCAACTGCTGCCGTACATGCCACGGAAGAATTCCGGCGTGACATACTGGTCTCCCTTATGGCTGAAACTGCCCAGACCTATATAGACCTGCGTGCCACACAGGCGCAGATTGGTATTCTGGACCATAATATCGCCATTGCCCGTCACAGTGTGCAACTCACCACCATGCGGCTGGAGCAGGGGGCTGCAACCCGGCTGGATGTGGCGCAGGCAACGGGGCAGTTGCACATGTTTGAATCCCGTGCAGCGCCCCTGCAGGCGCAGGCCACACATTTGCTGAATAGCCTGAGCTTTCTGGTTGCGCGTGAGCCCGGTGCTCTTGATACCGTATTGGGGAAGCCAGCGGCGGTGCCCCCAGTGCCGGATTATGTGCCCGTCGGCCTGCCATCGGAGCTGGCACAGCGACGGCCGGATATTCGGATGGCGGCAGACCGGCTCCATGCGGCCACAGCCAGTATAGGCGTGGCTGTGGCCGATTTTTTCCCACGTATTACACTGTCTGGCAGTCTGGATGTGCAGGCGCTCCAGTTTAGTGGGCTTGGGTCATGGGCGTCCCGCCAATATGGGTTTGGCCCTACCGCGACACTACCAATTTTTGAAGGCGGGCGGCTGACTGGACAACTCCACCTGCGTAAGGCGCAGCAGCAGGAAGCTTCGGTTTTATTCCAGCGCACAGTGCTCAAGGCATGGCAGGAAATTGATGACGCCATGGCTGATTTTACCGCCGCACAGAAAAGACGGGATGAACTGGCGCAGGCCGTACAGCAGAACGAGGTAGCCCTTGGTGTTGCCCAGGCGCAGTATGTGCAGGGTTCATCCGACTTTTTGAATGTGCTGAGTGCGCAGAACGTCTTGCTGGCTTCACAAAGTGAACTGGTCGAGGCCACCGCGCATGTGGCGGGTTCTGTTACGCATCTCTACCGTGCCATTGGCGGTGGCTGGGAAATACTGTACCCAGACGCCGGAGAGACGTCCAAGCATGTGTGAGAATACGCCATGATAACCATCCGTCGGGCGGATAGTCTGGGTCTGGCCCATTCCGATACGCTTACCTTGCGGTGCCATTTTGCCTTTGCGGATTATCAGGCGCCGCAGCATGATGAGCATGAGGGGCGGCTAAGGGCGATCAATCTTGGAACAATTCCATCGCAAGGCTGTTACCAACTGGGGCCAGAAGCCAATGTGGATATTATAACATGGTTGCGCTCCGGTTCATTGCGGACACATGTGGAGGATTTTCCAGCAGAATCCATACACTCTGGCGGTCTGCATCTGCTCAGCACCGGGATGGGTGTTCACGCCATGGCGTGGCAGGCTGGGGCGGACGGGGCCTCGTTTATCCAGTTCTGGCTTCTGGCTGATACGGAGGGCGGAGAGCCCACGCAGGAAGCGAGAGAGGCTTTTCCAAAGCTGGAAGATGGCGGTTTTCGGATTGTCGCCTCCGGTTTTCCCGAAGATGATCCGGAGGAGACGGAGATCATAGATGACGGCGCCCCCGTAACACTCAGGGCGCTCAGCAGGGTATTGCATGCTGACATTTCCGCAGGGGAAGGAGCAGCTTACCAGACAATGCCGGGCCGGGACCTGTATGTGCTGGTGGTTCGTGGAGGCATTACCATATGTGACATGCCTCTGAGCGAGGGGGACGGAGCAATGCTGACCCAGACGGAACGTGTGGTTGTCATGGCCACACAGGACGCTGTTGTTATTTTGACCGATATTGCATCCTGAACATGGCGCACAGAGCCATCACTCAGCCCGTATAAATGAGCGGGTTGAACATTTTGGGGCCGTCCGTGTAGTGCAGATGTCTCGGCAGGGCGCGAGCACTGCCCGAAAGTGCGGTTTCTTCCAGATCGAGGTCATGGGTTAAAAGGCGTTCTATTTCGTCACTCACCTGTCCTTCCTGCCGCATGCGCGCCAGAGCCTTACGCTCTGTCCGGAGTAGATGGAGACGCAGGGCTGCCTCAAACCGCCGCCTTGCCAAAGCCGTATCCCGGTGCGGGCCGTCGGGGTTCTGGCAGTCTTCGGCCTTAAGTTTGTCATCAGGGGCGTCTTCCAGAAGCCGCAGTCTGAAGCGGTATTCAGCAATCAAAGCTGCTGTCACTTCTGCACGTTGCTGTGCGGTAATTTCGTCCAGCTGTTTGGTGACAAGGGCAGACTGGCGCTCCATTTCCGCAATCGCTTCCAGCGCAAGCAGGGTCCGGGCTTCATCTGCTTTCCGGTTAACCGGGTCTCCACCATCATGGCGGAGGCGGCGGCTTAAAGGTGGCAATACAAGTGCTGCGATCAGGAGAGATGTCATAATGACACCGGCAGCAAAGGTTACAAGCAGATCCCGCATGGGGAATGCCGGCAAACCGTTTTCCGCAATGGGAAGGGAGAGGATACCCGCCAGTGTTACCGCGCCGCGAACACCACCTATGGTCATGGCCGCTGTTTCCGTAACGGAAACCCGGCCTGTCTTATGCCCACGTATTTTTGCAATCAGGTAGCGTGTGCTGCTCACGAAAAATATCCAGACCAGACGGAGCAGAAGCAGCATGCTGGTCAGCAGGATAATGGTGCCAACCAAAGACCATGTGCTGTCTCCCGCCTGATTGGCGGTGTTGATGCCTTGTGTTGCAATATCTGGCAGTTGTAGCCCAAGCAGCAGAAAGACCAGACCATTAAAAACAAAAGTAATCATTTCCCATACGGCACTTCCGCGCAGGCGTGTGGCGGTCTGGGCCGAACCAAATACCCTGCTCTGGTTAAGACTTAACCCAGCGCTGACTGCCGCGAGTATGCCTGATGCTTCCAGATGCTCAGCCAGCAGGTAAGCAGCAAAAGGCAACAGGGTCATGAGCGTGATCTGTGTTGTGGGTTCGTCAAAACCATGGCGGGACAGAATACGGTTGATAAAATTAAAGCCAAACGTCAAAGCCATACCAATTAAAATGCCACCCACGGCCACAAGCATAAATCCGACAGGGGCATGCATGACGGAAAAAGTGCCGGTCAGACTGGCAGCCACGGCAAATTTGAAGCAGACAAGGCCGGAAGCATCATTCAGCAGGGCTTCTCCTTGCAGAATATGTAAAAAGCGTCTGGGAACGCGCTCTTCATCAATCATGCCCCCCACGGCCACTGCATCGGTGGGGGAAAGGATGGCCGCTAGGGCAAATGCTGCGGCAAGGGGGACTACAGGAAGGAGCCAGTGAATAAAATACCCGCCCGTGATGGTGCTAAAAATAACCAGTCCTACGGCCAGTAGCAGGATAGGCCAGCGCAATTCACGAAAATCGTGTAACGGCATGAGATATGCGTCGGAAAAAAGCAGGGGAGGAATAAAGAGGAGCAAAAAGGTGTCGGGTTCAAAATCAATATGAAACCCGAGAAGTGATGCCACAATACCGCAGATTATCAATAAAAGTGGCAATGGCAGGCGCATCAGTCGGGCAGCAGGCCCTGCTACCGCCGTTATCAACAAGAGTAGAAGCACAACCGATGTCATGTGCATTATTGGAATCCGACCCGCCTGATAGTATTTTATTAAGTGATGTTTCTGGTAAAAAATTATCTGTTCATAAAGCCTGACCTGCCACAGGGTTGCGTGACAAAGATCAGAAAAAACGTTGAACAACAGGTCATGAGGCCAACATTGGCGCGTAGGTATTCTAGGTGTTTAGTCCCGGGATTTGATGGTGTGATATTTTCACACGAGTGGTAAGGAAGTCTTATGGGACAGATACATCATGGGAGCGCCACGACCACGCACGCGGTGCGAGCAGCACTACAGCGATCGCAGGCTTCGCTCTCGTCGCTGAGCAAGGAGTTCGGGATCAACCCGAAAACAGTTGCGAAATGGCGGAAGCGCCAGACTGTCGAAGACCAGAAGACGGGACGGACAACGGCATCCAGTTCGCTGAGCAGCCCCGCAACCGGAGCACGGCCTGGTCACGTTCCATGCGTTTTGACATGATCTGCGAAGCCAACGGAATCGAGCATCGCCTGACGAAACCCAATCACCCCTGGACCAATGGTCAGGTCGAGCGAATGAACCGTACAATCAAGGAGGCAACCGTTAAACGCTTCCATTACGACAGCCATGACCAGTTGAGGGCGCATCTCAATGACTTTATGGCGCGTATAATTTCAGACGAAGGCTCAAGACACTCAAAGGCCTCACACCCTATGAATACATCTGCAAGATCTGGACTTCAGAGCCAGAAAGATTCATCGTCAATCCAACCCATCAAATCCCGGGACTAAACACCTAGCGTCGGATATATAGATCACCAATGCGCGTCTCGCGGATCAGCCTTTTTACAGCAGCTCTGGAATTTTACCGAGTTCTTAATTATAATCATTTCGTTTTTGTTATTCCTGCAATTTTGTATTAACCTGAAAAGATAATTTAAAAAAGGAAATCACGTGTAAAGACTCTTTTTCTAGGCACTACTAACACGCAACTTCAAGTATCTGAGCAGAGCAGACTAGCCTAAATGGCTGTAACGACCGAATTAAGAAAAATACTTGCTGGATTAGCCAAGGCACCTTTCCGGTCAGACACTTAGATATGAGATATAGGCGATTTCTTATTGAAATAATGTAACTGTAAGGTAATAATTCACAAATGCTGGCCTCTGTTGAAATAAGTGTTGTTGTTCCATGCTATAATGAATCGTGTGTACTGGCAGAGTTTCATACACGACTAGGTATAGTAATGGAGTCAATAGGACACACATGGGAAGTTGTATATGTGAACGATGGGTCCTCAGATCAAACTCTTGCTATCTTATATGATTTGCAGAAACAGGATAAGAAAGTTGCCGTTATTAATCTTTCACGAAATTTTGGAAAAGAAATTGCTCTAACGGCAGGTTTGGATCATGCGCGTGGCACTAACGGTGTTATTGTAATTGATGCCGACTTACAAGATCCACCAGAAGTAATACAAAGTATGGTTTCTGTGTGGTCTCATGATATAGATATGGTGTATGCACGACGACGCATAAGAGATGGCGAAAGTATTTTAAAGAAAATAACATCTTGGATGTTTTATCGCGTCATGGCAAAACTAGGTAACCGGATTGTCATTCCACCTGACACGGGAGACTTTCGACTTATGAGCCGACGATTACTTAATGATCTATTGCAAATGCGTGAACGCCATCGTTTTATGAAAGGACTTTTTTGTTGGGTTGGTTATCCCTCTAAAGAGTTACTTTATGAGAGAGCCCCTCGATCAGGTGGAAAAACAAGTTTTAATTATTGGTCACTTTGGAATCTAGCCTTAGAAGGGATTACCTCATTTTCTGTATTCCCTCTGCAATTAGTAACATATTTTGGCTTCGCTGTATCGTTTGTTTCCGCATGTTATGGTATATGGATAATAATGAATACTATTATAATTGGGTCTCATGTAAAAGGCTATGCAAGCCTAATGAGTGTTATCCTATTTTTAGGCGGTGTGCAGCTTATAAGTTTGGGTGTCATTGGAGAATATATAGGAAGAATATTTAATGAAACAAAAAACAGGCCACTTTATTTTGTAGAGTCCTATCACAACTATGATTCTAAACCAGAAAGTGATAAGTGAACCCTCAATAATAGACACATATAAAATTTAAAATTCTTTTTGAAATTGCCAATATGGAGAGTGTTTATACACCCAATGACTTGGAGTGATCATTATAATCACTCCAAGAATTAGAATAAAATCCTATTTATTATTAATAACTCCCATTTTGTTCTTTTACACAAAATGTTCGATCATTACGAAAAACCATGAAATCAGCAGTGACATATACTTGATTAGCTCGATTCAAACAGCCTCGTGCGTCTACCCAAGCTTGTGCAGTATGCTCCTTTCCATCAATCCCACGGCTTCGTAAAATAATATAACCAAAATACTCATCATCACGGATAGCGAGATACGGCTTTAAATGATCTAAAATCGGCATGGCTTTGACTGCATTTTCTACAATAGGAGACAAAGGTTCATTGCCATATAAGAACAAATTATCACCCGAATGAAAGCCTGCATCTTTTAATGCAGAAGCAACACGCTGTATATGATACAGTTCAAAACGTGAATTTTCCGCAAGCAAATTTCCATAACTATAAGAAATAACAAAAAAATATAAAATAGGAATAAATGCTATCCATCTAATTTTTCTTAAAAAACTTTTCATGAAAAATAAGTTAACAAAAATGATGCATGCTGAAAATGACGTTAAAACACGGGGAACATATTCAACATTTTTAAGCATTAACAGCATTCCCGATAATAGGCATAAATTTATAAAAGGGAGAATGCAGCACAAAATACCAACACAAACATCAGATAGATTTTTCCTACAAAAATACTGAACACCAGCTATAAACGAACCCAAAGTAGCAAAGCTGTATAAACCCAATAATAAAGGCTTAGCTCCCTGCGTTAGTAACGATGAAACTAAAACTAAGATATTAGTTATATTATCTGAAAAAACATGAAATGATAACGTCTTCCAATCAAGCGTAACAGCCTGATGACGTTCAAGCTGACCATGTATCGTAGCGGGTATAATCAGCTCTTTATACAACAAGGCAGCTACAAAAAAGGCTGCTATTTTTATACCAAGATCACCCCAAGTCTTTAGAGTATTATCATATTGGTAATCACATAAAAAAATAAGTAGGGATAATGCTAAAAATGTGTTCACACCCGTTTGATAGAAGCCCATTACTCCAATAAGTAACATAAAACATGCACTAAACTTTCGTTTTTTCGACCACTGCGCAGGCAATACACAAGCAAACACAGCTAAAGCTTGAGCCATTAGCATTGTCAATGAGTCAAATTTATACGATAGATTTTGTAAGAAAAATGGTTGTATTGCTAATGGCAATCCGCACATACATAATGCAAAATAGCTTGGTTGTGTAGACTGAGTAACTCTTTGAGTAAAACGGACAGCAGCATAAGCAAGGACTAGTAAACCTAGGATTTGCCCCAAAGGAGATAAATCCAAAATATTTCTAAACCGTAAATCTAATAAGTTCATTAAAGCAGTAGAAAAAATTCTACCACTTCTACTCCAAGTCGCTCCATATAATGCTCTCGCATCATCATCATTATAGTAAACATTCGCCAAAAATATAGGAAAAGAAAATAATATATAAAAAATAAAAATAAATAATATTCTTTTTTCGTCTTGTTTTCTGATTAATATTCCCATGTTTTATTAAAACCTTTCCCATTTATTTATGTTGTAAAAATATTTTATTTTTTGCTTACAGCTCTCTATGATTGCTTAATCCTCAAAATTTTCACTTCAAAACGGATGGCCAGTTACGCCAGAACCTCTCTGACTTCGTCTCTACCTACCATTTCACCCGAAGACTCCAGACATAGTAGACTCATTCCAGACCAATTAACTTGCAAGCAGTAAGACAAAGAGTCACCCCTTCAAGGTTACACAAAATTCATGCCGCCCAACATCTAGATATTGAAAGCAACTGCATTCCACGTAGCATTGCCATTTCATTTTTTCTAGGCTCAGGACACATTCTTTGAGATAGAAGATGAAGCTTGCTGCGATGTGGATTGCAGACATGAAGGTATGAGCCGCAGCGGTCGTATCGTGTTGCCACCCGTCACCAGTCTTTCAGCTTTGCGAACATGTTTTCGATGAGGTGGCGCTTCTTATACAGATGCCAATTGTAAGGTGGCTTTGATGTCCTGTTCTTTTTCGGGGGAATACAGGCAGTGATATTGCGTTCAGCAAGCGATAACCTGATCCGGTTGCTGTCATAGCCTCTGTCCCCAATGACTTCTTCTGTCTCGTCGGGGAGATCTGTCAGAAGTACGTCTGCGCCTCTGAAGTCACTGACCTGTCCCGCAGTCAGATGAAGGCGGACAGGTCGGCCTGATCATCGTACACGGCATGAAGTTTTGAGTTCAGGCCGCCTTTTGTCCGTCCGATATGGCGGGGAAAAGCCCCTTTTTGAGCAGGGAGGCCGATGTCCGATGCGCCTTGAGATGTGTTGCATCGATCATCAGACGCTTTGAACAGCCGGCCTGTTCTGTCAGGGCGACAAAGATCCTGTCAAAGACACCCAGGCGGCTCCACCGGATGAAGCGATTATATAAGGTCTTGTGCGGACCATACGCTTTCGGGGCGTCTTTCCACTGAAGACCGTTGCGGATCACATAAACGATCCCGCTCAGAACACGCCGGTCATCCACGCGTGGCACTCCGTGCGCCAGAGGGAAAAACGGCTCAATCCGCTTCATCTGGCTCTCAGACAGCATAAACACATCACTCACAGGCCACCCTCCATCGGTAAGCCTGTGAATCACAACCTCTCGCTCAGTTCAATAAATTAATAGGTCCTGAGCCTGGAATTGCTGTGGGAACCTACTAGGGTAGAGTGCGTTTTTATCTGGATTTCCAGACAGTCGCTCCGGGATGCGGCATGACTGTATCTACACAGGACTGTTTTGCCTCTCCGATCAGACGTGGTGGATTGCCGCACGATGTTCTAGGGTTCTCTGGTAAACACACGGACTAAACCCCGTGGCCAGTATTTTATGATACGCCAAGGGGGGCAAACCCTCTTGATTTCTGACTGAAAGGACATGCGCCATGGTTATGGTTCATTCAAAGTATTTGGTTCTTCTGGCGTGCACAATGGCTCTGCTGCCATCTCTGGCCCATGCGGCCGATACAGCTTCGGGCACTCTGGTGGGCGCGGATGGTGCGGCACACGGCACTCTTGCCATTACCGACGCACCCAAAGGCGTTATACTACGGGTGGAAGCAAAAGGGCTGACACCAGGTTGGCATGGAATGCACTTCCACGACAAGGGCGTGTGCGAAGGGCCAAAGTTTACAACGGCTGGACCACATGTCCATGCAACGTCTCCGGTTGTGCATGGACTGCTGAACCCTAATGCGAACGATGCAGGCGATCTGCCTAACGTGTTTGTGGGAGCTGATGGCACAGCTACGGTAGAGCTTTTCTCCCCTCTGGTTGCACTGAAAGCTGGTAAAGGTAAGCCTGCCCTCCTGGATGCGGATGGCTCGTCACTGGTCATTCATGCCCATCCCGATGATTACCAGAGCCAGCCGATTGGCGGGGCAGGGGATCGGGTAGCCTGTGCGGTTATCAAATAAACAGCAATTCCCGGATATAGGTCGAGTTTATGCCCCGTGCGCCATCCCGCAGAACTGAGGGATGGCGCATACTGTGTTTTTAGGGAGCAAACACAGTTTCTCTGTCTGAGCATGGACCCGAAAAAACCGGATTAAGTTCATATATTCTGACAAAGCCGGTTGTCTGATACCAGAGCCTGCGGCATGAGGAAGCTTATGAAAATTTATCCTCAGTCTGTAGCAGGTCATCGTCATGTCTGAACATACCCCTATTGGTCTCGGTCATGAGGCTACCATCACAACCGCACTGACCCATTCGGGTAACTTCCATGTTGATGAAACACTCGGGTATGTTGTTCTCCATTATGCGCTGGCCCCAATGGGGGATCTACGTGCCCGTATTCTGGGCGAAGGCCCCGATGATTGCCTGAAGTTCCACCGCTCGCGCGATCCCGAGCGCATTCAGGCCGCTGATATCGTGTTCGATGTTGGAGGAGTTTATGACCCTCCAAAAGGCCGTTACGACCACCACATGAAGGATAAACCCCTGCGCGAAGATGGCACGCCATACAGTGCCGCCGGGCTGCTGTGGAAAGACTACGGTAAGGCTGCTGTACGCAATCTGGTGCGCACTAATGTGGATGACGCTACAATTACGGCTATCTGGCAGAGTATTGATAAATCACTGGTTGTGCCGATCGATCAGGATGACAATGGCATAGCCAAGATGGGCAAGCTGTCACTGGCGGATATTGTTTCGGCCTGTAGCCCCCCATGGGACACGGCGGAACTCCACGGCCCGGAAGAAGCCAAGCGGCGTGAAACCCTTGGTTTTGCCAATGCGGCAACCGCAGTCGCATCGCATCTGGTCAACACGGTAGATCGTGTTCGTGCCAGCCTGAAAGCGACCGAGCGCGTTTTGTCCGCGTATAAAAATGCGCAGGACAAGCGTATTCTGCTGATGGAAACGGGCATGCCAACCGAAAAAGTTATTTTTGAGCATGATCTTCCCGTTATTTACGTGGTTTCGCCCACGGGTAGCGGGCAATGGAATGTTAAGGCTATTCCGCCAGAACGCGGTGCTTTCGGCCAGCGCATATCCCTGCCAGAAGCATGGGGTGGCCTGAACGGGCAGGACCTTGCCGCAGTCTGTGGTGTTGCCGATGCAGTATTTGCTCATCCCGCGCGCTTTATTTGTGGCGCGGCAAGCCGGGAGGGGGCTTTGGCAATGGCTCGGCAGGCCTTGGAAATTGATGCAGAGCTGAAACAGCAGCAAGGCTGAGAGCCGAACACACTTCCAGCTTTATGCATGGTGCGTCTGTATCATTGGGCGCACCATGTTCGGCCTTGGGGAGGGGCGTGCATGGTTTTTCTAACGCACAATAAATACTATGCAGGTCCTAGAACAGACCATTTTGATGGAACCCGTTTTTTCAATCCCGGGCAGCCTTCCACAGACCGCTCCTTGCGTGATCTGTGGCGCTGGAGAAGTACGTCACAACGTACTCCATGGCCAGAGTTTGTTTCCATAACGGCATCTGTGCCAGAAAAAAGCGTGGATGCCCTGCGTATCACCATGGTTGGCCATGCTACAGTGCTTATTCAGGCAGCAGGGCTCAATATCCTGACCGATCCGGTATGGTCAGAGCGAGCCAGCCCATTGCGTTGGGCTGGTCCCAAACGGGTTAATGCACCGGGCATCGCGTTTGAAAATCTACCACCGATTGATGTGCTGCTGATCAGCCATAATCATTATGATCACCTTGATCTGGCGACACTCAAGCGGTTACAGGCCGCACATAACCCTTTGATGATCATGCCCTTAGGGAATGATCACATAGTTAAAAAAGTCATCCCAGAAGCCCGTATTCTTACTGGAGACTGGTATGAGCAACAGGTTATTCCCCCGGCATTGAGTGTAACGCTGACACCAGCATACCACTGGTCTGCACGCGGCATTTTTGACCGGCGAATGGCATTGTGGGCAGGGTTCTGGTTGAATATCCGCGGCCAAAAACTCTGGTTTGCCGGAGATACAGCCTACGGCGATGGCGCATTATTCCACGCCCTGCATGCCCGCTATGGTGCGCCGGACGTAGCCATCATTCCAATTGGCGCTTACGAACCGAGATGGTTTATGGCAGAGCAGCATGTCAATCCACATGAAGCAGTGCGTATTTACAAAGACATACAGGCAAGACAGGCCATAGGGATCCATTGGGGTACTTTTCAGCTTACGGATGAAGGTATCCGAGCACCGGAAAAAGCTCTGCAAGCCGCTCTTTTGGCGGGAAATTGCAGTTTAGAGCGGTTTAGAGCCGCAAGCCCGGGGCAGGTTTATCAGTTTGATGGTTACCAAGAGAGATACCTATAAAATAACAACAATTATCGTGATATAAAAAAACAACTATTTTTAAAATTATATAATTGACTATCGTGGAAATATGGGTGATACACAACCACACGTTAAGCGCGTGGCACATGAGGAGCGTATATAAGATGCAAAACCTGTGGGATCGAATGTGTCGGCTAGGCCGATGTTACGACGTTAAAACATTTAACGCCTGACCTGTGGGTTTTATTACCTTCCGGGTCGGTTATTACCTGGTGGGGAAAAATCATGTTTGAATCGCGTATTATTGAAATTAATGGCACTTTTGTTGGTGCCATTATTCTTGAAGAAGATCGCCAGACCCGCCGTTTTTATGCAGCGCATGAAAGCGTGCAGAGCTTGCATAACAAGCGCTACCCGAATGGGCAGGATTTGCGGACATCTGTTATTCGCAAATTCAAAACAACTTTTGCGCAACAGAACCTGAGCGCGGTTTAACCGCGCCAGCAGGGGCCAGCAATCGTTTGACATGATGCCACTGGCATCAGACAGTTTTCGTAATTCATATTGGTTGTGTCGAACATTATCTGCAAAAAGTAGGTAGTGGGGCGTTTGTTGTGTTTTGAATGGTTCGGGGTCAAAACATAATCATCTTTGTTTTATGGTATTACACCATATTAAAATAAAACTTTTTAAGTTTGGGGGAGCTTATGGTGGTGTCTGTTCGGGCTGGTGTTCTGTTAACAACAACAGTATCAGGCCTTTTTTTTCCATATGTAACGATGGCAGCAACATCGGATGCAGAAAACGCAGCGTTACGGCGCGAGATTGCTGCAATGCACCGGGAAATGATGGAAGAAATCCACCGTCTTCAGGCACGGGTGGACAAGTATGAGCATGTCGCCAATCTGCATAGTCGCAAAGTAGGGCACACCCCTCGCACGTTAATGGCAGCCGGTCCGGATGATGCACAACCCCGGTTCCGGGAAGCCCCGGTTGTTCTGCCCGCCGATAATGGCCCGCGTAGCCCCAATGATAGCCGTATTGCCCTGCCAGGAGGGCCGGTACAGTCATGGAATGGCTTCAAGGCAGCATCCGCCAAAGATGAAAGTGTGGATATTGGTGGCATTAAAATCGGTTTTCCCAAAGGTAGGCTAACCATTGCATCGGATGATAAGGCTTATGCCGTTTCCATTGGCCTGATGGCGCAGGAAGATTTGGGAGGTTTTATGGGGGTTGGTCAGCGCGGGAAGGAAAGTGCAGGGAACTTCAACAAGTTTACTGAAAATGCAAGGCGTATGCGTATTTATATGTCCTGGCGGTATAAAGATTGGGTCGTGAACGTAACACCAGACTTTGGTGCCAATAACAGTGATGGCACTGTTAGTCTGTTTGAAGCCAATTTGAATTACACTGGCCTGCACAATACAAATCTGACCATCGGGTATTTTCAGCCCCGTATGGAAGAAGAAAATGCCGAGCGTTCGGGAGCATTTGAATTTCTGGAGCGTCCGACTATTGTTGATCTGGTCCGTAATATTGCGGGGGGCGTAGCCCGCTTTAGCATAGGTGGTGAGCATTACGAAAAACGTTGGCTTGTTTCAGGATATTTTACTGGGCAGAAATTTGGTGATCGGACATCTGACAAAACTATAACAGACAGTCAAACTGGCGCTGTATTCCGTGCGGCGGGTCGCCCTTATGTTTCCAGAGATATTGATGTGCATGTCGGGATTGGAGCAACGGTGGCATTTAAAGTTAATCAATCAAATAATGGAAGGATTACAACTTTCAAGAATAATGTTGAAGTCTCTTTGGGTGAAACTGAGTTGTTGACGTCTGGTGCTCTAACAAATATTTCCCAGATATGGGCTGCTGGGCCACAGTTTGGCTTTCGGTATAAAAAACTCCTGCTTAAGGGGGAATATTATCATATTGGAGCGCAGCACGATAACGTAGCGGCGAGCATAAACCCACCTGCCATTGGCTTTGACGGTTGGTACGTAGCTGCAAACTATACTCTGTTGGGGTATGGACGTGGTTATAACGAAAAAACTGCTGCGTTTACGACCCCCGGGGTTGAATATGATTTTGATCCGTCCAAGGGGCATTGGGGCGCGCTGGAGGTTAGCGGGCGCTGGAGTGTTACCGACCTGCGGACATCTGGCACAACGAAAATGACTGGTAATATCATTAACACCAATGGAGAAACAGGCAATAAGCAGACCGTATGGCAAGGTGGGCTGAACTGGTACCCCAACCAGCATATCAAGGTCATGCTGGATTATACACACTTTAGTGTTTCCAGCTACAATGGTGCAAAATCAACGGATGCCAATTTCTTTGGCCGCAGTGGCAACGCTGTTTCTGGCCGTGTACAGGCTGTATTCTGATCTGATTTTATAATGAAGGACCAGGCTTATGAAGCAGGAAAACTTTTTTAATGTTCGTCGTGCCGTTTCCAAAGTAACGGCGGTATTGGGTGTTTTTTTTCTGGCAGGCTCACAGATAACAGCAGGTCATGCGGAATCCTATCGCCTGCTGAACGTTTCCTACGATCCAACGCGTGAGCTTTACGCCGATGTGAATAAAGCATTTTCTGCGCAGTGGCATAAAAATCATCCGGAAGATACCGTGAGTGTCAGATCAGCGCACGGCGGCTCAGGAGCACAGGCGCGCTCTGTAATGGAAGGGGCTCCAGCGGATGTGGTGACACTCGGTCTGGCCTATGACATTGATCTGCTGGCTCAGCATGGCCTTATTGCGGCTGACTGGCAAGGTAGGCTACCCCATAATGCAACCCCATATACCAGCGTCATTGTATTTCTGGTTCGTAAAGGTAATCCCAAAAACATTCATGACTGGCCGGATCTGATCCGTGATGGCGTGCAGGTTATTACTCCCAACCCCAAAACATCTGGTGGCGCGCGCTGGAACTATCTGGCAGCATGGGGATGGGCTCTGCACCAAAAGGATGGTACGCCAGAAACCGCCAAAGCCTACCTGAAAAACCTGTTCAAACACGTGCCGGTGCTTGATACAGGCGCACGAGGCGCTACAAACAGTTTTGTGCAGCGTAATCTGGGCGATGTTCTGCTAGCGTGGGAAAACGAAGCACTTCTGGCCACGCGTGATATTGGACCGGATCAGTTTGAAATTGTTGTGCCATCACAGACCATTCTGGCAGAGCCTCCTGCATCGCTTGTAGATAAAAATGTCAAGGCGCATGGGACCGAAGCGGTAGCCAAAGCATATCTGGATTTTCTGTTTACGCCTGAAGGGCAGAAAATTGGTGCAAAACACTATTTCCGTCCTGTTGACCCTGCAATTCTGGAAGAAAACAAGGCACTCTTCCCTAAAGTGAATACCTTTGATGTAAAGAGCCTGGGTGGCTGGACCAAGCTGCAGAAAGAACATTTCTCTGACGGCGGCGTTTTTGATAGTCTTTACAAGTAAAACTGAAATGACGCGTTGCACTTTAATGTGCAACGCGTTTTTAATGATCAAACAGAGTCAAGAACAGTAAATGCAAAAGATGTTGGGGTTCCAATGGGTACAAAGTGCCAGGTGAAATCAAGCGTACCTGTTTCTGTATTGACGCGCAGGGATGTAATGCAATCACTCCGCTGATTGGCAACAAACACAAACTTCCCGGACGGATCAAAACTTAAAGCTCGCCCGTAATCTGCATGTACCCAGACTTCATCAAACAAAGTGATCGACCCGTCTTCATGCACTTTAAAGCAGGCAATGGCATTGCCTAACCTATTAGTAACGTAGAGAAATTTTCCCGTCGGATGCAAAATAATTTCAGCGGCAAGTGTACTTCCCCTAAACTGGGCAGTCACGGTTGAAGCTGTTTGCTTGACCTGCATGGCCCCTGTCTTGGCATCATAATCCGCTACAACCACACGGGAATCCTGTTCTCCCAGAATGTAAATAACCTTCCCGTCATGGCTAAAGCAGAAATGGCGAGGCGCAGAACCCGGCTCCATGCTCAACCAGGGTTTTTCGGCAGGTTTTAAAGTGCCGCTTTCCATATCAAACTGCCACACATAAATCCTGTCCAGCCCGGCATCACAGGCCAGAACAAACTTGCCGTTCACATCAGCTTGAATCATATGCACATGGGAGCCAGAGTGGTCGCTCACCGCATAATTACCGGGAGGGTTATCCGCCGCCCGTTCTGGCATTTTAGGCCCGGTATTATGCACAAGATCAGTCAACAGTCCCAGACTACCATCAGCTTGAATACGCATGACGGCTGCACTGCCACCGGTATAATTGGCAATAAACAGATATTGGCCCGATGGGTGCACACTTAAATGCGCAGGATCTGCCCCGCCGCTACTCATGACGTTTAATTTGGTGAGCACCCCGGTACGGCGATTGACCTGAAAAGCCGTGACGGACCCCGTATGTCCGCCTTCAAAATCACTGATTTCATTAACCGTGTACAGGCTGTTCTGGTCCGGAGAGAACGCCAGAAAAGAAGGATTATCCGCAGGGATTACGTGCCCCAGTTGGGTTAAGATACCGCTCTCCGGGTTCATTTCAAATAAGGTTATGCCAGTTGCATTACTCTCGGCCGGGCCTGAACGCGTATAGCCGCCAACATAACATAAAATGCGCGGTCCAATTTTTTTTGCCGCTTTTTCCGGGCTAGCTTTGGGTAACGCAGCTCTGGGAATAGGGGCGGGAGGGGGAGCGTTGTCTCCGAAGGCTTTTCCAAAATGAGAGGCAAGACCTAACCCCATGATGGAAAAACCAAAAAATCTGCGGCTCAACATATTATATTTATGGCTCATGTCTTATATTATTACAGGTCATACTGAAATGAGCAAAAAATCGGATTTTAATGTCGTGTTACCAGTGTGGTTTATTTCTGTCTTTTACCTTCACGCCACTTTTTCAAGGCATCCAGAGTTTCCAAAACATGCTGTTCCGGGTTATTGCTGGTAAAGCTCAGTAGAATAGTCCCATCTGGTGCAATAACATAAGATGTGCGCTGTGAGAGTAAAGTATGACGCTCTGTATTAACTGAGTGGTACAGAATAGCTGTTAAAGCTCCCGGGTCTGCCAGAACAGCAAATTTATCCCGGCATTCCACTTTTGAAAATTCAGCAACCCTATCAGTATTCCCCGCAGTTATGCCAATAAGCGTGGCTCCAGCAGCATGAAACTGCTCTGCAGCCTCTGCAAAATCATGCGCTTCCTGCGTGCAGCCCGTAGTAAATGCGGCAGGGAAAAAGTAGAGGACTACAGGCCCTTGTGTGAGAGCCGTTTTGAGTGAAAATGTAAAGGGTTCGCCAGCCAGAGCTCCTCGGAGTGTAAAATCTGGGGCACTGCTTCCCTCGGATAAGGCTGCATGAGCCGCTCCGGTGCTCAGACATGCGCTGATTACGACAGAAAGCGTGACCAAAAAGCCTGATACGGCGTTTAAAAATGTTGTCTTCCTGATCACCCTAAGCATCCCATATGTTTTCACTCCGGTAGGGGCATGTTTAAAACTGTGCCTGTGAACTTACACTTAGCTCTGCTCTTGTTCAGCCATTTTTGTTGGAGTGGCTTCATGCAGTGTAATGACCGGCCAGAATGTTACGGCTATGGCATTTTGTAAGTCCCTGAGCTGAGTTTGTATCCAGCTCATATAGTCATGCAAACCACGGATGATAATTTCCTCAGCTGTCTGGTCCTGAAGGCTGGCCCGAAGCTCAGCCACGCATTCCAGCAAAGGTGAGCAGAGCTGGCGCAGGTTGTCATGGCTTGACAACAGCGTAAGCGTTTCGTCGATCTGGCGCAGGTTGGTGCTCAGAGAGCGCGGGAAACCATCATTCTTGAGCAGGAAACCAACAATATTGGCAGGTGTCAGGGTGACAGGGCGCAGTCGGCGGAAGGCATGGTAGGCAGCAGCCGAGCGTAATACGGATGTCCACTGCGTCAGATCAATATCGGACCCCGGCACTTCAGACTGAGGCAGCAGCATATGATAGCGGATGTCTATCAGCCGGGTAATCTGGTCACTCCGCTCCAGAGCTTTACCCAGTCGGTAGAACAGCCAGGCCTGATCACGGTACAATGTGCCTTCAGCAATCCCGAAATGGGTTTGGCAGTCTTGTCTTACCCGAGTGCAGAGTTCAGCCAGATTGTGATCCGCCATATCTCCGTTTTTGAGATTAAGCAGGTTTCGGGAAAACACATTGAGCTGTGTCCACAGTTCAATAGAGACAAGAGGGCGGACCGCACGTGCATTTTCACGTACTTCCTGCGCAAGCGAGACCAGTGATGAAGGGTTACGGGTTTCCGTGACATAAAACGGCACGATTTCCGTGTGCTGTGTGGTGTTGTGTATCCGCTGGAACAGGCTTTCATCCGAGTTGATGGCCAGAATGGAATCCCAGGCCGTCTGCCCCTCGGCGTTACGGACAAAGGTTTCCGTAACCTCCAGAAGACGAGCCAGATTTTCCATGCGCTCCATGTAGCGCGCAAGCCACATCATGCATTCCGCATAGCGCGATAGAAGGGGAGTGGGGGAAACAATTATCATGATGCCATGACCCATGTATCTTTTGAACCGCCGCCTTGGGATGAGTTGACGACCAGTGAGCCTTTGCGCAGGGCAACGCGGGATAATCCTCCGGGCATGACCCAGACAGAACGGCCTGTAACCGCAAAAGGTCTCAGGTCAACATGACGGGCTTCCACCGTATCCCCGCAAAGTGTTGGTGTAACAGACAGGCCGATTGTTGGCTGGCTGATGTAATTCGCCGGGTTATGACGCAATTTCTGGCTGAAATCGTTCAACTCCGCCTGTGTGGCCTGCGGGCCGATCAGCAGCCCGTACCCGCCAGATTCACCAACGGGTTTGACAACAAGCTTGTCAAGATTAGCCAAAGTGTACGCCAGCCCTTCGGGCTCAGCGCAGATATGTGTTTCCACACTGTCCAGAACTGGGTCTTCATCCAGATAATAGCGGATGATGCGCGGCATATAGGCATAGACGGCTTTATCATCCGCAACCCCGGTACCCAGCGCATTGGCCAGTGTGACATTGCCGCGCCTGTAAGCCTCGACCAGACCGGGCACGCCCAGAAGACTATCGGGATTAAACGCAAGCGGGTCGAGAAATTCATCATTGAGACGACGGTAAATGGAATGGACAGGTTTTGGCCCCATAACGGTGCGCATGAAAACCTTGTGCTCATCCACAAACAGGTCGCGGCCTTCGACCAACGGCACACCCATTTCACGCGAGAGGAACACATGCTCAAAATATGCAGAGTTATAAATGCCGGGGGAGAGCAGAACAACCTGAGGGTCGTCAACACCTTCGGGGGCGACCTCACACAAGGCATTATGCAGGCGTGAGCCGTATTCCTCCACCGAGCGTATGGGCAGGCCAGATGCCAGATCCGGCATAAGCCTGAGCATCATGTGGCGATTTTCTATGACGTAGGATACGCCAGAAGGCGTGCGTGCATTATCTTCGAGAACTAGAAAGCGGCCCTGCTGGTCACGGATAAGGTCTGTTCCATTGATATGGACATAAACGCCACCGGGCACGTGCAAACCAACCATGGCCTGACAGTAATTGGCGTTTTGCAGCACGAGTTCGGCCGGAACCACACCATCCCTCAGAATATGCTGCTCATGGTAAATATCATGCAAAAACAGATTGATAGCCTGAATACGCTGTTGAACTCCACGTTCAATATGCTGCCATTCTTCTGCGGTAATCATGCGCGGAATGGCGTCAAAGGGTAAAATACGATCAATGGCTTCCCGGTCCGTATAAACGGTAAAGGTAATGCCCATTCTGTAAAGTTGAGCTTCGGCCGAGGCTGTCCTGTTCTGGAGTTCCTGTATCTGCAATGCGGACAGACGTTTTTTTACGCAATCTATGAGGGGTGGAGCAGGGGCTTTGCGGTTCATCAACTCGCAGAAAAAATCGGGAGTGGCGTAGTTGTCCAGCAGTCCGCGTGTTAGGGGAGGGGCAAGGTGTAGGGCGTTCGTCATTAAAGCCTCCCTTCTGGCATCCGGGACTGAAGAAGATCTGGTCCTGTCTGCCAAAACGTTTCGAATATGCATTAACGGAGCAGGATTTCCGGCATTTGCCAAGCACAAAATACGCACTCGTATTTTGTTTGCACAAACCCGCATGGGTCCCTTGCATGTGTTGCACGGAGTGATATGATTTTGCGCTAAATTATTGTTCTGATACCAAACAGATATCGGCAGCCCACGGCGTTGGGTCGCAACATGAGCAGGGCCTTGTTTCTGATGAGTTCACAGGTAACGCTTTTGCACCGGACCTGCTACCGTTACGACCGCCCCGTGGCTATGGGGACACAGACAATACGGCTACGTCCGACGGAAACCTGCCGCACGCCTATTGAATCATATGGTTTGCATATCCGACCAGAAGGTTTCAACCTGAAATGGGAGCGTGATTCCTGCGGAAATGATGTAGCCTGCGTGGGCTTTCTGGACCGGTTGACACATTTTGACATTGAGGTGTCTCTGGTCGCGGATATGACCGCTTACGACCCGCTCCTGCAAACTCTGGCCCCCGATGACCATAGCGACATGCCTCTGGAAGAACATTCGGCACAGCCCGAGTGCGGGGAGGGGGTCAGGGATTTTCTCTCTCGTTACCCTGTAGGAACAGGAGGGGACATGCTGGGGGATATGATGGCCATGAACCGGGGCATTGCCAGAACAGTCGGCTACCAGCGCAGGCTGGAGCCCGGCGTATGGTCCCCGGAGGAAACTCTTCGTCGCAAAGCGGGTTCCTGCCGTGACAGCGCGTGGCTTTTTGTCAATATAGCCCGGCATCTGGGATATGCTGCCCGGTTTGTCTCGGGCTATCTTATTCAAAGTGCAGGTATGGCAGACGGAGCGGAAGTCCTGACCGGGGAGTTACATGCCTGGGCGCAGATTTTCATTCCCCAACGCGGCTGGCTGGGGTTTGATACGACATCCGGCCTTCTCGCCGGGCAGGGGCATATACCTCTGGCCGTTGCTGCTAGACCGGAAAACGCCGCCCCTGTTTCGGGGCTACTGGACCGGTGTGAGGCAACTTTCAATGTCTGCATGAAGGTCGAGCGTCTGTTTACCTGATAGCAGATGCGGTAAAGCATTTTTTGTGAGCTGTATGTAAAGGGAGGGTGCGGGATGAAGCGTTTTACCTGCCAGTCCTGTGGGCAGCTGGTTTTTTTTGAAAATACCCGTTGCGACCAGTGTCATGCTCCTTTGGGCTATATGCCCGAAACCGCCAGCCTTGCGGCTCTTGTACCTATGGAGAAAGGCCTTTACCAACCATTAGGGCAGGATAAAGGAGACAGCACGCGCGCTTTTTGCGCCAATCATGCGTATGGTGTCTGTAACTGGCTGACACCAGCCTTGCAGGTTCAGGATGTGTTCTGTTTTGCCTGCCAGTTTAACCGGGTTATTCCCAACCTGAACATTCCGGGCAATATGGAGCGTTGGCGTAAGCTGGAAATTGCCAAGCACCGCCTTTTTTATACTATCCTCAGATTGAGGCTTCCGGTCAAAAATCGCCGGCAAGACCCGCAGGAAGGGCTGGTATTCGATTTTCTGGATGATTCGCCCCAGAGTTGGCCACCGATCATGACGGGGCATAGCCATGGCGTTATTACCATAGCGACCAAAGAGGCGGATGATGCCTACAGGGAGCATATGCGTGTGGAAATGGGAGAGTATTACCGTACTCTTCTGGGGCATTTCCGGCACGAAATTGGTCATTATTACTGGAATGTCCTGATCCGTGATGGCGGACGTCTGGAACAGTGTCGGGCCGTATTCGGTGATGACCGGACAGATTACCAGAGTGCATTGCAAAAACATTATGCGCGTTCAACACCGGATAACTGGCGGGAACATTACGTCAGTCACTATGCCATGTCGCACCCATGGGAAGATTTTGCCGAAACATGGGCGCATTATTTTCATATAGTGTCCACACTGGAAACGGCCTTATCTTACGATATGACTATTGGACCCATGGTGGATGGCAAGTCTGCTCCGACCCACAGGTCTGATCCTTATCTGCACATGCCGTTTGATGACATCATGGAAGCCTGGCTGCCTTTGACATATGCAGTCAACAGTCTGAACCGGTCCATGGGACTGGCCGATTTTTATCCTTTTGTGCTCACCGCCGGCGTACGTACAAAGCTGCGGTTTATCCATGATGTCGTCCGCCATGTACAGCGGGGGAGTGATCAGTCATCTGGGTTATTGTAACTGGATTTGTGAAAAAAGGATTTCATCGTTCAGGGTCATAATGACGTTTTTGGCGCGACGGGAGAGTAAAAGCACCCTCTGGGTCTGTGAGAGAGGCACAAAGGGTGCCTGCGCCATGATCTCCCGGTCAACGTCTGACCATGCGTGGTTGCTTGCCGCCCTGTCTGTCAGGGCCAGCATGGCGGCACCTTGCATTTTCCGGTCGATCTCCGGGTCACAAAAGCCCGAATAATTGGGAGAGTTGTCAGAGTTGGGGTGGAAGGTCTCGCAGGAAAACAGGGTTTGTAAAAAACTGGAAGCGGAAGGGTAGTCGGCATTCCAGCCAGCCAGCGCTATCTGAAAATGGTTTTGTGTATTCTGGATGTAGGTAAACGCTATGGCAGGGCTTATGCTGCGGACTGTCGCCTTGAAGCCGAGCATGTCCAGCGTATTGCGTATATCCTCCGCCGTGGCGCTGCCGTGTTCTTCGGATGGGACAATAATAGTTACTTTCTGCCCTGCCATGCCGCTTTCCTTAACGAGCTGGCGGGCTACATCCATATCCGGCTTAACCCAGTTTTTTGCCGGATGTGTCGGGGAGGCCCCCTGAGTGTAAAAACAGAACGGCTCATAACCCGGAGTACCATCGGGCAGGATCTGGCATAGGGGCGAAGCCACGGACGGGCCACCCCGGTAAATAATCATGGCATGCCGGTTGACCGCATAATTCAGGGCCTGCCGAACCTTGAGCGATGTAAACGGTGGCTCATGCACGTTAAGCATGGCGAAGTATGACAGGAGCGGGGCATAAAGATGCACCTGACTGGCGTAGCGGCTCCCGACTTCCCCTAAACGGTCCAGCGGAACATTTTCGTACATCCAGTCTGCCTGCCCGTTTTCCACGGCAGTAACAGAGGCCTCTCCATCCAGACCAAAGGAAACCCGAACCTCATCCGGATAGGCTGCGGGCTGTGCCTGATGCGACCATTCGTGAAAAAATGGATTACGTTCCAGACGTAACAGAGTGGTCGGGTCATACTCCGCAATACGGTAGGGGCCTGTTCCGGGTATGGGGGTGTTGCCCATGTCATGCGCAGGAGTGTCTGCGGGCAGGATAGTCGCATGCATCCATGCCAGCCGGTCCAGAAACTCCGGGTCTGGAGTGTTTAAATGGAAGATGATCTGCCTCGTCCGGGCATCCGTTTCCACACCACCATCCAGTGTGCATGTGGAGGGGGTTTCCAGACAGGCCCGGGCACCAACAATGGCCCCGTAATATGGTCCTGCGGTTGGACTTCCTACCTTGAAAAGACGACGGAAAGACGCCGCCACATCATCAACCGTAACGGGCTTGCCGCTGGAAAAATATAACCCGTCCCGCAGGGTCAGGCGATAGGTGCGTCCGTCATCCTCGGGGAGGGGTACAGCCTCAACCAGATTGGCAACAACCGGATGCGCACCGGGGCCAGAAAATTTGGGATAGGTAAGCAGCGTATCATACACTGGTGTTTCAAGCACTTTTGTCAGGGCAATGTAAGATATTTGCGGGTCAAGCGTGCCTGCGTCACTTTGGGCGAGAATATGCAGCGTGCCTCCCTTATGGGCTTCAGGCTGCCCATTTGTGGCCCATGCAGGGGGCACGGAACAGGCGAGCAGGCCAAAAGCCATCAGATAGGGGAGTAAAAAAGGCATCCATTGTATCATGCCCAAAGTATGGCGTGCTTTGCGGTGCTGTTCAAACTGGAAATGGGCGGGATATCCGCAGTGCGCATCGCCCCGCTCGGTTTTTTCCAGCTTGAAGGCGATCAAGCGCCTTATGCGAGGCATCGCCTGTCAGGAGATTATCATCATGCTTTTTTTCGCCTGCGCAGGTTTGCCCAGTGCTGCAAATACGTGCGCGTATTTTTTGACCTTTCACAAAACAGTCATGCCTAAACTGTTTTTTTTACGTGTAGTATTCCGTTACAGCAAAGCGGGAGGCGAATATGCATCTTCATCAGGTTGTGCAGACGACGCAGGTCAAAACCTCGGATCGTTGGCGTGAGGCCGTTCGCGAACGCTGGCGCATTACGCTGCTGAGTGCATGGGAGCGGGACGCTCTGGTTGAAGGCAGCACGGTAAGGGCCTGTTCTCCACAGGTGGTCTTTTTGCGCCAGAAGCCCCGTATGCTTCGTAATAATGCGGCTTATAAATAATTTTCCTGTTCCTGTCCGTATGTCAGGCTGTTCTGGCAGGTTTGTGTCTGCCGGTTTATGCTGCACGCATTGCGTTTAAAAAGGCGATGTTTAAAAAAACATGATGAATAATGGCCTTGGGCGCTTGCGTTTGTCCAACCAAAGTCATAAGAGGAAGCGCCAAAGGTCGGGTGACCCGCGGCAGTGATTTGCTACAGGGTTAACCCGCCACGTTGTAATTCAGCAAGGGTGCCCGCTGCATGACTTCCTCTCCATACAGCCGTGTTACTGAAGCTCTGGCGTTTGACGATGTTCTTGTCGTCCCGGCTGCTTCCGATGTCGTGCCAGGTCAGACCGTGGTGCGTACGCATCTGACGCGCTCCATCGAGCTTAACATTCCGCTTATTTCTTCCGCCATGGATACGGTAACGGAAGAGCATATGGCCATTGCCATGGCGCAGCAGGGTGGCCTTGGGGTTATTCACAAAAACCTCAAGCCCGAAGAGCAGGCCGAGCATGTGCGCCGGGTCAAGCGGTTTGAATCCGGCATGGTGGTCAACCCGGTTACGGTCGGTCCGGACCAGACACTGGCAGACGTGCGCGAGATCATGCACCGGCATGGTATCAGCGGCCTGCCGGTTGTGCAGCCCGGCACCCAGAAGCTGGTTGGCATTCTGACCAACCGCGATGCCCGCTTTGCGGTTGACCCTACCCAGCGTGTTTCCGAGCTGATGACCAAGGACCGTCTGGTTACGGTTAAAAATGGCGTTGACCCGGATACGGCCCGCCAGCTTCTGCACAAGCACCGGATTGAAAAGCTGCTGGTTGTGGATGATGCCGACCGTTGCGTTGGGATTATTACCGTCAAGGATATGGACAAGGCGGTCGCCCATCCTCTGGCAATCAAGGATAACATGGGACGCCTGCGCTGTGCTGCCGCAACCGGCGTGGGGGAAGACGGTTTTAGCCGCGCCAAACTGCTGATTGATGCCGGGGTAGATGTTCTGGTGGTGGATACCGCGCACGGTCATTCTGCTGGTGTGCTGGCCGCAGTCGAGCGCCTGAAAGCGCTGGATGATGATATTCAGGTTATTGCCGGTAACGTTGCAACGCCGGAAGCCGCACGCGCACTGGTTACCGCCGGAGCTGATTGTGTTAAAATTGGTATTGGACCGGGTTCCATCTGCACCACGCGTATTGTTGCCGGGGTGGGTGTGCCGCAGTTTTCCGCTATTTTGGAAACGTCTCTGGCCTGTAAGGAAATGGACGTTCCCTGCATTGCCGATGGTGGTATCCGCACGTCGGGCGATATCGTAAAGGCCATTGGCGCCGGGGCTGACGTGGTCATGATCGGTTCGCTGCTCGCTGGCACGGAAGAAGCGCCGGGTGAGGTCTTCCTGTATCAGGGGCGTTCCTACAAATCCTACCGGGGCATGGGCAGCCTTGGCGCCATGGCGCGTGGCTCGGCAGACCGCTACTTCCAGCAGGAAGTCAAGGATACGCTCAAGCTTGTCCCAGAAGGGATTGAAGGCCGCGTACCCTATAAGGGCAGCATGTCTGCCGTTATTCACCAGCTTGTTGGCGGGTTGAAGGCTGGCATGGGCTACACTGGCTCGCGCGAGATCAGTGACCTGCAGGTCCGTGCCAAGTTCCGCCGCATTACCGGGGCTGGCCTGCGCGAAAGCCATGTGCATGACGTGTCCATCACGCGTGAAGCCCCCAACTACCGTCAGGACTGATCTGCCTTTATGACCCCTACAGCCAGACTTGCCGCCAGCATCGACCTGCTTGCGGCTATGGAGGCGGCACCACGCAAACCAGCGGATGCCGTTGCCAACAGCTTTTTCAGAGAAAGACGCTATATTGGCGGCGGCGACCGGCGTGCCATTTCCGGGCTGGTGTGGGACATCATGCGCAACTGGCGCAAGCTGGGCTGGTGGCTTGAGCAGAACGGGGGCACAGCCAGCCCCCGCATGCTGACAGGCGCCCAGTTGGTGTTTGACCGCACCCCTATGGAAAAGCTGGTATCCATTTACGGTGGCGGTCGTTTTGCCGCGGGAGCACTAAGTGAGTCTGAACAGGCGGTGCTGAACGCCCTGATCGGCAGGGCGCTTGAGTGCGCGGATATGCCACGGGCCGTTCGGCTTGAGGTGCCAGACTGGCTGCTCCCCAGACTGGAAGAAACCTTTGGGGCGGACCTTGAGACAGAAATCAAGGCCATGGCCGAACCTGCCTCCCTGGACCTGCGCATTAACATGCTGCGTACAACCCGCTCCGAGGCCATGCACGCTCTGGCGCGCGAAGGGCTGCATGCGGAAGAAACAAAGCTTTCCCCTTGGGGACTGCGGCTGGAAGGCCGCCAGCCTGTAACCGCCAGCAAGCCTTTCCGTGATGGTCTGGTCGAAATTCAGGATGAAGGCAGCCAGCTTGTTGCCGCCATGGCGGGTGTTGACCCCGGCATGCGCGTTCTGGACTACTGTGCGGGTGCCGGTGGCAAAACATTGGCTCTTGCCATGATGATGGAAAACAAGGGCCATATTGTCGCATGTGATGTTTCTGTCGTGCGGCTGGAAGGCGCTGTTAAAAGACTGCGCCGCGCAGGGGTGCATAATGTGGAGCGCCATCTGCTGACCGAAGGGGATAAATGGGCCAAAAGGCGCGCTGCCTCGTTTGACCGTGTTCTGGTGGACGCGCCCTGCAGCGGCACGGGCACGTGGCGCCGTAACCCGGATGCGCGTTTTCGCACCACGCAGGTCGATCTGGAGGAACTACTGGTCAAGCAGGCAGCCATTATGGACCGGGCGGCCGCGCTGGTTAAACCCGGCGGCCGCATGATCTACGCCACCTGTTCTCTCCTGAAGGCCGAAAATGCCGGGCAGGTCGAACAGTTTGTGGCCCGCAATCCGGACTTCCATCTTGTTGCGTCCGGCTCCCCGACGCTCCCCGAGAGTTTGCGTGAGATGTCCATGATCAGCCTGACTCCCGCACGCGATGAGACTGACGGTTTTTTTGCAGCTGTGCTGGAACGACAGGGACAGAAAGACTGAGCATTTTTTACAAAAGGCTATTTCCCCACTGCTTTTGCGGTCTATCTTCCCAGTTTGGTGTATAACTTTCATGCCCTTATGCTTTAAGCACGAAAGAACATGGATCACATCTGGCTCCGAGACAGACCCGCATGACCGATAGTTTAATCATTTTCGTCTTTTTTGTGTTGGGTGGCAGTATGCTCGCACAATGGACGGCATGGCGCTTCCGGCTGCCCGCGATTGTGCTGCTGTTCTCGCTCGGGTTGCTTTACGGGCCTGTCCTGCAGGTCATGCACCCGTCGGAAATGATCGGCTCGGCTTTTCATCCCCTTGTGTCACTTGCTGTGGCCCTGATTGTTTTTGAAGGTGGTCTGGCACTTGATTTTCGGCAGTTGAAAGAGGCCGGGGAAGGGGTTTTACGCCTGACTCTGGTGGCCCTTCCCATTAATTTTCTGCTTGGCAGTCTGGCCGCCCATTCTATTGGCGGCATGGGATGGGGACCTGCCTTCCTGTTTGGCTCGATTGTGGTGGTGACAGGACCTACAGTGGTTCTGCCTCTGTTGCGCCATGCCAAGCTTAAACCCCGTATTGCCGCATTTTTACGTTGGGAAGCCATTCTAAACGACCCGGTGGGAGCTATTCTGGCAACATTGGTGCTTGAAGTGCTGCTCATGCGCCCCGGCGAAGGATCGGGTACGGTATTCACGGCCATTGTCCCTCATATGCTGGCCAGTGCTGTCCTGATGATCGGGCTGGGCGTGGGGACGGCGTGGTGCATAAGGTGGCTCTGCGTGCGGGATCTGCTGCCTGACATCATGAAGCTGCCGCTGTTCATTACATTGGCGCTTATGCTCTATGTTGTCGGGACTTTGAGCATGGATGGCGCAGGGCTGATCGCTTCTACCGTTTTTGGTATGGGTCTCGCGAACCTGCGCATTCCGGGTATGAGTGAACTTCAGCGGATGAAAGAGGCGCTTGTCGTTCTCATTGTCTCCGTGCTGTTCGTGCTTCTGGCGGCGGACCTGCAACGCCACGAACTCACGGGCCTTTCGTGGTCTATTGGCGGGTTAACGCTGGCGGTTCTGTTTCTGGTCCGTCCACTGGGCATATGGCTGGCAACCATTGGCACAAGCCTGAGTTGGGCCGAACGGTTTTTTGTGGGCTGGATCGCCCCGCGCGGCATTGTTGCTGCCGCAGTAGCTGGCATTGCCGGTGTCCGGTTGCAGGATGCCGGCTACCCTGGTGCGGGGCTGGTCATGCCCGCAGTGTTCGCCATTATTGCCTCGACCATGATTCTGCATGGTTTTTCGCTTATTCCGCTTGGACGCAAATTGAATCTCACCCTTTCCAACCAGCCGGCACTGGCCATTGTGGGGGCAAGTGAGTGGTCCACACAACTGGCGCAGGTTGTGCACGAAGTGGGCACGCCGGTGCTTCTGGTCGATAGCTCCGCAAGGGATCTTGCAGTTGCCCAAAATGCGGGTGTACCGGTGCTTTGCGCAGAAGTTCTGTCGGAAGAAGGGGCGGAAAGTCTGGAAGAACGTCCGGCGGATTACCTGATTGCCGCAACACCTGACGCCATTTACAATGGACTGGTCTGTGCGCATCTGGCTCCTCATTTTGGCCATCAGCGCGTGTATCAGGTCAGCCCCGGCATTGCCCGTCTGGACCAGTACCGCGGTCTCAGCCGTGAGGCGAGGGGAAAGGTGCTTGGGCAACCGGGATGGAACTTTACCTTGCTGGAAACTCTGGTCAAACAGGGGTGGTGCTTTGTTGCCAAAAACATTACGGAAGAAAATAAAGAGCGACTTTTGAAGGAAAATAGCGACTTCCTGATTTTTCTGATGATCCAGAAAGGTGCAGCCATTACTGTTGTATCTCTGGAAGACGATGCCTCTCCTCCCTTCTGGGTAGGGCTGGTGGCCATTGGTCTTATGCCTCCCCCTAAACAGGAAGAGGCTGCCTAAACGCAGGACCAATTAATTGGTTGAACTGAGTATTGCATCGTCATTCACACATTAATTGTCAGGCTCAGTATCCATTGGTATAGGCAGCAGGATGTGATTCAGGCTTCTTGAGGAGACTATGGGATGCGACCTATCTCAAGGCGCATCGCACGGCATCAAGTCTGCGGTTAAAAAAGGGGCTCAGGCCGTCTGACTGGGTGCACCAAAGGCGGGATGGATTACGAAGCTGCATGCCATCACCGACCGGGACGGACGTCCGCCCGACTTTTTCATGACAGCAGGTCAGATCAGTGATGACACCGGAGCAATTGCCCTTCTGGGCAGTCTCCCACCAGTCGAATGGATGCTGGCAAACCGGGGCTATGACGCTGACTGGTTCAGGCATGCCCTGGAGGAGAAAGGGATCAAACCCTGCATTCCGGGACGGCAATCCCGCGGGAAACCGGTCAAAGACGACAAGCGGACATGCAAACGATGCCATCGTATCGAGATCATGTTCGGCGGACTCAAGGACTGGAGGCGGGTCGCAACACGCTATGACAGATGCTCCACCGTTTTCTTCTCGACCATCTGTCTCGCCGCAACCGTCATGTTCTGATTATGAATCCAGAGCCTACGTAATTTATGATAATGTCGGCAGACTCTCGCAACAAGTATATATCATAGGTGTGCTGATATAGAGGCGCACCTTCGTTTCGTGTTGCAGAATATGGTAGAATTTATTGCCAAAGGGGAAGGTAAGGGTCATGCTTCACCAACACCCCCAATTAGCATTCCCGGATGAAATCTCATGATAAAAATAATTAACTCTATACCTAATATCGAAAAAACCAACACAATAATGAATTCCATAGAAAAAGATAGCTACCTAGATAAAATTTCTTACATATCTAGAAATTGCAGTCCATATAATGCAATTTTCTTTTGCTCTCTTCTATTTCCATCTTTTGTATTTATTGATGGGTGCTATATTTTGGAAAATTATTATACTGAAGAAAATTTTCGCAATGCGGTTCGAAATTGTGGTGGAGATAAAAGAAAAATTGAAGAAGGTATGAATAATACCTTAATTTATGAAATATTTGACCATTTTAGTGAATCTGTATCGGATGTTGTATATGAGGAGATCGCTGAAATTATTAAATTCTCCTGGGATATGATTTTGAAAAAAGAAATCCCGGAACATAATTTCATAGTTGAGTGCATCATTGATGAACGAAATTATGGTCCAGTAGTTACGTTCTATCAAGCCTAGTTTGCGTTGACACAAGACCTGATCCAAAACCTTGTGGCAGCGAGATTGAGGAAACTTATGAAGGATACCGACCGGAACGGACGTCCGCTCAACTTCTTCATGACAGCAGGCCAGATCAGTGATGACACTGGTGGTGCAACTGCCCTTCTGGACGTCTGCCATCAGTCGAATAGATGCTGGCAGACCAGGGCTATGACGCTGACTGCAGCAGGCATGCCTTGGAGGAGAAAGGGATCAAACACTGCATTCCGGCACGGAAATCCTGCGGGAAACGGTCAAATACGACAAGCGGACATACAAACGACGCCATCATATCGAGATCATGTTCGGCAGGCTCAGGGACTGGAGACAGGTCGCAACGTGCTATGTACAGATGTCCGACCGTCTTCCTCTCAGCCATCTGCCTCGCCGCAACCGTCATGTTCTGGTTATGAATCCTGAGCCTAGGCAGTACAGTCGGGAGTATCCCCCATAGCATGAATGACAATTGCCGTGGCTCCGGATTTTAAAACAGTACGCAGGTCCTGTTCTGCCAGGGCGATGCATCCTTCCGTTGGTGTGTGGTCAGGGCGTTGCAGATGCATGAAGATAGCCGACCCTTTCCCCGGTAGGGCAGGGGCATCGTTGTAGCCTATAACAACCACGAGATTGTATAGGTCATCCTCTCTCCACAACTCTTCATGCCGGGCAGGGTTAGGTCGTGTGATGTGCTGGTTATACACAGCAGATGTGGGGTCATCACACCATCCATCATCTGGATTTAACGTTTCCGTGGGCAAAACAGAATGGGGGCGGGTGGTTCGGTCTGCCCGATAATACACTTTTCTGAGAGTAAACTGACCAGCCGGGGTGGCCATATCCCCCTCACGCTTATGGCTGGTGATGCCACTTTTGCCGATCACTGCATCCATTATTATGAGCCCGCAATGCAGTTTTGCGTAGCTGCGGCTGTCCGCCACGGGCCACACGTGTATGATCATCTCAAGATATTACCTCTGTTCGTGGCCTGCCATGTGGCTCACGTATCATGTCGCTGCTTACGTTGCGTGAAGATTCGTGGCACGATAGCAAAAGAACAGGTCAGGCAGCCACTCATAGAAGGCTGACACAAGGAGATGGAACCACATGACGGGTGCACGCCCCATTTTGGTTGTTGACGACGATCAGGTTATCCGCCGCGCTTTGACGGAACAGCTACAGGTTGATGGTGAGTTTCTGGTTCAGGAAGCCGCCACGCTGGTAGAAGCACGCGAGAAAATGAAAGGCCCGGATGCCCGGTGTGATGCCATCTTGCTTGATGTCTCTTTACCGGACGGCGATGGCAGGGATTTCTGCGCGGAACTGCGCAAGGAAGGGCTGCGTATGCCGGTGATCATGCTGACCGGTTCGGATGATGAGGCCGATATCGTGCGCGGTCTGGATGCCGGGGCCAACGATTACGTGGCGAAGCCTTTCCGTATTGCCGAGCTTCTGGCCCGGCTGCGTGCACAATTGCGGCTGTTTGAAAACAGTGAAGATGCCGTTTTCTCAATCGGTCCGTATACCTTCCGTCCGTCTGCCAAGCTGCTGCTGGAACCGGTTAAAAACCGCCGTATCCGGCTGACGGAAAAAGAAACTGCCATTCTGAAGTTTCTCTACCGTGCAGGCACGCGTCCGGTCCCCCGGCAGGTTTTGCTGAACGAGGTATGGGGCTACAACGCTGCGGTCACCACGCATACGTTGGAAACCCATATTTACCGCCTGAGGCAGAAAATTGAGCCTGATCCTGCCCATGCATCCCTGCTGGTAACCGAAGGTGGCGGTTATCGCTTAAACCCGGAAGTGCTGGCTTAAAATCCAAATCTCTCCCTGTCTGACCGGCGCATGGCAGACGCAGCTGACCAGACGGGGAGAGTCTGGTCTGGGGGAGATTATCTCCGTCTTTTTACAAAGTGTGTCAGGCCGTTTACGACCATACCCGGCAATACACATGCGGCCAGCAGCGTTGCGGTGACAAACAAAAAATATGTGGGCCACGCGTGGTAAACAAAGGCCCCAATAACACCTCCTCCGACAAAACAACAGATGATCTGCAAGTGCAACCAAAGTCGCTGCCAAATAATGGAGCGGTGCTCTGGACCAACCCTGTGTCGCCATGCGTCCAGCCAGTCGGCAATTTCCATTCCCAAGTCTGTCAGCATGCCGGTAATGTGTGTTGTGCGCACAACTGAACCCGAGATACGGGTGACAGTTGCATTCTGCAAACCCATAAGAAAACAGAGCATTAACGCAGGAGTAAAACTGTGTGGGCCAAACAGCACAAAAACATTGGCCACTCCCAGCAGAGCCAACATGGCAGATTCTAGTAAAATACTAAAAGCATAAGCCGCGTACCAGTGCCGCCTGCGCCCTCTGTTGACCAGAAATGTACAGACAGTGGCTCCCAGAATAAAGCTTCCGCCCAGTTCCATAGCGCGAAAACCTTCCAGCAACTTTCCACTCTGGAGATTGAGAGCCATTGCAGAAGCGTTGCCTGTCATATTGGCGCAGTAATATCCAAAATTCATAAAACCGGCGACATTAATGGCCCCGGCAATCATAGCGAGAGAACTACCCAACCTCCGGTTGGTGACAAAATTCCGTTTTTCCTGCTCCTGAAAGAGCATACTTTCCCCTTACGCGTTCCTGCAGTGTCAACTGACCGCAAAATATTTGATTTTTTTGACTTTAATGGCAAATCACCTCTTGCCAAACCCTTCGTGATAGATGTATCTAACCCACACAAACCGGGTGCGTAGCTCAGCGGTAGAGCATCGCCTTCACACGGCGGGGGTCACAGGTTCAATCCCTGTCGCACCCACCACGGTTTGCCCCAGTTTTCTGCGGGTTACAGAAAACAATCCACAAAATAATAAGCGTCCTATCGGTTTATATCGGTCCATATTGGACCATATCGACCCATATTAAGCCACATCAATCCGTGCGCCTTTTTGATTGACTTTGCATACTATGTTCCTCTTATGTTCTCCATTAGGGAGAAAGTAGATGAATGCACGCTATACCGGAGACCGCGCGACCGGCTTTGCCAGTCCGGCATCCGATTCTGTTGAGGGGCCGATTGACCTTTCCCAGACTCTGGATCTGATGAACCCCAGCCGTTACCCGGTCCGCGTGCGCGGGGCGACCTTTGCCGCCCGTGGCATTCTGGACGGGGATATTCTGATAGCTGATACAGCAGGCTCTCCACAGGCAGGCCAACTGGTCATTGCCTGGGCCGCAGGGCGTGTTCTGCTGGTGGAATTGCAGAAGTGGGGCAACACGTGGTGGCTTGTATCGGGTGACAACACGCATCCACCACTGAGGTTGATCCTGCACGGGATATGGAAATCTGGGCCACTGTTGCCAGCGTGGTGTGTGAGAGGGCTTGATGTTATTGTTGTCATAACCGCAGTCCCCGATGATCCTTTTTGTCTCTTCTGGCATATCCGCCAGCAGCACATCAGCACCTCTGAAATCACTGACCTGCCCTGCGGTCAGATGAAGGCGGACAGGACGGCCTTTACCGTCACATACAGCGTGTAGCTTTGAGTTCAGGCCCCCTTTTGTCCGTCCGGTATGATGGGGAAAAGCCCCTTTTTAAGCAGGGAGGCACCGTTCTGTGTGCTTTGAGATGTGTCGCATCAATGATCAGACGCTTTGAACCACCGATCTGATCCGTTCCATCTTGCACTCAGAAAGCAAAAACACGTCACTCACAGGCTCACCCTCCACCGACAAGGCGGTGAATCACAATACTCCGCTCAGTTCAATAAATTAGCAGGTCCTGAGCATGGAAAGATTCATTAGCAATCCAACCCATCGAACCACGGGCCTAAAACACATCGGCTGGCGCGGCGTGGGCCAACTAGTAGCGATTATAGCGCCAGAGGGCATACCCGAAAGCGATTGCGCTAACCCCACCCACCACCATGGATAGTGGCTCGGCTCCCAGCCGTTCATACCATTGCGTGTAGAACTCGATCGCTCCGAAAACAGTCACGAGATTCACCAGCCTTCGGTAGCCACGCCTTGCTGCCCACAGGCCGGTTAGGAATAAGGACACGGCCCAGACGATGACAAACGCCACCGTCGGGAGCATGAAGCTAGACGTGTTTATGCCGTCATTCAGGGAAACAGTCCTGAAGTTGAAATCATCTCCGAACAGCGAGCCGATCCAAAACCCCATATTAACCAAAACTAGGCTGATAAGCACAAAAATTAGCGCCACCCTTTCTCCAGTTCGCGGCAGCAGCAGAGCCAGCCGCCAGACTCCGAAGGCCAAAGCCGTAAAAACGAGGATCGTCAGCGTTGGCGAACGGATGGAGATCTCATAGCAGCCCGCCCAATAGCCGGCGCTGCCGCCAAGAGCTGCTTCCAGCGTTAACGGCACCAGCGCGATCAGCAGCCTGCTCTGTGCAACAATGCCTGTGCCTGTGAAAATTACCGCGGCCAGAATACAAGCATCCAGAGGGCGAAGGCCGAACAACCCACCAGATGCGGCCAGCACCAGCGCCCCGACCACCATCCAGATGCGGCCCAACAGCCCCCAATTTTCCTCGTGAAATTTCAAGGTCAGCCAGCCTACGCCTATGGTGATCATTCCGAATAGTGCCGCAAGCGCGATGCTGGCCATAAGGGAAAACCCAGCGGATGCCATCAGGCCGACAAGCCCGGCCGCCACCGCAATAGAGCCGAAGGCGACGAGAATATTGATGGCATTGCCGCCAATGTCACGACGGGCATGGTTTTTCAGCAAAGCCGCCATCTCCGCCGAAATCACGCCCTGCTCGCAGAGCAGATCGGCATCAATCAAGATTTTCATTTATGCTCCTAAGTGGAAATGCGCAGCCCGCAGTTGATGAAGCATCTATATGGCGCCTGATTGGCCATGAATGCCTGTTCTGGGAACAGCGCGGCCAGCGTTCTTCGGCCGTGCAAATATCTGCTTTTCGCCTCTTCATGACTCAGATCGGACATTCTGCCCTCCATTTCAGACAATGACAAAGAGCCGCAGTTCATTGTCTGATTTATAGACGGGTTTGCCTCTCACAAGCCCTTACCAACGGTACACAAGACGCATAACGCCCCAGAAGAGTATCGCTAGGGCCGCCACCTGAGCCATGCGGAGCGTTCACCGAAGAAAATGGCGAATTGAGCCTTTGCCATGGACCATTTCCTTGATGGCATGCTCTATTTTTTCTTGCCCCGCTCAAGGCTGGGGAAAGAATCCTGAGGGCCATGGCCATAAAAATGAGCTCTCATTTTCTGTAATAGGCCTGAAAAATGTGCCAACGCGTCTTTTCAGCTTACACGATGATCTGTATGGCTAGGGGGCTGTCGTTCTCTTGGTTATCCGGGGTAACGCCTGCAATATCGTGCGCTGGTAGCTCAGTTGGTTAGAGCGGGCCGCTCATAACGGCTTGGTCGCGGGTTCAAGTCCTGCCCGGCGCACCATATTTTTATTCGGTTTTTGTATCTGGCACCGCCCACCTATTTCCCGTTTTATCGGGTCGGGGTTTAAGGTCCGCATTCTGCCGATATTAGACCGGTTTTTCCGCCTCAAAATACCCGTGGTTTACCCAACCTGTCTCATATCTGGAACAGGTTAGGTTTTTTGCTACAAACATCTGTGAGCACGGCCATATCAACTGTGGCAATTTCTGGGTGCTTCCTGTTCATCAAACGCAATTGGCTATGGACAGGGGCAGTGTAGCAGCCTGCCTCAATGTTTCGGGCTGACTGAACACATTCAGAGAGAAACACAACATGCGAGAGAGTAATAAGGGGTTATTTTCAATTATAACCTCAGTCTTACTGGCTCTAATCGGGCTTTTCCTGTTTTTGGGTGGGGCGGAACTGCTCTTCCTTGGCGGCTCCTGGTTCTATATTCTGGCAGGCGGCGTTATGCTGGCGGCGGCTTTTAATGGTTTTAAAAACCCAAGGCTTGCCATTCGCCTGTACGCAGTTCTGCTGCTGGCAGCAACGGTCTGGTCTCTTGTTGAAGTCGGCTTCAATATCTGGGGGCTGGAAGTCCGGCTGTTTACACTCATTGGCCTTGGGGCATGGCTTCTGCTGCCATGGGTCTGGCGTACGGGTGCCGACTGGCTGACCGACAAGCGTGAAGTGTTGGGGGCCGTTGCCGTTTCCACTCTTGTGGTCGTGGCTAGCTGTTTTGCCTCGTACTCGATCAACGGCACGGTACCGGCTGATCGCATGGCCGCGCAGGGGCAGGCCGATCTGGCCGCCAATGGTGTGGCAGATGCAGACTGGTCGGCTTATGGCCGCACGGTTGGGGGGGATCGCTACTCTCCCATCGGGCAGATCACACCCGCCAACATCAGCCGTCTCAAACGCGCATGGATGACCCGTACGGGCGACGTGCAGCAGGGCGGTGAGGGCACTGTTGCCGGGCCTGATCAGGGGCATGAGTTCAATCTGGAACTGACGCCGATCAAGGTAGGTGACACGCTTTACATGTGCACCCCCCATAGCTGGGTTATGGCGGTAGATGCTCTGACCGGGAAGGTCAAATGGAAGTTTGACCCCAAGCCAGCAACGGCTGATCTGGACAAAAACGTGTATCTGGCCTGCCGTGGTGTTTCCTACTATCACATCCCGGACGAAATTCAGACCAGTTGCCGCAACCGCATCTACTCCCCCGTGGCAGACGTGCGCATGGTTGCTGTGAATGCCGAAACCGGCCAGCCATGTGATGACTTCGGCGACCATGGTTTTATCTCCCTGCGGGATTACCTTGGCCATGTGCCGCACGGCTTCCACTTTGTAACATCGCCTCCCATGGTGGCCAAAAACCGCCTGATCACTGGTGGTTGGATTTTTGATAATCAGGCCAATTTTGAACCTTCTGGCGCCATTCGCGCATTCAACGCCACCACAGGTGCCATTGAGTGGGCATGGGACGTCGGCCACACCCCCGAAACATGGAAACCCGGCCCGAACGATGTGCTGACGCGCGACACCCCGAATGCCTGGGGCGTTTACACGGCTGACCTTGATCTGGGGCTGGTTTACATTCCGACCGGTAATGCTCCGCCAGACAACTGGGGTGGTTCGCGCCGTCCGTTTGACGATGCCTCTTCCAGCGCCACGGTTGCTCTGGATATTGAAACAGGTGAACGCCGCTGGATTTACCAGACCGTACATCATGACCTGTGGGATATGGATATTCCTTCCGGCCCATCCATGGTGGACCTGCCCGGCCCGAATGGGGAGAGCATTCCCGCTCTGGTCCAGAGCACCAAACGTGGTGAGTTCTTTGTGCTGGACCGCCGTACGGGCCAGCCTGTTCCGGGTTATCCGGTTGCGGAAAAATCCGTACCCACGGCCGGGCATGTGGCTGATGACCGCGTATCGCCCACCCAGCCATACCCAACAGCCATGCCTTCCCTTACGCCGCCTGATCTGAAAGAGTCTGACATGTGGGGTGCGACCCTGCTGGACCAGATGATCTGTCGCATCCAGTACCGTCAGTCTGCTTATGACGGGCAGTTTACACCGCCACATCTGGGCCAGACGACCATTGTCTATCCCGCATTCTATGGCATTGTGGACTGGCAGGGCATTACCATTGACCCGCAGCGCAAGCTTCTGCTGGCCAATGCAAGCTACCTGCCGTTCCGTATCCGTCTGGAAAAACGCCAGACGCTGGAAGGCCCCGGCACCCTGCCGAAATGGGACGGTAAAGGCGAGGAACCTGCTGCCAAAGGTGACGCACTGTCTGTTTCACCTGACTATGGCACGCCGTACATTGCCTACACCAACCCCTGGCTGAATCCGCTGCAGATCCCCTGCAAAGGGCCGGTCTGGGGTACGCTGACCGCGATTGACCTTGTCACCAAGAAGATCGTCTGGCAGCACCCGGTTGGCACCGCACGGGATACAGGGCCTTTCCGCACCCACCACAACCTTCCATTGCCGACAGGCATGTATAACATTGGCGGGAACATTGTGACCAAAGGCGGCGTGGTGTTCATGGGGGCTACAGCAGACAATTACCTGCGTGGTTTTGACCTCTCTACAGGTCAGGTCCTCTGGCAGGACCGTCTGCCAGCAGGTGGTCAGGCAACCCCCATGTCTTATGAGGCAGGCGGCAAGCAGTACGTTGTGATTGCTGCAGGTGGCCACGGGGGCCTTGGTACCCGTAGCGGTGATTACATCATCGCTTACACGATCGATGGCGCACAGGGCACCAAAGCCCCGTAACGCCGCCTTTCATGCGGGGCTCCTGATTTTTTTTCTGGAGCCCCGTTTCTTTTTGAATACGGAAATCCTTCTGATGTGTCTGACAGAAAAGCCGGAGCGGCTGCGCTCCTTGCTTCGCCTCGTCGTACCCGGTGTGGTTCTGGTTTATGCGTCTCCCGTTCACGCTGCGGATGTGACACTCGGCATTATTGGCCCGCACGAATATGATCTGCCGGTCGATTTCAAACCCTTTAACGTGTTGGTGCAGTATGGGGATGGAAACGCTGCGGGCAGCACATATAACAGTCTGGGCCAGCGACAGGCCCGTGGTGGTAGCCATACATGGGCGGGTATGACCAAATATGTGCATTTCCGCAGTTTTGAGGCCATTCCCCATGTAGGTTTTGCTTTTGAACTGATCCAGTCCGAAAGTTATTCTCTGGCTAATGGCACGGATTATGGGGGGCTGGGCCCAACCATTGTGGGGCCCGCTGCGTGGTTCAAACCCGATGCACACAGCACCTTTGGCATACAGACTTTTATGCAGACGCCAGAAGGTACCCGTGATGCAACATCACCTCATTACTGGTCCAATATTTCCAGCTTTATTTTTGACTATGAGTGGAAACACTTCAGCTTCGATGGGGATGCTGGCACCGTTGTTGGTTCTACAAAACATGTAAAGGGTGCTCATAGTTATTCGCCCGGCGTGGTATTTTACTCCAATTTACGCTTCAGCTGGAAAGCAACGCAAAAACTGGAACCGTTTGTTGCGTTTGACTGGCAGAATGTGACCGGCACATACGACAATTCAGCCAAACGTTACCTTGATGATTCCAATAGCAGGGAAACAACATTAGGGCTGGGGTTGATGTATAATATTTCCAGGCATTTTTCGGTGACCGGCCGCTATTCGCACTCCCTTGAGGCGCGTAATACGCCCGAAACCAACGCGTATTATGTGAAGTTCGTCTACCTTTGGTAAAAGAAATACATAAGAGGCATCCCAATCTTTCACGTTGAGGTAAAATTTTCTTTAAATCGTGTTATGTGGAAGAGCGCATGAATGGCAACCAGAGCAGGGCAAGAATAGCGGAAGACGATATTCTGCCGTACCTGGCGCACGAGAAAGATTCAGCGACAGGCAATCCCTGTATCCAGCAGTCATGGGAGCGCTGTGCTTCGTCGCCCTGAATGACGATGGAGATGTGACCGGGGCAACACATGCCGCCCGCCTGATGATGGGATGGACGGATGACATGATCAAAACTCCCTCAACCTCTTGACCGAACTGGCAGCAGGTTCCGAAATAAGCCTGCAAAAGGAGGACGAATGCGTTGTCAGGTCCGCACTGGTGGTCAGCCATGGCAATATGGCCGCCACAGCCCTTAGTCTGGGTATTAGCCGGACGACCCTTTGCCGCAAAATGAAGAGGCTGCCCATCCAGTAGCCTTGGCCTGTATTCAGTGCGGCCCACTCGCCTCTACGGGAAAGTCAAAAACAACGACTTTTTCCAGATAAGGGGCGGCAAACGCTTTAAAGGCATCATGCGCAGGATCAAAATAGCGCGGGTCGGATACAACTGGGCGACCAACGTAAAAATTGCGGTCTCCTGCGGATCGGAATGTCACCAGATAAGCCTGTTCAAGGCCCATATCCGCATTTTCTCCACTGATCTGTGGTCCGGTTTCGATCGAGAGAACCGGCGCTGAACCATCTGGACGGTGGGAGAGGTGATGGAGTGCAATAAAGCGTTTTGTAACCTCATTGCGTTCGGCTTGAGTCGTTTGTGGGGTAAAGCGGAACATAACCATATGCCGCACTAAACCGGGCTTGAAGTCGGGCGCAGTAAAGCGGGCTGCACCGGTTATATGCGCTTCATTACGGATTTGCTGCGCTGCTTTGCTCAACGCAGGCACAGCCCGAACCGGCTGTGCCAACATGCCGAACGCTGCCAAAGAAGCAAAGGTAGCATTCAGGGCCAAGCCCGCTACTCTATTTTTCAATCTCATGCGGCACACAGTCATCATAAATTACAGTGTAATCAGGGAGCCGGGTTGGAGTGAACCTGATGGATCGCGTTTATTTTTGCTTCCAATTCAGGAGTAATCGCCAGATTCAGAGAACCAAGAAGGATTTCAAGCTGCTCTATGCTGGTTGCACCAATAATATTGGACGTAACAAACGACCGGCTTGTTACAAAGGCTATGGCCAGTTGCACCGGGTTCAGCCCTTCCTGCCGAGCGAGGTCCATATAAGCGCGGATTGCCACATCCACACCGGGTTTTTCGTAACGCTGTGCGCGATTAAAAAGGGTCGTGCGCGCACCGGGTGGCCTTGCACCATCCAGATATTTACCTGTCAGGTACCCTTGGGCGAGGGGGGAATAGGCCAGAAGTCCCACACGCTCACGCAGGGCCATTTCTGCCAGCCCGATTTCGAACGTACGATTGATCAGGTTGTACGCGTTCTGAATGGATGCAACACGTGGCAGACCCGTTTTGGACGCAGCCAGAAAACTGGCAACACCCCATGCTGTCTCGTTGGAAAGGCCGACATGGCGGATTTTCCCTTCTGCTACAAGGTCACCCAGCACGCCCAGTGTTTCCTCTACCGGTACGGCATCATCTGGCGGGAGGTCTTTGAACGTGGTCCCGCCTTCTCCAAACAGGCCAATGGTGCGGTCGGGCCAATGAAGCTGGTACAGATCAATATAATCCGTGCCCAGGCGACGCAGGGAACCTTCCAGAGCATAGCGGATCTGGCGGGGTGTCAGGCGCGCCTGCTCACCTCCCGGTCGATACCACGGGGATAACGAACGCCCCACAACCTTGCTGGCGATAACCAGTTTGTCGCGCCCGCCGCGGGCTTTAAGCCAGTTCCCGATAATGGTTTCCGTTGCACCATATGTCTCGGCCCGCGGTGGAATGGCATAAAGTTCGGCCGTGTCGATAAAATTGATACCCCGCTCGAGCGCCAGATCAAGCTGGGTATGCCCTCCAGCCTGCGTGTTCTGCTGGCCGAATGTCATTGTACCAAGGCAGAGTTCACTCACCATAATGCCAGTACGGCCAAGTTCGCGTTTGTTCATCTTATGCCTATTGGTTAGAGGGGAAAATGATATTGGTATCATGGAAGATAATATGCGCCAGAACAAGGGGGCGGTAGCATAATGAAAATAAATATTAAAAAATACACAATGAGTAATTATGATATTATAATAATTTAATATCCACGTTGAAATTTGGCATCAGACCCATTACAGTTGCCGTTATGATTGTAAATATTTTGGAGGAACGCATGCTCACGCTTGAATGTCTTGGAAATGTGAAGTCTTCCGTGCATTTACCAGATTATAACCCGCTGGATATTAAGGTAGGTATTGTTCATTTTGGTGTTGGTAATTTTTTCAGGGCGCATGAAGCATTTTATATTGATAAAATCCTCAAGGCAGAACCAGACTGGGGCATTATCGGCGTTGGCCTGACAAAAGGCGACCATTCCAGCAAAAAAGCCGCATTGTTTCAGGCGCAGGATTGCCTGTATTCCCTGACCGAATGCGCTCCAACGGGGGATCGTTCCGTGCGGATCATTGCCGCATTACGGGATTACCTGCTTGCCCCTCAAAACCCGCAGAAAGTGCTGGAGCATTTAAGCAATCCCGATATCCGCATCGTGTCCATGACCATAACGGAAGGTGGTTATAATATTAACGAAACCACCGGCATGTTCGACCTGAGCAACCCAGACGTACAAAGCGACCTGCAAAACCCCGAAAACCCACAAACCGTTTTTGGGTATGTTGTAGAAGGTCTGCGCCGCCGGCGCGCTGCGGAAACAAAAGCATTTACCATCATGTCCTGCGACAATCTGCGGCATAATGGTGAAGTTGCCCGCAAGGCTTTTCTCGGTTTTGCTCAGGCACGTGACCCGGAGCTGGCTGACTGGATTGCGCGGAATGCTACATTCCCCAATGCCATGGTGGACCGCATTACCCCAACCGTTACAGCAGATATTGCCAAAGCCCTAAATACTGCCAGCGGGCTGGAAGATGATCTGCCTGTGGTGGCGGAGGACTTTCACCAATGGGTGCTGGAAGATAATTTTACCAATGGCCGGCCAGACCTAACCAAAGCCGGAGTGCAGTTTGTAACCGATGTTACGGATTATGAGTATGTTAAAATCCGCATGCTCAATGCCTCCCATATCATGCTCAGTTTTCCCGCAATTCTGTTGGGCTATGCGCATGTGGATCAGGCGGTCAAAGACCCCGCACTCAAGCAGAATGTGGAAAATTTTTTAACACGGGATGTTATTCCAACACTCAAAGCGCCTCCCGGAGTGAGCTTGCAGCATTATATGCAAAGTGTTCTAAGCCGTTTTTCCAACCCCGCCATGGCCGATCAGACCTTGCGTATTGCCAGTGATGGCTGTGCAAAAATTCAGGTCTTCTGGACACAGACAGTCCGCGATCTGCTCCTCGGCCATAAAGACTGCTCCCGCATTGCTTTTGGCATGGCCGCGTATCTGGAAATGCTGCGAGGCATCAATGCGCAGGGGCAGACTTATACAACATCTGAGCCAGCCTACACGGCAGAACAGGAAGCCCTTGTCCATTCTGATGATTATGCCGCTGGTTTAAAGCTGCCTGCGTTCGATGCATGGAGGGATTTGGAGAGTTCCGCCTTGGATCAGAAGGTCATTGAACTGCGTAAAATTATACGCACTCAGGGTGTTCTGGCGGCTCTGGCAGCGTTGCCCACGTAACGCCCGCATGAACAAAGCCTGTCTGTGTGGTTTAACACATCAGACTACTGCGGGCAGAGAAAACCTTTTTTACGGAGTGAGGCATCTGTTCACATCAGTCATCCAAACCCGCAGATAACCTTTTCCTAAAGGTTCCCACATTCGCGTTATACAGAGGAACCGCCTGATTTACAGGCCGTTGGGGTAGCATGAGTCAAATGCCCCTTCATGCCAATCGAAGCCAGAGCAATGCTCTCTCACCACCACGTATGTGGGGTGAACTTTCGGTATGTTCCCGTGATGCCACGTGGCATATAGCTGGCACCACGCTTCAAAAAAACAATGAAAACATACGACCTCAGGGGGCTGTTTGCTTGGAACGTTACAGCGGGAACGGCAGAAGATGACAGCATCATACACGCTACGGGACGTAAGCATTGGCATAGACGCGACCGGCACGCGGCAGGAAACTGATTCCATGGGCACGATTGATGTGCCCGCCAACCATTACTGGGGGGCGCAGACACAGCGCAGTCTGGTGCATTTTTCCATTGGGCGGGACCGGATGCCCCTGGAGCTTTGCCGCGCCTATGGCATTGTTAAAAAAGCCGCAGCGCAGGTCAATCTGGCAGATAACCGGCTCCCGAACTGGAAGGCCGCCGCAATTATTCAGGCGGCAGACGAGGTAAGCTCTGGTTTGCTGGATGCTGAATTCCCGCTCTTTGTCTGGCAGACAGGATCAGGCACTCAGACAAATATGAATGTGAATGAAGTTATTGCCAACAGAGCTATCCAGCTTCTAGGTGGGCAGATTGGCTCCAAAACGCCCGTGCACCCCAATGATGATGTAAATATGGGGCAGTCGAGCAATGATTCATTCCCCACAGTCATGCATGTTGTCACATTGCTTGAAATAGAAAATACCCTTGTCCCGCAGGTGGAGGCACTTATTGCCAGTATTCGGGCCAAAGCGGATATGTGGAACACCGTGGTCAAAATGGGCAGAACCCACTTGCAGGATGCCGTGCCTTTAACAGTAGGGCAGGAATGGTCTGGCTGGGCACAGCAGCTTGAAACCACGCTGAATACGCTCCGTGCAGCCCGAGCGGATCTGGCCGAACTGGCAGCCGGTGGCACGGCTGTTGGTACGGGCCTGAACGCCCCCAAGGGCTTTGGCAAGGCAATTGCCGAGCATATTGCTGTTTTAACCGGCAAGCCCTTTGTAACAGCCCCTAATAAATTTTCCGCTCTGGGCGGGCTTGATGCCATGGTGCGCGCATCTGCCGGGCTGCGCGGCCTCGCCGTAGCACTGATGAAGATAGCCAATGATATGCGATGGCTCGGTTCCGGCCCGCGGTGCGGGCTGGCAGAACTTAACCTGCCGGAAAATGAACCGGGGTCTTCCATCATGCCCGGCAAGGTTAATCCCACCCAATGTGAAGCCCTGATCATGATTGCAACGCAGGTGTTGGGGAATGACGCAACGGTTGCGTTTGCGGGCGCTCAAGGCAATTTTGAGTTAAATGTCATGCGGCCGGTCATTGCCGCAAATGTGTTGCATGCGATCCGTATTCTGGCTGATGGCTGCAAAAATTTCAGGGTCTTTTCCGTTGAAGGAACAACCCTGAACGAGCGCAACATCCAACATTACGTGGAAGTCTCTGTGATGCTGGTTACAGCACTCAGCCCCGTTATCGGGTATGATAAAGCATCTGCCATTGCGCACCGGGCCATGGCACGGAATGAGACACTTAAAGAAGCTGCCTTGGCTTCAGGTGTCAGTGAAACAGTTTTTGATCAGACTGTGGACCCGAGCAAAATGGTCGGGAATGGCCTTGCCGGGGCATAAAATCCAGCTGTAGCAGCACGGTCAAACGGCTCTGCCTCCTAAATCACCTAAGCTTGATGCATATCATTGCAGTGTGATCGTGCAGGGGAGCAACCTCGACCCTGTTGAAAGACAAAACTTCTTGGCGGAAGTGGGAAAGGGAGGTGTAGAGCCTCCCTTTCTTTTTGTGTCCGATGCCTAATGTAACCTGCAATCAGGCGGTTTGCTGGACACCGTGGAAATCAACCGCTCTGGTTTGTTTTTTCTTTTTTTCCAGCATTTCAGTATGGCGGCGCGCTTCGGGTGAAATGCGTAGGCACAGGGTCAGCACCCCGGCAAAGAGATAAAGACCAGAAAAGCTCCAGATCACGCCTTCGAGCCCCATCCCGAACCATGCCTCACAAACGCTGACAACCGCAGGCCCAACCCAGGTACTGGCGCCAGCGCCCAACCCCAGAATGGACAGGGCTGCAGCCTTTTCCTTAGGGCAGATCAGGGGCATCAGGCCGGACATGGGCACAAATGCCGCAACGGTGCCCCCGTAAACAAAGCCCGCAATCGCTGCCAGTGTGAAATTGCCAGGGTACCACAACGGCACATAATAAAAGAGGGGAATGGTCACGCAGCAGCCAACGCATCCGCCAATGGCAATAACAAACCGGTGGCCAAGCTTATCAGCCAACATCCCGGCAGCAAGGTTGAACAGAATGTTGCCAAGGAAGATCAGCGAAAGCAGGTCCAGCCACTGCGACTGGGAGAAGTGGAGCTGATCCACAAAAAAGGCAGGCATAATGGCCAGAAAGGCATATTCGGATGATGTGTTAATGGTCCGGATAATGCCAGAAACCAGCGTTTTGGGCTCACGCCACATAATGCTGACAGACCCGAAGAAAACCTGCTTCTTATCGGCATTGGCAGCAACGAGCGGTTTGGAGCCAACGGGTTCATTAACCAGTAGCAGGGCTATCAGACCACCAATGATCACCAACCCCAAAGAGCACCAGAAAGTCGCCAGCTCCCCTATGTAGGGAATGGTGTAGCGCGCAAACTGCGACCCAAGCGTTGGCAGTCCCGCAGAAAAAGAAAACCAGAACCAACCTGCAGCAGAACCCAGCATCCGTGCAGGGGTCGCTGCCGCAATCCAGATCAGAAACCCATAAGCAAACAGCGGATAGGCAAACCCACGCAGCGTATAGAACAGCAGCGTCATAGACAGGTTATCCGGCCCCAGCCCCAAAGACAGAAAGCCCACTTCCAGCAATGCCCAGAGCAGCAGACCTGCCCACATGGCACGCCGTGGCCCAAACAGATCGGATAACGGCCCCGCCAACCATGCAGAAAGCATGACGGCAACACCATACGTTGTAAACATAAGGTTCACATCACCCTGACTGTGCCCATGGTGGAGCATATAGGTGTCAAGGTATCCGGCTTCTACGCCATCGCCGACCATAAACAGAAGCAGGCCAACAAAACCAAAAAAAAGTGGTTTAGGTATGCCTAAAAAGGCAGCAAGACCACGCGATTGCAGGGATGACCGAGGGCTTGTCTCTGGCAAGACGCTCTCTCCTTATATAATTTTTGCAGCCTGCCAAGGTTGAGCTACACCCTAAGGAGCAAGGGAAGCAGGCATGCGTGATGCTGGCCCGGAATATAATTCGACGGGCATGAAAATACGGGCACGAAAACGAGATCGCGCATCACGGGAACAAAAGCACATATATGTGCTGTTGCAGTAATTTATAGCCCTGACACACTATCTATTCAAGATATTTTTTATAAATACATATTCAAATAAAGAATATTATTTTCAATAATCATATTATATGAGAATTATAATGTATTATATTATAAGTAAATACATCTGTTTTTATTGATTAACGTGCGAATGAATTTTTGAAAGTCGAATTGATTTTTTTTTGATATCGCCAAAAAACATAGGAGCAACGGGTAACGCTTATCCGTGTCTCATCCCTCAAGATAAGAGGTCGGACGGCGTATTTTTTGCATTTTTACAACTCAGACAAATAACTACTCTCAATTATGAGTTTTTCTTTCCAGTTTCATTAAATCGGAAACCATTTTATTAATGGGAGTAGTCCAGTCAAAGGGTTGCGGCTGCTGGTAGATACGCAGATGACTGTACCATGGCGAATCTGTTCGGCCTGAAAGCCAACGCCAGCACTGGTCAAAGCGTGAGAGCATCCATACTGGTTTGCCCAATCCTGCAGCCAGATGCACAACGGATGTATCAACAGAGATCACCATATCCAGATTAGCGATCAGTGCTGCTGTATCATCAAAATTATGCAGAAGATTGGCATGGTTAACCAATTTCATGCCCGCAGGCGGGGTTTTGGCCTGAATGCTTTTTTCCCCAACCTGCAAACTGTAAAACAGAATGTTGGGCACCTGTGCCAAGGGCGCCATGCTTTGCAGGTTTATGGACCTACGCTGATCCACAAACTCAACATAACGGACCTCCCGGTGGGGCGAGCCTGCCCAGACCAGACCAATTTTTAGTGAGGGTGATGCGGACATAAAGAACAGGTCTTTATCCAGACGGGCTTTCCAGTCAGCAACCTTGGCTGGATCAGGGGTAAGGTAACCACTGGCCTGAGGAATTGTATCCAGCGTTGTACCAAGCAGATATGGCAAACTCCCAACCGAACATTCCAGATCGTGGGGAGGGGCTACGTCATCGACGGTAATAAACTGCTGTTCGGGGAAGGAGCGCTGCAGAAGGGTTAATAATTCTTTGCGGACTTTTACAATAATGCTGCCGCCCCGTTTGGCTGCATATGGAACAAAGCGCACAAAATGCAGCATATCTCCAAACCCGCCTTCCGTGTGGATGAGTAGAGTCTTGCCAACAAAAGACTCTCCATTCCACACCGGGCCCTGCAGGTTATGCTTGCCGATGATGTTACTGTTCCACCGCCATTCATACGCTTTAAAACCTTCCTGATAATCTCCGTGCGCCAGAAGGGAGAGCGCGTGATTAGTCCGGTTTTGTCCGTTTTCTGGCTCTATCTGGATTGCGGCTTTATGGAAATTCAAGGCAAGTTCGTGCCGCCCCTGACAATCCAGCGCCACCCCCAGGTTACTGAGCGCGAGTGCGTGCTGAGGTTGCAGTGTCAGGCAGCGTTTATAAGCTTCGATGGCACTGCTATAATCTTGCAATTCAAACAGGACATTCCCAAAATTTGACCACGCATCAGGCATATCCGGCTTAATACGCACAGCACGGGCAAGAAGGGGCTTGGCCGTTTGGAACTCCCCTAACGCACAGAGCAGCCCACCATAATTGCTTAGAGCGTAAGCATTGTCCGGGTCTTGCTCTAGCGCCACTTTATACGCAGCAACTGCTTCGTGCATACGATTGGCGCGTTGCAACGCCACAGCATCCATGACTTGAGCATCTGACAAAGCGGATGGTTCAGAAAAAGAATGCTCTGGCATGATCATTCAACCCAGTTTTAGTTAAAACTGACACAAACCCTAATACGCCAGACCGCCACATGACCACAGACATGTACAAGGCACCTCTCTGCAATATGGCTGAACAGACATATTGCAGAAGAGAACAGTCATAGCGGCTTTACAAACCCGACCAGTTTTTCGGCTTCGGCAACAATTGGTTCAGCAATCGCCTGTGCACGCTGCGCACCGTTATGCAGCATTTGCACCAGATACGTTTCGTCTCGCAAAAGCTGGCTTGTCTTTAGCGCAATTGGGGCAATCTCGTTCACAACCACCTCTGTCAGAGCCGCTTTGAACGGACCGAACCCTTGTCCCTGATGCAAATCCAGAACCTGCTGCATAGTCTTGCCAGACAAAGCTGCGTAAATGGCAACCAGATTTCTGGCTTCCGGGCGGTCAGCCAGACCAGAAGGGTCTTCAGGCAGAACGCCGGTATCCGTTTTGGCGCGTCTGATTTTTAATGCAATGGTGTCCGCATCATCGGTCAGTTCAATCCGGCTCTGGGCAGAAGGGTCCGATTTGGACATCTTTTTTGTCCCATCGCGCAGGCTCATGACCCGCGCAGCCTCTGGCGGGATAAGTGCTTCTACCTGTGGGAAAAATTCGACGCCATAATCATGGTTGAATTTCTGGGCAATATCATTGGTCAGTTCCAGATGCTGCTTCTGGTCCTCACCTACGGGTACCCGGGTTGCCTTGTAAGCCAGAATGTCGGCAGCCATCAGATTAGGGTAAACATAAAGACCGGCAGAATGGTTTTCCCGGTCTTTACCGGCTTTATCCTTGAACTGCGTCATGCGGTTCAACCAGCCAAGCCGGGCGACACAGTTAAAAATCCATGCCAGACGCGCATGCGCCGAAACAGCGGACTGATTGAACAGAATATGGCGCTGGGCATCAATACCGGATGCCAGCAGAATGGCAGCCTGCGTAAGCGTATGTTCGCGCAATTTGGCGGGCTCCTGCCAAACCGTAATGGCATGCATGTCCACAAGACAGAACACACATTCATGATCAGCCTGCAGGTTAACCCAGTTCCGAATTGCTCCCAGATAGTTGCCAAGCTGAGGAACACCAGAGGGCTGAATGCCAGAAAAAATACGTTGCATACGGATTTATCGCTACTGTCTGTAAGGAAAAAGAAAAACCAGTGGTACGCTGCATTTTTTTTGTAAAATGCCGGAGCAAGACCCCGAAAGCAGATGATTACAAAAACGGTTTATACGTTTTTACTTTGTATAAAGTGATATGGCAGCCTGACCAAAACCCATGGTATTGGGCCAGTTTAGCAACCAACACCTCACGGATAATCATGCCTAGGAGGGAAGGGGGCTTCCACGCTATAAAAACTCGCCACCCTTGGTCCCCAAAGCGTTCCTCCTCGGCAGAACACCCACAAGAGGAGGAAAACGCCCTGAGCACACACCCTGAACACCACAATTATTATGGCGTATTGTGCGTATGCTCGACCCCAAGCAACTGAATACGGAAGACCAGAGGGCTATCCGAAGGAATAACCCCCATAGACCGATGCCCATAGCCCAATTCCGGCGGCACATACAGCATCCAGGTATCACCCACATGCATCAGCGGCAGGGCTTCCATCCAGCCTTGCACCAGACCATCCAGCGGCATCTGCATATAGGCACCGTTGCCATGCTGGTCAGAGCCGTCAAAGATGGAGCCATCAGGCAGACGGCCTTCGTAAATCAGCATCATGACATCCCCTTTACGGGGCTGTTCACCATCCTTGGGGCCAGATTCCAGAACTTTATAAGCCAAGCCATCCTTAAGCACCGTAACGCCCGGTTGCGAGCGCAGCTTTGCCATCTGCTGCGCTGGCGTCAGTTCTGCTTCTTCCGCCTTATGGCCACCGCAGGCGGTGAGCGAAAAGGCCAGGCTGGCCGCAAGTATGCTTGGAACAAGAGAAAATCGACGGGACATGGTACTGGTGTGCTCCCTTATAAAATTCAGAAAAAGTAGCGCTTAGAGCGCGCCACCTTTACGGCCGATCTGCGCTCCCAGCCTCAGGCGCAGCGCATTCAGCTTGATAAAGCCCTGCGCATCTTCCTGATTATAGGCACCTTCATCGTCCTCAAATGTCACAACACGGGTATCATACAGGCTGTTAGGGCTTTCTCGACCCACGCAAATCACATTGCCCTTATACAGCTTCAGCCGGACCCGCCCGGTTACGGAATGCTGGGAGGCGTCAATCAGAGCCTGCAGCATGCGACGTTCGGGGGAGAACCACAGGCCATTATACAGAATGGAAGCATAGCGCGGCATCAGGCTATCTTTAAGATGCATGGCCTCGCGGTCCAGAGTGATGGATTCAATGCTCCGATGCGCCGTAAGCAGAATTGTGCCGCCGGGTGTTTCGTACACACCACGGGACTTCATCCCCACAAAGCGGTTTTCCACCAGATCAAGACGGCCAATCCCGTTGGCTTTGCCCAGTTCATTCAAACGGGCCAGCAATGCGGCTGGGGAGAGAGCCTCACCATTGATGGCTACCGGGTCACCGCTCACAAAATCGATGGTAATTTCAGTCGCCCGGTCAGGTGCGGCTTCTGGTGCGATGGTCCGCTGGAAAACAATTTCCTCAGGTGCAACAGCCGGATCTTCCAGCATTTTACCTTCGGAGGAAGAATGCAGCAGATTGGCATCAACCGAGAACGGGGCTTCCCCGCGCTTGTCCTTGGCGATGGGGATCTGGTTTTCTTCGGCAAAGGACAGAAGACGGGTGCGGGAGGTCAGGTCCCATTCACGCCAGGGCGCAATAACCGTAATGTCGGGCTTAAGGGCGTAATAAGCCAGCTCAAACCGAACCTGATCATTACCCTTGCCCGTGGCCCCATGGGCGACGGCATCTGCGCCAACAGCTTCAGCAATTTCAATCTGGCGCTGCGCAATAAGGGGGCGGGCAATGGATGTGCCCAGCAGATACTGACCTTCGTAGAGGGTGTTGGCACGAAACATCGGGAAGACAAAATCCTTCACGAATGTCTCGCGCAGGTCTTCCACAAAAATTTCCTTAACCCCGAACATCTCGGCTTTTTTGCGTGCGGGCTCCAGTTCCTCGCCCTGCCCAAGATCGGCCGTAAAGGTCACGACTTCGCAGCCATAGGTTTTTTGCAGCCATCTCAGGATAACGGACGTATCAAGCCCGCCCGAGTAAGCCAGAACAACCTTTTTAACGTCTTTTTTGGCGGAAGTCGCGCCCATGCACCAATCTCCTGATCACTCTGAATAACAGGTTTGCCTTTCTCCTATCACCGAGAAAGCCCCGGAGCCAGAGCGCTTTCCTGATGACGCCACGTTCTGGCCGGAAAAAAGTATGTTTTTATGAGGATGGCGTGTTTCTTGCCCTCTCACTTGCCGTTTTCAACTGCCCGCAAGCGGCCAGAATATCACGGCCTCGCGGTGTGCGAATGGGGGAGGCAAAGCCTGCGTCCATTACAATTTGCGCAAACCTGTTCTGCTGTTCGCGCGTGGAGGGACGGTAGTCACTCCCTGGCCAGGGGTTAAACGGGATCAGATTAACCTTGGCAGGGATATCAGAAATCAGCCGGACCAGTTCGCGGGCATCCGCTTCACTGTCATTTACGCCACGCAGCATGATGTATTCAAAGGTGATGCGACGCGCATTGCTCGCAGCCGGATAACGGCGGCACGCAGCCAGAACCTCTTCAATCGGGTATTTGCGGTTGAGGGGGACAATTTCATCACGCAGGTCGTTCCGCACGGCATGCAGGGAAACCGCAAGATTAATCCCCAGTTCTTCCCCGCAACGGTCCATAAGCGGCACCACACCGGATGTGGAAAGCGTAATGCGCCTGCGGGAGAGGCCAATTCCTTCGCCGTCCATGATAATACGCATGGCTTTGGCAATATTTTCGTAGTTATACAGAGGCTCGCCCATGCCCATCAGAACAATGGTTGAGAGCAGGCGAGGGGTGTCCCCTTTAGGGCTTGGCCATTCGCCATAGGAATCCCGCGCAGCCATGAACTGGCCAACAATTTCGGCCGCACCAAGGTTGCGTACCAGCTTTTGGGTGCCAGTGTGGCAGAAGGTGCATGACAGCGTACACCCAACCTGAGACGAGATGCACACAGCCCCACGATCTTCTCGCCGGTCAGGAATATAAACGGTTTCCGCCTCCTGCCCGTCACGAAAGCGAAAAAGAAACTTACGTGTTTCATCCTGCGAAGTCTGCACGGTTGTAGGTTCAGGGCGCGCGATAATAAATTTTTCAGCCAGCTTTTGCTGGAGCGGCTTGGCAATGCTGCTCATGAGTGAAAAATCCGTGACACCCTGATGATAAATCCAGTGCCATAACTGCTTGGTTCGGAAAGGTTTTTCACCAATTTCGACCAGAATTTCCGTCAGTTCCTCGCGTGAAAGGCCAACAATATCCCGCCGCCCATCCGCCGTAACGGCAGAAGGAGGGCTGAACATGGCGGCTTTTGCCAGAATGCGCTTACGCTCTTCGGCATTCAGCGCGGTAACCGCATCGGCATCAGCAGGGATTGAAGCAGGGGAAACGGGAGACGACATGAGAGTATGCACTGTTTCATAAAATGAGGAGAGAAGGGTTCATAACAAAAAAAGAGGCTGACAGATACCAGCCTCTTTTACCCACCCTTTTCTGATCAGACTATGCCGGTCTTTCCCGTTCCTTACTGGGCAGCAGACTAGTTCTGACCTTTTAGAGCCGTCTGGAGCCATGGGGCCATTGTCATCTTGGAGGTGTCCATATTGTCCAAGATCATGCCAATGGTCTGCGCGGAATACGCATCAGGTTTCGTATCGGCAGAAATGGGGAAGGAAGGACGCGTGATTTCCATTGTCAGCGCCGGTGCTCTGTGCTTGTCGTCCCCGACATTCATGCTGGCTGGCGCAGGAGCTTCTTCCTGTATGTCCGCAACAACCGAAAGCTTGGTTGCTTCCGGATTTTGTCCAAAATAAAGATAGGCATATGTAGCCGCTGCGGACAGTACGTCCTTGACCGTCTGACGATACAGGCCAGCCGAGCCCGTATTACCATCCTCCCGCAGGGTTGCCGGGTCAGCTTTGATGGTCAGCACACCTGCCTGCATATCATCTTGCAACCGCAATCCATCCTGCTCATACCCACGCAACAGAACGCTACCAGTTTCCGTTTCCGGATGCGATGCTGAAGACGGATGATAAGCTGGGGCGGCCCAGACAGTTGAGCTGGAAGCCAAAAGGAAGGCGGCGCCAAACAGTGTCGCTATCTTGCGCATGATTCTGAGTTGCTTTCCTTAAGATGGTGAACTGATTTTTGTATTCTTCAGAGAATTGTGGCAAAAAAATTGATCATCTGCCATGCAAAAATCAGGAAGCAACCTGAAAATTTAATTTAAGATTTATGCAGAACCACTGCTTTTTATGCTTTCCGTTGCGCAGCGATCAGGAATTCCTTGTTGCCTTCAGGGCCGGTGATGGGGCTTATCTCAATACCCAGCACCTCCCACCCCGGCAGGGAGGACCACCATTCCTGAATGGTGGCGCACACGCTTTCATGCACAAGAGGATCACGCACGACACCTTTGGCGCCAATCTGCTCCCGTCCAGCTTCAAACTGGGGTTTAATCAACGCTACGGCCCATGCATTATCCGCTGCAAGGCCCAGGGCTGCGGGCAGAACGGTGCGCAGGCCAATAAAACTGGCATCGCACACAATAACTTCTGGCGCGACCGGAATAAGCGTTGTGTCCAAGTAACGGGCATTGCACTTTTCCAGCACACTAACCCTTGGATCGGACCGCAGTTTCCATGCCAACTGTCCATGCCCGACATCCACGGCATAAACATGCTCGGCACCGTGGGTCAGCAGTACATCCGTAAAACCACCTGTGGAAGCACCCACGTCCAGACACTGGCGTCCAGCCGGGGAAAGAGCGAAATGCTCCAGAGCGTGGGCCAGCTTGCACCCCCCGCGTGAAACCCATGGATGCTCCTGCCCCTTGAGTTCCAGAGGGGCATCCTCCGCCAACAGGTCTCCCGCTTTGGCGACGCGTCTGGAGCCGCTAAAAACCAGCCCTGCCATAATCAGGGCCTGTGCTTTTGTGCGGCTCTCGACCAAGCCCCGATCGACCAGAATCTGATCAGCGCGACGCCGGGCCATGCCTTCAGGCCGTCCGTTCTTCCGTGAGGTTAACCCCCAGTGCATTAAGAGCGGTTGCGACGATGTGAGGTGCGGAGAGGCCGGCCTCGTCATACTGCGCGTCCTGCGTGTTGTGGTCGATAAAGCGGTCGGGCAGGGTCATGGGGCGGAAGCGCACCCGGTCAAGCAGCCCGGTGCGGGCCAGATGGTGGCAGACCTGTGTGCCAAACCCCCCTTCGGACCCTTCCTCAATGGTGATCAGCACCGCATGGTTGCGGGCAAGGTTTTCCACCAGAGCCGTATCAATCGGCTTGGCGAAGCGGGCATCGGCCACGGTCGGGGGCAGGCCCTGTGCCGCCAGCATGTCGGCGGCCTGCAGGCACGCTCCAAGCCTTGGTCCGAGCGAGAGAATGGCGATGCCACCCGTCTGTGCACCGGACTGGCGCCCCATCTCGCGGATCATGCGGCCCTTGCCAATTTCCAGCACCTGCCCCTCGGCGGGCAGGTCCAGTCCAAGCCCGTTGCCACGCGGGTAACGCAGGGCAATCGGGCCTTCATCAAACTCAGCGGCCGTGGCTGTCATGTGCAGCAGTTCCAGCTCGTCCGAAGGGGCCATGATGGTCATGCCCGGCAGGCAGCCCAGATAGGCGATGTCAAACGACCCGGCATGTGTTGCGCCATCGGCCCCGACCAGCCCCGCACGGTCAATGGCAAAGCGGACCGGCAGGTTCTGGAGCACCACATCGTGCATGACCTGATCATACGCACGCTGGAGGAAGGTGGAGTAAATGGCGCAGAACGGGCGCAGGCCCTCGGTTGCCATGCCCGCGGCAAAGGTAACCGCGTGCTGCTCGGCAATGCCGACGTCAAAAAAGCGGTCGGGGTAGTTTTTGGCAAACGCATCCAGGCCCGTGCCGGACGGCATGGCGGCGGTGACCGCGGTCAGGCGTTTGTCGGTCTGGGCGCGGCGGACAAGTTCACGCGCAAAAACCGAGGTGTAGCTGGGCGGGCCTGCGGGGCCTTTCTTCTGCTCACCGGTAATGACGTTGAACTTGGCTACGGCGTGGTATTTGTCGCCCGCGTTTTCTGCCGGGCGGTAGCCGTGGCCTTTTTCCGTAATCACATGCAGCAGGATGGGGCCTTTATCCGTATCACGCAGGTTGCGCAGGATCGTGACCAGCTGCGGCAGGTCGTGCCCGTCCACGGGGCCAACGTAGTAAAAGCCCAGTTCCTCGAACAGTGTGCCGCCGGTAATCATGCCGCGTGCATATTCATCCGCCTTGCGGGCGGTGCGTTCCACCGGGGCGGGCAGCTTCTTGACGAATTTGCCCGCCAGTTCGCGCAGTTCCATGAACTTGCGCGACGACATGAGGCGCGAGAGGTAGTTGGACATGGCCCCGACCGGCGGAGCAATGGACATCTCGTTATCATTGAGAATCACGATCAGGCGTTCGGCACCCGGCCCGGCTACTGCGGCGTTGTTCATGGCCTCATACGCCATACCGGCGGAAATGGAACCATCGCCGATCACCGCAATCACATTGCGTTCACGGTAGGAGGGATCATCCTCCGCGCGCAGGTGGTGCGCCACCGCCATCCCCAGCCCGGCGGAAATGGAGGTGGAGGAGTGGGCCGCACCAAACGGGTCGTATTCGCTCTCGGAGCGGCGGGTAAAGCCCGACAGCCCACCCGGCTGGCGCAGGGTGCGGATGCGCTCGCGCCGTCCGGTCAGAATCTTGTGTGGGTAGGCCTGATGGCCCACATCCCAGATCACCCGGTCATCGGGCGTGTCGAACACCGCATGCAGGGCTACGGTCAGTTCCACAACGCCAAGCGAGGCCCCAAGGTGCCCCCCGGTGGTGGAGACCGCATCCACGGTTTCGGCCCGCAGTTCGTCCGCAAGCTGCTTGAGCTGCTCAACAGACAGGTTGCGCAGGTCCGCAGGAACCCGAACACGATCCAGCGCAGGAAAACGGCCAAAAGTGGGAATCGGTGACGCGGCGTTCTGGTCAGCCATGTTCTCAGTTTCTCCGTTCGATCACGTAGTAGGCAAGATCTCGCAGCCGGTCGGCCTGTGCGCCGAAGGGCGCGAGTTCGGCAATCGCGGCTTCAGTTACGCGCGCGGCCTCGTTTCTTGCGCCATCAATCCCAAGAAGTGCCACAAAAGTGGACTTGCCGGAGGCTTCATCCTTGCCTGCGGTTTTGCCCAGTTCTTCAGCTGTGGCTGTGGCGTCCAGCACATCATCCGCTATCTGGAACGCGGCACCGATATTGGCTCCGTACACCCTCAGACGCTTACGCAGATCAGCAGAAGCCTGTCCCAGAATAGCACCGGCTTCAGCCGAATAACGGATGAGGCAACCAGTTTTAAGTGCATGCAGGTGGCGGACTTCATCCAGCGGAAGAGCACGCCCTTCACCTTCCATGTCGATCATCTGCCCGCCAACCATACCTGCGGCACCGGAAGCTTCGGCAAAACTCTGAATCAGGTCGATGCGCACATCCGCGCTTGCATGCGTATGGGCTGCGGCAAGGATTTCGAACGCTCTGGTCTGCAGGGCGTCTCCGGCCAGGATAGCTGTTGCCTCGTCAAACTTGCGATGCGTGGAGGGCTGACCGCGGCGCATGTCATCATCATCCATGGCGGGCAGGTCGTCATGCACCAAGGAATAGGCGTGCAACATTTCAACAGATGCGGCTACTCTGGCGGACTGGCTTTCCGGCACGCCAAACAGGCTGGCGGCTGTGACCGCCAGATAGCCACGCAGGCGCTTGCCGCCGCCCAGAGTGGCATAACGCATGGCGTCTATCAGCCGCGCATCTCCTCCCTTTGTGGGCGGAAGCAGGGCGTCGATCGTGCTTTCGATCACGCCCGCACGTGCGCTCATGTCCTGTTTGAGGAGCGCAGCGTCAGTTGCGCGAATGATTGTGGTTTGCGTCGGCTCAGTCATCGACATCTCAGTCCATCGGTTTCATGTCCAACGACCCGTCGGACCGTTGCACGATCGCCTGCACGCGGGCTTCTGCTTCACTCAGCTTGGCCTCACAATGCTGCCGCAGGGCCGCGCCGCGCTCATATGCCTTAATGGCATCTTCCAGCTTCATCTGACCACCTTCCAAGCCGCGCACAATTTTTTCCAGTTCGGAAAGCGCGTCTTCAAAAGACAGCGAAGTGATGTTGTCCGGCATCGTGCGGGCGTCCCTATCCTTCATGAAGGGCAGCCAATAGCGCGAGAAGGGGCCTTCTGCCAAGCCTTGCTTGTCAATGACTGGTAGAATTTCAGCTATGACCGGAAATTATCAGCCTTATGCCCGCCGTTTGATCGTAAAGGCGAAAACTCCGTTTTCATCAGCAAAAGAGACGAGGGCATGCCCGGTCTCCCTGCAGAAAACCTGAAAATCGGACACGGAAGCCCGATCAGTCGCCAGAACCCTTAAACGCGCTCCCTCGGGCAAGCCACGAAGAACACGATTGGCTTTGAGAACGGGGAGGGGGCAACTCAACCCCCTGACATCAAGAACAGTCTCACTCATGATCACACTTCAATATCATCGCTTCAAAGTCACCCCGATCGAACAGACCGCCCGCACTCCATGCAGCATTCTCAGGCTTTAAGCCTGTGTGGCCTGAAACCCGTTGCGACAACGTAGAGTTCCGCCGAATCCTTACGGCTGGCTGGCGGCTTGGCGTGACGCACAAGGGAGAATGCCTGCTTCAGGGTATCCAGCATGGCTTTTTCTGACCCACCCTGAAACACCTTGGCAACAAAACCACCCCCTTCGGCCAGAATCTCAAACGCAAAATGCAGGGCTTCTTCGGTCAGGCCGATAATGCGGATATGATCAGTCGGGCCATGCCCGGTTGTATTGGGCGCCATGTCCGATACGACAAGGTCCGCCTTGCCGCCCAGCATGGTTGTTAAGGTGGTGGCCATATCGGGATCTGTAAAATCCCCTTCTATGATTTCAGCGCCGGGTACGGGGTCGACCGGCAGCAAATCGACGCCGACCACCTGAGCCGCGCCACGCTTGACCAGAACCTGCGTCCATCCCCCCGGAGCGGCCCCCAGATCCACAACACGCATCCCCGGACGGATCAGGCCAAACTTGTCATCAAGCTCAATCAGCTTGAACGCCGCGCGGGAGCGCCAGCCCTGTTTGTGAGCCGCCTGCACATAGGGGTCGTTCAACTGGCGTGCAAGCCATTTCTGCTGGGCTGTCGTCCTGCCCCGCGCGGTTCTGAGGGACACTGTTTGCGTGCGCATCCGCTGCGGCGCCTCAGCATCATCCTTTGCCAGTTTACCGCCTGGGGTTGCGCTGCTTTTGCGCGCACGCCCGGGAACACGCAATGTGGAAGAATGCCCTGATGAACGGGGTTTCTTGTCGCTCATAAACCTGTTGCCTGCATTAAATTCTGTGTGGAAAGAGCCTGCCGGGGATGAAGAGGCCGCGTAGAACGACGCGACATGGAGGAGGCTTTGCGCAGCATGCGTAGAATCATGCCATCTCGTAACCCACGATCCGCAACAATAATATCCTGCATTGGCCATATATCGTGAATAGCCTCAAAAATAGCGCAGCCTGGCAGCACAAAAAGAGCGCGATCCGGGCCAATGCATGGGTGGCTTTCAATATTGCTCAGCCCCATATCCTGCAACTTGCGCATGGCAAGACGCGCGCTACTGGCGGGCAGTAATGACCCGTCAACTGCCGCGCGGGCATAACGTGGGAGATTAAGGATAAGACTGGCAAGGGTTGTAACCGTGCCACTCGTGCCAATCAGCCGGACCTGATTGCGCCTGATCTCCGAACGGATACGGTGGACGTTTTCAAAGTCATTCAAGAATGTACGGGTATACTCAACCATGGCACGGTAACGCTCAGGTGTCAGGTCTTCCATTGGCCCGAACTGTTCCGATAACGTGACCACGCCAACCGGCAGACTAAGATAGCCGATCAGGGACTCTGTCTGTTGCGCGGTATCGCTGCGTATCCATGCAACTTCGGTAGAGCCGCCTCCTATATCAAACAGGAGGGCTCTGTTCCGCGGTGGACCGAAGCGAGGATTATGAATGAGGTTGGCGCAACTCTCAACCGCCAGACTGGCTTCTTCGCGACCGGATATCACATGAATGTCAAAGCCAGCCGCAGCCTGAGCGCGCGCAATGAAATCCCGCCCATTAACAGCGCGGCGGCAGGCCTCGGTTGCAACAGCCCGGAACATTCCCACCTTTCGCCGAGCCAGCCGGTCCGCGCAAATTTGCAGTGCTTCGACCGTACGACCCATTGCGTCCTCGCTGAGGCGACCCGTGTGATGCAAACCCTCCCCCAACCGCACGGCGCGGGTGAAACTGTCCACTACCCTAAAGCCACCAACCGTTTGTGCGGCAATCATCAGGCGACAGTTATTGGTGCCCAGATCAAGCGCACCGAAGAGATCCACATCCCCACTCATGCCCTTCGAAAGAGCGGAAAGTCTGTTGACCGAGGAACCGGCCCAGGGAAGAGAGTGATCCATCTATCCGGTCCTTAGTCGTCAGGGTTGCACACATCTTTTCTTATTCTGGGGACCGCGTGGCTTGGGGACAAGATAAATATGCACTCCAAACAAAATTCTTTTGTTGAGTGGGGTTGCAAGCCCAATATGACAGTGCTAGTAGAGCGTCACCGGCACGGAAGTGGTGTTTTACACTTCCAAATCGTCGTACTGCTGGGGGATAGTTTAGCGGTAGAACTACCGGCTCTGACCCGGTCAGCCCTGGTTCGAATCCAGGTCCCCCAGCCAGATTTTTTCCCAATTATAAAGCTGTTGTGTTTCATACCTTTTTTGCTTCAAGGTATTTTGCGCATTTGCATGAAAGTCGCAGCTTAACTCAAGCCATCATAATAAGCTGCGGGCTTACATTTCTCAGTGTCGCACACGCTATAACTTCATAACAACCATTCCCATAGGCTTAAGATTTTACTCAAGCTATGCCAGATTCACTTAAAGTAAATTTTAAATCGACGATATCGTGAATGGATTAAGTTTATTTATCTGCACGCGGAATAAGTATTGCACGGCGCTGATTTAGGTCAATGCCAAGCATACCTTGGTCGTAGGCATGCATTCAATCAGACCCACAAAATTCTCAACCGCGTGAAATTCTGTTAACAAAGCTTAAACGAGCTTGATATTGTCTTAAAATTATTCTTTTGTGGCAGAGTCGATAAATGAAATTTGGGTGATATGTTTGATATTCCAGCTTTATGCTACAGTCGTAAAGACTTCGGCATGACGGCATGGAACTGCTATTCGTGCACGTAGCAAGAAGTTTCGAGGCAGTCGTTTCTCGAATGACCAAGCTTCAGGGTGTTCCCCGCAGGGACTGTACTTGCGGATTTGTAATCGCAATAGAGGTCAGTCGCTATACTCTTATCACAATAACGCTCTCGTTCATTACCCCTGCATAGTTTTTACGCATCCAAGGCTCAACAATGCTCACTTCCGAATCTTCTGCCCTTTCTCATGACACAACATTATATTTTGATATGCTCGAGCAGGCGGCCGATGGCGTTGTTATTATTAACCAGCTTAATCACATTGTTTTTTTCAATACTGCGGCTGAACAACTCTGGGGCTGCTCTGCGGCCGACGTGATTGGCAAGAATGTGAATTGCCTGGTACCGCTGGAACACCGGGCCCAGCATGATGGGTATATTAACCACAACAGAAATACCGGCATTAATCATATAGTTGGCACATCACGAGAGGTTGTTTTCAGCCGCACCAATGGTGATTACGTCGCAGCTGAAATGTCGATTTCCACAGCGATAATCGGACCGGACAAGCAGCGTTATTATATGGCTTTTCTTAAAGGTGTGACTGAGGAAAGCCATCGTAGAAAAATATTGGACCTCCAGAACCGTGTTTTTCATGAACTCTCGGGGGAAGCCCCGGAGCAGGACATCGCGGACATGCTCTGTACGGAAGCTGAGCAACTTGTTCCTAATAGTGTAGCTGTTCTTTTACAGGTAAATTCTGAACAAAATCTTAAGATTCTCTCCGGGGAAGGGTTGTCACGCAGAAAAATCGCAATGCTTATGCGCATTGTGCTGACTGATGCGGATATAACAGCACTCACTCTGGCCCCGGAAGAAGCGCGCGCCATTGTCTGGAACGACAAATCCGGTAATGGGTATGAAAGCGAATTCCTGGATTGCTGGGCTTCGGCTATCTGCAACGGGGCAGGGGAACTCATTGGTATTTTTGCCCTTTACTCGCGCAACCGGGATAAAATAACCAACTGGCCCCAAAAAATTGTTGCAGGTTGTGTGCCATCCTGCGCCGCTATTATCGAACGGGGTAAAACCCGCCAGCAACTGAGCAGGCTGGATCGTTATGACCCGCTGACAGGTCTGCTGAACCGTAATGCGGTCACCACGATCCTGAAGGAGATGACCCTCCAGACAGCCTGCGCTCCGTTTGCTTTGCTTGTGCTTGATGTCGACCTGTTTCAGGACATCAACAACCTTATGGGGTACGATCAGGGGGATGCTCTTCTACAGACCATGGCCCAGCGCCTTATCGCGCAATGCCGGAGCAATTTTATAACTGGCCGATTGGGTGGTGACGATTTTGTCGTTATTATCCCCAACGGAGATCACGATATTGCAAACACGTTTGCGGATAGTCTGACCGCGGCAATGCGTGAGCCAGTTGTTATCAATAATCAGGAAATCATCATCTCGCTAAGTATCGGCATAAGTCTGTACCCAGATGACGGCCTTGAAATCGAGCATATTCTGAACCGGGCTGAAATGGCCATGCTTGAAGCAAAAAAAACGGCCCGTAAAAGCTTCCGCTTACTTGGAAGCATTGCGAATGATGATGTCCGGGCACGTGTTATCATCGGTTCGGCTTTACGCAAGGCTATTCAGGATTCTGAACTGGAGTTGTTTTACCAGCCCCAGATCAGCATTAAAAACAATATGCTATATGGGGTCGAAGCGCTTTCGCGCTGGCATCACCCAACATTGGGCACCATTCCTCCCTCACGCTTTATTCCCATAGCGGAGGAAACCGCCCAGATTGAAGCCATTGGATTATGGTCACTGAACGAAGCGTGTGCCCAGATAGTCAAATGGGATGCAATCGGGCTGCATGTTCCTACTGTGAGTGTAAACCTGTCCGCGGCACATTTTAGTAATCCCAGCCTGACGGAACAGATTGTCAATCTGCTCTCCCGTTACAACCTTGCCGCCAACCGCTTGACGATAGAAATAACGGAAGGCGGCATGATGCAGCAGAACATTGAGACCATGACAACACTCACCGCCCTGCGCGAGGTTGGTGTCGGTCTGTCTCTTGATGATTTTGGCACGGGTTTTTCTTCCCTGTCGCGTATTTCGCATCTGCCGCTGACAGAAATCAAGATTGACCGCAGCTTTATCATTAATTTCGAAAAAGACGTCAGTTCTCTTATCGTGACTGAAGCCGCGATCAATATTGGCAAAAGACTTGGCGTACATGTTGTAACAGAAGGCGTGGAAGATATGTTTCAGGAAACGCGACTGCGCACTATGGGCTGCGATGTCATGCAGGGATACCTCTTTGCACGTCCCATGCCGCCAGGTGATCTTTTACATTGGATGCAGACAAGACCTTCTTACGCATCCATGGTCTAGGCCGCAGATACAAACATCATTTACCGAAATCATTGAGAGCATCTACTGGCCAGAAGGGCATTTCCAGCCAGAAAACCTCAGGAAGATATAAGCAGGAGAAGAGAAATGAATAGCATCTCAAAAGAAATAAAACATTCACAAATTCGTGCCCATGATTTTGCAGATCTGGAATACCGTCGCAAATTCATGAAATTATCAGACGAGGAGTGCGCCTCCATTCGTCTGATCAAAGATATTATTGATCGTGAACTTCCTGTTGCGCTGGAGGTTTTTTACGAACAGGTCCGAAAAACTCCTGAGACAAGCAAATTTTTTTCATCTGAGACGCATATCGAACGTGCAAAGCATGCGCAGCAGCAACATTGGAAAAATATTTCTTCTGCCAATTTTGACCAAAAACATGCCGAAAAAGTCTATACTATCGGCAATGTACACGCACGGATTGGTCTGGAACCGCGCTGGTATATTGGCGGTTATGCCATTGTTATGAACCATCTGATCCGGAGCGTTATCTCGACTTTAGTGTCCAAACCGGGTCTATTTACAAAAAAAACAGCCATTTCCATAGAAGAAATAGGCGGGGCTCTGGCAAGCCTATGTTCGGCAGTCATGCTTGAAATGGATTTAACGATCTCTGTCTATCAGGAAGAGGCAGAGAAAGCGCGCCAGAAATCACGTGATGAACTGATCCAGAAAGAGCAGACTTTTGTTGCGGACAGCTTTGGCATCATCCTAAGTGAAGTTGCTGAACGCAACCTGTCCCAGAAAATGGATAAGGAACTGCCTTCAGCTTACATCCCGATGCGTGACAATCTGAATGGTGCCATTGAATCCCTGCGTGACACACTTGAGATTGTCAATGACACAACAGAAACAATCGATATTACGGCTGGTGAGATTAATAGTGCTGCTCAGGATCTGGCGCACAGGACGGAACAGCAGGCTATATCGGTTGAAAAAACGGCTTCTGCAGTTGAGCAGATTACAGCAACAGTTACTTCCACAGCCGCACGGGTGACTGAAGCCAACGCCTTTGTAAGCAACTGCCAGAACATTACTGAACAGTTCGGAGTTATGATCAATCGCGCAACGGCCGCGATGTCTGAGATTGAGAAGTCCTCCGAGGCTATCAGCAAAATTACCAATGTCATGTCCAACATTGCCATTCAGACCAACCTGCTCGCACTCAATACCGGCGTGGAAGCAGCACGGGCCGGTGAGGCAGGGAGCGGGTTCCGGGTTCTGGCGCAAGAAATTCGCGATCTTGCCAATCGCGCTGGGAATGCGTCTAAGGAGGTCAAGGAACTTGTAGAAACGTCCCGTGAGCAGGTTTTGTCTGGTGTTTCAATTATGGAAGAAGCTGGGCATGCCATCAGCACCATCATCTCAAGTGTTGCGGATATTGGCGATCATCTGAAGGCCATAGCGGAAGCTGCATCTGAACAGGCTACGGCGTTGCAGGAAGTCAATAATGCCGTTTCCTCCATTGATCAGGGCACACGCCAGAATGCTGCAATGGTGGAGGAAACCTCTGCGGCAAGTTCTGGCATGGCGCAACAGGCCCGCAGGCTCAAAGGGTTGCTGAACGAATTTACTCTGTCGTAATTCGTTTGTTATCCGGAAAGTAAACAAGGCATTTCATCATTGCAAATGAAATGCCTTGTTTATCAATCATGCAATGATCATATTTTTTAGTAAATCATATTAACGGCAAACTGCGGCGAGATTTTTACACCAGTATTATGGCCTGCATAATAGATTGCAGAGCCAACAATTACACCAAAACGAGGGCTCCAATTATATTCCACGGCAGGTGCGATCTGCCAGTCACCGCTGCTGGAGGCAATACGGTCAACATGTTTACCCGTAGTGTCAGTACCCCATATGTGGGAGCCATTTGCCCAGTCTCGTGCTAGATCCATGACCAGAACCCAGGAATGGTTCAATCCATATTCCAAAGAAAAACCAGCCTGCCCGCTCATTCCGGGACTACCACGACCGTGGAAGCCATTACCCGTACCATAACTGGTCACATCTTCCAGATGAGTGGAGGCAAGTGCATGACGGAACCATCCCCATGTGCGCAAACGCAATGCATGGTTTCCGTTCACAACGTAAGTCGACTGCTCAGTAATGGCCATACGAAAAACATATGCGCCAGTGCCATTACTGTCCTGTTTGTTCTGTAATTTATTATAATCTCCTGTGGGAAAATACACACCTGCGAAAAGGTTAAGAGCTGGAATATATTTTTTAGGATTTGGATCTAAAAACCTCCAGATCATATCCACTGGGAAATCCCCGAATTTGGGACCTGATGAATGACCGTGTCCGTGCTCCCAACCGTAATTAACCACCGTATGCGCCTGAATACTGATGTGATCGGTAATTCCGTATTTCCACATGGTAGAGTTACTAAACATCTGTTGTCGTGGATGCTGTGGGTGACTGCCGCCATCCGATGCAAAATAACCGACAGGCTGTGTGTAGCTATAATAGGGTTCAACGCCAAGAAGGCCAGCACGAGGTTGTGCCCCTGATGGAGAGACTAGAGAACCTGTGTACCACTGATCCTCTGCTGCGCGCGCAGGTCCCGTATAAAATGTCATCATGATACCAGTTGCGGCGAGAAATTTTGGATATTTTATTTTTTTTATACTTGCCATATTCGTCTTTCTTTTCCGCATTCAATACAGATCCCATGTTTCATGGTGCATAACATTGTCAGATAAAAAACTCCATACAATGTATAAATAATTATTGATAAAACATTCATATTATACTTTATGTTAAAACCGTAACAATCCGATATTGAAACAATTATATGTTTATTATTTATAAACTCTGCAAGAGTCACTTGACAGCCCGCCAGTCACAACAGAAATGTAAGCTTTGAAAACCGGAGAAGCAAAGTTCCTACTGCATGGAAATAACAAATTTTGTTAAAACGCTACTCAATTCATGCCCGGAAATTGCCCTGTTTCTGGCCATTGCCATTGGGTATGCTATTGGAAAAATCCGCTTTGGTTCTTTCCAGCTTGGTGGGGTTGCCGGATCTCTGCTTGCCGCTGTAGCAATCAGTCAGATTGGTCTTCACATTGATTCCGGCATTAAGGCAGTGCTGTTTGCACTCTTTATTTATGCCGTTGGTTTTCAAAGTGGCCCGCAGTTTTTTCGTTCTCTAGGGCGTCAATCCATGCGCGAAGTCCTTATGGCTGTTGTTCTGGCCATAAGCGGCTTGCTGACTGTTGTCGCCGTGGCCCGTATCTTCCATCTGGATAAAGGTCTGGCAGCAGGCATTGCCGCTGGTGGCCTAACGCAATCCGCCATTATTGGAACAGCCAGTTCCGCCTTGGAAAAAATGGGGCTTCCACTGGCGCAGGTCCAGCAGATGCAGGGAAATGTCGCGGTTGGTTACGCGGTAACTTACATTTTTGGCTCTTTGGGGCCCATTATTCTTTGCGTCAATGTTCTACCGTGGCTTACAAAACGCAGTATTCGTGAAGACGCTCTGAAAGCCGAAGCCGCGCAAATGGGCGGTGTTCATATTTATGCAGAGGGTGAACAGCCCGCTCTACCAGAGCTTGTCGGGCGCGTTTTTACCGTTATGCAAAGTGGGCAAACGGTTAGCCAGATAGAAACTCCAGCGGTCACCGTGGAGCAGATACGCCGCAATGGCAGCACTCTTGGCTTTTCTCCTGACACTCAAATCGCTGCTGGAGATACGGTTTTACTCTTCGGCCATAGAGCGGACGTTATTGCCGCCGGGCAGGCGCTGGGCAAGGAAATACGCAACGCAGACAGCATGGATGTAACCATGGTGCGTCGCAACATTGCCCTGACCAACAAAGATTTTTTTGGCAAAACAGTGTCAGAATCTGTCCAGTTGCTGGCTGCATCCGCACGGCATGGCGTTTACCTTATAGGCATCAACCGGAACGGAAAGCCCCTCCCCCTGACTGCTGATCTACACGCAATGTCAGGTGATATCATCTCGCTTTATGGCACCAGTCAGGACGTGCAGCGCGTTGCGTCCCAGTTGGGACCAATTTTGACCAGCAGCGTTAAAACCGATCTTGTTTTCCATGGCTGTGGTCTGGTTCTGGGCCTGTTGATGGGGCTGGTTGTGGTTCGCATGGGATCGGTTCCCCTGACTTTGGGGAGTGGAGGGGGCGCTTTGCTCTCCGGGCTCTTGTTTGGCTGGTACCAAAGCAGGCACAGCACAAAGGGCAATATGCCTGTGGCGTCTTCTGCCTTACTGGTGGACCTTGGTCTTTCCGGTTTTGTTGCGGTTACAGGATTGCAAACAGGCCAGCAGGCTGTGGCAACCATTATCGAACACGGCGTTACACTGTTTATGCTCGGCGTTATTGTAACGCTTGTGCCACTTGTCCTGACCATGCTGTTCGGTCGCTACGTGCTTCGTTACGGCAACACGGCCATCTTTGCAGGGGCTCTGGCGGGTTCACGCAGCGCCAATCCAGCTTTTGGCGAAGTCCTTAACAAAGCTGGCAATTCTGTTCCAACAACCCCCTTTGCCATCACCTATGCCGTGGCAAACGTGCTGCTGACCCTTCTTGGGCCTCTGGTTGTTGCTTTTTCCTGATCCTGTTTTGCACTTTATGAAAGCGAGGACACGATGGCTATTGATTACGCCAAGTTCAAAAACCTTAGCCCCTTTGAGCTGAAAGACGAACTCATTCGGCTGGCGTCCAGCCATACAGACCGCGCCATGCTTAATGCCGGTCGTGGTAACCCCAACTTTTTGGCCACACTTCCTCGCTCGGCTTTTTTCCATCTTGGCCAGTTTGCCGTTTCGGAATCTGAGCTGTCATTTTCCTATATGACGGCAGGCGTGGGCGGCCAGGCGCGCGTGGAAGGCATTGAAGAACGATTTGAACGTTTTCTGTCCGACAACCGCGACAAAAGTGGCATTTTCTTTCTGGGGCGGGCACTAAGCTATGTGCGCGATCAGATGGGGCTATCCGCATCTGCCTTCCTGCATGAAATGGTGGAAGGAATACTGGGGTGCAATTATCCGACCCCACCGCGCATGCTGACCATGAGCGAGCAGATAGCAGGACATTACGTACTGCGTGAAATGGTAGGAAGTGCTCTGTCTGTTGAAAGCACGGATTTTTTTGCGACCGAAGGCGGCACCGCCGCTATGGCTTATATCTTTAACACACTCAAGCAGAATGGCTTGGTGAAAAAAGGAGACAAGGTTGCAATAGGCCTGCCCGTTTTCTCACCTTACATTGAAATTCCACAACTGAAAGAATACGGGCTGGAAGTTGTTTCCATTCATGCTGACCCGAGCATGAACTGGCAGTACCCTGCTTCCGAACTGGAAAAGCTGAAGGACCCGGCCGTTAAAATTTTCTTCTGCGTCAATCCCAGCAATCCTCCATCTGTAAAAATGGATGATGCTTCGCTGGAACTGATTGCATCCATCGTCAAAAACGATCGTCCTGACCTGATGATTCTAACCGATGATGTGTATGGCACCTTTGCAGATAACTTCCGCTCCCTTTATGCAGTGTGCCCGGCCAACACCATTCTGGTTTACTCTTTCTCCAAATATTTTGGGGCCACCGGCTGGCGTCTGGGGGTTATTGGCATCCATAAAGATAATGCCATTGACGGTTTGCTTCGTGCTCTTCCGGAGAGTGTCCGTAGAGATCTTGGGCAGCGTTATTCAAGCCTGACTACAGATTCCAGTACACTCAAATTCATTGACCGTCTTGTGGCTGACAGCCGTGCCGTCGCTCTAAATCATACGGCTGGCCTTTCCACCCCCCAGCAGGTGCAGATGGTGCTCTTTGCCCTCTTTGCCCTGATGGATGAAACCAGTCATTACAAAGCCTCTCTCAAGGCGGTTATTCACCGTAGAGAGGCAACGCTTTACCGCGAACTCGGTGTTGAACCAAAAGAAGATGCCAACGCGGTTGACTATTATACACTGATCGATCTGGAAACCGTGGCCCGTGAGCTGTACGGCAAAAAATTCGCCAAATGGGTGCTCAAGCGTGCAAGCACTGGCGAAATGCTGTTCCGCATAGCGGATGAAACCGGCATCGTACTTTTGCCCGGCGAAGGCTTTGGAGTGCAGAAACCCGCAGCCCGTGCATCCTTGGCGAATCTGAACGAATACCAGTACGCAGCCATCGGGCGTTCTTTACGCAAAATGGCAGATGAATATTATCAGGAATTTCTAAAAAGCGCTGCATAATACCTGACCTCAAAGACTGGGTAAGGTCTTCTTTTGTTCCGGGTAATACTTTTTATGTCATGGTGTGGGACAAAATTCTGTCCCACACCATTGTTACGTAATTTATTCATCAATGCATCCGCCATCACGCAAGCTGAAACTTGATTTTTCAAATTATCTACCTGACAGGTATGTCAGGAACAGATTCCGAGATTGATGAAGAATCAGATGAATAAAGTATAATTTAAAGACGGGTATGTATATATCTATATCCATGTAAATATAGATAACTGCTACGTTGAGCCCATTCTGCCCGTGACTGGCACAGTGAATGTATGCATTTTTGCAACACTTCCTTGATTTTACGCATAAAAATACAAAATCCTACCGACACCGCACGCCAATGTGATCCTGATCAATGCTTTAATTTGTGAGAGTATATATACAGGTTGAGAATTACTGTTTGTTTACAAATACCGGGATGATGCAGATGGCTCTGGGGCGCAGAGAGTTTTTAAAAAGTGCAGGAACGTGCGTGGGGGGAGCCAGCGCCATTGCCCTTGGTTTCGCCCCACCGCAGGCTCTTGCGCAGGAAACGCGGCAGTACAAGCTGCTGCGCGCAAAGGAAACACGGAACAACTGCACATACTGTTCGGTTGGCTGTGGCCTGCTTATGTATTCTCTGGGAGATGGCGCCAAGAACGCCAAACCCAGCATCTTCCACATTGAAGGTGACCCTGACCATCCCGTAAGCCGTGGCTCACTGTGCCCAAAAGGGGCGGGGCTGGTTGACTTCATTCACAGTGAAGGCCGCCTGCATTATCCTTCCTATCGTGCGCCGGGCAGCAAGGAATGGACCCGGATCAGCTGGGACGAGGCCACTGATCGCATTGCCCGTCTGCTCAAAGATGATCGCGACAAAAATTTCGTAGCAAAAAACGAAAAAGGTGAGACTGTAAACCGCTGGCTCACTACGGGTATGCTGGCCTCTTCCGCCGCCAGCAATGAAACGGGATTGCTGGATTTCAAGTTCGCACGCTCACTGGGCATGCTGGGTTTGGACTGTCAGGCCCGGCTCTGCCACGGTCCTACCGTTTCCGCTCTGGGCTCGTCTCTTGGGCGCGGCGCCATGACCAACAACTGGGTGGATATTAAAAACGCCAACGTTGTGCTGATTATGGGCGGCAACCCGGCTGAAGCCCACCCGGTTGGTTTCAAATGGGTCATGGAAGCCAAAATCCGTAATGGCGCCAAGGTTATGGTTGTGGACCCCCGGTTCAACCGTAGTGCCGCTGTGGCAGATTTTTATGCCCCTATCCGTGCAGGCTCTGATGGTGCATTTTTGCTGGGGGTCATCAACTATCTCCTGACACATGACCAGATCCAGCATGACTACGTCAAAGCCTATACCAATGCACCGTTTGTCGTGCGTGAAGATTTCAGTTTCCATGAAGGTCTTTTCAGCGGATATGATGCTGCAAAGCGGAGCTATGACAAATCTTCATGGGCATATGAACGCGATGCACAAGGGTATGCCGTAACTGACCCCACGTTGCAGAACCCGCGTTGTGTCATCAATCTGCTACGCCAGCATGCCGCACGCTATACGCCTGAAGTTGTGGCGCAGATTACCGGCACACCTGAAAAAGACTTTCTGCATGTCTGCGAAACCCTCGCGGCAACCAGTGCGCCTGATCTGACATCAACCATCCTGTTCGCTCTGGGGTGGACACACCATACCAACGGTACACAGATCATTCGTACCGCCGCCATGATTCAGCTTCTGCTCGGCAATGTCGGCATGCCCGGTGGTGGCCTGAACGCCCTGCGTGGACATTCCAACATTCAGGGGTATACGGACCTCGGTCTTCTGTCTGTCCGCCTGCCGGGCTATATGAACCTGCCCAAGGAAAGCCAGCAGACACTGGATAGCTACCTGCAAGCCGTAACGCCCCATGCGGATGAGCCGGGGCAGGTCAACTACTGGCACAATACGCCCAAATTCTTTGTCAGCCTGATGAAAACCCTGTGGGGGGATCACGCAACGCCCACAAACAGCTGGGGCTATGACTGGCTGCCAAAATGGGACCGCAGCTATGATATGCTGGCCTATTTTGAAATGATGTATCAAGGCAAGGTGAACGGGTATATTGCGCAGGGCTTTAACCCCCTCGCTGCAATGCCTGATAAAAACCGTATGCGTGATGCCTTCTCCAAACTCCGCTTCCTGATCACTATGGACCCTCTGGATACGGAAACGGCCAACTTCTGGCAGAACGAAGGTGCTTTCAATGATGTAAAGCCTGAAGATATCCAGACAGAGGTCTTCAGACTGCCCGCGTCCTGCTTTGCAGAGGAAAACGGGTCTATCGTCAATTCCGCACGCTGGCTGCAATGGCACTATGAAGGCGCCAGACCGCCGGGTGATGCATGGAATGATGGTCACATCATCGGTACCATTTTTACCAAGCTCCGGGCGCTGTATGCAAAGGAAGGGGGGGCCTGCCCCGAACCTGTCCTGAATATGCAGTGGAATTATCAGGACCCCGCAGACCCAATGCCCGAAGAGGTCGCCAAGGAAGCCAATGGTTATGCGTTGGCCGACATAACAGACGACAAAGGTCGGATTGTTGTGCGCAAGGGTGAGTTGCTGCCTGATTTCTCGGTTATGAAAGATGACGGTACTACAGCCAGCTACTGCTGGATTTTTGCCGGTTCATGGACTCAGGCCGGTAACCAGATGGCCCGGCGCGACAATACAGATACAGGTCTGGGCACCACCCCTGGCTGGGCGTGGGCATGGCCTGCTAACCGCCGCATTCTGTACAACCGCGCTTCGCTCGATGTTCAGGGGCATCCATGGGACCCCAAGCGGCAACTTATTGCCTGGGACGGACAACGCTGGGGCGGTGGCGATGTACCGGATTACCCGCTCACTTCTCCACCCAATAGTGGCGTTGGTCCGTTTATCATGCACAGCGAAGGTGTTGGCCTCCTGTTTGCCGGTGGAGACAAGCTGGTTGACGGGCCATTCCCGGAACATTACGAGCCGACCGAGACCCCGGTTCTCTCCTCTGCGCTCGGTAAAACCGCGCTCCGGAACCCGGCTGCACGTTTTTATGCGGATGAAAAGCCCCGTATGGGCGACCCGGCCCAGTACCCTTATGTGGCCACGACGTACTCCATTACGGAACTGTTCCGGCACTGGACAAAGCATTCCAGACTGAATGCTATTATGCAGCCTGAACAGTTTGTAGAAATTGGGGACAAACTGGCAGGTAAGCTCGGTATTGTTGCAGGCGATATGGTGCGCGTTTCCTCCCACCGGGGCTATATCGAGGCCAAAGCCGTGGTTACAAAAAGACTCAAGCGCCTGAGTGTTATGGGCAAAGACCTTGATCAGATTGGCGTGCCTTGCCACTGGGGCTTCAAGGGGGCGACCCGCAAAGGGTATCTGGCCAATACGCTTACTCCGGCCATTGGGGATGCCAATTCCCAAACGCCGGAATTTAAAGCATTTCTTGTTAATGTTGAGAAAGTCTGAGGTGCGCTGATGGGTATGCAGTCACAAGACATTATCCGCCGCTCCGCCACCAACGGACTGACGCCGCTGCCACAGGCCCGCAGTCACGAACAGGAAGTGGCCAAACTGATTGACGTCTCCCTCTGCACCGGGTGCAAGGGGTGTCAGGTCGCCTGTTCAGAATGGAACGACCTGCGCGATGAAGTCGGGCATAACGTGGGGGTATACGACAACCCTGCCGATCTGACGCCAGAAACATGGACCGTTATCCGTTTTGATGAGCGTGAAGATGAGGCGGGCAAACTGGAATGGCTGTTACGCAAGGAAGGCTGCATGCACTGCGCCGAGCCGGGCTGCCTGAAGGCATGTCCGAGCCCGGGGGCCATTTTGCAGTTTGCAAACGGCATTGTGGATTTTCAATCCGAACAATGTATTGGCTGCGGTTACTGCGTTGCAGGCTGTCCGTTTGATATTCCGCGTATCAGCAAGAAAGATAACCGGGCCTATAAATGCACTCTCTGTGCAGACCGGGTAGCGGTTGGGCAGGAGCCTGCCTGCGTTAAAACATGTCCAACAGGTGCAATCTCCTTCGGTTCCAAAGCCGAGATGAAAGACCTTGCGGCAACCCGGGTTGAAGAACTCAAAGGGCGCGGCCACAATGGGGCAGGGCTTTATGACCCTGCGGGCGTGGGCGGCACGCATGTCATGTATGTTCTCACCCATGCCGACCAGCCCAGCCTGTACCATCGCCTGCCGGATGACCCGCATATCAGCCCCGTTGTCCGGGGCTGGAAAGAATGGCTTAAACCCGTAGGCGCACTTGGGTTTATTGCAACTCTGGCCGGGGCCTTTGCCCACTACATGGGCGTTGGTGCCAATACGACTGACGAAACACCTCCAGCGGAGCCAGAAAAAGAACTGGAAGATGCGGGACAGGGCCCGAACGACAACGGGAGGGATGCATAATGGACAATAATAATCTGGTCTTACGCACCAAGCTTGTTGACCGCCTGTTCCACTGGAGCATGGTGTCATGCTTTATGCTGGTCGCCCTTTCGGGGCTGTCCTGGTTCTTCCCGAGCCTGAACTGGCTGGGTTATGTGCTTGGCCCGCCGCAGCTTGCCCGTGTGCTCCATCCTTTTCTGGGTATTGCCGTTTTCGGGCTGCTCATGTGCATGTTTGTCCGCTTTGTGCACCACAATCTTTTTGTGCGCACGGACCTGACATGGTTCAAGCATATTATGGAAGTGCTGCTGAACAAACATGGGCAAAAACTCCAGATTGGCAAATACAACGCAGGGCAAAAAATCCTGTTCTGGGGTATTATGTCCCTGATCAGCCTGCTGTTTGTCAGCGGGTTGATGATCTGGCGGGCTTATTTTGCAGCGCTGTTTCCCATTCCTGTCCTCCGCCTTGCACTTCTGGCGCATTCCGTTGCCGGGCTGGCACTTATCCTGCTGGTTATTGGGCATATTTACATGGGTATCTGGGTGCGTGGCTCCATTGGCGGCATGATCAGCGGTTATGTCTCGCGGGCCTGGGCCCGGCAGCATCATGACCGTTGGTACGAAGAAGAAATCGCCCCAACCAAACCTTTGCCATCCAAAAGGCATGGCTGATGCTGGACAGTTCAGATATTGTTGCCCCAGATAAACGGACACCCGGTGTCGTAGCGATTGATCCAGCCATTTACCCCATGCTGGACAAGCTTTATGCGCGCCGGATTGACCGTTTGAAGGCGCAGATCCTTTTGCAGGGGGAAAACGGAGAATATTTTCGTTTTCTAACGCATCTGGTGCAGGTCCAGCAGGATATTCTTGCGCAAACACCACTTGAGCAGGCGGATGTGGAGGCCATTCACAGCCTGCTCAAACAGGGTGTTGCTGACACAGCGCAACTCGAACATAGCCTTGGCAGCATACAGTGCTGGCAGGCAGCCTATATAACACTGGCAACACAGCTTACACCTATGCTCCCGCAAAAGGTGGCTCAGGCACTTGGCTCTCTATCGGCTGACAAAGCAGGACTCACCAAAGCTGCCGCTCATCTTTTGCAAGCTGATTATGCACAGGTTGATGCAGGTGTCGCCGTTATACTGTGGGCAGCCCTTTCTACCTGCTGGGCTCAGGCGGTTACGCTCAAGCAAGGGGAGGGGATTATACAATCTCTGGCGCATGCTACGCATTGTCCGTGCTGCCATGCGCCACCAGTTGCCAGTCTTGTCATGGGAGGTGCGCGCGAGGGGTTACGCTACCTGCAATGCAGCCTGTGCGAAGTACGCTGGCACCGGGTCCGTGCTGTTTGTGTAGCGTGTGATGCCAGCGGGCAAATGGATCACTGGACATTGGATGACGCCAAATCCGCTATCCAGATCGAAACCTGTGGGGATTGCAGGAATTACATCAAAACACTCCGTCTGGATTATGACCCGGAACTGGAAGCCGTGGCCGATGATCTGGGCAGCCTGCTGCTGGACAGTGCCATGGAGGCTGAAGGCTTCATGCGCATCGGTATAAACCCGTTCTCCTTCCCCGCATAACAACATTACGGACTGTCGCGTGCATTCACTCCAACCATCGGCTACTCATGACCGCACACCAGCCCCGGCCATGGTGGACTATGAACATGCACTGCGTATTTTATCAGCGCTGGTCACGACGTTACCTGCCCCTGAGATTGAGCACGTCCCCGTCCATCAAGCTGATGGACGCGTTCTGGCCACGGCGTTGCAAGCGCTCGCTCCACGGCCAGAAGCCGATATTTCCGCCATGGATGGCTATGCTTTCTGCTGTGCGGATATTGCCGATACCGGGCAGGCAATCAATACCATTCCCCTACGGGATTACGTCGTAGCCGGGGATCAGCCCGCCCCCCATCATAGGGGCACAGCCGCTACAATTCTAACCGGTGCTCGCCTGCCAGCAGGTGCAGACTGTGTTATTGCACGCGAACGGGTGGAAGTGCGTAACGGGTTATTGCACCTTACCCCGTCCGACATAGCCGTAGGCAAAAACATCCGTCAGACAGGAGAGGAGTTTGCTGCTGGCTCACTTCTCCTTACTGCCAGCCAGAAACTTGACTGGCGACATATTGCGCTCCTTGTCAGCCAGAACATCAGGCAGGTTCCCGTTTATAAACCTTGTCGGGTTGGTGTGATTGCAAGTGGTGCCGAATTCGCCCAGTCAGCCCCAGACAGCCGGGCAGAAATTAACACACCTTTGCTCCATGCAATGCTCACGCGTCAGGGGGCTCATGTTACAAGCCGTATCGTATGCTCCGATAGCCGGGAGGACCTGCTGGCTGCCATATCTGAACTGGCGGAACAATCGGATATCCTGCTGACAACGGGGGGCATTTCTGTTGGCCAGACAGATAACGTCCTGCCAGTTATGGAACAGCTTGGCGCGACCTGTCTGTTTCGGCGTGTCAAAATTCGCCCAGGCAAGCCTTTTACTCTCATGCAGTTAGGTTCCGTGCCTGTCTTTTGCCTGCCCGGCAATCCGGGAGCTACGGCGATATGTGCCCAGGTTTTTGTTCTGCCGTTCCTCCGCTCATTTATGGAGCACAGGCAAGCGCTGATGAGCTTCCCCGTGCTGCACGGAAGGAGCAGCTTTTCCTATCCTTCCCTATCAGATGCGACTGGTTTTGTGCCGGTCACTTGTGCCCAGAGTGGCAAGGAAACAGTGTTTTCTCTTGTACCTTCAAAAGGTGCGTCTGACGTTCTCTGCTTTTCCCGAGCCGATGGCCTCCTGCTGATCCCACCCGGACAAGCCATAACGATTGGGGACTGGTGTTCCACAACGCGGTTTTGCAGCATATAAAAGTAAATATATTCGTTTTTTACGTTATTTCCCAAGAAAAAAGATTTTTTTGAATATAATCAAAAATAGATTGGGTCTCGTTCAGAGAGAAAAAAACTTTTCCCCCTTCGGGGTTTTGCAAAGGAACACTATCTGTCGCAACAGCCTGAATATGGGTGGTCTTTGCAAAGAGGGGCTCTTTGCCTGTTGTGGAACGCCAGACTTCCAGACAGGCCGGCACCTCGGCATGGAAGCCCTCTACCAAAACAAGGTCTACGGGTTTCATGATCTTGAGCAGGTCATTCAATTTGGGAGGGGTTGGGCTTTGATGCTGCAAAAACCAGCGCGTCGGCGTTGCAAGCATGACCTCCACCGCACCACTTTCTCTATGCTGGAATGTATCTTTCCCCGGTGTATCCATATCCACGCCATGATGGGTATGTTTAATTGTGGAAACACTTAACCCCTGTTGGCAAAAAAGAGGAACAAGGCGGCTGATAAGATGCGTTTTACCGGAACCACTCCGCCCGATAATGCCAAAAACCCGTTGTTTGCGATAAGGGGATGTCACGAGCGGGCCAGTCCATACAATATTAAAAAGAGTCGTTGATTTTTACGCGGGCACACGCACAATAACCAGCTTAAACGGGTAGAGACACAGCTTATCATGCCGCACATGTTAAAAATTGCAGGATTAGTGCTGGCAGGCGGGCAGGGCAGACGCATGCATTATGCTGACAAGGCTTTTATGGAAATCGACCATAAACCCTGCATTGAGTGGGTTATGACCCGCCTTGAACAACAATGCACCAGCATTGCTATAAGTGCGAATGGCAACGCGCAAAGGTTTGACGCATGGAATTACCCGGTTCTGGCTGATACATATTTTGACGTTGGCCCTTTGGCCGGGCTGTTAAGTGGTCTGGAATGGGCCGAAGCCGCAGGGTTTGATGCGTTGCTGAGTGTGCCAGTTGATACACCTTTTATCCCGCATGATCTGGTTGGCACTTTGCTGCCTGCACCATCTTATGCTGCTTATGCGGAACAGCGTCATTCTCTGGTCGCATTATGGCCCGTTAGCCAGGCCCGTACATTATTAGCGGCACAATTGGCCAGCGTAACAGAGCAGAACCGAAAGCAGACAACGCGGGTTTGCACACTGGCGAATGCGCTGAATGCTCGGGCAATGGACTTTTCTCACCTCTATCCGTTTGATCCGTTCGTGAATATCAATACACCCGAAGACCTGCAGGAAGTCCGCACGCTTGGGCAGGCTCAGGCCGGGAGCCGCTACCGTGGCACATGAACAAACAGCTTTTGCCATTTCAGAATCCTGCCATGCCAAAAGAATGATCTGGGGAAATGCACAGGACAGCGCCCCCCAAACCGTAAATGAGACTTTGAATCTGGCAGAAGAAGTGCCGCTCTCTCTGATCTATAACGGCATAGACTATGCCGTCATGATGATAACCCCCCATAATATTGATGACTTTGCTCTTGGATTTTCAATAACTGAAGGTCTTGTTAAAGACATTTCTGAAATCAGGCACATTGCCGTATCTTCTGTACCCGGTGGGTTAAAGGTGGACATGCGTCTAAGCGCTGATGCACTCCGCACGGTTCTGGCTCGCAGCAGGCGGCCGATCGCGGGGCGTACCGGCTGTGGCATCTGTGGGTCAGACATGAACAGCATTGTCACCCGCAACCAGAACACGGTTCAGGCTTATACCCCGGACCTGTCGGCCATACGCGGCGCGTTACAGCACCTTCGGGACCACCAGACACTCAATGCCGGTATAGGTATGCTCCATGCAGCCGCATGGTGTACTCCTGATGGCTCCATCACAGCAATCAGGGAAGATGTGGGGCGGCATAATGCGCTTGATAAGCTTATCGGCCACGGCCTTAAAACCCCCCTGAGTTTTGCAGACGGGTTTTGCCTGCTAACCAGCCGTTGTTCTTATGAAATGGCAAGCAAAGCCATAGCCGCAGGCATGCGCGCACTCGTCTCTCTTTCCGCGCCTACAGCTATGGCGCTCAGAACGGCACAGCAGGCCGGGCTTACGCTCATCTCTCCCGCCCGGCCAGACAGTATGTGCATTCTTCCCCTATCACCGGAAGAAATCTGATACAGCCTCTGCACGCGCCATTTTTCAAGGGGCCGTAATGGGAATTCTGGCTACAAGAAAAGGTGGTTTGCGCAAGTCCTGCCCATTATGCAAACGAGGTAGGCGGTTCCATTGCCCCAGCACCACGTAAACGGCCTGATGATCTGCAAAAATACCATCTGGCCAGACAAACCGTGGGTCCGAGGCCAGAAGTTCAAACGTGCCATCCGGGTTGCGGCGAAACACGGCATCATGGTCGGCGGCTGTGGTGTAAATCCGGTTCCATGGGTCGGTCGCCAATCCGTCGGCTGCCCCTTTTTCCCCTTCATCTACAACCAAGGCCGCCAACTGGGCGGAACTGAGGGAAAAGTCAGCCAGTTTGTCTGTCGGCAGGCTATATAATCGTCGGCTGGCCAAGGGGGCGTAATAAACACGTTCGGACCCGGCAGACAGGGTAATGCCATCCGCCCCACCTGCGGGAAAGGTCGGGTGGGCCGGGTCATAATGCAGCACGCGCCCATCCAGCACAGTCTGATACCCGGGGTCAGGCAGAATAGAGACCGTATTTTCCAGCACGCGGCGCTGCCTACCCGTGGCGAGGTCCAGCACAACCAGAGCCGGGTGCCCATCAAACGAGCTATCCGTAATGTATGCCGTGCCTTTTGCACCGTGTGTCAGGTCTATGCGCAGGTCATTCATATGGCTTTGGGGCAGCAACGCATTGGTCAGAGGCACACTGGCAATAATCTGCCCTGTTATGGGGTTGACCCCAACCACCTTGGCGCCGCCTGCGGGAATGGGTTGCCCTTTGATCTTACCATCATCAATAACCCACAGGTTTCCCTTGCTATCTGTTGTCATCCCATGAGGCGAAATCAGCCGAGCCTGCGGTGCCCCGCTTGATCCGGCCGAAAATGCTGCTGAAGGAAATGGAAGCAGATGCCCATTCTTCCACTCTGCCAGCACCGGGCCTGTATGATCGCCATCATGCTTGGGAAAAGTCAGAAACAGACGTCCATTCACCACGGCAATGCCAGAGGGGTCTGGCGTGGGTATGCTGGCAATAATCTGGACCTGTCCATTACGGCCAAAAGCAGGGTCGTTGTTATCTGTTATGGTCTGTGCCTGCACAGGTGCTGCTGGCAACTGACTCACCCATAAACCAGCCACCAGCAAAAAAGGACCCAATCTATTCATTCCTGTCTCCCCCCATTCCGGCACACCTAATCTGCCCGCTTTCCGGCATAATGTGTTATCCAACAGCCCCTACCGGGTTGTGAGTGGTATGGGACCGGTTACGGCAGAGCCATTTTCCCATGTTTCCACCACCCGGTCGGTATCAGAAATCGTATTGGCAGGGTTACCTGCAACAACCAGAAGGTCCGCTCGTTTACCGGCACCAATAACGCCACGGTCGTGCAGGTCGAGTAATGCCGCGGCTCCCTCCGTTGCAATATGCAACGCCTGCAGGGGAGGCAGACCGGCTTGCACCATCAGAGCCAGTTCCCGATGTTCCGCAACCCCGGCAACCCGCAGTGGTGTTGCTCCGCTATCCGTGCCAAATCCGATTTTAACGCCCGCGGTCCACAATATCTTCAGGTTCTGCAGGTTGGTCGCAAGGGAATGACGGGCAAAATCGGCTTTGCCGCCTGTTCTGTTTTCCTGTTGCCAGACGGGATTATTGATCTGCTGCTGCAAGGGAGCAGACAGACCAGCTTCAACAAACGGAGTTTTCACCCATGCAGGCTGGTCGGCCCATGCTGTTGTGGCGTCATCCAGTTCCAGTGTGGGGATGTACCAAATCCCCCGCTCCTTGAGCATGGCCACAAAAGATGGAGGCACAAACCTGTCGCGCACGCCATGAGCCAGAATATCAACCCCGGCTGTCACCACATGTTCCGCATCGTCCAGATCATGAATATGGGCGGCTACACGTAGGTGTTTTTGGTGCGCTTCATCCACAACTGCCTTGATAATGGCAGGGTCCATTTTAGCGGGAAGAGAGTGGTCGAAATCGTCCACCCATATTTTAATCAGGTCAGTGCCTTCCGCCGCCATGGTGTCCACATCCTGCCGGGCTTCAGCCTCCGTACGGGGCCTGAAGAGTTGATCCGGAGCGACATGCACCGGAGGCGCTCCCTTAGGCACGCCAATCCCCTGATCAACCCCGAACAGGTCTGCTGGCAGCAGCCCCATATGGGCGTCCTTGCGCATGGGGTCGAACACACGCGGAACATTGTTCCCCAGCGCTGTAATGGTAGTAACCCCATAACGCCTGTATTGCGCCAGTTCGGCTGTAATCGTGTCTACTGTATAAAACTGCGGCCCAGTCTGCACGCCCTGCAACTGACCGATATGACTGTGATCAGAAATAAGACCAGGTAAAACGCTCATTCCCGAGCGATCCAGAATACGGGTGTTGGGGGGAAGAGGTATATCCCGGCCGGCTGCAACAATTACGCCGTCCTGCATGAGAACGGTTCCATTCTCAACAGGTGGAGCACCTGTGCCCTCTATAATCCGTATATGGGTCAACGCCACAGGCACGGTCTGCGCATAGCCAAGAGCAGGGCAGCCTAAAAGAAGTGCGGCGACTATAACTCCGGGTTTCATATGCATATCCCTCCTGTTGTTTCTAGTCCGCCGTCGCTGCGGCGCGCTCATGCCATGCCAGACGGGCAGACAGCAGAAGCCCACCCAACCCCGCCAGACTGCCAGCCATGAAAATGGCGCTGTCTCCAGCCCATTCGGCCAGAAGCCCGGTCAGAGGACCAGTGGCCCCATAGGCAAGGTCCTGAAAAGCCGCAAATCCACCCATGGCTGTTCCTCGCATCTGCGGAGATACCCGCCTGACAACCTCCACCCCCATGGAGGGAAAAATCATGGAACAGCCACAGCCGGTCAAAAAAGCACCAGCCAGCGCCACGGTGGGACCAGATGCCTGCCACAGCAGAATCTGCCCACATGTTTCGGCCATCATGGACACAAACGCGACACGCGCGCCCCCCAGCTTATCTGGCAGGTGACTGCACAGCACCCTGACCAGTACAAACGCTGCGCCAAAAAAAGTCAGCCCCATAGCCGCATGTGGCCAATGCCTGTGCAAAAACATAAGCGGCATAAAGGCGCCAATGGCTGCAAACCCGATTCCTTGAAAAAAGACTACCAGACCAAGATCGGAAATTTTGTTGATAATCCGGCTGACTGGCTGCCGCTCTCCCCCATGCGGTGGCACGGCCACAACAGGTGCTGCCATAGCAAGCCCAAGCAATGGCACGACCATGCAGGCAAGGGCGACCAGTGGATATCCTCCCTGATCGTACAGGGCCAGACCCACAGGGCTACCGGCTGCCAGAGAGCCGTACATCCCCATTCCCACAATGGATAGCACCCGCCCCGATCGCTGGTGCCCCATCAGTCCGATCCCCCATGCCAGCAGGCCAACAACGGTCAGGCTTTCTCCCAGTCCCAGCATCAGACGCGCTATCATAAGCATGGCAAATGCCGCCCAGGGATTTGCCAGCCACGCAAGCATAAGGGCCAGAACACCACTTGCGGCATAAAAAGCCAGACCAAACAGCATGCAACGCTTGCCACCTTTATGGTCTGCAAGCCGCCCTGCGAAGCCGCGGGTCAGAATGGTAGATACAAACGCAACACCAACTGCCAGCCCGGCAAGGGCGTTACCCATATGCAGCGACATGGCCACATAGACCGAGGTCGTTGGCATGGACATGGCGACAGCAAGGTAAGAGAGAAAAAGAGCGACCGCGAGCCATACCAGCAAACGTGGCGCGCTATCCTGTTCTGTTGTGGGAGTGCTGGGCATCAGGGTTCCAGCTCCTTCGCCATATCGATTGTGCCTGTGCATGGCCTTTAAACCTGTTCAGGTCTTGGACAAGTCGGGCTTTTTGCCAAGACCTATCTGTATGACAATGCTGTGAGCGGCGCTGTTTGCTCCACCTGTCACGCAGATCCGGACTTACGAGGAGCAAACAGCCTGAATAATGGACCTGTGAGTGTGGTGGAAATAACGGCCAGAACCATAAGGGATGCAAACCCGAAGTCTGACAGCATACCCTGACCATGTAAAATGGTTGCGGCCACAATTTCCATCAGCCCCTTGCACTGGAGCAGGGCACCAACGCCAAGCGCCTGCCTTGGTTTAAGGCCAGCCGCGGGTGGGTAAATATAAACGGCTGCAATTTTGGTCACCATAGAAATGACAACCAGCGACAAGGATGCCACAACAGAAGGCCATGTTAAGGCATCCCCGTTAATATGCAGCCCGCTATGGCCGAAAAACATCGGGGCGAACCAGATCAAGGCAAAAGTTCCCACCGCTTCTACCTGCAGGCGGCGCACCCAGCTCGGTGGCATGATCGCACCGGCAAAATAGGCACCGATCAACTCATGCAGGCCAAGCTGCATGCTTGCCCATGACCCGGCCGCCAGATAAACCGGCACGGCCAGCCAGATAACCGCCAATGGTGGATGTCGGAAATGGCGAGAAGCCCAGTACCCTCCAGCAGCCAGCCCCAATAGCAAAAGAACAGCCAGCGCTTCCAGCCCCGTCCAGCCGTGCAGGGCTGCAGAACCACGGGCGGCAAATTGCAGGGTCGCCAGCCCAATCCATAATGCTGCGTCATCCACAACGGCCAGCTTGAGCGCTAACTGCCCCAAAGGTTTTTGCGCGGTATCAAGCTCCCGCACAACACCGATCAGAACCGGCAGGGCGCTAACTGCCATGCACAGGCCAATAGATGCCGCAGCCACCCAAGGCGTTGCGTCTGGTGCCTGCCAACCATGAAGATGAAGAAAAACCGTGTAAGCCAGAAATGTGCCGACACAAAAGGGAATACCCAGTGCTACGGCAGCTCCACCAAACAGCCGACCGATTGTGGGCTGAGCAAAGTCCCGCCCCGAAGGCTCCCCACCGGGGTGCTGCCACATTTCCAACCCGGCGGTAAAAGCCAGCACCAGCACGGCAACCCAGCCAATTGTGTTCCCGTAAACGGAGGGAATACCCATTTGCTGCACGGGCACATGCCATACGGCAAGGGCAATACCCACAAGAATGGGCAACACGGCTATTGGCAGCACTTTTTGCATGAGCCGCCACAAAGCCCAAGGGAAAAACACAAAGATTGCGGCGTCGGTCAAAAGCGCTGTCAAATTTGCCATATTGGATCCTTTTTTATTGAATTTTGTCCTTGTAACGGATTACCCACACGGCATGCAAGTTTTGCATACCTGCGTTCTTTTTATTCATAACGCTCATGGCTTCGGCTGCACATAATCATCAAACATAAGGTGTATGATATTGACATCTTATTGAATCAGCTCTAGTAAAGGTATCTGTATTTTACATCTTTTGGATGCGTCCCATGAGCACAATGCTTGATGACAAAACCCGGTCAATTGTTTCCGCCTGCGTTCCTGCCCTTGAAGCCCATGGCTTAGATATTACGCACGAAATGTACCGGAGGCTTTTGTCCAATCCGGAAATTCGTGATCTGTTCAACATGTCACACCAGAAGGACGGAGAGCAGCCCAAAGCCCTTGCTCTTGCCGTGCTGGCCTACGCCCGTAATATCAATAACTTGGGTGCACTTGGCGGTATGGTTGAACGTATTGCCGAAAAACATGTTGGCCTTAACATTCTGCCTGAGCACTACCCTTTTGTGGGTGAAGCCCTGCTTGGCGCCATTGCTCACGTACTGGGCGATGCCGCGACGCCTGAAATTATGGATGCATGGGGCAAGGCATACTGGTTTCTGGCCGATGTTCTGATCGGCCGGGAAAAGCAGATCTATCAGGAACATGCTGATACCCCCGGAGGCTGGACCGGATGGCGCAGCTTTACGGTACGCAGGATTGTGGTCGAAAGCAGCACGATCCGTTCGTTTGAACTTGTACCGAGCGACCATAAGCCCGTGATGCAGCATCAGCCTGGCCAGTATCTGAGCTTCAAGCTTGATATTCCCGGCCATGGGTCCCAGCGTCGTAATTACAGCATTTCATCCGCTCCGGCGTCCGATCATTACCGCCTGAGCATCCGCAAGGCTGATGGGGGAGTGGTTTCCTCCTGGTTTCATGACACGGTCAGGGAAGGGGACGTATTGCAGGTTTCCGCCCCTGCGGGTGATTTTGTCTTTACGCCTGAGCCGAACACAAAGCATATGCTCATCAGCGCAGGCGTTGGGCTGACTCCCTTTATCTCTGCTCTGGGTGCGGTTGAAAAACTTCCGCATGGGCAGATTCACTTTGTGCATGGGGCACATGCTCCCGACACGCAGGCTTTTGCGCCCTACGTGCAGAAGCTGGTAGCTCAGGGTACTATCAAGGCAGATATTTTTTACAGCGCTGGCGCACCGGCAGACGCATCCCCTCTGCCCGGACTGGCTTTTCACTCTGGCCGTATGACAGCCGCATGGCTGGCAACGCAGGTTCAGCCGGATACGCATTACTGGGTCTGCGGGCCTGAGCAGTTCATGCTGGATGCCATTCTGGCCCTTAAAGCTCAGGGGGTTGTCCCCGCTCAGATTCATTATGAGTTCTTTGGCTCTGCCTCAGACGCCCAGTTGCTCGCCGCAGCCTAAATCCTCCGGGCGTGCGCAATACGCGCTCCTGAAATGATGACAACAGGGCTGTCCGCACATTTGTTTGTGTGGGCAGCCCTGTTGTCATATGGCCCAGCCAAAGGCACCGGATAAAACAGCCCTGATTCCCGCCATTAAAGGCAAAGCAATATGCGGCATAAGCGATCGTAAAAAACTTTCAACATCACTGCGCGTTGAATTATAAATAAACATAATAACTGGGGCCGTCATTACCTTAGCATGGAGCATTGGTACGCTATTTGCCACACAGGTAAAAAGTAATTAGATAGCGTTTGTCGCTCTGTTTCATATGGGCGAAGGTCAAAATCAAGTGCCTGAAACCAGATACATCCTGCAAGGATATGAAACATGATTAAGAGCACAAAAGAATTTATTTTGTGGTTTTCAGCTTTCCTCATTGTTGGTGGGATCATGTGGGGCGGCTCTAAAGTCCTGAACAATTACCGTCAGAAGCAGTGGGACCAGTTTGTTCTGGAACACCATTGCGTCATTACTGGAACGCAGCCTTCTACTGGATTTTTTTCATCTGCCCAGACCATTTATCAGTGCGATAACACCGGAATTTATTATCGCAACAAATAATTTATTATTTTCCCTCAAAAAATAAAACAGCCAGCTCGTGAAGCCAAAAATGCTCACGGGTTCTGTGCCAGAAAGGTAGATGTCGCCATTTGCCGTTGCTGTCGGCATTCCTCGACCATAAAGTCCAGCAAGACCCGCACCGCTGGCATAATACCCTTGCGGGATGGCATAACAGCGTGGACGAGACCGGCACGTGGCGTCCATTGCGGCAGAGCCTGCACGAGCCGCCCGGCCTGAATATCTTTCCACACCATAATCGTTGGTAGCTGCACAATACCAACACCTGCCAGCGCCGCCGCCCGCAGCACGGCCAGATCATCCGTTATCAACCGTGGTGTGTGAAAAACAGTAGCAGACTGCCCCTGCTCATTTTCCAAACACCAGAAGTGTTCCGCCGGGTTGGTATGAAAATCCATGCTGGGAAAAGACGCCAGATCAGCAGGGGTATCCAGATGCGCCGTCAACACATCCGCCGAACAGACCAGACACTGCGTACTGGTATCCAGAACCCGCATAACAAGATCAGAAGGGGCAATGGGGGGAAACCGCACGCGCAGTGCAAGGTCATACCCTTCCTGCAGAACATCAACCCGCCGGTTTGTGCTCTCCAGTTGCAAGGTAACTGAGGGGTAACGCACCAGAAACCGGGACAAAATAGCCCCGAACTGAAAATTGAGTAATGCTACAGGGCAACTCATACGTATTAAACCACACGGTTCCGCCTGTAACTGGGCAATGGACTGCTCCGCCAGTTCCGCTTCGGCCAGCATGGCTTTGCAGTGCTCGTAAAACCGGAGCCCTGTTTGGGTGAGGGAAAAATGACGGGAAGAGCGTTGCAGCAGTCTGGTATTCAAAAACGTTTCCAGCGCAGCAATCCGGCGGCTTAGCAGCGATTTTTGCACACCAAGTGCCCGCGCAGCAGACGAGAACCCCCTGTAATCCACAACCTGCACAAAATAGTAGTAGTCGTTAAGATCTCGCATCGTCCTACTTATGCAACGCAATGTTTCATCCGTAACTCTTTGTAGAACACTACACGACTTCTATGTTGAAGCTAAGCAACATGGGGCATGGGAGTGGTTCCTGTTCCAATATCTGGAGAAAAACCATGCATAAAAAGATTCTGGGACGTTACGGCAACGACCGTGGGCATTGGGTGGGGAATGGCTTTCCCGTCCGTTCCCTTTTTTCCTACTCCACTCTGGGTCAACACCTCAGCCCGTTTCTGCTGCTTGATTATGCTGGTCCGCACCAGTTCCAGCCAACCGAAGAGCGCCGCGGAGTAGGGGAACACCCGCATAGAGGCTTCGAGACTGTGACAATCGTTTATGATGGGGAGGTCGAACACCGCGATTCCTCTGGCGGAGGCGGCACTATCGGCCCCGGAGATGTCCAATGGATGACCGCAGGCAGCGGCATTGTGCATCAGGAATTCCACTCCCCGGTCTATGCCGCCACCGGGGGCGCATTCAGAATGGTCCAGCTCTGGGTGAACCTCCCCGCCAGAGACAAGCAGACTCCCCCAGCTTACCAGACGCTACTGGCCACGGATATTCCCACAGTGGATCTACCTGATGGAGCGGGATCCTTGCGCGTTATTGCAGGCCAATTTGGGCAGACCCAAGGACCAGCCCGAGTGTTTTCTCCGCTGAATGTATGGGATGTGCAACTGGCACAGGGCGCATCGGTCACCCTATCCCTTCCGGAAGGGCATAACGCGGCTGTTGTCTCCCTTGAAGGGCAGTTAAGTATTAATGACGCACAGGAACTTGGCAGTGCGCAACTCGTTCTATTGGAACACAGGGGGACAGAGGTGAGTCTTCATGCACATGGGCAAAGCAGCCTGCTGGTGCTAACCGGGGCCCCCCTTAACGAACCCATCGAAGGGTATGGTCCCTTTGTCATGAATACCCGTGCAGAAATCCGGCAGGCCATTGAAGACTTCAATAAGGGCCATTTTGGCGGAATCCCCAGCTAGGCGGCCTTTCCCTCGATCAAAAGGCATTCCGATGCTGTGCAAAAAAGGACAAATAGCATGACGCCCTCTGCAAACCTGCATTTTGTAACGCTTCTGGGGAGCCTGCGCAGTGCTTCCCTTAACGCGGCCATAGCCCGTAGCCTGCCCCAACTTGCACCAGAAGGCGTATCCATTTCCGCGCTGGGTAGCATTGCCGATTTCCCCCACTACAGTCAGGACGTGCAGGACAAGGCGTTTCCGTCCGCAGTGCTGGCCATGGCAGAACAGATTCAGGCTGCAAATGGCGTGATCATTGTTACGCCTGAATATAATTATTCCGTCCCCGGTGTGCTCAAAAACGCCATAGACTGGCTCTCACGCGTAACACCCCAGCCTTTTGCCAAAAAACCTGTTGCGATCCAAACCGCATCTCCCGGGCAGATCGGGGGAGCGCGGGCGCAGTATCATTTACGCCAGAGTCTTGTCTTTCTGGACGCCTTTGTTCTGAACAAACCCGAAATCATGGTCGGGCTTGCCACAAGCAAACTTGACCCACAAACACTAAGTCTGACAGACGAACCAACTCGTGCGTTCCTGACCAGACAGATCGGGGCGCTGGCGGATCTGGCCCGAACTTTACAGTCATAATTCTTTACAGAGCGACAGGGCCGGGCATGCTTCCTGACATCTGGAGATGACGGTTTTCTGGGAGAAGGGAGTCTGGTTAACCACACATGTACAAGCTGGGTTCATAAGTCAACATAGCGATGACCTATAATCTGACGACTCTTTCTTAGCCGCCTCAAGCCAATCTGAGAAACTCTGATAAGACCTATTCTCCCAAGGCGACACTTTGGGATTGGAGTAGTCATATATTCTTACCGGCGGATTACCCGAGAAATCCGCCCCATCAAAACACGCCAAAACAACCCACCCGTCATTATACAAGCCCGACTCATCATCAATTATTGCAAAGGGCACCAAGGGGTTATTAGGAAACTTCAAAAGCATCGCGCCAAAATAATACAGAGAGCCAGCCATATCTGCCGCCAGAACCCTCCAAGGATACAAATCTCGAGAGCAGCCACTAACAGCAAAATCAATATATTCTTGTGGTAATTTGAAACCATCAGGTAAGATGGAAGAGTCATACAGATATGCTTTCACTTCTTGCCCCCTGTAATTCGTGGAACCTCTGAAGCCCCATAAGCGTTGCTACTAGCAAATCCACCACTTTGCTTATTTATACGCCCCTTGATGGCCTCACCCCGAGTATTGTACTGTTGCCAACCTCTGGTCTCCTGAACAGCCGGAGTTAAAGGGTCGTCAAAACCTCGCACAGTTGCTTTCACGTCAATTCCGGCCTCTCTTGCTGCTGCAATACGGGTGTTATCCATACTCGTCAACTTTCCATCGGGCATTTTCACTACATCGACAGAGTCACCTTTCCAACCACTGGTTCGCATACTTTGAACTAGGCTCGGGACTTATTCTCTAAGATAGAAGATGAAGCTTGCTGCGATGTGGATTGCAGACATGAATGTATGAGTGCCGCGGTCGTATCGTGTTGCCACCCGTCGCCAGTCCTTCAGCTTTGCGAACATGTTTTCGATGAGGTGGCGCTTTTTATACAGATGCCAATTGTAAGGTGGCTTTGATGTCCGGTTCTTCTTTGGTGGAATACAGCCGGTGATGTTCCGGTCTGCGAGAGACTGTCTGATTTTATTGCTGTCGTATCCCAAATCACCGATGACTTCCTCTGTCTCATCCGGCAGGTCCGCCAGCAGAACATCAGCCCCTTTGAAATCACTGACCTGTCCCGCAGTCAGATGAAAGCGGACAGGTCGTCCCTGATCATCGCACACGGCGTGAAGTTTTGAGTTCAGACCACCTTTTGTCCGTCCGATATGGCGGGGAAAAGCCCCTTTTTGAGCAGGGACGCCGATGTCCGGTGTGCCTTGAGGTGTGTTGCATCGATCATCAGGCGCTTCGAACGGCCTGCCTGTTCTGTCAGGGCGACAAAGATCCTGTCAAAGACACCCAGGCGGCTCCACCGGATGAAGCGATTATACAAAGTCTTGTGCGGACCATACGCTTTCGGGGCGTCTTTCCACTGAAGACCGTTGCGGATGACATAAACGATCCCACTCAAAACACGCCGGTCATCCACGCGCGGCACTCCGTGGCCAGAGGGAAAAACGGCTCAATCCGCTCCGTCTGGCGCTCAGACAGCATAAACACATCATTCACAGACCCACCCTCCATCGGTAAGCCTGTGAATCACAACCTCTCGCTCAGTTCAATAAATTAATTAGGTCCTGAGCCTAGGTTTCCTTGGCACAGCCATGAAGTTACGCATAAAATCGTAGCCAACTCCATCGCAATATACTATACCCCCCTATAGTAACAGGATCATCATGCAGAATGCCCCATACTCCAGAAGATAAGAAAAAAGCACTGACCCGCCTGCGGCGAATACGCGGGCAATGTGATGCACTGGAACGCGCTTTGGAAGCCGGTTCGGACTGCGCTCCAGTGCTTCAGCAACTCGCGGCAATACGCGGAGCGGTTAATGGCCTCATGTCCGAAGTTATGGGGATGTATGTGCAGGAGGAATTTGGTTCTGGCCAAGACCTCGACGCAGGAAAAAAGAAAAGCATCGATACCATTCTGTCCCTCGTACGCACCTATCTGAAATAACCATCAAGGAACAATCATGAAATCTCGTGCAGCTGTTGCTTTTGCTCCTGGCGAGCCCCTTAAAATTGTGGAGATTGATGTCGCCCCCCCAAAAAAAGGGGAAGTGCTGGTCCGTATCACGCACACAGGGGTCTGCCATACGGATGCGTTCACCCTCTCGGGCAATGACCCGGAAGGGCTGTTCCCCTGTGTTCTGGGGCACGAAGGAGCCGGCGTAGTTGTGGAGGTCGGCGAAGGTGTAACCTCAGTCGCTCCCGGAGACCACGTTATTCCGCTTTATACGGCTGAGTGTGGCAAATGCGAGTTCTGTACCTCGGGTAAAACCAACCTGTGCATTGCCGTGCGCGAAACGCAGGGTAAAGGGGTTATGCCCGATGGCACCAGTCGTTTTTCATACAATGGTCAGCCTTTGTACCATTACATGGGCTGCTCCACCTTTAGTGAATATACGGTTGTGGCTGAGGTCTCGCTAGCCAAGATCAACCCCCATGCAGACCATGAGCATGTTTGCCTGCTCGGATGCGGTGTCACAACCGGTATTGGCGCTGTGCATAATACCGCCAAAGTACAGCCAGGTGACAGCGTTGCCGTTTTTGGGCTGGGGGGCATTGGACTTGCTGTCATTCAGGGCGCACGACAGGCAAAAGCTGGCAGAATTTTTGCCATAGACACCAATCCGGACAAGTTTGAACTTGCCACATCCATGGGGGCAACAGACTGCCTGAACCCATTGGATTATGACAAACCCATCCAGCAGGTCATTCTGGATATAACCCGATGGGGTGTGGACCATACTTTTGAATGTATTGGCAACGTAAATGTCATGCGCGCAGCCCTTGAATGTGCCCATCGTGGCTGGGGACAATCGGTTGTTATTGGTGTTGCAGGAGCAGGGCAGGAAATTTCCACCCGTCCATTCCAGCTTGTAACCGGGCGCACATGGAAAGGCTCAGCTTTTGGCGGTGTTAAAGGCCGCACCCAGCTACCCGGCATGGTGGAAGATGCCATGGAAGGCAAGATCGATCTTAAACCTTTTGTAACCCACACAATGGGGCTGGAAGATATCAACCATGCATTTGATCTGATGCATGATGGCAAGTCCATCCGGTCCGTTATTATTTACTGAGTCTGGCCTGTTTTTGTTTCTCCCGCTGTTTTCTTGTGAAACAATGGGAGAAACATCGCGTGCATCAGGCAGACAGCCTGCATGTGGATCGTCTGGCCGCATGCAGCAAAAAACTTCCCAGCACCAGCGCGACCATACCTACCCCAAGGGAAGGTAAAATTGCGTGTCCTCCAGCCATGGCGGCTAGCATGACAGGCGCAATGGCAATATTGGCATAACCAGCCACACGAAACAGCAATGGTTCACGCAGGCTTTCGCGCAAAATAAAAGCCAGCCCCATACAGAACAAAAAAACCGCATAATAAAGAAAAGATGCCTGCGCATAAGTTCCACCCAAGGGTAAAAACGGTGCGCATATAAATAAAATGGCAATACCCGTTATGCATCCTGTAAGACACCCTGTTGTCAGGCAGGCGAGTAACCATGAGGCTCTGGCCTGCTTACTGGATTTTCCCGCGTGCTGCTCCCGCTTTTGCCGCGCGACAATCCATAACCGGCAGCCAGTGTAAAATAAAAATGCTCCTCCCAACCCAAGGCAAAAATATCCCCATCGCACGGGAAGCCCGCCATAACTGCCAAAATGCAGTGCAATAAAAGCGGTTAATGCCGCAAATCCGGCAGATTGATGCCCTGGCAGATAATCTGCCGACAAAATTTTACCGTTTGCCGGGTCCACCGCAGCAAAACCATTAGAGACCCCAAGCGTGGGATAACGTTCGTCATGCCCGGTGACTCTGAGCATTGTCCGGCTTTTTCCCTTGCTGAACTGCGTCGTATATTCCAGTGTGTCTACAACAAAACCGGGAGCCTGCCTCTGTAACTCCGCCAGAACAGCCTGTGGTGACATCAGTCCCTCCAGACTGACGACATTGTGGAGGGCATTATTTTTACTTCTGCTCTCTGCATGGTCATGCTGTTGCATCAAGCCATGTTTCGCCCTTTGCCCCTGCTGGAACAATTTACCCTGTAGAGCAGAAATGGGTCCATGAAACGCAAAGACAAATGCGGTTATCGCCATAATAAAATGGAATGGCAGGGAAAAAAATCCCACAAGATTATGTAGATCCAGCCAGACTTTGCGCGTGGCAGTGCCGAGCCTGAGAGCAAACAGCATTTTTTTCAAAGCCGGTAAAAATGCAATAACGCCGGAAACCAACGCCAGAAAATAACCTGCCGCCACACACCCCATGGTGTAACGCGCCGCAGCATGTGGCAAAGGCAGGCCGATCTGTTCATGCAGTTGGTCAATAAAAAAAGGAATCCCGGATGGACGGCTAACAAGAGTGTGCAGATCTCCGTTGGAAGAGAGTGCGCCAAGCACATAATCCTGTGGACCATGGCCTCTGTGTGTTGGGTCCTGCGGCCACATAAGGCGCGCAGGGTGCGCATTATCCGGGTTAACCACTATAATATAATGTGTACTCGCATCCGGGTATTGGGAAAAAGCTTTTTGTAAAAGCTGTGGCATGTCAGCCAGTTCTACAGGTTTTGGCAAAGAGGGAACCGGTGTAAGCCAGACCTGTAAAGGCTGCTCAAACATGCTGATGGAGCCGGCGTAAAACGCGACGAACAGGAACAGACTACAGAGAATACCGACCCAGCTATGAACTTCCCGATAAACCTGCACAATGTCGGGGCGGATTTTCATGCTGTCGTAACTTTCGCCAGTATTTCAAACAGAGCCCAGACAAGTGTGGCCGCTCCCCCCAGCACGATCCATGCACGCAGGCCAGAACGAAACAGGAAACAGCTCCCCATAACGCCAAGCCACACCAGCACAGCCAGCCACATTAAAAACTGGGAGGAAACCGTCCGTGTTTCCCCCGTGGTGTGACACAGCAGCCCCACCACAGCCATGCAGCCAAAGGAGAATATAATTCCGGGCACCATGGCTGCCACCAGCTTGGCAGGCCATTGCCGGTTGGTCAGTGGCCGATCAGTCATGACCTTTTTTTCCCAGACTGAAGCACGACCGCAAGAAGGGGGAAAAAACTACAAACGATCATGAGAAGAAGCACGACCATAAAACAGGCGTTCTGCGTACTTTCCATGCTCCCAAGCAGGCAGACAGCCAGTACACCCAGCCCCGTGGCGGAAAAGCGGCAAAACCAAGGGTTGGGCCTGCACGTAAAAATGCACTGATGCCGGGATGAAAGGTAACACAGCACCCCACACAGCAGAGTGCACCCTCCAGCTCCAAACAGAAGCAGGGCGGACATCAACATCCTCCATGCTTCATACACACCATCAAACCCGTACCCTGTCTGCCAAGCCCCATGATTTATGCCTCGCTATGGGGTAGAGTGTGCCTGCCTGCCAGCCAGACCATGCCACTCCGCCAGAGATAACAGGGCTCCACCTGACCAGAGATCTGCCCCAGCCACTTCTGACGATCAGACACCGGCGATGCATCATGGCTGCTCCAACAAACCGTGCCAGCAAGGTCATGTGGCTCATAAGTCTACCCCACCACATCATGTGAATAGGGGAGGTATATGCAACTAATAATTACTGTCAACAAAATCCGTACAGCGCAACTCCGCGACTGACCCGTCCTGTTGTGTTTAGGACACAATCCGACATAAGTTCTGCTCAGTCATGTTATCTCTCAGCCTGACAATGAGAAGAACACGCCCCATTCCTGACGGGTCGAGCACGCGGATACTCAAGAGTAATCATGTTGCAACCCTAAGCAAACCGCCAGTTCTCTCATCCGACCTATGCAGGTTGCCCTGACTTTCAAAGTCAAGACTCAACCCAAGCGCAGCCCTTGCATGCACTATGGTGAGAATAAACTCGTCATCTTGGATATTCCGCTTGCCAGAAAGAAGTGCCATAGTTACCAGCACTTAAAAAAGAACAGGAGAACAGAACCCGGTGTACGCGGCGAGACATTTAATCTTTCCGATTATGTTTGGCTGCCTATTTGCTGCTCAAACTCTTCAGGCAGCACCGTATTCCGCCAGCGCGGATTTTGCTGAAGAACTCTCTAAAGCTGTAGGGGAGTCCTCTCCGCATGTTTTCTTTCCTAATGGAGACATAGCAGCACCCCTGCATATTCCCCCGGCCAAAAAGGCTCCCGTACCGGTGCCACAGGCCAAGGCCGTGCAGACCACCCCCGTACAGACAGCTTCTGTTACACCACTGCTCAAGGTGCCCGTGCCGGTTAACGCAGCACCAGCACCAGCACCAGCACCAGCACCAGCACCAGCACCAGCACCAGCACCAGCACCAGCACCAGCACCAGCACCAGCACCAGTCGTTGAGCTGGATGAAAAGCAGATACAAGCGGAAATAGACCGGCTCCGGAGTCTTTTTCAAAAAGACGTGCCCGCCGCATTTACCCCAACCATTACCCAAAAAGACACATGGCTGGCTCTGGCGCGTCAGCAGATCAGCCAGTCTGGTTACGCTATTCAGATCCCGCAGGCCGTGGTGGTTGCAGACCGCAACCCCTCCGTGCAGCGTGCCTGCGTTATTGTGGCCCGACCTGACACACCAGAATGGACCATTATTGGCTGCACACGCATATCCACAGGCACAATCGGCCGTAAACATCACTACATTACGCCCGTTGGTATTTTTACGAATACGGCAGAAAGACTAGGCTACCGGGCGCAGGGCACCAAAAATGAAAACGGGATCATGGGGAATGGCACCAAAGGTATGCGTGTCTGGGATTTTGGCTGGCAGGTTGCGGAAAAAGGGTGGCTCCCAAGTCGTGAACAAGGTCCGATCCGTCTGGAAATGCACGCGACCGACCCCGTGTTTCTGGAACGCAAGCTGGGGCATATGGCTTCAGCCGGGTGTATTCGCATTCCAGCCGCACTGAATATCTACATCGATAAAAATGGTCTGCTGGACTTGGAGTATGAGCGCAAGGCCGCAACCGACAAGCGTTTTCGTGCTCTTCTGCGGCCAGACAGAACACCATCCTCCCTTGCCGGAATGGCCGTTATTGTGGTGGACAGTGCATCTCCGCCCAATGTTACAACAGCGCAGGCCCCATCACCCAATCTTGTATCTGCCAGAATACCCAATTCGCCTATTCATTAGGCTGATCGCGGCCAAATGGCGCGTCTTTCTGCCATGTTGCAAACTGGTGGAACACACAGAGCGGGCCATATCTGATATGAGACACACATCACCCCTTTTTACGGGGTCCATGCCTCCATCACGCCAGCCAACGTCCCACCAGCTTTTTTCGGATCTTATAAGCCGCGCCCTTGCTCATGATCCGGTTCCTTACGGGCTTGTCTGGCCGTGCGAGGATCACGCTCTGGCAGGACCACTGGATGCCGCGCAAAAAGGTATCATCCGCCCTGTCCTGATCGGGGATGCTCCGCGTATTCAGGCCATCGCACGCAAAAACCAGATAGACCTGAGCCCCTACCAGCTCATACCAGCACCAACACCGGAAGCCGCCGCTCAAAAAGCTGTAGAACTGGCCCGGGTAGGCCATGTGCAGGGGTTGATGAAAGGCAGCCTGCATACAGATGCCCTCATGCATGCCGTGGTATCCCCCACCAATGGTTTATGCACGGGCCGCAGGATCAGCCATGTTTTTCTGCTTGCTGTTCCGGGTTATAAAAAACTGCTTTTTGTGACCGATGCCGCCATTAATATTTCGCCCGATCTTTCAACCAAGCGCGATATTGTTCAGAACGCCATAGACCTGCATACGGGGCTTGGGCTGGGAGTGCCCAAAGTGGCCATTCTCTCCGCTGTGGAAGTCATCAACCCCAAAATCCCCAGCACAGTAGATGCTGCAAGCCTGTGTAAAATGGCCGAACGCGGCCAGATAACAGGGGGGATACTTGATGGTCCCCTAGGCATGGACAACGCCATAGACCCCGAAGCGGCCAGAATAAAAAACCTGTCCTCCCCCGTTGCCGGGCAGGCGCAGATTCTGGTCACTCCAGACCTGGAGGCAGGGAATATGCTGGCCAAAAACCTGATCTTCATGGCTCAGGCGGACTCTGCTGGCATAGCACTTGGCGCCAAGGTTCCCATTGTGCTGACAAGCCGGGCAGACAGCGTGCAGGCCCGTCTGGCGTCCGCTGCCATTGGTGCGCTGTACGCCAGACATCTGGCGCAACAGAATGCCGCTTTTTAAATCGCCCAGCTTCGCGGAAAACCACCCATGTCAGACATTGTTCTTGTTTTCAATGCCGGGTCATCCAGCCTCAAGTTCACGGTTTTTCAGATCGGCCAGAACCCGCTCATACAAAAGCTGATCAAGGGACGGCTTGAGTATGATGCTGAAACATTTCATTTTTTTGCATCAGACCAGAACGATCAGCTTATTGAGCACACGACTTACCCACTCAGCCAGAAAAAACCGCTGGAGCATCTTCTGGACTGGCTGGCCGACCATGAGCAGGGTCAGCACAACATTGTTGGGGTTGGCCACAGGATTGTTCATGGAGGACCAGATTTTCTAGCTCCCGTACAGGTTACGCCAGGAATCCTGCGCCGACTGGAAGCCCTGACACCCTTTGCACCACTCCACCAGCCGCAGACCCTTGCTCCGGTCCACGCCATCATGGCCTATCGGCCCAACCTGCTCCAGATTGTCTGTTTTGACACGGCTTTCCACCGCACGATGCCAGAAATCGCCCGTCTTTTACCACTCCCACGCCGGTATGGAGAAAAAGGCATCTGCCGGTATGGCTTCCACGGTCTTTCCTACGATTTTCTAACCCAGCGCCTGCACCAGATCGACCCCGCACTGGCAAAGGGCCGCACTGTTCTGGCCCATCTGGGCAGCGGTGCCAGCCTGTGTGCATTAAAAGGGGGCAAAAGTGTTGAAACCACAATGGGCTTTTCCGCTCTGGACGGGTTAATGATGGGGAGCCGCTGCGGAATGATAGACCCCGGCGCACTGCTCTACATGATGCGGGAAGAAAAAGCGGACTGGGACACTGTGGTCAACACACTGTACCATCAGTCCGGGCTGCTTGGGGTTTCTGGCGTATCGTCTGACATGCGCGTTCTGCGCGAGCATATGGACGCGGAGCAGGACCCCACATTGCGGGAACATATCCAGCAGGCCCTTGCCTTATCCGCCTACCGGATTGTGGAAGAAACGGGCGCTCTTGCCGCCATTATGGGGGGGCTGGATGGTCTGGTCTTTACCGCGGGCATTGGCGAACACGACGCTCTTTTGCGTCAGGATGTCTGTCTGGCCCTGGGCTGGCTGGGTCTCAAGCTGGACCATAAGGCCAATGCGGACCATGCGAGCATCATCAGTTGTCCCGACAGTGCAATCCGCGTACGTGTTGAGCCAACCCATGAGGAACTGGTCATATGCCAGAACGTCCTGCCCTTTTTGCAGAACAGTCCATAACTACCCGGTTATGGAAGACGGAGCAGGCGGCAGGTTTTTCAGCTTTCGGTACAAGGTCGAGCGGCTTACACCAAGCAGACGGGCTGCCGGTGCAATCTTGCCCTGCACCATGGCCAGAGCCCCCTCTATGACCGTCCGTTCCGCCTCCTGAAAATCCGGCACACCGGCGGCTCTGGCTCCCAGATCAAAACAGACACTGGTCGCCTCCGGGTTGGCTATCCCCAACATGGAGCGTGCGGCGTAGGTCGCACCAACCACAATACGTTTGTCGTCCAGAGCGATCATGGGGAGGGATATGCCATCTCCTTCACCCAGCAGTAAGACCGTCCTGTTACGGAATGCTTCTAAAAAACTCCGTCGCTCCAGCCTCCGCGCAGCATCAACCAGCACGGCCTCCATCATCAGCGCCACTCGGCCAGAAGGGTCAGAACGAATGGAACTGGCATCCAGTGCTCCGGCAACATGGCCATCAGGCCCATAAAACGGCACGGCAGAGCAGGTCAGGTATCGCAAATTTGTACACCAGTGCTGGTCCCGGTGCACGGTCACTGGCTGCCCCTCGACCAGACAGGTCCCTATTCCATTGGTTCCGGCTACGGCTTCCGCCCAGTTGGCACCGGGCCACAGATGCCAGCGGCGGCACCCTTTTTCAGACGGAGGAGCGCCACGACGGGCAACAACTATACCCGCCGGGTCGGCCAGCAGAACATTATAATCCAGTGTGGAGACAATCCCATGCAGCCGGTCCAGTTCCGGGTCGGCTATTTTCATGGTCACTCCCATGCGCTCGCGTGCCTGCCGCAGTTCGGCCGAGCACAGAATATCCGTACCCAGCGTGGTATCTGTGGGAATGGCATATTGCTCCGCGCAACGACGCCATGAGTTGCGGAGCAGCGGGGGTAGCCCGGACCACACGCCAGAGGACAAAGTGAGTGAGTTCATGTGCGCCTGTCCGTCCACAAAAATGTATCTGGCGAGTATTACGTTTCGGATATGCGACACTTCGTCTTCTGCCATCTCAAATACACGTGAGCCGAGTTATCCTCTGGCTTCACCCTTTGGCATATCTCCCCATAACTGAGCGCATACCCGCTTCGCACTGTTTTTTCATGCTGAGTGGGGCGGAATAATTCCGTTATATCTTCCAACCCACACGGCAGTATCGCCCGGGGGCAGACATGCAGATTGCACACGATATTCTTCTGCGTTCCTACCGTTCCATGCGGACCATCCGCGATTTTGAAGAACGTCTTCACGTAGAGTTCGCTACCGGAGAAATTCCGGGATTTGTTCACCTGTACTGTGGTGAGGAGGCATCCGCCGTGGGTGTCTGCGCTCATCTGAGCGACACGGATACAATCGCCAGCACTCACCGCGGCCATGGCCACTGCATTGCCAAAGGGGTGGGCGTAGAGGGCATGATGGCCGAAATTTATGGGCGCAAAACCGGGGTATGCCACGGCAAAGGCGGGTCCATGCATATTGCGGACCTGTCTCTGGGCATGCTCGGTGCGAACGGCATTGTTGGGGGTGGGCCACCGCTGATCTGCGGCGCCGCCCTTTCGCACAAGGTGCTCAAGGATGGTGGCGTTGCCGTAGCATTTTACGGCGATGGCGCTTCCAACGAGGGCACAACGCTGGAAAGCCTGAATCTGGCCATGGTCTGGCAGCTACCCGCCGTTTTTGTCTGTGAGGATAACGGCTATGGCGAGGCAACAGGAGCATCCTACGCCTGCGCAGGCACACAAAAGGCGCGCGCAGCAGGCTTTGGCATGCCTTATTTTGACTGCGACGGCACGGATTTTTTTGCCGTGCATGAGGCCGCCGGGCAGGCCATAGCCCATGCACGCGCAGGTCACGGCCCGGTTATGCTGCATGTTCATCTGGCCCGCTGGTATGGCCATTTTGAAGGTGACGCCATGACCTACCGCGCCAATGGCGAAGTGGCCAGAGAAAGAAGCGAACATGACTGCTTACAGAACTTCCGCAAACGCGTCACGGAGACAAGCCTGCTCGACCTGTCTGCACTGGATGACATTGATACCAGCGTAAAGGACGAAATCGAGTCTGCCGTAAAAGCCGCCAAAAACGCCCCATTGCCTGAACCTGCCGACCTTCAGGCAGACGTTTACGTTTCTTACTGAGCCACGCGCAATACGGAGTATTCTCATGTCCAAAAAAAGCTTCCGTCAGGCCATTAACGAAGCCTTGCGTCAGGAAATGCAGCGTGACCCACGTGTTATTCTCATGGGGGAAGATATTGCAGGCGGGCAGGGTGGTTCTGCCGGTGTGGTAGACGCATGGGGCGGCGTACTGGGGGTTACCAAAGGGCTTTATACCGAATTTGGTGCCGAACGGGTGTTTGATACCCCCATTTCCGAGGCATCCTATATTGGCGCAGCCGTTGGAGCGGCCGCCACTGGCCTGCGCCCGGTGGCTGAACTGATGTTTGTGGACTTTGTTGGCTGCTGTCTCGACCAGATCATGAATCAGGCCGCCAAATTCCGCTACATGTTTGGTGGCAAGGCCCGCACGCCACTGGTTATCCGGGCCATGTATGGCGCGGGTTTTAATGCGGCTGCACAGCACAGTCAGGCGCTTTACCCGCTTTTTACCCATATTCCGGGGCTCAAGGTTGTTGTTCCATCATCCCCTTACGAAGCAAAAGGGTTGCTGATCGAGGCCATAAGGGATGATGACCCCGTGATCTTCCTTGAAAACAAGGTCATGTATGATGATGAAGAGGAAGTGCCCGATGAGCCCTATTCCATCCCGTTCGGGGAAGCCAATCTGACGCGGGAAGGCGATGATGTAACCATTGTTGCCTTTGGCCGCATGGTCAATTTTGCCAATGAAGCTGCCGACAGGCTGGAAAAAGACGGCATAAGCTGCACGGTTATAGACCCCCGCACCACATCCCCGCTGGATAGCGCCACCATACTGGAATGTGTGGAAGACACGGGGCGGCTGGTCATTGTCGATGAATCAAGCCCCCGCTGCAACATGGCAACAGATGTGGCTGCACTGGTGGCCGAACAGGCGTTTGACGCGCTCAGGGCCCCCATACGTCAGGTTGTGCCCCCGCACACGCCGGTCCCTTTCGCTACCGTGCTGGAAAAACTCTATCTCCCCGATGCCGCCCGCATTGAATCGGCGGTTCGCTCCGTCATGGCCTATAAAAAAGCAAAGCAGGATGCCTGAGCAATGACAGACCTTATTACCCCAATTACAATGCCCAAGTTTGGTCTGGCCATGACCGAGGGGAAAATTACAAGCTGGAACATTCCCTCCGGCGCACAGGTGGAAGCCGGGCAGGAAATTGCAGACATAGAAACCACCAAAATCACCAATGGTTACGAAAGCCCGGCCTCTGGCACGCTACGCCGCCAGATTGCAACGGAGGGAGAAACCCTGCCCGTAGGTGCTCTTTTGGGTGTTCTGGCCGAACCTGCCGTGAGCGATGCGGATATTGATGCATTTATTGCAAAGTTTCAGGCTGATTTTTCATCCGACAGCGCTGCCGACACGCAGGCTGATCACGCAGAACCCATTATGATCAGCGTTGGAGATCTGACACTCCGTGTGCAGGAAGCCGGGCAGGGTGATGCTACTCCTGTCCTGTTCATCCATGGTTTTGGTGGGGACCTGAGCAACTGGATGCTCAACCAGAATGCTCTTTCCACCGACCGGCGTACGCTCGCTTTTGACCTGCCCGGCCACGGAGGGTCATCCAAAAACGTGGGGGATGGAACCCCCGCAGGCTTTGCGGCAACAACTGCGGCTTTGCTGGATAAGCTGGAAATCACGAGCGTTCATGTTGTTGGTCACTCACTCGGAGGGGCTATTGCACTGGAGCTTGCCAAAACCTGCCCGCAAAAAGTGGCATCTCTTTCCCTCATTGCGCCAGCAGGTTTGGGGCAGAGCATTAATATGGATTTCATTGAAGGGTTTATCTCCGCAGATCGTCGCAAAACGCTTGAGCCTGTCCTGAATTATCTGGTACATGATAAAACCCTGATTTCTCGCAAAATGGTTGAAGACATTATCCGCTTCAAACGTCTGGATGGAGCACTTCAGGGCTTGCAGACAATTGCCAAAGCCTGCTTCCCCAATGGCAGGCAGGCGGAGGACCTCAGGCCCGTTCTGACCAGTTTCGCCGGGCCAGCCCAGATCATCTGGGGGGAGGCGGACGAGGTTCTCTCATCCAATGATGCCAAAAACCTGCCGGATACCATACCCGTAACCCTGCTCCCCCAGACCGGCCATATGCCCCAACTGGAAAAAGCAGCGGACGTAAATGCAGCACTCATAAAGTTTGCAAAATAAATCACAGCTTTTTTCCCTTGCAGCTCTATTTTACTGCAAGGGATTTTTGGCCGGTCTTTTAAGGCCCTGCCATAGCTGACCTCTCAAAACATGTGCACTGAGCATTCTGTTCCAGGAATGAGACAGTTTTTATAGCTTGAGGACACAGCCGCGTGAACTCATACGGTTTCCAACTATATTATATCTTCTTATTTTATATATCTCTTCCAAAAGCCCAGCCTCCATGCAGCGCAACGGTTGGCGATCAGGACAGATTATTCAATAACCCCAACACGCTGCGCCTGTTTTTACAACGGCAGCCTCCTTGATGGAGATCCTTCATGCTGTTTGGCAAAAAGCCGAAGCGGCTCCTGCTGACCTTAAGTCTGTATGGAGCCAGCATGCCTTTATTAACACCCGGCCTGTCCTATGCAGCGGATATTACCCTGGGGATCATTGGTCCGCATGAATATGACCTCCCCGTGGACTACAAGCCATTTAACGTACTGGTCCAGTATGGGAATGGTAACGCGTCGGGCAACACCTATAACAGCACCGGCCAGCGTGTACCTGCCCATGGAGGAAGCCATACATGGTCCGGACTCACCAAATACGTGCATTTTCGCACATTTGACGCGCTCCCGCATGTTGGCTTTGCTTTTGAGGTCATCCAATCTGAAAACTATACTCTGGCAGGCGGCACAAATTACGGTGGGCTGGGGGGCACAATCGTAGGGCCTGCTGCGTGGTTTAAACCCAATACACACAGCACTCTTGGTTTTCAGACATTCCTGCAAACACCTTCGGGCACACGGGATACTTTGGCCACGGGGTACTGGGCCAATATATCAAGCATTATTTTTGATTATGAATGGAAGCATTTTAGCTTTGACGGCGATATAGGCACTGTTGTTGGTTCAACAAAACATAAAACCAGCCAACATAGCTATTCACCCGGCGTTGTTTTTTACAGCAATTTACGGTTTAGCTGGAAAGCGACAAAACTGATCGAGCCTTACTTTGCCTTTGACTGGCAGAATGTTGGCGGAACATATGACCAGAGCATCCATTCAGACCTGAGTAACTCCAACAGTCGGGAAATAGCCCCCGGGCTGGGCGTTATGTTCAATATCAGCCGGACAATCAGTTTTACGGCGCGTTACGCACATTCCATAGAAGGCCGCAACACGCCGGAAACAAACGCTTACTACGTAAAATTCCTCTACCTGTGGCCATAGTACAGAATGTCGGCAGACTTGCTCCAGACATCACAGCGCGAGTGTATCGTAGAGTAATTTAAAGTTCAGAATAAGAATGACCCCGGCAACAAACCAGGAAAGAGCCGCCAGAGGGCGGGAAATAGCAAAAGAACCCATCATTTTGCGGTCTGAAACAAACAGAACCAGAGGAATGACCGCAAAGGGCAATTGCATGGACAACACAACCTGACTGGCCATGAGCAACTGACCAACACTTGCGTTACCATACAACACAATGCCGACCATGACCGGAACAATTGCCAGCCCACGGGTTAAAAACCGCCGCGCCCAGTGTGGCAGTCTGAGATGCAGAAACCCTTCCATCACAATCTGTCCGGCCAGCGTTCCCGTAATGGTCGAATTTGTGCCCGCAGCCAGCAGGGCCAGAGCGAAAAGGGTAGAGGCAATACCCAAGCCCAGAAGGGGGGAGAGCAGGTGATAGGCATCCTGAATTTCCGCCACATCCTGATGCCCTGTTGTATGGAAGGCTGCCGCGGCAACAATCAGAATGGCAGCGTTAATAAACAGGGCCAGCATGAGTGCGATTGAGCTATCCCATGTGGCCCAGCGTATGGCGTCCTTACGGCCACGTTCTGTCCGCTCATACGCCCGGCTTTGTACTATGGAGGAATGTAGGTACAGGTTATGGGGCATAACGGTCGCCCCTATAATGCCAATGGCAATATAGAGCATTTCGCTATTGGTCAGGATTGAGAGCGAAGGCTTCATACCTGCCAGCACAGCCGCCAATGGGGGAGCTGCCGCGATAAGCTGCACGGCAAAACACAGCGCGATAATGCTTAAAAGCCCAATGATAAATGCCTCCAGATACCGAAACCCACGGTTCATGAGGAACAGCACCAGCAGGGCATCAAAGCTGGAAATCAGCGCACCGCCAAGCAGGGGAATATGGAAGAGCAGCTGCAATGCAACTGCGGTGCCAATAACCTCCGCCAGATCACATGCAATGATCGCCAGCTCGCAGGCAACCCAGAGAAACGCATTGAGCACGGGATGAAAACGCTGCCGGCAAGCCTGAGCAAGGTCCAGCCCGGTTGCAATACCCAGACGGGCAGAAAGAGCCTGCAATAAAATGGCCATGAAGTTGGATAAAAGGATAACAGACAGCAAAACGTAGCCGAACCGCGCCCCCCCTTGCAGGTCCGTTGCCCAGTTGCCGGGGTCCATATACCCGATGGACACCATATATCCCGGCCCCACGTAGCTTAAAAAGCGCCGCATCCAATGGGTATCATCCCTCGGCACACGGATACTGGCAAAGGCTTCCGGCAAGGAATGCCGACTATCGGCGTGATCGGGATGAAAGACAGGTGGCTGCATTATTTCTGGCACTCAGGCAATCCGGCTTGCACAGCATAGGCGATGCCTTGCCCAGAGGCACAAGACCAGATTTCGGGAATAAGTACTTTATTGGTCCTCATTCTAGGAATGTGGCAACAGATATGCCATTGGGCAAGCCCCCAACGCGTTCTTGAACGCAACGGTTAACCCGTAAAATCCAGCCGGGCTGTGCCCTCATGGTTTATGCTGTGTATAATAACGCGTTACAGGTCACGCACGACCGCCAGCAAACTGCTTTATTCTGTCAGAAGATACGCCATGACCGTACAGCCTGTTGTCTTTTTCCCCGATCAGCGTTTGCGTGAGGTTGCCATGCCGGTCACCTCGTTTGACAGCACGTTGCGCATCCTTGCGACGGACCTGCTGGACACACTCCGCGCTGTTCAGGGGCTAGGCATAACCGGCCCACATATTGGCGTTGGCCAGCGCGTGGTTATTCTTGACCTGCCAGATTGTGATGAGCCGGAAATCTACATTAATCCAGAAATTATCTGGCTGTCCGAAAATACCGCTTTGAATGAAGAGGGAAGCATTTCCATGCCGGGCATATCCGCCACAGTCATGCGCCCGGCAAAACTGAAGCTCCGTTTCGCAGACCTGAATGGCCATATGCAGGAAAAGGAGGCAGATGGCCTTCGTAGCGTCTGCTTACAGCACGAGATTGACCAGTTGGATGGCGTATTCTGGCTACAAAAGCTCTCCAGCCTCCGGCGTAGCCGCCTTATGGCACGGTACAGAAAACTCAAGCAGCCATAAGCCGGATAGCAGGCACCCGCTAGCCAGCTACACCTGAGCACACATCTGCACCAGAATATTCGCCACTTCAGATATGCTCTTTGGCACGACAACTTGCGCCGGGAACACACATTTAACGTTTTCAAGGGGGAGTGGAGGTCCGGGCGGGAATCGAACCCACATACGCGGATTTGCAGTCCGCTACATCACCATTCTGCCACCGGACCAACGGTGTATGGTGGGAGCGTTATGTCCTTTTCTTTCAAATTGGTCAAGCCGTTGTGTTGTGCCAATTTTAAAACAGTATGTCAGACAGACTCCTGCCCATGGTCGGCGCGGGTCAACCGGGTAGATGGCCAATCAGGAGTGTACGCAGCATGAATGCCCATACGGCCACCGCCATGCTTCAAGGAGAACAGTCAATGGATGCAACCCTGTATGCCCAAGCACGCAACCTGATGGTGGACGACCAGTTGCGCCCATCCGAGATTACCGATTCGCGTATTCTGGAAATCATGCGCCACCTCCCGCGTGAGGACTGTGTTCGCCCCGACCTGCGCAATGCGGCTTATGCCGATACCAGCCTGCCTCTGACGCAGGGCCGTGTTTTGTCACAGCCCCTTCTGACTGCCCGCCTTGTGCAAGCGGCAGAACCAGCAGCCGGGCAGCGTGTTCTGGTTGTGGGAGCCTCCACCGGTTACACCGCTGTCCTTTTTGCGCGGCTTGGCCTGCATGTGACAGCACTCGAATCCAATTCCGAACTGGCCCAGATCGGGCAGGGATTCTGTCAGGCTCAGGCCCCGGACGTTGTATGGCAGCAAGGTGCTCTGACCGAAGGGGCGGCAGAATCGGCTCCTTATGACCTGATTTATTTTGATGGCTGCATTGCAACGCTTCCCGACTTCTGTGACCGGCAGCTTTCCGCCAAAGGCCGCATTGTAGGTTTGCTCCAGAGCGGGTCATCCCTCCCTGAAGCCTTTAGTGCAGTCAGGGAACCCGGTTATTCCAAGCCATTCAGGCTGACATTCCTGTTTGAAGCGCAAGCGCCACTCCTGCCCGGTATGGCGCCTGAACACGCTTTTTCCTTTTAAAGGACGGCTCAGAAGGACGTCTCATTTTCAAACCGTCACAAACTATAAAATGGAATTTAATCTCGCATCATGGCAAGGAACAGTGCCGCAAGCCTATTGCGGTAACTGCAAGCGGGAGCAGCCTCATGCGACGTATTTGCGAAACCGGCCTGAGTCTGGCGGTCATACTGTGCGGCACAACCGCATGGGCGCAAAAATACGATGGAAGCGGCTCCCCTTCCTTTATCCCGCATACACTTCAGGAATCTCTGGGCGCCGCGTATCTGACCAACCCGACCCTGCAAGCAGCACGTGCCTCGCTCCGCGCCACGGATGAGACTGTGCCAACGGCTCTTGCAGGCTGGCACCCTACGGTAACCGGGCAGGTTGGCCTTTCTTACTATAACGGGATCAATGATTATCAGGGGGTCGGGCACCCTCGCACCCATCAGTCCCTGCGTCGTTACGATACGCCGGGATATTCGGCGGGTGTTGCAATCAATCAGCCAATTTACACCGGGGGTAAAACCACAGCGGCCACGCATGAAGCCGTTAATCAGGTCATGGCAGCACGGGCGCATCTGATTTCGGTTGAACAGCAGGTCTTCAAGCAGGTCGTCAGCGCCTATGTGGGCGTGATTGAAGACGAACAGCTCCTGCAACTGAACATTAACAATGAACGGGTTTTGCAGCAGCAGCTACGCGCAACCAGTGAGCGCTACAGGGTAGGGGAAATTACCCGGACCGATGTTGCTCAGGCGGAAGCAGCCTACGCCTCCGCACAGGCCGCACGCCAGCAGGCTGAGGGCACGTTGCAGACTGCTCAGGCAACCTACATGCAGGTTATTGGCATGGCACCGCCCCCCAATCTGGTGCCTCCACAACCCCTGGTCCTGCCCGTTAAAAATGAGCAGACTGCCGCCGCACTGGCGGTCCGGAATAACCCTGATGTTATTCACGCACTTTTTACAGAGGCATCGCACAAGGATTCCGTGGGCGTTGCCATGGCTGCCATTCTCCCCAAAGTGTCCGCAACAATGGGGTATCAGCATCAGGTTAATCAGGCCCTGAACAACCAGATCAATGACAGCAAATACGCGGCCCTCAACTTCAATATCCCCATTTATCAGGGAGGATCGGAGTATGCGGCGGTCCGTCAGGCCAAGCAGCTTGCGCAGGAGGCGCACCGGGAGGTGGATGTCCAGCGCCGCGCGGCGGCACAGGATGCTGTTTCCAACTGGCAGAAACTGGTCACTTATCGGGCGTCCATCGCAAGCAATCGGGTTGCGATCAAGGCCGGTACTGTAGCACTTGGCGGGGTAGAGCGGCAGGCCATGGTTGGCACCAGCACAACCCTTTCCGTCCTGCAGCAGCAGGAGAGTCTGTTGCAGGCGCAGGTGGCGCTTGTGCAGAGCCTGAGCAACATGGTCCTGTCCTCTTACAGCGTGGCAGCCGCTATTGGACGCCTGACTGCTGCTGATCTGAAGCTGAATGTTCCCCTTTATGATGACAAAGCATACTATAACGCGGTAAAGGATCGGTTATGGGGGTTGAACGATGACGCGCTCAACCAGCCGGGTCGATAATGTTAAGCCAGCAGTGGCAGGGATGTTTGTATGGTGTCGCCTCAGGACTCATCAGAAGAAACAGGTAAATCTGTCGCGGATACCCTGTCTTCCATTCGGCAGGTACTGCATGATGAGCACCTCTCGGCTACAGCAGAACATGCCCCGGAGCCGCAGGATGAGCAGGACGACGATGTGCTTGTCCTCTCTCCGTCCATGATGGACTCTGCGCCACAGGGGGAAAAAGAGGCTCCCGCTGCCCCCACCCGTACCACGGATACAGCTCAGGCAGGCGGCAAGGCCGACCTTGTGCAACCGCGGGCCGTGGATCATGATGAAGTATTATCTGTAACGGATCTCAGGCAGATCGAACTCAACAAAAAGGCTGAACATACCATGTCTGGTCCACTGCCCATCCCTTTGAATGACGAAACGGTTTCCGATACCGCCAACTCATTTGCCGTGCTGCAGAAAAGCCTGCAGGAAAAATATCTTAGAGAACATGAGGAGAGAAAAGTGGCTGTCACGCATGAAGGGTCTCTGACGGTTGAAGACATCGTGCGCCAGGAAGTGCGCGTTTTCCTCAAAAAATGGCTTGATGCCCATCTGGCAAGCATCGTGCAGGCTGCTGTACGCAAGGAAGTTGAACGCCTGACGCAGCGCGGTCTGTAAGGTTTTCTTCCTCTCCACCGGCCTGCAACCCTATGGAAGCAGGCCGATGGCGGGGAATCCTGTGGTCTGTTAATTGCTTTGCAAAGGCGGGGGCTAGATGCCTTCCGCCTTTTTTACGTGGTGTGGTTGGATAAATATGCTGAACAAGACTTTTGAGCCTGCACAAACAGAAAACCGGCTGTACGAACTGTGGGAAAGCAAGAAGGCTTTCTCTGCCCAGCCAGCAAGCGGCAAAAAACCTTTTACCATCATGATCCCGCCACCCAACGTTACCGGCACCCTCCATATGGGCCATGCGTTGACCATGACCTTGCAGGATACCCTGATCCGCTGGAAGCGCATGCAGGGGTTTGACACCCTTTGGCAGCCCGGAACGGACCACGCCGGCATAGCAACGCAAATGGTTGTCGAACGCACACTGGCAGCCGAAGGTAAAACTACCCGGCAGGATATGGGGCGCGATGCCTTTATTGAGCGTGTGTGGCAGTGGAAGGAAGAATCCGGCGGTGGCATTACGCGCCAGCTGCGCCGCCTTGGTTCGTCGCTCGACTGGTCGCGTGAGCGCTTTACCATGGATGAAGGCCTCTCCCGCGCAGTCAAGGAAGTCTTTGTTTCTCTCTATAAGGACGGTCTGATTTATCGGGACAGACGGCTGGTCAACTGGGACCCCGCATTCCGGTCCGCCATTTCTGATCTGGAGGTGGAAAGCAAGGATGTCGCGGGTCACCTGTGGTACATCCGCTATCCGGTTGAAGGGCAGGGCGAGGCAACCATTACTGTTGCCACCACCCGCCCCGAAACCATGCTGGGCGACACGGCCGTAGCTGTTCACCCTGAAGATGACCGTTACAAGAGCCTGATTGGCAAATTTGTTCGCCTGCCCCTGACAGGTCGCCTGATCCCGATTGTGGCGGACGAATATTCCGACCCGGAAAAAGGGACAGGTGCGGTCAAAATTACGCCCGCGCATGACTTTAATGACTTTGAAGTAGGCCGCAGGCACCAGCTCCCCATGCTCAGCATTCTGGACGAGCAGGCCCGCATTGTGCTGGACGAGATAGAAGAAGAACTGAGCGCGCAGGATGGTCTGGCCGAGCCTGCCTTTGTTCGCTCTCTTGCTGGCGCCACGCGTGAAGACGCACGCAGGATTATTGTTACCAAGCTGGAAGAAACCGGCTGGCTGGAAAAAATTGAACCCCACCGCCATCAGGTTCCGCATGCGGAACGTGGAGGCGCTGTTATCGAGCCCCGCCTGACCACCCAGTGGTATTGCGATGCTAACAAACTGGCGGGACCTGCCATTGAGGCCATTACCTCTGGCCGGGCCAGCTTTATTCCCAAACAGTGGGAAAATACCTTTTTTGCATGGATGCGTGACATCCAGCCCTGGTGCATTTCCCGTCAGTTATGGTGGGGGCACCGCATCCCCGCATGGTATGGGCCGGACGGCCATGTGTTTGTTGCCCATGACGGTGAAGACGCGCAGCAACAGGCTCAGGCGCATTACGGCAAGGCAGAACCCCTGACACAGGACGAAGACGTACTGGATACGTGGTTCTCGTCTGCGCTATGGCCATTTTCAACGCTTGGATGGCCGGACAAAACACCCGAACTCGACCGGTATTATCCAACGGATGTTCTGGTAACCGGCTTCGACATCATTTTCTTCTGGGTCGCCAGAATGATGATGATGGGCCAGCACTTCATGCACGATGTGCCCTTCCGCAACATCTTCATCCACGGTCTGGTGCGTGATGAGCATGGGCAGAAGATGTCCAAAAGCAAAGGTAACGGCATTGATCCGCTGGAACTGATCGAGGATTACGGCGCAGACGCCATGCGCTTTACCATTTGCGCACTGACCGGCATTGGGCGGGACGTCAAACTCGGCCGCAAACGGGTGGAAGACTATCGTTCCTTTATTACCAAGCTCTGGAATGCCGCCCGCTTTTGCGAAATGAATGGCGTGCGTGCACCCGTCAACTTTGACCCGACGCAGGTCCAATCCCCGCTGGGACGCTGGATTCTGGCCGAGGCAGCGACCACCATTGCCGAAGCGACCCGCGCACTGGATGCCTATCGTTTTGATGAATACGCACTGACCTGCTACCGCTTTGTCTGGAACCGCTTCTGTGACTGGTTTCTGGAATTCGCCAAGCCGGTCTTTAATTCCGCCAATGATCAGGAAGCGGCAGAAATCCGCGCCGTTGCAGGCCATGTACTGGGTATTATCCTGCGCCTGTTGCAACCTGTTGTGCCATTTGTAACAGATACACTGTGGCACGAATTTGGCTTTGGTGAGGAAGGCAGCCTGATCGCCGCGCAATGGCCTGAACCCATTGCCCCCACCGGCGCAGACGACGCCGTGGCAGAATGCGGGCAGATCATTCGCCTGATTACGGAAATCCGCACGGTTCGGGCGGAAATGAACGTTCCGCCATCACAGACTGCTCCTGTTCTTCTCAAGGATGCAGCACCAATAACGCTGGAACGCATTGGCCGGTGGCAAGAAGCCATCTGCCGCATGGCCCGCGTAACACAGACAAGCCCGCTTGCCGGTGATATTCCCAAAGGCTCCGCTCAGGCTGTAGTGGATGAAGCTACGGTTATCATCCCGCTGGAAGGGCTGATTGATCTGGCCGTTGAACGCGAGCGGCTGAAAAAAGAACTGTCCAAAGCGGAAGATGAAGTCGGCAAGACTGAAAAAAAGCTCGGGAACGAAAACTTTGTCAGCCGTGCCAAACCGGAAATCGTGCAGGAAATGCGCGATCGTCTGGAAAGCCAGCAGGGTGAATGTGTACGTCTCAAAGCGGCCCTGTCCCGCATAGCCTGAACAAACAGGCCCCACGGACCTAACATATTCGTGGGGCCACCTGACTGAAGGGGATCATACGCATGGCGGAAACAGCAGTGCTGGGGGGAGGTTGCTTCTGGTGTCTGGAAGCCGTTTATCGCCAGATGCGTGGCATAACCTCAGTTGTTCCCGGTTATGCGGGAGGCACGGTTTTACACCCCACATACCAGCAGGTCTGCTCTGGACAAACGGGGCATGCCGAGGTTGTACAGTTGGAATGGGATCATTCCTTGCTAGACTACCGCCAGATACTGGACTGCTTCTTTACACTCCATGACCCCACAACCCTGAACAGACAGGGGCACGATGTGGGAAGCCAGTATCGGTCTGTAATTTTTTATACGTCTCCGCAGCAGCACGACATTGCCCAGAACGCCATAAGCAGCGTCACGGATAGCAATTTATGGGGGGCAAAACCCGTAACTGAAGTGCAGCCACTGGATACATTCTGGCCGGCGGAGCCCGAACATCATGATTACTACGCCAAGCACCCGTATGCCGGGTACTGTCAGGCGGTTATTACGCCCAAAGTCGCCAAGGCCCGGCAGGCTCTTGGTGCCATGATGTTACAGGCTGGGGAATAATTACTCGCGGCTGTCATCTGGCAGAAAAAAACGGTCGCTCTCTTCATCATAGTCGAACAGTTCTGCAAAACGGGTCCAGCCGATAATGGTCTGGAGTGTCTGCCGCGCATAATCGGGGGACATGCAGGCTTCCAGTTCGTCACGGAAGCGCTCGGCTTTAACGCTGTGTGTCGGACGTTCGTCCAGCAGGGTACAAATCATTTTAACCAGCGGCACATGGTGCCTGAGCGCATGGCCCATAATGGCTTTACGCTCATCCAGATCACTCAATACAAAATGAACGCCCTCATTGGTCAGCAGGATATCTCCATCCTCCAGTTCAGCCAAAGCCAGCAGTTCCAGAGATTCTCCAAGCGGGAACAGGTCATCCAGTTCAAGCTGTAATTTTTCTGCAAGAACCGGCAGATCCGCTCGCCCGTTCAGGGGAGGGGCTGCCAGAGCCTCCATCATGCCGATCATCATGGTAATGGACACAGGCACCAAAGCCCGGAACCCCGGCACCACGGAAGATGCCGCCGAGGAGCGGTGCATCAGATCCGCTTCCGAGATAATCGGCGCGCGCTGTGTCATCAGTGCATAAATATGATCGACCAACTGGCGGAAAGCCGCATCCTCCCGGTTCCGTGGGTGAGGAAAGGGGACAGGCAGCACATGGGCAATACGCCCGGGGTTGGAGGAGGAAATCACAATCCGGTCACACATCAACACGGCTTCTTCAATGTTGTGTGTCACAATCAGCATGCTCTGCACGGGCAGTTTATTGTCTGACCAAAGCTCGACCAGATCGGTCCGCAGGTTTTCGGCAGTCAGGACGTCCAGTGCGGAAAACGGCTCGTCCATCAGCAGCAGAGCAGGGTTGACCACGAGTGCCCGGGCAAGCCCCACGCGCTGCTGCATACCGCCAGAAAGCTCCTTGGGCCATGCATTTTCGTACCCACCGAGGCCGATCAGGTCGATTGCACTTTCCACCAGCGGATCACGCTCAGCAGCTGGCACACCCTTTGCATCCAGACCAAGAGCCACATTTTCTTCAATGGTCATCCACGGGAAAAGAGCAAAGGACTGAAAAACAATGGCAACATCGGGTGTTGGCCCTTTAAGGGGTTCACCTTTCCACAACACCTCCCCCGACGTTGGCGGGAGCAGCCCGGCAATAATCCGCAACAGCGTCGATTTACCCGACCCTGAACGTCCCAGCAGCCCAACAATCTCACCGGCATGAATCGTCAGGTTCACGTCATCAAGTACCTGCACATCCGCAGTGCTATCCTTATGATAGAACTGCCGGACATTGCGCAGCTCCGCCAGAACTGTCTGTTGCGGCGGAATACGCCCAGGTTGAGAGGGAAAGACCATTGCAGGTTAATCCGTTCAATTCAGTTTCAGACGGCGAGAAACATAGTCAGACAAAGGGCGCCAGAAAAAAGTGTTCAAGGCCATCATAAACAGGCACATGGCAACCGCGCCAAGAGCTACGGCACTGACATCACCCCGGGCAGCGGCCATGGCCATAAAGCTGCCAAGACCCTGCACACCCAGCGTGGTCTGCCCCCACTGGAGCCACTCCACAGCAATGGCGGCATTCCATGCGCTGCTGGTTGCAGCTACAAGCCCCGCCAGATAGTACGGTAAAATTCCGGGCAACAGCACCTTGCGCCACCACAGACCACCCGTAACATTCAGGTTACGCGCAGCCTCCAGCAGGTCAGACGGGTAGGCACTCGCACCAGCCAGAACACCCAGCGCAATATACCATTGCGCCCCCAGCACAATCAGCGGAGATTGCCAGAACATGGGCACAAACGGACATGCCACCAGACCAGCCGCCCATAATGGAAACAGCAGGTTAGCAGGGAAAACAGTGCAATACTGGATCAGCCGCTGCATGCGCCCGGCATAAGATGATTTAAGCCCAAGCCAGACACCAAGGGGTATCCAGATCAGAGAGACCAGCCCCACCATGACAAAAACACGCAGCCCGGTCATGCCGCCACACAGCACAACAGTAAAAAGAACAGGCAACCCGTAGGCAGCGTGCAAGGATGGCCATGCCAGAACTAAAGCAAACAGAGCGACTACAATGGCTAAAGCTGCCACAACCCAGCCGCCCCAATGTGCATCTCCATCAACCGTGTGTTCCTGCACATAACGCGCACCTATGGGCAGGCGGCTAATTCTGCGCGCGGCATTGACACAGAACAGAACACACTGACGGAACAGATGCGTACGCCGCAAAAGCCTGAGAAACCACGGTTCCACAGGGTGCGGCTCTCCAACCTTGCCAGGCTGAAAGCGCACCGCCCAGACTGAAAGCGGACGGAACATAATCTGGTCGAAAACGCCAACAATCACCAACATACAGGCAAGTGCTGCCAGCAGAGCCCCCACGTTGCGCTCACAGGCCGCCTGCCGGACATAAGAACCAATGCCCGCAAAAAGCCAGTTATGGTTATCCAGCACCACGCTCTCGGCATACAATGCGGCAAACCAGCTCCACCCCATGGAAAGCATGGTTTTACGCAGGAGTGCAGGAATGGCAAAAGGCACTTCCAACAGCCAGAACTTCTGCCACGACGTAAGAGCAAAGCTGCAGACCACATCATCCAGTTCAGCCGGAACGCCATAAAACCGCTGGCAGAGAACCTGCACCATACCCCAGAACTGACTGCACCAGATGGTCATGATCACCACCACCTCTGCGCCCACAGCCTGTGTGCGCATGTGGCTTTGCACAAAAGGCAGAACAAGCAGCGGAATAGCCAGAACAGGGAAAGACTGCCCGACATCCAGCAAAGGGAGCAGACATTTGGCGACCCAGCGGCTCCGGAAGATAAGTGCTACGCACAGCAGAGCCGAAACAAGGGACAAACCCAGCCCAAGCAGCATACGGCCGATGCTCTGCACCGCGTAATCAGGCAGATACACAAACCCTAGCGGCAAGGAGACCACGGTACCAGACAAGACGGGCATATTAAACGGAAGATACGCGACGCACAGCAGAATAACAGAAAAAACAAGAAACCCGGCCAGCCAGACCCCATGCCTTTTCTCGCAGGATGCGGGCAGTGAGGAACATAACTCAGGAGAAAACGGAAATTCCTGCTGCCGATCGCTCATGACGCTCCCGTTCCTGTACTGCCAAACCCTCCCGCTCCACGTTCGGTTTCGTCCAGGTCATCGCATTCAATCCAGGTTGCGCGCACAACGGGCGCAATAACAGCCTGCGCAATACGCATGCCGGGCTCAACGACAAACGCTTCCTTCCCGGCGTTCATGACAATCACGCCAATCTCGCCACGATAATCTTCATCAATGGTCCCCGGCGCGTTTGGCAGGACAATTCCATGTTTAAGAGCCAGCCCGGAGCGGGGCCGCACCTGCAATTCATACCCGGCAGGAAGGGCAATGCTCAACCCGGTCGGGACCAGTCCTCTCTGCCCCGGCTCAAGCCGCAGGGGCGCATCAAGCGCTGCCAGAAGGTCCATTCCCGCAGCACCCTGCGTGGCATATGCTGGCAGAGGCAGGTCCTGTCCATGAGAAAGCCGCCGAACCTTTATGCCTACGGTCCCGGACGTTTTTTCAGAGACGGACATGCACTACTCCTTAGGATTTGAACCAAATATTGTATCAGCGTTATTCAGAAAGCCAGTCTGTTATACGCACAGAAAGCTGTTTTGCCACGTCTGCCTTGCTCATTCTGGGCCAGTGCTCAACGTGACTGGCGGTTATCAGTACAACTTCGTTATTCGCCCCACCCATATTGCCGGTCTGGGGGCTTACGTCATTCGCCACAATCCAGTCACACTGCTTGCGCTGCCGCTTGGCGGTAGCATGCGCGACGACATTTTCAGTCTCGGCCGCAAACCCCACTACCAGCCGGGGCCTGCCCACACCCGGAGCGGAAAGTTCGGCCAGAATATCAGGGTTGGGAACAAGTTTTATGGAAGGGGTCGCTTCGGGGGCACCGGTTTTTTTGATTTTCTGCCCGGCTTCATGCTCAGGCCGCCAGTCGGCCACCGCAGCCGTGCACACCGCCACATCAAACGGCCCGCTCCCCATAACAAGAGCCTGCATTTCCCGCGCGGTTTCGCACGCCAGATACGTCACCCCGGCAGGAGGGGGAAGGGATACAGGGCCACTCACCAAGGTAACCTTTGCTCCCATGTCAGCCAGAGCCGAGGCAAGAGCAAAACCCTGCTGGCCGGACGACCTGTTGGCAAGGTAACGCACGGGGTCCAGTGGCTCATGCGTTGGTCCCGCCGTAACCACAATACTGCACCCCGCCAGAGGCCCTGTCTGGCATTGCTTCTGACGGAAAAAAGCCAGAACCGCGTCTTTAATTTCAACAGGCTCAGGCATACGCCCCGGCCCAAACTCGCCACAGGCCATTGGCCCACTAGCTGGCGGCAGGATGTGCACGCCACGTTGGGCCAGTAAAGCAACATTGGCCTGTGTTGCGGGGTGCTCCCACATGCGCACGTTCATGGCAGGCACGGCCATAACTGGGGCATCGGTTGCAAGGAGCAGTGCCCCGGCAAGGTCATCCGCCAGACCACCGGCCATGCGCGCCAGCAGATTGGCCGATGCCGGGCAGACCAGCACCAGATCCGCCGAGCGTGAAAGGGCGATATGCCCCATTTCCTGCTCAGCGGTCAGGGAGAACAGGTCCGTATGCACCGACTGTCCGCTTAGGGCCTGTAAGGTGAGGGGCGTTACAAACTGGCTCCCCCCTTCGGTGAGCACGCACCGGACCTTCATGCCTTCCGCCTGCAGCAGGCGCACCAGTTCCGGGGTTTTGAAGGCGGCAATACTACCGCCAACAATCAGCAAAACCGAGCGGGCAGGGGAGGACGCGGACATACCTGATCAGATACGCCAGCCGGAATGAATGGCCGCAATCCCGCCAGACAGGGACTGATAACGCACATGGGACAGACCAGCCTCACGGAACATATCCGCCAGTGTTTCCTGATCCGGGAACATGCGTATGCTTTCCGCCAGATACTGGTAGCTTTCCCGGTCCTTGGCTACGATCCCGCCCATGGCAGGCAGCACCTTGAAGGACCACGCATCATAAATAGGAGCCAGCGCGGCAACCTGCACACGCGAGAACTCCAGACACAAAAAGCGTCCACCGGGCTTGAGCACGCGGCGCGCCTCGCGGATCACGGCCAGCTTGTCCGTGCAGTTGCGCAAACCAAAGGCGATGGAAACGCGATCTACAGACATATCGCGCACGGGAATAGCCTCGGCATCCACGACGCAGAAGGAAAGGTCAGAGACCAGACCACGGTTCAGAGCCCGGTCACGCCCGACAGAGAGCATGCTGCGGTTGATGTCGGTCATAACAACAGGGCCACCACCTGCCTTGAGCCAGCCGAACGAAATATCGCCTGTACCACCGGCAAGGTCGAGCAGTGTCAGACCGGGCTGGGGGCCGAGTTCCGTTACGAATATGCGCTTCCATATTCGGTGGATACCCAGCGACATGATATCGTTCATCACGTCGTATTGTCCGGCCACGCTGTCGAACACGCCGCGGACGAGGTTTTTCTTTTCTTCCTTCCTGACGGAGCGGAAGCCAAAATCCGTTTCTTCCACAGTGACGTCAGAAGGAGCGGGGGAGGGCGCAAAAGAGTTGTCGGTCATGGGTTTCCTCTATACCCTGCTTTATAGCCATGCCGGAACTCCCCGAAGTAGAAACCGTGATGCGCGGTATGCAGATAGCCCTGCAAGATCGCGTCATTGAACAGACCATCATCCGTCGCCATGACCTGAGATGGCGGATTCCTGCCGATTTTTCACAGCAGGTTACGGGCTCCACGATCCTGAACTTTTATCGACGGGGCAAATATATTCTTATCCGCCTGTCCTGTGGCCAGTCGATTGTGCTGCATCTGGGCATGTCCGGGCGGGTGCTACTCGATTCTCCCAAAACGCCCCAACCGCACGAACATGTGGTTTTTGTAACCGATGACGGCAAACGCTGCGGATACATAGACCCGCGCCGTTTTGGCATGCTGGACCTTGTTCCCACCGATGAGGAAGGCACCTACCGTGCTTTTGTAAAAATGGGACCGGAACCATTGGGCAACCGGTTCAGCTCACAAACCCTGCTGGACGCAGGCAAGGGGCGGCGCACAGCCATAAAACCCTTCCTGCTTGACCAGCATGTAGTGGCCGGGCTGGGTAATATTTATGTATGCGAAGCCCTTTACCGTGCAGGCATTGCGCCAACCATGCCCGCCTGCGACCTCAAACCCGGAGCCGCAGGGGGGCTGGTCCGCGCCATCCGCGCCGTTCTGCAGGACGCCATTGCCGCAGGTGGGTCCAGCCTGAAGGACTACGTGCGACCAGAGGGCGGGCTCGGCTACTTCCAGCACGCATGGCAGGTTTACGGCAAAAAGAACCAGCCGTGCCCCACCTGCCCGGGCAGCCCCGGATGCGCGGGTGTGCAGCATATGACACAAGCCGGTCGCACGACGTTTTTCTGCCCGCAACATCAGAAAAACGGGTAAAATTCGAGCGTTCGGACCGGAACATGCTTGACTGAAAGCGCATGCGTGCATTACAGCACCGCTTACTCTTTGTGCTGACGAGCCATTGCGGCGCGTTGGCACCTTACTTTTTCTTAGTGCTGGACAGAATAGAAACTCATGGCGAATATCGCTTCGGCGCGTAAGCGCATCCGGCAGACCGCAAAGCGGACTGCCCGTAACACGGCCCGCAAATCCCGCATGCGTACTTTCATCAAGAAAGTGGAAACCGCGATTGAAGCCGGGGATCAGGCAGCCGCTCGTGAAGCCCTCCGCGTTGCACAGCCGGAAATCCAGCGTGCAGCCAGCAAAGGCGTTGCACACCACAACACGGTTGCCCGCAAGATTTCCCGCCTGTCTGCCCGTATCAAAGCGCTGGCAGCAGCGTAATCAGGCGATCGGGCACCCCGCAGGGGGAGCCCATGCGATTGTTTGCAGCAAAGCCGAATCATCAGGCTGATGGTTCGGCTTTGTTTTTTGTATAGGGCTATTTCCTGCTATCATCCTGTCTTGCAGCCCGGAAATGCTTTTTCGTTGCCCGCAGGCATGACACTGCTTTATCTTGGTTAGAATACCCTTGAGCAAGCCAGACCAAAAAGAGTATCCACGGTCCTGCTGAGGCAAGGTATACGCATCAGGATAAACTAGCACCGGCAGCCTGTGCCAGAGCACGGACGCCGTTGACTTTTTTGCGCAGCATATGCGCCTTTAATGACCGCTCGGGAGCAAAAATGACAATCGGAGTGGACGATGACGAAAGCGCCTTTTCCCGACTGGAAGACAATAAAGGCCTTGCGGAATCGTGGCTGCGTATCTGTGGCCGCCTGAAAGGTGAGGTCGGGGAGGTTGAATACCGCACCTGGCTAACCCAGATTGCCCTCGGGCCGATTGATGGTGACGAAATTACGCTCCTTCTGCCCACCCGCTTTTTGCGTGACTGGGTCCGCAGCCAGTACGGCGACCGGCTGAACGAGCTGTGGCACAATGAGGTTCCCTCCCTTCGGCGGGTTGAATTGCAGGTCGCACGCGCCGGCGACCCGGCTCCGCTCCCTGTCACTGAAGTTGCCGCAGCCCCAGCAAGTGCCCCCCTCCCCACGGAAGACAGCAGCCCGGCAAGCCGCCCCGTTGCCGAAGTGCGCAGTGACCTTGTAACCGCGCTGGACAGCCGGTTTACGTTTGACACGTTCGTTGTCGGCAAACCCAATGAATTTGCCTATGCCTGCGCGCGCAGGGTGGCCGAAAAACCCTCCAGCGTCGGCTTTAATCCGCTTTTCCTGTACGGTGGCGTAGGTTTGGGTAAAACGCACCTCATGCACGCCATTGGTGCGGAACTGGTTAAAAGTGGCAATGTCTCGGTGGCCTACATGTCCGCCGAAAAGTTCATGTACCGCTTTATTGCGGCCATTCGCTCCCAGTCCACGATCGAGTTCAAGGAGCAGCTTCGCTCCGTGGATGTCCTGATGATCGACGATCTCCAGTTCCTGATCGGCAAGGACAATACGCAGGAAGAGTTTTTCCATACGTTTAACGCTCTGGTGGATGCAGGGCGGCAGATCGTGGTTTCAGCCGACAAGTCCCCCTCGGACCTGTCCGGGCTGGAGGACAGGCTCCGCACCCGTCTGGGCTGTGGCATGGTGGCAGATATTCACGCCACGACATTTGAACTGCGCATTTCCATTCTGGAAGCCAAGGCGGCTGCATCCGGTGTGGTGGTTCCGGCAAAGGTGCTGGAGTTCCTTGCACACAAGATCACATCCAATGTGCGTGAACTTGAAGGCGCACTGAACCGCCTGATCGCCCATGCCAACCTGTTTGGCCGTCCGGTTACGCTCGAAGCCACACAGGATGTGCTGCACGATATTCTCAAGGCCCACGACCGGCGCGTGACCATTGAGGAAATCCAGAAAAAAGTGGCTGAACACTGGAATATCCGCTTAACGGACATGTCCTCCGCCCGCCGTGCGCGCAACGTGGCCCGCCCGCGTCAGGTGGCCATGTATCTGGCCAAGCAGTTAACCAGCCGTTCGCTGCCTGAAATTGGCCGCAAGTTTGGTAATCGTGACCACACCACCGTCATGCACGCGGTTAATCGCGTAACGGAACTGATGGAGCGTGACGCGGCATTTGCAGAAGATGTGGAACTGATGCGCCGCATGCTGGAGAGCTAGAACCAGTACCTTCAAAAAGATTGACGGATAAATGCGGCCTGTTAGTTTTAGAATGGATAAGACGGGTTCCATCTCCGCTCAGGAGTGCAGAACTTGCTGTGCAGGAAAGAGGGATACATGAAGTTTTCGGCAGAGCGCGCAACGCTCCTTAAAGCGTTGGCTCATATCCAGAGCGTGGCGGAAAAGCGTAACACCATTCCCATTCTCGCCAACGTGCTCATGCAGGCTACAAACGGGCAGCTGTGCCTGAAAGCCACCGACATGGAAATCGAGGTGGTTGAAACCATACCCGCCACCATCACGCGGGAGGGGGCTACGACTGCTCCCGCATCCGTGCTGTACGAAATCGTGCGCAAGCTGCCTGATGGCGTTGAAGTTGAACTCGACCAGACAGACAGCGATGGCCAGCTCCACCTACGCGCAGGCCGCTATGCCACCCACCTGAATGTGCTGAGCGTTGACGATTTTCCGTCCATGGGGGCAGGAGACTTCCCGCACAAGTTCCAGTTGAATGGTGCGGTCCTGCGTTCGCTGATCGACCGCACACGCTTTGCCATTTCCACGGAAGAAACACGCTATTACCTGAACGGCATTTTCCTGCATGCCGCAGACATTGAGGGCAAGCCGCAACTGCGCGCCGTTGCCACGGACGGCCACCGTCTGGCACGGGTGGAGGCAGAAATGCCCGCAGGTGCCGCAGGCATGCCCGGTGTGATCATCCCGCGCAAAACCGTGGCAGAACTGCGCAAGCTGATTGATGAAGCGCCGGAAGACATTGGCGTTGCCCTTTCTGAAACCAGAATTCAGTTCACGGTTGGACCGATCACCCTGACCTCCAAACTGATAGATGGCACCTTCCCCGAATACGAACGGGTTATTCCGCGCAATAACACGCGTATTCTGCGCGTTGGCAAAAAAGACTTTTCCGATGCCGTGGCCCGTGTGGCCGCCATTAGCCAGGAACGCTCCCGCCCGGTTAAGCTGATGCTCGAGCCCGGCCTGCTTACCCTCTCCGCCAGCAGCGCAGAGCAGGGGACCGCCAAGGAAGAACTGGACGACAACCGGATTTCCTATGACGCCGAAGCGCTGGAAATCGGCTTTCAGGCCCGCTACCTCAACGATATTACTGATCAGGTGGAAAAAGAGGTCGAGTTCTGCTTCGCGGATAGTGCATCCCCCACCATTGTCCGGGATGTGGATAGCCCGTCCGCTTTGTATGTTCTGATGCCGATGCGCGTGTGACAAGCGCCGCACCACACCTGCACACATTACCCACCTTGTTCACCAGCAAGGTGGGGCAACCTTCCACACGGTTGCAACTGGCCAGACTGACCCTCTGCCGCTTTCGGAACTACGACCAGCTCACCCTTTGCCCCCAGGCTCCTATTGTTGTGCTGACGGGGGAAAACGGCAGCGGGAAAACCAACCTGCTCGAAGCGGCCTCGCTCCTGACACCCGGTCGTGGCCTGCGCGGCGCATCCCTTGGCCAGTTTGGCCAGAATGGCAGTACCCATTGGGGCATTGCCTCCCAAATTCTGGTTGATGGCGCCCCCATGGAACTAGGCACGGGGCTTCAGCCCGGAACCGATGCCCCACGTCGCATTTTTCTGCTCAACGGCAAACCCCTGCGTAACCAGAACACGTGGGAAAATCCTCTGGCCGCTGTCTGGCTAACCCCGCAGATGGACCGGCTGTTCAGCGAAAGCGCATCCGGGCGGCGGCGTTTTCTGGATCGGCTGGTCATGGCGGCTTATCCCCATCATGCGCGCGAACTGGCAGCCTATGACCGTGCCATGAGCCAGCGAAACCGCCTGCTGCAAACCCGCGCCAATGAACCCGTCTGGTTATCCGGGCTGGAGGCGGCCATGGCGCGGCATGGCGTATCGGTCACAGCCGCACGGAACGAGACTGTCCGCCAGATCAACCTCTACGCCCGACAGGACATGGAGGCATTTCCCGCAGTGCAGATCAAGCTGCTCTGCACCATAGCGGACAGGCTGGGCCAGAATCCTGCCCTGCAGGTGGAAGACTGGCTCAGGGAACAACTGGCCACTTCACGCATGATGGACCGGGAAAAAGGGCGCACCAGCCTTGGGGTGCATAAGAGCGACTTCGCGCTTACCGATCTTAAAAAACAGCTCCCGGCAGCACTGGCCAGCACTGGCCAGCAGAAATCTCTGCTCATCGGGCTTATTCTGGCCCATGCCCGTCTGGTCAGGGATCACAGGGGAACTGCCCCGCTCTTGCTGCTGGATGAACCTCTGGTCCATCTGGACGAACAGCGCCGGTTGTCCTTGCAAAAAATTCTACAAGATTTTCAAAGTACTGTGCTCATAACCGGCACGGATCGGGCTCCGTTTGCGCCATTGCAGGGGCATGCCGAGTTCGCGACACTCCGGCAGGGCGCTTTTTTGTCGATCTACTGACAAAAGGGGCCTTCGGGCGCTGGTCGCAATGCCGTGGGCGGAGTATAAGACCACAATGGCTTCCATTCTTTTTTTGCGGAGTGCAGCATTCTTATGACAGACCTCTCTCAGCCCACGCCATCTGCTGGTACCGAAGAGTATGATGCCGCGTCTATCTCTGTGCTGAAGGGGCTTGATGCTGTCCGCAAACGGCCCGGAATGTACATCGGTGATACTGATGATGGTTCCGGCCTGCACCACATGGCATTCGAGATCATTGATAACGCGGTGGACGAGGCGCAGGCCGGATTTGCATCGCGCTGTGTTCTCACCCTTAACGCAGACGGCAGTGTAACTGTCCGCGATAACGGACGCGGTATCCCAACCGATATGCACCATGAGGAAGGCATCAGTGCTGCCGAAGTGGTGCTGACCCGCTTACATGCGGGCGGCAAGTTCAACCAGAACTCCTACAAGGTTTCTGGCGGCCTGCATGGCGTGGGCGCAGCCGTTGTGAACGCACTTTCGGAATGGATGGATGTGCGTATCTGGCGCAATGGTCATGAACACTGCATCCGCTTCCATGATGGCGAGCGGGATGCTCCGCTTGAGGTTGTTGGCCCATCGGCTGAAGAAACCGGTACACAGGTCACCTTCAAGCCCAGTTTGCAGACCTTCCCCCGGATCGAGTTCGATTTTACCATTCTCGAACGCAGGCTCCGCGAACTGGCTTTTTTGAACTCCGGTCTGGAAATTGTCCTGCGGGACGCCCGCATTACCCCCGTGCGGGAAGAAAAATTCTACTATGAAGGCGGACTGGAAGCCTTTGTAAACTGGCTTGACCGTTCACGCACATCCCTGATCACCCCGCCAATTACCGGCAGTCTGGAAAACCCGGACAATGGGATCAAGGTTGAATTTGCACTGAGCTGGAACGACAGCTTTCATGAAACCATGCTCTGCTTCACCAACAATATTCCTCAAAGGGATGGTGGGGCGCATCTGGCAGGGTTCCGTCAGGCCCTGACCCGCGTTGTTGGCAAATATGCTGAAAGCATTGCCAAAAAAGACGCCCAGTCCCTTCAGGGTGAAGACATGCGTGAAGGCTTGACCGCCGTTCTGTCAGTTAAAGTGCCGGACCCCAAATTTTCGTCCCAGACCAAAGACAAGCTTGTTTCCTCCGAAGTGCAGCCTGTGGTGCATGCGGCTGCGGCCGATATTATTGCCCACTGGTTTGAAACCCATCCCAAGGAAGCCAAGACTGTTGTTTCCAAGGTGCTGGATGCCGCATCTGCCCGTGAGGCTGCGCGCAAGGCGCGCGAACTCACACGCCGCAAAGGCATTCTGGATGTTTCGTCCCTTCCGGGTAAGCTGGCAGACTGTCAGGCCCGCGACCCCGCCAAAGCTGAACTGTTTATTGTGGAAGGGGATTCCGCAGGCGGCACGGCAAAGCAGGGCAGGGACAGGCGCTTTCAGGCTATTCTGCCACTCAAAGGTAAAATCCTGAACGTCGAGCGCGCCCGTTTTGACCGCATGCTTGGCTCTGCTGAAATTGGCACGCTGATTACCGCTCTGGGCACAGGCATTGGCCGTGGGGAAGTTGATCAGGGTGGTTTTTCCATAGAAAAACTCCGTTACCATCGCATTGTCATCATGACTGACGCTGACGTGGACGGATCCCATATTCGTACCCTGCTGCTGACCTTCTTCTTCCGCCAGATGCCTGAACTGATCGAACGCGGTTACCTCTACATTGCCCAGCCCCCCCTATACCGGGCCAAACGCGGGAATGAGGAAACCTACCTGAAGGACGATGCGGCACTGGAGCAGTATCTGCTGGATAAAGCGCTCAGCAATGCAAGCTTTGTCTATGCCGATGGCCGCACGGTCAGCAATGCGGAGCTTGAGGCTGATCTGCCGTTTATCCGGCAGGCGTGTCAGGCTATCTCCCGTATTTCCACACGTATTCCCCCATGGATTGTCGAGCAGGTTGTTCTTGCTGGCGCACTGAGTGCTGATCTTGAACAGCTCCAGCAGCGCATGCCTGCACTCCAGCAGCGGCTGGATGCGGCGTCTCCCTCCACCGAGCGGGGCTGGAAAGCCGTTGCCAGCGTGGATGGCGTGGAACTCGCGCGCAATGTCCGTGGCGTTGGCGAAATGTACCGCATAGACCCCACTACACTGGCAGGGGCCGATGCACGCTGGCTGACATCCCAACTGCTGCGGTTGCAGAAAGACTTTGCAACCGGCGTTGTGCTGAAGTTTGAAACCACGGAACACCGCCTGAACGGGCCGTCTGACCTGTTTACGCGCCTGCTTGCACAGGGGCGCCGTGGCCTTGCCATTAACCGCTTTAAAGGTCTTGGCGAAATGAACGACGCACAGCTTTGGGAAACCACACTGGACCCCGCCATGCGTACCCTTTTGCAGGTACGCGTTGGGGATGTGGAAGAGGCCGGAGATGTGTTTACAACCTTGATGGGCGATGTGGTTGAGCCACGGCGTGACTTTATTGTGGGTAACGCACTTAAGGTCGCCAATCTGGACGTGTAAGGAAAATCCCCACTCGCTCACAAAAAAGACGCCATGGATAACCATGGCGTCTTTTTTTATGCATCATTCATGAGGCTGTTACGGGCCTTTGATCAGGCGATCTATGGCACGGAACTGTTTAAGCAAAACAGGCAACTGGCTGATGGGCAACATGTTTGGCCCATCACTCGGTGCTTTGTCCGGGTCTTCATGTGTTTCTATGAACAGTGCGGCAACGCCAATGGCTAACGCCGCGCGGGAGAGAATGGGGGCAAACTCACGCTGCCCACCACTTGCCGTCCCCATACCACCCGGCTGCTGCACCGAATGTGTTGCATCAAACACCACAGGGAAACCGGTCTGGGCCATAATCGGCAGGCCCCGCATATCATTCACCAGCGTATTATAGCCAAAACTGGTCCCGCGTTCGCACAGCAGCACGCGCTGGTTACCGGTTGAGGCAACCTTGGCGGCAACATGCTGCATGTCCCATGGGGCTAGAAACTGTCCCTTTTTAATATTGACTGCCGCACCGGTTTCGCCCGCAGCCAGAAGCAGATCAGTCTGTCGGCACAAAAAAGCGGGGATTTGCAGCACATCCACCGCTTCCGCCACCGGGGCGCATTGCTCTGCCGTATGCACATCTGTCAGGACCGGCAGAGCATATGTCTGGCGAATATCGGCCAGAATAGCCAGTCCATCCTTCAGCCCGACCCCTCGTGCGCTGGAAAGGCTGGTACGGTTGGCTTTGTCAAACGAGCTTTTATAAATCAACCCCACACCAGCAGCCTGACAGATCTCTTTAAGAGCTGCGGCTGTCTCCATGGCATGGGCAGCCGATTCAATCTGGCATGGCCCTGCGATCAGCACAAAAGGCAAATTATTCCCAATACTCAGCCCGCCAATTTCAACTGGCACGCCATTGGCCGGGATCATGCCTGTTTTGCCTTGGCTGCAGCAGCCCCCACAAACCCGGCAAACAGGGGATGTGGCGCAAAGGGGCGGGATTTAAGCTCAGGGTGGTACTGCACGGCAATAAACCACGGGTGATCGGGATATTCGACCACTTCTGGCAGAATACCATCTGGAGACAGACCAGAGAAACGCAGCCCCGCTTTTTCAAGCTGATCCTTATAATGGATATTCACTTCATACCGGTGGCGATGACGTTCGCGAATGGTGCTGGTTCCGTAAGCTTCCGCAACACGGGAGCCGGGCACCAGAGTGGCCGGATAAGCTCCCAGACGCATGGTACCGCCCAGTTCGCCGCCTTCGCTCCGGCGCAAACGTTCATTGCCACGCGCCCACTCGGTCATCAGGCCGACCAGCGGCTCTTCTGTCCGGCCGAATTCGGTGGAAGATGCATCGCTCAAACCGGCAAGATTGCGGGCACATTCAATAACAGCCATCTGCATGCCAAAACAGATGCCAAGGAACGGAATGCCTTTTTCACGCGCATAACGAATGGCTTCAATTTTACCCTGAGAGCCACGTTCACCAAAACCACCGGGCACCAGAATGGCATCTGCACCGCTCAGTTTTTCTTCCAGCGTGGCCGGATTTTTTTCAAACTGCTCAGAATCAATCCAGTCGAGCGTCACTTTAACACGGTGGGCAATCCCCCCATGCAGCAGGGCTTCGTTCAGGGATTTGTAGCTATCGAGCAGGGCTGTGTATTTACCCACCACAGCCACGCGCACTTCCCCCGCGGGATGGCGCAGGGCGTCCACAATATTCTGCCAGTTGGAAAGATCGGGCTCTTCAGCATATGGCAGGCCAAAGTAGCGCAGAACTTCCGTATCCATCCCTTCCGCATGGTAGGAGAGGGGGCAGGCGTAAATCGTATCCACATCCCGTGCGGCAATAACCGCTTCGGGGCGAACGTTACAGAAGTTTGCAATCTTGCGGCGCTCGGTCGGCGGGATCGGGCGATCACAGCGGCAGAGCAGGATTTGCGGCTGAAGGCCTACGTTCTGCAATTCCTTGACCGAATGCTGGGTCGGCTTTGTTTTAAGCTCCCCGGCAGAAGGGATCCACGGCAGCAGTGTCAGATGGACCACCATGGTCTGGTCCATGCCCAGATCATTCCGCAACTGGCGAATGGCTTCAAGGAACGGTAGGCTTTCAATATCCCCGACGGTTCCACCAATCTCGACCAGAACAAAGTCCAGATCATCCGTGTTGGCAACCACCACGTCCTTAATGGCATCTGTAATGTGGGGGATGACCTGCACGGTGGCCCCCAGGTAATCTCCACGCCGCTCACGCACGATCACGTCGGAGTAAATGCGCCCGGTTGTCGCGTTGTCCTCTTTCGTGGCGTTAACGCCAGTAAAACGCTCGTAGTGGCCGAGGTCGAGGTCCGTCTCCGCTCCGTCATCAGTTACGAACACCTCACCATGCTGGTAAGGGCTCATGGTGCCGGGGTCCACGTTCAGGTAGGGGTCCAGCTTGCGCAGGCGGACCTTGTAGCCACGCGCCTGCAAAAGCGCTGCGAGAGCGGCTGAAGCAATGCCCTTGCCAAGAGAGGACACCACACCACCAGTAATAAAGACAAAGCGTGTCATGAGCAGAATTCCTACACGGACTGGAGCGGGTGGAGAAGGATAAACAAACACAATCCACCGCATGCATTGCTGCATGCGGGGGACAAAAACTCATAACCTTCTCTGTAAACCAACCGGATATCAGAGAAGGATGTCAGCATTTTTCAGGGCTTGGGAGCCGCAGGGGGCGCTTTTGTCTGGACCGCGGGCGGAGCCGATGTTGCCACGGGGGCGGTTTCCGCCGGGGGCTGAGCCAGAATGTCGTGCCCGGCACCGGTTACGCCACCTTTGTAGAGCATGGCAAGCAGGAGAGAGAGCAGCATGAACAGCCCTGCCAGCACGGCCGTTGTGCGGGTCAGCAGGTTGGCCGTCCCGCGGCCGGACATAAAGGCGCCCATACCCTGACTGTTACCAATACCAAGGCCGCCACCTTCGCTCCGCTGAATCAGCACAACGCCAATCAGAGCAATGGTGACACAGAAATGCAGGATCAGCAGGGCTGTCGTCATGTCGGGTTCCAGATCAAAGCAGCAATGTCAGGCAGCGGATGCTGCGTTGACAATAGAAAGAAATGCATCCGCCTTAAGGCTCGCGCCACCAACCAGTGCGCCCGCAACCTCGGGAATGGAAAGAACGGAAACAGCATTCCCGGCGTTTACGGACCCTCCATACAGGATTTTGATAGTTTTTCCAGCCTCACCAAACTGTCGGACCAATTCGGCACGCAGGAAAGACATGGTCTGGGCTATCTGGTCGGTTGTCGCGGCAAGCCCCGTTCCAATGGCCCAGATGGGCTCGTATGCCACAATACCGGCAAAACCATCGGGAAGCGAGCCCTTGATCTGCCAGCCGAGCACATCTTCATACTCACCGCTCTCACGCTGGTCTTCCGTCTCGCCAATGCAGACAATCGGGGTCAGGCCCGCCTTGGTAGCAGCCACGGCTTTTTCACGCACGGTTTCGTCCAGTTCACCATGTTCCTGCCGCCGCTCTGAATGACCAAGAATCACATAGCTGACGCCAAGATCGGCCAGCATGGTGGGAGAAATATCGCCCGTATGCGCTCCGGCAACGTCCTTATGGCAATCCTGCGCACCAAGGCCGATAGGGGAGGCAGCCAGCGCGGGCTGCACAAGCGCCAGCTGTGTAAAGGGAGGGCAGACAACCACATCCGGCGCAGTCGCGGGCAGGCTGCTTACCAGCGCCTGTACCAGCGCCTGTGCATCCTGGCGTGTCCCATTCATTTTCCAATTGCCGACAATAATCTGCCTGCTCATACCCTTCCTCCAGTTCCTGTGCTGCCACGCGCTGCATGTGCGTCTGCCATGGCACTGTTGGCAACAGGCTAAACCATACACGCACACTCAGGCGCAAGAGAGGGTTTATACCTTATTGCTGCCCCACAACGGTTATGTCTGGTCAAGCGACACACCTCCGCTTATGGTGCCGCCCCAAGATGTGCTGCAATCAGCATAAACCATTTATGATGAGCTGTGGATCCATAGGGTCATGATTTCCTACCTGCGCCGAGTACTTGTTGAATCGTGGCTGGGCCGCGTTGTTGCCATTGTTATTTTTCTGGCCTTTGTCGGCTGGGGTATTGGCGACGTTATTGGTTTCATGAGCGAAGAGACGGATGTGGTGGCCCGGGTTGGCCAGCACCGCATACCCACGCGTGACCTGGCCATGGCCCTGCGCTCTGAAATGCCGACAATCACCCAGCAGATGGGGGTCAAGGACCCTTCAGCCCTGTCTCCCATCATGCAGGGGCAGATTGCGCGCCAGATTTTGCAACGCCTAATTGCGCAGGCCGAACTGCTTGAGGCCGCTCGCCAGCTTAAAATCATTGTGCCGGACTCCGCCATCAGGGAGGAAGTATTTTCCCTCCCTTACTTCAAAGGGCCGACTGGCCAGTTTGACCGCGCCGTGTTCAACCAGCGCCTGAGTGCACAGGGGTTAAGCGAACAGCAGGTGTTGGACATGATCCGCGATGACCTGACCGTACGTACCCTGCTGCAACCCCTGGCGCAGGGGAGCCGCGTCTCCAACACCCTGCTCAAGACCCTGGTCGATTACGGCGCAACCACACGCATGGTGGACCTGATCAGCATTCCTGTTGCTGCACAGCCGGTCCCACCTGCACCGGACACTGCAACCTTGCAGCGCTATTATACGAACCATCTGTGGCTGTTCAGCACTCCGGAATTGCGGCATGCACGCATTGTGGTCCTGTCCCCCCAGACCGTAGCGGATACGATTACAGTAGATGATACGCAGCTCAAGCGCGCGTATGATGCACAAAGCAGCCACTACAACGTGCCAGAAACCCGCGATATTCAGCTCATCACAGCCACATCCGAAGCTGACGCCCAGAAAATTGCCGACGCATGGAAACTCAAAGGGAACTGGCAGGCCGCGCAAGGTGCCATCAAAGGCGCCGCGTCGGTGGAAATGCCGGGCGCGCGCCCCGCAACCATTCCCTCTGACGTACTCAAGCAGGTTCTGTTTCAGGCACAGCAAGGGCAGGTTACGGGGCCGGTTAAAACCGAAATGGGCTGGTCTGTTTTCCGGGTGACCAAAATCCTACCCGCGCATAGTACCTCCTTTGCAGGGGCCCGGCAGGAAATTTTGCAGCAGTACCGGACTGCGGCAGCACCGTCGGTTGTAACCGAACGCCGCAGGCAGCTGCAGGACGCTATTGCGGGCAAAGGGCTGGATGCCATTCCGGATACGATTGGTGCTGCTGCCATTTCCGGCTCACTGGACGCGCAGGGCAATACGGCTGAAAAACAGCCCGCTCCGATTCCGGCTTCGGGTAAACTGCGCGATGCCATTGTGCATCAGATATTTGTCCAGAAAGCCGGAGATCCGCCTAATCTGCTTGAAGGCCCGGATAATAGCTGGTTTGCGGTTGAGGTTGATTCCATAACACCCGCCACCCCCCGATCATTTGAGCAGGCAAGGAACGATGTGCTGGCTGCATGGCAGGCCGATACCCGCCACCATACGGCAGACCAGCAGGCAACATCCCTGTTTCTGGCCGCCCGCCAGAAGGGAAGCATTGCAGGTCAGACTAATTCTGGCAGTCAGATTACCCGTGATATTCCGTTTTCTCTGGCCAACCCCGACAAGGCCTTACCGCCCGAAGTTGCCAGCTACATCCCCCGCATGAAGGCAGGGCAGGCCGTTATGGCTGAAAATACGGACACTTTTTTTGTCGCTGTGGTGACCAAGGTTTTTGTACCCAATCCTCCGGCACCCATTGATGTTCTGCAAAAGCTGAAAAACAACCTGACTCAGGCCTATGGTGATGATCTGGCGGCCAGCTATGTGCAGGACCTTAACAAGCGTCTGCCCCCGCACATTAACAACGCCGCCATTCAGGCAGCCCTGTCTGCCGCCGGATTTGGAGGACCAGTCCAGTGAATCCGGGCATGAAGGCCCACACGGCAGCTTCCCCCAGCAAACAGGACTGTTTTGCGGCATGGGAAGCGGGCAGGGGTTCCATTATTTACTCTGTGGAACCTGCTGACCTGCTGACCCCGGTTTCCGCCTACATGCGGCTGGCACATCTGGAAGGTGGCACAGGGCAATATACCTTGCTGCTGGAAAGTGTAGAGGGCGGCACAACCCGCGGGCGCTATTCCGTTATTGCCCTGCGGCCCGATCTGGTATGGACCTGCCATAACGGCAAGGTCAGCACCAGTACATGCCACAACGGCCTGCCCACAAAAGCCGTACCAGACGAAGGTACCGCGCCACTGGCCAGCCTGCGTGCCCTTATCCACGCGTCCCGCATGGACCTCCCGCCCGAACTCCCCCCCATGATTGGCGGCCTGTTCGGGTATCTGGGGTACGACATGGTGCGCCAGATGGAACACCTGCCAGACGCACCACCAGACGACCTGAACCTGCCAGAATCCATTCTGATGCGCCCGGGCCTTTTTGCTGTTTTTGATACGGTAACGGACGAGCTTATTCTGGCGGCCCCCGTCCGCCCCAATGCGACCGAAACAGCGCCAGAAGCATGGGAACGCGCACAGGCATTGCTCCAGCGCGCCAGAGATTGCCTGAGCGGGGCACTCCCCCCGGCAGACATTCCTGCGGATGTACCAGCCTTTGCCGAACCCACCTCCACGTTCACACATCAGGACTTTTGCGCCGCCATTACCCGTATTCAGGACTATATTGCTGCGGGCGATGCATTTCAGGTTGTACCAAGCCAGCGCTTTTCAACAGCTTTTGCGCTGCCGTCACTCTCTCTCTACCGTGCGCTCAGGCGCATAAATCCAGCTCCTTTTCTGTTCCATCTGGATTTTGGGGACTTCTCGCTGGTCGGGTCATCCCCCGAAATTCTTGTGCGGCTCAGGGGCGGCAAAATGACCGTGCGGCCTTTGGCGGGAACGCGCCCACGCGGTAAAACCGCGGCTGAGGACCTGGCACTTGAGCAGGATCTTCTGGCCGACCAGAAGGAAATCGCCGAGCACCTGATGCTGATTGATCTGGGCCGGAATGATGTCGGGCGCGTATGCTCCCCCGGCTCCGTGAAGGTCACGGAACGGTTCGTGATCGAGCGGTTCAGCCACGTCATGCATATTTCTTCCAATGTGGAGGGCACACTCAAGCCTGATCTGGAGGCGCTGGATGCTCTGGTTGCGGCTTTTCCTGCAGGAACCCTGACTGGCGCCCCTAAAATCCGCGCCATGGAAATTATTGACGAGGTCGAACGGACCCGCCGCGCCACCTATGCCGGTTGCATAGGTTATTTTGGTGCAGGGGGTGATATGGACACCTGCATTGGCCTGCGCATGGCCGTTGTCAAAGACGGCGCCATGCATGTGCAGGCAGGCTGCGGGGTTGTGGCGGATAGTGTGCCGGAATCAGAGTATGAGGAAACTCAGCACAAAGCCCGCGCTGTGTTCCGCGCAGCCGAGGAAGCCTTGATAATGGCACGGACAGGTCGCGGTTAAACCGCGCCTTTCCGACACGTCATTTGACCCGTGCGCACGAAAAGGTCATCATTCCGCCATGATCCTACTGATCGACAATTATGACAGCTTTACCTTCAACTTGGTTCACTATCTGGGCGAACTGGGTGAGGAGTGCGACGTCCGCCGGAACGATACGCTCAGCGTGGCAGAGGCCATGGCCCTTGCCCCGGACGCCATTGTTCTGTCCCCCGGCCCCTGCTCCCCGAACGAGGCAGGAATCTGCTGTGACCTGATAGCCGCCGCCGCTGGCAAGGTGCCCGTTTTTGGCGTCTGCCTTGGTCACCAGTCCATTGGGCAGGTATTTGGGGCGCAGGTTGTACGCTCTCCAACCCCCATGCATGGCAAGATCAGCCCTGTTTTCCATAATGGGACTGATGTTTTTGAAGGGCTCCCCAGTCCGTTCAATGCGACCCGTTACCACAGCCTGACCCTTGAACCTTCCAGCATCCCCGATGATCTGGAAGTTACGGCATGGACGGCCGATGGCGTGGTTATGGGCGTGCGGCACAAGCAGTACCCCATCTCGGGCGTACAGTTCCACCCCGAGAGCATTGCATCGGAGCACGGGCATGATCTGCTCCGCAATTTTCTGACCCACGCACGGGCATGGACTGCGAGCCTGCTCCATGCCTGAGCCCGCCGCGACGATTGGCAGCGCGGACAGCCCGGCTTTTTTTTCCGGGGTTCTGCAGGCTCTTGCACAGCGCAAAAACCTGAGTGTCGCAGAGGCGGAAGCCGCATTTGGCAGCATTATGGATGGCAACGTTCCACCCGAACGGATTGCCGCCTTTTTAATGGCGCTGCGCGTGCGCGGGGAAACGCAGGATGAACTGCTTGGCGCTGTAACCGCCCTGCGGCAACGGATGTACCCCGTCCCCAACGCCCCCGACAACACGATTGATGTCTGTGGCACGGGGGGAGATAATTACGGCACTCTGAATGTTTCCACCGCCGTAGCCTTTGTGCTGGCTGCCCTTGGCGTGCCTGTAGCCAAGCATGGAAACAGAGCCATTTCCTCCCTTGCCGGAGCCTCCGACGTGCTGGCGGCCCTGTGTGTGCCATTGTCTTCCAATGCAGAGGTTCTTGCCGAACAGCTTGCGCGCCACCACGTGGTATTTATGGCCGCACCGCACCACCACCCCGCTATGCGGCATGCCGCGGGTGCCAGAAAAGTGCTGGCGCTACCCACGCTGTTCAATCTGGTTGGTCCCATGGTTAACCCTGCTGGTGTCAAACGCCAGCTTATGGGGGTTTTTTCCACCCAGTGGCTCCGGCCCGTTACGGAAGTACTGGCCCGTCTGGGGTCGGAATGTGTGTGGACGGTCTGCGGCCAGCCACAGGACGGGCAGGGCGGCATAGACGAAGTAACACTGGCAGGCCCCACACAGGCTGTAGCGCTTGAAAACGGGCAGATTCAGTCCTACCTGATTGAGCCGGACATGGCGGGGCTGCCTTACGCCCCCGTATCCGCCATTAAAGGGGGCGATGCCCAGCATAACGCGCAGGCGCTGGAAGCACTCCTGCGTGGCGCACATGGGGCATACCGTGATACTGTGTTGTTGAACGCGGCATTTGCGCTGCATGTTGCCGGTCAACAGACTGTCCTGCACAATGGCCGGATTGACCCGGCCCGCCTCAGGAATAATGTGGCAACCGCCGCATGCGCACTCGACAACGGCACTGCCCTTGCGGTGCTTAATGGTTTACGTGCATCCCGTTCGGATGCACACGCCGGAGACATGACAGGACAATCATGAACGATACATCCTCCACGTCCACTGTAGCTTCCGCTGCCGTCACACCTGACTGCAAAGTAGATGAACTGCCAGATGTTCTGGCCCGCATCTGTGCGCGGACACGGCTGGAAGTGGAACATCGCTCCACACTGCATCCCTTAAAGGAAGTTGTGGCCAAAGCGCAGGAAACCAAGGAAGCACCACGGGGCTTCGGTCGTGCGCTCAAGGAAAAAGCCGCCGACCGCGCCGTGGGCCTGATTGCCGAGATCAAGAAGGCGTCTCCTTCTGCCGGTATCTTGCAAGAAGAGTACGACCCCGCACGGATCGCCCTTGCGTATGAACAGGCGGGAGCGGCCTGCATTTCCGTGCTGACGGAAAGTTCATGCTTCCACGGCGCAAACGAGGATCTGGCAACGGCCCGGGCCGCTTGCGCGCTGCCCGTCCTGCGCAAGGACTTTATCCTCGACCCGTGGCAGGTTTACGAAAGCCGGATGATCGGTGCTGACTGCATCTTGCTGATCATGTCCATTCTGACAGACGAAATGGCTCTGGAACTGGTTGATCACGCCAAGGGTCTGGACATGGACGTTCTGGTGGAAGTGCATGACGAGGACGAACTGAACCGCGCTCTGGCGCTGGACACGTTTCTGATCGGTATTAACAACCGTAACCTCAAAACCCTGACAACAGACATCAACACCACCAGCCTGCTTGCCCCTCTGGTGCCGCCTGACCGGATTATCATCTCCGAAAGCGGCATTAAAACACACGAGGAAATTACCCAGCTTGCCGCCATTGGTGTCACGGGCTTTCTGGTGGGTGAAACCCTGCTCCGCCAGCCAGACCCCGGAGCTGCTGCACGCGCATTGCTCGGACTGAAGTAACAGTGCGCGAACAGCCCCTGACCCATCTGGATTCATCCGGGCATGCCCGGATGGTGGATGTATCCGACAAGGACGAGACCTTCCGCAAGGCTGTTGCGGCGGCAGAAGTGCATATGCAGCGCCATACGCTGGATCTGATCGTCTCGGGTTCCATGCCCAAGGGGGATGTGCTGGCCACAGCCCGGATTGCGGGGATTATGGCCGCAAAAAAAACGGCTGATGTCATCCCCCTGTGCCACCCGCTGCGCCTGACATCTGTCACGCTTGATCTTGTCGCCACAGATGACAAAATCGAGATCACCGCTTCTGTTACAACAAAAGACGCAACCGGAGTGGAAATGGAGGCGTTGACCGCGGTGTCTGTCGCGGCTCTCACACTTTATGACATGTGTAAGGCCGTTGACCGTGGCATGCGCATCGACAATATCCGGCTACGGCACAAAAGCGGTGGCAGGTCAGGAGAATATAACGCCAGATAAGCAAGGTGCCCTGATCAGACAGCATTTTTTATGCAAAAAACACGATAAAATGCTCGAACCGCCCAGTAGTCCCTGGCCGCCAAGACATTACGTTTGAGACGCATTTACCTATGTATCGTAGAGGGTCCATACATGGAAACAACATCTGAGCTGATCGGCGCAGTCGGTGGCAACGGCCCATCACTGACCCGGGAACAGTTTTTAACAGCTTATCATGACATGCTGCTGATCCGCCGATTTGAAGAAAAAGCCGGACAGCTTTACGGCATGGGGCTGATCGGGGGCTTCTGCCACCTTTACATCGGACAGGAAGCGGTTGTAGTCGGCTTACAGATGTGCCTCAAGGATGGGGACAAGCTGATCACCTCCTACCGCGACCACGGGCAGATGCTCGTCGCAGGCATGTCCCCACGGGGCGTTATGGCTGAACTGACAGGCCGCGCCACGGGCTACTCGCATGGCAAGGGCGGTTCCATGCACATGTTCTCACGCGAGAAGAACTTTTATGGCGGACATGGCATTGTTGGCGCTCAGGTAGCTCTTGGCATTGGTCTGGCCTTCGCCAACAAATATCGCGGTACGGATGAAGTGTCTGTCGCCTATTTTGGAGATGGCGCAGCGGGGCAGGGGCAGGTTTACGAAAGCTTCAATCTGGCCGCCCTGCACAAGCTGCCCTGTATTTTTGTCATCGAGAACAACAAATACGGCATGGGCACGGCCATCGAGCGGGCTTCGGCTTCCCACAATCTCTACAAAAATGGCGAGCCCTGGGGCATTCCCGGCATGCAGGTGGACGGTATGGATGTTGCCGCCGTGCATGACGCCGCCACTCAGGCCGTGGCACACTGCCGCGCGGGCAAAGGCCCTTACATTCTGGAAATGATGACCTATCGCTACCGTGGTCACTCCATGTCCGACCCGGCCAAATACCGTACGCGTGAGGAAGTTGATCAGGTGCGCAAGACGCGTGACCCGATTGAACACGTCAAGCATATCCTGCTGGACGCCGGGGTTGAGGACGCCACGCTCAAAGCCATGGAAGCCGAAATTAAAACCGTCGTGAACGACGCAGCCGAATTCGCGCAGACCAGCCCGGAACCGGATCCTTCTGAACTTTATACGGACGTTGTGCTGGAGGCCTGAGCAGATTATGGCGACTAAAATTTTAATGCCCGCCCTTTCCCCCACCATGACCGAAGGCAAGATTGCCCGCTGGCTGAAAAAGGAAGGGGACACCATTACCGCTGGCGACGTTCTGGCCGAGATCGAAACCGACAAGGCCACAATGGAAATTGAAGCCATTGAAGACGGTATTCTTGGCCGTGTGCTGATCGGCGAAGGTGTTGAAGGCGTTGCCGTCAACACCCCCATAGCCATTGTGGTTGAAGATGGTGAGGCCGTACCCGACACCGGTACCGCAAACCATGCGCCCACCACCAGCGCTCCCGTGCCAGCACCGGCAGTCAGCACGGCTCCGCCCGCAACCGCGCCCGCCACGCCTCTGGGCACAACCGAACCCGAACAGGACTGGGGTGAAACGCAGGAGATTACCGTGCGTGAAGCCCTGCGCGACGCCATGGCGGCAGAACTACGCCGTGATGAAGACGTATTCCTGCTCGGTGAGGAAGTGGCCGAGTATCAGGGTGCTTACAAAATCTCGCAGGGCCTGTTGCAGGAATTTGGGGACAAGCGTGTGCTGGACATGCCCATTACCGAGCATGGCTTTACCGGCATGGCAGTTGGCGCAGCCCTGACAGGGCTTAAACCTGTTGTCGAGTTCATGACCATGAACTTCGCCATGCAGGCCATTGACCACATCATCAACTCCGCAGCCAAAACGCTCTATATGTCCGGCGGGCAGATGGGGTGCCCCATTGTGTTCCGTGGCCCTAACGGTGCTGCCGCACGTGTGGGTGCCCAGCATTCGCAGTGTTATGCAAGCTGGTACGGCCATGTGCCGGGGCTTAAAGTCGTTGCCCCATGGTCCGCAGCGGACGCCAAGGGCCTGTTGCGCGCTGCTATCCGCGACCCGAACCCGGTGATCGTACTGGAAAATGAGATTCTTTACGGGCAGAAGTTCCCTTGCCCGATTGATGAAGATTTCATTCTGCCCATTGGCAAGGCAAAGATCGAACGGGCTGGCACCGATGTCACCATTGTTGCCTTTTCCATTGCCGTAGGCACAGCACTGGATGCAGCAGCCGAACTTGCCAGGCAGGGGATTGAGGCCGAAGTAATCAACCTGCGCAGCATTCGCCCGCTGGATACAGCCACAATTGTCAACAGCGTTAAAAAGACCAGCCGCCTTGTAACAGTGGAAGAAGGCTGGCCGTTTGCTGGTATTGGCTCCGAAGTTGCCATGCAGGTTATGGAACATGCCTTTGACTGGCTGGATGCGCCCCCCGTGCGTGTTGCTGGTGAAGATGTGCCCATGCCGTTTGCAGCCAATCTGGAAAAACTGGCCCTGCCACAGTCTGAGCACGTGGTTAAAGCCGTGCGCAGCCTGATCTGAGGTGATGAAAGATGGCAATTGAAATTCTGATGCCCGCCCTCTCTCCCACCATGACAGAGGGCAAGATTGCCCGCTGGCTGAAAAAAGAGGGCGATACGGTGAGCAATGGCGATGTTCTGGCCGAGATCGAAACCGACAAGGCCACAATGGAAGTAGAAGCCATTGAAGATGGCATTTTTGGCCGCATCCTTGTTCCCGAAGGGACCGAGGGTGTTGCGGTCAATACGCCCATCGCCATTATGGTGGAAGAAGGGGAGGCTGTGCCGGACTCTGCCACACCGTCTTCCACCAGCGCAGTGCCTGCCCAGGTACCCGCGCAAGCAGGTGCTGAAGCACCATCCGCCACAACAGCCAGTGCGCCGGTTACCCCGGCGGATGCATCACAGACCTCGCGCCCGGCCAGCCGCATTGTTGCCTCCCCGCTGGCTCGCCGCATTGCTGCTGCAAAAAAAGTGGATCTGTCCACCGTCAAGGGAACAGGGCCTAACGGGCGCATAGTCAAACGCGATGTGGAATCTGCTGCCGCGCAGCCAGCGGCTGCTCCCAAACCCGTCGCACAGACAAATGCACCTCTCCCCACGGGCACAAGCCGTACGGTGCCACATACCACCATGCGCAAGGTGATTGCCCGCCGGTTGAGTGAATCCAAGGCGAGCATTCCGCACTTTTATGTTTCCATGGATGTGGAGCTTGATGCGCTTATGGCATTACGCTCACAGCTCAACGCCCTGTCTCATGATGAAGGGCAGGATGCATTCAAACTGTCGGTTAATGACATGCTGATCAAGGCGGCGGCTCTTGCCCTCAAGCAGGTGCCCGAAGTCAACGCCTCCTTTACGGAAGACGCCATGATCTTGCATGAAGATGCAGATATTTCGGTGGCGGTTTCCCTTGATGACGGGCTGATCACCCCCATTGTGCGGGCTGCTGACCGCAAAAGCCTCAAGCAGATCAGTCAGGAGGCCAAATCTCTGGTTTCCCGCGCCAGAGCAGGCAAGCTGAAGCCCGAAGAGTTTCAGGGCGGTACGTTCTCCATTTCCAATATGGGGATGTTTGGCGTCAAGGAATTCGCAGCTATTGTGAACCCCCCTCAGGCCGCCATTCTGGCCATTGCCGCTGGTAAAAGACAACCTGTTGTGAGTGGTGACGAGATTAAAGTGGCTACAGTCATGACTGTAACACTCTCGGTCGATCACCGTGCGGTGGACGGGGCCATGGCAGCCAAATGGCTCTCGGCCTTCCGTAACATTGTGCAGGCACCTCTGGCTCTTGTTCTGTAACGCAGCTTTTTGCGGGAGAAATTTGGCATCATGAGCCAGACAGATTTTGATGTGATCGTCATTGGTGGCGGGCCGGGTGGGTATGTTGCCGCTCTGCGCGCTGCCCAGCTTAAACTCTCCGTTGCGGTGGTTGAAGCCCAGCATCTTGGTGGCATCTGCCTTAACTGGGGGTGCATCCCCACCAAGGCGCTACTTCGGGCATCGGAAATCAATCATCTGCTGCACGACCTGTCCGCCTATGGGTTTAAGGCCGATGGCGTAAGCTTTGATTTTAAAAAAATTGTTGCTCGCTCCCGGTCCGTCTCCAAGCAGTTGTCCGCAGGTGTTGCGCATCTGCTTAAAAAGGCCAAGGTTCCGGTTTTTGACGGCCACGGCAAGCTGGACGGCACACTGGCCAATGGACGCCGTAAAGTACTCGTCAGCAAGGATGGGGCGGCCTCCACTACGCTCACCGCCCAGCACGTTATTCTGGCAACGGGCGCACGCGCACGGGTGCTGCCGGGGCTGGAACCGGATGGTCAATTCATCTGGTCCTATAAGGAAGCCCTTGTGCCAGAAACCATGCCCAAAAGCCTTGTGGTTATTGGTTCTGGCGCTATTGGCACCGAGTTTGCATCCTTCTACCGTAACATGGGTGCTGACGTGACACTGGTGGAAGTTGCCGAGCGCATTCTGCCCGTAGAAGACGTGGAAATAAGCCAGCTTGCACGCAAAGCCTTTGAAAAACAGGGCATTCGGGTGCTAACCAGCGCCAAGATCGGCACGTTGCAGAAAACGGCAACCGGGGTCAGCATTCCCGTTACCGTCAATGGTAAAACCGATACATTGATTGCCGAACGGGTAATTTCTGCCGTTGGCATTGTTGGCAATGTGGAAAAAATCGGACTGGAAGGGACCAAAATCCAGGTCGATCGGACGCATGTGGTCACAGATGCGCTTTGCCGCACGGGCGAGCCCGGTGTGTACGCCATTGGTGATCTGGCCGGTGCGCCATGGCTTGCCCACAAGGCCAGCCATGAAGCCGTGATGTGTGTGGAGGCCATTGCGGGCAGAAAAGTCCACCCCATTGACCCGACCAAAATACCCGGCTGCACCTACTGCCGCCCGCAGATTGCCTCTGTTGGTTACACGGAAGCAAAAGCGCTGGAGGCTGGTTACAAGGTACGTGTTGGCCGCTTCCCGCTCATCGCCAATGGTAAAGCCCTTGCAATGGGTGAGCCCGATGGGCTGATCAAAACGGTTTTTGATGCCCAGACCGGCGAACTTCTTGGCGCGCATATGATTGGCGCTGAAGTGACTGAAATGATTCAGGGTTACGTTATTGCCCGCACAGGGGAACTGACGGAAGCGGAACTGGCTGAAACCATTTTCCCGCACCCCACCATTTCTGAATCCATGCATGAGGCCGTTCTTGCGGCCTATGACGGCGCTTTGCACTTTTAGTCTTCTGTTTTCAAAAGGGTAGGGCATCACTCTCGCGGGTTTGATGCCCCATTCCCGGTTATCGCCTCTCCACCGCCTTGACGCGTATGCAGGGGCATTCCAGTTCTATCTGAACTTCTTGGGTATAAATGGGCGAAGTCATGTCTACTCGTGTCGAGATCGATCATCGGAAAGGTGGGACAAGCCGGTTACGGCACCCCGAAAAAGCCCATCGGCCGGACAACCCCATTGCCCGCAAGCCGGAATGGATACGCGTTAGAGCGCCCAACGATCCGACTTATCACGAAACACGAACCCTCATGCGTGACAACAAGCTGGTCACTGTGTGTGAGGAGGCCGCATGCCCCAACATAGGGGAGTGCTGGTCACAACGCCACGCCACCATGATGATCATGGGGGAAATCTGCACCCGCGCCTGTGCGTTCTGCAATGTCAGTACCGGCATGCCTCATGCACTGGATGAAGGTGAGCCTGAGCGTGTGGCAGAAGCCGTAGCCAAGCTGGGTCTGCGCCATGTAGTGATTACTTCTGTTGACCGGGATGATCTGGCCGATGGGGGCGCGCAGCATTTTGCACGTGTCATTGCCGCCATACGCGCGACATCCCCCGATACGACCATTGAAATCCTGACGCCGGATTTTTTACGTAAAGACAAGGCTCTGGAAGTGGTTGTTAAAGCCCGCCCGGACGTGTTCAACCATAATCTGGAAACCGTACCACGCCTTTACCCCACGATCCGGCCCGGTGCGAGGTATTACCAGTCCATGCGTCTGCTGGACCGGGTCAAGCAGCTTGACCCTTCCATTTTCACCAAATCCGGGCTGATGCTGGGCTTGGGTGAAGAAAAAATGGAACTCGCTCAGGTCATGGATGATCTGCGTATTGCTGATGTGGATTTTATTACAATGGGGCAGTATTTGCAGCCCACGGTCAAACACGCTGCCGTTGCGCGCTTTGTAACACCGGAAGAATTCGAGGAATACGGCACCATGGCACGCGTAAAAGGATTTTTGCAGGTCAGTTCTAGCCCCCTTACGCGGTCTTCCTACCATGCTGACACAGATTTTGCGCAGCTGCGCGAAGCACGCAACACGCGCCTGAAGGAGGCTCTGTAATGCCTAAACACGCAGAGACGCGTGTTCTGCCCTATCGCCCCGACCAGATTTTTGATCTGGTTGCGGACGTTACACACTACCCTGCCTTTTTACCCTGGTGTGTTGCCGCACGCCTGCGCAGCCGCACCGAAACAGAACTTGTTGCCGACCTGACCATTGGCTTCGGGCCGTTCAGGGAGAGTTTTACCTCCCGTGTGACACTGGACCGTCCGTCCACCATTACCGTGCGTTACGAGCGCGGGCCCTTCCGCTACCTGCGTAATGTGTGGAAGTTCACACCCCATGCCAGCGGGTGTCAGGTCGATTTTTTTGTCGATTTCGAGTTCAATTCCCGGATTCTGCAAGCGGCTATTGGTGTGGTCTTTACCGAAGCAACCCGCCTTATGGTTTCCGCTTTTATCAAGCGCGCCAAAGAGGTTTATGGCCCTCCCGTACTACAGGCTGGCACCACCACCCCAGCCGCTCTTTCGGGCCAGAAAACGGCAACCTGAGCCTTACCCTCCATCACGCAGAACCCAGAGTTTGAACACAGGGGACAACCACATGCCCGTACTGTTTTATCTGCTTCTGCTTGGTGGAATGCTGGTGCCAGTTGCACAGACCATGGCAGACACACGGCCACAGCGAACAGAACGCACAGCCCCCATAGATCAGTCTCGTGGTGGGAGCGTAACAGCGGATACGTTAAACACCCAGAGTCTGGCGCATATACAGCGTCCCCAGCCTATTGTGCAGCCTACCCCCACTCCGGCATTGCCGGATGGCACCATAGCCAAAGGCACTGGGGTTATGGCACCGGATTTACAGGAAGCCCCTGTTTATAACCCGACCGACAGGCAATAACCTGCTACTGATGGAGCAAACGGGCAGAAACAAGCCTTAAGGCATGTAACACCGCCTGCTCGCGCACCTGTGCCCGATCTCCGGAGAATATCTGCTGGTCCGCGCGTGTTGGGCCTCCACGTAGTGCAGTGGCAAACCAGACCAGACCCACCGGTTTGTCCACACTGCCTCCTCCCGGCCCGGCGATACCGGAAATAGACACGGCCACAGCAGCGTTGGAACAGGCATTCAGCGCTCCCTCAGCCATCTGCTCTACCGTTTGCGCACTCACTGCGCCATGGGCCGCTAATGTGCTGGCCTGTACACCCAGCACAGCCTGCTTCATGCTATTGGAGTAGGTGACAAAACCACCTTCGGTCACATCCGATGACCCGGCAAAATGCGTTAATGCCCCCGCGACCAGCCCGCCCGTGCAGCTCTCAGCCGTAACAACCCGCAGTTCTGCTGCGCGCAACAGAGCCAGAACACGCTCGGCTTCGGCCAGAACCGCAGTGCCGCCATATCCTTCTGTCTGTTCGAGCATGTTCAACCCTTTCTAGTTCCGTGCTGCCCATACTTTGCGTAGTGCGTGCACACAGCCTGCACTGGCAAACCCGGCCAGCACATCATCCCCCATAACGCCAAGAGCATCATGCCGCCTGTCCAGCGTGCCTATGGGGCCGGGCTTTGTAATGTCAAACACCCGGAACAGCCCAAACGCCACAATGGGCCATAGCAGCCGGTACGTAGCTCTGGTTGCTTCCTCGCTCTGGTCACTATCGGGTAAACAGGCCAGCAGGGCGATCCACATACCCGCCACTTCATCAATCACAATCCAGCTGTGATCTTCCCCTTTGCCCGCACGTGCGGTGGCCCACCAGCCCACAACGGTTGCCGCTACAGCAGCACAGGCCAGCGTACGGGGTCGCTTTAGCAAAGGCAGCCCAACCAGCAGAGCAGCAAAGGAGCCAACGGTGCCGGGCGCACGGGGGGACAGGCCACAGCCTCCAAACGTTGCGATCAGACGGGCAGGGGTCATTCCTGAGTTTCCAACGCTTTGTAAACAATCATGTTTTCCCATACGCGTTGCACGTAATTACGTGTTTCAGCGTAAGGAATATTTTCCACCCAGTCGACCATCTGCTCCATGTCCCCTCCATTATGGGCGGGGTCCCCTGCCGTGGTCAGCCATTTGGCCAAACGGGTGGGGCCACCATTATAAGCAGCCGCCATATAGGGGACTATGGGGCCAAACCGGTCCTGCAGGTGGAGCAGGTAGGCTGTACCCAGTTGCATGTTATTTTGTGCATTCCGCAGCCCCGGAGCCGTAGCGGCAGATGGCGCCACCCCGGCAGCGCGCACCATATCCGCCGCAGTGGAAGGCTTGATCTGCATAAGACCTATGGCATTGGAAGGGCTGACTGCATCAGGGTTAAAGCTGCTTTCCTGCCGTATGAGGCCCATGACAAAATCCTTGGGCAAAGAACTCTGGGGCGGTGTGTAAGGCAGGGGCCAGCCTGAACGCAGCATAAACACGCCATCCCGCCCGGCATGGCGCGCTATGGTCACGGCAATATCGGGCACACCCAGACGCAGTGCCAGAGATGAAAGCGCCTGACGCTGCGGGGTTTGCGTGACCTGTTTTTCAAACAGGTTCAAAAAATCGCGTGTGTGGTCTTTATCCCCCATGGCCGCCAGCCTGAGAGCCGCCAGAAGCAGATCGTTACCCGTTGGCAGTGCGTCTTCAGAAGGAGAGGGGATTACGTTATCCGCCTTCCTGAGATTCTGTACGATCAGTGCAGGCACCTGCCCGGGCTCTAACAGAGCATTGGCCTGCCCTGCCAGAGTAGCGGCCGCCATTTGACCGTAATAGGTGCCGGGGTAGGCTGTGGCGCGCGTCCAGTCCGCCTGCGCCGCAGCCATATTGCCCGCAGCGGCGCGGGCGCGACCAAGCCAGTAAAATCCACGGCTGCGTGTAATAAGTGAGGAAGACTCAGTAAGCTGACGAAAAAAATCCTCTGCGGTCGCGGCATCATGCTGCAGGCGCAGGGCTATCCACCCACTCAGGAACACGGCCTCCAGACGGCTCTCATCCTGAGCAGTCGTGTCATTCGCCACAGCAAAGGCATCCCCGGCCCGATTCTGCTGGATCAACTCACGGGCCAGCCCGTCCCGCTCACGCCAGAACAGTTTGGAGCGGGTTGTTCGTTCAGCCTCAACGGCCCCGGCTTTCCATAGGGCAACGGCTTCGTCATAGCGTTGCTGCTTACGCAGCCAGCGGGCCAGATCCAGCACAAGCCATGGATCAGTGCGCGCAGAAGAAGGCAGGGCATCAAACTGGGATTGCGCCGCTGCATCGTTGTTTCTTAACGCCAGCCGGGCCTGCGCCAGAGGCTGCCTGCTGGCGGAAAGATAGGGCAGGGTCTGCTGGGCTGCATTGATCAGCCCAGCACGTTCCTGCCGGTCAAAACGTAACCATGAACTCTGGGGAGTAAGGCTTGCCCCAAATGTACCCGCCAGTGCAGTCGCTGCGGCTGGTGTGTCGCTCCCATCGGTCCATGCGGTTATGGCCTCGGCCACAAGCTGCTGCTGAAGGGATTTATCATCTGGCAGTTGCGTAGCACACTGCACCAGTGCCGGAGCATAAGTCAGTTTTTGGCTGTGGCACAAGCGGGCCAGCATTTGTGTATCTGTCTCGCTTGCCAGAGCCTGCTGCATACGCAGGACCAGTACCGACCAGCGGGGCCACACACTGCCGGATTGTAAAAAGTCAGCATAATCCTGAGCACTGGCATGTGCTGGCCCGACAAGACGGAGCCATGTATCCAGCCGGTCGTTCAGGTTGCCAGTCTGCATGGTGCTGCGGGCTGGGGAGACGACATCATCTGCTCCCGCACTCACCTCGGGAGCAGACACCGGCTGGGCAGATGGACCAGAGCAGGCGGTCAGGGAAAACCCGACCAGAGATACCGCGGCAACAAGCTGCCGCCGCCATGAAGGGTAAGAACGGGTCATACCCGAAATTCAACGGTTTTTTTGCAATTTAGCAAGTTCTTTTGTCAGGCAGGGACGGCCTGCCTGACACACCTGCGTCAGGCTCAGAGCAGGTGGCCCCAGACCTCTCCGCCGCCACTGACTATCAGTTCCACGGCAACAGCCAGCACAACCAGCAACCCCACCCACGAAATCCACTTATAACGTTCAAGCAGCCGCGCAATCAGGGAGGCCGCAAGCCCCATAAGCACAACAGACAGGGCCAGCCCCATAACCAGAATACCGGGGTGTTCACGTGCAGCCCCGGCCACGGCCAGCACGTTATCCAGACTCATGGATAAATCAGCGATCAGGATTTTGATGATGGCCGAACGCAGACTGCCCGGTGCGCTGCCCGCTTCCCCATCGGAAGCGTTGCTGTGCTGCATTTCGCGGTACATGCGCCAGCAGACCCATAGCAGAAGCAGCCCGCCAGCCAGTGTCAGGCCGACAATGCTCAGCAGCTTGACCGCCACAAGTGCGAGCAGCACCCGGATGACCGCAGCCAGCCCCACACCGGCCCAAATGGCCTTGCGCCGCTGTGCCCCGCCAAGGGAGCGTACGGCCATACCAATGACAACCGCGTTGTCCCCGGCCAGGGTCACATCAATCAGCACAACCTGCAAGAGGGCGGCAACTGCCGGAAAACTGGCAGAATCAAATAGGTTGGCCACAATAACTCCGATTCCGGAACATGCATTGAATGGCGTGTATTTCTGGCACGCGGCAGAAAATGTCAAAGTTTTCCGCATTGCGGGCAGACGACATGCGCGAAATCCGCTAGAGAGACGCCACCTGTCTGACGTTTAAACTGTTCTGGTTAAGGAATTCGCGTTATGGTGCCGCGCTATACCCGCCCCGTCATGGCCGCAATCTGGTCCCCTGAAAACCGCTATCGAATCTGGTTCGAGATCGAAGCTCTGGCCTGTGAAGCCATGGCGGAATACGGGACGGTCCCCAAGGAAGCCGCCAAAGTGGTCCGCGAAAAAGGCAACGCCGCCATGGCTGCTTTTTGCGATGCGGACCTCGCACGGATTGACGAGATCGAAGCCGAAACACGGCATGACGTTATTGCGTTCCTGACATGGCTGGCAGAAAAAGTTGGCCCCGAAAGCCGGTTTGTCCATCTGGGCATGACCTCTTCGGACGTGCTGGACACCTGCCTTGCCGTGCAGCTAGTGCAGGCCACTGACCTGCTGCTCAAGGATCTGGACGAAACTCTGGCCGCCCTCAAGGCACGTGCGTTTGAACACAAACACACCCTGACCATTGGCCGCAGCCACGGCATTCATGCCGAGCCCACATCTTTCGGCCTCAAGATTGCTGGCCATTACGCCGAGTTCGCCCGGAACAGAACCCGCCTTGAAACCGCACGGGCCGAAATTGCCACCTGCGCCATTTCCGGTGCTGTGGGCACATATGCCCATCTTGACCCGCGCGTGGAAGCCTACGTGGCCGAACGCCTTGGCCTGCAGGCCGAAACAGTTTCCACTCAGGTTATCCCGCGTGACCGCCATGCTGCATTCTTCTGCGCCCTGGGCGTTATTGCCAGCGGCATTGAGCGGCTTGCAACGGAAGTCCGCCACCTGCAACGCTCCGAAGTGCGCGAAGCGGAGGAATTCTTCCATCCGGGGCAGAAGGGCTCTTCCGCCATGCCCCACAAGCGCAACCCCGTGCTGACCGAAAACCTGACCGGCCTTGCCCGTCTGGTGCGCGCGGCCGTTATTCCGGCACTGGAAGACGTGGCACTGTGGCACGAGCGAGACATCAGCCATTCCTCGGTCGAGCGCAACATCTGCCCCGATGCCACCATCGGGCTGGACTTTGCCCTGGCCCGCCTGTCCGGCATGATCTCCAAGCTTGTGGTGTACCCCGACCGTATGGCTGCGAATATCGAAAGCCTTGGCGGCGTGGTCCATTCGGGCGAAGTTCTGCTGGCACTGGCAAAAGCTGGCCTGTCGCGCGAGGATGCCTACCGTATTGTCCAGCGCAACGCGATGGCAACATGGACCAGACTGGGCACGCCCGAAGGCAAAACATTCCGCGAAAATCTGGCCGATGATGCCGAAATTTCGGGCCGTATTCCCGCCGACGTGCTGGATGCCGCCATGGACAGCCGCCAGCACCTGAAGGCGCTGGACTTCCAGTTTGAAAAAATCTTCGGCGAAACTGGCCCCAAACAGTAACCGCAGCCCGGTTTGCACAGGCTGTATCCTCCACGCGGGAAGCCTGCTATGAACACGGGAGCAATAAAGGGGTGAACCACCAGCTTGGTTCCCCCGTTTTTTGGGGCGGTCACCCAACCACCCGCACACATTTCGACAGGTAAGGATCATTATGGCCCGTCGCCGCCAGCTTTATGAAGGTAAAGCCAAAATCCTCTTTGAAGGTCCGGAACCGGGGACCCTTGTGCAATACTTCAAGGACGATGCCACGGCTGGCAATGGTGCCAAAAGCGGTGTGATTACCGGCAAAGGTGTGCTCAACAACCGCATTAGCGAACACCTGATGCTGCGTTTGCAGGAAATCGGCATCCCCACTCACTTTATCCGCCGCATCAACATGCGTGAGCAGCTGGTAAAGGAAGTGGAGATTATCCCGCTTGAGGTGGTCATCCGCAATGTTGCCGCTGGCAGCATTTCCAAGCGCTTCAATATTCCCGAAGGCCAGCGCCTGCCACGCCCGATTGTTGAGTTCTATTACAAGAACGACGAACTTGGTGACCCGCTGGTATCGGAAGATCACATTATCGCATTCGGCTGGGCCTGCCCGCATGATCTGGAAGATATTACGGGCATGTCCATGCGCGTGAACGACTTCCTCTGTGGCCTGTTCAGCGGCATCGGTATCCAGCTCGTGGACTTCAAGCTCGAGTTCGGCCGGTGCTGGGAAGGTGAGGACATGCGTATTGTTCTTGCTGACGAAATTTCGCCTGATAACTGCCGCCTGTGGGACCTTCACACAAACGAAAAGCTCGACAAGGACCGCTTCCGCCGCGATCTGGGCAACGTGAAGGAAGCGTATCAGGAAGTTGCACGCCGCATGGGCATCCTGCCGGAAAACGGTGCCGGGGGTGACATGAAAGGCCCAGAAACAGTTCAGTAACCCCTACGGGTACTTTGGGAGTTTGAGAATGAAAGTACGTGTAACCGTCATGCTTAAGGACGGCGTTCTGGACCCGCAGGGAAAGGCCATTGGTCACGCACTGCACACACTGGGCTTTGAAGGCGTGCAGGACGTGCGCGTTGGCAAGGTCATAGAGCTGGAACTGCATGGTGTAAAAGCAGAAGAAGCGCACGAAAAAGCGGGGGAAATGGCCCGCAACCTGCTCGCCAATCTGGTCATCGAGGACTACTCGGTAGAGGTTGTGGCATGAAGCGCCTTGCCCTGATCGCCCTTGCTGGTGCGCTGGCGGTCCCCGGTCTGGCACATGCCCAGCGGCTGGCCCCCATGAAGGCGGGCGCACTTGGCAAGATGTGCTCCAGCTCGGCCTCACACACCGCGTGCGATGCTTATCTGAGCGGTCTGACCGATGGCGTAACCCTTGCCCAGATCAACGCGCATAATACGGGTGATACCTCCCCCCCCACAGGCTTTTGTGTGCCGGCAAGCGAAGACATTGCCGCTATCCGCGCCAAGGTGCTCACCTGGCTGAAAGCGCATACCGACTCACTGGGCAAACCAGTGGGAGAGAGCGTTTTTACCGCCCTGCATGACTCTTATCCGTGTGACGTGAAAAAATGAAAGCAGCGATTGTCGTATTTCCCGGCACGAACCGGGAACGAGATATGGCCATTGCCCTGCGGCGCGTGACCGGGCAGGCCCCTCGTATGATCTGGCACCATGAGACAGATCTGAGCGGTGTGGATCTGGTCGTGCTGCCCGGTGGCTTCAGCTATGGTGACTACCTGCGTTGTGGCGCAATGGCCGCGCATTCCCCGATCATGGGGGCCGTGCGCGACTTTGCCGCCAAAGACGGGCATATTCTGGGCGTGTGCAACGGCTTCCAGATCCTGACCGAGAGCAACCTGCTCCCCGGCGCGCTCCTGCGGAATGCGGACCTGCGGTTCCTCTCGCAAGACTGCCATTTGCGCGTGGAGGTTGAAGGCACTCCTTTTACCCGGCGCTGGAAAAAGGGCGACATCTTCCGCACTCCACTGGCACACGGGGATGGCAACTACACAGCCGATGCCCAGACCCTTGCCATGCTTGAAGGCGAAGGCCGCGTTGCATTCCGCTACGCCGATGCCAAGGGACGTGTGTGCGCGGATGACAGAACAAGCAACCCCAACGGCAGCGTGAACAGCATTGCCGGTGTTCTGAGCGAAAACAAACGTATCTGCGGCATGATGCCCCACCCCGAGGATCTGGTTGATCCGCTGATGGGGGGCGAGGATGGTCTGCCGCTGTTCGAAGGTCTGGTGGAGGCTCTGGTCCGGTGAATAAGCCTGTAACCGTTGATGAATCCCTGGCGCGTGAATTCGGCCTGACGGGCGAGGAATACGGCCGTGTTCTGTCTATCATGGGCCGTACGCCCAGCCTGACGGAACTGGGTGTTTTTTCCGTCATGTGGTCGGAGCACTGCTCCTACAAATCTTCCCGCAAATGGCTGCGTGGCCTGCCAACCAAGGCCCCCTGGGTTATCCATGGGCCGGGTGAAAACGCAGGTGTTGTGGATATCGGGCAGGGTTATGCCGCCATCTTCAAGATGGAAAGCCATAACCACCCTTCCTTTATCGAACCCTATCAGGGCGCGGCCACAGGTGTTGGCGGCATTTTGCGTGACGTGTTCACCATGGGTGCACGCCCGATTGCCAACCTGAACGCCCTGCGTTTTGGCAGCCCTGAAAACCCCATTACCCGCCGTATTGTGGATGGCGTGGTGCGCGGGATTGGTGGCTATGGCAACTGCGTGGGCGTGCCGACAGTCGGGGGGGAAATCAACTTCCACCCGGCATATGACGGTAACCCGCTTGTCAACGCCATGACCGTGGGCATTGCCCGGCAGGACCGTATTTTCCTGTCTGCCGCAGCTGGTGTTGGCAACCCTGTTGTCTATGTTGGTTCACGCACAGGGCGGGACGGTATCCATGGTGCCACCATGTCCTCCGCCGAGTTTGATGAAGACGCGCTTTCCAAGCGCCCGACCGTGCAGGTTGGCGACCCCTTCATTGAAAAACTGCTGATTGAAGCCTGTCTGGAACTGATGGCAACAGATGCCATTGTTGCCATTCAGGACATGGGTGCAGCGGGCCTGACCTCTTCCGCCGTGGAAATGGCTGGCAAGGGTGGCGTTGGTATCGAGCTTGACCTTGATGCCGTGCCCCAGCGCGAACCCAATATGACCGCATATGAGATGATGCTTTCTGAAAGTCAGGAACGCATGCTCATGGTCCTGCGCCCTGACCGGACAGAACTGGCACGCCAGATCTTTGAAAAGTGGGAACTGGACTTTGCCATTATCGGTCACCTGACCGAAACCGGCCATATTGTCATCAAGCACAAAGGCCAGCTTGAGGCTGATATTCCGCTTGAACCTCTGGCCGATGAAGCCCCGGTTTATGACCGTCCTTCCATCGCGCCGGAAAAACCCGCAGAGCTGGGCAGTGTCCACGCACCGCTCTCGCTTGATGCCATGCTGCTCCAGCTTGTGGCCTCGCCCGATCTGGCGTCGCGCGCATGGGTCTGGAACCAGTATGACAGCACCGTAGGGGGGCAGACCGTGCGCCGCCCCGGCGCTGCGGATGCCGCCATTGTTAAGGTGGAAGATACACAGCTCGGTCTTGCACTGACAACAGATTGCACGCCACGCTACTGTCAGGCGGACCCGCGCACAGGTGGCGCACAGGCTGTGGCTGAAGCATGGCGCAATATTACGGCAACCGGCGCACGCCCTCTGGCGGTGACGGACAACCTGAACTTCGGCAATCCCGAAAAGCCGGAGATCATGGGCCAGTTCATTGCGGCCCTTGAGGGCATGGGAGAGGCCTGCAAGGTTCTCGACTTCCCCATCGTGAGCGGTAACGTCTCCCTGTATAACGAAACCCGGCTGCCTGACGGCACAACACAGGCCATTCTGCCAACACCCGCCATTGGTGGGCTTGGTGTGCTGGATGATGTGTCCTCTGCCGTCGGTCTTGGCATGCAGCCCGACAGCGATCTGGTGCTGATTGGCGCGACCAAGGGTGAACTTGGCCAGTCCATCTGGCTGCGTGAGATTCTGGGACGTGAAGAAGGCGCTCCACCAGCGGTTGATCTGGCAGCAGAAAAGCGGAACGGGGATTTTGTCCGGGCCGAAATTCAGGCAGGCCAGATTAGCGCATGCCATGACATTGCCGACGGCGGCATTCTGGTTGCCGCGGCCGAAATGGTCATGGCGTCAGGCACGGGTTGCGAACTGGAAAGCCCGGATTCCGGCATCCGGCCAGAAGCCTTCTGGTTTGGTGAGGATCAGGCCCGCTACCTTGTATGCGTTGCCGATGCCAAGTCTTTTTGCGCCAGAGCCGCACAGGTCGGAGTACCTGCACGTCTGATGGGTCGCTCCGGAGGAAATGAATTGATTCTTCCCAGCGGCGTCACCATATCTGCCGCACGCCTTAAATCCGCGCATGAAATCTTTTTTCCTGCGTTGATGGACCAATAGGGGAGAGACAGCACCATGGCCATGTCCACCACAGAACTTGAAGCTTATATTCTGAAGGCGTTCCCCGATGCCCAGATCAAGATTGATGATCTGGCAGGAGACGGGGATCACTATTCCTGTTCGATTGTAAGCGAGGCGTTTCGTGATGTTCCGCGTGTAAGGCAGCATCAACTCGTTTATAATGCGCTTGAAGGACATATGGGGGGCAAGCTGCATGCGCTGGCTCTCCGCACGTCCGCTCCCTGACCAGAGCCCGGATTCTACACGAGCAAGGATAACAGACAGATGACTGATTCCATCAAACAGACCATCCAGCAGGATATTGATTCAAACCCTGTCATGCTTTTCATGAAAGGGGATGCCGATTTCCCACAGTGTGGCTTTTCTGCCCGCGTAGTGCAGATTCTGCAGCAGATTGGCGTACCGTTCAAAGCCGCCAATGTTCTGGCAGATTCCGCACTGCGTCAGGGCATTAAGGACTATTCCAACTGGCCCACCATTCCCCAGCTTTACGTCAAAGGTGAGTTTGTTGGTGGGTGTGACATTGTGACCGAAATGTACCAGACCGGTGAACTGCAAAAACTGCTGCAGGAAAAAAACATCGCCTGCAACGCATCCGCCTGAATTATGGGTTGTCAGCCTGTAATTGCTTTGTATAGTTTCAGGCAGACATAAGATCAGGGGGTTAAGGTTAATGACGCGAGTGCCGTTTGTACGCGGGCTTTTTGCTCTGGCCGGTATCGGTCTGAGTGTAATGGCCACAAGTTCTTCTGTGCATGCGGAACGTGTTCTTTCCGATCTGGAAGCGAGTAAATTAACCTTTGCCTCCCTGACCGCACCACCACCTGTCGTGCATGTTCGCCATATTGTGCACCATACGGCAACAGCAAGCCATGCGCCGCACAAGGTAGTACTGGCCTCTGCCCAGCATGGTAAAATGGTGCATCTGGTCAGCTACCATCCCAGCGCACATACCGCGATACACGGCAGCAAGCCCCACCGCCGTACCTGAATGCCGTCTGGTTTAAACGGGCCACGTTTCTGGGCAGGGTAGTCCTTAATCTGCCCCTGCGCCTTACATCTGACGGATAATATCTTCCAGCCATGCCATCTGGCCTTTTGCGTCCAGCATAAACAGGTCAAATCGCAGGTTTTCATACTGCCACTGTGGGTGGCTTTGCAGCAGACACTCTGCGGCCTTGTATACTCTTCGGGACTGCGCTGCGGAAAGACATTCCGCCGCTCCACGCAATGTCTGGCGCTGCTTGACTTCAATAAAACAGATTGTTGCGCCATTTTGTGCAACAATATCAATTTCTCCCCGACGGGTTTTTGCCCTTTGGAGCAGAATGTGCCACCCTGAACCCCGCAATTTCTGGCAAACAGCCTCCTCCGCCGCCAGACCATTGTGGTAGGACGCATAACCTCTCGCCCGTTTTGCGGCAGAGACTGGACGCTGTTGTGCAGAACACTTATTCGCTATGTTGTGGACGTCAGCCACCTGTTGTGTAAGCCTTCTCTCCACCATGTTTTTTGATCTCCAGTTTTCCACAACAGTCCTGATTGTTGCGTGTGTGCGCCTGTGTCTGGTTACCGGCGTGAGTTTGCATATTCTGCTTACAAAACGGAATACGTCATCCGCCATCGGGTGGATTGGCATATGTGTTCTCATGCCGTTTCTGGGAACAGTTCTCTACCTCATGTTCGGGATCAACCGTGTGACCCGACTAGCCAAAAAGCTGGTGGGGGACAGAACGACACACAGGCCGGATGGGGCTGACCTGTCTGCATGGAACAGGGAGCTTGATGGCCAGTTTGCTCCCCTGGCATTAATGGTGGGCAAGCTGACAACCCGCCCCGTTGTTGGCAATAACAGCATCACCAGCCTGCATGATGGCGATGGCGCTTACCCGCATATGCTGGACGCCATAGAAACAGCGACCAGAAGCATTCTGCTATGTTCGTATATTTTCCGGCATGACGCCAGCGGGCAATTATTCGCAGACAAGCTGATTGCCGCGCATAAAAGGGGGGTCAACGTCCGTGTGCTGGTGGACGGTATTGGCAGTGGATATTTTTTATCTCCCATCTACCGTTATCTGAAAAGGGAAGGGGTTCCCTGCGCACGCTTCATGCATTCACTTCTCCCCTGGCGGATGCCGTTCCTTAATTTACGGAACCACCGCAAAATTCTGGTTGTGGATGGTCGCATTGGGTTTATGGGGGGGCTCAACATTGCCGACAACAATCTGGTCGCGCGCAAGCCCCGGCACCCTGTATCTGACACGCATTTCCGAATTGAAGGGCCAGTTGTGCACCAACTGGCACAGGTTGCCGCATGGGACTGGTATTTTACAACCGGGGAACAACTGAACCGGGATCTCTTTTTACAAGAACATGCCAGTAAAGGGAGTTCGCTGGCCCGGATTGTTACTGCGGGGCCGGACACAGATCTGGAAAAAATTGAATATACCATGCTTCAGGCCATTACGCTTTCGCGCAAAAGCATACGGTTGATGACACCTTATTTTTTACCGGGTGCCCGCTTTTTATCCGAACTCGGGCTGGCAGCCTTACGCGGCGTACAGGTAGATATTATTATTCCACTCCGCAGCAACCATCGTCCGCTGGACTGGGCCTGTGCCGCCAATATATCCCCTCTGCTGGATACAGGAGCACGGGTCTGGCACGCCAATCCTCCCTTTAACCATTCCAAACTGATGGTTGTGGACAAGGCATGGTCTTTTGTCGGCAGTTCCAACCTTGATATTCGCAGCCTGCGTCTGAACTTTGAAATCAATATGGAGACATATGACGTCACCATGGCGGAAATCATGGATGAATTCATATGCCAGCACCGCAACCAGCGGCTAACACATTATGATCTGGACAAGCGGAACTACCCAACCCGCATACGGGATTCCTTTGCCAGACTGTTCATGCCTTACCTGTAAGCACTCGCCAGTGTACGCCGACCAATTTCTGGCTGGAGTGTGACCGCTATAGGCCGATGATCCGAGGCAAAAATGGGCAGCACCTGCGCGTCCGAGCAGACCATGCCCTCCACCAGACAACGGTCCAGACGAATGGGCAGCAGGTCAATCATGCGGTGTGTCGGAGCTTTTGGCCCCACATCGGCAAATCCCGGAACAAGGGTTGGCCCCACCAGATTAAAATCCCCCAGAATAGCGCATGGCGCAGAAAGCAGGGATGCAATCCGCCGCAACTGCCTGCGGTTAAGCATCTGCCCATGTGAAAGATGCACATTAGCCAGAGAAAACTGGGGATAATCTATTATCTGGGCGTGTCGTTTAACGATTGGTCCTGACGGAATGGTGCATGCCCGTGGCGGCCGCGCAAAAGGCATGCGGCTCCAGCATGCGACACCATGAATACGCCCCGGCAGGGGGGAGCGTGCATAGTGGCCACCAATCACATCAGGCAGCACGTCTATTTCCACCGTGGCTTCCTGCATGAGCAGAATATCCGGCTGTTCGGCCTCAATAAGGGCGGCCACATCATGCACTGTCGCCCCTGTGCGACGGAGCAGGTTCCAACTGATAATGCGGACCCCGGGTGTGTCATTGGCAGCCACATGCCTGCGCCGCCCTTTGGATGCAAGCTCAACAAAACGGGCCAGACGGCTCTTCATGATGCGATATTCCTTGTATCATCCAGTGGTGGCCGCGCCGGCCCGCCCTGCGCAAATTCCATGGTCAGCGTAAAGCCGGTAGCAAGCAGGACCGGCCCGAGAAAAATACCCACCCCACCAAAAGCCAGCAATCCACCTATGACCCCCAGCACGGTAAGCAGGTAAGGCAGCTTGGACCCACGCGCTATAAATAGCGGACGGATAAGATGATCCGCACCAGAAATAAACGCCACGCCATAGATGATAAGCAAAATCCCCTTGAGCTGGTGATGGGTTACAAACAACCACACCGCGGCCGGGATCCACACCAAAGGCGCACCAACAGGGAATACCGCCAGAAAGGCTGCAATTCCGCCCAGAATAACCGGCTCGGCCACACCAAAGAACCACAACCCGAGCCCGGTCAGAATACCCTGAATAATGGCGGTGCCCAGAATGCCATACACGGTGCCGCGCACTGTACTGGCAATAATGGACAGGTGCCGCCCCGCCTGAGGGCCGGCAATCCGCAGGATAACGGCCTGCAACGTGTCCCATAGAATGGAGCCGCTGATCCAGAAAAAGAAGGAAATGAACAAAGCCGTTACAAGATGCAGTGCTCCATTGGCCATTTGCATGAGCACACCAAGAACAGACTGGATAATTCCTCCCGCATAGGGGCGCAATTCAGCCGCAGCAAGCCCGAGGTTACGGCTCCACAACGCCCAGCGATGATGGATATCCGGTCCAAAAACAGGCAGGTTGTCCAGCCATCTCGGCAGGGGAGGCAACTGGTTGACCTGCCCGAACAGGGATGTCAGCTGCAAAGCCCAGCGCGGGCCAGACGCCACACAGGCCGATGCCAGAAGCGCGAGTGGAAACACCACACACACAGCGCACAGGATCGTCATGATCAGGCTGGCCGCATTGGCCCCCATGCTCCGCCGCAGATACTGGAAAAAAGGCCATGTGGTATAGGTCAGCACGCCCGCCCAGAGCAGGGCAGAGGAAAAAGGAACCAGCACGGCAATGCATCCATAGGCAATGCCTGCCAGCAATAAAAACCGGAGAATACGTTCAGCCGTCAATGTGTGACTATCTGTCATGCGCGCAACAAACCACCGAACGCCTTACTGTTATGTCCTACTGACAGGAACATGGCATATCAGTTGTATGGTATGGCGCATTCCGCACCGAGTTTCCAGCCGGTTCGGATAGAGGCTTTAGTGAAGCCCTTTCACATATCATAACTCATTTGCCAGTTTCGAAGGACTATGTGATCGTTATTGTCCTGTTAAAAAAACATGAGGTCTCTGGTCATGTCTCCTCTCATTCCCGGCAGCTTCCTGCCAGCGCTCGCCAAGGACACGACAATCCGCTTTCTGGATGCCACCACCCTGTTGCCCGGAGAGACATTTGACCCGCAGGCTGAATTTAAAGCCTGCCATATTCCGGGTAGCCAGTATTTTGACATCTCTGTTTTTTCTGACCCGCAGAGCACCCTGCCAAATACCGTGCCATCCGCCGCACGCTTTGCCCATCTGTTTGGCCAGATGGGCATTACGCCTCAGACCCATATTGTTTTTTACGATCAGGGCAATGTAGCTTCTGCCTGCCGGGCCTGGTGGATGACCAGGCTATTCGGGCATGAAAAAACCCAGATCATCCAAGGTGGCCTCAATGCCTGGCGACAGCAGAACCTGCCGGTGGAACAGGGGGAGAGCGCTTCGTATGCCCCACAGGTCTACCATCCCAGAACAGAATATTCCCGTCTGGCCGGTCTTGGGGATATGCTTGAACATGTGCGGCAGCAAAACCGCCCCATACTGGACGCCCGGAGTGCTGCACGTTTTTATGGCACAGACCCCGAACCACGCGCGGGTGTAAAGTCCGGGCACATGCCCGGCGCGCGTAACATTCCCTATAAAACCGTGCTGGACGAAAATGGCTTTTTCCTTCCCGCCGCACAACTGCAAACCCTGTTTTTACAGGCGGGGGTTTCCGCCACAACGCACCCCATTACCACCTGTGGTTCCGGCATGACCGCCGCGGTTCTGAACGTTGCGCTGGAACTGGCGGGATTTCCCTCCAACGCCCTTTATGATGGTTCTTGGGCCGAGTGGGGCAGCACACCCGGTACACCCGTTACAACTGGCCAAAATCCATGACAGAACGCAACAGTGTGGATGCCGGGTGGCAGAAACTTGGCACATCCCTGACCCATACAGGTAGGGCGCCCCCTCCCGAGATGGGGACATACGTCAATCCACCGCTGGAGCGAGGCTCCACTGTGCTCTTTCCCTCCCTCAAGAGCATGAGCCGCAAAGGGCAGGAGCGTTATGATCACTCCAGCATCTATGGCGCTATGGGTTCTCCCACCCAGCATGAACTGGAAAAACTGATTGCACGCATAGAAGGTGGCACAGACTGTCAGATTGTCAGCTCCGGTCTGGCGGCATGCACCACGCCGTTACTGGCTTTTTTAAAGGCAGGCGATCACTGCCTGCTGGCCGACAGCGTTTATGGCCCAACCCGCCGCTTTGCTGAAAACATGCTCCGCCGCTTTGGGGTGGATATTTCCTACTTTCCGCCCTGTGCCACTCGGCCCGAAGTGGAAGAGTACGTCCAGCCCAACACCCGCATCATTTTTACCGAGAGTCCGGGCAGCCATACATTTGAAGTGCAGGATATTCCCATGCTGGCGGAAGTTGCCCACCAGCATGGCGCCCGTCTTTTTCTGGACAACACATGGGGGTTCGGCATTTTTGCCCCATTTGAACATGGCGTGGATGTCTCCATTCAGGCCCTGACCAAATACCCTTCCGGCCACTCCGATGTGATTGCAGGAGCCATCACTGTAGCTGATCCGGCAAGCTGGCATATCCTGCGGGACGCCTCCATCCAGCTTGGTCAGGTTGCCGGACCGGACGAGTGCTGGCTTACCCTGCGTGGTCTGCGCACAATGGGGGTTCGTATGGCGCAGCAGGCCCGCACCGCCCTGCAGGTTGCCACATGGCTCAAACAGCGCCCCGAAGTGGCGCAGGTCCTGCACCCCGCACTGCCAGACTGCCCGGGCCATAACTTTTGGAAACGCGATTTTACAGGGGCTGGTAGCCTGTTTGGCGTGGTTCTGAACGCTCCATACACCTGCCAGAGCATGGAACACATGATTAACGCCATGCGTCTGTTTGGTATTGGTGCGTCATGGGGAGGGTATGAAAGCCTGGTGCTCCCGACCACAGGAGGCATAACGCGGAACTTTGGCGCTGAGCAGCCAGAATCTCCCGCTTTCAGGCTACAGATCGGTCTGGAAAACGCGCAGGATCTTATTGATGATCTGGATCAGGCCTTTGACGCCCTGCACCACGCAGCCTGAACCTTACGACGCAGAACGGACACGGAATGTGGCAGCCTCGGCAATATGCTGGGGCTCTACATCCGGCGCAGCCACCAGATCGGCAATGGTTCTGGCAACCCGTAACAGACGGGTATAACCCCTCGCGGAAAAACGGTACCGCTCCGCCACAGCCTGCGCCAGTTCCAGAGCACTCCCGGTAAGAGAGAGCACATTCAGCGCCGCCTCGGCATTTTTTTGCACGCCCTGTCGTTCTGTCTGGCGCATTCTGGCCTGAGCCACCCGTACGGCGACTGTTGCAGTATTTTCTCCACCCGCCTGTGTCATGTAACCAAGGGGTTCATACGGCTGCATGGCTACATGCAGATCAATACGATCCATAAGTGGGCCAGACAGACGCGCCAGATAATCCGCGCCACAGCGGGGCGCTTTGCTGCATTCACGCGTTGCATCCCCCAGATAACCACAACGGCAGGGATTCATGGCGGCTATAAGCTGGAAGCGGGCAGGGTAGGTAATATGCACAGCTGCGCGCGCAATGCTGACCTGCCCGGTTTCCAGCGGCTGGCGCAAAGCCTCAAGTGCTGCGCGCGAAAATTCGGGCAGTTCATCCAAAAACAGCACACCATGATGCGCCAGACTGATTTCCCCCGGTCTGGCGCGCGCTCCGCCCCCCACCAGTGCAGGCAGGCTCGCGGAATGGTGCGGGTCCCTGACAGGCGGGCGGCGTATGGGCCTGCCATCGGGCAACAGCCCGGCCGCACTGTAGATACGTGAAACCGCCAGACTTTCCGATGGCAACAGATCCGGCAACAACCCGCGCAACCGGGCGGCCAGCATGGATTTGCCAGCACCTGGCGGGCCGGAAAGCAGCAGGGAATGCCCTCCAGCGGCAGCAATTTCCAGCGCCCTGCGCCCTGTTTCCATCCCCCGGATGTCCGCAAGGTCAGGCTCAACACCTGCGGAAAGAGGCTCCGAGCGGGAAAAAACAGGTGTGCTGAGGATTTGCAGACCAGCAAAATGGTTGATTAACGCCAGAAGGTCAGGAGCCGCGAGAATGGCAATATCACCACCACATAAGGCTTCCTCCCCCTGCAAAGCGGGACACACAAGCCCCAGTCCCATGGAGGCCGCCTCCAGAGAAGCCGAAAGCACGCCTGAAACAGGGTTAAGCCGTCCATCAAGCGAGAGTTCGCCAAGAGCCGCATAACGGCCCACTTCCTCTGCGGAGATAACCCCCATGGCGGCCAGCAGGGCCAGCGCAATGGGCAGGTCAAAATGCGACCCTTCCTTGGGGAGGTCCGCAGGAACAAGGTTAACAAGAATACGCTTGGCGGGAAGCGCCAACCCTATGGCCGTCAAGGCGGCCCGAACGCGCTCGCGCGCTTCACCCACCGCCTTGTCTGGCAGACCGACAACCAGAAATGCAGGTAAACCAGAGGATATCTGCACTTCAACCCATACGGGTCTGGCCTCGATACCCGAAAAAGCAAAACTGCGGATGCGGGAATAGATCATTCCCGCGCTCCGTAGCCCATGCTTAACGGCCCTTGTAAATCAGGCGGGCACGGACCGTGCCATCAAGTTCACGCAGAGCCTTGAGCAGACGGTCATCCAGATCCGTATCCCCACCCGTATCGGCCTCGATCACCACATAACCGATCTCTCCATCGGTCTGGAGGAACTGGGCGGTGACGTTGCAGGTTTCGCGCAGGAAGATTTCATTCAGCTTCATCATAACACCAGGCATGTTATGATGCACGTGCATGAAGCGTGTGCCACGCGGGCTCTGCGGCAGCTGGACACCGGGGAAGTTAACCGCACCAAACGTGGAACCCACGTCCGAATATTCCACCAGCTTGCGTGCTACTTCCACGCCAATACGTTCCTGAGCTTCCGCCGTCGAACCACCAATATGAGGGGTGAGAATAACGTTATCCAGCCCCATGATCGGGGTGGACAGCAGATCACCCGGACCTTTGGGCTCTTTGGGATACACGTCAATGGCGGCACCAAGCAGGTGCCCGCTTTCCAGCGCCTTGGCCAGCGCATCCAGATCAACAACATTGCCGCGGGCATTGTTGATGAGGAAGGACCCCTTCTTCATCTTGCTGATCTGCTCCGCACCCATCAGATTCGCCGTAGTGGGCAACTGGGGTACATGCAGGCTTACCACATCACTCTGCGCCAGCAGGTCATCCAGTGTATCAACCGGCAGGGCGTTACCGTGGCCGAGTTTATCCATCACATCGTAATAAACAACCCGCATGCCAAAGGCTTCCGCCAGAACGGAAAGCTGTGAGCCAATGGAGCCATACCCCACAATCCCAAGCGTTTTGCCGCGCACTTCCCAGCTATTGGCGGCAGATTTGGTCCACTCGCCTTTATGGCACTCAACCGAGCGAGGGAAAATCCGACGCATCAGCATAACAATTTCCCCCATGACCAGTTCGGCCACGGAGCGCGTGTTGCTGTACGGTGCGTTAAAAACCGGAATCCCGTTCAGGCGTGTGGTTTCAAGATCAACCTGATTGGTGCCAATGCAAAAGCAGCCAATAGCCATCAGGCGATCAGCACCTTCAAGCACTTCCTTGGTCAGCTGCGTACGCGAGCGGATACCAACAATATGCACGCCTTCCAGCGCTTTTTTGAGCGCATCGCCCTCAAGCGCGCCTTTGTGGCGTACGACATTCTCGTAACCACAGGCCTTGAGGAGGGCGACGGCACTATCGTGGATACCCTCCAGCAGAAGAATACGGATCTTGTCCTTGGAGAGGGACAGGTGCGTGCTCGTGCTCATATTGGACTGACCATCGCTGTTGTACCGAAGCGCAGACCTATCGCAAAACAGGGGCAGTGCATAGTCTGGCGCGCCAGATTTGGCACTATCCCCACCAATAAATCTTGTTAATCCACCCGCAGAATGCGCACTGCCTCACGGTGCAGGGCAGGGGAACCGGCGGCCAGAACCGTGCGATCTCCATCCATCCGCAGGGGGGTCCCATCCCATGCGCTCATAACTCCGCCAGCACCTTGCACAATGGGCACAAGCGCTCCCCAGTCCCAGGGGTTCATGTCACATTCGGTAATCAGGTCAATCTGGCCCAGAGCAAGCAGCCCATAGGCATAACAATCCCCCCCCCATGTCATGCGGCGGGCCTGCTGCTTGAGGTTCTTCCAGCGGTCATGCGGGGCCAGTTCCAGCATTTCGGGAGATGTGCATGACATTTCAGCCTCGCCAAGTGCTACATTCTGCCGGGTATGGGCCTGCCCCCCCAAAGAGGACGTAAACACGGTTGCACGCCCCTTTACCCCAACCCAGCGCTCGCCCAGAACCGGCTGGTCCAGAATACCCAGTACCGGCTCCCCTTTGTAAAAAAGGGCAATCAGGGTGCCAAAGAGCGGGCGTCCGGTTACAAATGCCCGCGTGCCATCCACCGGGTCCAGCAGCCACTGGTAATCCGCCTGAGCGTTGTCCTGCCCGAACTCCTCACCAAACACGCCATGGTCTGGCAGACGTTCGGCCAGAATAGCCCGCATGACCCGTTCTGCCGTCCTGTCCGCGACCGTAACCGGGCTTGCATCCTTTTTGCTCTCCACTCCCACACCACGCCTGAACCATGGCCGGACAACGCTCCGCGCCGTATCCGCCAGCATGGTTGCCACGTCCACAAACTGGTCTGTTATCTGCGGGGTCATCGGGGAGTTCCTGTTATTGGGGTGGGGGCCGGGGTATGCAGTGTGTACAAATAGCTGATCACATCCGCCCTGTCCTGCGGGTCGTGCAGACCTGCAAAAGACATGTGCGTACCAGGTGCGTATCTGGCAGGAGCCATAAGCCAGTCAGATAATTTCTGATCGTCCCATATCTGCGCTGCATGCTGGCGCAACGCAGCGGAATAGGCGTAGCCGGGAAGGGTGGCTATATTCCGCCCCACAACACCTGCCAGAACCGGGCCAGCAGTGCCTTCGCTCCCGAGGGTAAAACCATGGCACTGGGCACAAATACGCCCCGCCAGCACAGTGCCATGAGCCAGACTGGCGCGCGACATGTAAGGCTCAATAGAAACCGCCCGCAGGTCCGGCAGGCGAAAAACCGGGGCAACAGGGGCCGTGTCCGGCACAATAGAGCGTGCCACCACCAGAGCACTGCCCATGGCCACTACACTTATCAGCGCCGAAACCGCCACCCTGTTCAGGAACCTGCCATCCATCCGCACTTCTGCCCCTGCTGATCACTGGTTGCGTTTGCATTGCAGCTTTTCTAGACTGCGCGGCGCTTTTCCACGCCTATAAGCCGCGCTGTATTCTGGAGCAAGCTGATCATGCCGCCCCTTGTTGTCATACCTGCCAGACTTGCCTCAACAAGGCTGCCCGGCAAGCCCCTGGCGGATATTGCCGGGCAGCCCATGATCGTGCATGTGCTTAATGCCGCACTCAAGGCCGAAATTGGTCCGGTTGTGGTTGCCGCCGCCGAGCCCGAAATCTGTGATGCTGTTACCAATGCAGGCGGGACAGCCATACTGACCGAGCCTGACCTGCCATCAGGCTCGGACCGGGTCTGGCAGGCCGTGCAAACGCTGGACCCACAGGGGCAGTATTCCACCATTATCAACCTGCAAGGGGACCTGCCCACACTGGCACCAGATGCCCTGCATACGGTGTGCGGGGTCTTGGATCATCCTGCATTTGATATTGGAACGCTTGTCGCCCCCGTTAGCACGGAAGCAGAGGCAACTGCTCCTTCTGTAGTCAAGGTCGCATGCCATTTCGAGCAGGCCACACATCATGCGGTCGCCCTCTATTTTTCCCGCCAGCCCATTCCCGCAGGGCAGGGACCACTATGGCACCATGTTGGGATTTACGCATGGCGGCGGGCGGCTCTGGCCCGCTTTGTCCAGCTTCCTCCATCTGGTCTGGAACAGCGTGAAAGTCTGGAACAGCTCCGAGCACTGGAGGATGGTATGCGTATTGGCTGCGCGCGTCTTGCAATCGCGCCCTTTGGGGTTGATACACCACAGGATCTGGAACGGGCACGCCGCCTGCTTGGAGCTTAAAGGCCATGATGGACAAGGTTATAGCCTTTCAGGGCATGCACGGTGCGTATTCCGACATGGCCTGCCGCGCGGCGCGACCCGGCTGGACCACCCTGCCATGCCATAGCTTTGCAGATGCCATCGACGCAGTTCATGCAGGCAAGGCCGAGCAGGCCATGCTGGCATGCGAAAACAGTCTGGCAGGCCGTGTGCCCGACATTCATTCGCTCCTGCCCGCTGCGGGGCTGCATATTATTGGTGAGTACTTCCAGCGTGTTGAACACTGCCTGCTGGTGGTGCCCGGCACCCGTATGGAGCAGATCCGCCGCGTACATACGCACCCTGTGGCCATGGCCCAGATCCGCAATCTGCTCAAAAACAACAACCTGACACCCGTAACCGAGTTTGATACGGCAGGTGCTGCAGAACTGGTTGCACTCTGGCAAAAGCCTGAAGAAGCCGCCGTCGCCTCCGCCCTTGCTGCGGAACTGTATGGGCTGGAAATTCTACAACGGAATGTGGAAGACGCCTCCCACAATACGACACGGTTCTATATTACCGCGCGCACACCGCAGGTGCCCACACCACAGACACCCCATGTCATGACCACGCTGCTCTTTAGTGTGCAAAACAGCCCCGGCGCCCTGTATAAAGTGCTTGGGGGGTTTGCCACCAATGGCGTCAACATGACCCGACTGGAAAGCTACATGTCGGGCGAAACGTTTGCCGCTACACGTTTTTTGATGGATGTAGAGGGCCACCCCGGCGATTCCCGCCTAGGCAAGGCTTTGGCAGAACTTGAATTTTTTTCCAAAAACGCCACAATTCTAGGCGTCTATCAACAATCGCCATTCAGGCACCAGGCTTCCACCCAAGGGCAGGACATCCCGCGTTCCGCTCCAGCAGATGCCATTCCAGGATAAGTGACCGCTCCATGCCTCATACATTCTTCTCCGGCTCCATTACTGCACTCATCACCCCCATGAACCGGGACGGAAGCCTGGATTTTGAGTCGTTTGAAAAACTGGTGGACTGGCAGATCAAGGAAGGCACCGCAGGCCTGTGTGCCGTTGGCACAACGGGGGAAAGCCCCACCCTGTCACACACGGAACACCATGCTGTTGTTGAACGCACCATAAAAGTTGCCAATGGTCGCGTGCCGGTTATTGCCGGGGCGGGTTCCAACAGCACATCCGAAGCGGTTGATCTGGCGCGCCATGCAGAGCAGGCCGGTGCCGCCGCCGCCCTTGTTGTGGCTCCGTATTACAACAAGCCTACGCAGGAAGGTCTGTACCGGCACTTTATGGCCGTGGCAGATGCTGTTTCCATCCCGGTGATTTTGTACAACATTCCCGGCCGCTCCATTATTGACATCAACGTGGAAACAACGGCCCGTCTGGCAAAGCACGGCAATATTATGGGGGTAAAGGATGCAACAGCAAACCTGTTCCGCCCCCTGCAGGTGCGCCGGGCCGTGGACAAACCCTTTAACCAGCTCTCGGGCGAAGATGGCACAGCCGTAGCTTTTCTGGCAGCCGGTGGGGATGGATGCATTAGCGTGACATCCAACATTGCGCCCGCCCTGTGCGCCGCCGTGCAGAGCGCGTGGAAAGCAGGGAAAACGCAGGAAGCCATTGCCATTCAGGACCGCCTGACCCCATTGCATGACACCCTGTTCTGCGAGAGCAATCCTGCACCAGCCAAATACGCCGCAAGCCTGCTGGGCCTTGCGGGGGAAACCTGCCGTCTGCCGCTGGCTCCCCTGAGCGATGAATCGCGCCATAAAGTCCGGCAGGCTCTGGTTGATGTCGGGTTGCTGGGCTGATCATGTCCACAAAATCCAGCAAAAGCACCATGATCTCCCACGGCATGGTCGCACAGAACCGCAAGGCCCGCTTTAACTACACCATCAAGGAAACGGTTGAGGCCGGGCTTGTGCTTAAAGGACCGGAAGTAAAAAGCCTGCGTCTGGGCCGCGCAACAATTGGCGAAGCCTTTGCTGGCGAACGTAATGGTGAACTCTGGCTGTTTAACAGCTACATCCCTGAATATCAGGGCGGAGTTCTGTCCCGCTTTGATTCGCGCGCCCCCCGCAAGCTGCTTATGCACCGCAAGCAGGCCCAGAAGTTTATGGGCGCCATTGCCAAGCAGGGGGCAACCCTTGTTCCGCTGGATATTCACTTCAACGATCGCGGACTAGCCAAGGTGACCCTTGGTCTGGGCGTTGGCAAAAAGAGTGTAGACAAGCGCCAGACCGTAGCAGACCGGGACTGGCAACGCGACAAAGCCCGCCTGATCCGTAACAAGGGGAAGGGCGACTACTAACCCGTTCCGGCTATGACATACGTACAGTTCTACACAACTTTGGCAGATGCAGACGGCCATAAAAAAAGCCTCGGTTCTAAAACCGAGGCTTTTTTCTTAACTTACCGCTAAAAAGCAGTGCCTCAGGCAGAAGTCACTTCAGCGGCTTCCGGACCTTTCTGGCCCTGAACAACTTTAACGTTCACGCCCTGACCTTCATTCAGGCCCGGCAGACCGGAACGTTCCAGAGCAGAAGCGTGGATGAAGATATCCTTGCCGCCGCCTTCAGGCGTGATGAAGCCAAAGCCTTTAACAGCGTTGTACCACTTAACGGTACCGCGTGTATCTTCAGCATCAGACAGGTCAGGAGCGGGGCGGGCAGCAGGACGCGCACCAAAGCCCGGACGACCACCAGCGGGGCTACGCGGACGTTCCGGCTGAGCCGTGCTTTCATCAACAGAGATGACTTCGGCAACCTGGCGACCCTTGGGGCCCTGACCAATGCGCACAACCAGCGTAGCGCCGGGGTTTACACCCTGAACACCAGCCTGAGAAAGCGCGTTGGCGTGCAGGAACACATCGCCCGATCCATCAGCGAGTTCGACAAAGCCGAAGCCTTTTTCGCCATTGAACCACTTGACGGATGCACCCACTTCCGGGCCGGAAGCGATAACCTGCGGGCCACCAGCGGGACGACGCGGAGCAAACCCACCACGGTCACCGCCGCCACCACCATAAGCGGGACGCTCACCGAAAGAAGGCATCGACATATAATTGTCGTCATCAAATCCGCCGCGGCGAGGAGAACGGGGGCTGCGGTCGGTCCTGTTACTTTTCAACGGTCTTGATCCTGGAGTGCGGAGAAGATGGAAACTTCTCCGGATATTGAAAAACGGGCAAACTGCCAGAACGGGTTGACAGGATTACGTGCTTTGAACAAAAAGCCCATCATTCCCCTTCCTGAATAGTGCAAACATGCCCAACGCATGCGTAGCACAGTCATCACCGTGCTGCTACAGCAAAGCATGAAAACCGCGCCGGCTTCACGCACTTTTCTTCGTATCACAAATTTGTGATACAGAAGCCTTTTCGGGCCCATCCCACACCTCTCACACACATCCACAACGACCATGCACTGCACATAATTATGCAACGGTGAGTAGGGTCATCTTAACGACTATCCGGACAGGTTTAAGGGGCAGACACGAACACCTCATGGAATCGCATCAAGCCTGTACGCCCCGCCCGCGTTCGGCCCGGCCAGCACTGCACTTCTCCCCCATGGGCAAAAGCACGTATCGCACTACACGCTTTCATTCAGGCAACCCCGACCATCCCGCAGCAAGTCCAGGCAATCAGGCGCACACTAACAGGCAACGCCCCCTCAATTCAGACTTTGTGTTTGATTGGCGCTCACACTCCGGCGCACCGACCCTAAAATAGTGCATATTATTTAGGCAGGTGATTTATTTTTGTGCATAAATTCTTATCAAATTTTGCATTTCTGTGTTTTTTTCGTCACTACCTCTTCAACCTGCCCGTTTATGAGGCGAAAGCGCTCTCTTTCCTGTAGCGCGGCATGGAGTTTCGCCCTTACTCTCAAAATCAGAAAGAGCCACCGGGTTTTGATGTAGGGGATACAGAACTTATGCTGCGCCAGTCGGAAACACAGAACGTCTGTCAGATTATCCCGTTCCAGATGGAAATCATGTGTCGCCACCGCGACTATCTGGATCGCTGGATTGCGGCCAGCCAGCCCATGGGCATCTGCGACGCCGATATTTTCCCTGCTGAAGAAAAACAGGCCGGTGTTTCATCCGGTTACGTTCTGGTATGGGTGCGCGAAACATCAAACCCGGCCTACAAGGTTTACTCCCGCGGCAACCGCTGGATTGTTATGGACGCCGTGCGTGACAACACTCTGGGCCAGTTTGCCTCTTTTGCCGATGCCCTGAACATGATCCGCCCCGTTCTGCCGACCAAACAGGATATTGTGGCCGCCTAAACTCCCCAAGCCATTTTCTGGTGCTTTTCCGCCGCCATTCCCTTACCGGGGTGGCGGTTTTTCTTTATCCTGAACCTAATAAAATGCCTGATGGAAGCAGATATTTCCATTTGAGGGATTGCCACTGCACTTTGCCGTGCGGCAAGGACAGGACAGACATCTTGCTGTCCCGACTGATCCAGAGGAACCCGAAATGACATCCCTGACACTCGCCTATCCTGAGTCCACCATTCATGAGGCGACGGCGGCCACCATCATTCGGGTTCTCGAAGCCAACGATATTGAGCCCGAAATTGTCACCGGCCCCAAGCAGGCTCTGGCCGACCTGCTGCGCAAAGGGGAAATCGATATCTATGTTGCCGCATGGCTGCCGGATGAGGATTCCGACCTCCTCGGCGCGGGCACCACGCAACTGGGCCGACTATTCCAGCCCGAAGCCTGCTGCTGCATTTCGGACGAGAACAGCCCGCTCACATCCCTGAGCGATCTGGTGCAGGCCGGGCAGGGCATTACCCGCACGATTGTAACGCCCCAGTCCCTTGCCAGACGCATGGAGCAGGTTCTGCGCACCTATAATCTGGCAGAAGCAGGCTTTACCCTTGACGTGCTCCCCGATGAAGAAGCTCTGGCAAGGCATAATGCGGCACTCGGTGCCGAGCAGCCTAGCCTTCTGCCCCTGTTCCAGCCCTGCTTCCTGTTCCATCAGGGAGGGCTGCGTATTCTGAATGACCCCCACAAAGCAATGGGCGGGGAGATGGAAGCAACCCTTCTGCTCCGCGATGGGCTGCGTGATGAGCTGGAAACAGATCTGGTGGATGAACTGGATGAACTGATGCTGAGCGCCAAAATCATCAGCGCCATGGACTATGCCATGCGGGTGGAAGGCATGAGCGCGGATGAAGCTGCCGAAGCATGGCAGCGCGGTAAGCTTTTGCCTCGCTAGATAGAGGTGCCGGTCCATGACACAAAGCATAGCAGCGGATGACCGTGATGCCGGGCTAGCCGCCCAGTACGAAGTATACCCCTACCCGGAGCGTGACCCGCAGAACGAAAACCGCCGCCTGCTCATTGGCAGCCCCAGCCACCTGCGAGAAGTGGATTACTGGGTTTTTGGCGCACAACGCCCCCGCAGTCAGGCATTGCGGGTACTGGTAGCCGGGTGCGGTACGGGCGATGGCGCGATTATGCTGGCAACACAGCTGGCACGGGTTGCACGCCCGGCGGAAGTTGTCTGTCTGGACCGTTCGGAAAAAGCCCTGTCCATTGCACAGGCCCGTGCCAAAACCCGCTCACTGGACAATATCCGGTTCGTTCTGGGCTCCCTGACCGAGCTGGAATCGCTTGAACTGGGACTATTCGATTACATTGATTGCTGCGGAGTTCTACACCATCTGCCAGACCCTGTAGCGGCACTCCAGACTCTGGAACGCCACCTTGCCCCCCATGGCGGCATGGGGCTGATGGTTTATGCACCCTATGGCCGTACCGGCGTGTACATGGTGCAGGACGCTCTGGAAAAACTGGCGCCCCTCGCGCATTCACCACAGGAACGGCTGGACGTGGCCCGCCGCGTCATGCGCACCCTGCCTGCAACGGCATGGCTGCACCAGAACGGTAATTTTGGGGACCATCTCTCTGGCGGGGATGCAGGGCTTTACGATCTGCTCCTGAACCCCAGAGACCGCTCCTACACCATTACCGATTTTTTGGCCCTTCTGGATCAGGCCGGGCTTGAACCCACGGCTCTTATGGAACCAGCGCGGTACGACCCGGGCCTCTTTTTGCCAGACCCACGCCTGCGTGCGCGCCTGTCCACCCTGCCTTGGCAGACACAGGCCGCCATTGCCGAGGACCTTGCTGGCAACATGGCAACGCATGTTGCCTATGTCGTGCGCAAACACGCAGCCCCCGAAAAACCTGATCCACAGAATCCAGAGGCAGTGCCGATCATGCGCGAAATTCCTGGCGCGGAACTGGCCAAGCAGATGACGCCTGATAACATGTTGCCCTTCCACTTTGGCACGCTTGTTGTGCCTATCCCGCTCCCGCCCCAGACCCGCGGCATTCTCCCCCTGATTGATGGAGAACGAACCGTGGGTGAACTGGCCGAGATTTTGGCCACACGCGGCGTAAGCGCAGAAAAGTTCAAGCATGTCTGGCAGGAAAGCTTTGGCATTCTGGAACGACTGAATCGCGTGCTACTCCGCTCTCCAGCCTGAGCATATGTGAGCGCATAATTTTACTCCTCATATGCACTCACACACTTGCTATCGCCACTGCTCCAGCCCTGCCGGTCTATACACTATAGTACCATTTGGCTCCGAGCCCGGCTGGTTTGCCTGAACCCTGCGCGCAAAAGCGTGCTGCGGTGCCTGCAAATCCCCTGCAATACCGTAAGCTGCCTCCCTCCTTCCGGTCTGGCATATTGTGCCTCGTTAACGCAGGGCCTATTCTGCCCGCACTTTTGCCTGCCGGAAGGGTAGAACCACTGGGCAGCATGCGGCCACCACGGCACAGATGGCCCGCTTTTTGCTGCGTTCTTTCCTTCCATTCCTTGCAATCTGTCCGCCTTTGGGCATCGTTTTTGAAACAGTGAGTATCATGGCCGTTTACGCATTTATTTTTCCCGGACAAGGCAGCCAGTCCGTTGGTATGGGACAGGAGCTTGCGGACGCTTTTCCCGCCGCACGTGCAGTTTTTCAGGAAGTTGACGATGCTCTGGGCGAACATCTGTCAAAAACGATTTTTGAAGGGCCGATAGAAACCCTGACCAGCACAGAAAATGCCCAGCCTGCACTCATGGCTGTTTCCATGGCAGTTCTGCGCGTGCTGGAACAGGATGGCGGGCTGGATCTGGCGAACCGCGTAAGCCTGCTTGCCGGGCATTCACTGGGTGAGTACGCGGCTCTCGCGGCAGGTCGGGCTTTTGACGTTGCACGGGCCGCCCGGCTGCTGCGCCTGCGCGGGCAGGCCATGCAACGCGCGGTTCCTGCGGGAGAAGGCGGCATGGCAGCACTTATTGGCGTAACGCTGGCTCAGGCGGAAGAAGTCTGCACCCGCGCAAGTGAGAGCGGCAGCACGGAAATCGCTAACGACAATGGTGGCGGCCAGATTGTAATTTCGGGCAAAATGGCCGGGATTGATGCTGCCATTACCATAGCAAAGGAAATGGGGATCAAGCGCGCGGTCAAGCTTCCTGTTTCCGCCCCGTTCCATTCCTCACTCATGAAACCCGCTGAAGACGCCATGGCCGACGCGCTGGCCAAGGCGGATATTGCCGCACCGGTTGTGCCCGTGATCGCCAATGTCACCGCGGAGCGCGAAACTGATGCGGACACGATTCGCAGCAATCTGATCCAGCAGGTAACCGGGCGTGTCCGCTGGCGCGAAAGCGTGGCCACCATGACCGGTCTGGGCGTTGATACGTTTGTGGAAATCGGGGCAGGCAAGGTTCTGTCCGGTCTGGTACGACGCATTGACCCCGAAGTTTCGACCCTTTCCATCGGCACCCCGGCGGATATCGAAACCTTTCTGAAATCCCTCTAAAGCAGGTTTACACAACATGTTCCGACTGGATGGAAAAACCGCACTCGTAACGGGTGCTTCTGGTGGCATTGGCAGCGCCATTGCCAAAACGCTGCATGCTCAGGGTGCCAAAGTTGTTCTGTCTGGCACGCGTGAGGCCGTTATCCGCGAACTGGCGGAAGAACTGGGGCAGGGGGCGTTTTATGCCGCAGCCAACCTGAGCGAGCCATCAGAAGCAGACGCCCTGATTGCAAAGGCAGAAGAAGTTGCCGGCGCACCGCTGGATATTCTGGTCAACAATGCGGGCCTTACGCGTGACACGCTCGCCCTGCGCATGAAGGACGAGGACTGGAATCAGGTTCTCAATGTTGACCTTGCAGCCCCATTCCGCCTGTGCCGGGCCACACTCAAGGGCATGCTACGCCGCCGGGCAGGCCGCATTGTCAATATCGCCTCTGTTATTGGCACAACCGGCAATGCCGGGCAGGCCAATTATGCCGCGGCCAAGGCTGGCATGGTGGGCATGAGCAAATCCCTGGCGCAGGAAGCTGGCTCACGCGGGGTCACGGTCAACGTGGTGGCTCCGGGCTTTATTGTCACCCCCATGACAGACGTGCTGCCAGATGCACAGAAGGAAAAGCTTCTGTCCTCCATTCCGCTCGCACGCCTTGGCCAGCCCGAAGATATTGCGTCTGCCGTGCTGTACCTGGCATCGGATGAGGCTCGGTGGGTAACCGGTGCTACGCTGCATGTTAATGGCGGCATGGTTATGGCCTGAGCACACGAAAAGCATATGCACCGCTAGAACAGGTGGTGCAAAATGCTTTAAGATGTGCCACACATGCAGCGCAACCATGCTGTTTTGGGCTTTCGACAGATGTATTTGTCCGGTTTGCCTTGGCGTGGAGAGATAAAACGTGCTAATCGCGCGCAACACCTTACTGCTGGGCCGGAATGGGGCGGGCATCTGCCACCCGGTTCTCTGCCAGTGACAAGGTCCGTCGCGGATTAAACACCTGAACAACCTGCCATTTTCGGTAGGCAGGCATATGGGATAGAAAGACAGATGAGCGAAATCGCTGATAAGGTTAAAAAAATCGTGGTCGAGCATCTCGGCGTCGAGGAAAGCAAGGTCACACCGGAAGCGTCTTTCATTGACGATCTGGGCGCAGACAGCCTTGACACTGTTGAGCTGGTGATGGCGTTTGAAGAAGCCTTCAATGTCGAAATCCCTGAAGATGCCGCTGAAAAAATCACCACGGTGAAAGACGCCATCGACTATATCGAAAAGCAGAAAGCCGCCTGATTTCAGGCCATTGCCTTAAATTACAGGATTATGGTCCCTCAGATGGCTGAGGGACCAGATATGTGTCGAATGGGGAGCGGGCTGGTTTGTTGCTTTCGGCCGGAATGAATTCTGGACGGAGACGCGTTGTCGTCACCGGCATGGGCATCGTCGGGCCTCTCGGCCTCGGTGTCGAAAACGTATGGTCACGTCTGATCGCAGGCGAGAGCGGGATTGGTACAATCACGCAGTTCGATGCGAGCGATCTGCCTGCACAGGTTGCTGGGGAAGTCCCCGACGGGCCGCGGGAGGAAGGTAAACTCACGCTATCCGAGTGGGTGCCAACCAAAGACCAGCGCAAGATGGACCGCTTTATCCATATGGGGCTTGTTGCCGCAACGGAAGCGGTCGAGGACTCCGGCTGGAAACCTCAGACCGAAGAAGAAAAATGCCGCACCGGGGTTATGATCGGTTCTGGCATTGGTGGCCTGCAAACCATCTATGACGCCTCCATTACCGTGCATGAAGGACGGGCAAAGCGGCTGTCGCCGTTTTTCATTCCTTCTGCCCTGATCAATCTTGTATCCGGGCACGTTTCCATCAAATACGGTTTTCAGGGGCCCAACCATTCGGTTGTGACCGCCTGCGCAACTGGCGTTCATGCCATTGGTGACGCAGCCCGCCTGATCATGTTCGGCGATGCTGACGTTATGGTTGCCGGTGGGGCTGAAGCCACGGTGTGCCCTCTGGGTATCGCCGGGTTCTGCTCCGCCCGCGCCCTTTCCACAGGCTTTAACGCAACCCCGCAGCAGGCCTCCCGCCCGTGGGACAAAGACCGTGATGGCTTTGTCATGGGCGAAGGCTCGGGTATTGTCGTGCTTGAAGAATACGAGCATGCTAAAGCCCGTGGCGCCAAAATCTATGGTGAGGTTATTGGTTACGGCATGTCCGGTGATGCCTATCATATTACGGCACCCTCGGAAGGGCATTACGGTGCTTACCGCGCCATGCGCTCCGCTCTGCAAAGTGCGGGCCTGACCACGGCCGACATCAACTACGTGAATGCTCATGGCACATCGACCATGGCAGATGATCTTGAGCTGGAAGCCGTGGAACGTCTGTTTGGTGATGACGCCAAAAAGCTGGCCATGTCTTCTACCAAATCGGCTACGGGGCATCTGCTCGGCGCGGCAGGGGCGATAGAGGCCATTTTCTCCATTCTTGCCATCCGGGATAACGTGGCACCGCCCACGCTTAATCTGGACAACCCTTCCCGCGAGAGTGTGATCGACCGCGTAGCGCATACAGCGCAGCAGCGTCCGATTAATGTTGCCCTGTCTAACAGCTTTGGGTTTGGCGGGACAAATGCCAGCCTGATCGTGCGTGGCGTCTAAACGTAAAAAAATATCTTCTCCTCCTTCAGGCCGCAGTAAACTTTCCAGTTTTCTCAAGTGGTCTGGGGGAGGCGTTTTTGTTTTTGTAGCAGGCATGGGGCTTACCGCCTTTTCAGGCTGGCAAAGCTATACCCGCCCCGGACCATTATCCACTGATCAGGATATTGTGGTCCCTCACGGCAACTATGCCACGACCTTATCTGCCCTACAAAATGCAGGTGTTGTTCCCACAAACTGGTGGAGCAGCCGGGTCTTTTCAATCGCTCTTGTCCTGACCCGCCGGGACGGACAACTGCATGCGGCGGAATTGCACTTCCCCGCCTATGCCTCCATTGAACAGACATTATGGATTTTGCGGCACGGCAAGCCTGTCCAGCATAAGCTGACCATCCCCGAAGGGCTGACAGCATGGCAGATTCAAGCCCTGATCCAAGCTGCGCCGTTATTGACGGGGGACACTCCTCTACCTGAGGAAGGAAGCACTCTCCCGCAGACCTATACCTACCTGCGCAACAGCGCGCGCAAGGACCTGCTGGCCCATATGCAAACTAGCATGGCGCAGACATTAAAACAGATATGGGCAGAAAGAGAGAGCAATTTACCGCTGGGTAACCCGCAAGAACTGCTTACGCTGGCATCTGTTATTGAAAAAGAAACAGCCCAGCCAGATGAACGCCCATCGGTCGCCCGTGTCTTTTACAACCGCCTGCAAAAAAACATGAAATTACAGACAGACCCGACGGTAATCTACGCCATTACGCAGGGAAAACCACCGCTGGACCGGCCCTTGACTCACACAGACCTCCAGACGACCAGCCCTTACAACACCTATGTTTATACTGGCCTGCCACCGGGACCGATCTGCTCACCCGGCAAGGCAGCACTTGAGGCTGCGGCCCACCCTGCAAAAGGCGATATGCTGTATTTTGTGGCGAATGGTACGGGGGGGCATAATTTTGCGGCCACACTGGGAGACCACAATCATAACGTCCTGCTGTTACGCAAACAGAAAACCAGCCACTAACACCACACGGCGTAAAGTGGCTGGTGCAGTCTGAGCGCGTATTGTTGTTAGCGGGAGCCTGAACGGGCGGGGGAAAGATTTTCCTGCACGATCCCGCCACTTGGAGCAGTCACACCCGTGCTGTCACTATCAATGCCATCCGTCGTCGGAACCGCTGCGCGAGGCGCTGTTGAAGAAGCGGTCTGCGCTCTACGGGCATAACGCATCAGAATGCTGCGCAACGGGTCCGCATCCGGGTTATTCACGCGCATGCTTACAACAATATCTTCCGGGCCAACGCTTTGCTTGTAATACGCCCGGTTTTCATCACTGTTAACGGTCAGTTTGCTGCCACCGAGTGATGCCCCGGCAAAAACGCCCTGAGACTTCTGTGCAACCAGAATATCCGTATTACTGGCACCGGCATTGGAACTGGCAACAGCAGAACTCATATTGGCAAAAGAGGCACCAGCATTGGTGCCAAACTGGAACTGGCTGTCCAACAGCGCCTGAAGGCCACGATCGGTCATGACGAAGAAAACGATCTGGGAACTCTGCACACCAAACTGGACGCCAAAGGACGCAGAACTCAGCTTGTAAAAGGCCGGGTCTGACCAGGACCCGCGCGCATCTTTTGCCAGCAGCACGCATTCCCCATGTGCACCGCCAAAGGCGATGGACATCCGGAACATGGACGGGCAGACCATAACCGCGCGCGCCTTGGCCAGATTGCTCACCAATGCGCTCTGGCCGGTTGCGCCCAGAAAAATATCCTGCACAGTCAGGGCTGCTTTATCAACAGTAGCCTGCGCAGTGTCCGCTGCCTGCGCATACGCCCCCGCGCCGGAAGCCAGCATGGTTGCAGCCAGAATCAGAGAAACTGAAGACAGTCGTTTAAAGAAATGCATTCCGGGTTTCTCCACGATAAGTCCGGTAAATTGGCGTGTAAAAAAGCATGCTTTTGTGGCGCGAGAAAGGCCAGTTTTTGTTTTGTTTTTATTCCAGTGGAATGGAAACAGCTTTGGCCAGTATCGGGCCAATATGCGGGTTGGCCGCCAGAATGGTCGCCCCACCTGTTAACCCGCCATTTTGCAGGAAGGGGGAAACAACCGCCCCGGCTTCGGCCAGCAGGGGCAGGGCTGCTGCCACGTCCCACAGGTTGATAACAATTTCGATGTATCCATCAAGCCGACCGCTGGCTACATCGGCCAGTGCCAGTGCGCCACATCCGCCTGAACGGGGCATGGTGCCCAGTTCCATAATAGCATCCATCTTGTCCATGAACACGGGTTTGGGCACACGGCCACTCCACCCCATTTCGATCATGGAGCGGGCAGGGTCCTTTATGGGGGAAGCCTTGATGGGTTTCCCGTTCAAAAAAGCTCCGTACCCACGTAACGCCGTGTAAACCTCGCCCAATGCCGGGGCGTCTATAACACCGGCCACGGGTTCGTCTCCGTCCATCAGGCCAAGGGAGACACACCACCGGCAGCGGCCACGGGCGTAATTGGACGTGCCATCAATCGGGTCCACAACCCAGCGCAGGCTCCCTGTGCGGCTTACGCCACCTTCCTCCCCCTGAAAGCCATCTTCGGGAAAAAGCGCCTGCATGCGCTGTGCAATAAAGGCCTCGACCGCGCCGTCAGTTTCTGTCAGCCAATCCTGTGCTGACTTGAGTTCTCCCTGTGGTCCGCCCGGCGGTGGCCGCATGGACATGGCCAGTCGGGCAGCATCATGCACAACAGCCCGGGCGGCTTCCAGTCGATAGGCTAGGGCAGGGCTGGGGAGGGCTGGCATGGAAATGGCTACTCCAACAAAAATTCACACGCCGCCACCATACCGCCAAGCCCGTGACAGGGCGACCCGCTTTATGCGCCATCCTTTTGCATGTCAGATATTTTTATAAACAGCGTTCGTGACGGACCATCTATGGCAGCAATCATCCGAACTGCACGACCTGACGGCAACGCGCCTTAACGGTACAGCTCTTTAGCCCAGCGCCTGTGCAACCAGAGCCAGCTTGACGGATTTTTACGGATCCATTCTTCCAGACGGTTATTCACCATCTGCACCAGTATCTGCAAATCCTGCCGTTTATCCCCTGTATCGGGGAGTTCCAGCGGGGCTTCCACAACAATCCGTAAGCGGGCAGGCCCCAGACGTTCCACATAACCGGGAATAACCGGGCAGCGGTAACGTAACGCCATGGCGGCAAGTGCTGGGGCAGTCATGCTCGGACGATTGAAAAATGTGGCTTCAATCCCGTCATTCATTTTCTGGTCCACCAGCATGCCCACACGCCCTCCGCCAGACACATAGGCCAGGGCTCCCCGAGCGCCCTTTGCCCCTTTGGCAAAAAGGGGAACAGGCGTATCGCCCATGGCTTTGTTCCGCAGTGCACGGAGCAGGGCATCAACCAGCGGGTTAGCAGCCGCACGGTAAAAAGATGCAAAAGGCGTGCCATGCCGCGCCACGGCAGGGGGCAGCATTTCCCAGTTACCAATATGGCCTGATACGAACAGAACAGGCCCACCCCGCAAGGCCTGCTGCGCCAGATGTTCTGCCCCCTGCACCTCAAACCCCGGTCCTGCGGGGGTGTTCTCCTGCAAGGCAGCAAGATGCGGCAGTTCGCCAATGGTCCGGCCCAGATTTTCCCACACACCGCGTACAATCCGCTTGTGGTCCTGATGATCCAGTTCCGGCATAGCCAGTTCCAGATTGCGCCTGATAATCCGCGATGTAGGAAGCCACGGACCAAGAGCACGGCACAACAGACCAAGCAGGCTGGAAGAATGGTCCGGGCGCAAACGCTCCAGCAGCCACAGAAGCGCAAATGCACCCCAGGCCTCCAGCCGGTAACGTATGGCCACGCTCCGGGCCTTCATGCCGGGGAGGCCAGAAACATATCCAGCAGGCGTTCCGGCACCTTTGGGTCCTGCCAGACCAGCCGCACACCCACCTCAACCACTTTTTTACGAAAATCGAGGGGCAGGCGCATGGCATCCTTGGGGGTTGTAACAAGTTGTGCGTCCAGCTCGTTGGCCAATGCCAGAAGCCGCTCGATATCGCGCAGTTTATACGCGTAATGGTCGGGGTAAGGAAGGGTGCGGACAAGGCTTAGACCAGCCCCTCGCAAACCCTTAAAAAACTTCTCCGGCCGACCAATGCCAGCAAACGCCACACATGGGCGGTTCACAACGCGTGGCGGAATATCACACTGTTCCAGATCAGCCCATAAAATGGGCAGGGCGGCTGTATGCTCAACGGCTCCGGTCTGATCCGCCCCGATCACCAGCAGAGCATCAGCTCGGGCCAGAGCATCCCCAACCCTCTCACGCAATGGCCCCGCGGGGAGGACGTGCCCGTTCCCAAACCCCACGGTTCCATCTACGACCAGAAGCGAGACGGTTTTCTGCAAAGACGGGTTTTGAAACCCATCATCCATAATCAGGCAATCAGCCCCGGCCTGCACGGCATGGCGTGCAGTAATACTACGGTCCCCGCCAACCCAGACCGGGCAATACTCCGCCAGCAATAACGGTTCATCCCCCACCTGCCGCGCAGTGTGCCGGGCAGGGTTAACCCGGATGCCATTAGCTTCGCGCCCGCCATAACCGCGCGTCAACACATGCGGGTTACGCCCCCGCGCGCTCAGGCGCTGCACCAGATCAATAACCACCGTGGTTTTACCCACGCCCCCCACACTCACATTGCCACAGCACAAGACCGGCACGGGAGCCTGCCAGCCTGACCTGCGCATCCTGCGGCGCGCAATACCCGCAACACCCCAAGCCAGAGGCGCAAGCAGCGTGGACCAGAAGCGGGCCTGAGGGTTGCCCCAGAATGCAGGAGGGGTCAGCCTTACCATATGAGTTCCAGAATCTGGTGGGCCAGATCATCGGGCAGGGTTGCGTTAACCGTTGCCACGGCCTGCGCCTGCTGTGCCAGCACTGCCCGCTCCTGAGGGAAGGAGAGCATCCGTACAACCCATGCGGCCAGAGACTGCTCATTGTGCACAACCTGCACACACTCATGCAATGCCTGATAGGCCTCCTCAAAATTTTGGACCCGCGGGCCCGTTGCCACCACACAGCCAAGGCGTGCGGGCTCAAACGGGTTATGTCCTCCACCGGGGCAGACAGGCAGGCTGTTGCCAATAAAGGTACAATCCCCCAGCCTGAAAAATAGTCCCAGTTCGCCCAGCGTATCACACACCCAAAAAGCATCCCGCTCTGTGGGGAGGGCATTCTGTGCCCGCCTTGGCGCTGAGTTTAAACGGGACGCGATGTCTGCCCCACGCTCGGGGTGACGCGGCACAATAATGCTCAGCAGGTTGGGGTATGTCTGGCGAATAGTGTGTGCTGCACGCGCTATGACCTCCTCCTCCCCCGCATGGGTGGATGCGGCTACAAACACAGGACGTTCCCCTATGACTGCGCGCAAATCGGCCAGAACCTGAGCATCCACCGGCAAAGGAGGGGCTGCGGTTTTCAGGTCCCCCGGAGAGAGTTGCGAAAACGCTCCCAAAGATCGCAGACGCTGTGCATCCTCTTCCGTCCGGGCGGAAACCCATGCAAACGGGGCCAGAATCCGCTGCGCAACACCGGGCGCACGCTGCCAGAACCGAAAGGACGATGCAGACATCCGCCCATTGACCAGCACGACAGGCAGGTTACGGGCGTGGCATGCCCCCAGTACCGTGGGCCACAACTCACTCTCGGTAAAAACAGCGACCTGTGGAGCCCAATGGTTTAAAAACCGCTGGCACCACCTTGGCACATCCAGGGGCATGAACTGGTGTACAACCCGGTCGGGCGCAAAACGCTGCGCCACAATGGTGCTGGCCGTAACCGTGCCCGTTGTCACCAGTATAGTGATATGTGCATTCTGCCGCAGGCAAGCCTGCACCAGCGGCAGAATAGACAAGGTCTCTCCCACGCTGGCGGCATGGAACCACAAGAGTTTGCCAGACGGACGGGGACAGGTGGCAAAACCCATTTTTTCACGCACCCGCCCGGCAACTTCCTTCCCCTTGCTCTGCCGCCAGCGCAGATAAAGCGGAAGAACTGGTGCCAGCAACGCACCCACACCGTTCCATATATGCGAAGGGCATGTGACCTGCGGCCTGAGAGCAATAGGCCCGGCGGTCGCGTTCTGCTGCTCCACCTGAGCCTGCTCCATAAGGTTGTTCATGTGGGTTTGCAGGTTAAAGGCAGGGTCCTGCATCTGGCAATCCGGGGTAGGCCATAAAGGTGCACCGCTCACAAATACACCGCGCCCGAAAGGAAGAGGGAAAAACATTTTATCCCATGATTTAAGCCGTATGGCCCGGCAGGACGCCCCCATGGGGATAACAGGCTTACCCGCCAGCCGCGCCAGCGCTTCAGCCCCCTGCTGTGTCTGCCTGCGTGGTCCACATGGCCCATCGGGGGTAATGGCAACCAGACAGCCATGCAGCAGGCTGGCGCGCATACGCAGCACGGCCGCAGCGCCCCCCTTGCTTTTGCCTCTTGTATTTGATGAACCGGCTATGGACCAGATCCGCCACGGAGCAACCACATCTGCTATCACCCGGCCATCACTGTTGCGGCTCACCAGAACCCGCAGATGTACTGCGGGATTCTGGCGCTCAGCCCACCACCACAGGGCGGGAGTGAGAAGCAACACCTCATGCCAGAAAGCCACAATGGCCGTCCGCCCCTCCTGACTGGTCAGGTAAAGGTAGGATTGCGGGTCAATTCTGAAGGTCCATCGCGTGGTCCGCAACACAAAACCCAGGTAAGCCCGGATGGCCCCCACAGCAATGGCACGAAAAAGCCCGCGTGCACTCTTCCACACCCATGGCACAACCATGCCCTCAGGGTGTCAGGAACCGCCTGAATGCAAATCCTGCCGGGCGTTCGTTCAGAACGGAAGGCTGGTAGGCAACCGTTATCCGCTCATGCGCCTGTTGCCACACCGCCAGATCGCTCTGCTCGGGAATAACAAGCTGGCTAACACCACAGCGGAGCAGGAACTCATACTGATCCGGTAAAAAATGCCCCGTCACACGCACGGCACCGGCAAAATGCAGATGCTCGCGTAAGGAGCGGGCCTGTGTAAATGCCCGTCCATCCCGGAAAACAGGAAAGTTCAGGCTGACCACATCAAGGCGGGGCAGGGCTTCCTTGAGGTCACTCACCCGCTCGTCAGGCTTGAGCACAATGCCCAGACGCCCTTTACCATTCCGCCCAAGCCCTTCGGACAACCGGGAAAGAGGGAGCAGAATGTCGCCATCAGGTAGGGGCTGGCCATCCTCAACCAGCGTCCATCCATCCTGTACAATCTGACCGTTCTCAAGCAGTGGCATAAGCTGCGTCCTTGAATGGCGCGGCACCTAGGCGGCGGCAGGTTTCAATAAAACGTTCGCCCGGCTTGCGCTGGACCAGATAGGTATCAACAATTCTGGCAATTGCATCAACCGTTTCATCCTCCGACATGGCCGAACCAATAATCTGGCCAATGGAGGCATCTTCCCCACTATTGCCACCCAGAGTGATCTGGAATGCTTCTTCCCCACGTTTATCAACGCCCAGAATACCAATATGTCCGGCGTGGTGATGACCGCAGGCATTGATGCAGCCTGAAATATTCAGCCGCAGCGCGCCAATTTCCTGCTGCAGGGCGGCGTTGGAGAAGCGCTGGCTCAGCTTCTGGGCAATGGGGATGGACCGTGCATTGGCCAGTGCGCAGTAATCCAGCCCCGGGCAGGCAATAATATCGGTGATCATACCAATATTGGCGGTGCCCAGACCATTGGCGCCGAGCACCTGCCACAGCGCAAACAGGTTATCCTTGCGCACATGCCCCAGCACCACGTTCTGCAGGTGTGTGATCCGCAACTCGCCAAAGCTGTACTGGTCCGCCATATCCGCCAGCAGGTTCATCTGGGCGGATGTCACATCCCCCGGAATACCGCCAGCAGGCTTGCACGAAATAGTGACGCTGCAATACCCGTCCTGCTGGTGCGGGTGGGTATTGGTGCCGACCCATGCGGCAAAGGCCGGGTCGGCTTTGGTCTGCGCTGCCAGTTGGGCAGTACCGGCAGAGGCGTCCTCAAACACAGGGTTGGCAAAGCGGGCGCGAATGGCTGCCACGACTTCGGGCAGCAAACGGTACCGGCTGCGGTCCATGGCCATGAACTCGGCATTGACTTCATCACGGAACGCACCAAGGCCCAGAGCCTGCACAAGGATTTTAATCCGGGCCTTGTAAATGTTATCGCGCCGCCCGTACGCATTATAGACGCGCAGAACAGCTTCCAGATACGCGATCAGGTCTTCTTCAGGCAGGTCATCGCGCAGTTTTACGCCAATAACCGGGGTACGCCCCAGACCACCGCCAACATAGACCTCGAACACCGCGCGCCCGTTTTCTCCCTTGCGTGCGAGCAGCCCGATGTCATGAAAACGGGCAGCAACACGGTCCTGCGCACTGCCGGAGATGGCAATTTTGAATTTACGCGGCAAAAACGTAAATTCAGGATGCAGAGTGGACCACTGACGCAGGATTTCCGCATGTACGCGCGGGTCCAGAACTTCATCACGCGCGGCACCGGCAAACTGGTCGGATGTGACGTTGCGGATGCAGTTGCCGCTGGTCTGGATGGCGTGCATTTCCGCATCAGCCAGAATATTCAGAATATCAGGCGTATCTTCCAGCCGGATCCAGTTGAACTGGATATTCTGGCGCGTGGTAAAGTGCCCGTAATCACGGTCATACCGCCGGGCGATATAGGCCAGCGTGCGCATCTGGTTGGCACTGACAATACCGTAGGGAATAGCCACCCGCAGCATATAGGCATGCAGTTGCAGGTAAAGGCCGTTCATCAGACGCAGGGGTTTGAACTCATCCTCGCTCAGGGCGCCAGAAATCCGGCGCTGCACCTGATCGCGGAACTGTTCGACCCGCTGTTTGAGGAATGTACGGTCAACCGCGTCATACGCATACCGGCCGACGTCTGCTGGGGGCTGGGGAGAGTGGGGCATGGTTCTGGTCCGTCGGGTTTTATTCAGGAGCTACTTGCAGCCGCGGGGACAGGCTGCCAGAGGGGCGTAAATTCAGCATGAATACTCGGGCCCGCGGCACGGATACGCTCGCGCGTGGTGCGGGGGCATGGCCCGTGCGCGGTCTGTTTCACCTGCACACCGTAAACCCCCACCACATTATCCGCCCCTGCACGGGCATTTTGGGAGCGTAGCACGTCTTCCATTCCGTCATTGGGGAACAGGCATGCCTGACCAATGGTCAACTGCCATTTTCCCTGTGCATCCAGCCAGACAATCCGGCCATCAAGCAGACGGTTGGCTGTCACAACACTACAGCCTTCAGTATCACGACGATTATTCCTGCGATCCACGCTCATACCTTTCCGCGTATTCCACGACAGAAAATTACATAAATTTTCGTCTTTATCAACATATCACGCATCTGATGCGTATCATGCACACAAAAGTCCCTGACGGAACAGACGGGAGCGGCTGATGTCCAGCGCGACACCCTGCACCTGCACATCGGCCTCATCCACCGGGCGATAGAACGGCACAACCCGCTCCCCAAGCTGGAGCGTATAATGTCTGTAACCATTCCGCATGCCCCGGGGAGCTGCGTAAATACTCAGCACATCCTGTTCGGATACGGGTTTTTGTATGTTCATTTCATACGGGCGTATCATGGCAACGGCAGGACCGTCTGTCACACCCTCGGGAACGGTAAAAGGCAGGGCCAGCGCGTCATCCGGGATCATGCGGCCATGCCGGACTTCTCCGGGGAAAGACACGGCCTCCCCCAGAAACTCCATGACAAATTCGGTCGCGGGCTGTTCATCCAGATCCATGGGGGAGGCATCCTGCACAATTCTGCCGGACTGCATGACTACAATACGGTCCGCCACCTCAAGGGCTTCTTCCTGATCATGCGTGACCAGAATGGTGGTCAGGCCCAGCGTATCATGCAGTTCACGCAGCCATGTCCGGATAGACCGGCGCACGATGGGGTCCAGCGCGCCAAAAGGTTCGTCCAGCAGCAGAACACGCGGCCCTGTTGCCAGCGCGCGCGCAAGCGCCACACGCTGCCGCTGGCCACCAGACAGTTTGGCAGGGTGTTTGTCCCCCATGCCCTGCAATTGCATCAGCTCAAGCAGTTCTTCCACCCGCCGGGCAATCCGGGCGCGGGCAGGGCGCTCCGCACGGGGTTGCACATCCAGCCCGAAGGCAATGTTGCGCGCAACCGTCATATGCGGGAACAGGGCATAGTTCTGGAACACAAACCCCATGCGGCCCGCACGGTCTTTTACGCTGGTCATGGGCCTGTCATCAAGCAGGACGGACCCACTATTGCAGTTATCCAGCCCGGCTATGGCGCGCAGCAAGGTTGTTTTACCCGCCCCCGAAGGCCCAACCAGCGCGACAAATGCGCCATCAGGCACTTTGAGAGACACGTTATCCAGCAGTGGCTGCCGCGCGCCCGGTGCCAGACGAACCAGATTGCAGACCTCAATACTCACGCCTTTTTCTCCTGCAATCTTGCAAACCATTCCGGTGCGGACCTGAACAGAACCGCACTCATGGCCATAAGCGCCAGCAGAGCAGCCATGGTAAAGGCCGCAACTGACTGGTAGCCGTTATAAAGATTTTCAATATGCAGCGGCATGGTTTCCGTCTCACCCGGTATATGGCCAGACACGACCGATACCGCCCCGAACTCCCCCAGAGCGCGGGCGGTCGTCAGCAACACGCCGGAGAGCAGAGCCCCGCGTACACCCGGCAGCGTGACATGCCACAGAACCTGCCAGAACCCGGCTCCCGCCAGAACGGCAGCCTCCTCCGCGTCGCGTCCCTGCACCTCCATGACCGGCATGACCGTGCGCACGACATAAGGCAGCGTGACAAAGAGCGTGGCCAGAATAATACCCGGCACAGCAAACACAACGTGGATATTCCACCGCTCCAGCAGCGGACCAAACCACCCCTGGGCACCAAACAGCAATAACCACACAAGCCCCGAAACAACAGGCGAAATGCTCAGCGGCAGTTCCACCAGAATTTGCAGGAACTGCCGCCCCGGAAAGCGGAACTTGACCAGCACCCACGCAGCCAGAATACCAAAGAGGGTATTGAGTATGACAGCCACCACACTCACACGGAGTGTCAGCCAGATAGCAGCCTGCGCATCAGGGTCCGACAAAGTCGCCAGAGACGCGCCGACACCATCCTTGAGTGCTTCAGTCAACACCTGTGCCGGGGGTGTAACGAGCACGACAAGAATAAAAAGCCAGCTTGCAGCCCATACCACATAACGGGTCATGCTGGCTCACTCCACACGGCAAAGCGACGACGCACACCAGCAATCAGTGCAAGCGAAAGAAGCGAGACACACAACAGCACAAGGGCAATGGCGGTCGCACCCGGATAATCAAACTCCTGCAACCTGACCACGATCAGCAGAGGTGCGATTTCGCTTTTAAACGGCTGGTTGCCCGCAATAAAAATAACAGATCCATATTCCCCGATACCACGGGCAAAAGCCAGACCAAACCCGGTTATGAGCGCGGGCAGAACGGGGGCTGCGATCACGCGCACAAAAATCTGCCATGGTCTTGCCCCCAGCAGATGTGCGGCCTCCTCCAGTTCATGCGGCAGATTGCGCAGGACCGGTTCCACTGCACGCACCACAAAGGGAAGCCCCACAAACATCAGTGCCAGCACAATGCCAGCCTTGTTGTAGGAAACGCTGATACCGAAAATCGACAGCATGGACCCCAGCCATCCGTGCGGCCCATAGAGCGTTGCAAGCGTAATGCCTGAAACCGCCGTAGGCAGGGCCAGCGGCAGGTCAATCAACGCATCTGCCAGACGGTGCCCCGGCAGGTTACCCCGCGCCAGAGCCCAGGCCAGCAGCAGCCCGCACGGTATGTTGCATGCCGCGGCAATCCCTGCGCATGAAAAACTCGTCCATAATGCCGCCAGCATGCGGCTGTCATGCAAGGCGGACAGCATGGAGCCGGTGCCACCCTGCCACGGATAAACCAGCAGGGTAGAAAGGGGCAGAATGATGAAAAAGCCTGTCCACGCCAGTGTAAGCGTGAGCGACAGCCTGTAGCCGGGCAGGGCGGAACCGCCAGCCCTAAAAAAAGCAAGACGTGACAGAGTCATGACATGGCGCTCATATATCTGCCTGCCCACCTTTTAAAAATCGTACCTTACAGGCGAACAAGAGCGCCTGAAAAGCAGCCGCCACGGCCTTTACGCCGCAGCGGCCATTCTAGCTATAATATCAGGACCGTGCGCGGACACTGCCACTGGAACGCACACTGCCTTCCACGAAGGAAACAAGCTGGGAGACCGCTTTTTCCACGCTCCCATTACCGGTTGCCACACGCAGGGCAGGAGCCTGTGGGGCTTCATATGGAGCATCAATCCCCGTAAAGCCACTAATTTTCCCTGCACGGGCCGCAGCATACAGGCCTTTGGGGTCACGCTGTTCGCATGTGCCCAGATCGGCATCCACAAACACTTCCTCAAATCCTTCACCAATAATCTGGCGAGCCAGTTCACGGTCCGAGTGTAGGGGGGAGATCAGGGCAACCAGCACCACCTGCCCGGCATCGCGCAGGATACGCGCGACTTCGGCCGCACGGCGCACGTTTTCCGTCCGGTCAGCTTCGGTAAAGCCTAGGTCCTTGCACAGACCCGCACGCAGCGTGTCTCCATCCAGCACGCTCACGTCCACACCTGCGGCAAACAGGGCATTTTCCGCAGCCCGTGCCAAGGTGCTTTTACCCGCACCCGACAGCCCGGTAAGCCAGAACACACTGCCTTTATGGCCTTTAACGCGCTGGCGATCCTGCGAGGTCACAGCGCTGGCACTCGGGTGAATGGCTTTATCACCCACGGCAATTTCCGCCGGGCCAATAAGGGGGGCACCCCCTACAATACGCTGTTGCAGGTCCACCAGAACACCACGCCCGTCCGGCGTGCCCGGTGCAAAGGCATCGAACTGAATGTTCTCTGCTGCGGCAAGCGTGATTTCAGCAAAGCCTTCGGGCGGCACTTCCGTGCCGGGGTGCATGGTCAGGTCGTCCAGATTAACAACGGACTCAATGCTGGTGACGGTCACCGCATGTTCGGCCGTGGCCAGCCGCAGGCGGAAGCTCTCGCCCACACGCAAAGGTTCCTGCCGCAGCCAGAACAAGCGGGTCCGCACACGCGATGCCAGAGTAGGCGGGGTGTCCACATGATGCAGCAGATCGCCCCGATCGGGAATAACGTCAGGCTCCAACGTAACCGCGATGGACTGGCCTGCCGAGGCACTCACATGCGGGGCAGTGTGCCAGCCTTCAATCGAGGCAATGCGGGCAGGGGTTTTTTGGGTGCCAATAACAACCGTATCGCCCACACGCACCCGACCGCGCTCAATACGGCCAGCCACGTAACGCTTGTCCCCAAAGCGATAAACGTCCTGCACGGGCAGGCGCAGCGCCAGTTCTGAACGGGAAGCGGGCGTGGGCACACGTGCCAGTGCTTCGGTCAGGGTTGGGCCGTTGTACCAGGGCATGCGGTCGGAACGACTGGCAATGTTGTCCCCATCCCGGGCGGAGGCGGGAACAAAATAGGCGGCTTCCAGCCCCAGCTTGCCCAGAAGTTCGTTGACCGACACCTCAACAGCTTCAATCCTGACCTGATCGAACTCAAGCAGGTCCACCTTGTTAAGCAGAACGATAACATGCCTGATCCCGATCAGATGCAGCAGCATGGCGTGGCGGCGGGTCTGCTCACGCGCACCTTCCACTGCATCGACCACCAGCACGGCAGCCTCCGCATCGGCCGCTCCGGTGATCATGTTCCGCAGGAACTGGCGGTGGCCGGGGGCATCCACAATAACGTATTCGCGCGACCCCAGCCGGAAGGGGATGCGCGTGGAATCAACCGTAACGCCCTGATCACGCTCAATCTGCAAGGAATCGAGCAGGAAGCTCCACTCAATCTTCAGGCCGCGCTTTTTGGAGGATTCAATGATCTGGGCAACCTTGCCGTCCTGCAGGTTATCCGTGTCATGCAAAAGACGCCCGATAAGCGTGGATTTGCCGTGGTCAACATGCCCCACAATAACGATAGGGGTTGCGGCATCCTGAGAGGAAGAAATCGTATCACTCATTTTCGTTTTTTCCGATCCACGCTCTATCAGAGATAACCAGCCACGCGCAGGCGTTCAAAGGCATCTTCGGATTCATGATCCATGGCCCGGCCCGAACGCTCAGACGTTTTGGTTGTTTCCAGCTCTGCAATAACTTCCGCCAGAGTTGCGGCATTGCTTTCCACGGGGGAGGTAATGTCCGCATCGCCCAGAGAGCGGTAACGCTTGCCGTTTTTGGCAAAATACAGGTCAACCAGCGGAATGCCTTCGCGCTCGATGTAACGCCAGATATCAATCTCGCGCCAGGACAGGAGCGGATGCACGCGGATATGCATACCGTCCTCGTGCGGGGTGGCATACTGGTCCCAGAATTCTGGCGGCTGGTTGCGAATATCCCATTTGTGGCTTGCACCACGCGGGCTGAACACGCGTTCCTTCGCACGGGTACCCTGCTCATCACGGCGGATGCCGGCAATAACACCCTGCAATTTGTGCTTTTCGATCATGGCGGCAAGACCTGCGGTCTTGCGGGCGGCAGAACGGGCGGCAGGCGGCAGGGAGGGGTCCATTTCCTCTACCGGCGGGCAGTCACCCAGCAGCAGATCCAGTTCCCATTTTTTGGTATATTCATCCCGGAACTGGTACATTTCGGGGAATTTTTTACCCGTATCCACATGCATGACAGGGAAGGGGACGCGCCCGAGAAACGCCTTTTTGGCCAGCCAGACCATAACATTGGAGTCCTTCCCCAATGACCACAGCATGGCAAGCGGCTTTAGCTTACGATAAGCCTCCCGCAGAATAAAAACGCTCTGAGCTTCCAGTTGATCAAGATGATCCATGTTCCACGACCCTGTAGTTTTAACGGGTAAGGCTAATGTTTTAGAATGCAGCACGCAGGTTATCCTGCAACGTGAATCCCACATTCGGTTTTGTTCAGGCCAGACCAACGGCCTGACCGGGCATCTTCATGCCCATCCACCGGACGTGTGCATGGCGCACACCCGATGGATAAATATCCCTCGGCCACCAGCGGGTGCGGCGGCAAGGCGCGGCGCTGCATTTCTGCGGCAATATCCTGCGCGCTCCAGAAGGCCAGCGGATTGATGCGGATCTGGCCATCGCCACGCTCTTCCACAATCTCCATTGCCGCGCGTGTGGCGGCTTGCCCACGCTTGCGACCGGTTACCAGCACGTCATACGGCAAGGAGGCAACATTCAGTGGCTCCACCTTGCGCAGCTTGCAGCAGGCATCGGGGTCGAAGGCCCAGAGTTCTCCCGTTGGGTCACGATCGCTGACCTGTTCGGGGGACGGGCCAATATCTTCAACATTGCTCAACCCCAGGACATCGGCCAGTTCGCGCCGGTATGCGAGTGTCTGGGGGAAGTGCTTGCCCGTATTCAGGAACAACACCTTCATGTCGCGTTCAGCCTCCGCCACAAAGGCGAGCAGCAAGGCGGATTCCGCGCCAAAGGACGACATAACCGCCAGCCGGTTACCCAGCAGGGTATGTGCCGTGCGCAGCAGACGAACGGGGTCATCCTGCACGGCACGCAACTGCTCGATAACACCTGTATTGTCAGAAGACAAAATATCCACAACCCATCACAGTGAATGACAGAACCTTATATAACCACTCCTTATAGATATATTCCCGCAAAAACAACACCTAAAAATAGACAATATTCCCAATCACGCACCATATTGCACTATTTTATTTTGTGCAATATGTGCTCCAGGCCCGCCTCCGGGACGCTAGCAGCCAACGGACCATCAGCCAGTAACCACGACTTATTCACCAGCAAAGGGCGAGAGGCATTGTCTGGGCGTTTGATATGACCCAATCAGGGCCAGAACGCAGCCAACAACCACTGCAATGCCTCCAATCCATCGGGACAATCACTTAATCAGGTCAGGATTAAGTCTTTACGCTGCGTGTTCAGGTCCATCCGATGCCATAGACCTGAACACGACAAGCGAGCCACAGGCTCCCATTTGCCTATCCTGTTTTGTTGGCATAATATATCTTATGCGATATTTGGCTGTGCGTATGAAAGTGAACAGTCCCATTTTGCGGGGCGGAAATATTCTTCCTGCCATGGCCTCGCGCTAGACCATTCTGCACCGGAAAGCCATCACAGGCATATGTTGCAGGAATTGTGAGGGTGTGGTTGCCCAAAATGGAACAAAAAACCAGATTCACAGCCCCCTCCTCCCCTCGTTCGGGCTGATTTTTTCGCCACGGTTTATCTTGAGGAGCATATTCAAATGCGTGCAGGAGTGCCCTTCCCATGGGATTGCTCCTCATCTTCCTGTCCTGAGTTTCCAATGTGGTTCAGGCTTGTTCAATGTCCCTTGACCACACCAGCCTCAAACACCCATAAAACAGGAAAATGCCTGACTTAATAAAGCTTAAACGTGTGGATATAATAGGCCAGTCCGTTCAATACTTCATTGACGATAACAATTTGTATGGATCGTGCACGCCTGCGTGCCCGGTCTGCGGCACGGATAATAAACGCCCCTTCTTCCGAGACACGCCCTCCGACCTCCAGCTTGGCTCCCCTTCTCGCGGTCTTGAGCCAATTGTCAATCTGATGGCCGTTTTCTCCAAGCACCCGACCGATCACATCCTCCGCCTCTCTCGCCGATGCGAAGCATGAGACAGCCGGCCGTTTTTCCGCGATAAAACGATGTACGATGCGTTCATCCGTCAGAGCGACATGGTTGGACAGCACATAACCACCCGCACCCAAGTGGTTGAGCGGTTCCAGATCGATCTTTTTTCCCGCTTCCACTTCAGGATCATTCTGGAAACTAAACAGGACCGCACACCAGAATGCCCACAGGTTGGGCAAAATCCCCCAGTCAGGCGGGTCTGTAACCTTAGCTGTCGGGTCTATACCCAGCACAACCGAACTGACCCGCTGCAAGTCCTCTTTGCTGTATGCCAGCAATGTCTCTAATTCGTGAACTGTCTGAACTTTAAACGTCAGATCCCGCGTGTACGGTTCATCGTGAATAACATCGTACAGCGTTTCACCAAAAGTATCGGCATCTTCACCAAATGCGCTCGCACCAAGGTTTTTCAGGCGCGGGAACATATCAAGAATGTCGTCATCGGTGTGATGCGATAAGACTATTGTGGTGCATGGCCTTAACCAAGGTTCAAGTTCCATATCCATGTCTCTTAACCTACAAGCTGGGCAAATCGGGTGATATCGATGTTCCCGCCCGACAAAAGTACACCCACACGCCGCCCCTGCCATTGCGGGGCAGCAGCAAGGGCCGCTGCCGGAGCTAGGCAGCCAGTGGGTTCCACTATAATTTTCATCCGCTCTGCCAGCAGGCGCATGGTGGCGGCCAAAGCGGCATCGTCCACCGTCACAATGGCGCGGACATACCGCTGCATGAGTGCGAATGTTATGTCGCCCACGCTTGTTGTCTGCGCACCATCTGCAATTGTGCGCGGTGTGGCAATTTTTACGATATGCCCTGCCGCCATGGACTGCCGGGCATCATCCCCGGCTGCGGGCTCCACCCCTATCACCGCACAGTCGGGCGCCACCTCATGCGCGACAAGCGCGCAGCCCGAGGCCAGCCCCCCCCCCCCAACAGGCACGAACAATGCGTCCAGCGGTCCAGTTTCCTCCATAAGTTCCAGTGCTGCCGTGCCCTGCCCCGCAATAATGTCCGGGTGATTGAAAGACGGCAGTAACGTTCCACCCCGCTCGGCCAGAAGCCTTGCGGCAATTTCTTCCCGGTCCTGGGAATATCGGTCATAGGTCACAACCTCCGCCCCGTAGCCCCGTGTTGCGGCCAGTTTTACGGCGGGAGCATCTTCGGGCATGACAATGACCGCAGGCACGCCGGCCTCACGCGCGGCACAGGCTATGGCCTGAGCATGGTTACCGGACGAAAATGCAATAATACCTTTCTGCCGCACATCTTCGGGCAAAGCCAGAATCGCGTTTGTGGCCCCCCGGAACTTGAAGGCCCCAACCCGCTGGAAATTCTCAGCCTTGAAGAACAGTTCAACACCGCTCAGCGCATTCAGGTAGCGTGACCTCAGAACAGGTGTGCGCTGAGCCCGCCCTTTTATGCGGGCCGAAGCCGCAACCACGTCACTGAAAGTCGGCAGAACTGTCATCTTCAATTTTCCGGTTTCATCCACCGCAATGCGCATACGGAGGGCAGTTGGAGACGGCGTTTACGTAGCACAGATACGTCCCCACCGTTATGCCCCAAAGCAGGGTCTGCCGACAGTTTCCACGCAAAAAAGCCTCCGCCTACAGCAGTCATTCCATTGTGCGTTGCTGCGCAATAAGGTCCAGCAAAGCATCTGCTGCCCGGCTCCGGTAACGCTCCTTATGCCGCAGACCGTAAAATGAGCGGGGCTTCACGTCCTGCGGCACGGCATGGAGCGTGCCCGCCAGCAATGCGGGAGCAACCACCAGCGAGGACAGTGCCCCTATCCCTGCCCCGGCCTCTATGGCCGTGCGTACAGCTTCGTTCGAAGGAAGGACGAGGCTTATGGTCATATCCTGCGGCGTAACCCCGAACTGGGCGAGGTAGTCCTCCAGCGCCGCGCGGGTACCAGACCCCTCCTCCCGCATGACCCACTGCGCCGCGCAAAGCCAGTCACGACTGATTTTGTGGGGAAACTCCGCATCCGCCTGAATAATTGTCAGGTGGTCTTCCCCTATTGGCCATTGCGCCAGAGCGGGGTCATCCACCAGACCTTCAACAATTCCAAGCTCTACGTCTCCATCCCGCACACGGGCTGCGGCGTCCAGAGTGTTACTGATTGCCAGTTCCACCTCAATATCAGGGTAAAGTCGGCGGAATGCGACCAGAATGGGCGGCAGCCAGTAAGCAGCAATGGTCTGGCTGGCTACAAGGCGCAGTTTGCCCCGTTTAAGCCCGCCCACCTCCTCCAGCACGGTTTGCGCCATAGCGGCGCGGGCCAGAACCGCGCGGGCTTCGGGCAGAAACAGACGCCCTGCTTCTGTCAGCGCTATTCCACGCCCCACACGGTGGAACAGCTTGACACCATGGCGCTCTTCCAGCGCTGCAATGGCGGCAGATACAGCTGATTGCGTCACGTGCAAGGCGCGGCTGGCGGCCGTAACGTGCTCCCGCTCGGCCACAGCCACAAAAATACGGAGTTGCTCCAGTGTCATGCCCTCTTGCCTAGCATAACCAATCATTGTTTACGATCAGAATAACAAAAACTATGAGTTGGATTGATGGATTGGGTTTTCACTAAGTTCTGGCGGACTGAAGGAAAAACACCATGACAGCACACACCGCCCCTGCCTGTATTCACCCCCTCAAGCCTGTCGGTTTTTTACGCATGTCTGGACCGGGCGTGCTGCTCTGCCTGCTGGTCTCGGGGCTGGCCATAGTCCTTGAAAGAGCGGAAACGCACCTGCTGGGCAAAGCCTGGCTGGAAAGCCTTAATCTGGCCCTCCTGCTCGGGGTGTTGATCAGAGCGGTCAGAACGCCCGGCCCCATATGGACCGGGGGGATCAGATTATGCGCCAGAACCCTGCTAAACGTTGCCATTGTCTGTCTGGGGGCATCCTTCAGCCTTCATGCCGTTTTTTGCGCCGGGCCCGCGCTGCTTTTGGGGGTGATGGGGCTTGTCTTGTTCAGCATGGTTTTTACGATCATCCTTGGCCGCGCAACGGGGTTGCCCACACATCAGCTTCTGCTGGTCGCCTGTGGTGACGCCATTTGTGGAAACTCCGCCATAATGGCAGCAGCCCCAGTCATCGGGGCAAAGGAAGAGGATATAGGCTCCACCATTGCCTTTACCGCAGCGGGTGGTCTTGTGGTGGTTCTGGGGCTGCCGTTGCTGGCGCCATCCTTGCTGAGCACCCCCAATGCACAGGGCGCTCTGGCAGGATTAACCGTTTACGCTGTGCCACAGGTTGTTGCCGCGGCAGCTCCTTTTGGCCAGACGGCCCTCCATGTTGGCACACTGGTCAAGCTTATGCGTGTGCTCATGCTGGGACCAGTCTGCCTTGCACTCGCTGTTTTCTGTGCAAAACAAAGCCAGACCCGACAGGACACCATGCGCGGAGCCTCCTTCGCCCGGCTGGTGCCCTGGTATATTACCGGCTTTGCCGCCATGATGACCGCCCGCTCATGCAACCTTGTGCCAGATGTTGCACTGGCTCCCCTGAGCACGACCGCCACCTGCCTGACCACCATGGCCATGGCGGCACTGGGCCTGAGCGTGGAGTTACGGGCTGTGCTGCATGCGGGCAGGCCACTAGCCCTGAGCGTATTTCTGTCCCTGCTCGGGCTGGTCGGAGCCAGCCTGGTACTGGTCAGGCTTCTGTTTGGAGCATAAGCCTGAGCAGGGCACTTGCACCGCCTTACGGCCTACAACCCCAGTTCGCTCAGGCCCGGATGTCCATCCGGCCTGCGGCCCCTGGGCCAGAGGAACAGGCGGTCCGCACTGGCAATGGCCAGATCGTTAATGGAAGCATGCCGGTTCTGCATCAGTCCGGCAGTATCAAACTCCCAGTTTTCATTGCCATAAGAGCGAAACCACTGCCCTGCCGCGTTATGCCATTCGTAGGCAAAGCGCACGGCAATACGGTTATCCTTGAAGGCCCAGACCTCCTTGATCAGCCTGTAATCCAGCTCCTCCGTCCATTTGCGGGTCAGAAAGGCAATAATTTCCGCCCGACCATGCACAAAATCGGTCCGGTTGCGCCATATGCTCTGCGGTGTGTAAGCCAGAGCCACTTTTTCCGGCTCCTGAGAGTTCCATGCATCTTCGGCCATGCGGGCCTTGGACGCAGCACTCGCGGCATCAAACGGCGGGAATGGAGGGCGGGACATCTGCTTTGAACCTTACTCAGCTACCCTGACGGGGATTATCCTGCCGGAACAGAACCCATTCCTCGATCACGCGGCCATCTGGCAGGTGGCAGTATCCAACCTGTCCTTTATCGGTCATTTCCATCTTCAGTTCACCGCCTTTTTTAACACAGTAAACAGAGGCCGGGTTGGGCATGCGCAAAAGCCCGACCCCACGGCCCGAGCGCTCCTGTGGGTAGTGTTCACAGGCCCCCAGCGTTCCCAGCGCACCCACGGCCAGCACCAGCCCCACAACCGAGTTCTTTTTTGTCATCTTGTTTACCTTGGCTTTGTATTCAAACGAGCTTGGTGTCACTATGGAAGCACTTTGCCCCTGTTGTGAAGTGTGAAGATGGGGCGCACAGACGGGTACCTTTTACCTCTCTGCTAAAAACTGGCTTTGACGGTACAAACACGATATGCTGCATTGCACTTCCCTCTAGCATATCTGGTTCGGTTCACATTCCATGCCTGATGGTTCGCCCTCCTTTTCCCGCCCTGCCACTCCAGCAATGGACATCCGCCATGACTGGAGCGTTGCCGAAGTGCAGGCGCTGCTTGACCTCCCGTTCCCGGAACTGATGTTTCAGGCACAGGCAATACACCGTGCGACGTTTGATCCGACCGAGATACAGATCTCCACCCTTCTGTCCATCAAGACGGGTGGCTGCCCGGAAGATTGCGCCTACTGCCCCCAGAGCGCCCTGCACGAAGACGGCGTAAAAGCCGAAAAGCTTATGGCCATTGAAAACGTGCTAGCCGAAGCAAAAAAAGCCAAGGCCGCAGGGGCCAGCCGCTTTTGCATGGGTGCGGCATGGCGGACCCCCAAAGAACGGGACATGGAAACAGTCTGCGCCATGATTGAGGGCGTAAAAGAACTGGGGATGGAAACCTGCGTAACGCTTGGAATGCTTGATGACTCTCAGGCCCAGCGGCTCAAGCAGGCTGGTCTGGACTTTTACAACCATAATATCGACACCTCGCCCGAATATTATGGCCAGATCATCACCACCCGCACCTATCAGGAGCGGCTGGACACCCTCTCCAACGTGCGTGATGCAGGGATCAGTGTCTGCTGCGGTGGCATTGTCGGCATGGGCGAGAACGAGACTGACCGCGCGGGCCTGATTGCCGCACTCGCCAACATGCCCGCCCACCCCGAGAGCGTACCCATCAACCTGCTGGTCCGCGTGGAAGGTACCCCGCTTGCCAAGGCGGATGAAGTCCGGCCTCTGGACTTTGTGCGCATGATCGCGGCAGCCCGCATTACCATGCCCAAAAGCCGCGTACGCCTTGCCGCGGGGCGTGAGAACATGAATGATGAAACACAGACCCTGTGTTTTCTGGCCGGCGCCAACTCCATTTTCTATGGCGAACGGCTGCTGACCACTCCCAACCCGCAGGCACAGCGTGACCGTGCCCTGCTGGACAGTCTGGGCATGCATACGATCGGGATTGGCCTGTAAGACTTTACAAATGGTTTACTCGGTCAAGGAAATCTTTCTTACCCTGCAAGGTGAAGGCGGGCAGGCAGGGCGCGTGGCCGTGTTCTGCCGTTTTACCGGTTGCAACCTGTGGTCCGGTCGGGAAGAAGACCGGGCTCAGGCCATTTGCCAGTTTTGCGATACCGACTTTATTGGCACCGATGGCACCGGGGGGGGGCGGTTCCACAATGCTGCGGAACTGGCCGCGCGCATTGCCGGGTTCTGGCCTGCATCCACCTCTCCCGGCCACCCCCTCGTGGTGTTTACCGGGGGAGAACCGCTGCTCCAGCTTGACGTCCCCCTTATTGCCGCCATGCACGACAAAGGCTTTGCAATTGCGGTGGAAAGTAACGGCACCGTGCTGGCCCCGGAAGGGATCGACTGGCTGTGCATCAGCCCCAAGGCCGGCGCACCACTTGCGCAAACCAGCGGGACCGAACTCAAGCTGGTTTACCCCCAGCCCGGGCTTGACCCGGCGGATCTGACCGGGCTGGATTTTGCCCATTTCTGGCTCCAGCCCATGGATGGCCCAGAGCAGGCAGCCAATACGCAGGCCGCTATTGCCTACTGCCTGCAAAACCCCAAATGGGCATTATCCCTGCAAACCCACAAGCTGACGGGAATACCCTGATCATGCCCCTGTCCTCCAAGGAACAGACCGAATCCGCACTTGTGCTTTTTTCCGGAGGGCAGGACTCCGCAACCTGTCTGGCGTGGGCTCTGGCGCGCTTCAAACATGTGGAAACAGTAGGGTTTGATTATGGCCAGCGCCACGCCATTGAGCTGGAATGCCGCCAGACCATACGCGAAGGTCTTGCAGCCCTGAACCCGCAATGGAAGGAGCGGCTGGGGCCAGACCATACGCTCCCCCTGCATGCCCTGAACGATATTTCCGATACGGCGCTCACACGGGATGCCGAAATTGCCATGAACCGGAACGGCCTGCCCAATACATTTGTGCCCGGCCGCAACCTGATCTTTTTGACGTTTTCTGCGGCTCTTGCAGCCCGCAGGAGCATGCGCCACATTGTAACCGGTGTGTGCGAAACCGATTATTCCGGCTACCCTGACTGCCGCGATGATACCATAAAGGCCCTACAGGTTGCCCTTAATCTGGGCATGGACAGCCGTTACGTCCTGCACACCCCCCTGATGTGGCTGGACAAGGCCGAAACCTGGACGTTAGCTAACGAACTGGGTGGGAAACCTCTGGTGACACTCATCAACCATGAGAGCCATACCTGCTATATGGGGGACCGTACCGTGCGCCACGCATGGGGGTATGGCTGTGGCACCTGCCCCGCCTGCCAGCTTCGCCGCGCGGGGTGGGAAGCTTACAGAGCAGAAGACCAACATGCCTGACCTTGTTTTTACACGCCGCTTTTCCATGGGGCACCGCCTTATTCACGGTGCCAGCGAAAGCTGCGCCCTACCCCATGGGCACAACGAATTTGTCACCGTAAGGCTTGAACCCACCAGCCCCACGCGGCTGGATGGGCGTGGGAACATGCCTGTCTCTTTTCAGCGAGCCAAACAGACCTGGCACCGCTTTGTGGACGAACGGCTGGACCACGCGCTCCAGCTTGCCGGGAACGACCCGCTCCTGGCATGGTTTAAGGCACATGAACCCACACGGGCCACACGTATTGTAGTGACCCCCGGGGACCCGACAACCGAGTTGATGGTTTGCCTACTCATGGCCAAGATCAACGCCTTCCTGCTGAACGAAGGGGGCGTTTTACGCTGCTCGGAACTCAGTATTGAGGAAACACCCACCAATACAGTCAGCTTTGCAGGCAACCCGGCTGACTTTATCCCCCACACCAGTTTACAGCAGAACTGGTGGAACCGGGCGGATATGAGCATAGCCGACTAACACCCAGGTTTTGTGGCCTGCTATCCCCCGCATAAACAGCATGCAGGGGATAGCCGCAGTTTACTGGGTCAGGCCGAGCACCTGCGTTGTCTTATCAAAAATTTCCTCACACATTTCGGGATGCCGGGAAAGTTTCTGCCCGAATGAGGGGATGATCTCGTGCAGTTTCTCTGTCCATTCCGGCATTTTGGTGGGGAAGCATTTCTGCAGAACGTTCAGCATGATCGGGGCCGCGGTGGATGCGCCCGGAGATGCCCCCAGCAATGCGGCAACCGAGCCGTCTTCGCTGGCAATGACTTCCGTACCAAATTGCAGAACGCCACCCTTAGCAGCATCTTTTTTAATAATCTGCACCCGCTGGCCTGCGACAACCAGTTCCCAGTCTTTAGCCTGCGCGTTGGGAATAAAATCCTGCAAGGCCTTGATCCGCGCCCCCTGAGTCTGCATGACCTGCTCGATCAGGTATTTGGTCAGAGCCCAGTTATCCCGCGCAACGGCCAGCATGGGGCCAATATTATCGGCACGTACCGAGAGCGGCAGGTCCATAAGGGAGCCCTGTTTTAAAAAGCGCGTGGAAAAACCGGCATATGGGCCAAATAGCAGGGCCGGATTGCCATCAATCATGCGTGTATCAAGGTGCGGCACGGACATGGGCGGGGCCCCGACCGATGCCTTGCCATAAATCTTGGCATGGTGCTGGGCAATCAGGTCCGGGTTGGTGCAGCGCAGGAACTGCCCACTGACTGGAAAACCACCGACACCGCGCGCCTCAGGTATGCCCGTTTTCTGCAGCAGGGAAAGGGCTCCCCCACCACTGCCGATAAAGACAAAGCGGGCATTGACCTCACGCTGGGTATTTTGCCGCAAGTCGCGTATTTTCAGCCGCCAGCCATCACTGCCATTGCGGGTCATGTCACTCACTTCATGCTGCGTATGCAGCGTGCAGGCCGGAGTGCTGGCAAGATAGGTAAACAGCAGGCGGGTCAGTGCGCCAAAGTTGACATCCGTCCCCTTGAGGCTACGGGTCAGAGCCAGCTTCTGCCCGGCAGGGCGGTCCTGCATGATCAGCGGTGCCCATTGCGTGATCTGGGCTGTGTCTTCCGTGTATTCCATGCCGGAGAACAGCGGGTGCTGGGAAAGCGCCTCGTAGCGCTTGCGCAGGAAGGCCACGTTATCCTCCCCCCACACAAAGCTCATATGCGGGACGGGCGTTAAAAAGCTCTTGGCGGAAACAATAATCTGGCTTTCCACCAGATAGGACCAGAACTGGCGGGAAATCTGGAACTGTTCGTTCACGCCCACAGCTTTGGTAATATCCACCGTGCCATCGGCCCCCTGGGGGGTGTAATTCAGTTCGCACAGAGCGGAATGCCCGGTCCCTGCATTATTCCACGCATTGGAGCTTTCTTCCGCAACGCTGCCCAGACGCTCAAAAACGCTGATGCTCCATTCCGGCTGGAGCTGACGCAGCAATGTCCCAAGCGTAGCGCTCATGACGCCGCCGCCGATCAGGACGACATCAACGGAAGAGGCGGTATCGGTCGTGGTGGAACTCATTATGGTCTCCGCGTTATCAGCCTCGCCCGCCGCGTCTGCGCATGGAAACGGGGCTAAAGATATAAGCCGGAATGCCTCTCATCCTCCCTGCTTGCAAGGCTTTACAGAGCGTTCACGGCCATATTGTTAAATGCAGTATAGGCACATTCCACCCAAAACGCCTTTTCATCTCTGCGAGAGCAGACCGCCCTGCATGAACTTTATCGACTACCCCGGCGTTCGGGGCATACGATGCCTGCCACGCAGTTCAGGCGAACATTAGAGACGGATACAGCGCATATGAGCAGCATTATCAAACATGGCAGCGCCCATTGGGAAGGAGCAATCAAAACCGGTAAAGGTACCATTTCCACCCAGAGCGGTGCGCTAAAGCAGCAACCTTACGGTTTTAATACCCGTTTTGAAGGGCAACCCGGCACAAACCCCGAAGAACTTCTGGGCGCTGCCCATGCGGCCTGTTTTTCCATGGCCCTGTCGCTCATTCTGGGGGATGCGGGGCTCACTGCCACCAGCATTGACACTCAGGCGGATGTCAGCCTGAGCAAAAAGGAGGGAGGTTTTGAAATTACATCCATCGCCCTGACCCTCAGGGCCAAAGTGCCCAACGCAACACAGCAGCAGTTTGCGGAGCTGGCCAACAAAGCCAAGGAAGGATGTCCTGTTTCCAAACTGTTCAGGGCACCCATTACGCTGGATGCCACCCTGATCGGGTAGGAGGCGTCAGCCCCCTGCCTGCCCACGATGGCGGAGCAGATGGTCCGCAAGTACGCAGGCCATCATGGCTTCCCCCACGGGAACAGCCCGAATGCCCACGCATGGGTCATGCCGCCCCTTGGTGATGACCTGTGTTTCCACTCCGTCTCTGGTAATGGATGGCACAGGGGTCAACATGGAGCTGGTGGGTTTAACCGCAAAACGGGCCACCACGGGCTGGCCGCTGGAAATACCGCCCAGCACGCCACCGGCATGGTTGGAGCCAAACTCCAGCGTACCATTGCGCATGAACAGGGCATCGGCATTTTCTGGCCCGGTCAGGGAGGCGGAGGCAAAGCCGTCGCCTATTTCCACCCCTTTAACAGCGTTAATGCTCATGAACGCTGCGGCAATATCCGCATCAAGCTTGCCATAAATGGGCGCACCCAGCCCGGCAGGCACGCCTTCGGCCACAATCTCGATCACAGCACCAATGGATGACCCATCCTTGCGAATGGCTGCCAGATAGGCCGCCCAGTCTTCCACCACTCCGGGGTCAGGAGCAAAAAAGGGATTCCGCTCCACCTCAGCCCAGTCCCAGCGGGTGCGGTCAATATCCTTGGGGCCAAGCTGAACCAAGGCCCCACGCACGCGTACGCTCTGCCCCAGCACCTTACGGGCAACAGCTCCCGCGGCAACACGGCAGGCCGTCTCCCGCGCGGAAGAGCGGCCACCACCACGATAATCGCGGATACCGTATTTCAGGTCATAAACAAGGTCCGCGTGGCCGGGGCGATAGGTCTGGGCAATATCCCCATAATCGCGCGAACGCTGGTCCGTGTTTTCGATCACCAGAGAGATGGGTGTCCCCGTTGTCTGCCCCTCAAACACACCGGACAGAATGCGAACCTGGTCAGGCTCCTGCCGCTGCGTGGTAAAGGCCGACTGCCCGGGCCGCCTGCGGTCGAGAAAAGGCTGGATATCCGCCTCGCTCAAGGCAATACGCGGCGGGCAACCATCAATCACGCAGCCAATCGCGGGGCCATGGCTCTCGCCCCACGTTGTAACCCGGAACATATGCCCGAAAGTATTGTAGGACACGGTTGAGCTTAGTCTCCAACAACAGAGATATCGGGAGCCGCCGGGTTTTTCATACCGACCATATGGTAGCCACAGTCCACATGATGCACTTCACCCGTAACGCCGGAGGACAGGTCGGAGAGCATATAAAGCCCTGCCCCACCCACTTCTTCCAGCATGACATTGCGCTCAAGCGGTGCGTTGTACTGGTTCCACTTCAGAATATACCGGAAATCCCCGATACCGCTGGCGGCAAGTGTTTTGACCGGCCCTGCGGACACCGCGTTCACGCGAATACCCTCAGACCCAAGATCCGCAGCCATATAACGTACGGAAGCCTCAAGGGCAGCCTTGGCAACACCCATGACATTGTAATGCGGCATGACACGCTCCGCACCCAGATAGGTGAGGGTCAGCAGCGAGCCGCCATTCTTCATCAGGGCCGCCGCACGCCGTGCTACCGCCGTGAAGGAATAGCACGAAATATCCAGCGCGGTCAGGAATGCGTCCCGGGGGGTGTCCACATAGCGCCCGCGCAGGAACTGCTTGTCTGCCCAGCCAATGGCGTGAACAACAAAGTCGAGTTCGCCCCATTCACGTTCGATCGTGGCAAATGTTTCGTCTATGGCGGCATCATCGGTCACGTCGCATGGCAGCACCAGACTGGCGCCAACACTGTCCGCCAAAGGCTGTACGCGCTTGCCCAACGCCTCGCCCTGATAGGTAAAAGCCAGTTCGCCCCCCTGTGCGGCCACTGCGGATGCAATGCCCCATGCAAGAGAACGGTCATTGGCAACACCCATCACCAGACCTTTTTTGCCCTTCATCAGCGTACCTTTTACGGGCAGCTCGGCGTTGGGAGAAGACATGCGGGAACCTCAACCTACTTGTTTCGGAAAAAATTCTGGGTTTTCTGTAGGGGTGGTCGCATACACCGGCGCGTGAAACAAGCCCTAACACGCATGGACACGCTTTAAACTCGTATCTGGCGGGAGTATGGAATCACACAGGAAAGCAAGCGCCGCCCCTTTCCATGACATTTAGACAAGAGTCCGAACCATGCCGGAAACAGACCCCGCCGCCCCCACTGTCCCTTTTGTTGATTACCCTCTGATCGACCTGAGTGCAGACCCGTTTACACTCTTTGATGCATGGATGCACGACGCAGAAAAAACGGAACCCTGTGACCCCAACGCCTTGGTGCTCGCCACGGCCACAGCCGATGGCCGCCCCTCCGCACGGATTGTTCTGCTCAAGGGGCATGACCGCAGGGGCTTTGTTTTTTACACTAACATGTTCAGCCGCAAGGGGCGCGAGCTTGAAGCCAATCCCTGCGCGGCCCTGCTGTTCCACTGGAAAAGCCTGCGCCGCCAGATCCGAATCGAAGGCGACATAACGCCCGTTTCTTCCGAAGAAGCTGACGCCTATTTTGCGAGTCGAAGCCGCATGTCCCAGCTAGGGGCCATTGCCTCCGACCAGTCCTGCCCGCTGGCCGACCGCGATATTTTTGAACAGCGCCTGAAAAACGCGGAAAAAGAATATGGCAGCGGCCCCATTCCCCGCCCCAAAAACTGGTCGGGCTACCGGGTCAGCCCGCAGCATTTTGAATTCTGGCAGGAACGCCCATACCGCCTGCATGATCGGGCCATATGGGAACACCATGGGAACGGATGGGACGTAACGCGGTTATATCCATAAGCGATCACGCACTCTCTTTCCCCTTTCAGCGCACCACGCGCACAGATATTTAAAGGAGCGACACAATGAAAGACGTCCGCAAAATTCTGCTTCCACTCCCCAGCACCTCCAATGCCGAGGCCGCTCTGGTGCGTGGAGGCAATTTTGCCCGCCGTTTTGGCGCGCACCTTGCTGTCCTGCACGTACGCCCCGACGGGCGTGACATTGCTCCTTTGGCCGGGGAGGGCATGTCCGGCGCCATGGTGGAAGACCTGATGCGCTCGGCTGACCATGAGAGTGCGCGCCATGCCCACGACGTGCACACATTGTTCGAACGTTACACCGCCGCCAACCCTGACATAAAGATTGTCCCGCTACACAGCCCCTATCCGGATGCGACTCCCAGCATCAGCTTTACCGTTATCCGTGGCGCGGAAAGCGAAATTATTCCCGCACAGGCCCGCCTGTCAGACTTTACTCTGGTGCCCCACCCCAATTCCGGTGATGAAGTCTCCTCCTCCGAAACACTCCATGCTGTTCTGTTTGACAGCGGACGCCCCGTGGTGATGGCCCCCCGCACCGTACCGGTCGGGCTGATCAGGCGTGTCTGTATTGGCTGGAATGGCACGGCCGAGTCTTCCTCGGCCCTGCGTGGCGCACTGGCCTGGGCACAAACGGCTGAAGCCGTGCGGGTGCTGCACTGCGGGGACTACCAGCGCCGTGGTCCCAGCGCAAAAGACGTGGTGGAATATCTGGCCGCCCACAGCATCAAGGCGGATACGGCCGAGTTTCAGCCCGTTGAGCGTGATGTCGGGAAAGGGCTGCTCGCAGCCTGCCGGGAGTTCGAGGCTGACATGCTGGCCATGGGCGCTTACTCACACTCCCGCCTGCGCCAGCTTATTCTAGGTGGTGTTACCCGCCATGTGCTGGAAAATGCTGACATTACGGTGCTGATGAGCCGCTAGGCCGCTCTTGTGTAAAATGCCCGTCCCTCCTCACCCGGCGCGGGGAGGGTCAGGGAGTTCAAAGCTCATGCCGTCCCATGCGGCCTCCACCCCCGGAGGCAGGTGCTCACGCATCCAGCCCCAGTCCATTTCCGCCCCCATATGGGTCAGAATAACGCGCTCTGGCTGGATCAGGGCTTTCCATTCCAGCACCCGGTCGAGCCAAGCATGTGCGCCATGTGGCGTTTTTTGAAAACAGTCCACCATCCATGTATGGACACCGCGCAGGCACGCCACAGATGGTTCTGGCAATTCCACCACATCCGTACTGTAGGCAAACGCCCCGCACCGCACCCCCGTGGACGTGACATAACCGTGGTTCTGCTCGAACAGGGTAAAGGCGTACCCGCCAATATTTATATGCTGCCCCCACGGAACAGGGTGGGCATCCAGTGTCGCCCGAAAAAAATGCGGCGACGTATGAGGCTTGAAAACATAGCCAAACCGCTCCTGCAACTCTCCCAGCACCTCGGCGGTACCATACGCGGTAATGGCCTTGCCAATCTGGCGGTTAATGCCCCTTAACTCGTCCAGACCGGAAACATGGTCCGCATGGGCATGGGTGTAAATCACGTTCCCGAACGCGCTAATACCGTGTGCAAGCAACTGGGCGCGCAGGTCTGGCCCGGTATCGACCAGAACGCCGCACCCATCTTCCATTCGCAAAAAAATGGATGCACGGCTGCGCCTGTTGCGAGGTTCTGCCGGGTCGCACGCACCCCACTGGCCATGCCCGTCCGGCCCACCAAGGGCAGGCACGCCGGATGACCCACCACACCCAAGCACACTGACCTTCATACCCGGCTTCCCCCCGCTTTAACGCACCTTGCGAAACAACCTGTGGAAGTTCCGCGTTGTCTGCTCGGCAAATGCGGCTACGTCCAGCCCCCGTTCCTGCGCAATGCGGCGCGCCGTATGCGCTACAAAAGCGGGCTGGTTCCGTTTACCCCGCTGGGGCACGGGAGCCAGATAGGGGGCATCTGTTTCCACCAGAATACGCTCTATGGGCAGGTCACGCGCAACGCTGCGGATTTCCTCACATTTGGGAAAAGTCGCAATGCCGGAAAAACTGACATACCCACCAAGGGCCACTACCCGGCTGGCCAGTTCGGGGCCAGAGGCAAAACAGTGGAGCAGGATGGGAAAAGCACCCTGAGCGCTCTCATCCTCCAAAATGGCTACCACATCCGCATCAGCCTGCCGCGCATGGATGATAACGGGAATTTCCAGCGCACGGGCAGCCTGAATATGCCTGCGAAAGCTCTCCTGCTGGAGAGGACGAACACCTTCCTGCCCATGGAAGTAGTCCAGCCCAGTCTCTCCTATGCCAATCACTTCGGGCGTATCGGCCAGTGCTATAATATCCTGCACCTGCGGTACCGGGGCTTCTTCCACATGGTCGGGGTGTGTGCCAATGGTGCACCATATCCGCATATCCGGGCGGGCGAACTGTGTGAGCCGCTTCTGCTCACCCGCATTGGACAGGCGTGTGCCAATGGTGACCATGCCGCCCAGCCCAGCCTCTTGGGCGGCATCAAGCAGGGCTGGCAGCTCCGCGTCCGAAAAATGATCAAGATGGCAATGGGAGTCGATCAGCCCAGGCGTGATGACATCGGTCATGACTGTTCCGGCTCAACATAGCGGGGGAAGATGCCCTGCGGCGCGGGCAGTTGCCGACCGCCGGGCAAAGCAACCTCAAGGGCTGCGAATGTCCGTTCGTCCTGCGTCACACCAAGCTGGTCGAGCATACGGGCCATGCTGTCCGGCATAAAGGGCTGGAGCATGGTGGCAATTCCGCGCAGCGCATCCAGCAGAACGCGCAATACGTCCGCCATGCGCTCCACATCGGTCTTGCGCAGCGCCCATGGGGCCTGATGGTCGATATAGGCGTTACAGGCGCGAATGACCTTCCACACATCTTCCAGCGCATCGGTGAGCGCACACCGCTCAAACTGTGCGGCCAGCAACTGCGGCAGAACCACAACCTGACCCAGAAGCTTTTCATCTTCTTCCGTCAGGGTCCGGCGTTCTGGCAGAATACCGCCACAGTTACGCGCGACCAGAGAGAGAGTCCGTTGCGCCAGATTGCCCAGATCGTTGGCAAGTTCCACATTATTGCGTGTGATCAGCGCCTTGCGGGACAGATCGCTATCCCCACCAAAGGGAACTTCCCGCAGCACAAAAAAGCGAACCGCATCCAGCCCGAACTCTGCAACCAGTTCCCTGGGGTCCACCACGTTGCCCAAAGACTTGCTCATCTTCTGGCCTTCAATGGTCCACCAGCCGTTGGCAAAAATCTTTCTGGGCAGATCAATCCCCGCAGCCATAAGGAAGGCAGGCCAGTAAATGGCATGAAAGCGTGCAATATCCTTACCCACAAGGTGCAGGCTGGCAGGCCAGTACGCCATGCGTGGGGCATCTGCATCCGGGTAGCCCAGCGCACTCAGGTAATTGGCCAGCGCATCAAACCACACATACATGACGTGCTGCTCATCACCGGGAACGGGGATACCCCATTTAAAGCTCGTGCGGCTGATGGACAGGTTACGCAGGCCCTGTTTGACAAAGCTGATAATCTCGTTACGTGCGCCATGCGGGCCCAGAAACTCGGGGTGCTGCTCATACAGTTCCAGCAGACGGTCCTGATAATCGGACAGACGGAAGAAGTAGGATGGCTCCTTGACCCACTCTACCGGCGCACCGGTGGGAGCGACCTTTTTGCCGTCCGGCCCTGCGACCAGTTCGTCTTCACCATAAAAACATTCATCGCGCAGGGCGTACCAGCCCTCGTACGCATCCAGATAAATGGCGCCGTTATCCGCAACCTTGCGCCACAGGGCCTGCGCGCTGGCAATGTGCCGGGGCTCGGTCGTGCGGATAAAATCATCGTAGGAAATGGCCATGGCATCGGCCATGGCGCGGAAGTTGGCCGAAACGTTATCCACAAACTCCTTGGGGGCAACACCTGCCGCCTGCGCGGCCTGCTCCACTTTTTGCCCGTGTTCATCCGTACCCGTCAGAAAAAAGACATCATCCCCCGCCAGACGATGAAAACGCGCCATAACATCCGCTGCAATGGACGTGTAGGCGTGGCCGATATGCGGTGCTCCGTTCACGTAATAAATGGGGGTGGTCACATAGAAACGACGGGTCATTCTGGGCTCGCAATCGTCATGGCTTCAATTAGGGCTTCCTGTTTATCCAGATTAAAGCGTTCCGTCTCGGTATGAACGCGCATAATCTGCTCCCATGCCGCAGCAAGGGCCATACACTGGCGGTTTCCTGCCTTTGCGGCCTGACGCGCCATGCTTTGCAACTGGTCCGCCAACAGGGCAAAGAAAAGGCCAAAGCCCTCATCCTTGCGTAAAACGGCCTCTGCAATTTCGTAACCCCGCAGTGGAGGTACTCCTTGCAGCACCTCGGCAACCAGAGCGGTCATGCTACCGCCTGTGTCTGCCAACAATGCCACAGCCTTACCCGGCGCTCCATGGGATTGTTGCACAATCCGTACAAAATCCTGCGTAGGCAGGTCCGGCCGCAAAAGATGGAGCACACGCTGCATCGCCGCATCTGGCAGGGGGGAAAGCTCAAGCCTGCGGCAACGACTGCGGATGGTTGGCAACAGCCGACCCGGTGCGGAACTGGTCAGTATCAGCACGGTGGCGGGCGGGGGTTCCTCCAGAATTTTCAGCACGGCGTTAGCCGCGCTGCGGTTCATCCATTCCGCGCCATCCACAATAACGACACGCCAGCCCCCTTCGGCTGCGGTCCGGCGCAAGAAGGCGTTAATCGGACGCACATCATCGGCAACAATTTCCTGCCGGTAACGCTGTTTTTTTTCATCATACCCACGTTCCACCACCAGCAGATCGGCATGACTGGCGGCAGAAATACGCCGGGCAACCGGATTGTCCGCTTCCATACCCCCCAGCAGGATACGGGCCAGAGTAAAAGCAAACGTGGCCTTGCCAACACCGGGCGGCCCACTTACCAGCCAGGCATGGGGCATACGGCCTTTGGCAAGAGAATCCCTGAACAATGCCAGTTCAGCCCCATGCCCCTGCAACTGAAGCGAAGCTATGCGGGGGGACAGGGCAGACGCATCAGACATGGGGCAATCGGGGCAAAATTTCCTTCATGATCAGACTGCTCACGGCTTCCTGACTATGCTTAGCAGTTGTAATGCACTTTACACGCCCGGGCTGCTGGTCCGCTATTTTCATAAACCCTGCGGCAATACGGGCGTGGAAGGCTTCATCTGCCTTTTCGTAACGGTCTGTGGGTACTCCGCGCACGGCCAGCCTCTGCCGCGTGATCTCCCTTGGTGCCTGCAGCAGAAAGGTCATATCCGGCATCAGCCCCAACTGGGCCTGCAACGCGGCAATCAGGTCCAGAATGGCAGGCTGCCCCTCCGCCCGGCCATAGCCCTGATACGCCATGGTCGAGTCCGTAAAACGGTCACACAGCACAATCTGCCCTTCTGCCAGAGCAGGGCGGATAACCGTATCCACATGGTCAAACCGTGCGGCAAAATGCGTCAGTATCTCGGCACGAAGGGAAAGAGGGTTTTTGCCAAACAGCAGCAACTGCCGCAGGTCTTCCGCGCCCGCTGACCCGCCGGGCTCCCGCGTAGCCAGCACCCTGTACCCGTGCGATTGCAGGGCATCCCTGAGCAGGCGGAGCTGCGTGGACTTGCCAACGCCCTCCCCGCCCTCAAGCGTTATGAACAGGCCAGACTGCATGGCTTAGAGGTGCAGCCGTCGGGCTGCCCGGCCGAGCAGGCCAAGAGCAGGCACCGCCTGCCCTGCCACAAGTGGAATACTGGCTTTTCTGCCGCCGGGCAGAACCACGCTCAACTGCCCTACAACCTGCCCTTCGCTCACAGGTGCAATAAGTGGGCTGTCGTAGTCTATGGCGACGTGCGTGCTGTTTTTCCAGCCATGAGGCAGCAGCATCCTGAACTCCTGAGCAGCAACCAGCGGCACGGTCTGGCTCACCCCCATCCAGACGGGTGCCTGCTCTACGATCTCACCTTTGTTGATGATCTGGGCCGTTTCAAAATTCGCAAATGCCCAGCCCATCAGGCGCTCACCTTCACGCCCGCGTGCGCCATCACTCGGCAGGCCGTTAATGGCCATGACAACACGCCGCCCATCCCGCTCGGAAGAGGCGCACAGGCCAAACCCACCAGCATCCGTGTGGCCGGTCTTCAGCCCATCGGCCAGCCCCTTGACCACCAGACTATTGCGGTTTTCCTGATGTATCTTGTTGAAAACGAACTCTTTTTCCGAAAAGAAATGGTAATATTCGGGAAAATCATGGATCAGACGCAAAGCAAGATACGCCACATCCCGCGCGGACATATAGTGATTATCCGCAGGCCAGCCCGTTGCATTCATGAAGTGCGAATTGGTCAGCCCCAGCTTGGCGGCCGTATCGTTCATCAGCGTGACAAACTGCTCCTGAGAACCGGAAATCCCTTCAGCGAGCACAATACACGCGTCATTGCCGGACTGGATAATCATACCCTGAACAAGGTCCTGCACAGCAACGCTCTGCCCCAGAGGGACGAACATTTTGGACCCCTGCATGCGCCACGCGCGCTCGCTGACCGGCAGCATCTGGTCAAGCTTGAGCCGCCCTGCACGCAGCATGCCAAATGTGACATAGGCCGTCATCATCTTGGTCAGGGACGAGGGCGGCATGCGCTCATCCGCATTTTTTTCCAGCACCGCAGCACCGCTGCCGTAATCCAGAATACAGGCCCAGCGCGCCATTGTATCCACCGGCCCTACGGGCGTGGTCGCCGGTGTTTCAGGCACCGTACCTCCGGTGGCTGCGGGCGCCTCAGGCGCGGCTGAAGGGGCAGGTTTGTGCCTGGGGCGCGCCACCGCACCCCCAGCAAAACCACCAGAAAAAAGGGCTGCGCCCCCTGCAAGTAAAAACCGTCGAGTCTGCAAAGTCATTCCCTATTCGACGACGATGTGAGAACCATTAAAACCATTAGCCAATGCCCGTTTAAGGGCCGCGTCGGCGGCACTTATAGTCGCAAACGGTCCCTGCCGGACAGCCCACATCGTGCTTTGACCAGACATAACGGGCCTGACCACACCACCATGGCCACCAGCCTGCATGACGGCAGCGGAGCGGGACGTAAAATCCATGGTCTCTATCCAAAGCATGCCCGGAGCCGCATAACCCTGCGCATAGGCCACCGGAAGATCAGGCAACCGCACACCTGTGGATGCAGGAGCACTCTCCGCCCCACCACCAACCGCCACGACCGAAACGCCACCACTCCCGCCAAGACTGGACTGAACAACCTGCTCCCGGGGTGCTGCTTCAATTTGCAGGGCGACCCCTCCGGGCAGGGTCTCTGCCAACTGACGGCTGGCGACCTCATCCTCCACAATCCGGACCTGTGCTGGCCCCGCACCCATGCCAAGCAGATTGGCCGCCTGCGTGGACAAAGCCAGTGCGCGACCCATTTGCGCAGGGCCACGGTCGTTTACCCTTACACGCACCTGCCGTCCGTTTTCCAGATTGGTCACGGTAACAATGGCAGGCAACTGGAGCGTGGGATGGCTGGCCGTCATGGTAGCCATGCTGCGTACCTCGCCATCGGCGGTCAGTTCTCCCTCACGCCCATCCTGACGTACGGCAAGGCCTGTTCCCTGCCAGGCAAACTCCTCCCGCGGGTAAAACCATTGGCCCGGCACATGCCACGCAGCCCCAACCGTATAATGCACATCCGGATGGGGTGTGGGTGCTGGAGAACACGACGCCAGCAGCAGACAGCCCCAGAAAACGACTTTTTTCACGTTATGGCATCACCCAGAAGCCCTACGGCCAATGCATAAAAATCTGATGGATTGTACCGTCGGATCACGTTGAAATTGTGGTAAACAATAAAGGCCTCGCCCCCCGGCCCATCGGGGCGGATCACCGCCCCTTCCTGCACGGAGGCACCAAACTCCCCAGCACGGGGCCTTACTCCGTGCTGCTCCCACCATGCAAGCGGTCTTACGTGATTGCGGCCAAGAAGGGACTGCTCCAGAGTATCAGGCAGTACAACGCCCTCCCCCCATGGCTGTCCGGCCTGCCAGCCACATCCGGCCAGATAGTTGGCGATGGAGGCAAATACATCGCCCTCATTATGCCAGATATCCGCCCGCCCACCTGCGGGGTAACTGGCCGCGTAACGCATATAGGCGCTGGGCATGAACTGCGGTTGCCCCATGGCCCCCGCATAACTGCCAAGCATATGGGTAGGGGCAACCCCGGCCTGTTCCACCACATGAAGCGCCTTGAGCAGTTCCGTGCGGAAAAAACTGGCGCGTCGGCCATCATACGCCAGCGTTGCCAGCGCATCGATCACCGAGAACGTACCCATGCGGGTGCCATATGCGGATTCCAGCCCCCATATGCCCGCAATAGCACCCTGAGCAACACCATAAAGCCCGCTGATCCGCCCCAGCAGGTCCGTGCGCTGCTGAATGGCGGTCAGGCCATCATTCAGTTTTTTCTCGCTCAGAACACGGTCTTTGTACTGCGCCCATGTCAGGGTGAATTCCGGCTGGTGCCTGTCCGCCTGCAAGACCTTGGGGTTAGGGCCATGCAACGGTGCCAGTGCCTGCGCAACCACGGAAGCAGAAACACCCTGCCCCACAGCCTCCCGCCTGACCCCGGCCAGAAATGCGGCATAGCTGCCAGTCGCCCCCTGCGCGGCATGACGCACACAAACAGGTGAGGCCACCAGCAAAGCCCCACCACCAAGTAAAAGTTTTCTACGTAACATGAGGCACGACCCGCTTTGCAGACGACACAGGCAAACACACTATCCTGCTTTTGCATATCTGTCAGGCCGTGCTGTCCGCTTTAATCCACGCAGGAACTCCGGCTAACCATATGCAATGCCAGTTTTTATCTGCATCTTCCAAAAACTTGACATGCGCCGCGTAAAAGAGCCTGTTGCCGCAGGTCCTGCGTATAAACCAGACCATATCTACCGTGTTGGAGAGCAGGCTCCGCTGTGCTTGACCATTTTCTGGAACTGACGGCCACACAACCTCTTCTGCAGGTTCTGATTGTTATTCTGGCAACTTTTGTGCTGGAGGACGCGGCAACCGTCATTACGGCCATTCAGGTTCATCTCCACACGATCAGTATTCCCGTTGCCCTGAGCGCCCTGTACACGGGCATTGTTCTGGGCGATGTGGGCCTTTACGCTCTGGGCGCGCTGGCCGCCAAATGGCCACCCGCACGACGCTGGGTTAACATTCCCTCCGCCCGGACGCAGCAGGCATGGCTGAGCAGAAACCTGTTTGTCGTTGTGTTTGTCAGCCGGTTTATTCCGGGCACACGCCTGCCCCTTTACACGGCCTGCGGTTTTTTCCGGGCCGGACTGGCTGTTTTTACGGCAGCCACCTTCTGTGCCACCCTGCTGTGGACAACGGCACTCTTTATGCTCTCCCTGCGTGTGGGGGGAGTACTTCTGGCCCATCTTGGCGCATGGCGCTGGGTTGGCGTGGCTGGCTTTGTGGCGGCCATCATTCTGGTGGGGCGGCTTGTTGCGCGCACCCAAAAACACAAGATATGACCTTACCCATGCCCCCCTCCCAGCAAGACAAGCACCCCAACCCTCTCTCACTCTTCGAGTTCTGGCCACGCTGGGTGTTTTACACACCTGTTGTGGCCTACTGGATCCTGCTTGGCCTGCGCTACCGGGATGTCACACTCCCTACCGCCGCCAACCCCCGGATAACCACCGGTGGCCTGTGCGGAGAAAAGAAAAGCGACCTGCTGGACATGGCCGGCCCATATGCCACCCAATGGATTGCGCCATATACCACGCTGACCACTGGCGAGAACGATCTGGCACGGGCCACGCAGGTCATGCACGCCAGAGGGCTGGCATTCCCTGTTGTTGTCAAACCCGACATCGGGTGCAACGGCACGGGGGTCAAGCTGGTACACACGCAGGAGGAGCTGGCGCAGGTCTGTGCGTCATTCCCGCGCAATGTGGAACTTGTCATTCAAAAACTGATCACATGGCCGCATGAAGCCGGAGTGTTTTACATCCGCCACCCGGATGAACCCACAGGCCGCCTGACCTCCCTGACATACAAGGATATCCCCTTCCTGATCGGCAATGGCAGGAACACCATTCTGGAACTGCTCAAACAGGACGCCCGCACCAGCAAGGTGCTGCATATTTACACCCCTCGCCTGCAGCACCGCCTGCACACCATTCCCGAACCGGGGGAAAGGATTGATCTGGTTTTTGCCGGCAATCACTGCAAAGGGGCGGTTTTCCGCAATGGCATAGCCGACATTACGCCGGAACTGACACAGCGGATCGACCAGATCATGCAGGATATCCCCGACTTTTATTTCGGGCGCATTGATCTGAAATTCCGCAGTATGGAAGACCTCGCCCGTGGCGAGAATTTTGAGATCATAGAAATCAACGGTGTTGGCGCGGAAGCCATCCATATCTGGGATGCCAGAACGACCCTGCGCGAGGCCTATGCAGCACAGTTCCTGCATTACGGAGAAAGCTACCGCATAGGCGCCAAAAACAAGGCCGCAGGCTGGAAGCCCACAAACCTGTGGTACGGGCTACGCCTGTGGCGCGAACATAAAAAACTGTTGGCGTCCTACCCGCTTAATGACTGAGCGCATCCTGCGCCAACGCGGCCCGATGCTCCTGCGCCAGACGGGAATGACGCCGACCGTAAAAGCGGTAGCATCCCCAGCCACACAGCGCATAAACCATTAGCAGCAAAGCAGGCACGGGGTCTCCGCCCATAAAGGACAACACCATTTCCCAACAGAGCGGGGCAACCATAAACCCGCAGAACACCATGCCCAGCAACGGCACATACCCAACCCATATGCCGCGCAGCACAAACCCGCCAAAAGGCACAACAAAGGTGCGCTGATAGTCAGGGGCCGTATTGCGCATCCATATTACGGTAAAACAGACAATACCAAACGCCGTTGCCGTTCCCAGACTGACCAGATCACCAATAATATCAATTGGCAGGACGGCGGTCGCCAGAGCCACCACACTCCCCAGCATGATGCTGCCAAGCCAGGGCGTATGGTAACGCGTGTGCAAACGCGCAAAAACGGAAAACAGCAGACCATCTTCCGCCATGGCAAAAAAAATGCGGCTCTGGGCGTATAATAGGCCCATCAGTACCGAACACAGGCCAACGACCGCGCCAATTTTAACAAACAGGGCAAGCCACGGCTGATGCATGGCATTAACCGCAATAGCCAGCGGGTCTGCCACATCCAGCGTCCGCCATGGTACAACGCCTATCAGCACGGCAGCCACCACCATATATACCCCCGTGCAGATCACCAGTGACAGCACAATACCGACCGGCACATCCCGTCTGGGGTTTCTGGCTTCGGCCGCTGCGGTAGAAACGGCCTCAAACCCGACATAGGCGAAAAAGATAACGGACGCCGCCCGAAAAATACCGGGAACACCATAGCGAAAACCACCCTGATACGCAGGAATGAACGGGGTCCAGTAGGCCGGGTGCATTTGCCAGACACCCAGAGCCACAAAAACCGCCAGCACACCCACCTTAAGCATCACAATGAGTGAATTGATTTTAAAGGATTCCCGCACACCCACGACCAGCAGCCCGGTCACAACCACAATGGACAAGGCCCCCAGCAGGTCACACTGCCAATGGCCCATGATATGCCGGTTCGCCCCCTGATAAACCACTTCCAGAGTTGTAGTATGCAGAGTTGGTGGAACATGCATCCCCAGATCATCCAGCAGACTGGCAGCGTACCCCGAAAAACCGGCAGCAACACCTGCGCAGGAAATGCCGTATTCCATCAACAGCAGCCAGCCAACGGCCCATGCCCACCCTTCCCCCATGGACACGTAGGCATAGGTATAGGCCGACCCCGATACCGGCATAACAGATGCCAGCTCCGCATAGGACAGAGCCGTAAAAAGGCAGGCAATACCCGCAATAATAAAAGACAGCAGGATGGAGGGACCAGCATAATTGGCTGCCGCAGTCCCGGTCATGACATAAATGCCCGCACCAATGGTTGAGCCCACGCCCAGCATGGTTAACTGCAATGGTCCCAGCGTTTTTTTCAGGCGCTGCTGCCCGTTTTCCATCTCTATTCTGGCAAGTGACTTGCGCAGCAGGGAAGCACGCACCCGTTTCATCCCGCCCACCACTTACCGTGCGAAATGGAAGATCAGAAACGCAGCCCCGCCAACCACCATGCAGTACCATGCAAAAGGCGACATCGCCCAACTGTCATGCTTGCGGAAATAGCGCATCAGAAAAGCCGTGCTCGCCAGAGCCGTCACCCCCGACACAACAGCCGCCAGCAGGGCAATATGCATCTGGGCCGGGTCAATGGGTGTGTGGCGCATTTTAAATGCTTCGCGCACTGTTGCGGCAATAATGACCGGCTGGGCCATGAGAAACGAAAAACGCGCCGCCGCATCATGGTGCAATCCACGCAGCAGGCCCCCGCAGATGGTTGCGCCCGAGCGCGACAGACCGGGAAAAAAGGCAAGGCACTGGAAAAAACCGATAAACAGCGCATCGCGTGATGTCAGGCTGGCCAGATACCGAACATCCTTGCGGACGACACGGTTCCGCAGTTTTTCAACGACCAGCAGCAGCACCCCGTTAAGGAACAGGAACAGCGCCGCAGAGGATGCAGAGCCAAACACACTGCGCAACCAGTGCTCAAACAGACCGCCAACAACCACCGCAGGCACGGTTGCCAGACAGATCAGCCACAGGATATGCAGGCTTTCCAACTGGGTACGGTGCCCGAACGCGCCGAACGCCCCTTTGCACAGAGCCAGCCAGTCCTGCCAGAAAAAGATCAGCAGGGCGACGGATGTCCCCATGTGCAACATGACCAGAAACGGCAGAAAGGTCGGGTCATGCAGATCATACGACCAGTGCAGCAATGACGGCAGGACAACGGCATGCCCGAGGCTGCTGACAGGAAAAAGCTCTGTAGCGCCCTGCAGCAGCGCCATGATAAGTGCCTGAAAAAGGGACATGTATGTTTAGCGTTCCAAACGGTCTGTTATCTACTGCTGTCCTTGCACCATGCGCCTAAGTGCTGCAAGGATTTCGTCCTGTTTAACTTTTTGCGCAAGCACACTTTTTGATAAGGGCCTGAGCCAACCATGAGCCGACAAAACCACATAGGCGCTATTCTTTGCAGCACTCTGGTTCTGGCTGCGGCAACAGGGTTTGGCATGTACGCGATCAATACCCAGAAAACACCGGGCAAATCATCCTACGAACTCACAGCCCGCTTTGTTTCGGCCAATGGTCTGGCGCGTGGAGCGGATGTGGATATCGCCGGGGTCAAGGTCGGTCGCGTGTCCAGCATTACACTGGACCCTACTTCCCAGATGGCTATTGTCCGCTTCCGGCTGGATAGCGCACTCCACCTGCCCACAGACAGCACCCTGACCATCGGCAGTGGCACCCTCTCCTCCGAAAATGCGCTGATGATCGAGCCGGGAACAGCCACAACACAGGCCCGCTCCGGGCAGATGATGACCCACACATTGGAACCCTCAAGCCTTGAACAGCAGGTGAGCAACTACATTTTTGGTGCAGGCAATCTGGGACAGTAAGCCAATTCCCTCCAACCAATCAGTTTTTTCAAAAAAATCTGGCAAGATGGATTGACGCCCCCCTCAGGAGCGGATACATAACCGCCACCAACCAATGGCGGCGTAGCTCAGTGGTAGAGCAGGGGAATCATAATCCCTTGGTCGGAGGTTCAAATCCTTCCGCCGCTACCAAATTCCCAAAAAATCAAAGTATTAATCTACCTTTTGATCAAAAAGATCAAACAGGCACTGTTAATCCTGCGCCTCTCTCTTCGCATGGAATGGACCTGCTCCACCCTGTTCCACATTCATGGTCAACAGGGCGAATACAGGGTCGCGGCGCGCTGGATCAGCCTTCGGACAGTTCAGGCTGCGGTTCGCTCGACAGGTCCTTGACCTCAGCCATTGCTTCGTTCTCGGATTCCGTCTGGTCGTCTTCATCATCCTCGGACATGTTGGATGATACGCGCTGCTGCCTCGCCGTCTGACGCTCCGCACGTTCCTGCTGGTTTTGCTGCGCAGCCTGCGCCATGGCGTTCAGAATACGGAAATAATGTTCGGCATGCTGGAAATAGGCTTCAGCCGCCACGCGGTCACCACTTCCCGTCGCGTCACGGCCGAGCTGGAGATATTTTTCAAAAAGCTGCTGTGCTGTGCCTCTGACCCGCACATCGGGGCCATGACTGTCAAAAACATGATTCCGGTTCATCGGAATCTGGCCATTTAATTGCCTGGACGCTCCACCGCTCCCGTTGGAGCGATGGTGTCTGGTACGCATCCGTTTTACATTCATGGGTTTGTCACAGCGCTTTCCTGTTCATGGCACTTTGCATGAAGAAACAGTCCGATACAAAAGGCATGTTCCTGAATGAAGGCCGAATTGTTTTTTCGGAATGGGCTTTTGGCGGCAACCTGTTTTTATTGCCGGAAGAAAGGCCCTTACCGCTCATCCACCGTGGCAGATCTGGCTAATCTGAATACTGCCGCAGGACTGAGCCTGCGGATAATAACAACGCACAACCACAAAGCCAACCGATTTTTTTGTATTCCAGTTTATGCCGGCCTCTGGCCCAGTACAACACAGCGGGCTATTCCGGCCAGATCGGCCAGCACACGCACAACACTCAGCCCGTTCTGCCCGGCTATGTCCCGCAAGGCCAGTTCCTGCCCTATCCCGATTTCAAAGATACCAATCCCGTTGTCACGCAACAGCAAGGGCAGCCGGGCACACAGGTCACGATAGGCGTCCAGACCATCATATCCACCATCCAGCGCGCGCACGGGCTCATGCGCCCTGACCTCCTCCATCAGTCCCCCTAGGTCTGATGTGGGAATGTAGGGGGGGTTGCTGAACACAACATCAAAACGGGTCTGAGGCGCCAGCGCATCCCCCCAGCGGGCTGCCATAACCAGCGCACGACCGGCCATATTGCAACGCCGGGCATTGGCATGGGCCAGACTGGCGGCAGCCGGATGAACATCCACCCCCACCCCCCAAGCCTGTTGGTACTCCGCCAGAGCCGCCAGCAGAATGCAGCCGGACCCCGTCCCCAGATCCAGAAACGACAAGGGCGCATTGCGGTCCGGGTAAGCATCCAGCAGGGCGGTAATCAGGGTTTCCGTATCCCCCCTTGGCACAAGAGAGGCAGGAGATACCGCCAGATCAAGGCTCCAGAACCCTTTGCGACCCGTAATATAGGCAAACGGCTCGTGCCTTGCCCGACGGGCAACCCAGCCCAAGAATGGTTCGGCGGCAACCTGTTCACGCGGGGAAAGACCCAGCAGAGCCTCGGGCGTTATACCCAGAGCATGCTGCAAAAGCAGACGTGCTTCCCGCCGGGGATTTTCCACCCCTGCATCGCGCAAAAGTTGCGCACCACGGCTCAGCAGGTCGTGTAGAGACTGGTGGTGTGGGGATTTTTCTGCTTTGCTCGGATGCGTCATTTCAACAAATCACCTGACCCAATATCCATGCCCGTTTCACGCTTTTCATTCACTCTCCCGACTGCCGTGCTGCTGAGCGCCATAAGCCTGCTGGCTGTGGCGGTGCCCCTGCGCCCGGCTCTGGCTGGCGAATTTACGGTAACGGATGAAAAAGCTGACATGGAAATTTCCGAAGTCTCACGCATTTATCTGGACGGCAAGCTCGTATCCGAATTCCGGCTTGATGATGCCACGCGGTACAAAACCGTGCGTATCCCTACCCCACTGGGCCGTCTGGACCACACCTATACGTTGTGCGGGGAAATTACCATTCGCACCGCGGATGGCCGGACAGAAACGCATGAAGTGAGCAGCAGCGGTCTTTTGCACAACCCCGATGGCCACCATTTTGATGCTTTGGGGTCCGATGGATTTAAGGACTTCTTTCTGGTGGACCCACAGGCCCCAGAGGCCGCAGAGCGGCTCCCCGGCCGGGGCGAAGTCTGCTCCGCCCCGATTAGCTGAAAACGCTAGAACCCCGCATCCGCCAGAAGAGCGGCCTGCTCTTCCTGCGCAAGCGCATCCACAAACTCGTCCAGTTCGCCCAGCATAACACGGTCAATTTTATACAGGGTCAGGTTGATCCGGTGGTCCGTGACCCGCCCTTGCGGAAAATTATACGTGCGTATCCGCTCGGACCGATCCCCCGTACCAACCTGAGAGCGCCGGTCCGCCGCACGATTGGCGTGAGCCTGCTCGCGCTCACGCTCATACAGGCGGGCACGCAGGATCTTCATCGCCTTGGCGCGGTTCTTGTGCTGGCTTTTTTCCTCCTGCATGGACACAACAATGTTGGTCGGCAGATGGGTAATCCGCACCGCACTTTCAGTTTTGTTAACGTGCTGCCCACCAGCCCCTGACGCCCGAAAAACGTCTATGCGCAGTTCGCTTTCGTTAATGGTCACGTCCACCTCTTCCGCCTCTGGCAGAACGGCCACCGTAACCGTGGATGTGTGAATACGGCCCTGTGCTTCTGTTGCGGGAACGCGCTGCACCCTGTGCACACCGGATTCGTATTTAAGCCGTGCAAAAACACTTTTGCCGTTAATTTCGGCAATGCCACAGCGCAGGCCACCGAGCTCGCTCTCGTCATAATCCATAACGGTAAAGCGCCAGCCCTTAAGGTCCGCATACCGCCGGTACAGATCGAACAATTCAGCCGCAAACAGGGCTGCTTCATCCCCCCCAGCGGCGGGGCGCACTTCCAGAATGGCGCTGCGTTCGTCCGCTACGTCCTTGGGGAGCAGTGCCAGCCGCACTTCGCGCTGCAACCTTGGCAACTGTTCACGCAGTTCTGCCAGTTCTTCGCCCGCCAGTTCCTGCATTTCCGGGTCGGCCATAAGGGCCTCTGCCTGAGCAATGCCCTTTTCTGTTGCACGCAGGCCGTTAATGCAGGTTACAACCGGTTCAATTTCCGCATATTCGCGGGACGCCTGAGTAAAGGCATCCCCACTCAGGCCACTTGCCAGAAGCGCTTCCAGTTCAAGCGCGCGACTGGCAATCCGGTCCAGCCGTTCATCAAGATTCATTCCGCAAAAATGCTCCGCGCATCAGAAAGAAGGGCCTGTGTCACCACTTCGTTTTCCTGCCCGGTTTCCATGCTTTTGACACGGAACACACCACGGGCCAGTTCATCCTCACCCAGAAACAGCACATAGCTTGCGTTCTGCTTGCCTGCCCGCTCCATGCGTTTACGCAGCGAACCCTTGTAGCCGATTTCGGTCCGCACGCCCTGCTGGCGTAATGCCTGCAAAATCTGGCACACGGCTTTTTCATCCGGCGAGCCTACCGGAATCAGCACCACGGAACGCGGGGCCGGGGGCGCCTCTTCAAGCAGCATGGCAAGGCGTTCCACCCCGGCGGCCCAGCCAATGGCGGGCACTTCCGGCCCACCCATCTGCTTGACCAGACCATCATACCGCCCACCGGCCAGCACCGTACCCTGCGAGCCAAGGCGGTTGGTTACAAATTCAAACGTCGTGTGGTTGTAGTAATCCAACCCACGGACAATGGCGGGGTTAACTGTGTAGGCAATGCCGAAAAGGTCGAGCCTGTGGCGCAGTTCCTCCCAGAATATACGGGCCTCTGGGGTCAGGAAGTCTTCCATCAGGGGCGCGTTGGCCACGAGTTCACGATCACTCGGGTCTTTGCTGTCGAGAATACGCAGCGGATTTTTTTCAAGCCTGACGCGGCTATCTTCAGACAGTCTGGCGCTATGGGCGGAAAAATACGTCACCAGCGCCTGCCGCCACGCATCCCTGCTGGCTGCATCACCCAGCGTGTTCAACTCAAGCGTTACGTACTGGGCAACACCCAGTGCTTCAAGCACGGCATAACCCAGAGCTATGGCTTCTGCATCGGCCAGAGGTTCGGCCGCACCCAGCAGTTCTGCACCAATCTGGTGGAACTGGCGGTAACGTCCTTTTTGTGGCCGCTCATGCCGGAACATCGGCCCTGTATAAAACACCTTCTGCGGGAGCGACTGGGTAAGCGCGTTGGTCACCAGCGCACGACAGACGGCAGCCGTACCTTCTGGCCGCAGGGTCAGGCTATCCCCATCGCGGTCATTGAAGGAATACATTTCCTTGGAAACCACGTCCGATGTGTCGCCCAAAGAGCGGGAGAAGACGCGGGTTTCTTCAAAAATGGGGGTGGACCACTCATCAAACCCATAGAGCCCGGCAATATGGCGTGCGGTATTGACCACGCGCGCATGGCGGCGTTGCTCTTCTCCAATAAGATCGTGCGTTCCTCTTACGGGCTGAATGCTGCTCACGGCCTGTTTTTCCTGATTGAAGCAGCACTTTGCGGGCTGCTCCCTGATCTTTGTCTATTGGGCAAATAAAAACCCGCCACAGCCCCGAACATGCCCGGAGCGCGTGGCGGGTGATAGGCGAACCTAGTTGGCGGACGCCATATCCGGCAGCTCAGGGGTTACCCCTTCCTGCTTTGCGCGGGCTTCTTCTGCCTCAATGGCCGCCACGCGCTCTTCAACCAGATCAACAACATGGTTGATCATGTCATCCGCAGCAATTGTGTGGTCCTGCTTGCCAGCGGAATAGACCATATGGCGGCCCGAACCACCCCCGGTCACCCCAAGGTCGGTCATAAGGGCTTCACCCGGACCATTGACCACGCAACCAATGATGGAAAGCGTAAGCGGGGTTTTGATATGGGCCAGACGATCTTCAAGAGTCTGAACCGTTTCCACCACATTAAAGCCCTGACGTGCGCAGGACGGGCAGGAAATGATTTTAACCCCACGATGCCGCAGGCCAAGGGATTTAAGAATATCCCAGCCGACCAGCACTTCTTCTTCCGGGGCGGCGGACAGGGAAACACGCATGGTATCCCCCACACCAGCCCAGAGCAGGTTGCCCAGCCCGATGGAGGACTTGACCGTACCTGCGCGCTTGCTGCCCGCTTCGGTAATGCCAATATGCAGCGGGTAATCGCACGCATCAGCCAGTTGCTGGTAAGCCGCAACCGCCATGAACACGTCCGATGCCTTTACGCTGATCTTGAATTCACGGAAGTCATGATCTTCCAGAATTTTGGCGTGTTCGAGCGCGCTTTCCACCAGTGCTTCGGGGTTGGGTTCACCGTACTTTTCCAGAAGGTGCTTTTCCAACGACCCGGCATTCACGCCGATACGAATGGAACAGCCGTAATCCTTGGCGGCCTGCACAACTTCACGCACACGCTCGGCGCTACCGATATTGCCCGGGTTAATACGCAGGCAGGCGGCCCCGGCCTTGGCGGCCTCAATGGCGCGTTTGTAGTGGAAGTGAATATCGGCCACGATCGGCACATTCACTTCCCTTACAATTTCCGCCAGTGCTGCCGTGCTATCCTCATCCGGGCAGGAAACACGAACAATATCCACCCCAGCCAGTTCGGCACGGCGGATCTGCTCAATGGTCGCCTGTGCATCGCTGGTCAGGGTATTGGTCATGGTCTGGACGGAAATCGGGGCATCACCACCGACGGCTACCTTGCCGACGTGGATCTGCCGAGATTTCCGACGCTCGATATGCTGGTAAGGCCGGTAGCCGCTCATCTTGCATCCTTTTGTCGAAACGACAGTTGGGGGAGGTCTGGCCGCAGTTCGGCGCTACGGTGTCTCCCGCTCTAGGTTTGGTGCTTTCCTGCCAAAATCAAGTCCGGTTGGCTACACATAAAGCATGGAAAGAGCCATTCAGTGCGCGCCAGCCCCATTCAACTGGCGGGCGTTCAGGTCATCCGCACTGGTTTCGGCAGGCGGCGGGGCCGCATGGTGCGGTGGTGGTTTGGGCACCTCGACCGCAGACTGGGCAACATGCCCTGCCCCACTTTCCGGTGTTACGGGTGCTACGGGCGCATCAGCCGCAGGCGTTGCAACCGTGCTGGTTCTGGCAGGCACTGCCGCCCCGGCAGGTAAAGGTACAACCGTAGCTGTTCCTGCAGCACTCACTCCTCCACCGGCGCGGACCTGCTGAACCACTTCCGGCGTTAAGGCAATATGCCGCAGAACCGCGCCGTTCCGCCCCAATGGTGGGGTTGTCTTGTCCCCTTGGGCAAAAATTACGCCGCCTGCGTTACCAACAGTCAGGCTGTATGGCCCGTTATCGGCAGGAACAGTCCAGACATCACCGGGTTGCAGAACATGGTCATACACGACCTTTCCTGCCGCATTCCTGACCTGCACCCAGCTTGGAGCCTGCGCCCTGAGCATAAGAGGCGCATCCGCACTGGCACTGGCACTGGCACTGGCACTGGCACTGGCACTGGCACTGGCCGTTCCTGGCACACTGGCAGCAGGCTGCTCAACCGCAGGAGGCACGGAAGCTGCTTCTGCTGAAACCGGTTTACCTGCCTGTGATGGCACCGGTGCGTTCGCCACACTGGTCGCATTAGCCAGTGCGGAGGCATCTGGCCCTGTGGGCACTACTGGCGTGCTCTGTGCCGGTGCAGGCTGGGTCGCCACCGGCAAGGGAGGAAGCTGCGCCATGTTATGATCCGGCAGGATGGAAGCAACCTGTGGCGAGGGCGCATTCTTTGCACTCTCACCGGGCATCAGGGTTGCAACCGGCGGTACGCGCTCGGGCACGGGTGGGGCATGCCCCACAAAACAGTACCACCCCACATAACTTGCCAGAATAACGGCCAGTCCAAGGGAAATGCTAACGGCAGGCGGCAGGCGGCGGTCTGGGAGAGGGTCAGGAAAATCCAGATCCGGCTTGCGCGTACCCAGCCGCCCTTCCTGACGATAAAGCTTGAGCATCTGGTCGGGATTGAACCCGAGAGCCTGCCCATATGCCCGCAAAAAGCCCAGAGCGTAGACCTCTGCTGGTAATACGCTGGCATTCCCATTTTCCAGCGCTTCCAGATAAACGCTGCGAATCCGCAGCCAGTCCGCAACATCCTCGATGCTCCAGCCAAGCTGCTCACGGCGTTTACGCAAAGCTTCGCCTACCCCCAGCACCTCCACATCGGGAAGCGGAGGCAAAGGCGAGCCTTGCTCTTGATCAGAACCTTGGGCGTATTCAGCCATCCGCATCCATACGACGTTGTTGACGTACCAAAGCCACAGTCGCCTGTTCCACCAGATCGTCAATGATCTGCGCCACAGGCTGAACCGACGTTACCATACCAACAGACTGGCCTGCCATAACAGACCCCTGTTCCACATCGCCATCAATAACCGCACGGCGCAGCGCACCAGCCCAGAAATGTTCAATTTCCAGCTGGGCCGCCTCACGCGTGAGTTCCCCCGACTGAAAGCGGCGGATCACATCGGCCTGATGGGTAACAAACTGCCGCCCGCCCTCGTTACCAAGGGCACGTACGGGAATAACTGGAAAACGGTCATCCAGTTGCACGGAGGTTACGGCATCCCGTGCGGCGGCACGCACGAACGCTTTTTTGAACTTTTCGTGAGCAATACTTTCTTCCGCCGCGGCAAAGCGCGTCCCCAGCTGCCCACCCGAAGCCCCAAGCTCCAGATAAGACACAAGAGCATCCCCGCGCCCCAGACCACCGGCTACAAAAACCGGAACACTCTGGATATGCGGCAGAATTTCCTGCGCCAGAACGGTCAGCGAAACAGGGCCAACATGCCCGCCTGCTTCCGCCCCTTCAATAACCAGCGCGTCCACACCCATTTTGACCAGACGCTTGGCCAGCACCAGCGCCGGGGCGAAAGCAATAACCTTTGCTCCGCCATCCTTGATGGCCTTGATAGCCGCACCGGGGGGGATGCCACCAGCCAGCACAATATGACCAACACCTGCATCCAGACAGACCTGTACCAGCTCGGTCAGCTGCGGGTGCATGGTTATCAAGTTTACGCCAAACGGGCGGTCGGTCAGGGCGCGGGTTGCCTGAATTTCCTCCGCCAGACGCGCAGGCTCCATAGCCCCGCAGGCAATAACGCCAAACCCGCCTGCGTTGGAAATGGCGGACACAAGATTGCGCTCGCTCACCCAGGACATGGCTCCGCCAAGAATGGCGTACTGCGTTCCCAAAAAGTCGGTCCCACGCCGCCACAACGCATCCAGCCGCTTGCGCGCGCGTTGCAGTTCGGGCTGTGTGGGGGCGTCGGTCACGGCAACCGTGTTGTTCTGCTCAGACATTATCCAGCCCATATGCGGTATGCAGGGCCCGCACGGCAAGCTCTGCGTATTCCGCCGCCACCAGCACCGAAATCTTGATTTCGCTGGTGGAAATGGCCTGAATGTTGATGGAGCGTTCCGAAAGTGTGCGGAACATGGTGCTGGCCACACCGGCATGCGAGCGCATACCCGTGCCAACAACGCTGATCTTAACAATATCCGGGTCTGTTGCCAGTTCTTCGTACTGCACGGAGTCCCGAACACTTTCCAGCACATTGATCGCCTGCGGCAGGTCGCTCTTGCTGGTTGTGAAGGTCATGTTGGTGGTGCCGTCTGCGCCTGTGCTCTGCACAATCATGTCCACGTTCACATGCGCTTCGCTCATGGGGCCAAAAATTGCTGCGGCAATGCCGGGGCGGTCCGGAATGCGCCGGACCGACAGCTTGGCTTCATCACGCGAGTAGGCAATGCCGGTAACCAGTTTCTTTTCCACGATTTCGTCCTCATCCACCACCAAAGACCCGGGAAGGTGCCCTTCCATAACTGCCGGACCATCTGCAAAGCTGGAAAGCACCTGCACCCGCACCCCTTCGCGCATGGCAAGCCCTACGCTGCGGGTTTGCAGTACCTTCGCACCGACTGACGCCAGTTCCAGCATTTCTTCATAGGTAATTTTATCAAGCTTGCGGGCTTTGGGCACAATCCGGGGGTCGGTTGTGTAAATCCCGTCCACATCCGTATAAATATCGCACCGGTCCGCCTTGATTGCTGCGGCAAGAGCTACGGCCGAGGTATCTGACCCGCCACGCCCAAGGGTGGAAACACGCCCGTCTGGTGCAACGCCCTGAAAGCCCGCAACAACCGGCACCATACCCTCGGCCATGCAGCCAAGCAGCTTTGTGCCATCAATTGTATCCAGACTGGCCTTGCCATGTGCCGAATCGGTCAGAATAGGAACCTGCCACCCCGCGAACGAGCGTGAGGACACACCGAGCTTTTGCAGCGCAATGGCCAGCAGGCCGCTGGTTACCTGCTCACCCGTGGCGACGATGGAATCGTATTCCTTCGGATCATGCAGGGGGGAGAGGGACTGGCAGAAACCGACAAGCCTGTTGGTCTCCCCCGCCATGGCGGAAACGACAACAAGAACATCACATCCTGCGTCTTTCTGTTTTTTGACGCGCTCGGCCACGGCTCGAATACGATCAAGGTCGCCGACAGACGTTCCGCCGAATTTCATGACAATCCGGGGTGCGGAACCGGACATAGCTTTATTCTCCACCAGACAAGCCGCAGAACATGCCACCAGTTCCAGTTCGACCCCAGCTTTGCCAGAAAAGTCGAACAGGAATGGTTGCACAGCTTTACAAGGCGCGTCACATAACCTTCCCGGCCCCCTTTCGTCCAGCGGGGAGACCAGCAGGAAAGGATTTTGTTGCATGAACGCCACCACGCCACACGCGCCCTCATCCGTCTCTGATGAAGAAATCGCACGGTTTAGCGCCCTTGCGGAGCAGTGGTGGAATCCTTCCGGTCCCATGCGCCCACTGCACGCCATGAATGCATTGCGCATAGACTGGGCAAGCCGCCACCTGCCCCTGCGTGGCCGCACCACGCGCCGCGCAAAAATTCTGGACATCGGGTGTGGCGCGGGGCTTGCGAGCGAAGCTCTGGCCAAAGCAGGCTACGACGTGCTGGGGCTGGATGCCTCGGCCAACGGTATTGCCGCCGCCAAGGAGCATCTGGCAGCCTGCCCGCTGCCCGAACACGCGGGGCCATTGCACTACCGCAATGGCAGCGCAGAAGACCTTGTGGCTGAAGGCTGCGAATTTGACGCGGTTGTAGCGTTAGAAATTATAGAGCATGTCACTGATCCTGCGGCATTTATGGACATGCTGGCCCAGCTCGCAGGGCCAAAGGGTACGGTCATTGTTTCCACCATGAACCGCACCCTGCGCTCCCTTGCGGTTGGCAAGATTGGCGCCGAGTATATTCTGCGCCTGCTGCCCGTAGGCACACACGAATGGCGCAAGTTCATCCAGCCATCCGAACTAGGCCAGTATGCCCGTGCGGCGGGCCTGCGCATGACCGCCATAGCAGGTATGATGCCCGGTCCCATGGGCTGGAAGGAAACCCGCGACCTCGGCATCAACTACATCGCGGCGTTCACAAAATACTGATTTTAAAGTTTTTTATGGTCTGGAGACTCAACACCCACTCCAGACCAGCCCACCTATTTGACTGAATCGGGAATTTTGCACACAGCCCCCATGGCAGGGCCGCCATAGCGGGTCCATGTCTGGGTTTCGCCAAAAATAGGCAGCCCTATATAGCCACGCAGCTTGAGCACATCGGGTTGAGCCAGCCAGATTTGAGAATCATAGAGATGCCCCGTATCGGGGTCCAGAATATGCCCGGCCCAGCGCCCTGCATTACTTTCGCCCATAGGGTGAAAATCCGTTAACATCAGCAGGTTACACTCGGATTTACCATCATGCCCACGGGGTACATCCGTACCATCGTAACGCAGGCCAACCAGATGGCCGCACAGATTTTGCCCACAGTGGTCAATTTTAAACACGCCGTCATGGTCCTGACTAAGCCAGTACCCCATTAGGGTGGCATCGTTTGACATCGGTTCTGCGGTAGATGACGGTACAGCCTGCGCACCAGCCAGCAAAATGGCCAGCAGGGCAGCAAATCCCACCCTGACTTTATGCCCCGCGCCGCATTTTCCGTTCTTTGTCATATCTGCCTCTCCCTCATGCGGGCGGCGGTCTGGCTTACCAACCCAGCCCGTCAAAATGTGGGGGACTACCTTCTTACGCACCACCCCCATTTGTATATGGTCAGCCCAGACATTCAACTCTCCGTATCCCGCACCCAGGGCACGCTGTGGAACGCAACCCCTTCTTCTTCCAGCTCTTCTCTCTGGGTCTGGGACATTTCACCGTAAATCCCGCGTTCGGGGGCTTCGCCATAATGAATGCGCAAGGCTTCATCGGCAAATCGGTTGCCCACATTTTCACAATTCTCTTCAATCCTGCGCCGCACGTCACGCAGGGCACTCAGCATGGCATCTGGCAGGCCGGGGAGAATATGGCCTGTTGCGGGTACCTGAGGCGCTGCCATGTCCGGTGTGGGAGCGGGATCACTTTGTGGCAAACGCTCAGATGCACGCCCCACAATGGCCGGAGCCATGGGAGCCTGATCCACGCTGGACGTGCCACATGCAGGGCAGCTTAAAAGGCTCTTCTGCCTGAGCATGGCAAATGTACTGCTGTCTTTGTACCAGCCTTCAAACACATGGTCATGGGCACAACGCAGACGATAGCAGATCATATTGTATTACCCTGGCAGATACCCTTTGGTCGTTATGAACACTCAGCCCAGCCCGAGCAGGCCGTTTAACTGACCCGTGCGCTCAAGCCGCATCAGGTCATCACACCCACCAAGGGCTTTGCCATCCACAAAGGTCTGGGGCACGGTTGTCTGCCCACCGGACAGCGCTATGGCCTCTTCCCGCTCGGGCGTGCCGCGTGGGGCATTGATCTCGGTAAACGGTATTTTTTTGCTCTCCAGCAGAGCAACTGCACGCATGCAGTAGGGGCAACCGGGCTGGGTATAGATTTTGATTTCAGGCATGGATTGTCCTTACTGGTTCCGGGCTATGGATTCAATCAGCTTTTGCTGGGCCATGTTATGGGCTTCATGCGCCTTGTCTAGCCGGGTTGGGCAATATCCACCTCCGGGCGGGCGGGCACGACCCCGGCCACCAGCAGGCTGACACTGCGCGCACCCGCCTGTAACAGGGCATTGGTGCAGGCCGCAGCAGTTGCACCCGTTGTAAGCAGGTCATCCACCAGCACGATATCACGCCCCCGCACCCTGTGTACCCGCGTACCACGCACGCTCATGGCCTGAGCAACCTCCTCCCGCCGCGCCTGACGGGAAAAGGACGCAAGAGGCACCGTAGAGCGGACACGGATCAGGGCATCGGGCAGGCAGTGCAGGCCACCCAGTTTTGCCACGCCATGCGCCAGCAACGCAGCCTGATTATAACGCCGCCTGAACAACCGCCAGCGATGCACGGGTACGGGCACCACCAGCGCATCGCCACACATAATATCCTGCCCTATCCGCACCATCTGCTGGGCCAGAAAAGATGTGTTTTCCGTCTTATCGGCATATTTAAGCTTTAAAATCAGCTCCCTTGCCACACTTTCGTAAACAAAGGCGGCGCGGGCCTGCCCCCATACGGGAGGATGCCGCTCGCATGCCGGGCACAGATCCTTCACACCCAGCATTGCAGCACTTACCTGCGGTACGGCACACGCTTTGCAAAATGGTGCAACAACAACCCGCAAATGTGTAAAGCAGGCGGCACAAAGCAGGCCATGCTGCGCAACATCCGCCCCACAATGCAGGCAGGCTGGTGGGTAAAGGGTCCCCAGACCCATCTGCCAAAGGGCACGCAGTTGCGCCACAACGCGCGCGCCTGACATCAACACAGGTTTGTCATGGCTGGTGGCTTGGCAAAAAGTGTGGATACGCGCACATCTGCCTTTATGGATACACCTGTTATTTTTGACCGCAAAGCCGTCAGGCGGCAGAGGGACCGTGCGGCACACAGGCTGGATGGCATTATGCCTGTGCTGGACATTACCGCCGACCTGCTGCTCGACCGACTGGACGATATGGTGCGCAGCTTTTCCGCTGCGCTGGATATTGGCGGGCGCGGTGCCATTAACCCACGCCTTGCCGCGCGGGGCATTGCCACCACCAGCATGGACCTCTCCGCCAGACTCGTCGCCTGTTCCGAGGGAATGCGTGTTTGTGCGGATGAGGAATGGCTGCCGTTTGCCCCGCATAGCTTTGATCTGGTCATTGCCAATCTGTCCCTGCACTGGGTGAACGATCTGCCCGGTGTTTTTGCCCAGATCCGGCATGTTCTACGGCCCGATGGGCTTTTTCTGGCCAGCATGCCCATACTCCCCACATTGCGCCTCCTGCGCACAGCGCTGGAAGCCGCTGAACTGGCGGTGTGTGATGGCGTATCGCCCCGTGTATCACCCTTTCCCACACAGCAGAGCTGTGCGCAGCTTATGCAGCGGGCCGGGTTTGCCCTCCCTGTTATTGACACCGAATGCCTGGACCTGCGCTACCGCACACTCAGCGCGCTTATGGCCGACCTGCGTGCAGCGGGTGAGACAAATGCCCTGACCCAGCGCACACGCACCATACCCCCCCGCATGATGTTTCCCGCAGCCGCAGCAGAACTGGAAAAACAGGGGGCTGACAGCTTTGCCATGCCCCTGCATATGGCTGTTTTATCGGGCTGGGCACCGGCTCCAACCCAACCCGTTCCCCTACAGCCCGGCCAGTTCCAGCACTCCCTGCATGATGCCCTGAACTCGCAGAAACCCCCTGCTTAACCTTGGCCCCACGGCCCAGCTAGGCTGAGATCAACCCCCGGTTACGCTCATATGCCTTTGCGGGCCGGATACAGCACCAGTCTGCCCATCCAGCAGAAAGTCATGCCCTACAGGTTTACGGGCTATGGCCTGCTGTATGGCCACTTCCAGTGCGGCATCTGTTGCCCCCTCGCGCATGAGGTGGCGCAGGTCCACCCCTTCCTCCTGCCCAAGGCAGGTATAAAGCTGCCCGGTGCAGGACAGGCGGACGCGGTTGCAGGTCGCGCAGAAATTGTGACTCATGGGCGTAATAAAGCCCAGACGCCGCCCGGTTTGCGCCACCCGCACGTAACGCGCAGGCCCTCCGGTCTGGTAGGCCAGAGGCTCTAACGTCCAGCGTTGAGACAGGCTCCGCCTTACCGCATCAAGCGAGAGATACTGCGCGGCACGGTCTTCCCCTGTTTCCCCCATCGGCATGGTTTCTATCAGACAGAGGTCGGCTCCGATTTCTCCGCACCAGGTGAGCAGGGTATCAAACTCATCATCATTCACCCCGGCCATGGCCACGGTGTTGATGCGCACGGCCAGCCCTTCCGCACGGGCGGCACGGATGCCTTCCAGCGTTGCGGCAAGCCTGCCCCGGCGGGTCAGTCTGGCAAAACGCTGCTCATCCAGAGAATCCAGACTAACATTCACACGCCGGACCCCAGCCTGCGCCAGAATGGGAGCATAATGCGCCAGTTGGCTGCCATTGGTGGTTAATGTCAGCTCATCCAGCCGCCCGGCCTGCTCCGGGTGGCGCAGCCACGTCCCAAGTTCCTTGAAGAAAAGCCCGATGTCGCGCCGCACAAGGGGCTCGCCACCCGTAATACGCAGCCTGCGCACGCCATGAAGCACAAAGACCCGGCTCAGGCGCAGAAGCTCCTCAAAATCCAGAACATCCGCCCGCGGCAAAAACGACATCTGTTCGGACATGCAGTACACACACCGCATGTCGCATCTGTCGGTTACAGAAAGACGGAGGTAGGAAATCCGCCTTCCGGCGGGGTCCGTTAAAGAGGACAACATAGGTACACTTTATATCAGAAACCTCTGCGGCTTTAAATGCAAAAGAGCACCCCGGCACAGCAGAAACAGCACCCTGCCCCGTAAAAAACATACGGCCCGCTTTAAGCAGGCCGTATGCAGCAGGCAAGTTGAAAAATAGAGATTAGTGCCCCGCGTTGTTACCCGAAAAGTCAGGCTTGGAGAGGCCGGAGTGCTCAAGCTGCTCCACCAGAGCATCCTTCAGCCGTTCCAGTCCTGCGCTGTCGCGCCCTTCTGCGCGGGCAACCAGCACGGCCTGTGTGTTGGATGCGCGCAGCAGCCACCAGCCATCAGTTGTGTTAACACGCACGCCATCAATTTCGGACACGTCGGCACCGGCTTTACGCAGACGTTCTGCTACTTCCTCAATCACCCTGAACTTGCGATGGTCATCGCAGTCAAAGCGGACTTCGGGCGTGGAAAGCGTTGCAGGCAGAGCCTCACGGAATGCGGCAAGCGATTCTGTGGACCGCGCAACAATGCCGAGCACACGCACACCGGCGTAAAGTGCATCATCAAACCCGTACCATTTGTCGGCAAAGAAGATGTGCCCGGACATTTCCCCCGCCAGCGGGGAGCCGGTTTCCGCCATCTTGGACTTGATGAGCGAATGCCCCGTACGCCACATAAGCGGCTTGCCACCAGCGCGTGCGACCTCATCAAACAGCACCTGACTGGCTTTGACATCGGCAATAATGGTTGCCCCGGAATGGCTTTTGAGCACATCCCGCGCCAGCAGAACCAGAATCTGGTCGCCCCACAGGATCTCGCCCTTATTGTCCACCAGCCCGATTCGGTCTGCATCCCCGTCAAAAGCAATGCCCAGATCGGCGTGGTTATCCTTGACCGCGGCAATAAGCTGCTCAAGGTTTTTGGCAACCGTGGGGTCCGGGTGGTGGGCTGGGAATGAGCCATCAATGGCGGCATTGAGCACAATATGCTCGCCCGGCAGGGCCGCGACCATTTTTTCCAGCACTTCGCCTGCGGAGCTGTTGCCGTTGTCCCAGACGATCTTGAGCTTGCGCGTACCGCCGTCATAATCCTTTACAAGGCGTTTGACGTAGTCATCACGCACATCAATCGTGCGTACGGTGCCCTGTTCTGCTGCGACCACATTCCCCTTGGCGGACAGGTCCCCAAGTTCACGGATCTGGGCGCCAAAGAACGGCTTGCCCGCCAGCATCATTTTAAAGCCGTTATAGTTGGGCGGGTTGTGGCTACCCGTAACCATAATGGCGCCGTCCGCATCAAGCGTGGCTGATGCATAATACAGCATGGGGGTAGGCCCACGCCCAACGCGGGTTACATCCAGACCACATTCCAGAGCCCCTTTTACAAGAGCTTCTTCCAGCATGGGGGAAGACAGGCGGCCATCATACCCGACCACCAGCGTTTTGCCCCCATTGCGGCGGACAAGGCTGCCAAATGTGCGACCGATGGCAAACGCATCTTCCGCACTCAGCGTTTTGCCAACAATCCCGCGAATATCGTATTCCCGCAGGCTTGTTACTTCAAAGTCATGCGCAAAAGACATTAGTTCTGCCCCTCATATTTCTTGAGGAATTCGCGCACGCCTTCAGCCAGTTCGGGGCGTTCGAGCGCAAAGGCGATCTGGGCTTCCAAAAAGCCGAGCTTGTTGCCGCAATCGTAACGCACACCTTCATACCGCAGGCCATGAAACGGCACGTGGCCAATGGTTTTGGCCATGGCGTCTGTCAGCTGCACTTCGCCCCCGGCACCTTTTTCCAGCTTGGCCAGATGCGGCATGACATCGGGGGTGAGGATATAACGCCCGATAATGGACAGGTTGGAGGGCGCATTTTCGGGCTTGGGTTTTTCAACCAACCCCTTAACCTCCACAAGACGGCCATCATCCCTGCCAGTGTCCAGAATACCGTAGCGGTTGGTGTGCTCACGCGGCACTTCGGACACGGCAACCACGTTGCCCCCGGTTTCGTAATACGCTTCAGCCAGTTGCTTCAGGCAACCTTTCTGCGACATCACCATGTCATCTGGCAGCAGGATGGCAAACGGTTCGTCGCCAATAAAGGAGCGTGCACACCAGATGGCATGCCCAAGCCCAAGCGGTTCCTGCTGGCGTACAGCAATAAGCGAACCCGCCTGAATGCTGCTGGGTTCCAGCGCCTCCAGACAGTCAACCTTGTTACGTTCCTTGAGCGTGCTTTCCAGCTCATAGGCAATATCGAAATAGTCGATCAGGGAATCTTTGCCGCGGCCGGTAATCAGGCAGAATTCTTCAATACCTGCGGCGCGAGCTTCATCAATTGCGTATTGGATAAGGGGTTTGTCCACGACCGGCAGCATTTCTTTTGGCATGGCCTTGGTGGCAGGCAAAAAGCGCGTTCCCAGCCCCGCAACTGGCAGGACTGCTTTACGTAAAGGCTTGGGATTGGACACGAATATAACACCTTTAAATCAAGTTAAACCTGAGACCATCCGACCTGATCAGGCCAAAACATGGAGGCACCCGCCCCACTACCCACCTGTGCCGGAAAAAGATCAAAACCGCCAACAATGCTGGCTGACATTGCACCTTGTATCCGTGGCCGACTGCATGGTCTTTCTTACATCATCACAACCATATTTCTACACCGCAACAGAGCAAAAGAACGGCGTGAATATGACAACTTCCGCCCCATTTGCAGAAAAATTGCGTACAAACGAAAAAAAACGGCTCAAGGCACCAGCCTTTTGCCGTTCATAACACAACATTTTGTCATGAAAGAAAATGGTGCGGTCGAGAAGACTCGAACTTCCACGAGGTTTCCCCCACAAGCACCTCAAGCTTGCGCGTCTACCATTCCGCCACGACCGCACGTGACAAACGGTACCAAAAAAGGCGATACCGTGTGTTAGGAAGCCCTATAACCGAACCATAAGCAGGCGGCAATGACCAAAGAACAAATTTTATGGGAAATAAGCAAAAAACTGGTGCCTTACCCTGCGGCCCTGAGCAGAATGGAACAGATTGCCAAAGACATAAGGGCGGGAGAGGCTGCCGAGCGCGTATGGCTGCTTGAACACCCCCCCCTGTACACATCAGGCACATCTGCCAAGGCGGAGGACCTGTTCAACCCTGCGGGATACCCTACCTACCATGCAGGCCGGGGCGGACAGTGGACCTATCACGGGCCGGGCCAGCGCACGGCCTATGTTATGCTTGACCTGCAACGCCCCCACGGCAACACCCCTGCGCGCGACCTGCGCGCCTATGTGCAGGCACTGGAAGCGTGGGTTATTACCGCACTCGCCAGTTTTGGCCTGCGCGGAGAGGTGCGGGAAGGCCGGGTAGGCGTGTGGGTTACCAACCCGCAGACAGGGGGAGAGGAAAAAATTGCGGCCATCGGTGTACGTGTCTCCCGCTGGGTAAGCTGGCATGGCGTGGCCATTAATCTGGCCCCTGCCCTGCCAGACTTTGAGGGCATTGTGCCTTGCGGGATTCGCGAATACGGCGTGACCAGTTTTGAAAAACTGGGCATCAAGGCCAGCATGCAGGACCTTGACCTCGCTCTGGCAGCGGCGTGGCACACCGTATTTGGCAGCACGCCGTCTGCCCTGACACCTGTTGAGTTGGCACCTAGTCCAGTCGAATTTGCGTAAGCTTGCGCTGCGCATCCAGAATGCGCACATCATACAGGCTTAAGGCACCCTGTTCATCCCTGAACCGGAGCGTGACCAACCCCTGTGAAGGGTTATCCGCTCTGGTCAGCGAAATCTGGACAAGGCCACGCTGCTGCTGAACGTCGGAAACCATAATCGGGCCAGACAGGCGCACAGGGTTGCCTAGCAACATCCCCAGCGCGCTATGGCCCAGACCAATATGGGTGACCGATCCATTGGCTGCATCCGTAAACACGGCTGAACGCTCGGATGCCTTGAGTTCCATCTCATGCGGGGTGGTAAAACGCATATCCAGATAACCGGGACGGTAAGTGATCAGCCCGCCGCCACTGGCACCATTGGGCCATATTTGCGTAAACGGCGCATCCTGCAAGTTAACTGTGCGGAAATACGCCTCCACCCGGCTGACCGTGGCGTTTTGTGGCCCACTCCCCACCTGCTGCGTTGCACAGGCTGCAAGCACAAGTGGCGCAAGGGCAAACAGGGAACGGCGGCTGAAGACCCCCTTGCTCATGCAGCGGCCTCTTCTTCCGCCGGGGTGCGCAGGGTGAGCGCCAGTGCGTGCAGACCATCAGCCAGTTCGGGGGCCAGCAGGTCATGCACCTTGCGTGAACGCGCGACGCGACTCATGCCTTCAAACACAGGCGAGACAATATAAAGGCGGAAATGCGTTTCCGTCGCGCCGGCACTGGGGCCGCGTGGCTTCTCCACATGGTGGGCATGGCGGTGGCTTTCGTCCTGCATGTCCAGTCTGGTCGGGAAAAGCGCCGTTTCCAGCACTTTGCGTATCCGCGAAGCGCGCGTAGCAGCCGATATGGAGGGGGATGTAGGTTCTGAAAGACTGGTCATATGACAACTCACCTCTTGCGACCAAAGCATTTGCAACGCAAATAACGATGAATGATGAAGCGAAGGAACACCCGTCCCCGCGCGTTTGATCCTGATCCCAACGCGCCGCAGCGCTGCTGCGACATGCCGGACTGCACAAGCCCGGCAGGATACCGCGCGCCCCGCTCCCGCGATAGCCTGAACCAGTATTATTGGTTCTGTCTGGAACATGTGCGTGAATACAATGCGCGGTGGGACTATTACAAAGGCATGTCTCCCGGCCAGATAGAAGCACATCTGCGGGCCGATATAAGCTGGGACCGGCCGACATGGGCGTTTGGCCAGGGGCCGGGCCAGAGCAAACGCACCATGCCCAACGAAGACGATATTCTGGACCCGCTGGACATACTGGGCCAGAACCGCCGCGCCCGCGCCGACCGGGCCCGCGCACAGGCCGAACCACGGATTCCTGCCCATCTGCGCGAACCACTCGCCGTTCTGGGGCTGGACTGGCCGGTTACGCTGGCAAACGCCAAAACACATTACCGCGCCCTTGCCCGCAAACATCACCCCGATACCAATCAGGGGGACCTTGCGGCAGAGGAACGTCTGAAAAAGATCAACGTTGCCTTTACTATTGTGAAGGCACATCTGCAGACGGAAGAACTCGAAAAAGCAGGCTGATCCTGTATCCTGCTCCGGTATGCCCGCCGGTTTTGTTTTGAACCCCTTACGATCAGACGGATAATCATGACGGATTCCAGCCCCCAGACAGCAGCTCTTGATCTTCCGCCCATTTCGGCGGTTTCCGTACCGGATACGGAAGTCAGCGTCCGTGAGGTATTCGGGATCGATTCCGACCTGAAGGTTCCCGCCTTCTCCCTGCGTACCGAGCATGTCCCCCCGATTGATACGGCCTACCTGTTTGACCACGATACAACGCTGGCCATTCTGGCAGGCTTTGCCTTTAACCGCCGCGTTATGGTGCAGGGCTTCCATGGTACGGGCAAATCCTCCCATGTGGAACAGATTGCAGCCCGCCTGAACTGGCCGTGTATCCGCATCAATCTGGACAGCCACGTTTCACGCATAGATCTGGTGGGCAAGGATGCCATTGTGGTCAAGGATGGCCAGCAGGTCACCGAGTTCCAGGAAGGGCTGCTGCCATGGTGCCTGCAACGCCCCTGTGCACTGGTGTTTGATGAATACGATGCCGGGCGTCCGGATGTCATGTTCGTGATCCAGCGTATTCTGGAAGTCGAGGGCAAGCTGACCCTGCTGGACCAGAACCGCGTCATTACCCCCAACCCGTGGTTCCGCCTGTTTGCCACCGCCAACACCGTGGGGCTGGGCGATACCACGGGTTTGTACCATGGCACCCAGCAGATCAATCAGGGGCAGATGGACCGCTGGAACATTGTGACCTCGCTCAACTACCTGCCCCATGCGCAGGAAGTCGGCATTGTCTGCTCCCGTCTGGGCATTGCGGCGGATGACAAGGCCGAGCGTGAAAAAATTGGCAATATGGTGGCTCTGGCCGAGTTGACGCGCGTAGGGTTCATGGCGGGGGATCTGTCTACGGTCATGTCCCCCCGTTCGGTTATCGCATGGGCGGAAAATGACCTGATTTTCAAGGATCTGGCCTTTGCCTTCCGTGTGACATTCCTCAACAAGTGTGACGAGGCCGAGCGCGGCATGGTGGCGGAATATTACCAGCGTTGTTTTAACAGCAGCCCCTTGCCCAAGCGCCCCGCCTGACAGAAATAATCTACACAGACAGGGGGCGTTATGGCTGATCAGGCAAACAACACGGGCAACCCGTCCATCCGCCTCTCCCGCGAGGAGGCGGAAAAACGGGCCGATGCCTTTAAACAGGCAACCGAGGCAACGCTGCGCGCCCTAGGTGGGCGGAAGGAGACCAATGTCTCCTTCCACAGTGGCAACATGCCCATGGCCCCGATCAGTCTGGGGGAGAAAATTCGCCTCTCCTCCCCCTCCCTCAACCTGAATGAGGAAGAAGCTCAGCGCCTGCGTGGTGCAGCAGACGCACAGGCCCTGCGGCTTAAACACCACGACTTTGACCTGCATGCTGCCCGCCGTCCGGCAGACACCATTGCCCGTGAAGTGTATGACGCACTGGAACAGGCCCGTGTGGAATCCGTAGGGGCCCGCCACATGAAAGGTGTTGCCGCGAACCTGCGCCACAGGCTGGAGCGGGAAATCCGCGCCGCTGGGCTGGATCATATGACCGATGCTGCCCAGCTTTCCCCCGTTGTGGGGCTGGAACTGCTGGCGCGTGAAAAGCTGACAGGCGAACCCCTGCCCGAATCAGCCCGTGCCATTATGGAGCAGTGGAAGCAGAGCCTGCCCGAAGATGCACTGGCCGCACTGGACACACTGGCCGCTGATCAGGACAGCCAGAAAGCCTTTTCCCGCGCGGCCCGCAAACTACTGGCCGCCTGCGCATTAACTGATGACGACTCCCTCTCCGATCAGGAGGAAGAAGACGAAAACTCGGGCAATGCGCCAGACACCAATGACGATGACAGCGAACAGCCCCCTCCCGAGCAGGAGGACGAAACCTCTGGCGCGGCACCGGATATGTCCGATGCGGTTTCCGAACCCCAGCTTATGGCGGGGAGTGCGGATGCCGCCGACAACACCCCTGAGGTAGAACAGGAATCCGGCTCTGCCGAAGGCACGGGGGATGCCGCAGGGCCGGGTAATCGTAAAGAGATCGAGCAAGGCCAGACCGCCAAGGGCTACCACGCCTACACCACCAGTTTTGATGAAGAAATTCTGGCCGAAAACCTGTGTGACCCCGAGGAACTCTCCCGTCTGCGGCACCAGCTTGACCTGCAATTAGCCACTTTGCACGGGGTTGTCTCCCGTCTGGCCAACCGGCTCCAGCGCCGCCTTATGGCGCAGCAGACCCGCTCCTGGTCGTTTGATCTGGAAGAGGGCATGCTGGATGCTGGCAGGCTGTCGCGCATTGTGGTCAATCCACGCCTGTCCCTTTCCTACAAGCAGGAAAAAGATACGGAGTTCCGCGATACAGTGGTCACGCTGCTGATCGACAATTCCGGCTCCATGCGTGGCCGCCCCATTTCCGTTGCCGCATCCTGCGGGGATATTCTGGCACGCACGCTCGAACGCTGCGGTGTAAAAGTGGAAATTCTGGGCTTTACCACCCGCGCATGGAAAGGCGGACAAAGCCGTGAACTCTGGGTGCAGAACAACAAACCCGAAAACCCCGGTCGCCTGAACGATCTGCGCCACATTGTTTACAAAGGAGCAGACACACCGTGGCGGCGCGCACGCACCAATCTGGGCCTTATGCTACGTGAAGGGCTGCTGAAGGAAAACATCGACGGCGAGGCCCTGCTCTGGGCATGGCGGCGTATTAAAAGCCGCCCCGAGGCCCGCAAGATTCTCATGGTGATCTCGGACGGCGCTCCGGTGGATGACAGCACGCTGTCCGTCAACCCGGCTTCTTATCTGGAGGACCACCTGCGCGAAGTGATCAGCATGATTGAAAACCGCAGCCCGGTGGAACTGAGCGCCATAGGTATTGGCCACGACGTGACCCGCTACTACCAGCGGGCCGTGACCATTAGCGATGCGGAGGAACTGGGCGGAACCATGCTCCAGTCCCTTTCCGCCCTGTTTGATGAAAAAAGGATGCGCAAGCGGGCTTAAGCCTGCGGCGTATCTGCCAGTTCTTTCATCATCTTCGCATGCGCCAGACGCACTTCCGTAAAGGAATGTACGGCGTCGAGCAGGATAGCAATGTCTGCCTTGGTCGTGCGGTGGTTAACCAGAGCCACACGAATAGCCAGCACACCCCCGATCCGGGTCGTGGATGGCGCAACTACGCCGCTCAGTTGCAGGTCCTTGACCAGTTCTCCATTCAACCGGTCAAGGTCCTCCACGTCAGGCGTAACTACGCGGAAACACACAACATTCAGTGTTACAGGTGCCAGCAGTTGCAACTGGGCCGTGGCCTGCACCTGCCGTGCCAGTTCCTGCGCCAGTGCACAGGACTGGGTGACGACCTGCCCCAGCTTTTGAGTGCCAAACCCTGCCAGCGCAAACCAGACCTTGAGTGCCCGAAACCCGCGTGAGAGGTCTGGTCCCAGATCACAAAACCATGGGGCACCCGCAGCAAGCCCCCTCTCCTCGCGTGAGAGATATGCGAGGGATTGCGCAAAGGCTGCCGCCTGCCTGCCCGGCTCGCGCACCAGCACGCAGCCTGCATCGTATGGAACCTGCGCCCATTTATGAAAATCAAAGGCCAGACTATCGGCCCGCTCCAGACCGGCAAGCAAGGGGGCCAGATCAGGTGCAAGCTTGGCCAGCGCGCCAAAGGCTCCATCGACATGGAACCAGAGCCCCTCCCGCACGGCCAGATCGGCCAGTGCATTCAGCGGGTCAATACTGCCCGTGTCCACCGTTCCTGCCGTACCAACGACCAGAAACGGCTCAAACCCGGCCGCCCTGTCCTGCGCAACCATGCGCTCAAGGGCTGCCATATCCATGCGGAATGCGCCGTCCATTGGCACACGGCGCAAAGCCTGCTCGCCCAGCCCGGCCATATCAAACGCACGGGCTACGCAACCATGCGCGCTCTCGCCTGCATAACCCACCAGCCTGCGGCCACCAACGCCCTGCTGCCGCAGGTCCTGCCCTCCGCTCACATTGCGGGTGGCAGTCAGGATGGCAATAAAGTTGGCCATGGAGGAGCCGGTTACCAGCAGCCCCGTGGCGTCCGGGGAAAAACCGAACATTTCCGCAACCCAGCGAATGACCATCCGCTCGACTTCTACTGGTGCGTGGTCACGCCCGCCCAGATTGGCGTTTAGCCCTGCGGCCAGCATGTCCGCCAGCATACCCTGTGCGGTACCGCCACCATGCACCCAGCCCATAAAGCGCGGGTGCCTGTTGCCCACGGCATAGGGCTGCACGGTTTGCGTGAACTGCTGGTACAGTGCCCCCAGTTCCTGCCCACTGGCAGGGAGCGGGGCATCCCTGAACCCCTCGCGCACAGAAGCAGGCATAGGTTGCCAGACGGGGCCTTGGGAGACATGACGGATATTTTCCAGCATATCATCCAGCATCTGGTGCCCCTGAGCTTTCAGTTCTTCCCAGTCTTCAGGATCCAGACCCGCCACAACCTTGCACTCCTCTTGCATGACATCAACAAATGCGCCCTAGCCAGACTGCTGTGCCGGCGTTGTGGAAGCATGATCGTGCTCCTGACTGAGCCGGGCAAACCTGCGGGCCAGCACGGCACAGACAAAAAGCTGAATCTGGTGATACAGCATGAGCGGCAGAACAATAACCCCCACAGAAGCAGGCGGGAACAGAACGTTGGCCATGGGCACACCAGATGCCAGTGTTTTTTTGGAGCCGCAGAACACCACGGCAATTTCGTCCTTCAGGGGCAGGCCAATCAGGCGGCCGCCAAAAATGGTCAGGCCCAGCACGCTGAACAGCAGAACTGAATCCGCAATGGCAATCATGCCCAGTTCAGCCATGGGCAGGCGATGCCACAGCCCCTGCATGACCGCATCGCTGAAAGCTGCGTAAACAACGACCAGAACCGAACCCCTGTCGGAAAAAGAAAGGATTTTCTTGTTCCGGTGCGCCCATGCCCCAAGCCATGGCTGCAACACCTGCCCCAGAATAAACGGAAGCAGAAGCTGGTAAACAATATCCAGCGGGTTCCCTGTGGCCTGACCATGCTGGCTCAGCACCAGCCCTACCAGAACGGGAGTAATAAAAATACCAAACACGTTGGACGCCGTGGCCGCACACACAGCGGCAGGCACGTTACCCCCGGCAATGGAGGTAAACGCAATGGAAGACTGTACCGTGGACGGCAGGCAGCACAGGAACAGCACACCCATCCATATATCCGGCTGCAACAGACCGGGGAACAGGGCATGAGCCGCCAGCCCCAGAAGTGGAAACAGGACAAATGTGCAACTCAGGATAAGCAGGTGCAGTTTCCATGCCACCATTCCATCCAGCACGGCCTTGCGTGACAGGCGCGCACCTTGCAAAAAAAACATGAGCGCAATCAGCCCGACAGACAGCCAGTGAAAAACCGGCACTGCGGCCCCATGGCACGGCACAAGCGTTGCCAGCAGAACAGAGGCCAGCAGCCCCAGCAAAAAGGGGTCAATTTTCAAAAAGCGCACGGTTGGGGCTCTTCCATGATAATCTTGTTGCCTGCAATTTTTACTTACGGCACCTTCATGATGAAATGAAGCAGAACTCTCCTTTTTCCCTCCATCTTCTCGGGGTCGTGAGTCTTTGCACCATCGCCACCGCAGAAACCGCCCTAGCAGCCCCTCCCACCGCATGCGCAACCGTAAGCGCCAGTGCGGAGGAAGACACACCCAAAGGCCTGATTTACCATGACCTGAGCGTACGCGCCCCCGGCGGCACAACCAGCCTGCATGTTAAAAAACTGATCTTTACCGGTCAGGCGTCCAGCCCGGAAGCCACGCAGGATCTGGCACAGGCGGCATCCCTGCTGCTGGTTTCCGCCATGACCGGGCATCACAATCCAGCCTGCACCCAGTGGCTTATGGAACAGGGCACACTGGTGACCAGCAGCCTCCAGTCCGGCGGGCATTACGACCTGACATGGAACAACGCCACGGTGGAACAGGGTGCTGCACACGTCAACGCAACAATGGCGCACTACCAGATTCAGGGTACCGCCACCCCGCGGACCAGTGCCGCAACCCTGAGCATGAGCGGGTTATCTTTCCACAACGTGCTTAACCAGCAACTACTGCCCTCTGCGGCCCATGCTGCGTTTTCGCTCCCCACATCGGAACTGCCCGCACTTATGAGCGCCATAGGCGGGCGGAGCACCGCAGCCCCCGCCGTGCACGCCACCATAAGCAGCTTTGAAGCATCCGAAGGCACGGTCGAATTACAGGGGCATGGTCAGGCCACACTAACAGGGGATGTTGCCGCCACATCCGCCTCCGGGCATCTGGAAATTTCCAATCTGGAGGAACTGATAGAAAAAGCCCGCGCTGCACATCAGATGAAACTGGCCGCAGGCCTTGTGCTGGGCAGGCTGGTCAGCCACCGCTCGGGCGAGCAGAATACGTGGGACACCACATGGGAAGGTGGCGTTCTTACAGTTAACGGTTTTCCCCTCCCCATCAAATAACCACATCCTCCGCACGGGCTGTTCCGTGCGGAGGGCACTGGGCACTCACCTGATCGGGTATTCCGTCAGGCCATTTCACGCGCGCATAGATTGGCAAGTTCACGCAGCACCTTACGGGCAAGGTCAATCCGCTGCACGTTGGTCAACTCCCGCACAACAGCCATTTTGTGGTCTGGCCGCAGGCGGACCACCCCATCTTTCCAGCGGCCCATCCACTGCACAAGGCCGCCGGGGTTGGCGAAGCTGTTATTGCGGAACTGGAGCACCATGCCCTTGGGGCCTGCCTCAACCCGCTCTACGCCAGCCTGCCTACAAAATCTTTTAAGATCAACAATATCGAGCAGGTTTTTAACTTCCTCAGGAACCGAGCCAAAACGGTCCACCAGTTCCGCCTCCATAGCTTCCAGCTCAGCATCAGACGCCAGAGCACTGATTCTACGGTAAAGTCCCAAACGTACTGGCAGGTCAGGCACATATGCATCGGGGATAAGGACGGGCAGCCCCATAACAATATTGGGGGTCCAGTCCCGGTCGTTTTCCTTACTCCGCCCCTTATCACTACGCAGGTCGGCTACGGCGTCTTCGAGCATCTGCTGGTACAACTCAATACCAACCTCACGCACATGGCCGGACTGCTGGTCCCCCAGCAGGTTGCCCGCACCACGCAGGTCCAGATCGTGCGAGGCCAGCGTAAAGCCAGCCCCCAGCGTGTCGAGCGTCTGCATGACCTCGAGCCGTTTTTCCGCCGAGGCGGAAAGTGTATGTGTCTGCGGCCATGTGAGGTACGCGTAGCCACGCTGCTTGCCACGCCCCACGCGCCCACGGAGCTGGTAAAGCTGGCCAAGGCCGAACATGTCGGCCCGGTGGATGATCAACGTATTGACCGCAGGCATATCCAGCCCGCTTTCCACAATGTTGGTGGAGAGCAGAATGTCGTACTGGCCATCGGAGAACTCGGTCATCACCCGTTCCAGCTCCGTGGGAGACAGGCGGCCATGGGCCTGTACCACCCGGGCATCGGGCACAATGCTGCTCAGGCGTTCGGCCAGTTGGTCCAGGTCTTCAATTCTGGGAGCTACGCAAAAAATCTGCCCGCCACGGAAGCGTTCACGCTGAATGGCCTCGCGGATGACCACACTGTCAAACGGCATAATGAAGGTCCGCACGGCAAGGCGATCCGTGGGTGGTGTTGCGATCAGGCTCATCTCCCGCACACCGGAGAGCGAGAGCTGGAGCGTACGGGGCAAGGGCGTGGCGGAAAGGGTGAGCACATGCACATCCTCGCGCAGGGCCTTCAGCTTTTCCTTATGCGAGACGCCAAAATGCTGCTCTTCATCAATAATCAGCAGTTCGAGGGCCGCAAACCTGATTGTCTTGGCCAGCAGGGCATGGGTGCCGATCACCACATTCACGCTACCATCGGCCAGCCCCTTGCGGACCTCGGTCGCTTCCTTGCCTGTTACCATGCGTGAAAGCTGGGCCACCTTGATGGGAAAGCCCTCAAAGCGCGCGGCAAAGGTGCGGTAGTGCTGGCGGGCCAGCAGGGTGGTGGGCACAACAACCGCCACCTGCCCGCCGGACATGGCGGCAACAAACGCCGCCCGCAGAGCAACCTCGGTTTTGCCAAAGCCCACATCACCACACACCAGCCGGTCCATGGGGCGGCCGGAGGACATATCCTCCAGCACATCGGTAATGGCGCGGGACTGGTCCTCCGTTTCCACAAAGGGGAAGCGGGCACAGAACTCGTCCCACATCCCCTCGGGCGGGAGCAGTTCAGGGGCCTCCTTGAGCGCACGGGCCGCTGCGGTGCGAATAAGCTCACCCGCCATATCGCGGATGCGGCTTTTCATCTGCGATTTACGGTTCTGCCAGGCGACCCCGCCCAGACGGTCGAGCGATACCCCGGCCTGATCCGAGCCAAACCGGCTGAGCAGTTCAATATTTTCCACCGGCAGGTAGAGTTTTTCCCCACCATCGTACAACAGGCGCAGGCAGTCATGTGGGGCCACGCCTACGCTCACTGTTTCCAGCCCGTCATACCGGCCTATGCCGTAGTCCTGATGAACAATCAGGTCCCCCGCAGACAGTTCACTGGCCTCGGCAATCAGTTCATCCGCGCGGCGGCGGCGGCGTGGCGGGCGGCCTATGCGCTCACCCAGCAGATCCTGCTCGGACACAAACGCCACATCCTCGGCCACAAAACCACGTTCCAACCCAAGGGTCAGCAGCCCTACGGGGCCAGCCTTGGCCTTGCTTGCCTGCTCCCATGTGTCAAACGTATCTGTCGCCACGCCATGTTCGCGGAGCAGCACGCCAATCCGCTCGCGCGAGCCTTTGCTCCATGCGGCCACATATGTCCGGCGTTTGACCTGCGCCCATTCCCGCACCTGCTCGCCCAGCAGGGTAAACACCTGCTCGCGCTGCGCACCCGGTACGATTTTGGAGAACATCTTGCCCGGTCTGCCGCCCACATCCATGCCCTCCGCACCATCGGGCTGCGCATAGGGGCTGAATGCCACGGCAGGCAGGCGGGCAATGGAGGCTTCCCATCCTTTAAGATCCATGTACAGCAGGTGCGGCGGTAAAGGGCGGTAGGGTGTTTCCCCCTCCCGCACAGGCATTTTGCGGGCCTGATAGTGGTCGGCAATCATATCCAGCCGGGCGGCCAGAACCTCCTCCACCTGGTAGTCGAGCGAGAGGGCGGCACCGGGCAGGTAATCGAACAGGGTTTCCATCTGCTCATGGAACAGGGGCAGCCAATGTTCGATTCCGGGGTAGCGCCGTCCGTCGGAAATATGTTCGTACAGGGGGTCGGAAGCCGCAGCAGGGCCAAACGCATCCCGCCAGCCTGTGCGGAACAGGGAGATACTGGCCGCATCGAGCGAAAACTCAGATACCGGGCAGAGCACCAGCCCATCCCGCTTTTCGGTCGAGCGCTGGGTGCCGGGGTCGAAGGCGCGGATGTTCTCCACCTCATCCCCAAACAGGTCAAGACGTACAGGCTCGGGCGCACCCGCGGGGTACAGGTCAAAAATACCGCCGCGCGTTGCAAATTCCCCTGCCTCCATCACCGTATCGGTGCGGGTGTAGCCATTGGCGATCAGCAGTTCGATCAGCAGGGACTGGTCAAGGCTTTCCCCCGTACGGATAGTGAGAGACTGGCCCCGGAAGGTCTTGCGCGGAGCCACGCGCTGGATTGCGCCGTTAACCGTGGTCAGCACAAGGCGCGGCTTACCCCCCGAAGGTTCGAGCAGGCGGGTCAGTGTGGCCACCCGTTCGGCCACGATTGTCGGGTTGGGCGAAACCCGGTCGTATGGCAGGCAGTCCCATGCGGGAAAACGCAGCACGTCCACATCAGCCGCAACATAGGCCAGCGTCTCGGCCAGCCGCGCCATGGAGGCATCGTTGCGGGCTATGTGCAGCAAAGGCCCCTTATGCTCACGCGCGCGCCGGGCAAGCAAAAGGGCATCGTACCCCTCCGGCACGCCCCAAATAGTGGCAATCCGACGGTCTGGTGCTGCACCTGTGTCTGCTGTCATAGGCCCTGTTTCTCTTGTCCTGCCTGATCTTTCCTTGTGGAAAGAAAATTTTATTTTCCGCACCTTGCGCGGCATGCCTCAACCATGCGCCGCAACATGGGGGTTGCTTTTTCCTCCGGCAAGGGCAGACGGCCAAACAGCCAGTCGGTCAGGTCGGGGTCGGGCATTTCGAGTATGGTTTCCATATCCGCCAGTTCTGCGGAGTTCAGGCTGTCTGCTGTTTCCTCCACAAAGCCACCGATCAGGATATCGGTTTCAAACGTGCCGCGATGGTTGGCGCGGAACTTGAGCCGACGACGGCGGGCCGCCAGAACGTCTTCCCCCCCGGCGGATGCATTGGAGGGAAGCGCGTGTGAAGACGTTGTAAAATTGTGTTGCATGGCGTTGCTGTCCTATACCGGGGCTGTTCCTGTCTGTCAGCCTGCAAACAGAGGCCTGTATACCGTCCGTGTCCAGCCCCCCATCCTTCACATCCGCTTCGGTTCCGCAATGGGCAAACGTGCCTGCCCTGCAGGCCCTGACCGCCCCGCTCGACAGCCTGAACGGCGTTAATGTCTCCCGCTCGCGGCTTTTGGCCAGAATTGCCGGTGGATCTCGGGTCACGGACCTGCTGTTCTGCCTACCCGAAAGTGTAACGGACAGGCGGCTGCGCCCATCTGTGGCACAACTCAGGGCTGACACAATTGCAACAGTTTGCGGCATTGTGCAGGACGTGCGCGCCCCTGCCCCACGCACCCGCCAGCCGTGGCGGGCCACGCTCTCGGACGGGACCGGGTTGCTGGAAATCGCTTTTTTCTCCCCATGGCAGGCCAAACAGGCCACCACCGGGGCGGAGATTGCCGTATCGGGCAAAATCGAATGGTTTGGCGATCGGCTCTGCATGACCTCGCCCGACTACCTGCTTCCCGCCCGCCAGATTGAGCGCATTCCCCTGCTGGACCCGGTCTGGCCGCTGACTGCGGGCCTGTTTGCCGGGCAGGTCCGCCAGGCCATGACCGCAGCACTGGCCCTGCTCCCCCCGGACCTGCCCGAGTGGCATGACCCAGCCCTGATCGCACAAAAAAACTGGCCCGATTTTGTCACCGCCCTCACATGGATGCACAGGCCAGACAGCATTCCCGACAGCCACACAGGCACCAGCTGGCAGGCAGAGCGCTCCCGCGCACAGACCCGTCTGGCCTGTGACGAACTCCTGGCCGACCAGCTTGCCATGCGCATTGCCCAGCGGGCCACCCGCAGCCGCCCCGGCCGCAGCATGCAGGGCAATGGGCACCTGCAACAGCAGGCTCTTGCCGCCTTCGGGCATCCGCTTACACACGGGCAGGCCCATGTGCTGCGCCAGATAGAGGCCGATATGGCCGCCCCCCACCGTATGAGCCGACTGCTGCAAGGCGATGTAGGAGCTGGCAAAACACTGGTTGCCCTGCTGGCCATGCTCCGGGCGGTGGAGGCAGGCGCACAGGCCGCCATTATGGCCCCGACCGAAATTCTGGCCCGCCAGCATGCTGCAACCTTTACGCGCCTGTCCCCCGTACCGGTGGCGTTTTTATGCAGCTCGGTCAAAGGCAAGGCCCGCAAGCAGGCTCTGGCGGATATGGCGGACGGCACAGCAAGGCTGGTGGTCGGCACCCACGCACTGGTGCAGGAGAGCGTAAAGTTTGCAGACCTTGGGCTGGCCGTGGTGGATGAGCAGCACCGTTTTGGCGTGGACCAGCGACTGACACTGGTGGAAAAGGGCCACAAGGCGGATATGCTGGTCATGACCGCAACCCCCATACCGCGCACCCTGCTACTTACCCAGTTTGGGGATATGCAGGTCAGCCGTCTGGAGGGCAAACCATCTGGCCGCAAGCCTATCCGCACCTCCCTGCACAGCCTGAACACCATGGACGATGTGCTTGAGGGCATTAGCCGAGCCCTTGAGGCCGGGGCACAGATATTCTGGGTCTGCCCGCTTGTGTCCGAGAGCGAAGCGCTCGACATTGCCGCAGCCGAAGCCCGGCAGGCCGCTCTGATCGACCGGTTTGGTGATCTGGTAGGCATCGCCCACGGACGGCAGGACACGAACACGCGCGAACAGGCCTTGCAGGATTTTGCCAACGGCCGCACCCGTATTCTGGTCGCCACAACCGTAATCGAAGTCGGGGTGGATGTGCCTGGTGCGACCATCATGGTCATTGAGCATGCCGAACGCTTTGGTCTAGCCCAGCTCCACCAGCTGCGCGGGCGCGTGGGCCGGGGGGCCAAGGCATCTTACTGCCTGATGCTGCATGATGCGGGGCTGGGCCAGACAGCCCGCCGCCGTCTGGCCTGCCTGCGCGAGACGGAAGATGGCTTTTTAATCGCGGATGAGGACTTTCGCCTGCGCGGCGGGGGGGAAGCTACAGGCCGCAGGCAATCTGGCCTACCCGAATACCGCATGGCCCCGGAAATTCTGGTTGATCTGCTGCTCGACACCGCCCATGCCGAAGCCCAGCGTATTCTGCCCGACACAGGGGCCAGACCAACCGGCACCTACCGGCTCCCGGCCTCGGCCCGTGTGCTGCTGACTTTATTTGGCAAGGCGGATGCCTCCCGCATTTTTAGCGGCGGTTAAAACGCACCACCATGCGGGCAGGCTGTGCGCCTGCGGTAACATCACACGCCTGTCGTGGCCTCCAGCCATGCCCGGACCTGTCCTTCAGGGTCTGCGTGCTGGGTAAAGGCGGATACCGCGGAAACGCAATCCGCCCCGGCGGCAAGGCACAGCGGCGCACGCTCCAGCGTTATGCCGCCAATGGCAACCAGTGGCATGGTGCCGATACGTTGCTTCCACTCACGCAGTTTTTCCACACCCTGCGGGCCAAACGCCATTTTTTTGAGCCGGGTTTCCCATATCGGCCCCAGCGCCACGTAATCGGGGGTCAGGCCCAGAGCGCGCTCCAGCTCCTCCGGGCAATGCGTGCTTATGCCCACGCGCAGCCCCGCTTTGCGAATAGTCGGCATGTCTGCCGTATCCAGATCTTCCTGCCCCAGATGGATGTAGGAAATCCCCTCCTCCAGCGCGAGCTGCCAAAAATCGTTCAGCACCAGACAAACGTCGTGCTCTGCCGCGTATGTGCGCGCCAGACGGACCTGTGCGCGCAGTTCCTCATCCGGCAGGTCCTTGAGCCGTAGCTGGATAAAACGCGCACCCGCAGCGCCAAGGCGCTTGACCCACCGGGCGTGATCCACAACCGGGTAAAACTTCTGTGGTAGTGCGCTCATCCCAAAAATGCCTTTCCTGCAACAGGAGTGGATGGGGCGGCCATATCACGCGCTTCCATCGGGTCGGCCATACGCGCCAGCATACCGGCCTGCACGGCCAGACCAAAAGCCTGCGCCATACGTACCGGGTCCCCCGCCTTGGCTACGGCGGTGTTGATCAGCACGGCATCATACCCCAGTTCCAACGCCTGAGCGGCGTGGGAGGGCACACCAATGCCCGCATCAACCACCAGCGGTACGGAGGGAAAATGTGCCCGCATGGCCCGCAGGCCAAACAGGTTGTTCAGCCCCTTGCCAGAGCCTATGGGAGCCCCCCACGGCATAAGCACCTCGCACCCTGCGGCCAGCAGACGCTCGGCCACCACAAGGTCTTCCGTGGTGTAAGGGAAAACCTTAAATCCTTCCTCGTTCAAAATCCGTGCGGCTTCCACCAGCCCGAACACGTCGGGCTGGAGTGTATCTGCCTCACCGATCACCTCAAGCTTGATCCAGTCCGTGCCAAACACCTCGCGCGCCATGTGCGCGGTTGTTACGGCCTCCTTGACCGTGTGGCACCCCGCTGTGTTGGGCAGAACGGGCACACCCAGTTCATGCACCAAAGACCAGAATGCCTGCCCGGCCCGCTCCCCGGCGGACTCGCGGCGCAGGGAGACGGTCAACACCCCCGGACACGCGGCCAGAACGGCATCACGCAGGATTTCGGGGGATGGGTACTGCGCTGTGCCCAGCATAAGGGCGGAGGAGAGTGCCTGCCCGTAAAATAACGCCGTCATGCCTTTTACCCCCCCTGCATGGGAGCGACAATTTCCACCCGCGCACCGGCTGCGAGCGCAGCACGCTCACGCTCGGTTTTTGGGACAAACTGCCCATTCAGCGCGGTGGCGATCCGCGCACCAGCGTATCCCAGCTCATCAATCAGCCCTGCCAGGGTTGTGGCGGACACGTCCTGTGCCTCGTCATTGACGGTTATTTTCATCGGGCATTACTCCTTGGGGTTTAGGACCCAAAAACCAGATCTGCGGCCTCCCGTGCCCGAGCGGGGGAGAGCAGAAAACCATGGCGGTACATGCCATTAACATAAATATGCTGCCCCTGCCGCACCACACGGGGCATGTTATCGGGGTAGGACGGGCGCAGGCCTGTCCCCATTTCCAGAATTTCCGCTTCAGCAAAGCCGGGGTGCAGGGTCCATGCGGAATTGAGCAGTTCCATCATGGAACGTACGGTCATGCCGCCCGCATTCTCGCTTTCCACCATGGTCGCGCCTACCATGAACACATGGTTATCACGCGGTACGATGTAAACCGGAATACGCGGATGCAGCATGCGTACGGGTCGGTGCAGAATAACATCCGGACAATGGAGCAGCAGCATTTCGCCACGAACACCGCGCAGATGGTCAAGCTGGTTCCTTACTCTCAGGCCCGTGCAGTCCACCACCCAGTCAAACCCGGCCTCGTCCGGTGCTGGCTCGGGGGCTACCAGCACCTGCCCGCCCATCTGCTCCAGCGCATGGGCCAGTGCAGGCAGGGCTTTGCGTGGGTCCACATGCCCTTCATCCGCAAAGAACAGGCCTTTTTGAAAACGCCCGGCAAGGTCCGGCTCCAGCCGTGCAATGTCAGCCTCACCCACGGTTTCGTAATGCGAGGTGCGCCGCCCGAAGCGGGCCAGTTCACCCACATCACGCGCGGGGGCCAGCACCAGACTGCCCTGCCGTACCACACCGGGAACATGGGTTGTCCACCAGTCCACCGAATCGACCGACTGGGCCGTAACTTCCGCCGGAGCCGATTCCGCCTCGCACCATGGGGCCAGCATGCCGCCCGCCATCCATGATGCACCAGCCCCGACCCGCTCCGCGCAGTCATACAGGGTTACAACCCCGCCACGCTCCGCGAGTGTTACGGCGGCGGTCAGCCCCGCCACACCTGCACCTTTTACCAGAATGCGCGGTTTGCCGTTCATAAGCCCTGCTTTCCACTTCCTGACTGATATGCGCGCCTTAATGCGATACCTGCGTGTTATAACATATCCGACGTGACTTTTAGCGCACCGGTCCAGCGTCTGCCATTCACAAAAAACGAACCACCAGCACCATCAACAGACAACACTCCGTAACCGCCGTTACAATCCAGCGCACACCCATATAACCCGGCGGCACCCAGCCGCGCCGCCATGCCGCGCGCTCGGCCACGGCGACAAGTGCAAATGCAGCTATCAACACGGCAATCCCGCCCAGAGGATGCCACATAAACCCCGTGCAGGCTGCAACCCAGCCCAGCAGGGCAGGCACAACACCCGCCAGCAGACGCACATGGTCCGTGCGTGCGGCAGACGCTACAATAATGGTGCGTTCCATCTCCAGTGCCTGCCCCCAGTGCACGGCACCAAGAAAGGAAAGGGAGATGGCCCCGTAAAACAGTTCGGCCATGAGCAGATTGGGCACGGGGACGTGGGAATCGTAAAACACGATGGCGCATGTGCATAAAACATAGGGCACGACCCCGGCCAGCATCAGAACCACACCCAGAAACGGAAGCTTCTTCATAGGGGAACAGACACCCTTTTCTCTGTATTTTCTTGTTCTCAGTGTTGACAGAAAAGCCCAAGACGCTGCCACTAGCAACCGCGTGGAGGAAAGCTCCATAAAGATAGCGTCATAGATTCAAGAATAAGAAACGACGGCACCAGCCCCAGCGAGTGCCACTGACAAGCAGGAACAAACACCATGAGCGCCATTGTTGACATTATCGCCCGCGAAATTCTGGATAGCCGTGGCAACCCCACAGTGGAAGTGGACGTGGAACTGGCATCCGGTGCCAAAGGCCGCGCGGCTGTTCCCTCTGGCGCGTCAACCGGCGCACATGAAGCCGTGGAACTGCGCGATGGGGATGCACGGCGCTATGGTGGCAAAGGCGTGCTCCGCGCCATTGAAAATATCGAGAGCGAAATCCTGCCCACCCTGCAGGGGGCAGAATCCTCTGACCAGATCGACATCGACAACGCCATGATTGATCTGGATGGCACCCCCAACAAAAGCCGCATGGGGGCCAATGCCATTCTGGGTGTCTCGCTCGCTGTGGCCAAGGCAACGGCGGCGGAACTGGAAGTCCCGCTGTACCGCTATGTTGGCGGGTCGTTCGCCCATGTCCTGCCTGTTCCCATGATGAACATCGTAAACGGTGGCCAGCACGCGGATAACCCGATCGACATTCAGGAATTCATGATCCAGCCCGTGGGCGCGCCAACCGTTGCGGACGCCATTCGCTGGGGGTCTGAAATCTTTGCCCATCTGAAAAAAGCACTGAGCGCTGCGGGCCTGAACACCAATGTTGGTGATGAAGGTGGCTTTGCCCCGGCCCTTAAATCTGCTGATGAAGCTCTGGGCTTTATTACCCGCGCCGTGGAAGCCGCAGGCTACCGCCCCGGGCAGGACGTAACCTTTGCACTGGACTGCGCCAGCACGGAATTCTTCAAAAACGGCCAGTACGTCATGGAAGGTGAAGGCAAGAGCCTCGATTCCGCAGGCATGGTCGCTTATCTGGAAGATCTGGTAAACCGCTACCCGATTGTTTCCATTGAAGACGGCATGGCCGAAGATGACTGGGAAGGCTGGGCACTGCTGACGCAGACACTGGGCAAAAAAGTACAGCTCGTCGGCGATGACCTGTTTGTCACCAACCCTGAACGCCTCAGCCGCGGGATCAAGGCTGGCATTGCCAACTCCCTGCTGGTCAAGGTGAACCAGATTGGCACACTGACAGAAACCCTTCAGGCCGTGGAAATGGCCCATCGGGCAGGCTACACCGCCGTTATGAGCCACCGCTCGGGTGAGACGGAAGATTCCACCATTGCCGATCTGGCCGTTGCCACCAACTGCGGGCAGATCAAAACCGGCTCGCTCTCCCGCTCTGACCGGACGGCCAAATACAACCAGCTCATCCGTATTGAACAGGAACTGGTTACAGCCGCCCAGTATGCAGGCCGTACGATCCTCAAAAACAGCTAAAGACTAGGGCGCAGGCAGGGTTTTCTGCCCCTGTGCAATGCCAGATCAGGCCGGTCCCTTGTGGGACCGGCTTTTTTTGTCTGCAACGCCCTTCCCTATCTGGCGCAACATGGGTTACAGATTACGCTGTATTCATGTCTCTTGGTAACCACGACTCTGGCAAGGAGCTGACCAAAAGTGCAGATTGGCCGTTTCTTTCGCCGTGTTGTACGCGCCGTGGTGCCACCTTTGGCGTTTTTAAGCATTGCCGGTTACTTTGGCTGGAACGCCACACAGGGTGACCACGGCATGCAGGCCTACCAGCAGCAGCTTGGCCTGCTGGAACAGGCCAAACAGGCCCGCACGGACGCACAGACCGAACAGAACGCATGGAAGCGCCGTGTAAATGGCCTGCGTGAAAACACGCTGGATACAGATATTCTGGATGAACGCGCCCGTGCCATGCTGAACATGGCCAACCGCAATGATGTTGTTATCCCCTACGACCGGCGCGACCCGCTTTTTTAACCCTGCCCGGCACATGTGCCAGCCGGGTTGATCAGGCGTGAGCCTTTATGCCCACATAAAAAAACGGCGCTCAATGGCGCCGTTTTTTTATAAGATACCGATCTGGCCAGAATTACTTGATTTTGGCTTCACGGAATACGACGTGCTTGCGTGCAACCGGGTCGTACTTCTTCAGTTCCATTTTACCCGTGTGAGCGCGGGCATTTTTCTTGGTCACATAGAAGTAACCGGTGTCAGCCGTCGAGACGAGACGGATCTTGATGACGTTGGTCTTGGCCATGACTTCCTCAGCAGAACATATTTACAGAGCCGGTCCATACGGCTCCGGCGGTGTTCAAGTTGCGGCAAAATGCGCATACAAAGGCAAAAGGTCAAGCTTTCTTACATCAATATGGCGCCACGGACGCCAAAAGGAGACGAATTCATGCTGGATGTGGCAACCGCGCGGGCCAGAATTCTGGAAAATCTGCTGCCCTGCGGTCAGGAAACCGTCGCCCTGAGTGCTGCATGTGGCCGCATTCTGGCTCAGGACGTGCAGGCACGCAGGGCCAACCCACCGGTCTATGTGTCTGCAATGGACGGATACGCCGTAAGGGCAGCAGACACCCGGCCGGGCGCTGTATTGCAGATTATAGACGAGGCCCCCGCAGGCAGGCCGTCTGCCCGCACCGTGGCTGCGGGTGACTGCATCCGGCTTTTTACGGGCAGCCAGATACCTGCCGGGGCGGATGCCGTTATTATTCAGGAAAACACACAGCGGACAGACCAGCAGGTCCTGCTAACACAGGCTGTCACAGCAGGACAGTTCGTTCGCCCACAGGGGCAGGACTTTGCCCAGGGTGCCGTGCTGTTGAGCGCAGGCAGCAGACTCGGCCCGCGGGATATAGGGCTGGCGGCCGCTGGCGGGCTGGTCTGGCTGCCGGTGTTCCGCCGCCCCCGTGTGGGGATTCTGGCTACGGGGGACGAAATCCTCCTGCCCGGTGATACCGCCCCACCTGATGGTATTTTCAACTCCGCCGCCTTCATGCTGGCTGCCCTGCTGGGGCAGAACGGGGCAGACTCCATTGTGCTGCCCGTTGCGCGCGACAACGCCACGTCACTCTCCAACGCATTTGCCCATACCCGTGATCTGGACATGCTGATCACCATTGGTGGTGCCAGTGTGGGGGCTTACGATCTTGTGCGCCCGACGCTGGAAAAAGCCGGGCTTGTCCAGAACTTCTGGAAAATTGCCATGCGTCCGGGCAAACCGCTCATGTCCGGCACACTCAACGGCATGCCAGTGCTGGGTCTCCCCGGTAACCCCGTTGCGGCGCTGGTTTGCAGCATGGTGTTTGTGCTGCCTGCCCTGCGCAAACTCATGGGGGCCAGCGTGACAGACACTCTGGAGACCCAGACCGCATTACTGGGCGCGGATGTAGCCGAAAATGACCAGCGGCAGGATTTTTTGCGGGCCACACTCCAGACCACCGCCGACGGCCAGCCTGTAGCCACACCGTTTGAACAGCAGGGATCTGCGCAACTGAATATTCTGGCCAAAAGTCAGGCACTTATTGTACGCCCTCCCCACGCTCCCGCCCAGAAAGCAGGCACACCTTGCCAGATTATGCACCTGCCCTGATTTTAATATTGACAAAAACAAGAACTTACATAGAACAAATCATAAGATTGATGTTCCATTCCAAACAGCCAGACCGAGGTGCGACATGCTGACCCGAAAACAGCACAAGCTTCTTTTTTTCATTGATTCGCACCTCAAGCAGACCGGCTTTTCTCCTTCTTTTGACGAAATGCGCGAAGCCATGGGCCTGCGCTCCAAGTCTGGTATCCATCGCCTGATCTCAGGGCTGGAAGAACGCGGCTTTCTGCGTCGCCACCACCACCGCGCCCGTGCGCTGGAAGTCATCCAACTCCCCGAAATGAAAGAGGAACTGCCAACCAACGTCATCCGCGGCAGTTTTACCCGGCAAAAGCAGGACCCGGTTAAAATCCCGCTTTATGGCCGCATTGCCGCCGGATTGCCGATTGAGGCCATGGCGGACACGTCCAACACCCTTTCCATCCCCGCAGACATGCTGGGTTCGGGAGATTATTACGCGCTGGAAGTGGCCGGGGATTCCATGATCGAAGCCGGGATTCTGGATGGCGATCAGGTCATTATCAAAAAATCGGATCAGGCTGAAAACGGGCAGATTATCGTCGCCCTGATTGACGGGCAGGAAGTCACGCTCAAACGCCTGCGCCGCAAAGGCAACATGATCGCCCTTGAGCCTGCCAATGCCCGCTACGAAACCCGCATTGTTCCTGCTGAACGGCTGGTTATTCAGGGCCATCTGGCCGGTTTGATCCGCCAGTACTAAACACCAATGGCCACGCCTGATGAGGGTGTGGCCATTGTAATTTTCCTGCCTTTAAGCGCGCACATGCCGTTAAGACCTTGTGCAGACGGCCTCCCACGCCGGGAATGTGGCCGCCGCCTCCGCCACGGAAGCGGGTGAAAGCACGGGCAGATGTGCCACCTCTGCCAAAATGCGGACCTTGCCCAGTTGCGCAATGGTACGGCTATTAGCCGGATTAGGCGGGCCATTCAGCACAACCCCCGCCACAGCTACCCCCCGGCTACGCAACGCCTGTAGGCTAAGCAGTGTGTGGTTGAGCGTGCCCAACCCACTGCGGGCCACCAGCACAACCGGCAGCCCCCATATTGCGGTCAGGTCCAGCATCATCAGTTCATCCGTTGCGGGGACCATTACCCCACCAGCACCTTCCACTACCAGCAGCCTGCCGTCCTCAACTTCAGGCAACGCAAGCTGCTCGCGGCTTACATGCACGCCCTCCGCCTCGGCTGCGGCCTGGGGAGAAAGCGAAGCCTGAAACGCCCCGGCTGGTGGCAAGCACTCAGCCCCCTGCGCAAGATGCGCAACGGTGGTGGTATCTCCTGCCTCATCCGCCAGACCACTTTGCAGGGGCTTCCAGTAAGTAGCCTGCCACCGCCGGACCAGACAGGCGGAAACAAGGGTTTTACCCACCCCCGTATCCGTGCCCGTAACAAACACACCCGCAACCGGCGGTTTGCGAAAACAGCCATAAGCCAGTTGCCACGTTATGGCGGCCCCGGACTGATCCAGCCTACGCGTAACCCGCCGGAGTGCTGCCGCCCCCATTGGTTTACGCCCGGCCTGCGGAACAGAAGCCCCCGTTGCCTTGAGGTGCCTGACAAACTCCAGACCAGAGCCAAAAGCCTGCACACAGCTCTCGCTCTCCCACAGCCCTGCAAACAGCCATGGCGTCCATGCCTGTACCTGCCCGGTCTGAGGATAATGCGGTGTGGCAGGTTGCACGCCTTCGCACGCACAGGCAGCTTTCCATTCCGCGAATGTCCCATCCAGCAGGGTAGAAACCGCCAGCACACCACCCGGTGCCAAAAGTCCGCCGAGCCGTTCCAGCACCTGTCCGGGCTGCTCCAGCCACTGCATGACCAGATTACCACAGACCACATCAAACGGGCCTTCAACCGTGGGGCTGGCGGCGTCCATGAGTTTGAACTCTGCCTGCGGGGGAGCGTGACGTCTGGCACGTTCGAGCATTCGCGGCGCAAAGTCGGTTGCGACAATCCGTGCTTCCGGCCAGTTTCGGGCCAACAGTTCAGTCAGCAGGCCAGTGCCACACCCTATTTCCAGAATACGGATAGGTTTTCTGCCGTCCAGCGCACGGACAAGCCGTGCAGCAAGGTTATGGGCGGCAAGGCGCTGCACCGTTGCGGCGCTGTCATACCCTTCGGCCCGGTCAAAGCTGCGGCGTATCCGCTCCCTGTGCTGCGGGTCTGTCATTGTACGTCCTGTTCCATTGTCCTGCGCGCAGCCTGTAGGAACGTTGCACAGGCTGACACATCCGTTTGCGGGAGCAGGTGTCCACCGTCCACCCATTGCACGGCCGCACACCCGGCAAAACTCTGCTCCGTCATGGCAGGGGTGGCTACCGGGTCCTGCCGGGCAGCCAGAATACCGTATTGCCCTGCCCTCGCTGCCAGTGCAGGTCGGGCATCGCCTGCCAGCAGCAGGTCCAGCCCCTCGCGCAGATGAGGCACACATGGAACCATGCCAGAAGCGGGTGCGCCACAAAGGTTGTAAAAATCGGCCAGAACCTTTTCCGGCGTGTTTGACAGCCCTTTGAACATGCGCTGCAAAATCCGGGCTGGCACGCCAGAGGCAAAGCTCTCCCGCGCGGCAAAGGCGGCAAAAGCGTTAATCCCCACCAGCCGGTCTGTGGGGGAAAGCGCCATATGCTCGGCCAGCCACAAAAAGCCCAGCGAGTGGCCGATCCCCAGTAATGTCTCACCCGGCCCCTGCACAGCCTGCAAATGTTGCGCGGCAAGCATTGGGGATGCGGGGCCTGAACCTTCCAGAAAGCCGAGGTCCAGAACCAGCGCATCCGTCCACCCCAGAGCGTCCACCACCAGTGCCCAGAACCCCGGACCAAACCCCCAGCCATGCACAAATACGGGCTTAACCGGCCTCATGCGCCCAAGGCTCCATGCGCCTGCGGAATGCCATTTTGTGCCGCGGCACCGATAATGGCAGTAGCCAGAGCGTGCATCTGCTCCTGCGTATGGTGAGCATGAAAAACAACCCGCAGGCGGCAGCCACCCGGCGGCACCGTCGGCGGGCGAATGGCAACCGCCAGAAAACCAGCCTGCTCAACCGCCTGCGCCAGTGCCAGCGCCGTTTGCTCCGCCCCCACCACAACGGGAACAATCTGGGTCGTGGAAGGTCCAACCTCCAGCCCGGCCTGCCCCATGCGCTGCCTGAAGCCACAGGCAAGCTCCGCCACATGTACGCGGGCCTCTTCCATATCGGGCAGAAGGTCCAGTGCGGCTTCCACAGCCCCAAGCACCATGGCCGAAGGTGCCGTGGAATAGATAAAGCCCGATGCCGTGTTGTCCAGCCAACGGCACACGGCATCGGATGCCGCTACAAAGGCCCCCATTCCACCCAGCGCCTTGCTGAAGGTCGCGACAACAAGGTCCGCCTGCCCATTGGCAAGCCCCTTGCCCTGCGCGCCCAGAATACCTGTGGCGTGAGCTTCATCCACACACAAAAAAGCATCGTGCCGCTGGGTTATGGCCCGGAGCTGGGCCATGTCCGCCCGGTCTCCATCCATGCTGAAAACGCTCTCGGTCAGGACAATTTTCAGCCCTGCCCCTGCATCCTGCGCCAGAAGGGCATCCAGATGCGCCATATCGTTATGTCTGAAGCGTCTGGGCGTTACCCCTGCGGCGGCACACCCATGGTAGAGGCTGGCATGGATGAACTTGTCCGCCACAATAACGGCCCGCGCCCCCATAACCTGAGCAGAAAAACGGGCAAGAGCAGGCACCACGGATGCATTGGCCTGCCAGCCGGACGAAAATATGCGGGCCGCCTCCATGCCTTTAAGCGTAGCCAGCCGCTGCTCCAGCGCCATGGTCTGGGGTGGGGTACCCGTGACAAGGCGCGAAGCCCCGCTACCGCTCCCTTCTGCCCGCCCCCACGCAGCGGCCCGCTCAAGCAGGCGCGGGTGGGTGCGCAGGCCCAGATAATCATTGGACGAAAAATCAACCAGAACAGCACCCGTATCGGGGCGTTGCAAAAAACCGGGGCCGACCGCATGCCATTGTTTGCAGGAACGCATACGCCCCTGCTCCGCAAAACCGGCCAGCCCCTGCTGGAAAAGATTGTCAAACCGCGTCATGACATCTGTGGTGCCGGAGCCAGCCCTCCGGGTCAATCATCTACAGGAACACCACAGCATGTCCGCACCCGCCTCCATGCCCGACTGGTACCAGCAGGGCCTGCCCCATATCTGGCTTCCTTACAGCCAGATGCAGACAGCCTCCCCGCCTCTGGCGGCGCGGAGCACGCAGGGCAGCCACATTACCCTGACCGATGGACGCGTGCTGGTGGATGGCGTTGCCGCATGGTGGACGGCCTGCCACGGCTATAACCACCCCCATATCCGTCAGGCTGTTACGGAGCAGCTCGGCACCATGCCCCATGTCATGTTTGGCGGCATGGTGCATGAACCCGCCCTGCGCCTTGCCAGCAGATTGTGCGCGCTACTGCCCGGCGATCTGGAACGGGTGTTTTTTACCGATTCCGGCTCGGTTGCGGTGGAGGTCGCCATGAAAATGGCCATCCAGTACCGGTTGAACAGGGGCGAACGCCAGCGCACCCGATTACTGGCGTTTCGGGGCGGCTACCACGGGGACACACTGGCCACCATGGCCATATGCGACCCCGAAGAAGGCATGCACCATCTCTACGGCCCCGCACTGACCGAGCACGTCATAGCCCCCCTGCCCGTAGATGCCTCCAGCACGCAGGCCTTTATGGCGCTCCTTGCACGCCATGCGCATGAACTGGCGGGGATTATCATGGAACCACTGGTGCAGGGGGCTGGGGGCATGCTTTTTCATGCGCCAGAAGTCCTGCGCACAGTCCGTCAGGCAGCAGACCGCTATGATGTGCTGCTGATTCTGGACGAAATTTTTACAGGGTTTGGCCGTACCGGCACCCTGTTTGCCTGCGAGCAGGCCGGTATTACGCCAGATATCATCACCCTGTCCAAAGCCCTTACGGGCGGCACCATGGCCCTGGCCGCGACCGTTGCACGGCGACATGTGTTTGAGGCGTTCCTGTCCGATAACCCCGAGCATGCACTGATGCATGGTCCCACCTTCATGGCCAATCCGCTGGCCTGCGCCAGTGCCAATGCAGCCCTTGACCTGTTTGAAACAGAACCACGGCTGGAACAGGTCGCCGCGATCAATACGATCATGACCGAAGCGCTGGAACCATGCCGCACGCTCCCCGGTGTGCGGGACGTGCGCACACTTGGCGCCATTGGCGTTGTGGAACTGGAAGCACTGGGCAATCCGGACAGGCTGCGCCAGAAACTGATTGCACACGGCGCGTGGATACGGCCTTTCAGGAATATTGTGTACCTGACCCCGGCCTTTACCATAACCGAGGCAGACCTGCGGTTCCTGTGCCGCACAATCCATACCGTACTGGCAGAATAAGCCCGGCTTATGCGCCGGGCGGGAGGGACCCGCTCAGGCGGGCGGGTTATTCATCCATGCGCGGGCGGCCTCTTCATCCGTCTCGCGCGCATCGACCCAGATCATGCGACCATCATCATATTCTTCGCGCTTCCAGAATGGTGCGCCGGTTTTTAGCCTGTCGATCAAAAAGGAGGTAGCCATGAGCGCCGCACCCCGGTGCGCAGCCCCCGCCCCGACAAATACAATGCCCGCTCCTACCTCCAGCCGCCCTACACGGTGGATTACGGTACAGCCTGTCAGGTCAAACCGTGCCAGTGCTTCCTGCGCCAGAGCATGCAGGATTGCTTCGGTCATGCCCGGATAGTGTTCAAGCGTCATGGCACGGAGTCCCTGCCCGCCACGCACCTGCCCGACAAACAGCCCCACCCCACCCGTAAGAGGAGAAAGCGCACTCAGGCGTTCAGCCTCCACCCCTACGTCAAATGGAGCGGCCTGCACCGCAACATGCACCGCCATGGCCCGCTCAGCCCCCCGTCATGGGTGGGAAAAAGGCAACTTCATCCCCCGGAACCACCATCTGCTCAAACGTGCTGAGTGTTCTGTTCACAGCAACGCGCAGTTTGGGCTGGTCCGCCAGAGCCTGCGCAATGGCGGGGTCTGCCCCTTCAATCTGGGTGCGCAGGGTGGCGACCGAAACCCCGGATGCGGGTATGGCCACGCTCAGGCTTTCCTGACCGATCTGCTCACGCAGTGCCGCAAAAAACAAAACTGTTACCCGGTCTGCCATAATCCGCCTTACCAACCTTTTACCTTACCAGCACGTCCTGCGCACCGCCTGCGCTACGGGACCTGCCTTAACATTAATGCACAGGCAGCCCCTGACGGCCGGGTGCGCCAATAGTGCTGATGGAGCCATCCGAATGAACAAGGGTTGTTGTGCCATCCCCATTGGGAATTTCAATGGGTGCAGGCACGGGCCTGCCTGTGTTTGCAGGTTGGGCGCTGGTGCGCCCCAGCTCTGGCGCGGCATACCGGGCCGGGCTGACAACCCCTTTGTGGATGCTCTCCTGCTCGCCCAGACTGATTTCCTGCCCATCTGCCAGTTGCGGGCCTGTTGCTGGCAGTTCCGCCCCTGTCTGGCTGCTCATGCGGCCTCTGGCGACATCTTCCAGCGTTGGCAGCGGCTCAGGTGGGCCGGGCCATATATTGCCCCCCTGGGGCAGAATAGGCACTTCCTTTGTGGCCTGCCCCTGCACACGCCGCATGTTCAGGTCCGAACCAGCCGGGGCATTGGGGTTTTCACCGGGTAGGGAGATGGTGTCGGACATGACTTTCTCAAAGCCTGCACATCCGCTCATCATCATGCACACTCCAAGAAGAGCGGCTTTTCGCATACCCAGACTCCGCATTCCGCCAATATTGTCTGCCACAGGACCAATGCTGCCCATTCTGGCGCAAAGGCTACTACAGATCGACGTGCTGCAAACCCTTGGTCAGATAATCCCAGCCGGTAATCATTGTGAGCACACCGGCAATCCAGAGCAGTATCGCTCCGATCAGGGCAACGGGCAGCCAGGGAATACCCAGCAGCGCGCCCGTTCCATCCCCCGCCAGCAAAAAGCCTATGGCGGTCATCTGGAATCCGGTTTTCCATTTTGCCAGCCGGGTTACGGGCAGGCTGGCGCGCCGCTCGGCCAGATACTCACGCATACCAGATACCAGAATTTCGCGGCACAGAATGATAATCGCAGGCCACAGGCTAAGGTATGGCAGGCGCAAAAAGCCCGCCAGCACCATAAGGCAGGCCCCTACCAGCAGTTTGTCGGCTATGGAGTCAAACATGCGCCCAAAGTCGGACAACTGGTGGCGCGAGCGCGCCAGCTTGCCATCAAAATAATCGGTAATACCGGCCAGAATGAACAGCAGACAGGCCAGCGCATCTGTTTGCGGCGCACCCCATGCGGCAAATCCAACCACAATGGGAATGGCCACAATGCGCGAAAGAGTCAGGACGTTGGGCAGGTCTGTCAGCATTAGAACGCATGCTAGCGCATTTTCCACCATACTGGAATGGTTTGACCTATCGCAAAGTCGTCACTCATCCACGATTTGACTGCAAGGCAGCCATCGGTACGCAAAAAACACCCACCCCGCCTAGTCTGGCGACCAGCCGGGGTGAAAATGCCCGTAAACCACCCGTGCGAGTTCCCGGCTGACACCCGGCGCCGCCTCCAGCGCCTCCAGCCCCGCCTGCCTGACAGCCCGGGCCGAGCCAAAAGTGTTGAGCAGCATTTTTTTGCGCGCAGGGCCAATACCGGGAATGTCATCCAGCTCAGACGTGACAAGTGCCTTGGAGCGCCCCGAACGATGCGTGGTAATGGCAAAGCGGTGCGCTTCATCGCGCAGTCTCTGCAGATAATACAGAACCGGATCACGCAGAGGAAGCTGGAAAGGCTCCGTATGGTCGGTATGGAACCACTCCCGCCCTGCGTCCCTGTCCGGCCCTTTGGCAATCCCCACAAGCTTGACGCCAGTGACACCCAGTTCATCCAGCACCGCCCGCACGGCGGAATACTGGCCTGCACCACCATCTATCAGCAGCACATCGGGCCAGTTGGAGGTATCTCCCGCATCCGCCTCCCTGAGTGCGCGGCCAAAGCGGCGCTCCAGCACTTCGCGCATCATGGCAAAGTCATCCCCCGGTGTAACGGGGCCTTTGATGCGGAATTTGCGGTACGCCTTGCGGTTGAACCCTTCCGGGCCGCCCACAATCATCACGCCATAGGCATGCGCGCCCTGAATGTGGCTGTTATCATACACCTCGATACGCTCAGGCGGCGCATCCAGCGCAAACACATCCGCAACACCCTGAAGCAGCTTTGCCTGCCCTGCTGTTTCGGCCAGCCTGCGGTTGAGGGCATCCCGTGCGTTGGCTACGGCGTGATCGACAACCTGTTTTTTCTCGCCGCGTTGCGGGTTGAGAATTTCCACCTTTTTGCCACGCCGCAATGCAAGCGCCTCGGCCATAAGCGGGCTTTCCGCCAGCGCATGGTTGACCAGAATCTGCGCCGGGCAAGGTTTGTCATCATAAAACTGGACGATAAAGGCGGAAAGAATATCAGCCGGTGCCTCATCCTGCGCATGGGCCGGAAAAAACGAGCGACTGCCATTATTGCGCCCGCCACGTACAAAAAAGACCTGAATACAGGTCTGCCCGGCCTCCTGCCATAACCCGAACACGTCCGCATCCTGCAAGGAGGCAGGGTTGATCACGCTGGAATCCTGCATTTGCGCCAACGCGCGAATACGGTCGCGCAGCACGGCGGCCCGCTCGAAATCCATCTCCTCCGCCGCCCTGTTCATGTCCGCGCCCAGTGTCTCACGCAATGCGGTGTCCCTGCCGGACAGAAAATCCCGCGCCTGCTCCACCAGTTGCCCGTAAGCCTGACGGTCTATGCGCTCCACGCACGGAGCGGAACAGCGCTTGATCTGGAACAGAAGGCACGGCCTGCTCCGGCTGTTAAAAACGGAATCCGCACACGAACGCAGCAAAAACACGCGCTGGATCAGGTTCAGGGTCTGGTTGACCGCCCATACGGACGCAAAAGGCCCCCACAGGCTGGCCCCCTTGACAGCCTTGCCACGGTGCTTGGCAATCTGGGGGAAGTCCTGCCCATCTGTCAGCATCAGCCACGGGTAGCTCTTGTCATCACGCAGGAGGATATTGAAGCGGGGCTTCATCCGCTTGATGTAATTGGCCTCCAGCAGCAGGGCTTCGGCCTCTGTATGGGTTGTCACGATTTCCATGGAGGCCGTTTCCGACACCATGCGCCGCAGGCGTTCGGGCAGACGGCCAACCTGCGTATAGGACGTGACACGTTTTTTAAGCGAGAGCGCCTTGCCCACATACAGCACCTCCCCCTTGCCCCCGAGCATACGGTAAACCCCCGGGGCAAAAGGCATGGTGCGCAGGGCGTGGCGTATGACCTCCACCCCTCTGTCCGGAAGGCCGGGCTGGGCGTTGGTCTGAGCCTCCGCATTATCCTGTGACGAATTCTGTGCAGTCATCTGGCGCTCTTTGGGGGGCGATCAATTTCATCCACCGTTTTTGTGGATAAGTCTGTGGACGATGCGGGGCTGAAAGGGTGCAAACCGCAGATTTTCAGCCTTTCCAACGGATTGCATATTTTTTAATCAAACACATCATGCCATTGATTTAAAAGGATTTTACTCCAAAACACTCTTAACTTGTCATTGCTTTTTCAAACTCTTTGTTGAAAATAGAGCGTGTCAAGAGGAATAGTGGACAAAATTTTCAACCTGCGGCGTGAACTGTAATCCTGCTTTGTTCCGCTACCTGCTCCGCCTTTTCCAGCAGCCGCAAAAAATTCTCCCCCCAGAAGGCCGCTATCTCGCTGCGGTCATACCCCCGGCGCAGCAGCTCGGCGGTAATGTTGGCGCCCTGCGTTGCATCCTGCCAGTCCGCCAGCGCGCCGCCGCCATCAAAATCGGAGGAAATCCCAACATAAGCAGGGCCAAGCCTGCGCACCACATAGTCAATATGGTCCACAAGATCAGCAACACCGGCCGAGCGCCGCCCCTCCTCCGGTTTGGGTTTAAGGAAGGCAGGCATGGCGGTTATCTGGATCAACCCGCCACTGGCCCCGAGCGCATCAAGCTGCTCATCGTCCAGATTACGTGGATGATCACACAATGTACGCACACAGGAATGACTGGCGACAACCGGCGTGGCCGAGGCCGCAACAGCCTGAAGCATGGTCTGCCTGGACGCATGGGACACATCCACCAGCAGGCCAAGCCTGTTCATCTCCCGCACGGCCTCACGCCCAAGGGCGGAAAGCCCACCGTGTTTTTGCGGCGCATCCCCCAGACCGGGGCGGTGGATGGCCGCATCCGCCAGTGCATTATGCCCGTTATGGGTCAGGGTAACATACCGTGCCCCCCGCTGGGCAAACGCGCCAAGCTGGGCCGGGTCCTCGCCCATGCCGTAGCCATTTTCCACTGCGGGAATAACCGCGATCACACCCTGGGCGTGGGCCGCCCGAATATCGGCCGCGCGGGAACAGATACGGGCCGTTACCCCATTATGCGTGCCCTGCATGGTGTTGATGGCGTCCAGCATGGCCAGACATTCCCGCTGCACCTGTGCATGCGCCTGCGCTGTAACCGGCCCCTGCGCCGTATAGGCCACAAAGCAGCCCGCCGACATGCCGCCACGCTGCATTTTAGGCAGGTCCACCTTGCGCTGGGGGGTATCTTCAAACGCATCGGCCCGGTCAGGCCATGGAATGTCGATATGGCTATCGAGTGTCAGGAGGGCGCGGTGCAGGGCTACGGCATCCTGCGGGGGGGCGGGCTGGGGGCGTTGGGTATCCATGCTTCTCATATCATGGGGTGGTTGCCAGAAAATGCAAGCGTCCTCCCGCCCCTGTGTTCGTGGGGGTGCCCCTCTTTTTGCTTGCCCTCCCTCACACAATACGCCATGCCCTGCCCATGCGACTTGTGACATGGAACATCAATTCCCTCCGCCTGCGTATGCCGCTGCTGGAAAAGCTGACCACCGCCTTGCTGCCAGACGTTGTCTGCCTGCAGGAAACCAAGGTGACGGACGCACTTTTCCCGCTTGAGAGCGTGCGCGCCCTTGGGTTTGAACACCTGCACTACAAGGGCATGAAGGGGTACAATGGCGTGGCCATTCTCTCACGCCTGCCGCTCAGCCCGGTTGTGGACACACCGACATGGTACGCTCAGGAAGACTGCCGCCATGTTGCCGCCACCGTGCATGCACCGGGGGGCGACATCACCCTGCATGATTTTTACGTCCCCGCAGGCGGGGATGAACCGGACCCCCAAACCAACCCCAAATTTGCCCACAAGCTTGCCTTTGTGGACGAAGCCACACAGTGGTTTGCACAGCAGAAATCAGCCCGCACGGTGCTGGTGGGCGACCTGAACATCGCCCCCCTTGAACATGATGTGTGGAGCCACAAGCAACTGCTGAAAATTGTCAGCCACACACCGCCGGAAACCCAGCGCCTGACCCAGTGGCAGCAGACCGGTTTTGTGGACGCCATGCGCTGTTTTGTCCCGCCCACGGACAAGCTGTACACATGGTGGTCCTACCGTAACAAGGACTGGCGCAAGTCCAACCGGGGCCGCAGGCTGGACCACATCTGGGTCACCCCCGACCTGGTGCCCGAACTGGCCAGCATGTCCGTGTTGGAAGAGGCCAGAGACTGGCCATCCCCCTCCGACCATGTGCCTGTGGTCATGGACATTCACCCTCAGTCCTGAACAAAAATGCGGCTCCGGATGCAGCACGCCGCGGAGCGTGACTAACACTCACGCCCGTTTAATAACGATACTGCCAGACCAGCCCCACGCTGCTCCCCGGATCGTTTTCTGGCGTGGTAAAGCCCGTTACGGACCCACCGGTCCCCACCGTGGTATTGAGTTTAAGGTGGTTTGTCAGGTCCACCTGCACCTGCGCCTGCGTACCCGAGCCAGAGGTGGCCTGCTTGGCTCCCACGTAAACACCTTTCATGACGTATTTGCCAGCTTCCACACTGGCGCCACCATTACCAACGCCCGAACCGCCGCCAACAGCCAGCCTGTCCAGATGCAGGGTTTTACGCAGGGTGCCCATGGGGTCAAAGGTGGTCAGCCCGGTCAGGGTCGCCAGTGCTGTGCCCACCTCCACCATCTGCGTGGAAGAAAGCGAGCGGGCATCCGTGCCAAACAGCAGCATGGCCAGAATCTGATCCTGCGGCAGGGAAGGTACGGAATCAAAGCTGATTTTGGGAGCACTGGCAGTGCCCCCTACCTTCAGCATAGCCGTCTGGCCTTCCACGGCGCGGTCGGCTTCGAAATCAAGCGTGGGGTCAAGCTTGTGCCCAACGCCCGAGCCATTAAAGCCGACCCGGCCCTTGGTGAAGTTGAGCGAAATCCCAGCCAGATCAAAATTACCGCGTTTGAGGTCAAACCCGCCGGTTACAACGGGGGCCTGTGCCGTTCCCGTTACATTCAGGCGGCCTGCCATTTCCGCATCCAGCCCGTGCCCGCGCACAAAAAACTTGCCCGGTGATGTCAGCTTGAGGTCCAGCCCGATAACGGACCGATGCGTGGAGGCGGCCATGGCTTCCTCCAGCCGCTTTTTTTCCTCACCGGGGCGGATGATATCCAGACGCGCAACAGATACGGGGAGCGAATTGGGAATATTGATTTCCACACGCCGCAGATCTACCCCACCTGTCACGTCCATGCGTGTCTGCACCTGCCCGCGCACGGTTATGTCGGCATTGAGCACGGCGGTCAGCAGGTCACTTGTAACCGGGCGCGCATCCCTGGCAGACAGATGCAGGTCCATGGGCATACCCGGCATGGCAACACCCACAAAACCGCTTGCACCCAACGTGCCATTCCCTGCTTTTGCGCTAAGTGTCTGAATAACAATCCGGTCCCGTGCCCCCACCACACGCCCGTTAATGGCGCTGAGATGAACCCCCTGCGCAAAATCCTGAAAATCCGCATTGATCAGGTCAATCGCCCCCATAATAGCAGGAGAAGCTGGCGTTCCACGAACCTGAAGAGCCATCTGCACCTTCCCCTGCGCCTGCCGGGCCTGCGCCCCGAGGATGCCATTGGCTATGCTCAGGTCCAGATTTCCATTGGCCTGCAAATCCAGCGGCCCCGTTCTGGACAGGGGCGCATTGCCGCGCACATGCAGGCCCATTTTGCTTCCGGCTGACGCATCAAGCTGCACCTGCGCCTGTGTGCGGGCAAGATTGGCCGTACCCTCCACCTCCATTGCAGGAATAGAGGCCACGGCAGAACTATCCGCCATGCGCAGGTTGCTGCCCCTGATCTGTACCTGGCCTTCAGGTTTATCCAGCGTGCCAGAAAGTCTGGCGTTCAGTGATACGACACCCGTGGCGTTAAAATTCCGCATAAACGGGTGCGCCAGTGCCGGGGTTACATTGCGAATATCCGCCGTAACGGACAGGCTGGGTTTTATCCGCCCAGCCACATCCAGCGTGGCGGGCTGACTGCCTTGCGTGCTCAGCACCGCACGCAGGCGGTCAATCCCCAGTGTCTCTCCAAACGAAACAAGCACTGGCGCTTGCAGACGCAGGCTTTCCTGCTTTGCCGTAGCGCTCAGATTCTGGAGTTTGAGCTGTTTATCCGGCAGGTTCAGCACGGCCTGTGTGTTCAGCATCAGAGGGCTGCCCAGCCAGCTTGCTGGCCCTACCTGTGCGGAAAGCACCATACCCGTATCCGGCCCTTTAGCACTCAGCTGCGCCTGCCCGCTTACCCCGGCGGCCGCAAGCCCCCCAAGGCGCAGGGTCAGGTCTGGAGTGGGGTGGGCGACCGGGTCGGCAATGGAGCCAGCCAGCGCGATCGACCCCACCCTGAAGGTGGGCGTAAGCACATTCCCTTTGAGCCTGAGTGCAACAACCGGCTTGTCCTCAACCATGGTGGTATTGACTGACGCCACCAGCGAACCCGCTATTTTCTGGCCAACAAGGGCAGCATAATCGGCCAGCCTGCCAACGCTCAGGTTCAGGTCCCCCTGCGGCACCACTTCTTTGGGGGCGAACGTAAGCGCACCCTCCCCTGTTGTGCTGTTCCAGGACAGCTTTTGCAGGTCAAGATGGCGCGTGCCATCCATTGCCTGCCCAAACGCCACAGCCAGTTGCGCTGGCGCACGGTCCAGCGTGCCTTCAAGAGCCAATGTGCCCTGAGGGGCCGCTGGCAGATGGGTAACCGCCGCATCCAGCGCCAGAGCCCCCTTGGGCATTGTGGCAGTGCCCAGATTGGCCTTTGCTTCCAATGTGGCGACAAAATCCTGCAATGGCCCCTTGAGGGCAAGCACCATACTGGTATCTCCCCGCAGGGCAGGGGCCAGTTTTTCCAGCATGGGCAGGCCGATATTGGCCGTTATGTCCACATTGCGGCCTGTCTGCACATGACCCTGCACCCTGGCGTCCAGCGCCTGACCCGACAGGGTGAATGAGGACAGGTCAATCTGCTGTCCGGCGGCCATGCCCGCCTGCGCCGGGAGCGGACGCATGGCTGCGGCAAGGGCAAAATGCCCATCCGGGCCAATAAGCCCTGCGGCCTGCGCCTGCCCACCCGTTATGGCCAGTTGGCCATCGGTGGTAAAATGCGTCTCCCCCTGCGGGTCACGGGGGCGGTCAAAACGCGCATTCAGGCTCGCATGCCCGCGCAGGGGCACCCCTGCCGCCTCGCCAACAGGCAGCAGGTCAGGCACGTTCAGGCTGAGTGTGCCATGCTGTGGAGCCGCAGCCTGCACAGACCCCGAAAGGGCAATAACAGGATGGTCAAGGGTAAAGACCACCGGCACCCCCGGCTCGGCTGGTTTGGCTACGGCGTCCAGCCTGAGTGGGGCCGCCGCCAGCAGTGTGGGCGCCTTACCCGGCAGGCGCAGCCCGTCGGCCGTGAGTGTCAGGTGAAGTTGTTCGGCCACGGCGGCGGCGTCCCCCCCCTCCCCCGCAAAACGGAGATTCACCGTACCCACCTGCACGCCCGAAGCGGCCAGTTGGTCTACCTCCAGTTGCGCCGTCCCGTGAGGCGCCACCATTTTGCCATTCAGACGGGCAGCAAGACGCACGGCCTGCCACCCGATATCGGGCGCAAGATCAATCTGTGGCGACTGGGCGGAAACTTCCAGCCGGGCCATCTGCTGCGCTAGCAGGTCCAGCGTGCCGCGTGCCTGTGCGCTCACCGCTCCGGCGGAGGCCGAAAATGCCAGAGTGCTGGCCGTAACCGGGCCCTGCATATCCAGCCTGAGCGCTATGGGAGCCAGTTGCGGCACACCTAGCCGGGTTGCCACAAACCCGCCATTCGCGCCTTCGCTCGCATTCAGGTGCAGGGCAAGTCTGCCTTTCCCCGTTGTTGTGGTCAGGCTGATCTGCCCGGTCTGGTCGAGCCGCGTAACCTGTATGGCAATATCGGAGCGGGGGAGCTTTGGCAGGCTCAGCCCATTGATAATCGCGTCAATACTGGCAAGCCTGCCATGACCGCTCACACGGAAACTGGCAGCCTGCCCGGCAAGAGACGCTCCCACATTAATCCGCCCGACTTCCAGCTTGCGGATATCCACCCCCATACGCAGGGCTGAGGGAGAGGATGACTCGGGCTGGGCTGGCCGTGGCGTGGGGTCGGACACAGGCAGGCGTGGAATATCCAGCACGCTCGCACTAAACACATAAATGCGGGCCTGCCGCCACACCATGGCCATGGGGGACCAGTCGAACCGGACATCGTGCAGTGTCAGCCATGCCCCCTGCCGGTCATGGATCGCCAGCGTTTTAACACGCAGGTTATCGGGAAAACGGCCTGACACCCCCTCCAGCGTGACCATGCCCCCGGTCAGGGATGCGGTCTGGCGCACCAGCATCCTCCGCCCCGGCCCTGTATTGACGCCCACCAGCAGTAACGCTGTCGCCAGCACACCAATACCAGCCAGCGAGCCTGCGATGATCAGCGCAAAACGGCCTGCACGCCGCCACAGGCTGCGCGGGGGAGTGGATGTGGGTGTGATTTCTGGCATCAGAACGTTTCCCCCAGCCCGATATACAAATCCCACGAATCCCCACGGGGCGCGCGGTTAAGTGGTACCGCCACATCCAGCCGGACCGGACCAATAGGTGTGTAATACCGTACGCCACCACCCGCCCCCACACGCAGGGTTCCGGTAAAGGGCATGCTGTTGCTGCCCACCTGCCCGGCATCGGCAAAGGCGGCCAGACCAAAACTTTTAAACAGGCGCTGCCTGTATTCCACCGTTCCCGCATCCAGCGAGGTGCCGCCAATGGCATATTTGGTATGGCCATACTGCGGCCCAACGCCCTGCCAGCGATAACCACGCACCGTAGCACTCCCCCCCGCATACATGCGCTGGTCAGGCGGAATGTCCCATGTGCTTGCGCCCTGAATACTGCCAATGGTCCCACGGAATGCCAGAATACTCCGTCCCGGACGGCTGATGCCCAGCTTATGCAGGTCCACGTAGGTCGAGGCTGTTGCGTTCATGATTGCAAAGAACGACGTACCCGCCCCCTTGCTGCCCAGAGAGACGGAGGGGGTCACGTTAATACTCGCACGCACGCCATGTGTTGCGGGTTCTATGGGGTTGCCCACCCCGGTATTGTCATACATGCCCGACAGTGGAGCCGAGAGAATGGTATAACTGCGGGAAACGCCGAACTGTTCGATTCTTTCCTGTTCCGCGGCAAGGCCAAAATTGCCGTTCCAGTTTTTGGCCAGCGGGCGGGTTATCCCCCCACGCAGCAGCAGGGCCGTCTGCCGGTAAGACCAGAACAACTGCCGCAGGCCTTCTATGCGGGCATTCAGGTTCTGTTTGCTTTCCAGAAAGTCAGGCTTGAAAAAATCAGCATATACATCATACCCCAGCCCCTGCTGGGCAGATCCGCCAAGGCCGGTAATCAGGGCTGTCAGGCGCAGGCGCTCGGCATTGCCGAGCAGGTTGTTATGGGTCCACGTCGCCCCCACACGCGCGCCAAGGTCCGTGGAATACCCAAGCTCACCTCCAATGGAATGGCGCTTTCCTTCCTGAAAGGAAAAGTCCAGCGGCATGGTGCCATTGACCGCCTTGCTGGAGGCATCCCTGACCGAGACATTGGAAAAAACACCCAGAGAGGTCAGGTCCTGCCGTGCGGCTTCTATGCGGGATGGCTGGTACAGTTCCCCTTCATGCACACTCAGCCGCCTGCGCACGAACGACTGGTGTACCTGTTTGAGTCCCTCCATGCTGATCCTGCCAACATCCAGTATGGGGCCGGGAACAACGGGGTAGACAATATCCACTGTTCTGGTGTCCGGGCGCAGGTAGGCCATGGGCTTGTCCACCTGAGCCAGCGCGTGCCCGCTCTCGCGCAGCGCGTCCAGCAGGCGGCCACCCGCGGCCAGCACATCTGCGGCTATGGCGGGCTGGCCTGTGTGCAGACCAAACGCTTTCTGCTGTTCGGGAGTAAGGTGCGGCGCAACGCCGGTGGCACTTTCCACCAGCTTGACCGAGCCAAGGTGGAAGAGCGGGCCTTTATCAATGTTAACGGTAATATCCACCCTGTCATGCTCGGGGACAGCCCCAAGCCATGACGCCAGAGCGCTGGCCATACCATCCATGGCAAGACCCTGCCGGCCATTGCGGAGCATGATATGCACCGTGCCGTCGTAATATCCGCAGCTTTCCAGCGCGCCGCGCAGGCGGTCATATTCGTTGCGCACGCGCCCGGCCAGCGCAAACGGGCCAACCGCCCGCGTGGATTGCAGGCTTAACAGATCGGACGAGGCCTTGAGCGCGGTATCCAGATCGCTCTGCCCGGTTGGGTCAAGGTTTGTCACATAAGGTTGCGGGTCTGCCGCGTGCGCACCACACGTTAGAACGCTCCACAGCGCCACTCCAGCCAGAAGCCGATTCGCAGAGCCAGTAAACCTGCCAAGTCTGTTGCGGTTGTAAACGGCCACTCTGTCCTGTCTGTCTGTTGCTGCATGAAGGCTATGCAGCCCGTTGCCCAAGCTTATTTTTACATGTTTCCCCTCACCTACAACCATAACCATGACAAAAATTGGGTATTCCGCCAAAAAAACCTTCTCACACGGTGGATTGTCCCCTCCCCCCTCTTCGCGGTATGAGAACGCATGTTTATGTGTTTCTTCCACATTGCTGCCCGCTCCTTGGCCCACCCGGCCAGCCTCTGGCAGAAGCAGGACCATGCGCACCAAGCCTGACCAACCTACGCAGTCCCTGCCTCCGGGCACGCCTGCCACCGCTCCGATCTCACCCCTTCCGTCATGGGTAGATATGCTGTTCCGTCGTGTAGGGCAGGCCCGCTCGGCCATACGTCTGGCCGGGATGCTGGTATGGGTGCCGCTTTCCGTCGGGTTTGAAGCCTGCCTGCTGCCCATACCCGGCACGGCCAAAATCCGCTGGACACGGGTGATCTGGGGTGTGCTGTGCCGCATCATTGGCCTGCGTATAACGGTCCGGGGCAAAAGGGTGGGCACGGTCGGCGGCATAAAGGCCCGCAGGCGGGGCGAGCGACCTGTTATTTATATTTCCAATCACATGTCCTGGCTGGACGTCCCCGTACTGGGCACGTTGCTGCCCTCTGTTTTTGTGGCCAAGGGAGATATTGAAAAATGGCCGGTCATGGGGCTTGTCTCCCATATCGGCCGCACCATTTTTGTCAGCCGCCAGCGCAGCACCACCGGGCGCGAACGGGACCAGATGATCCAGCGTATGGTGAACGGGGATAACCTGATCCTCTTCCCCGAGGGGACATCCTCCGATGGCTCGCGCGTTCTGCCGTTCATGTCCGCCTTCTTTGCCATTGCCAAACTCCCCAGACTCAAGGACGGCATGGACGCAAGCCTGCTGCCCGTAACCTACAAACCCGGCATGGCGCCTCTTATACAGCCCGTCTCCCTTGTTTATGACGAACTGGAAGGCCTGCCGGTCAGCCGGTTCCGCCGCCCTGTTTTTTCATGGTACGGGGATATGGATCTGGGCCCGCACCTCTGGCAGCTTTTGCAGTGGAAGCGCTCACACGTAACCGTTGTACTGCACGAGCCTCTGGACCCCGACCTGTTCCCCAGCCGCAAGGCGCTGGCGGAAGCCGCATGGAAAGCCGTGGCCGATGGCTGTGCCGATATGCGGCAGAACCGCACGCCGCGCGTTCAGCCCGGCCGGTTCAACCCCGCGTCCCTGCCCGCCAATTTTTTGCCCGCGCATGTGAAGAAAACAAAACTGCTGCTTGACAGAGCAGCCCTATTTTTTGCTTCATTGAAAAAGAGGACATAACCAGCGTCCGTCGCCTCAAAACGACCTGCGCATTGTTCACGGCGGGAGGCCACTCTGTCCGGCACGGCATGGCTCTTATTACGCACCATTCCAGACCGCACCCCACCAAGCGGTGAGAAAAGAGGCTTGACCTACGCCACCGCACGCCTGATGTCCTCTTTCCGCCGTATGGAATGGGCCTGCGGCAGAGCGGAGTGGCAGCCATCATGACCCGAACCCTCGACCAGACAGCACCATCACGCGCCCTGCATGTAATTACGTGGGGCTGCCAGATGAACGTGTATGACAGTGCACGCATGGGGGATGTGCTGCGGCCATTAGGCTACCAGCCGGTGGATACGCCTGATACGGCGGATATGATCATCCTTAACACCTGCCATATCCGTGACCGTGCGGCGGAAAAGGTTTTTTCCGAACTCGGCCGCCTGCGACTGATCAAGGAAGCCCGCAAGGCGGAAGGCCAGCAGACCATTATTGCCGTGGCTGGGTGTGTGGCGCAGGCCGAAGGGCAGGAAATTCTGGCCCGCGCACCTTATGTGGACATCGTTCTTGGCCCACAGACATACCACCGCCTGCCAGAAATGGTGGCCCGTGCGGCCCGTGCGGGGAATGCCGTTATCGAAACCGACTTCCCTACCGAACAGAAATTCGACTTCCTGCCCGAAGCCGAAGCCCCGCAGACACCGGGAAATTACACAGCCTTCCTGACCATTCAGGAAGGATGCGACAAGTTCTGCTCCTTCTGCGTGGTTCCCTACACCCGCGGGGCGGAAAGCAGCCGCAGCGTGCAGTCCGTTCTGGCCGAAGCCCGCCGCATGGCCCAAAGCGGCGTGCGCGAGATCAGCCTGCTGGGGCAGAACGTCAACGCCTATCACGGTGATGGCCCCGATGGCGCGGTATGGGACCTGACCCGTCTGGCCTATGCGCTGGCGGAAATCCCCGGTCTGTCCCGCATCCGCTACACCACCTCCCACCCGCGGGACATGAACGATGCGCTCATCGCAGCCCACCGCGACCTGCCAGAACTCATGCCGTTCCTCCACCTGCCCGTACAGTCCGGTTCCGACCGTATCCTGCGCGCCATGAACCGTGGCCACACGGCCGATGAATACCGCGACCTTGTGCACCGCCTGCGCGCGGCCAAGCCGGACCTTGCCCTGTCCTCCGACTTTATTATCGGCCACCCGGGCGAGACGGATGAGGATTTTGAAGCCACCATGCAGCTTGTGCGGGATGTGGGGTTTGCGCTGGCCTATTCCTTTAAATACTCCCCCCGCCCCGGCACCCCGGCAGCGGGCGCGCCCCTGCAGGTGCCCGAGGACGTAAAAGATGCCCGCCTCCAAGCCCTGCAGAAACTCCTGCGCGAACAGCAGGATGCGTTTAACGCATCCATGGTTGGCAAGACCGTGCCCGTCCTGTTTACTGGCAAAGGGCGCAAGCCCGGACAGATTGCAGGACGCTCACCCTGGCTCCAGCCGGTCCATGTGATCGGCCCTGACCGCCTGATCGGCCAGACGGTGCCAGTCCGCATAACAGAACGCCTGACAAACTCGCTGGGCGGTATTCTGGAAGAGGAGAATGTATACGCTTGAATACCACGCGCACGTCCCCCCCTCCTTCCGTCGCGGTTACGGAGCTGGCTCAGCCCGTAACCCTGCAATTTGAAAACAACGCGCTGCTTGCCCGACTGGTCGGAGACCACGACAGGCACCTGCGCTGCCTGGAAGAAGGGCTGGAAGTGGACGTTGCGCGACGCGGCAACCGCATTTCCATCCGGGGTCTGCCAGAAACCACATCCCTTGCCCGCACGACCCTGAGCCTGCTGTACCAGAAACTGGCAGCAGGCGAGACCATAGACATCAGCGCAGTAGAGGCGGCCATACGCATGTCCAGAGTGCATGAAAGCAGACCTACCCTCCCCCTGTCTGTTGCTCCGGCAACTCCTTTTGCCAATCAGGACCCCACTCTGCCTGTTATCCGGCTGCGTCAGGGCAACATAGAGCCCCGCTCCCCCGGACAGGCCAGCTACATGCGCGCCCTTGCCACCAAGGAGCTTGTGTTCGGCATCGGCCCCGCGGGGACGGGCAAAACCTACCTTGCGGTGGCTCAGGCGGTCTCCCTCCTGCTGGCAGGTTCCATTGACCGGATCATTCTCTCCCGCCCTGCGGTGGAAGCAGGCGAGCGGCTCGGCTTTCTGCCCGGGGACATGAAGGACAAGATCGACCCCTACCTCCGCCCTCTCTATGACGCACTGCATGACATGCTGCCCGGTGATCAGGTCATGCGCCGCATGAGTGCTGGCGAGATTGAAGTCGCCCCCCTTGCCTTCATGCGCGGGCGCACGCTCTCGCACGCATATGTTATTCTGGACGAAGCCCAGAACACCACCATCGCGCAGATGAAGATGTTCCTGACCCGCCTCGGGCCGGGCTCACGCATGGTTGTAACCGGGGACCTGACCCAGATCGACCTGCCGCATGACACGCCCTCGGGCCTGCAGGATGCGGTCAATACGCTTGAAAACGTCAAGGGAATTACCATTTGTCGTTTTGAAGCGGCTGATGTTGTGCGACACAAGCTGGTCGCGCGCATTATTGAAGCCTATGATGCAAAAACGACGACGGCTGATAAAAAAGGGCACTCCCGCCACAAGGGCCGTCAGGAGAACAATGGAACCGCGAAGTAGCCTTGGCCCTGTCCTGACGCTGGACGTGGCCGACCCTGTGGATACGGACCCGTATCCAGCAGGGTTTCATGATGCGTTAACGCAGGATGGCCCGGATGTGCTGATCCGGGACGCACGCTGGCGCTCCTACGCCCCCACACCCGAAAAAACCGTGCGCCGCGCTCTGGCGGCCTGCGCGCAGTATGGGCTTGAACCCGGCAGTGTTGTGCTGGCAAGCGACCGGGAGGTGCGGCGGCTCAACGGCAGGCACCGGGGCAAGCATAAACCAACCAACGTGCTGACCTTTGAACCCCCGCCCGGCTATGGCGGGGGGGATATTATTCTGGCGCTGGAAACGGTTGTGCGCGAGGCGCGCAAGGCTGGGCGGCCAGTCAGCCACCATCTGGCGCATCTGGTTGTGCATGGCAGCCTGCATCTGGCTGGCTATGACCACCACCACCCGGGTGAAGCACGGGAAATGGAAATGCTGGAATCCCGCCTGCTTTCCCGCATGAAGGTGCCTAACCCGTGGAAAACCCGGTCATGAACGAGCACGAGACTTCAGCCGAGCGGGCGGAGCCTTCCGGACGTGGCCTGTTTTCGTTTTTTCATCGCAAGAAGCCTCCGGGGGGATTGCGCAGTTCCATTGCAGCCCTTGTACAGCAGGCTGCCGAAGCGGGGGATGAAAGCGCACCAGACGGGGAAAAACCCGAACTCGACCGGCAGGAACGCGCGCTGATAGCCAATATCCTGCGTCTGCGCAATATTTCGGCCGATGATGTGATGGTGCCCAGAGCCGATATTGTGGCCATGCCGGTTTCCATCTCTCTGGACGAGGCTCTGGCCATGATGCGGCGCGAGAATCACTCACGCATGCCCGTGTACCGCGACCAGCTTGATGACATTGTTGGCATGATCCACGTAAAGGACCTTATTGCCTATGTGGGCACCAGCGAGGCGTTCAATCTGGAACCCCTGCTCCGCCAGCCCCTGTTTATTGCCCCGCAGATTCCCGTGCTGGACCTGCTGCTGCAAATGCGCCAGCGCCACATGCACCTTGCCCTCGTGATTGACGAATATGGCGGCATTGACGGTCTGGTGACGATTGAAGACCTGATCGAAACCATTGTGGGCGATATTTCCGACGAGCATGACGAACCCGAGGCGGTGCTGATTACCCCCCGCCCCGATGGATCGTATGACGTGGATGCCCGCTGCCCGGTGGAGGAATTCGAGCAGAAGATCGGCCCGATTCTGACCGATAGCGAAAAAGAAGCCGAAATCGAGACCATTGGCGGTCTGGTCTTTCGCATGGCCGGACATGTGCCCGCACGCGGAGAGGTGCTGACGCACGAACACGGCTATCTGTTCCGCGTGCTCGATGCGGATGCACGGCATATCCGCCGGGTGCGGGTACGCAAGCTGGTCAGCGAGGGGGAAAACCCCTCCAATCCACAGACTCAGGCAGGTCTGCCTGCAACAACAGGTTGACGGCGGTTCTTTCTGCCGCCATCCCTGTTCGCAGCATTATGGTCCATTGATCGGGAAGGCTTGGTTCCTCATGTCCTTTACACGTCGTTCTTTTCTTGTCGCCACGGGCGCGGCACTCACCGCCAGCTCACTCCCCGGGCTGGCTTTTGCGGCCGATGCAGCCGATACGCGCTTTACCCCGCGCGTGCTGGGCAACCCCAACGCCAAGGTGGTGGTAGAGGAGTGGTTCTCCCTGACCTGCATCCACTGCGCGCATTTTGCGGAAGAAACCTTCCCGCAGATTAAGAAAAACCTGATCGATACGGGCAAAATCCGTTACGTTTTCCATGACTTCCCCACCGATCAGCTTGCAACGCTTGCCGCCATGGTCGCCCGCACCCTGCCCGAAGAACGGTACGAACCTTTCTGCTCGGCCGTACTGTCCAGTCTGGACCGCTGGGCGTACAATAACGACGTTGACCACAAGGCCGAACTGCAAAAAATGGCGGCTTTTGCCGGCATGCCCGCCGAAACATTTGAAAAAGCGGTAACGGACCAGAAACTGCTCCAGTTCATCATGACCGAGCAGAGCGAAGCGCAGGACAAATACAGCATTGAGTCCACCCCCACCTTCCGCTTCAACAACAAGGAGCAGGTGTCCAGCGCCCTCTCCTACGACGACTTTGTTAAATATCTGACCAAGGCCAGCTGACTGTTTTTTAACAGTCAGCCCTCCCGACCAGAAAAACACAGATCTGTATGACGGTTCGTTTTGTTCGCCTCCGTATTGTGGGGTTCAAAAGCTTTGCCGACCCCATAACCGTGGAACTGCTCCCCGGTCTGACCGGCGTTGTTGGTCCTAACGGATGCGGCAAATCCAACGTGGTGGAAGCACTTCGCTGGGTTATGGGGGAATCCTCCGCCCGCTCCCTGCGTGGGGGGGAAATGGATGACCTTATTTTTGCTGGCACAAGCGGGCGTCCGGCCCGCTCTCTGGCGGAAGTCACCGTAACGCTGGAAGGCACAAAAGGCTTTGGCCCCGCAGCCTTTGCCGATCTGGATGAACTCCAGATTACCCGCCGGGCCGAACGCGGTGCCGGGAGCGATTACCGCATTAACGGCCGCCCCGTCCGCGCAAGGGATGTGCAGACCCTGTTTGCCGATCTGGCATCTGGCGCGCGCTCCTCCGCCATGGTCAGTCAGGGCCGGGTGGCCATGCTGGTCGGTGCCCGCCCGGAAGAGCGACGCAGCATTCTCGAAGAAGCCGCAGGCATTACCGGCCTGCATGCCCGCAGGCACGAAGCCGAGATCAAGCTCCGTGCTGCTGAGGGCAACCTGACCCGCGCCGAAGACCGCCGCGTGCAGTTGACAGAACGGCTGAGTGGTCTGGCCGAACAGTCGCGCGAGGCCGCACGCTACCGCGAAATTTCGGCAGCCCTGCGGGAGGCGGAAACCGAGTTGCTGGCAGTTCTGCACGCACGGGCCAGACTGGCTGTGGAACGCGCGGCCAGTGCCGCCGCGCAGGCCCGCAAAACCCTGACGACGCATGAAGAAGCGGCAGAAACCGCTGTTCTGGCCGAATTTGAAGCCACCAAAGCCCTCCCCGCGCTGCGCGAGAGTGCCGATGCCGCCCGTACGGCACTGGAGCGCTGCCGCGTTCTGGCGGAAGGCGTGGTCAAGGAAGAAGAACGCGCAGCGGCTCAGGCGCAGGCCGCAGCCGAACTGCTGCAACAGCACGAGGCAGATGCCCAGGCCGCACAAACCCGCCTGCAGGACGTGCTGGACACGCTCGAACGCCTCAAGGCGGATATGGCCGAAGTGCTGGCCGCCCAGACCTCGCTCCCCACCCGCACGGCCGAGGCCGAGCAGCAGATACAGCGACTGGGCACCCAGCAGACCGAAACCGAACAGGCCCTTGCCAGCCTGACAGCCGAGCTGAGTGCCGCCCGCGCAGGCAAGGAACGGGCCGAAGACAGCCTGAACGCGGCCCGCACACGGCACGAGCGGGTTGCTCTCGCACGCAACACGCTTCAGGCCGAACTAGCGGAACTGGAAAGCCGACTCCCCTCCGAGCAGGCACTGGCTACGGCGCAGGAGCAGGCAGAGCTGGCAGCACAGGCCCAGCAGGTGGCCAAAGTCGCGCAGGAGGAAGCCGAACGCCTTTGTGCGCAATGCAATATTGACCTCTCCATTGCCAAAAATAATGCACAGGCCGCACAGGCCGCTCAAAACGAGCAACAAAAAGCCTTGCAACAGGCCCGCCAGCGCCTGACAGCCCTACAGGCTGAACTGCATGGGGCAGAAAAGCGCCATGCCGAAGCGCTGGAGGCGCTCATCAGCCCCGATGTGCTGGATGCGCTCCAAACCGGCAGCCAGCAGGCAGCCGCCACGCTGGAACAGGCCACACAAACGCAGGAAAAAGCTGAGGCCGAACGCCGTGCCGCCAGCACCGCTTTTACCGAGGCCAGCCGCGCTGCGCAGGAAGCCGAAGCACACCAGCGCAGTGCGGCCGAAGCCCTGCGTACGGCCAGCACCACGCAGCAACGCGCGCAGCACGAAGCCCAGACCCTTACGCGGGAACTGGACAAGGTTCGGGCCGAGGCCATTGCCGACACGGTTCTGGACAGCGCCCGACAGGCACGTACCCAGCAGGAAAATGTACTGGCCCAGACCGGGGCCGAACTGGAGCAGGCCGAACACGCGCTGAGCGCGCACAAGGCCCAGTACGCAACAGCCCAGAACCAGCAGACCACACTCCAGACCGAACTGACCCGCCTGCAGGCGCAGGCCGAAGGGCTGGATCAGGCTCTGGGGCAGGATAGTGCTGTGGCAGAGAACCCGGTTTCCGCCCAGATTACCGTTCCCGAAGAGTATGAAAATGCTCTGGCGGCCGCTCTGGCGGAAGGGCTGGACGCCCCCGCAACCCCCGACGCTCCCCAAGGCTGGCGGCATCTCCCGCCTGAATCCCTGCCTGCCCTGCCCGGCGGCGCACAGCCGCTCAAAAACCACATTACGGCCCCGCCCGAGCTGGACAGGGTCCTGCTTTGTACCGGACTGCTGCCCGAAGGTGCGGATGGGCGAGCGCTTCAGGCCTTGCTGTCTCCGGGGCAATGTCTGGTCTCCACCACAGGGGACCTGTGGCGGTGGGACGGGTTTTACACTCAGGCAGGGGGAACCAGCACGGCTGCGCGCAGGCTGGCCCAACGCCGTGTTCTGCGCGAAACCCAAAGCCGCCTGAGCGTGTTGCAGGCCGACCTGCCCGCCATACAGGCAAACGTTGCAAGCTGTGCTGCCGCCGTACAGGCCAATGAGGACCTGCTCAGGCAACTGCGCAGCAGCCGCAACACGCAGGAACAAGCACTCCAGAAGGCCCGCGCGCATGAGACCGAAACAGAGCGCCGCTACGCCTCCTACCGCGCAAGGCTGGATGCCACACTCCCCCAGCATGAGCGCGCACAGGCCGCTCTAGCCGAAGCCGAGGCCACTCTCAGCAATGCCCGGCTCGCGCATGAGAGCCTGCCATCCTTACAGGATATCCAGCGTGCCCTCGCCACCACACGCGAGAGAAACACCGCGGCACAAACCGCCGAGCAGCAGGCGCATGCTGCCTTCAAACAGGCACAGGCGGCCCTGCAAACAGCCCGGGACAAACTGGCCCGCGCCGAACAGCAGCACGCCTCCGCCACAACGCGGCTGGAAACGCTCACCCCCGAGCTTGAACGCCTGCGCCATAATCTGACAACGGAATCCACAACCGTTGCAGAGATGGAAGATAAGCTGGCCTCTGCCCAGTCCATGCAGCAGGCCCAGAATGCCCTGCACGCAGCGCAGGAAAAGCTGAACGCCGCCAGTACGGCCCTACAGGCTGCAACCCGGACCACCTTGCAGGCCGATGAGCAGATGGCTGCAACCGCGCAGACCAGCCGCGCAGTGCACGAGCAGGCCCTTACCCTGCGCAGCCGTCTGGCGGGGCTGGCTCCACGGCAGGCCGAACTGCACGCCGAACACACGGACACCCAGCAGAACCTGCTTGCAGCACAAGCCGCGCTGGAGGCCGCCTGCGCCGCGGTGCCAGAAGATGCACAGGCCAGACTGGACAACCTGCACGCCCAGAAGGCCGACCTGCTGGGCAGGCTTGATGCCGCGCGCGAACTCCGTGCGGCCCTGCAGGCCGAATCCACCACGCTGGCAGACCGGATTAACACGCTCAACACCGCACAGGCCGAGTGGAGCGCGCGTGAGGGCCTTGCCCGGACAGACACCACAAATGCCTTCCAGCGGCTGGAAGCAGCGCGGGCCAACCACAACAGGGTGGCCGAACTCCCCACGGCGGCACAGCAGCAAAAAGCCCGCACACTGGCCGCACTGGAAGATGCAGAGGAACACTTTGCCCAGACCGACCGCCTGCGGGCAGAAGCCGAAGCAGCCCTGACCACTGCTCATGAGTTGCGCCGCAAAACAGAGGGCGAACTGGCCACCGCACGTGAAAACCTGCTTAAGGCGGAAGGCAGGAGCGAACAGGCACAGGCCATTCTGGACCAGTTGCTGGTAGAAACCCCTAACCCACCCAGACAACCCGTTTCCGACCTGACGGAAGGGGCCGAAACCTCCCTGCGCCGCAAGATTGCCCGCCTGACCCGCGAGCGCGACGATATGGGCCCGGTCAACCTGCGGGCCGAGCTGGAAGCGGAGGAAGCCTCCACTCAGGCCCAGACCCTCGGGGCGGAAATGAATGATCTGGAAGAAGCCATAAACCGCCTGCGCGGCTCCATAGGCTCGCTCAACAAGGAAGGGCGTGAACGGCTTATGGCGGTGTTCACACAGGTGGACCAGCATTTTCAGTCCCTGTTCACCCGCATGTTTGGCGGTGGGCGCGCCCATCTGGGCCTTGTCGGGAGTGATGACCCGCTGGAGGCCGGGCTGGAAATCTATGCCCAGCCACCGGGCAAAAAGCTGGCCACACTTTCGCTCCTGTCCGGAGGTGAACAAGCTTTAACCGCGCTTTCCTTGATTTTTGCCGTGTTCCGCTGTAACCCTGCTCCGATATGCGTACTGGACGAAGTGGATGCCCCACTGGATGACGCCAATGTGGGCCGCTTTAGCGCCCTCTTGGGCGACATGGTTGCAGAAGCCGGTACGCGTTTTCTGGTCGTGACACACCACCAGCTCACCATGGCCCATATGGACCAGCTTTTTGGTGTAACCATGCAGGAACGCGGAGTAAGCCGCGTTCTTTCTGTTGATCTGGCTAAAGCGGCCTCCATGGTCGGCCAGAAGGACAAGGAACCCACTGATGTCACATCCTGAAAAGGGAGCTGACATGTCTGTTTGCTGCGGTGCCACCACCTCGCACAGGTGTTTGAAAAAAATTGCCTTTGCGGCAACCCTATGCGCTGCATCCATAGCCGTGCTGGCCATCCACCACACCAAAACCAGCGGTATTATGGCGCGCATTCATCACGGGCTTATTGTCTGCGCCAGCAATACGGGCACACAAAGCGTGGCACAGGCTGCGACCATTTCCTCCACGGAGCAGCCCGGCATGGTACGCCTTGGCCTGACCAGTGGCGCGGATGGGCAGGTTGCGGTAGAGCCGGGCAGCAGCGCGCTTGCCACTGTTCTGGACACCGCCCGCCACACCAACACCCTGCTGATGCTCGACCTGCATGGAACAGACCCCAGAGAAGTAGCGCAGGAAGTCAGCAAGGCCCATATGCGTGACCGGGTCATTTTTGTACCAGCCGACTACAAAAGCACTGCCGCGGTTCTGAAAGCCGATTCCAAGGTTATGGTGGCCATTCCCATAAGCTCCGAGCGGGATGCCTATAACGCACACCGCATAGCCGGGCGCCACCCTTACGCGGCCTACCTGCCATCCTCTGCGGCCCCCAGTCTGTTCTCTCTGGTTCACCGCGATGCCGAGGCCATTATTACCGATACCCCTTCGGCCAAAATATCCACGGCGGATTTTCTGGCAAACAGGCCGGTTGATATTGTCATTACCCACCAGCCTTACCAGTTGACCACATCCCTCGCGGTGTCCGGATCTTCCACCACCCATTCCGAATAACATCAACACCCGCACCCTTTGCACTCCACAAAACCGGATAGCGGGTCGGGTAGCGGCTTAAACTGCCCCAATAAAAAAGCCCCTGCCCTTTTTACAGGAGCAGGGGCCTTGTGGCCGGATGATGCAGCCCGCTTACGCGGGGAGCATCGAGCCTGTTTCAATAAACCGCTGGTGCCAGGACAGGGCTTCGGTCAGCAGGTGTGGTGTATGCTTGCCAAAGGAGTCCCTGCAGGCACGGTCCAGATAGTCCTGCAACATCGGGCGGTAATCCGGATGTGCGCATTTTTCGATAATGGTCTGGGCGCGCTTGACGGGCGAAAGCCCGCGCAGATCGGCCAGCCCCTGCTCGGTCACAAAAATCTGGGTGTCCTGCATGATGTGGTCCACATGGGCTGCCATGGGCACAATGGCAGAAATCTTGCCACCCTTGGCTGTGGACGGTGACAGGAAGATGGACAGGTAGGCGTTGCGGGCAAAATCCCCCGAACCCCCAATACCATTCATCATCTTGGAACCCATGACGCGGGTGGAATTGACGTTACCGTAAATATCCGCCTCGATCATGCCGTTCATGGCAATACAGCCAAGCTGGCGGATAACACCCGTGCTGTTGCTGATATCCTGCTGGCGCAGGATGATCTTGGAACGGAAGAAGTCCATCCGGTTGTTGATCTCTTCCGCCGCTTCGGGGCTGAGAGAAAACGAGGTTGCCGAAGCAATACGCATCCGCCCCGAATCCAGCATGGCAAGCATGCCATCCTGAATAACTTCGCTAAAGCCAACCAGGTTTTCAAACGGCCCTTCGTTCAGGCCATCGAGCACGGCATTGGCGACATTGCCAACACCGGACTGCAACGGCAGGAGGGAGGGCGGCAGGCGGTTCTGTTTGACTTCGTGCTCAAAAAAATCAAGCAGGTAGCCCGCAATAGCCTTTGCCGTGCCATCGGGTGCGGCAAAGGGGGCGTTGCGGTCGCTGTCATTCGTGCGGACGATGGCCTGAATCTTGGCCGGATCAACCTTGAGGAAGGTGCGGCCAATACGCTGGTCCGCACGGGAGAGCGGAATAATATCACGCGGGGCGGCACCATAGCTGTTGCCATCCCAGACGTCATGCGTGCCTTCCAGCCCCGGGTTTTGCCATTCGTTGACTTCGATGATGACCTTGTCGGCCAGATCAAGAAAAGCCTGCGAATTACCAACAGAGGAGGTCGGCACAATGCCGCCTTCTTCCGTAATGGCGGTGGCTTCCACCACGGCAACATCGAACTTGCCGTAATTGCCCTGAGCCGCACGCAGGGCCACCTGCCCGAGATGGTTATCAAAATAATCCGTCTCGCCAGCGTTAATGCGGTTGCGCATGGCCGGGTCGGTGTTGAACGGGGAGCGGAAGTAAACACCGTTCACCTTGCCCAGCTCGCCATCAAGCTGCGGGCCGGTAGATGCGCCCGTAATCAGGCTGATCCGGTGTTCCTGCCCATTGTTATGGGCGGCTTCCATCTGCTGGGCCAGGGCTATGGGCACGGCCTTGGGATAGCCTGCGCCAGTAAAACCGCTGGTGCCAACCACGTCACCGTTTCGGATCAGCTTTGCCGCGGCTTCTGCCGGGCAAACCTTGCTACGCAGCGCGACGTTCCGAATGCGCTCTGTCATGAGAGGCCTTCCTGTTTTTTCTTCTCAAACTGTTCCGAACATACAAAAGCTGCAAACCACCCCAGAGTTCCTGCGTCATGCTCCGGTCGGGAGCTATGCGCCACCAGACTGTGGCTCTGCCGTACTTTCGCATTTTCAGGCTTGTTTCCGCCCCTGAAAGTTCTTGCACCCTATGCGCAAACAGAAGCCTCTGGCGCGTCACATACTTGTGCATGCATAAACCCCTTCAAAAAAAACTTGCCAGCACCGTTCCTGTTTTCGCTCGAAAAGCCTACATGAAGATTGGGAAAGAACGGATAGGGGTGGCATGTTCACGGATACCAGGCATGACGAAAACGTGAAGAACGCAATGCGCAAAGGACTCCGCATTGTGGGCGATGTGCATGGGGATATGGAAGCATTCCGCCATGCCGTGGCCACGGATCGTTTTATCATCCAGCTAGGTGATCTGGTGGATTACGGCCCAGACAGCGCAGGCGTTCTGCGCCTGATGTTCCAGGTCCAGCGTGAAGGGCGCGGGCTGTTCCTGATTGGCAACCACGACCGCAAGCTGGGGCGTGCGCTTATGGGCAAGAAACTTCGCTCCTCCCCCCATCTGGACGAAACGCTGGCCCAGTTGAGTACGCCGGATAATGTGGATGTCCTGCAGGACGTGCTCCCCGCACTGGAACAGGCTCCGGCATGGCTGATCATGGGACGGACCATTTTTGTGCACGGTGCGTTTGAGCCGCACATGCTGAACGAGCCCCCACCCCCACCACTTGGGCGCGTCACGTACCTGCTCTCCCGCGCACTGTTTGGCGAAACCACGAGCCGCATACAGGCCGATGGCTACCCCGAACGCACGCTCAACTGGGTCAACCACATTCCCAGCGGCTATACGGTTTACTGTGGCCACGACCAGCGCTCGACCAACGGCTGCCCCCTGACTATCCATGGCCGGGCCGGTGGGCGCGCCATATTTGTGGATACGGGCGCAGGCAAAGGCGGACATCTGGCATGGGTGGACCTTCCTTACCCACCTGTGGAAGAAAAACTTTTTGTCTGTTAACGTCGGGGCGTTACACATTTATAACGATCCCATGATGTTCTTTACCAGCAGCCAGAGACCTTGATTACCGTGACAAATCAGCCGTGCCCCCCGGAAGCCCTGCAGGACCTCCGCCGCAGCATAGACAATATTGACGCAGCTCTTGTGGCCATGCTGGCAGAACGCTTCCGCTGCACCAAGGCGGTGGGAGCCCTCAAGGCTCTGTACAAGCTCCCTCCTGCGGACCCCGCGCGTGAGACTCAGCAGATTGCGCGCCTGCGCCGCCTTGCGGAAGATGCACATCTTGACCCTGATTTTGCGGAGAAGTTCCTCAACTTCATCATCCATGAGGTGATCCGCCACCATGAGGCCATCGCACTTGCAGCGGTTCCCCACTCATCATCCCCATAACATCATGTGATTTCATGCCTGTTCTCTCCACACCCCGCCGCCTGATTCTGCTCCGTCATGCGGAGGCGGTCGCACCTGATCCGGGCAATTTTTCTGTCGAATCAGACATGGCGCGCCCCTTGACCCATGATGGCGAATGCGCCGCCATGCGGTGCGGGATGTGGCTCCACCAGAACGGGCTGGCCCCCGATGCAGTCCTGTGCAGCCCGGCGGCAAGGGCACAGCAGACCTTTTCCTGCGTGCAGAGCGCCCTCCCCCCTTCCAGCGCGGATACCGTGTTTTTACGCCCCGAAATATACGAGGCCGACCTTGGTAGCCTGATCAGTGTGCTCCGGCAGGCTCCCCCGCAGGCCCGCACGATTCTGCTCGTCGGGCATAATCCCGGCATTTCAGACTTTGCACGCTGGCTGGATGGCAGGAACGAAATGCTTGATCAGGGATTCGCTCCGGCTTCACTCGCAGTCTTCGAGATGATCGGCAGCGACCTTGTTCCTGACCAGACCTCCTGGGCAAACTGTGACGGTCTGAGCCTCGCTTTGCACACATTCACGCGACCCTGAGAGAAAAAAACCCGGTTTTCTGCCGATGTGCGCGCGTGATAACGCGCGGTTTATCAGGATGAACCTTTTTGTTTGCTCCTGAATGGGAGACAACACTCAAACAGCAGGCCGCAGCCGCGACCGTGACCCCATTATGCAAAAGGAAACACCATGAGCGTGTCGCAGAACGAGGGTAAGCAGTCCACCGCTACCATTTCGATCGGTGGCAAAACCGCCGAGATGCCCGTACTTTCTGGCAACCTTGGGCCGGATGTTATTGATATTCGCAGGCTGCCCTCAGAACTGGGCGTGTTCACGTTCGACCCCGGTTACGGCGAGACGGCCTCCTGCAACAGCAAGATCACCTTTATTGATGGTGACAAGGGCATCCTGCTCCACCGTGGCTACCCTATTGCCCAACTGGCGGAAAATGCTTCCTACGAAGAAGTCATCTACCTCCTGCTCAATGGCGAACTGCCCAACAAGACGCAGTACGATACTTTTTCTGCCACGCTGACAAACCATACCCTGCTCCATGAGCAGATCCGCAACTTCTTTAATGGCTTCCGGCGCGATGCCCACCCCATGGCCATTCTGTGTGGCACGGTTGGCGCTCTTTCCGCCTTTTACCCTGATGCCAGCGACATCGCCATTCCCGCAAACCGGGAACTGGCCGCCATGCGCCTGATCGCCAAAATCCCGACCATTGCGGCCTGGGCTTACAAATACACACAGGGCGATGCCTTTATTTACCCGCGGAACGACCTGAACTACGCAGAAAACTTTCTGTCCATGATGTTCGCGCGTATGTCCGAACCCTACAAGGTCAACCCCGTTCTGGCCCGCGCCATGAACCGGATCCTGATCCTGCACGCAGATCATGAGCAGAATGCCTCCACCTCCACCGTGCGTCTGGCGGGCTCCACCGGGGCCAACCCGTTCGCCTGTATTGCCGCAGGCATTGCCGCACTGTGGGGACCCGCCCATGGCGGGGCCAATGAAGCCGTGCTGAAAATGCTGGCCCATATCGGCAAAAAAGAAAATATTCCGGCTTTTATCGCTCAGGTCAAAGACAAGAACAGTGGTGTCAAGCTCATGGGCTTTGGCCACCGTGTTTACAAGAACTTCGACCCGCGCGCCAAAATCATGCAGCAGACCTGCCACGAAGTTCTTAAGGAACTGGGCATCAAGGATGATCCGCTGCTTGATCTGGCAGTCGAGCTTGAAAACATTGCACTCAGCGACGACTACTTCGTGCAGCGCAAGCTCTACCCCAACGTGGACTTCTATTCCGGCATTATCCTCAAGGCCATGGGCATTCCCACCAGCATGTTCACCGTGCTGTTTGCGGTTGCCCGCACTACCGGCTGGGTAAGCCAGTGGAAAGAAATGATTGAGGAACCGGGCCAGCGTATCAGCCGTCCACGCCAGTTGTATCTGGGCGCTACGGAGCGGGATTTTGTTCCCTTCAGCAAGCGCTAAAAGCTGATTGCCCTGTTGTCATAAGAAACTGGTCCGCGGCAACGCGGACCAGTTTTTTTATTCATGGCAGAAACCAGACTAACGCCGTACCGTTATTAACCATAAAAAAAGCGGATGCTCATGTCACCATGAGCATCCGCCAAACCTGTCTTGTACTGTCAGCCAGCCAGACGGACCGGTCACACCTGATGACTTAGCTGCAGTTGCATCCGGCAGTCGGGCCATCTACCTTGCGCACCATATGGTGGTCAATCCATTCGGAGACCAGCATGCGCGCTTCGCTCAAAGACGATTCGGGGTGATGAATACGGTACAGAGTGGTGCAGGCGTTAAACGCAGCAACATCCGCTGTCCCCACTTCGCGTAGTTCTGTGTAAGCCGTGATGACGGCCCGCTCGCATTTCCGTGCGATCCGACTTGCTTCCATAGCCACGACATTCACCCTTAACTGATAATCGATCTCAACTTCGGTAATTAGACGCCACATCCAGCCCCAACGCAAGGATTAAGTTCTATTTTACTTTACACATAAAATCACAATCTGCGTGTGTCCGATTGTTTTGCTGTTCCGTGCATAAATCCTCCTTATTTACAGCCCATACTGTGCGGTAAATCACAGATACAGGCAGATGAGGCATGGATTTTCGGCCCGGCTAGCGGTATGCCAATCCAACTTTAACCCCATAACTTTCAAGGAATCTGCCATGATGTCGCCAGCAGGCATTATCTCTCCCACAGGAGAGTCCAGCGAATGGGATCGTGACGCCGCCCTTACCACCGCACGCCTGCTGCTTGAAATCAAGGCAGTCAATTTTCGCCCCGAAGACCCCTACACCCTGACATCTGGCTGGAAATCCCCTGTTTATATTGATTGCCGCCGGATTATTTTCTTCCCCCGCGCGCGCGCAAAAATTGTGGAACTGGGGGTAGAGAAAATTGGCCGCCACGTTGGCTACGAAAGTCTTGAAGCCATTGTAGGGGGCGAAACAGCCGGTATTCCGTTTGCCGCATGGATGGCTGATCGCATGCTGCTCCCCATGGCCTATGTGCGCAAAAAGCCCAAGGGTTTTGGCCGCAACGCCCAGATTGAAGGCGATGTACCCGAAAACATGCGGACCCTGCTGGTGGAAGACCTGACCACGGATGGCGCATCCAAGGTGCAGTTCGCCAATGCCCTGCGCAATGCAGGCGCTATTGTGAACCATGCCTTTGTGGTGTTCTACTACGGCGTTTTCCCCGGTGCCCAGCAGACGCTGACAGACATGAACGTGGCCCTGCACTCCCTGTGCACATGGTGGGATGTGCTTGAAGCCTGCGCGAGCCGTCCGTATTTCTCCGAAGAAGCAGCATCTGAAGTCCGCCGCTTTCTGGAAGACCCCTGTGGCTGGTCCGCCCGCCGTGGCGGCGTAGGCAGTCTGGAAGAAGCCGCCGCGTTCAAGGCGCGCAAGGACAAATAACACCGTGCAGACGACTGGCCCCGCACTGACTGGCCTCCACCGTGTTCTGGCGTTTGATTCAGGCATTGGTGGATTGGGCATTGTGCGGGCCATTCGGGCACATGCGCCTTCGGTGAAGGTGGACTATCTGGCCGACACCGCCGTTTTTCCATACGGTGAGCAGGATGATGCGGTCCTGACCCAACGCATTATTTCCCTTCTTTCCCGCGCAGTTGAGCGCCTGCGGCCACAGGCTGTTGTCATAGCCTGCAACACGGCCAGCACGCTGGCGCTGGACGCCCTGCGCGCCACCTGCCCCAGCCTGCCGTTTATTGGCTGCGTACCCCCCATCCGCTGGGCCGCACGCCGGACAGAAACCGGCGTTATCGGCCTGCTGGCTACCCGGGCAACCATCCGCCGCCCCTACCTGTCCCGCCTGCACACGCTATATGCGCCGGAATGCACGCTCATCGCCCATGCCGCTCCGCATCTGGCCAGCTATGCCGAGCAGGTTTTTCGCGGGCGTTCCGTACCCGATGAGCTTGTTTATAAAGATATTGAAGGTCTGCTCAGCCACCCGGACTCTGCACGGCTTGATGCTGTGGGTCTGGGATGCACCCATTACACCTTCATGCTTGATCAGCTCCGCAGGATAGCCCCGGCAGGCATGGTATGGCTGGACCCGGCAGACGCGGTCGCACGGCAGACCTGCACGGTTTTGCAAACCCTGCCCCCCATGCCCAGCCCGGACACACAACCAGAGCAGGCATGGTTTACGGCCACGCCAACCGACGCAGCCGCCCTGAGCGCGCATCTGCCTGCCTTTGGTTTTAACCAGATTACACTCTGGCCCGAACCGGCAAGCCAGCAACGTGCCTGCACAGCCTGAACGCGGGCCAGCTCTGGCGGGCGGGTAAAGGCCGTTCGAGCATTACAATTCGGCATTTTCGCCAAACCGGCTACAGGCGAGCCTAGCTGGCGCGGCTGGCGGAATAACTCGCGGTTTCAAGCAACAGGGCCTTAAGCTCGTTGTCGGGGAAGCCCTGCAACGCCTGACGGGCCAATGCGGCGTATTCTTCCGCCTTGGCCAGTGTCACACCAATCGCATTGGTCTGGGCGATAAGAGCCAGTGCGGCATCCAGATCTTCGGGCTGCTGTTCGCACTCCTCAATCACACGCCGCCAGAATACGCGGTCCTGCTCGCTGCCTGCCTCGTATGCTGCCAGTACCGGCAGTGTCACCTTGCCTTCCTTGAAGTCGTCCCCGACTTCCTTGCCCAGCACGGCCTGATCAGCCGAGTAGTCCAGCGCATCATCCACCAACTGGAACGCCATGCCCAGATTGGCGCCGTAAACACGCAGGGCCTCACGCTCGGCGAAAGTAACATCGCCTATGATAGCACCGGATTCACATGCGGCCGCGAACAGCGCCGCTGTTTTGCCATAAATAACCTGAAGATACTGCTCAACAGAAGTGGAAAGGTCGTTCTGCGTGGTCATCTGCATAACCTCACCTTCCGCCAGCGTAGCCGATGCAGCAGAGAGAATCGCCATGACATCCAGCGAGGCGTCAGCCGTAAGGATCTGGAACGACCGGGCAAACAGGAAGTCCCCCACCAGCACGGACGCCTTATTGCCAAAAATGGCGTTGGCACTGGCCAGACCACGCCGTAACTGGCTGTCATCCACAACATCATCATGCAGCAGTGTTGCTGTATGAATGAACTCGACACAGGCGGCAATTTCCACATGCCGCATGCGCCCGTCCTGATTATTGTAGCCACACAGCCGCGCAGAAGCGAGGGTGAGCAGCGGCCGCAGCCTCTTGCCGCCAGCGGCCACAAGATGCGCAGCTAACTGCGGAATAAGCGCTACGGAGCTTTGCATGCGGTCCACAATGACCTGATTACATGCCTGCATATCCGCAGCGAGATAATCAGCCAGCGCCTTAAGGCCAGCTTCCCCTGGTTTACTCACAGAAACTCCAGATCCATCCTGGCTCGCGGCACTGTCCATTTCCGACAGACTGACTGCAACACCCAAATGCTATTCCCCCAGCCTCGGGATGAGTTGACGTCCTCTTATATGCGAGGCACCTGAAAAACGGTCAAGCACCAACACATTCAAGCCAGCCAGATACAGCGATGCAGCAAGCCCCATCACTCCACCTTCCACCGACCTCGCAAGGCACTCTTTTGCGTGGACGTATCGCTTACAGCCAGTTCCAGCAAGGCTACCGCACAGGGCTTGAGCCCATTCTGATGGCTGCGGCCGTAGCCGCACGCCCGGGCCAGCATGTGCTCGAAATCGGCTGCGGAGCCGGTGCAGGGCTGTTATGCCTGATGCACCGCGTACCAGACCTGCACGGAACGGGGGTAGAGAAAGACTCCGAAACAGCGGCACTGGCCCGCACCAACCTGCTGACCAACAAACAAGTGCAAGCTTCGGTAATTACAGCATCTTTCCCCGAAGGGGTGCCCGACCTCCTGCGGTTTGACCACTGCATGACCAACCCGCCATGGCATGCCTCCACCGGCACCGCCTCGCCCGAGCCGCGCCGGGACCTTGCCCGCAGGATGGACATGCAGACCCTGCCACTCTGGATTAAGGGAGCCGCTGCCGTTTTGCGCCACAAAGGCAGCCTGACACTCGCACTCCCCACAGCCCTGACCGACAGGGCCATAGCCGAACTAAGCGCCCATGGCTTTGGGGGGGTAACCCTTTACCCCTTCTGGCCCAAAACAGGACGGGAAGCGCGCATTCTGCTTATTCAGGCCAAACTGGGCGTTAAAAGCCCCGCCCGTGTACTGTCTGGCCTGACACTACACGAAGCGGACGGCGCTTTTACCCCTCAGGCGCGCGATGTGCTGGAAAACGGCACAGCCCTGCCGGGTCTGTAAACCCGCACCCTCCGCCCGATATTATGAGAAGACAGAGCTTTCAAACGCTTCTTCCCACGTACCCAGGGTGGAGGCACGGCTGTATTCGGTCGAGCGGTTTTCAAAGAAGTTAGCGTGTTCGACCGCATTGAGCATATCGTCCAGCCAAGGCAGCGGGTTTGTGGTCGTGTTGTAAACCGGGTCCAGCCCAAGCTGGGTCAGGCGGCGGTCGGCAATAAAGTGAATGTAGGTTTTAACCTGTGCGGCATCCAGCCCTTCTACCGGCCCCATTTCAAACGCCAGATCAATAAAGGCCTCTTCGTGCTCCACAATGGTTTTGCAGATCTCAGTCAGTTCCTGCCGCAACTTATCTGTCCAGATATGCGGGTTTTCCTGAATGAACACGCGGAACAGGCGGATAATGGACAGGCAATGCAGGGTTTCGTCCCGCACCGACCAGGATACGATCTGCCCCATGCCCTTGAGCTTGTTAAAGCGCGGGAAGTTGAGCAGGATGGCAAAGGAGGCAAACAGCTGTAGCCCTTCGGTGAACGCGCCAAAGGCTGCCAGTGTTTTTGCGATTTCATGCTTGCTGTCCACATTGAAGGACTGCATGTAATCGTATTTATCCTTCATTTCCTTGTACTTAAGGAATGCGGAATATTCCTCCTCGGGCATGCCGAGCGTATCCAGAAGGTGGCTGTAAGCTGCAATATGGATGGTCTCGATATTGGAAAAGGCCGAGAGCATCATCAGCACTTCAGTCGGTTTGAAAACCCGGCTGTAGTGCTTCATGTAACAGTTGTTTACTTCCACATCCGACTGGGTGAAGAAGCGAAAAATCTGGGTCACAAGGTGACGCTCGCTCTCATTGAGCACGCGGTGCCAGTCTTTTACGTCATCCGCCAGAGGCACTTCTTCGGGCAGCCAGTGTACGCGCTGCTGCGTCAGCCACGCATCATACGCCCACGGGTACCGAAACGGTTTGTACACCGGATTGGCTGTTAGCAGGTCAAAACGCTCTTCCTGCGGCTGCTGGCTGGCTTTATGCTCGCTCATGATGCCTCCATCGGGCGGCACTCCCCGAGGTGGCCGCCTCTCGACTTTTTACAAAATAGACCCTGACCAGCCTGCCCTTACTGGCAGGCCAGGCATTCGTCATAAGTGTTGCCACTGGCGGCATGCTCAGCCGCCGCCTGTTCGGCAACACCGGCCCCCAGCACCTCGGACTTGGCGAGCACGTTGCTCACCGTATCCGCCCGCTGGATGGACAGGCTGCGGCAGTAGTAGAGGGATTTCAGCCCCTTCTTCCATGCCTGAAAATGAATCTGGTTGAGGTCGCGCTTATGCACGTCCGCGGGCAGGAACAGGTTGACCGACTGCGCCTGACAGATAAAGGGCTGCCGGTCGGCCGCATGTTCCACCACCCAGCGCTGGTCCAGTTCGAACGCGGTTTTGAACACGTCCTTTTCCTGCTGGGTCAAAAAGTCCAGATGCTGCACGCTGCCCTTGCTGGTGGTAATGGAGGACCACACCTCTGGCGTGTCCTGCCCTTTTTCCACCAGCAGCTTCAGCAGATGCCGGTTGCGCACTGTAAACGAGCCGGAAAGGGTTTTCTGCAAGAACACATTGGCAGCAATGGGCTCAATACCCGGGCTGGCATTCCCCGCAATGATGGAAATGGACGCCGTAGGCGCAATGGCCATCTTGTTGGAAAACCGCTCCTTGATCCCGTATTCCTCGGCATCGGGGCAAGGGCCACGCAACTCGGCCAGATGGCGGGAGGCGGCATCCGCCTGTGCGCGGATGTGCTTGAATATCTTGCGGTTCCAGACCTTGGCGATCACGCTTTCAAACGGCACGTTCTTGGCTTGGAGGAAGGAGTGAAACCCCATAACCCCCAGCCCTACGGAACGCTCGCGCATGGCGGCATATTTGGCCCGCTCCATGTCCTCTGGCGCACGATCGATGAAGTCCTGCAGAACATTGTCGAGGAAGATCATCACATCCTCGATGAACTGGGGATTGTCTGACCATTCATCCCATGTCTCAAGGTTGAGGGAGGACAGGCAGCACACTGCCGTGCGAGCCTTGCCGTGATGGTCTATGCCCGTTGGCAGCGTAATTTCAGAGCACAGGTTGGAGGTCTTGACTTCCAGCCCCGCAAGTTTGTGGTGCTCGGGGCGGGCATTGTTCACGTGGTCGGAGTAAACGATATAGGGCTCGCCCTGTTCCATGCGTGCGGTCAGGATACGAATCCACAATCCACGCGCTGAAATCTTGCGGATAACCGAGTTATCCTTGGGGGAGAGCAGCGCCCATTCATCATCCGCTTCCACCGCGCGCATGAACGCGTCGGAGACCAGAATACCGTGGTGGAGATTGAGCGCCTTGCGGTTGGGGTCCCCCCCTGTGGGGCGGCGGAGTTCTATGAACTCCTCAATCTCGGGGTGCCAGACCGGCAGATAGACCGCAGCCGACCCACGGCGCAAAGACCCCTGGGAAATAGCCAGTGTCAGGCTGTCCATCACGCGGATGAAGGGAATAACCCCCGAGGTTTTGCCGTTGCGACCCACGTTCTCGCCAATGGAGCGCAGGTTGCCCCAGTAGGAGCCAATGCCCCCACCCTTGCTGGCCAGCCACACATTCTCGTTCCACAGATCGACAATGCCTTTGAGGCTGTCATTGGCTTCGTTCAGAAAGCACGAAATAGGCAGACCGCGTGTTGTACCACCATTGGACAGCACCGGGGTTGCGGGCATGAACCAGTGGCGGCTGATATAGTCGTAAATCCGCTGGGCATGCTCCGCATCCGCCCCGTAATAGGACGCCACGCGCCCGAACAGATCCTGATAGCTCTCATCAGGCAGCAGGTAGCGGTTATCAAGCGTGGCTTTGCCAAAGGGGGTCAGCAGCGCATCGCGCGAGCGGTCAACACGCACCTGATGGTGCCCGGGAAGCTGCACCATATCCTGCATCTGCTCAGCGCCGAACAGGTCCGGTTCTTCAGCTGAGCCTGATGCTCCTGAATGGGAACGACGAACGTCATTCTCATGCACGTCAATCAGACTCATGGCGCTTACTCTCCGGTTTTTGCGAACGATCATATTGGTATGGGGCTGATGCGCCGCATACACCATATATCGCGCTTCTTACTCTACTTTGCCCCCATATCTAGAATTTTTTTTACTCATGGTGCACGATTTTAGACTTGCTTCTTCAAAAAATGGCTGATTCTTCCCGCTTCCTCAAACGCGTCTTTTTTCAGCCTCCCCGGATCAGTCCGGACTGCTCCATCAGACTGCGCGAGGTGGTGATTCCATCCGCCACCGCCAAAGCTGCCGCCAGAGCGCGCCGCCCGGCCACCGCGTCCACCACAACAGGTGCGCCCTGCATGCACGACGCCACAAAAGCCTGATGCTCCGCGAACAGCGAATCATGTTCAGCCCAGCTTATGCCCTCACGCCGGAATCCGCCGGTGCCCGGCAGCGGCAGGCCCCGCTCGCGCCCGATCATGCTCAGTTCACGTTTAACAAAATCAGCCGACAGATACCCTTCCTCGGAAAAAAGGCGCATCCGCCGCTCGGTCTTGAGCGATATGCGGCTTGCGGTAATGCTGGCCACGCACCCGTTTTCAAACCGCACCCGCGCATTCGCAATATCCTCATGCGCGGAACTGACCGCAGCCCCCAGCGCATCCACCTGTGCAATCGGGCTGTCCACAAGGGCCAGAACCAGATCCAGATCATGGATCATCAGGTCCAGAATAACCGACACGTCTGTTCCACGCGGCTTGTATGGGGCAATGCGCGTGGCCTCTATGTAAAGCGGGCGGGTTATGCGAGCACTTATGGCGGCATGCTCGGCGGAATAGCGCAGCAAATGCCCAACCTGGCAGACCAGCCCGCTCTGCTGCGCCAGCGTTACCAGCATGTCTGCCTGTTCCAGCGTGGCCGCTACCGGTTTTTCCACCAGCACATGCCGCCCTGCCCGCAAGGCCTGCACGGCCAGTTCAAAATGGAACTCTGCCGGGGCGGCCACCACCACCGCATCGGACTGGGCAAGCAGGCTCTCCACATCCGCCATAACCGGGCACCCGGCCTCGCGCGCGACCAGTTGGGCGCGGGCGGGGTCCGGGTCAAACAGGCCGGACAGGCTCTCCCCCGGCACATCACGTATTTTCAGGGCGTGGTACCGTCCAAAATGCCCTGCCCCAATAACCCCTACGCGCAGCGTTGTGCTCATGTGTTACAGCCCCTGCCTGATCTGGCCTGTGTTTTGCTTCCCCCAAGGGGTAGCAGCCTCACCCCCGAATGCAAACAAGCCCCGCTCCTGCCAAGGCGCTACCTGCCATGTCCACCCACCCCATTTACGGCTGGGTGATGCACCTGAGCCACGCAGAATGAGCGAAAAAGCAAAGCATTCCACCCATAAGCACGCGAACGGGTTGCATCTGTCAGGGTTGAGCGGCATGTTCCGGGCAGCAAAACCGCAAGCGATCAGGTAAGAATGTATTACAGCCGCCTCAAACTGGCCTCGGTACTGGGCATATGCCTTTTAGGCCTGCTGCTGTGCCTGCCCAACGGCATGCGCAAGCCGCTCCCTTCCATACCATGGCGACAGATCCATCTGGGACTGGATCTGCGGGGCGGTTCCTACCTGCTCATGCAGGTGGACCTGCAAAGCCTGACCCATGACAGGCTGCAAACCCTGTCGGAAAACACGCGTGATGCGTTGCTGAACGCGCATCTGGGCTACCAGAACATTGCGGTGGATGCCCCCAAAGGCACGATCTCGTTCATGCCACGCTCCGCTGCGGAAACCGAGGCAGACATAGCGGCCCTGAACGCCCTGCCCCGTGCAGTGCCCAACGAATTCAGCGTCAGCAAGCGCGAAGATGGCAGCATAGCCCTTGTTCTGGCCCCCGAATCCATTCGCACCCGTGCGCGTGAGGCCGTAACCCAGTCCATTGAGATCGTGCGCCGCCGCATTGACGGCACGGGGGCTGTTGACCCCGAAATTACCCGTCAGGGTGATGACCGCATTGTTGTGGAACTGCCCGGCATTAGTGACCCTGAGCGGATCAAGGCGCTGCTGGGCACCACGGCCAAGATGAGCTTCCATCTGGTAGATGCCAACCCGCTGCACGCAACCTACCCACCACAAGGGGTCAGCCTTTTGCCTATGGCCGACCCGGCGGAGGGGGGGCCTCTCCCCGTTTTTGACCATGTGGATGTCGATGGCTCGGACCTGACCAACGCCGGTGCGGTCATTGACCAGCAGAGTGGCAAATGGGCAGTCAGCTTCTCTTTCGATTCGACAGGCACGCATGCTTTTGCCGCTGTTTCGCAGGCCAATGTTGGCAAGCGATTCGCCATTGTGCTGGATAACAAGATTATCGAAGCCCCCGTGATCATGAGCCCCATAACAGGCGGCAATGGCCAGATTACCGGCGGGTTTGATGCACAAAAGGCAACCGACCTTGCCCTTATGCTGCGCGCAGGCGCCCTGCCCGCCCCGCTGAGCGTTATTGAGCAGCGCTCCATTGGTCCGTCACTGGGGGCGGATTCCATTCGCGCGGGCATGATCAGCCTTGGCGTCGGCTTTATTATGGTCGTGGCCTTTATGGTGCTGTTCTATGGCCGCTTTGGCTGGTACGCGGACTTTGCTCTGCTGGCCAACCTTGTGCTCATGGTGGCCATTCTCTCGCTCTTTGAGGCAACACTCACCCTGCCCGGCATGGCGGGCATGCTGCTTACACTGGGTATGGCGGTGGACGCCAACATTCTGATCAACGAACGCATACGCGAGGAAATTGCCCGTGGGCGCACCCCGCTGGCAGCCATGCAGACAGGGTTTGAAAAAGCGACCTCCACCATTATCGACAGTAACGCCACGGCCCTGCTGGCCCATGTGATGCTGTTTGTTTTTGGCACAGGTCCGGTCCGTGGGTTCGCACTCACCATTACCATTGGCATTGTAACCACCCTGTTCACCACCCTGCTGCTCTCCCGCATGCTCATGGCCCGCTGGTACGCGCGTACGCGCCCCACCAGCCTGCCTGTTTGAAGAAACGAGGCGCTACTTATGTTCGGACGTCCTCTCCTGCGTTTTGTCCGCAAGGATACGCACATCAACTTCATGCGCGGCCGCTTCATGGGGCTGATTGTCTCGGCCGTGCTTTCGATCGCATCGCTTATTCTGTTCTTCCATCCCGGCCTTACGCTGGGCCTGGATTTTCGGGGGGGGATTGTGGTGGAAGCCCAGACCCCCGGCCCGGCTGATTTTGCCAAAATCCGCGCGGCTCTGGCCGAGCATGGGGTATCGCACGCCTCCTTCCAGTCCTTCGGGGCTGCCAATGATGTTCTGATCCGGCTGGATGCGGGCTCGGAGCAGGATACGCAGGCCATTGTGGACAAGGTACGCCACACCGTGGCCGAATCCTTGCCCGGCACCACCATCCTGCGGGCCGATGCGGTCGGGGCCTCGGTTTCGGCCGAGCTGTTCCGCAACGGCATGCTGGCTCTGGCCCTCAGCCTTGCCATGATTCTGGGTTACATCTGGTTCCGGTTCGAGTGGGAATTCGCCCTGAGTGCTGTGATCACTCTCATACTCGACCTGACCAAGACCGTGGGCTTTCTGGTCCTGACCGGCTTTGAGTTCGATCTGGTTATGGTGGCCGCAATCCTGACCATTCTGGGCTATTCCACCAACGACAAGGTGGTGGTTTATGACCGTGTGCGTGAGAACCTGCGCAAATACCGCAACATGCCGCTGATCGACCTGATCAACCTTTCAATCAACGAAACGCTCAACCGTACGCTGGGCACGTCCTCCACGGTCTTTCTGGCATCCCTGCCGCTGGCCCTGTGGGGAGGGGCTACATTGTCCGGCTTTGCATGGACCATGCTGTTTGGCATTGTTGTTGGCACGTCCTCCTCCATCTTTATCGCAGCGCCTCTGCTGCTGTTCATGGGGGAAGGTCGCCTCAAACGCGGCGCCAAAAGTGGCAAGGCCGCGGCCCCATCGGCCTGAATCCCCACCACAATTTAGCCTGATACAAAAAACGGAGCCGTCTGAGGGCTCCGTTTTTTTTTTTACGCCTTAATGGCTGGAGAGTGGAACGGGCACACCGTTGGGCAACACCAGCATGCTGTTCCCTAACGGGGTGGGTTCATCAATGGTTGCCAGAAAAGCTTCTACCTTAAGCCCTGCCACCTTGAGCGTGTTGCTGCCCGGATGGTCCCGAAAAACCAGAATGGCGGCCAGCGCCTCGCGGTCGGCCGTAACTATCTGGACAATCTGTGGCAGGCTCAGGCCACCACTCATCAACTGCCCGCGCGCCATGCCGTTGGCTATGGCGTAGCTGTACAGCAGCGTGCTGGGCGTCTGCTCCACCCTGAGCTGATACGGCGCACTCTGGCACCCCGCCACGCCAACAAGGGCAAGCAGGGCGGCAAACGGAGGCGTTTTATAAAAAAAGCGGAATACAGAGGGCTTCATGGTTGAGAGCCTACTCCATATTCCGCCTGTCGAAAACACAGTGCCTGCCGGGGCATACGCCAAAGCACCTGCCCACGGCCCAGCCTTTAGCCCTGCGGGGTGGTCTGCTGCGTGTTGCGCGCGGCAAGTTCATCGCGGATCTGGGTCAGCAGGATTTCCGTCTGGGTTGGTGCGGGCGGTGCTGCGGGTTTGGCTTCCTCACGCACATGCAGGCGGGTCAGGGCCTTGACCATCCAGAAAATGGCCATTGCCACGATCAGGAACTGGATAACCGCATTCACGAACAGGCCGAGGTTAAGGGTTACCGCGCCAGCTTTTTGCGCGGCGTCCAGCGTTGCTTCGTGCGGACCTTTAAGGGTGACGAACAGGTTGGAAAAATCAATCCCACCTACCAGAAGACCAATAACCGGGTTGAACACATCCTTGACCAGACTGTTTACAATTCCTGTAAACGCCGCACCAATGACCACACCAACTGCCAGATCAACAACATTGCCGCGCATGATGAAGGCGCGGAACTCCCCCACCCAGCCCGGTGTACGTACGCGGGCTTTAAGATCAGTTTTAAGATCAACCATAAATTCAGTGTCCTGCTTTAAAGGATTTTCTGCAAAGATACTGTTCTGTATCCGTCTGACTGGCCATTTCTCAAGCATTATTGCTGGAATAACCAAAAATCTTTGCCATATCCGCCCCTGCCACACCGTTACTGGTGCCGTCTATTCAGGACGTTACCCCGTAACTGGCTGTGGCCTTAACGCCAGTTACAGGCAAAAGGTGCATAATCAACGGTTGATCCTGCTGCCGCATACCGTTATATGCACGGCAATTCGGCCCGGTCGGTATCGGGCCTTCGTCTGCTGTAAAGAAAGACCTGTCCCATGAAGTCCGGCATTCATCCCGAATACCATGAAATCACCGTCATCATGACCGACGGCACGGAATACACAACCCGCTCCTGCTACGGCAAAGCTGGTGACACCATCCGTCTGGACATTGACACCAAGTCCCATCCGGCGTGGACCGGCGTGCAGCGCATCATGGACACCGGGGGCCAGGTCGCCAAGTTCAACAAGCGCTTTGCCGGGATCGGCACCCGCTCCAAAGGCTGATTTTTCAAGCCTTGCCGTGTGCTTTTGGCCCCGCCCTCTTGAAAAAGGAGGCGGGGCTTTCCACGTTTGGAGCATGGCTGACGCCCCAAGGGGGTTAGCCAGAAAGACCTGCCACACAGGCCGCCTTATGGGGCCCGCTGTACGGCAGAACCTTGCTGAACGAGGAGGTTCCACATGACTTACGATTTTGCGCCCCTGTTCCGTACCGCCATCGGCTTTGACCGGCTGGCACAGGTAATGGACACCGCAGCCCGCAACACGGGCACACCCAGCTACCCCCCCTATGACATTGCCAAGACCGGGAGCGACAGCTACGCCCTGACCATGGCCGTGGCAGGCTTTGCCCCGGATGATATTGAACTTCTGGTGCAGGACAACACTCTTGTGGTGTCCGGGCGGGTCATTACCCCACAGGACGAAGGCGAAGTGCTGCACCGCGGCATTGCCCGCCGCGCCTTTGAACGCCGTTTTGCACTGGCTGACCATGTTGAGGTCACGGGGGCGGACATGAATAACGGCCTGCTCCGCATTAGCGTGCGCCAGATTGTGCCAGAAGCGCTCAAGCCAAGGCGTATTCCTGTCAATGCAGGCCAGACAGAGGGGCACAGCATGGGCAGGGTTTCCGCACCATCCCATCAGGACCACGTGCCCTTTGCCCCCAATCCCACGCTGGCAACCTCGGCCCCACCTCATAACCAGAGCGTACCAAACGCAGCCTGAACCAGCCTTGCAGGCCAAAAAGGGAGTGGAACTCCGGTTCCGCTCCCTTGTGTTGTATTTTTGCGGCTTGACCTGAGCGGGCTGCTCCCCCCATATCGGGGGCATAGATGCGCGTCGGCAGGCACGCAGGCTTCGGAAGTGGTTCCAGGCCGTCAATTTACCGGTGCCTGCGTGAGCGCCGCCCGACGACAGGATAGAAGCCAAATGACGACCTTACCCTTGATGCCAAAAGCAACCGCTGTGTGGCTGATCGAAAAGACCGCGCTCAGCTTTGAACAGATTGCCGCTTTCTGTGGGATGCACCCGCTGGAAGTGCAGGCCATTGCCGATGGTGAAGTCGCTCAGGGCATTGTTGGCTATGACCCCGTTGCCAACCATCAGCTCGCACTTGAAGAAATCCGCCGCTGCGAGGCCACACCCACGGCGCGACTTAAAATCATGGCGACCAACAACCCCGTGCGCCGCCGCTCCAAGGGTGCGCGTTACACGCCTGTTGCCAAGCGCCACGACCGTCCGGATGGTATCGCCTTCCTGCTGCGCAACTACCCGCAGCTAAGCGAACAGCAGATTGTAAAACTGCTTGGCACCACCAAGGACACCATTGCCAAGGTGCGCGACAAGCAGCACTGGAACACACCCAACATCAAACCGCGTGACCCGGTGACCGTTGGCCTGTGCAGCCAGACAGACCTGAACGCGGCCGTAGCCGAGGCCAATGCCCGGCTTGAACGTGAAGGGACGGAAATTCCCGTACCGGCACTGGATGCAGGCGAGACCGATTTTTCTGCTGAATAAAATCCTGCCGGATTGATCTGCCGTGGCTACTTACATGGCAGATCAATCCGCATTGCGTGTTTAGCCCGCCAGCCGTTCAATTTCTTCCTTGATCCTGAGCTTCTGCAGCTTCAGGCACATCAGAATACGCTCATCCGGTCTGGGCCTGCCCCCTTCGGAAGCAATCTTCTGGTCAATATGGGAATGGCGGTGTTTGAGAGACTCTATCCTTGCTAGGCGCGCCATGGCTGCCTCCATTCGGTTAGTGACCCGTTTACGCTAGCGTACAGACGGCTAGAAATTTCATGTTAATTTCATATTCCACTGCATACCGATATGCGCTGCGCACATGGAACTTTTTCCAGTTTGCACAAGCTGGCCGCGCAATGCATGATTGGTAAAGAGCGCCATAAATGCGACAACGGAGTAACCCGATTGAACGCACGAGTCAGATGCACACAGGGAGAACCAGCGCCATGATGCAGGACCGCGAGTCATTACTGGGGCAGCTTCTTGAACTGCGAAGCGAGCATCGTGATCTGGATACGGTCATCAACAGAATGACCAATGAGACAGCCTTTATCGACCAGCTGTACCTTCAGCGGCTGAAAAAACGGAAATTACTGCTCAAAGACCGCATAACACGGGTTGAAAGCCAGCTGATACCCGACAATATTGCCTGACTTTGCAACAGGACCAGCATTAGCAAGACCGGATACCCTCCCCCTGTGAACACAACAGCCCCCCAGACCACCACCTCCCACGCGGCAGATAACAGCGCTGCGGCCGCCCCCCCCAAGGTTGGCATTATCATGGGCAGCCAGTCAGACTGGGAAACCATGCGCCATGCCGATGCCATTCTGAACACACTGGAAATCCCGTACGAAACCCGCATTGTCTCTGCCCACCGTACACCGGACCGGTTGGCGGAATACGCCCGTACGGCAGCGGAGCGGGGGTTGTCTGTTATTATCGCCGGGGCTGGCGGTGCGGCCCACCTGCCTGGCATGTGCGCGGCATGGACCCGCCTGCCCGTGCTGGGTGTGCCTGTGGAATCCCGCGCACTCAAGGGCATGGACAGCCTGCTCTCCATTGTGCAGATGCCCGGTGGCGTACCCGTTGGCACGCTGGCCATTGGCGCGGCAGGGGCCAAGAACGCGGCCCTGCTGGCGGCTTCCATTCTGGCCCTGCAAAACCCTGAACTGGCCGCACGGCTGGAAGCATGGCGCGCGATACAGACCGCATCGGTTGCCGACACACCCGTGACAGAAAACGAATGACCCACACACACGCAGCTCTGGCCCCCAACGCCGTTATTGGCATTGTGGGTGGGGGGCAGCTTGGCCGCATGTCTGCTGTTGCAGCCTCCCGACTGGGCTATAAAACGCATATTCTCACTCAGGACGCCCATGGCCCGGCCGCACAGGTTTGCAGCGCCATAACCCTTGGTGCGTATGATGACCCCGCGGCACTGGACGCTTTTGCCAAAGCCGTTGATGTGGTCACCTTCGAGTTTGAAAACATTAGTGCCGATGCACTGGACCGGCTGAGCAGGCATTGCCCTGTGCGCCCGTCTGGCAATATCCTGCGTATCAGTCAGGACCGGCTGGCGGAAAAGACCTTTCTGGCAGAAGCCGGAGTGCCACTGGCGCCGTGGCATGCGGTAACGGACCATAGCTCCCTGCATGCAGCGGCAGACAGGCTGGGTTTTCCGCTTATCCTCAAGACTACCCGCAACGGGTATGATGGCAAGGGCCAGCGCCGTGTGCAGAATGCCGCGGAACTGGATGAAGCTTTTGCAGCACTCGCCCCGCACCCGCTGGTGGCCGAAGGCATGGTCGATTTTGCCTGCGAACTGAGCGTTATGGTCGTACGCGGCACAGATGGCACAACCCGGTGCTTTGACACGGTTTTAAACCACCACTGGCACGGTATTCTGGATCTGACTCTCGCCCCTGCCCCCGTACCCGAAAGCGTTGCGGAAGAAGCGGGCCGACTGGCCGCCCTGATTGCCGGGCGGTTTGATCTGGTTGGCATTATGGGCGTGGAAATGTTTCTTGTGCGCGATGGCTCACTGATGGTGAACGAGGTTGCCCCGCGCCCCCACAATTCGGGCCACTGGACCATGGATGCCTGCGCACAGGACCAGTTTGACATGCACATCCGCGCGGTTGCGGGCCTGCCCCTGCCCCACGCCACCCGCCACTCGGATGCGGTGATGAAAAACCTTGTCGGCCCTGAAGATATGGCCCTGTGGCCCGCCATTCTGGCTTATCCGGGCCATATTCCGCATCTGTATGGAAAAAAAGAAGCCCGTGAAGGGCGCAAGATGGGGCATGTGAATATTCTGTTCCCCTACGGCGCACTCCCCGGGGACTGGGGCATACAGGCAGCTCTTGGCCCGCTGGCAACCAAATGCGCCTCTCCCCCACCCGCAGACGAGGACTAGCCCCACGGCCTGAGCGGAAGAAGTGGTTACAGTAACCCCGCCTCCTTCATGCTCAGGACCTGCTCCCGTCCCACGATCAGATGGTCGGCCACGCTCAGCCCTACAACGCGGGCGGCGGCAATAATCTGCCCGGTCATGCGCATATCCTCGGCGGAAGGCTGAACATCCCCGCTCGGATGGTTATGCACCAGCACAAAGCTGCTGGCTTGCAAGACCAGTGCACGCCTTACAATCTCACGCGGGTAAACAGGCGCATGGTCCACCGTACCGCGCCCCATGACTTCATCCGCCACAAGCCGGCTGGCTGCATCAAGGAACAGCACACGCATCTGCTCGGTTTTTTCATGCGCCATAAGAGCTGACAAATAAGCGTTAAGGGCGGGACGCTCACACAGAACGCTCTCACGCTGCAAGCGGGCGCGATGCAGGCGGAAGGCGCTCTCACGCACAAGGATCAGCAACACACGCACGGCTTCGGGGAGCAGACGTACACTTCCCTCCTGCTGTGCCGCAGCCAGCAGCACGGCAGACAGGGTGGCATATTCTCCCATAAGGGCTTCAGCCTTCTCGCATGCCTGCGCAGGCGCCATACCTGCGGCCCCAAGTAATGCGACAAGGCATTGCCGGTGATCCGGCCCCACAGGTAGCGCCCCGGCCAGAGGTTGAACCTGCGCCAGTTCTTCCTGCGGTCTTGCAAAAAAAGCCGCGCCATCGGCCATACCCGGTGGCGTGTGGGGACGGCTCACCAGTCTGTCGCCTTCTGGCGCGCACTTGCCCATGCGTTAGCCCCAACCACCAGATGGTCATGCAGGCTGATCGCCAGCAAGGGAGCAGACTTGCGCAGGCCCGTAACAAAAGGCGCGCAAGTCTGGAGCAGGGTCTGCTCGTCCTGCCCCGGTTCGGCCAGATACACGCTCACAACCGCACAGGCCTGCACCTCCAGCGCGCGTTGCAGAACATGAGCCACAGTCTGCTGCACAAACTCCGCCGCAGGTTTTGCTTTTGGCATGGCTCCTGCCAGCGGCTCATCCGCCAGCAGGGTGTTGCGGCTATCGAGCAGCAGCATACGCATCTGCGGCCGTTCCACAGCCCGTAACACCGTGTTGCAATACTGCAAAAGACTGTCCCAGTCGCCCAGATAAACGCGACGACTGCCACTATCGCGCACCAGACAGGCCGCCACATCCGGCAACTGCGCACATAAAGCTGCGGCGCCGTGCGGCACACCGGCCCCCTGCAACACTGCGGGCGCGGAATCGAGCACGGCGGACAAAGACCCGAACTGGTTGATCAGGCTTTTGGCCAGAGGTTTTGTGTCCCGCCGCGGCACACCGTAAAACAGGAGCATTTCCAGCAATTCGTAATCGGCCAGCCCGCCCGCACCATGGGCCAGCACCCGCTGGCGCATACGCCCGCGGTGCCCCGCTGGCCCGGTTGATGCAAACCCGCTCGCCCCTTCCTGAACGGAAGAAGCAGGGGTTGGCGACATCTTTGTTTTCGCCATCCTATTGCTCCGATTGGCCTGAGGCGAACATCACTATATAAGGGAATGGTGACGACATTCGAGCCCCCTTCTCATCCCACCTCCCACACTGCTCCGCAGAGCGGCTCCTCCTACCTTGCGCGCCTGAACCCCGAGCAACGCGCGGCCATTGAGACAACAGATGGCCCGCTGCTGGTTCTGGCTGGCGCAGGAACCGGCAAAACCCGTGTGCTGACCACACGTTTTGCCCATATCCTGCTGACCGAGCGCGCCAAACCGTGGCAGATACTGGCAGTAACCTTTACCAACAAGGCCGCGCGGGAAATGCGCGAGCGTGTTGCCCTGCTCCTTGGCGCACCGGCGGAGGGGCTGTGGCTTGGCACCTTCCATGCCCTGTGCGCACGCATGCTGCGCCGCCATGCGGAGTATGTGGGACTGACCCAGAGCTTTACCATCCTGGACACGGACGACCAGCTCCGCCTGCTCAAGCAGGTTATGGAACCCTGGCAGATCGACACCAAACGCTGGCCCGCACCCGGCCTGCTTGGGGTGATCCAGCGCTGGAAGGACCGGGGGCTGACACCTGCACGCGTCACCCCGTCCGAAGATACGGATTTTGCCAATCATCACGCCCGCGCCATTTACGAGGCTTATCAGGCCCGCCTGATACAGCTCAACGCCTGCGACTTTGGCGACCTGATGCTCCACGTGACCGAAATCCTGCGGACCCGCCCCGATGTGCTGGCCCAGTACCACCGGCTGTTCCGCTACATTCTGGTCGATGAGTACCAGGACACCAACATCGTGCAGTATCTGTGGCTGCGCCTGCTGGCCAAACAGGCCGATGGTACGGCCAATATCTGCTGCGTGGGGGATGATGACCAGTCCATCTACTCCTGGCGTGGTGCGGAAGTTGAAAACATCCTGCGGTTTGAAAAAGATTTTCCCGGTGCAAAAATTGTCCGGCTGGAACGGAACTACCGCTCGACCCGCCATATTCTGGGCGCCGCCGCAGGGCTGATCGCCCATAACGGGGAGCGGCTGGGCAAAACCCTGCGCTCGGGGCGGGATGACCCCTCGGATGGGGAAAAAGTGCTTGTCACCAGCGTATGGGATTCAGACGCAGAGGCCCGTAGCGTGTGCGACATAGCCGAGCGCCTGCACCATAAAGGGCAGTCTCTGGCGGAAATGGCCATTCTGGTCCGTGCCGGGTTCCAGACCCGTGCGTTTGAGGAGCGGCTTGTACAGACCGGCCTGCCCTACCGCATTGTCGGCGGCGTGCGCTTTTACGAGCGAGCCGAAATCCGCGATGCTCTGGCCTATATGCGCGTGCTCAGCCAACCGGCGGATGATCTGGCGTTCGAGCGGATTATCAACGTGCCCAAGCGCGGCGTTGGTCCGGCCAGCCTGCAAAAACTGCGCGAGGCGGCCCGCTTTGCCAATACTCCTGTCAGTGTTGCAACCCGGACCATGCTCGAAACCGGCCAGCTCAAGGGCAAAATGGCCGACCAGTTGCGCACACTCACCAATGCCCTGAACACCACGCGGGATATTCTGAGCCGCGAAGGCCACGTGCTGGCCGTTGAACATCTGCTGGAAGAGAGCGGCTACCTTGAAATGTGGCGCCTCGACCGCTCGCCCGAAGCCCCCGGACGGCTGGAAAACCTGAAAGAACTTGTGCGCGCTCTGGCCGATTTTGGCACGCTGGGCGAGTTCTTGGAGCATGTCTCCCTTGTGATGGAAACGGACGAAAAAGCGCAGGATGCCAAACTCTCGATCATGACACTCCACGGAGCAAAAGGGCTGGAGTTTGATACGGTGTTCCTCCCCGGCTGGGAGGAAGGCGTTTTTCCCTCCCAGCGCACGCTGGATGAAGGCGGGCTTAAAGGGCTGGAGGAGGAGCGGCGTCTGGCCTATGTGGGCATAACCCGTGCGCGCAAACAGGCCATGATCTTCCATGCCGGAAGCAGGCGCATTTACGCCAACTGGCAGCCTTCCATGCCCAGCCGCTTTCTGGATGAACTGCCAGAGGAGCACATAAGCCGCAAAAACGAAGGTGGCTCCGCCCGCCGCGGCCTGTTTGCCGAACAGAGCCTGTTTGACAGCGGCCCCGTTGTTGCCCGCCGCAAACGCCCGCCCGAGGCGGAACCGGCCTTTGAGCTGGGGCAGCAGGTCCGCCACCCCCGTTTTGGCGTGGGCATCGTTATTGCGGCTGACCGCAACCATCTGGAAATCGCGTTTGAAGACGCGGGCACAAAACGGCTTCTTTCCTCCTTTATCGAGAAACTATAATGGCTCCCACACCCCGCCGCCACGCTACAAGCCTGGAAACCATTTCTGTCACCGTACCTGAAGCTGCGGTGGAAGCGTACGAAAACGCCATTGGCAGCATCTGCACCACGGTTGGTATTTTTGAGGCCAACCCCGAAGGCACCCAATGGCGGGTTGAGGGCGTAAAAGACATGGGACACCGTGAGGACGAACTGACACTGGCCCTTATACTGGCCGAACTGACCAGTGGTGTCTCCGCCCCGCTGGCACGCGCAGCAACCGAAGCCGAAGGCTGGCTTGCCCGCACGTATGAGGCTTTTCCCGAACAGAAGGTGGGTAAACGCTTTGTGGTGCGCGGCACCCATCTGCCCGATGCACCCGAGGCAACCCGTATTGTGCTCACGCTGGACGCGGGCGTGGCTTTTGGCTCGGGCGAGCATGGTTCCACCCGTGGCTGCCTGCGCGCACTGGAACGCATTGCCCACCGCCACCCCCGCCGCATTCTGGACCTTGGCTGTGGCACGGGTATTCTGGCCATGGCCGCGGCAGCCCTTTTGCACCAGAAGGTGCTGGCGGTGGATATCGAGCCATGGTCGGTCCGTGTTTCCGCCCAGAATGCGCGGCGCAACCGGCTCAACCGTGCCCTCACCTGCCGCCTTGGCAATGGCTGGCAAACGCCCGCCATCCGCAGGAACGCACCGTATGATCTGGTTTTTGCCAATATTCTGGCCCGCCCGCTCTGCCTTATGGCCAAGGATCTGGCACAGGCACTGGCCCCCGGTGGCACGGTTATTCTGGCTGGCCTGCTGCAAACGCAAATCCGCATGGTGCTGGCAGCCCACCGCAGGCAGGGGCTGGTGCTTGAGCAGGTCCTGACCGAAGGGGACTGGGCAACACTGATCCTGCGCCGCCCCGGCGGGTATCGCCCCGCCTGATCTTTTGCCGCTCCTTTGCGCAGGGCAGCCTATGCCTGAGCCACCCTGCGCCCGACCCTAGCCCAGCATCTGCGGAGTAGTATCTTGGCCTCCTTATCCCTGAGCAGACTTGCCTTGCTTCGTGCCGTATTGCGCCAGAACGGGCTGGATGGCGTGATTATTCCACATGGGGATGAGTTTCTGGGGGAGTACACTCCTGCCTGCGCACAGCGGCTGGCATGGATAAGCGGCTTTACCGGCAGCGCAGGCACAGCCATTGTGCTGGCAGACAAGGCCGCCGTTTTTTCCGATGGTCGCTACATCACACAAATGGACCAGCAGGTAGATGGCACATGCTGGGAGCGTGTGCATGGCGGGCAGGTGCCCCCCGCCACATGGCTGGCCGCCAACGCCCGGCCCGATGCCCGCATTGGCTACGACCCACGCATTATGAGCGCCGCGGAACTGGCTCCCTACCTGCAACACGAGCAGCTTTGCCTTACCCCCACCGCGCATAATCTGGTGGATACACTCTGGCAGGACCGCCCTGCCCTGCCCGCTGGCCCTGCATTTATACACCCCCTGCGTTATGCGGGCGAAAGTTCGGCCAGCAAGCGTGAGCGCATTGCGCACGACCTGCGCCATCTGGGGCAGGATGCCGCCGTACTGAGCGATTCAGCCTCCATTGCCTGGCTGCTCAATATCCGTGGGACGGATATTCCCTGTACCCCCGTTGTGCTAGCTTTTGCCATTATCCATGCCGATGCCGGCGTTGACCTGATAATCCAGCCTGACAAAATACCCGCAGACGTGCGCGCATGGCTGGGTGCGGAGGTGCGTATCCATGCGCCCTCGGATCTGGAGCAGGTGCTGGCCACACTGGCAGGGCGTACCGTGGGTGTGGACCCGGCAAGCAATGCCGTGTGGTTTACGCAAATACTGGGCCGCCATAACGCAACCGTTGCCACTACCCCCGACCCGTGCCTGTTGCCCAAAGCCTGCAAAAACCCGGTTGAGCAGCAGGGCATGCGCGCAGCCCACCTGCGCGACGGCGTGGCCCTGTGCCGCTTTTTGCACTGGATGGACACCCACGCCACCACCACAACCGAACTGGATGCCGCCAGACAGCTCGCCACATTCCGGCGTGCCGCGGCAGACTATGTGGAGGACTCGTTTACGGCCATTTCAGGCGCTGGGCCAAACGGGGCCATTATCCACTACAGCGTAACCCCGCAGAGCAACCGCGCCATAACCGCCGATGACGTGTACCTGATCGACAGCGGTGGCCAGTACCCCGATGGCACAACCGATGTCACCCGTACGCTCTGGTGTGGCCCCAACACACCCCCGCCAGCACTAAAAGCCGCGTTTACCCGCGTGCTCAAGGGCAACCTGCGCCTTGGCCATGCGCGCTTCCCCATGGGCACAAAAGGCCATGCGCTGGATGCACTGGCACGGTACGACCTTTGGCAGGCAGGGCTGGATTTTGACCACGGGACCGGCCATGGCGTTGGCAGCTTCTTATCGGTGCATGAAGGGCCTGCCCGTATTTCCAAGGCGGTTTCCACCATTGCGTTGCAGGCAGGCATGGTTCTGTCCAACGAGCCGGGCTTTTACCTGCCCGGTGCTTACGGTATCCGGCTGGAAACCCTTGTTCTGGTCCGCCCGGCCGAAGTCGCAGACTCCACGCGGTCTTTTCTGGAATTCGAAACCCTGACGATGGCCCCGTTTGACCGGAAACTGATCGACCTCTCCCTTATGGGAGAAGCAGATACCGCCCTGCTGGATAGCTACCATGCAGAAATCTTGCATCAGATTGGCCCGCACCTGCCCGCAGATGCAAAAAATTGGCTGCAAACAGCCTGTGCGCCTCTCAACAAGGCGTGATAGCAGGCTCTGGCCACCAATGGTCACGTAAATGGGAATCGCCTGTGCGTCCAAAGAGGCGCAGAACAGGCACCGAACGTTGAAAGGGAGCTTCTCAGAATGACAGCACATAGCAAGACCATTCCCGCCACACTTATTCCCGGTGATGGCATTGGCCCTGAAATTGTTGAATCGGTTATCGAAATTCTGGACGCGGTTGACGCCCCGTTTGTATGGGACCGTCAGCTGGCCGGCATGGCTGGTGTAGATGCGGTTAACGACCCACTGCCCAAGCAGACCATTGAGAGCATCCGCCGTACGGGCCTTGCCCTTAAAGGCCCACTGACCACACCCGTTGGTGGTGGCTTCAAGTCCATTAATGTGACACTCCGGCAGGAATTCGGCCTGTTCGCCAACCTGCGCCCCACCAAGACCATTGTCCCCGGTGGCCGGTTTGAGGACATTGACCTCGTTCTCTTCCGTGAGAACCTGGAAGGCTATTATGCCGCCATGGAGCACTACATTCCCGTGGGTGAAGACCCCAAGGGTATTGCTCTGAGCTCCGGCTTTACCTCCCGCGCGGAATGCCGCCGGATTGTCAAATACGCCTTTGATTATGCCGAAAAAAACAACCGCAAGACGGTTACAATCGTGCACAAGGCCAACATCCTCAAGCTGCTGACCGGCCTGTTCCTTGAAGAAGGGCGCAAGGTTGCCGAGGAATACAAAGGCCGCATCGCCTTTAACGAACGGATTGTGGACGCCTGCGCCATGCAGCTCGTCATCAACCCGTGGCAGTTTGATGTGATTGTGACCACCAACCTGTTCGGGGACATCCTGTCCGACCTGACCGCTGGTCTGGTGGGTGGTCTGGGTATGGCGCCGGGTGCGAATATTGGCGAAAAAGCCGCCGTGTTTGAAGCCGTCCATGGCTCAGCACCCGACATTGCAGGCAAAGGCATCGCCAACCCGCTGGCCCTGCTGCTGGCTGCTGTGATGATGCTGCGCCACGTTGGCCACAACAAGCAGGCTGACCGGATTGATGCCGCGATCAAAAAAGTGATCACCGAAGGCGGCGTCCGCACCAAGGATCTGGGCGGCAATGTCACGTCCAAGGAACTGACGGCAGCCCTCAAGCAGGGTCTGGCCTAAGTTACAGGCCACCTCCTCCGCCACGGGCAGGTCCGGCAGCGGAGGGTGACCACAAGGGGGTGCTTCGGCATCCCCTTTTTTTATGGCAGTTCCATAGGCTGCGCGCAGGCCAGAAGCTGGAGACTGAGCAAGGCGTGCTCAAATATTTCCTGCTGCTGGGGGGGCATCTGTGCGACCTGCCTGCCAAGCCAGCGTGCAGTTATGGCTGCCTGCCGGGTTACCACCACCCCATCATCCTGCTCCCAGTGCCGCAGAAAAGCCCGGAATGCCTGCTGCACAGTGCGCGGCGTGGTGGGGGCCAGAGCAAGCTCGCGCAGCAGAATAACATGCATTCCACTCACCATGCTCGAGAACTGCTGACGGGCAAAGGCTTTGCGCTGCGGCAGGGCAATACCCTGGGCATTACGCACAATCCGCACCAGACTCTCCGCATTGCCCGACAACCACTGATAAACCGAAACCCGATTATTGGCAGAGGCCAGTTCCCGTAGTTGCCTGCTGGTCCAGCGTGCCGTGCGCAGCATATGGGAATCGGGCCTGAACGGCAGAACCGTGCGGTATGTCCACCCCGCCACCAGAACCGCCCCCAGAAATGCAAGGGCCGTGTTGAGGAATGAAATCTCGTCATACCGTCCCTGATTATTCGGCCCCATCAGAACAGGCAGAAACATGTTGAACGAAAACGCATAGCCCGCCGTAGCCGGGTTACGCGCAGCAAGCCCGCCAATAACCATAGGCACCATAAGCAGCAGTACCAGCAGCTCAGGCGTACTGAGCGCGGGCAGAACCAGCGTTACGTAAACCCCGGCCGCCAGCACGCACCATACGGCCCCCCGAAAGAACGGAGCCGAGGCCACAACGGGGTTTTCCCGCGTGGCCAGCAAGCCATACACAAGTGCCAGCAGTGACATAAAGGTTGGCCCCGCAGGCCATGCCGTAACCTCCCACAGCAGCCAGCCAACCAGAATACCCGCACAGGCACGAACACCGTTTTCCACCGCTTCCAGCGTATGCCTGCGCGAGCGGATACGAAAACGGAAATGGTCCTCCCGCCGGTGTGTCAGGCAGGCCTGCACGTGCTCGTCAATACTGCGCTCATCCTTGCGGATGGATGTTGGCACCGTGCTGGCAGGCAGCAGCTTAAGGGTAGCCAGCCCTTCTGCCCGGGCCAGCATCACCAGCAGCCCCGCCAGTGCGGCACGGGCATGGTCGGCCATATGGCCATACCCCCCGGCTTCCAGCGCATCGTATTCAATACGGCTGCCTGTGGCGGTCAGTTCGCCCAGCAGCGGACTCTGGTCCAGTTCGGTTGTCGGGTGCCCTTCCACCAGACAGGTTACACGGTTGCGCACCAGCGCCTGTACGCTTTCCAGCCGGGTTTTGAGCCGGGCACGCGCATGGGCCTGCAGGCCGGGCATGAACAGCAAGGCCAGCAGGGCCTCGCACACCACGCCCAGCACAATATACGTGCCGCGCGCCATGGCGATGTCAAACACCTGATCAGGCTGCATAATGGCCCCGGTAGCCACAATGGCCGAGGTAAAGCCGGTCAGGACCAGCCCGTAAGCTTTATACCCCTCCAAAAAGGTGGCCATGCCGCAGCACAGGCCAATCCAGCAGGCCAGCACACCAAAAAACAGGGCAGGACTTTGCGGAAAAGCGGCAATAAGCCCCACCGCCACACAACAGCCCAGAATTGTGCCCGCAATACGCCACCGTGCCTTGGATAAGCTCTCCCCACGGGAGGACTGCGCAACCACCCATACGGTCAGCGGTGCCCACTGGGGGCTGTCCAGCTCCATGGCCATGGCGATGACAAGGGACAGCCCGGCGGCAAAGGCCGAGCGTACGGCAAAAGCGACATCCCCGTAGGACGGGGCAACAAGCCATTTAAGCTTGCCCGCCCAGTGCGCGCTGAGCGCATGCCACGCAGCCAGCAACAGCGTACCCCCGCACCGGTGGCCGGGCACGCCTGCGTCTGGGTCCATATTGTTCATGGTGTGTTGTACTCAGCCAGCCGGAAAAAACCGCACGATGTTCAGATCGGCTGCATAAGTCCAAGCGTTTGTTCTGATTACATCATAAGCAGGATTTATGATGAACCCACAATCTGCTAAGCAGTATAAATACTGTCCAGTTCCAAAGTCGTGGCGACATGCCACAGGCGGGTAAGCAGCGCGGTGGAATTAGGCTGGTTCAGCCGGAGCACACCAACATCCGGCGCTGGGGACGGGTCCAGCCTGCATACCTGCAACGGCTCCATAGGACCTGTACGCTCTGGCAAGGCGGATATGGGCATAATACCAGCCACCTTGCCTGCCATGATTTCCGTATGCAGCAGTTCCAGCACATTGGTTTCCAGCATGACCTGCGGCACCACGCCAGCCTGTGCAAAACAGGCATCCACCAGTTGCCTGCTGTGCATATTGCGGTTGAGCAGCCCCAGCGGCAGGGTGGCCGCCTCTGCCCAGCCGCATCTGTGCTCCGCTGGCAATGGAATGGAAGGGGCTGCAATCAGCACGTAATGCTCGGCGTACAGGCGCTGGACCTCGAACGGTCCATCCTTGGGCACCTGCTCCAGATACATCAGCCCCAGATGAATGCGCTGCTCCCTGAGTTGATGCAGGATTTCCGCATTGGGGTAAACAGTGACCTCAACCCGCAGGGCAGGCACGGCGCTGCGAAAATGCTCCAGCAGCAGCGGCGCAACCTGCACCCCCTGCGGCATGATACCAATGGAGACAAACCCGCCTGCCACATCCTGTGCAAAAGCGGCCTCCTGCCGCAGGCTATCCAGATCCGCCAAGGTCTGGCGGGCCCAGATCAGCACACGCTGGCCTTCCTCCGTCAGCCCGAAAAACCGGCGGTTGCGGTTGATGATGGTAATACCCAGCTCGTTTTCCAGCTGCCTGATCGCAGAGGAAAGTGCTGGCTGGGAGACCCCACAGGCCTGTGCTGCGCGCGAAAAATGGCGGTGCTGGTCCAGCGCGATCAGGTAACTGAGTTGCCGCAAAAACACCTGTGCCTGCGCCCCTTAGCCGATTTCGATCCCGATCTGCTTAATATCGTGGAACTTGATGTCGGGGTTCTGCTCTTCTGTCCGGCGCATCATAAAGCCCGACGTTGCAAGAAAAACAGGGTCATCATCCAGATCATCCGCCATGGCAGAGCGGTTGGAGGCGGCAAACGCCTCAATTTTACTCCGTGGTCCGGTGATCCAGCGCGCAAGGGAGAACGGTGTGGAGTCAAACCCGATACCAACGCCATATTCCGCCTGCAGCCGGGCCTGCAACACATCAAGCTGCAGTGTGCCCACCACACCCACAATGGGAGGCGCGCCATCCTGCGGCCTGAAGAGCTGTACGACCCCTTCCTCCGCCAGCTGCACCAGAGCCTGTTTGAGCTTTTTGGCCTTCATGGCGTCATCAAGACGCACACGGCGCAGGATTTCGGGGGCAAAATGGGGAACACCGGTAAAGCGGATGTCCTCCCCCTCGGTCAGTGTGTCACCAATACGCAAGGTGCCGTGGTTGGGAATGCCCACAACGTCGCCTGCAAAGGCTTCTTCCGCCAGATGCCGGTCCTGCGCAAAAAAGAACTGAGGCGTGTGCACGGCAAAGCTTTTGCCTGTGCGCGTGTGTTTGAGCCGCATACCCCGCGTTAGCCGACCAGAGCATATGCGCGCAAAAGCAATGCGGTCACGGTGGTTAGGGTCCATGTTGGCCTGAATCTTGAACACCAGCGCCGTCATACCCGGCTCATCCGCCGTGATTGTGCGGCTTTCCGCCGCCTGCGCGCGGGGGGACGGGCCAAAGGCCACAAGCGCGTCCAACAGGTCGGTCACGCCTATTTCCTTGATCGCACTCCCGAAAAACACGGGGGTCAGATGCCCGGCATCGAACGAGGCGCGGTCAAACTCCGGCAAGGCAGCCTCGGCCAGTTCCAGTTCCTCACGCATCTGCACCAGACGGGCATCGTCCTCCGCCAGCGGTGTGAGCGTGTTGAGTTTGCCGTTCAGCAGGTCATACGTGCCAACAAATGTGGCCGCACGGCCAACCGGCCAGGTGGCGGGGCATGTATCAAGTGCAAGGGAGGAAGCAATTTCGTCCAACAGGGCAAAGGGGTCCTGTGCCTCGCGGTCCATCTTGTTGATGAAGGTCACGATGGGAATATCGCGCAGACGGCAGATTTCGAACAGCTTGCGTGTCCGGTCTTCTATCCCCTTGGCGGCGTCAATCACCATAACGGCCGAGTCAACGGCGGTGAGGGTCCGGTATGTATCTTCGGAGAAGTCTTCATGGCCCGGCGTGTCGAGCAGGTTGAACACGCACCCGCCGTAATCAAACGTCATGACCGAACTGACAACCGAAATGCCACGGTCGCGCTCAATGGCCATCCAGTCCGAACGTGTGCGGCGGCGCTCGCCTTTGGCCCGCACGTTCCCCGCCAGCTGAATGGCACCCCCCGCGCGCAGAATGCGCTCGGTCAGTGTGGTTTTACCGGCGTCGGGGTGCGAGATGATCGCAAACGTACGACGGCGGACAATTTCCTTACCCAGTTCAGGATTGGCGGTATCAGACATAAATCAGTTCCGGGGCTTCTGGCATGAATAAAAACGGCAAACGCCGGATGGAGAGAAAACCCTCCACCCGGCGTCCACAGGTCGAACCGGAGTTCCCGATTAACGGGAGTAGAATTCGACCACCAGGTTCGGTTCCATCTGCACCGGATACGGCACATCGGAAAGCTGCGGGCCACGCAGGAACGTGCCCTTCATCTGGCGATGATCCACTTCCATGTATTCCGGCACGTCACGCTCAGCGGACTGGGTTGCATCCAGAACGATGGCAAGCTGCTTGGACTTTTCACGCACTTCAATCACGTCACCATCCTTAACGATGTAGGACGGGATGTTCAGCTTGCGGCCGTTGACCAGAATGTGGCCATGGCTGATGAACTGACGGGCAGCAAACGGCGTGATCGCGAACTTCATGCGGTAGATCACCGCGTCCAGACGACGTTCGAGCAGGTTGATCAGGTTTTCAGACGTATCGCCCTTACGACGCACGGCTTCCTGATAGTAGCGGCGGAACTGCTTTTCCGTGATGTTGCCGTAGTAGCCCTTGAGCTTCTGCTTGGCCATCAGCTGCACGGAAAAGTCAGAAGGCTTGCCCTTGCGGCGCTGACCGTGCTGACCCGGACCGTATTCACGACGGTTAACGGGGGACTTTGCACGGCCCCACAGGTTTACGCCAAGGCGGCGGTTGATTTTGTACTTGCTCTCAAGGCGCTTGCTCATAGTGCGCTCTTCATCTCTCAACAGGCGGGCCGGGAGAAACAGCCCGTCATTACACCGGTAGTCTCCGTCCACCACGGATCGGAGCGGGCGCACACCGCATTACCAGCAAAAAGGCGCTGGCCGGTCTGTCCACATTCCCGGCAATGGTCGCAGGGTTTACGAGAACGTCACCGGCCTGTCAACAAAAGCCATGCGGATGAGGGGGCAAGAGGCGTGCAGGGCCGTTTTTATTTTGTATTAACACGCAGCAACATACTATCAGGGCAGCACTACTCTTCACTCTGGGACGCAAGGATATACACCATGCCATTTGCACACAAATGGGCCCTCTTTGTCGGATTGGGCGTTGCGCTGGTCATACTGGGCTTTGTTGCCTGCCTTGATGCGGTGTCCGTTACCCTCGCCAGCACCATGTTTATTGGTGGCCTGCTTATTTTTGCCGGGATCATGCAGGGTGTACATGCACTTGCGGTCAAGGACTGGGGGGGCTTTCTGTTTTCCCTGCTCTGCGGCGGGCTTTATGTTCTTGCTGGTGCCCTGCTGATCAGGGAACCTGTCTCCGGCTCCGTGGCCATTACGGTTTTTGCCTCTGCCTGTTTTGTTGTGGTGGGTGTTCTGCGCTCGATCATGGCGTTGCAGTACCGTGGGCTACCGGGCTGGGGCATTATTCTGGCCAGCGGGCTGATCAGCCTTGTGGTGGGCATGTGCCTGTACCTCAGCCTGCCCTGGTCCGGCCTGTGGCTGATTGGCACCTTTATCGCCGTTGAACTGATAGCAAGCGGCATTGGCTGGGTACAGTTCGGCCTTGCGCTGCGCCAGAGCAACCTGCGCTAGACCTGCCTGCCTGATACCCCAAAGAGGCAGGCGACTTACGCCTTGCCTGCCTCTTTATCGTCTGATGTTCCTGCATCGGGCTTTTCCGGCGGCATAAGAGCCAGCACATCTCCTTCGGGTGCAAGCAGGGCTCTGGCCGCCAGACCATCCTCATCCATAGCGGCTATTTTCCGCCTTGGCAGAAGCGATGTCGGACGCTCCCCTGCCTCGCGCTTGCGCAGGATTGTTTCGATGTTCTGCATGACAACCGGGTAGTCATCTACCAGACGGCGGAAACGCGACGCCTTGATCGCCATAAAGTGCCCGAACTGCACAGCACGCACATTGCCCACACAACGCCAGCGCTGGAGAGCTTCCTGCGCGCCAAGCAGGTCCCCTGCCCCGTACAGTTCATCCACCCCGGCCACATGCGCCTCCACCAGCCCGGCGCTGATAAAATAGACGTAGCGCATCTTCTGCCCCTTGCGGCACAGCAGTTCCTGCGGTGCAACAAAGCGCAGGGATGTGGTGGTGGCCAGATCATGCAGTTCCGCACCCGGCAGCCCACGGAACACGGCTGCGTTTTTAATCCGGTCCTCAATCCCGCTACGCAGGTCAAAGCTCAGGCGCTTGTTCAGGCGGTACCTGCGGCGCTCCAGTTCCTTGAGCAGTTCACGGTTCAGTTCATCACTGATCAGGGATTCCGCGAGGAGGGTGTCGTATTCCTCCCCTTCCAGACGCAGGGATATCTGGCGGAAAATGCGGTTTTCCAGCGCTTCGGCGTAGCCATGGTAATGCAGCCGCAAGGTTTCGAGCGCCTCATCCAGCAGCTTGCGCTGGCGGGAGAGCACCTCGGCCACAATCTCCCCAATACGACTGCCCAGCGTGGGTTCGAGTCGTTCACGCATGAAGCGGGTCAGCGAGATGGAAATAAAATGCGCCACCATCAGCATTTCAAACCGCTCGGCCATGCACAGCATCAGGGGCCGGTCCCAGTGCAGGTAATTATGCACCCATTGCGCCAGATCAAACCGCAAGGAAGGACTCAGCCGCCGCCGTAATGCGCGCACATACCCCAGCCGCCCTTCCAGCCTTGCACCATCAATGGCGGCTTCGGAGGAACGCAGCAGGGTTTCCATCACCCGCCGGGACAGACCCTGCATGCGGAACAGGTCCAGCAGCAAAGAGCGCTCCTGACTGGCTATGGTGATCAGGGCGAGGTTGACACGCTGGGTATCGGACAAAGCCTGATCGAACACATTGGCGGCCTGCTCCTCCTCCGAGCGCCGCTCGATCTGGTCCAGCACGGGGCGCGTGGCGTCCGCGCTAAAGCCGAGCTCTTTCCCCAGTTCCTGCGCCCGTTCGCGGACATTCCCCAGACCTATGCCCAGCACCTGATGGCGCATAGCCTCATCAATGGGAGAAAGCTGGTCGAGCTTTAAAAACAGAACAAGCGAGCGCAATGTGGTGCCATTGACCAGCAGGGTAATCAGCACAAAGCCGGTGGCGATAATACCAATAAAATGGGCAATGGGGGTTGCGACATGCTCGTTCTCAGTCACAGCCAGCGCCAGCGCCAGCGTAATCGCCCCACGCAGCCCCCCCCACACCATGGTCACCTTGAACGGTGTTGGTACGGGCGGAGAAAGGCGCGACCATGCCAGAAATGGCAGCATGCCAAACACCACGGCTGCACGGGCGGTAAGCCCGGCCACACTGGCGATCAGGATCAGCACCCAGTCCCAGCGGGTCATGCCCACCAGCAGGTGCGGCACCAGCATGGACGCCAGCACAAACACCAAAGACCCCGCCCAGAATACCAGTTGCTGCCAGAGCTGGTTAAGAAACAGCCATGTCTGTGGCCGTACGGTGGACGGCCCGTAAACCGAGAGCGTCAACCCCGCAGCCGCGGTGGCCACCACACCGGATACCCCCAGAAACTCGTCCGAAATAATATAGACAACATAGGGCAGCGCGACGCTGAGCGTAATTTCGGCAGCGGAACTGCCGATGGCCGACATCATGGCCAGTGTCAGCCGTCCGCACAGCACCCCGACCACCAGAGCCCCCGCAAAGGAGACGACAAACGAAACAACGGCCTCTCCCGGGTGGATGGCGCGATGCAGCGTGACCGATGGCAGCAGAATGGAAAAAATGGAAATGGCGGCGGCGTCATTGAGCAGCGCCTCCCCCTCCACCAGCCGGGTCAGACGGGTGGAGGCGCCAATATCGCGGAAAATCCCGGCCACAGCGGACGGGTCCGTGGTCGCCACAATGGAGCCAAGCAGCAGGCAGACCACAAGCGGCATGCCCGCAAAGGGCATCAGGGCGAAACCGATCAGGGCGGTGGAGAGCGCCACAGCCACCACGGCCAGCAGCAGCACGGTTGCGGCCTCGTGCGCCAGACGCCGCACATCAATGGCCAGCGCACCCTGAAAAACCAGCACGGGCAGAAAAATAAGCAGGAACGACTCACTGCTTATGGGAAAATCCAGCAGGGTTTCGGCTATCCCGCTCAGGGCGGAAGCATAGGACGTACGCAGCGCAAAATCCGCCAGCGAACCAATAATAATGCCGACAATAGCCAGCAGAACGGTTTCGGAAAGTTCGAGCTTGCGGGCAATGGGCTGTACCGCACTCACCACAACCAGCAGGAGCGCAATAACAAGCAGTATCGCAGCCAGCCCTGTTACCGCCATACCCATGTCCCTTTTACTGCCAAAACCTGTCTGATTCCTTCCTTGCTAACACAATGATAAGGCAAGGAAATGGCAAACTCCGCTCTTTGGCTCCGCTTTTAACAGGCCCGAGGCAACCATGCCACACCTGCAAGCACAGGTAAGGAACATGCACACGGCGCATGACTGCGCATTTTACGAAACCTGCCGCCGCCATATGGCGTGCCCACAGCGCCACAGAGGGCAAGACTTTTCCGACAGGAAAATTGGGAGTATGCTCGGTAACATGAAAACGTCCACACGCTCCCGTACCCAGCTTGCCCTGCTTGTGTTGATGCTCACGGGCCTTTCGGCCTGCGCGGAAGACCCCAATGCGCACCACTACCACGCACGCATCCACAAGGGACAGGTCACACCTGACTGGTACAGGCCGCCAGCAACCCCGCAAGACACCGCCCAATACACAAAGACGCAGAACTTGTATAGAAAACAGGCCGTCGGTGCCCCGCAGGGCGTACAATATGACCGATAATGACAAGACGGAGAAAGTTGTCCGTCTGGCCGTTATCGCCGGGGCTGTCATGGTGGGCGTTATTGTCCTGAGCACCATGTATTCCGGCTTTGCCGCCCTTATGACCGGCCAACCCATGCCAGGGCAGCCCGCCCAGACCATGGGCCAGAATGTACCGCGCTAAAAAGCGACACTCTTTTTACAGTCAGCTTGCTGGCGGACTGCTGGCATGCCTGCTGGCCTCTCCTCTTCCCCAAGGGATATGCGCCAGCCCTCCAGCACCTCCACCCGAACTCCCCCTGCCCGAACATGCAGGCGGAACACTCCGGCTGGTTGCCTCTGCTTCTGGCGGCACACTGGACCCCCAGATCAACTACACGGGCAAATACATCAATCTTTTTGCCAATGTGTATGATGGGCTCACCACTTTTCGCAAAGTTACCGGCCCTGCGGGCAAAGAGGTCGTGCCCGATCTGGCAGAAGCCCTGCCTGCCCCGCAGGATGGCGGGCTGAGTTACACGTTTACGCTGCGCCCCAACATTGTCTTCTCCAACGGCCAGCCCGTGACCACGGCGGATGTTGTTGCCTCCTTCCAGCGCCTTTTCCGTATTGGTGCGCCAACAGCGGGAGCGTTCTATGGCGCTCTTGTCGGAGCGGATGCCTGCCTGCGTACCCCCACACACTGCACTCTCGAACATGGGATAGAAGCCGATGCAGCCACCCGGCGCATAACCTTCCATCTGACCCACCCCGATACCGAGTTCCTGCAAAAGCTGGCCTTTACCCACGCTGTTATTCTGCCAGCCAGCACCCCCGACCACGATACGGGCAATACCCCCCTGCCCGGCACCGGCCCCTACCGGCTGGAAGCCTACGACCCCAACAATTTTCTGTATCTTGCCCGCAACCCTGCCTTCCATGTCTGGAACCCGCAGGCACAGCCCGCAGGCTACCCCGACCGAATTGAATATACCTTTGGCATTCCCGAAGAAGCCGCCGTAACCGCAGTGGAAAACGGGCAGTATGACTGGATGGCCGATACCATCCCCCTGGACCGGCTGGGAGAGCTTGGCAGCCACTTTGCGGAGCGGACGCATGTCATGCGCCATCCCTCGATCTACTTTTTACCCATGAACATGCATGAACCCCCTTTTACGGACATAAGGGTGCGTCAGGCTGTTAATTATGCTCTCAACCGCAAAGCGCTGGTTATTCTGTACGGTGGACCGGGTATTGCCCGCCCGTTATGCGGGCTTGTTCCGTCTGCTCTGGATATTGCGGGGCAGAACTGTGCCTATACGCGCGGGGCCTCGCCCACCGCACCAGCACAGCAATGGTCCGCGCCGGACATGCAGATGGCCCGCAATCTGGTCCGCGCAAGTGGCACCACGGGGCAGAAGGTTACGCTAGTCGTGGACAATACCAGCGCAGACATGGCCATGGGCGCCTGGGTGCGCGACATGCTGCAATCCCTTGGCTATCAGGCCGTGTTGCGCCCCATAAGCAGCAGCCTGCATCTGCCCTACATCCAGAACACGGATAACCATGTGCAGATATCACTCACAAGCTGGTCAGCCGATTACCCCTCGGCCTCCAACTTTGTGGACGCGCTCTTCGGGTGTGAGAATTTTCATCCCCATTCCGACAGCTCGATTAACATACCGGGATTTTGCGACCCCCACGCCCAGTCTGTCATGGAGCGGGCCAAAACGGATACCAGCCTGAGCACAACCCAGCGCGACCAGCTCTGGATGGAAGCCAACAGGCTGATCATGGAGCAGGCACCCGCCGCTCCCATGATTGAAAAAGACAACGTGGTGCTGACATCCGCCCGTGTTCGGAACTTTTTTTATACCGAGGTCAATCAGATCCTGTTCTCTCAGGTCTGGCTGCATTAACCACCGGAGCGGTTATCCACAGAATCTGTGGATGAAATATAGGACAAGTCTGGAATGAGCGCGGGATAACCCCTGCATATGGCTCACTCCCCGCCAAGCCTGAGCAGAATACGAGCACGGATCTGCTCAGGGAGCGGCACATAATCAAGCTGCCGGGTTACGGCCTCCCCACCAAGCAACCCCCAGCGGAAAAAGCGCCGCACGGCCTGCCCCTGATTATCGGCGGTCGCCGTGGCTGGGAACAGCACATAGGTGGTGGTAATAATGGGCCAGCTTTGCGCCCCTTCCACATCACTCAGGGCTGCGGTCAGGTCCGCCTCATCCCATCGTGCGGACTGGGCAGCCTGCGCAAAGCTTGTGGCGGATGGACTGACAAAAAAACCATCATGATTCTGCATCTGCACAAGAGCCAGATGGTTGCGCACAGCATAGGCGTATTCAACATAGCCTATGCTGCCTGCCGTATTCTGCACATACGCGGCAATACCGTCATTACCACGCGCGCCAGCGCCCACCGGCCATGCCACGGATGTGCCCTTACCCACGCCATTTTTCCACTCGGGGGATACATGGGCCAGATAGTCTGTAAAAACATAGGTCGTGCCCGAGCCATCCGCCCGGTGCAAAGGGGCAATCACCTGATCTGGCAGATTGACGCCGGGGTTAAGGGCGGCAATCCGGGCATCATTCCACTGGGTTATGGTGCCTGCATAAATAGCAGCCAGCACAGGCCCGCTCAGGCGCAGGGCACCATCAGCCACACCGGGAACATTGGCGGTTATCACCACCCCCCCGATGGCTGTGGGTACCTGCACCAGCCCGCCAGCCACCAGACGTGCATGAGCCATGGGGGCGTCGGATGCGCCAAAATCCACCGTGCCAGCCAGAATCTGGTTCTGCCCGGCACCCGAACCTATGGTCTGGTAATTCACCCGCACATCCACGCCAGCAGGAGCCGCCGCCGACCATGCCTGATACAGCGGCGCGGCAAAGCTTGAGCCCGCCCCTGTAATTTCGTCCGCCCGTACGGCATGCGGCGGGGCAAACCCACCGCATAGCAGCACAGCGGCAAAACCGGCCTTGACCCAGCGGCTTACATGGGCGGGGGAATAACATGCCATGACCTGCTCCTTCTGCCGCGGCCTGCCCTTAACGCAGGACAGCCCCGGTCGCCTTGCTGACAGCAGCCACAATACGCTCGGATACGGCTTCGAGTTCAGCATCTGTCAGACTTTTCTCAGTAGGCTGGAGTGTGACCTCCACCCCGACCGAGCGTGTGCCTTCCGCCACATGCGGCCCTGTATAAATGTCAAACAGGCTGACATCAGCCACAAGCAGGCGGTCCGCACCACGTACTGCGCGCAACACGCTTTCCACTGGAACATCCTGTGCAAGCACAAACGCAAAGTCACGCCGCACCGGCTGGAAAGCAGACAGAACAGGCGCGGTTTTCTTCTTCTTTTTAGGCTGCGGCACGCCTTCGACAAACACTTCGAACGCCACAACCGGCACATCGATCCCCGCGGCCTGAAGCACGGAAGGATGCAGTTCGCCAAAATACGCCAGAACGTTTTTGGGTCCCTGCCGCAGCACACCCGAACGACCGGGATGGTACCATGCCGGTGCATCCACCGTGGTGGTGATGGCATCGGGGTTAACCCCGAACTGCCGCAACACCTCCAGCGCATCCGCCTTGGCAGCCCAGAGCGACACCGCATGCCCGGGCACACCGGGGTAACGCTGCGTAAAACCCGAACGTACACCGGCTGCCAGCGTCTGCTGTGCGGACTGGGCAAAGGCCGGACCAATCTCAAACAGTCCAATATCCCCCCACCCGCGCACGCTGTTGTGCCGGATGGCCGCCACCAGATTAACCAGCGGGGTCGGGCGCATCTGGTCCAGATCCGAGGCAATGGGGTTGAGCAGGCGCAGGCTTTCTGGTGCGCCGCCAAAATGCATGGCTTCCTCGTGCGAGACAAAGGAAAAGCCCACGGTTTCGGTCAGGCCACGGGCAGCCAGAACGCGGCGTGCCAGTGCAAAACGGCCCTGTGCAGGAGTGAGCGATGCACCGGGCACCACGCTGATGGGAGGCAACGGAACAGCAGGAACTGCATCCAGCCCTTTAAGCCGCAGAACTTCTTCCACCAGATCGCTCTCGGCCTCAATGGCCGCTACACCCTGTGCGGCAAGGGCTGCCACATCGGCGGGCAGGTCCCTGCCCTGCGACAGAACAGGGGCCTGCGCCACATCATTCCGCCACGAAGGCACACCAAGTTCCACCTCCCCGGCGGTCCGCTCGCGCACCTCAAAGCCCAGCTTTTCCAGCAGGCTTACGCTCTCATCAGCCGGCACGTCCAGCCCGCCAAGATCGCGCACCCGGTCAAAGCGCAGCGTTGCCGTGCGCTGCCATGCGGGCGGCTCCCCGGCGGAGACAACCTCGCTGGCTTCCCCCCCGCACAGGTCAATAATCATGCGGGTTGCCGCTTCCAGAGCGGCTACAGGAAGTGCCTGATCCACACCACGCTCAAAGCGATAACTCGAATCAGACGACAGGCCGAGCCTGCGGCTGCTCAGGGCCACATGCACGGGGTCAAACAGGGCGCATTCCACAAACACATCGGTTGTGGTGTCAGTCGCACCTGTGGCTTCCCCGCCCATAATCCCGGCAAGGGACTGCACACCATTCTGGTCCACAATAACGCAGTCTTCCGCCGTTACGGAGCAATCCTGCCCGTCCAGCGTGCGGAAGGTTTCCCCCGCGCCACGGCACAGGGTCAGCCTGCCACCGGCAATTGTGTTCGCATCGAACACATGCAGCGGACGCCCAAGGTCGAAACAGAAATAGTTGGTAATATCCACCAGTGCGGAAATGGAGCGCAGGCCAATGCTTTCCAGCCGGTTACGCAGCCATTCCGGGCTGGGGCCGTTCCTGACCCCACGGATGGTCCGCCCCAGCACCCACGGGCAGGCCTCGGGGTAGGTAATGGCCCATTCCACGGGGGAGGCAAACGTGCCTTCCACCGTTTCGGCCAGCCACGGGCGCAGCGTGCCAAGCCCGGCAGCGGCCAGATCGCGCGCAATGCCACGCACACCCAGCGCATCGCCCCGGTTGGGGGTTATGGCAATATCGATGACCACATCATCCAGCCCGGCAAAATCGGGGTAGGACTGGCCGGGCAACGTATCGGCTGGCAGTTCGGCTATGCCGCTGGTCTCTTCCCCCAGCCCCAGTTCACGCAGGGAGCAGAGCATGCCACCGCTGAGCTCACCCCGGACCTTGCCTGCCTTGATGGTTGTATCCAGCCCCGGCACATAAGCGCCCGGCGGTGCAAAGATAACCGCCAGATCCTTGCGTGCATTGGGAGCACCGCACACCACCTGCACATCCGAAAAACCGGGACCGGCATCCACCCGGCAGACCTGAAGACGGTCAGCATTGGGGTGAGGCTGGGCGTCCAGAATACGCGCGGTCAGAAACGGTTCGAGAGCAGCCCCCTTGTTCTCGACACTTTCCACCTCCAGACCAATCTGGTTGAGCATGGCGCATATTTCGGCCAGCGTTGCCTGTGTTTCCAGGTGCTCATACAGCCATGACAGCGTGAATTTCATACTCTCACACCCCTTCGTGCAGCAGTGCGGGTGCGAGCGGGTCTGCCCCGTAATGTCGCAGCCAGCGGATATCGCTTTCATAAAACGAGCGCAGGTCGGGGATGCCGTTCTTCAGCATCGCCAGACGCTCGACCCCCATACCAAAGGCAAAACCCTGCCATACACGCGGGTCCAGCCCACAATTGGCCAGAACACGGGCATGGACCATGCCTGCACCCAGCACTTCCAGCCAGTCTTCCCCGGCCCCGATTTCACCCGTTTTGCGCGACCAGCCAATATCCACTTCCAAAGACGGCTCGGTAAACGGGAAGTAGGATGAGCGGAAGCGCACCGGCAGGGACGGCTTGCCAAAAAACGCACGCAAAAACTCGATCAGGCAGCCCTTGAGGTGCCCAAGAGTAATCCCCTGCCCCACAACCAGACCTTCGCACTGGTGGAACATGGGAGAATGCGTTGCATCGTGGTCCGCACGGTAGGTCCGGCCGGGTGCAATAATACGGAGAGGTGGCTTCTGCCCCAGCATGGTGCGGATCTGCACGCCCGAGGTCTGGGTCCGCAGGACGCGGGTCACATCCAGCCCCGGCGCAGGCGGAAGGTAAAATGTGTCGTGGTCGGTCCGCGCGGGGTGGTGGTCGGGCGTGTTCAGGGCCGAAAAATTGTGCCAGTCAGTCTCGATATCCGGCCCTTCAGCAACCTGAAAACCCATGACACCAAAAATGGCCGTCATTTCCTCAATCGTGCGGCTGATCGGGTGGATGTAGCCTGCGACCTCTGCCGGAGAAGGTACGGTTACGTCCAGCTTTTCGGCGATCAGGCGGGCCTGCAGGGCAGCCGCTTCCAGCGCCTTGCCGCGGGCTTCTACCGCCTGGGTCAGTTCATCACGCAGGCGGTTCAGGGCAACGCCCCGCGCCTTGCGCTCATCGGGCTGCATTTTCCCCAACGCCTTGAGCAGACCGGTCAGACGGCCGGATTTGCCCAGAGTGCCAACGCGCACGGCATCCCATGCCCGCAGGTCTGTGGCACCAGCCAGTTCGGACAGGACATCCTGCCGAAGAGTTTCTAGATCGTCGCTCATGGAACCCCGCGCTGAGGAAAAAATACTACCGGGCGGATACAATCTCCCGCTCCGGGAGAAAAGCCCTTAGGCTCAAAAACCATCCGCCAGAAAGCAGAAAGGCCGCCCGGTAAGGGACGGCCTTCTTGTATACCGGATCTGTCAGAACCGGCAATCAGGCTGCCAGAGCGGCCTGTGCCTTCTTGACGATTTCGGCAAAGGTTGCTGCGTCATCAAATGCGATGGCGGCCAGAACCTTGCGGTCAATCTCGATCCCGGCCTTGTCCAGACCGTTAATGAAACGGCTGTAGGTCAGGCCGTGTTCACGCACAGCGGCGTTGATACGCTGGATCCACAGAGCGCGGAATTCACGCTTCTTGTTGCGGCGGTCACGATATGCGTACTGGAGCGCCTTTTCAACGCGTTCCAGAGCAATACGGTAGTTGGTGGAAGACCGGCCGCGGTAACCCTTGGACAGTTCCAGAACTTTTTTGTGGCGGGCGAGTGTGGTTACACCGCGTTTAACACGTGCCATATCTTAGATGCTCCTTACAGCCCGTAGGGGGCCCACTGCTTAACCGTACGGCCGTCCTGCGGCTGAAGAACCTGCGTGCCGCGAGCGGAGCGCTTCATCTTCTGGGTACGCTTGATCATGCCGTGACGCTTACCGCACGGGCCGGAGAGCACCTTGCCGGTCGCGGTGATCTTGAACCGCTTCTTGACCGACGATTTGGTCTTCATTTTGGGCATTTCATTACTCCTGAAATACGCTGGACATAACCGCCCTACCCCCGAAGAAGTAAAGTGGCTTCTGCACGGCCGGGCATGCCCCACAGGCCCGGACGCGTGCGCGAATGCGCTTCCTTAAAAGAAAGGGGGGCAGCTTTCAAGCCTTTGCTTGCAACAAATCTGCTCCTCAAGGGGCAACCGATTCTTCGACCGGTCGGATTCTATGTGACACCACTGCCTATCCAGCCTCTTTCCATACGGGAACCCCCGCCATTCACCCGAATAAAATGCATGCCGCACATGCAATTTTCCGTTTATCTATATCTTTACGAATATAGATAATACCCAAAAAAGGCCAGTTTTTGTAATATTCTTGCGATATAGATAAATCATATACACTTTGTCGTGTAATAACATGACTTCTATGCGTTTATCTACGACAGAAATCCAGATACGATTGATCTTAATCAACGACAGACCGCAAATGCTGTTCCTCTGGCTGTGTTGGGCAGACTTGATCCATCTGTCCTCCAGACGGGACGTTTACACATAAGGTGGGGATTAGAGTGATCAAACGTCTTTTAGCAGGAGCAGCCGCCATTGGCGCCGTGGGCGGCATGAGTTTTCTTTATTACGCCTGGTACCCCCCCATAGAACCGGTGGATCCCCCTGACCGCGGCAGTTTTTCTGCCGAGCAGATTGAACGGGGCCGGATTGTGGCCGCCGAAGGATACTGTGCGGAGTGCCACACCCGCACAGACATGGGCGGTGGGCCGGAACTGGCTGGCGATTACAAGATGGATACACCGTTTGGCGCCATCTATTCCCCCAATATTACGCCAGACCTTGAAACCGGTATTGGCAACTGGTCGGAAGAAGCCTTCCAGCGCTCCATGCATCTTGGGGTTTCCCGCAAGGGGGTCCATCTTATTCCGGCTTTCCCGTTTGATCATTTCACCAAAATGACCGAGCAGGATGTCTCCGACCTGTATGCCTATCTGATGACACGCCCTGCCGTGCACATGACGCACCGCGCCAACGAGCTGCCCTTCCCGCTCAGCCTGCGCATTCTGCAGGCTGGCTGGAAGCTGCTGTACTTCACCCCCGGCGTATACAAACCCGACCCGCGGCATGATGCCTTGTGGAACCGTGGAGCTTACCTGTCCGAAGGTAACGCCCATTGCGGCGCATGCCATACCCCGCGTGACGCCATGGGGGCGGAAAAGAAGAGCGCTCCTTACGCTGGCGCAGTGGTGGACAACTGGATTGCCCCCCCACTGAACGAGCATAATCCGACACCCACCACATGGACGGAAGACGAGCTGTTCCAGTACCTGCGTTATGGGGTGGCGCCGCTCCATGGGCCAGCCGGCGGCCCCATGTCCCCCGTGCCGCACCGCTTCCTCTCCACCGTACCGGAGGAGGATGTACACGCCATCGCGCATTATTTTGCCGATGTGGACCATGCTGCCGAGCGTGAAAAACACGACAAGGCCGCCCTTGCCCGCGCCATGGAACAGTCCGGGACCGACCTGATCGGCCCGACCGTGGACCCCGACGCCAAGCTTTATCAGGGTGCATGCGCGGCCTGCCATTACAATGCAGCCCCCTCCCCCGTACTGGGCCGCCCCGATCTGGCGCTGAACAACGCGCTTTGGCTGGATGAACCCACCAACCTCTATCAGGTCATCCTGCATGGGCTGACAGCGGAAGAAGGCCAGTCCGGCGTAGCCATGCCCAGCTTCTACAATGCCCTGTCTGATCAGGATATGGCGCGGATTGCCGCCTACCTGCGCCGCACCCGCACCACCCTGCCACCATGGACGGATCTGGAAAAGAAAGCAGCCGCAGTGCGCAAGACCATTACCACCATTCCTGTCAATTCATCGCACTAAGACGGACCACGGAGCACGAGATGGTAAAATTCAAACTCAATGGCCGTGACGTTTCTGTCGATGTGCCGGACGACACCCCCCTGCTGTGGGCGCTGCGTGATGATCTGGACCTGACAGGCACAAAGTTTGGCTGTGGCGTAGGCCAGTGTGGCGCCTGCACCGTTCTGGTTGGTGGCCGGGCAACCCGTTCCTGCATTACCCCGCTCAGTGCGCTGGAAGGGGCTGATGTCACCACCATTGAAGGGCTGGACCCCAATGGCAGACATGCCGTGCAGGAGGCATGGAAGGACATTCAGGTTCCGCAATGCGGGTACTGCCAGTCTGGCCAGATCATGCAGGCCGTTAGCCTGTTAAAGGACTACCCGGACCCCACGGATGAGGAAATTGATGGCGTTATGGGTGGCAGCCTGTGCCGCTGCATGACCTATGTCCGTATTCGCAAAGCCATTAAAAAAGCAGCTGCCGCCCTGCGCAAGGAGGAGGCATCCAATGGGTAAGCTCGAACGTATTGCCGCACAGCAGGACCGGGCTGCGGGCCGTGGACCTTCGCGCCGCGGTTTTCTGCTCACCGCCGCGGGCTCTGCCTTTCTGTTCGGGTTTGCCCGTCAGGGCAGGGCTGCGCAGGTTTACCCGCAGGGCGCACCGGAAGCACTGAAGGAAGCCGCCGCCTTTGAACCCACGATCTGGTGCTCCATTGCCCCCGATGGCTGGGTGAACGTGAACATCATCCGTGCGGAAATGGGCCAGCATATTGGCACGGCCCTTGCCCGCATTATTGCGGATGAAATGGAAGCCGACTGGAACAAGGTCCGCATTACCTATGTGGATACAGACCCCAAATGGGGCCTTATGGTGACAGGTGGCTCATGGTCCGTGTGGATGACGTGGGACCAGTTCCGTCAGGCCGGGGCTGCCGCGCGCACGGTCATGGTGGAACAGGGCGCCAGACTGCTGGGCGTTTCCCCCGCTGCCTGTATTGCCCGCAACGGGCAGGTTATTGCTGGCAGCCGGTCGATCAGCTACGGCGATATTGTCAGCCGCGCGCACCCGACCAAAACCTATACACCAGAAGAAATGGCCAAGCTGCCGCTCAAGCCTGCATCCGAGCGCCGGCTGATTGGCAAGGATGTCAAGGCGCTGGATATTCCATCCAAAACCAACGGCACCGCCATTTACGGCATAGACGCCAAGCTTGACGGCATGGTGTACGCCCGCCCCAAACTACCGCCCACGCGCTATGGCTCCAAAGTTGTCTCGGTGGATGACAGCGAGGCCAGAAAGGTCAAGGGCTACATCCGCTACATTGTGCTCGAAGACCCGTCCGATACCGTACCGGGCTGGGTTGCGGTTCTGGCCTCCTCCTACCCTGCGGCCATCCGTGCAACGGATGCGCTCAAGGTTGTCTGGACCCCGGGCAAGACCGCCAACGTAACCGAGCAGGATATTCTGGACTACGGCCGCAGGCAGATTGCGAACAAGGCTGGTGGTTCGCGCGTGTTCAACGACCCCGGCGTGGACGAAACTTTCGCCAAGGCCGCCAAGGTGGTGGAGCAGACCTATACCTGCTCCTCCGTATTGCATTACCAGCTTGAACCCATGAACGCGCTGGCCCGCCAGCACGAAGGCAAGTGGGAAGTGCATTGCGGCAACCAGTGGCAGACCTTGTTCCTGCCCGTTATTGCCAAGGCGCTACAGGTACCTGAATCCGAAGTGGTCATGCGCAGCTACCTGCTGGGCGGGGGCTTTGGCCGCCGCCTGAACGGGGACTACGCAGTGCCTGCGGCCCTTATTTCCAAGGCATTGGGGGGCAAGCCGGTCAAGCTGATCTTCACCCGCTCGGATGACGTGCTGTTTGATTCCATCCGCTCCCCCTCCGTGCAGACGGTCCGCGCTGCACTAGGGCAGGATGGCGCAATTACCGCCTGGCAGCACCATGCCTCCGCTGGCTGGCCGACCCGTGTTATGGCCAGCGCGTTCATGGAAAAAGGCGAAGATGGCAAGCCTTATGACCAGTTTGCCATTGCAGGAGCCGACCACTGGTACGATGTCGGCCCCATGCTGGTACGCGCGCTGGACAATGAACTGGCAAGTGAAACCTTCCGCCCCGGCTGGCTGCGTTCGGTCAGTTCCGGCTGGACCCCATGGGCGCATGAAAGCTTTCTGGACGAAATTGCCCATGCCCGTAAGCTGGACCCGGTGGACTACCGCCTGAGCCTGCTGGATAGCAAAGGCCGCAATGCCGGCAGCGCCCCCAACTCCGTGGGTGGGGCCAGCCGTCAGGCCAATGTGCTCAGGCATCTGGTGGAAAAATGTGGCTATGGCAAGGTTGCCCTGCCTGCGGATACAGCCATTGGCATTGCCACCACCTTTGGGCAGGAACGCGCCATGCCAACATGGACGGCTGGTGCCGTGCAGGTGCATGTTGACCGCAAGACAGGCGTTGTAACCTGCCAGAAAATCTGGCTGGTGCTGGATGCTGGCACAATTATCGACCCTGACGGAGCCGCAGCCCAGACCGAGGGTGGTGCCCTGTGGGGGCTGAGCATGGCGCTGTTTGAAGGGACGGAAATTGTGGATGGCAACGTGCGCGACCGTAACCTGAACACCTACACCCCCCTGCGCATTGCGGATGTGCCGGAAATGGATGTTGAGTTCCTGCCCAGCACGGAAAAACCCATGGGTCTGGGTGAGCCGGGTGTTACAACCATCGCACCTGCCGTAGGCAATGCCATTTTCAACGCCGTGGGTGTGCGCCTGCGCCACCTGCCCATCCGCCCGGCGGATGTGTTGAAAGCGCTGAAGGAAAAAGGGAACGCCTGAGGCTTCAGACTTTCCGCACTTTTTAAAAAAAGCCGGTCCTCCACACGGGGGGGCCGGCTTTTTTGTGACTGAGCACCTGCATTCCACCAGACAGCCGAACCATGTAGGCTGCTCTTTGCAAGGGAACGGCAGGAAAAACCGATATGTCTGTCAGTGTACGAAAAATACTCCTGCTGGGAGCCTTATCGTTTGCCTTAGCAAGTGCCGGGTCTACTTCTGCGTTTTGTGCACCTGCCAGAACACAGGCCATTACATGGCAGACTTATACAAACGGACGTTTTGGGTATCAGATCTGCTACCCGGCTCACCTCTTCACGCCGCAGGGGGAGGCCGGGAATGGAGACGGCCAGCATTTTCTGGCCAAAGATGGCGGTGACCTTCTGGTTTACGGCTCCTTCGCCCCGGAAACTCTTGAGGAGGAAATTTCCTCTATCACCGAAGGAAAGCGCAATATCACCTACAGGTCTATTCACCGGGACTGGGCCGTTCTTTCGGGTGATATAGATGAAAAATCAGAATTTTACGCCAAGGTATTCTGGAAAAAGCACCAGTTCTCAAATTTTGAACTAAGATACCCAAAAGCTGAAAAAGCCCGTTACAAACAGATTATTGAACATCTTGCTGGCTGTTTTTACCCCGGTGTGGTGGACTACTGAGCACTTTGTACCCCACCACTCCCCCCAACCAGCCTGTAACCCACCGGCTGGGGGCGCAGACCCGCCGGGCCTGATCAGGCAGATACGGCAGCAGCCGAGCGCATGGCGCGGGCCATGGCTTCAACCCCGTTACCGCGATTGGTGGACAAAGCCTGCACCAACCCCAGATCACGCAGGAAACCGGGATCAGTTGCCTGAATCTCCTCCCGCGTGCGGCCAGAATACACACGCAGCAGGAGTGCTACCAACCCGCTGACAATGGCGGCATCGGACAGGCCCGCAAAGTAGAGCCTGCCATCTGCTTCTTTTGCCTCCAGCCAGACCTGACTCTGGCAGCCGGGCACACGGTGCGCATCGTTACACCATTCATGCGGGAATGGAGGCAGCTTACGCCCCATTTCTATGATGTACTGGTAGCGTTCCATCCAGTCATCAAACACGTCCAGTTCGTCGCCAATGGCTTCGATGGCTTCTGCCGCGGTGTCTTCCTGCGGAGTTACAAAGGGTGCTTCCATTACAAAATAAACCTGCTCAGATCGCCCTTGCGGGCCAGTGGGGCCACCTTGTCACGCACCATGGCGCCATCCACAACAACATTTTCACCCCCACGCTCGGGTGCGGTGAAGGAAATATCTTCCAGCAGTTTTTCCAGCACCGTTGCAAGCCTGCGTGCGCCTATATTTTCCACCCGTTCGTTAATGTCCGCAGCCAGTTCGGCCAGAGCATCCACGGCATCATCGGCAAATGTCAGGCTTACGCCTTCGGTTTTCATCAAGGCGGTGTACTGTTTGAGCAGGGAATGTTCCGGGTCGGTGAGAATACGCCGCAGGTCATCGCGCGAGAGGGGTTGCAGTTCCACACGAATAGGCAGACGCCCCTGCAATTCCGGCAGCAGATCAGACGGTTTGGCCAGATGAAACGCACCAGAAGCAATAAACAGGATATGGTCGGTTTTGACCGGCCCGTGCTTGGTGGAAACGGTCGTGCCTTCAATAAGGGGCAGCAGGTCGCGCTGCACCCCCTCGCGCGAGACATCGCCCCCCTTTACTCCGCTCTCGGATGAACGGGCACAGACCTTGTCGATCTCGTCCAGAAAGACAATGCCGTTATTCTGCACATGGGCTACGGCCTCACGCGTCAGGCTCTCACTATCCAGCAGGCGCTCGACTTCCTCACGCTGCAACTGTTTGCGGGCGTCGGAAATCCGGAGTTTTTTCTGCTTCGGGGCGCGATTCATAAACCCTTTCATCATCTCGCCAAGGTTGATCACGCTCCCCGGCATCATACCCGGCATGTCCGCTGGGCTCGTGGGGGCGGGATCGGTTATGGCGATGTCAATTTCCTTATCCTCAAGCTGGCCACTGCGCAGCATGGTGCGGAACTTGCTTTTGGTATCGGCCGAGGAACCTTCACCTGCCAGCGCAGTTACAATCCGCTCATCCGCCGCCTGAGCGGCCTGCTCCTCCACATCCTTGCGGCGCAGGTCCTTGAGCATGACAATGGCGGCATCCACCAGATCGCGCACAATGCTATCCACGTCCCGGCCAACATAGCCGACCTCGGTAAACTTGGTGGCTTCCACCTTGAGGAAGGGGGCCTGCGCCAGTCTGGCCAGCCTGCGGGCAATTTCGGTTTTGCCGCAGCCGGTCGGACCGATCATGAGGATGTTCTTGGGAACAACCTCCTCACGCATGGCTTCTGGCAGTTGCGCCCTGCGCCAACGATTGCGCATGGCAATGGCAACCGCCCGTTTGGCGTCACCCTGCCCTACAATGTAGCGGTCAAGCTCGGCAACAATATCACGCGGGGAAAGATGGGGGGCCTGCATCAGACTCTGTCTCCCGCCGTTTTGGCATCCAGCGTTTCTATCCTCACGGAGTGGTTGGTATAGACGCAGATATCGCCAGCAATCTTCATGGCGCGGGTTACAATTTCCTCCGCTCCCAGCCCTTCTACCGTCAGCAGTGCCCGCGCCGCCGAAAGGGCGTAGTTCCCCCCCGAACCAATGGCAATAATACCATCCTCGGGTTCAAGCACATCGCCATTGCCGGTCAGGGTAAAGGAATGCTCGGCATCGGCCACGGCCATCATGGCTTCCAGCCTGCGCAGGTAACGGTCCGTGCGCCAGTCCTTTGCCAGTTCCACACAGGCGCGCTCCAGCTGGTTGGGGTAGCGCTCCAGCTTGGCTTCCAGCCGCTCCAGCAGGGTAAAGGCATCGGCCGTAGCACCGGCAAACCCCGCCAGAATGGTGCCCGAAGGGCCAATGCGCCGGACCTTGCGCGCGTTGCCCTTGATCACGGTGCTGCCCAGTGTCACCTGGCCATCCCCCGCCATGGCAACCTGCGCGCCACGGCGCACACAAAGAATGGTGGTCCCGTGCCAGCCGACGGGATCATGCGAAGACGAAGCAGAATGAAAACTATCCATAGCACCAAGAAATAGGCGTTCTGACGCAGGACACAAGGGGGTGGGCTATGCTGCCAGCATAGCCCTTACATCTCCCAGCAACGCATCACGCGTGTAGGGCTTGTGCAAAACGGCAACCCCTTCTGGCAGCACGCCAAAATCCGCATAGCCCGTGACAAACAGCACCGGCAGGTCTGCACGCACGTCGTGGATGCGCCGTGCGGCCTCACCCCCGTTCATGCCCGGCATCATCACATCCATGACCACAAGGGCAACGCCGGGGGTGGACTGCACTTTTTCCACAGCTTCGGTACCACTAGCCGCCTCCATGACCTCATACCCCGCACGGCGCAGAAAGCCGCTGGTTACCGCACGCACACCCGGTTCGTCATCCACCACCAGAATGGTGCTGCCTGCACCGTTTTCAGGCAGGACGGCAGCTATGCTCTGCACCGTACTGGCAGGCACGGCGGGAATGGCGGCGGCCATCTCCTGATCCATGGCGGGGAACCATAGCTCAACGGACGTGCCGCCCCCCGGAACGCTATCTACCCGCACCTCTCCCCCGCAATGGCTGATAAAGCCATAAATCATGGACAGGCCAAGCCCCACACCGTGCCCTGTGCCTTTCGTGGTAAAGAATGGGTCAAAAATGCGGGCGCGTATGTCCTCGGTCATGCCGATGCCACGATCCGTCACCTGCACGACCACCCACGCTCCAGCATGCTCGCGCCCCACATGCCGCCCCAGCAGGCGCGCAACCTGACGGACGGAAACGCAGGTTTCCCCCCCTTCCGACTGGGCATCCAGCGCGTTCACACACAGGCTGAACACCGCCAGCTCAAGCTGGACGGCATCAGTCCAGACCGGCGGCAACGGCTCCTGAGGGATATTGAAGCGTACGCTGCTAAAGCGGCTCATGCCCTCCAGCCGGGACGCATCCAGCGCGCCACGGATTTCCTCAGGCACCTTCCCCTGTTTCATGAAGGTCTGAAGATTTTCCAGCACATCATGCATATCCACCCGCTGGCAGACCAGATGCCTAGGCCGGCTGAAGTCCAGCAGCTTGCGGGTAAGCACTGCGCCACGCCGGGCGGCTTCCATGGCGTTCTCATACAGCCGGACAACCGGGGCTTCCTTTGGAGGCTCAAGGTCCTGCACCAGTTCCAGAGAGCCCTGAATGGCCGTGAGCAGGTTATTGAAGTCATGCGCAATGCCACCGGCCAGTGTGCCAATGGCCTGCATTTTTTGCGCCTGCCGCAGCCGCTGCTCCAGACTTAAAAGCTCGCTCACATCCCGGTCGATCAGAATGGAGTAATCCAGGAGCATGGAGGACTGTACAGGCGTGTTGCGCAGGCTATCCAGCCTGACGCGCGTCAGGTCATGCCAACGGGCGGGGCCATCCTGTGCCGGGAGCTGGAGAACCTGCTGGTCGCGCCCGGTCTGGGCAAGCTGGCCCTGTGCTTCCTTCAGGCTTTCCAGCCGTGGGCCGTCCACCAGATCCTCTTCACGCTGGCCAATGCACTGCGCGACCGTATGGCCCATCTGGCTTGCCATCTGCTGGTTAAGCCGCACAAAGCGGCCCGCCTGATCCTTGACCGCAAGACCAAAGGGCAGGTTATCCAGAAGCCCGCGCAGCAGCAGGCGTTCGCACTCCAGCTCCTTTTCCAGAAAATACCGCGCGGCCGCCTGCCCGACCATGGACAGCAGGGTTTCATCATCCCACGGCTTGTACGCAAAAAAGGAGATCTGGCCCCGGTTAAGAGCTGCTTCCACGGCGGAAATATCCGCATACCCCGTAAGCAGGATTGCCCCCGCCGCAGACAGGTCACGCGCATGGGCCAAAAACACATCGCCCGTCATGCCCGGCATGCGCTGGTCGGAAACAATAACAGCAACACCGGGGTTACTGCGCAGGCGCTCAAGCCCTTCCTCCCCCGAGGAGGCGGTCAGGACCGTGTAGGCACTTTCCAGCAGATCGGACAGTGCGACCAGAATTTCCGGCTCGTCATCCACAACGAGCACAAAAGGGCGCTGTGTTGGTTCATATAACGTGCTCACCGCGCCTCTCCTCTCCTGATTTGTAGGGCACACGAATGGTAAAGCAGGCACCACCCAGAGCCTCCGAGTTTGTTATAACAATACTCCCACCATGAGCCTGCACAACCCCATATGCCGTTGCCAGACCGAGCCCGGTCCCCGAGCCTACAGGTTTTGTTGTAAAAAACGGTTCAAAAACGCGTTCCTGCAATTCCTGCGGCACTCCCGGTCCTGTATCCGATATCTGCAACACATAATTTTCGGCCCCTTGGGCCTCCACCTTTTCCAAAAAAGAGGCGATCAGAATCTGATCCTTGCCTCTGGCCGGTGCAGAACCACCCTGTTTGCGGGCTGTTTCGCGCTGTTCCAGAATGGCGTCGGCTGCGTTGCTGACAATGTTCATGACCACCTGATTAACCAGCGCTGCCTGACAGACCAGTTCCGGCGGCGCCTCCAGACGGCACTCCACGGCTATTTCCTGCCCAAGTTTGGGGGCCAGAAGTGTCAGCACCATAGCGATGGCCTCAGGCACGTCCAGACGGCGGAACTCGCCTTCCTCCAGACGGGAAAAACGCCGCAGGCTGGCCACCAGCTCCCGCAGCCTTGATAACCCGACAAGGGAGGAGGCCAGACGCTCGGCCCCTTTGGTCAGGGCGGCTTCGGCCACGCCAATATCGTTCTGCCTTACAGCCTGCAAAGCCTGCGCCATACTGCGTTTGACCGTATTTTCATGCGCCAGAACAAAAGCCAGCGGGTTATTGAACTCATGCGCAATACCCGCAGCAAGCTCCCCCAGAGACGCCATTTTGGCCGACTGCACCAGTTTGACCTGCGCATCAATCAACTTACGGTTAGCGGCCGCCAGATCCGCATTCACGCGGCGCAGGGCATCGGCCAGAGCCATACGGGCGCGGGCACTTTCTATATGCGCTTCCTCGCGCCGGGCTTCATCCTGCAAGGTCTTGCGGCGCACAAGGCTGCTTATGCGGGCAACCAGCAGAGCGGGAGTTATGTCCGAGTCCGTCAGGTCATCCACACCGGCGTCAAAGACCAGCCGTATTTTTTCGGCTGTCAGCTGACCGCGCTCGACCACCCCCAGCACACGGGTACACTGGCGGCTCCTGCGCCGGAAGGCGGCGACTGTCTGCGCCAGTGCAAGACCATTAAAGGCCGGGCAACTCAGATCCACCACAATGCAGTCAGGCTGGATGCGCCCGGCGCTGACATTGGATAATTCAAGCCTGTCCGGGTCTTCCACCAGCGTTGCGTCCTCACCGTTCTGGCGGAGCATCTGGACAAGGCGTGGCACTTCGCCAACGCTCGCCCCGTCGGGCCAGGCCCATAGGATACCCCCTGGCGCGGTCACAACAGAAACGCATGGCTGGCGGAAAACGGCACCTTCGCGCTCGGCGGTTTCGTTCCCGAAATCACGCAGGAGCGCACATATGCGAAAGATCAGAAAAACCGGGTCATCCGTGGCGCAAAAGCAGGCGTCCGCCCCACGTTCCAGAATTTCCCGCTCCTGTTCGGGGTCATGCGCATCTACCAGCACCACCACAGGTATGCTCCGCGTGGCCGATGTCAGCCGCAAACGCTGGCATAACTGGGCGGCGGACATATCGGGCAGACGGTCCTGCACGACCAGAAGGCTTGGAAGCTCGGTATCAAACCCGGCAAAAACCGTGCGACCATCTGCGGCGACACGCACGCCCAGACCGCGTTTGTCCAGTTCGGCTACAAGCTGCTGTTCGCACGTTGCATTTACACCCGCGAACAGGATGGTGCAGGTAAGAAAATCCATAAATTCTGCCTATAGCTGGACGCCTAGGCCCATCCTTTTTACGCTTAAATCTGATTTTAGATCCATACCAAACAAAAACATCCACCGTCTGCTCTCGAATGCGTTACCACCATGGCGCCTGTATCTGTCCCTTTGCAAGCAAGGTGGCAAGACACACACAAGAACGGTATAAAGGCCGCTCTTTACTTGAGCAGCCTGCCCCATTGGCAGATTGACTGACATTTCCGCCTAGGATGACCTGAAGGAACACTGGTCCATGGACACGCGCACACCTATACCCGCTTCCCAGCAGCCTCTTGCCATGTCCTCCCGCCAGAACACATCGGCTTCCGCCGGGCTGCGGGTGCTGCGTACGGCCATTGGAGCCGCCTGTTATTTTGTTTTCTACTTTGTGCAGCAGATGGCCGAACTGTTTGCCCCTCTCCTGCTCATTGCAGGGGCCGCATGGGCGGCACTGCCAGCGCTGGTCAAAACCCTGACCCGCACCACCGCATCAGCCGACCCGCAGGCGCATGACGCTATTGCCAGCGTTGCCGGCGCCATTCCCGAACAGATTGTGCTTGCCGGGCACGAACTGACCGCAATCGGGCTGATCTGCGATGGTCTGGGACTCATGGCCGTGGCCGCAGCAGGCGCCACGCTGGCCATGCTGGTCGGCCGCAAGCTTTAAACCTCTTCTCAGCAGCCACCAGCCCCGTACGGCTTGCGGGGCATAAAATGGGTATTAGCCCGGCTGGTGGAGCCGGGCTGCGGCAGGCCATGCGTCCACAATCGCCGCCCACCAGTGCCAGACACCCAGCACAACCAGTGCGGCCAGCACAAAGCTGACAATCCAGGCCCTGCGCCAGAACAACTCGCTTTGCAGCAGGGCGCGCATATCCGTACGGGCGATCCGTTTGGACAAGCTGACCACAGCTTCGCGCACCATCTGCAAGGCCGAGCCTGTACCAAGCTTGTAGGCTGGACGCGCAATATGGGCCGCTAGCGGCGCACTCTCTTTTTTGTCTGTTTCCGCACGGACTGGCAACCTGCCCGGCGTCTGAACTGCGCCTGACGCGGGAGGGACTGGTTTTACAGCACTCTCCACCACGGGGGCTGTCGGCGCAGGATCTGCTGGCGTGGAGACTGTCTGGACGGGAAGGGCTACCTGCGGCACAGCAGGTGGCACCGGAGCCACAACCGGCGTTACCGGCGCGGCAACAACCGGAACCTCTGGCTCTGGCTCTGGCTCTGGCTCTGGCTCTGGCTCTGGCTCTGGCTCTGGCTCTGGCTCTGGCCGACTTTCGGGCTGAATGGAGGAGGATGCAAGGGGAATATCCACCTGTGGAGCAGATGGGGCAGGAACAGCCATGGCAGCGTCGGCATTATCCCCCTCCCCGGCTGTCTCGGTCTCCAGAGGGGCTGGTGCGGTAGAAGGTGCTCTCGGCTCCTGCGGCTCGGCCTGCGTGTCCTCTGCTTCCGCTGGGGTGGGTGCAACCTGTTCTGTCCCGTTCCCCTCCTGCTCCGGGGCGAGTTCCGGCCTGTCCGCAGCACTTTGCACCGGCAACGGCGGAACCTGAGGCTCTGCTGGCACGTCCTCAACGGGTGGGGTCGTGGCTGCGGGAGCAGCGACGGGGTCCGGCGCAGGAGCGGTCGTGCCTGCGGGTGCGTCTTCTGGTGCATCAGGCGGGGTCAGCCGCCACTTCACCCCGCAAGCTGAACATTTGAGCGTATGCCTTTTAGCCAGAAGAGCTTCGGGAACCTGATATGCCGCACCGCAGGAAGGACAGACAATCTTCATGAACACTCTCTTAGCAGGGCCTCTCCCTGTTGCCCCGAACTGGCTGGAACGGCAGGCTGGGCATCAGAACGGAAGACAGACGTAACCCCCTTCCTATCACAGGAAAAGGCAATCCGTGCCAGTCCCCGATCCTAAAGGCACGGAACGCCTTTTTCAATTCAGCACTGAAGGACGCTTCTCAATCGACAGTGCGTGGAACTATCCGCTACAATGGAAGAATGAGTGAACTGCCTTATTTTTATGCTTTTTTGCCCGGAAAGCGGTAAATGATTCGTCTGGACAATGTATCCTGGCGCCGGGGCAAAAGGGATAGCGGGCCTGTTCTGGCGCACCTGTCCTTTGCTGTGCCGCAGGGTGGATTCCGCTGGCTGCTTGGGTCTTCCGGGGCGGGCAAGAGCAGCCTGCTCAGCCTGCTGCATCTTGAAAACCTGCCCACCGACGGGCAGATGACCATTCTGGGTAAAACCGTTGCACAGGACGAAAAGCGTGCAGCCCTTGTACGCCTGCGCCACAGAATCGGCATGGTGCATCAGGACTACCAGCTCATGCCCGACCTGTCCGTGGCCGATAACGTAGCCCTGCCCCTGCGCCTGCAAAACCGCCCCGAGGACGAAATTCAGGACGAGGTTCACGCCATTCTCAAATGGGTGGGACTGGGCGAGCGCGTGGATGTCCCCGCCACCCGGCTTTCGGGCGGGGAGCAGCAGCGCACCGCCATTGCACGCGCCATTATCCACCGGCCCGGCCTTATTCTGGCGGACGAACCGACAAACGCGCTGGAGGAAAGTCAGGCCTGCCGCCTGCTTGACATGTTTGCCGAACTCAGCGCCATGGGCACCACGGTTATTGTGGCGACCCACAACGAATCTCTGGTGCGCAGGCTTGAGCGGCCTTTTCTGTTCCTTGAACGTGGGCGGCTGGTGGAAGAGGGAGATGCACAGGCATGACACGGCCTTTTTCCGGCCGTAAGGATGGCCTCTCCCTTTCCGAAGCCCTGCCCGATCGCAGCCTGTTCGCGCTGGTGGCCATGATGGGCTTTCTGGCGGCACTCACTCTGGCCGGGGCCAGTGGCGCGCGGGCACTTTCCGCCCGCTGGTCGGGGGGGGCAGCCCAGTTGCTCACCATTCAGGTGCCAGATGCAAATGCCCCGCTGGCCGCACAAGGTAGCGGCAGTGCCACCACAACCCGTGTGCAGGCCGTTCTGGCAGACCTTGCCAGCCTGCCAGACGGCACGGAAGTACACCAGTTGACCCCACCCGAACTGGCTCGCCTGCTGGAACCGTGGCTGGGAGAAACCGATAGTTCCGCCCTGCCGCTGCCTGCCATTATCCGCGTAAAACTCCCACCAGACGCCAGTGTGCCTGCCACACTGGAGCAGGCACTGAGCACCCATGTTCCCGGCACCATCATGGAGCATAACGCCCGCTGGGGCGAACGCCTGCGGGCACTGGCCAACAGCCTGCTGGCCTGCGCAGGGCTGGCCCTGCTGAGTGTGGGCGGCATTGCCACCATGATAACCGGCCTTGCCACGCGCACCGGCCTTGCCACGCGCAAGGATATTATCAAAACCCTGCACGGGCTTGGGGCCTCGGACAGTTATATTGCCGGTCGCTTTGCATGGCGGACCGCAACCCTTGGTTTTGGTGGCGGGCTGAGCGGAACCCTTATGGCCTGCCTGCCCCTGCTGCTGCTCCTGCAAATGGCAGCCCCCTTCGCCAGCGCTCCACTGACTACCCCCGAACAGTTCCTGCCCCAGAACTGGCAGGCACTAGCAAACACCATCCCGTCTGACATGGTGTGCGCGCTGGCACTTCTACCTTTTGTCGCGGCATTCATCTGCTGGTTTACAACGCAGGTCATGGTGCGCCTGTGGCTGCTCCGCCTCCCATAATGCGCAACACCATGCCCGTGCCCCGCCTGAGCCGACGGTTCCTGCCCCTGCTGCGAAAAACCTGTCTGCTGGTGGCCGGATGCTGGCTGGCCGGGTTTGTCTGGTTTGTCCATGATGCACGCCAGCCCCCCGCCCCCACCATGCATGCCGATGGTATTGTAGCCCTGACCGGGGGCACAGGGCGGGTGGAAGCATCGCTCCACCTGCTTGCCAGCAACCCCGATGCGCGCCTGCTTATTTCCGGCGTGGATTTACAGACATCGGTGCGCGCGGTACTGCCCGCCTCCATCCCACCGGACATGGCCGCCCGCATTACACTGGGTTATCAGGCGCGTTCGACCATTGGCAACGCAACCGAAACGGCTGCGTGGGTTGCGGATCACCACATCAACAGCCTGATTATTGTTACCGCAGGCTACCATATGCGCCGCGCCATGCTCGAACTCGGCCGCACATTGCCCGATGTCACCCTGACACCTTACCCCGTCATGCCCCCTGCCATGGACCACCCGTGGCGGGTGTCTACCCTGCGCCTGATGGGCATGGAATACATGAAGTGGCTTGGCGCGCTGGCGGGCATGAAGCGTAACCCGTCCCTTCAGGTCTGAAAAATGCGGCCCTGCCTGCACTTGATCCAGTCAACTGCTGCGGGCGATGAAGATGACCGCGGGAGATGACATCGCGGTTTTTCCGCATCTGGAAGCAGCAGTACGCCTCTTCTTGAGGTGCGCCCCAAGACCTGCAACAGGATGGCGACCAACAGGCCCATCCGGGGCAGGCGACTGGCGCGTCCTTTATCCGCTTCGGATAAACAGAACGAACGCTGGCACGAAAGAGACGCTTGTCCTCCTTCGCGCCAGCAGCCTCCGGCCCTCAGAACCGGAAACGCGCCTGTGCCCTTGCCCCGCTATCAACAGACTGGTTCCCGTACTGGCCTGTATAGGACAGGCCAACATCAATCCTGTCGGTCAGTTTTGCGGTCAGCCCTGCGTCAACCACCGCCGCGTTAACAGACAGCGGAACCCCGGCAATATCCATATCGCCATAACGGGCCTGCCTGAACATTTCATGCGCGGTTGGTGTGGACAGGCCAAAAGCATGCCGGTACGCGAGCGTTCCATGGGGAACCAGAGCAAGTTTCCCCACATGGAACAGGGAAGAAGCTTTGATACCGAAGGTTGAGAATGTCACCCCCGTATCCATCCCTCTGCCATGGAGTGCGGCAGCACCCCCCTGTTCGTTGTATCTGTTGGTCTGCTGATTGACATACGCCAGATTGCCAAAGGGTTCGACCATACCGTGGCCGATATGGAACTTGTAACCCAATTCGCCAAATGCCTGCGCCGTGCCACCAAGGTAGTCGCTGGACAGATGGTCCCCGAAACTCGCAACCGTAACATTGCGGGTCATGCTCAGCATATTCCATGTATAGGCAGCACCAAGCCGTAGATTGAGCCCCCCCAGTGCGTACCCGCATATCCACCCACAGTCACATTGTTGCTATGGCCCGATGACCCACGGCCACCCCCCACATCAAACATGGAACGACCATAGCCAAACAGCCCCCCTACACGCCATGTCTGCGCCACGAGCGTATCCATGCCCATGATGAATCCGGCGGTGGAATGATTCATGTTCGCGGCATTGCCATTGCCGCTGTTATGACCAAGGCTGCCATACGCTTCCCCCCAGATCACGGGCTGGTCAGCCAGACACTCTCCTCCCCTGCGCCCGGTTTTCAAAGACGCCGTATGCAGGGTTGAGTCCGCAATGCTTCCGTCACAATCCGCCGTATCCAGCCTGTCCAGCGCGGACTGCCTGACAAAAAAACTGTCCTGAATAAGAGCCGTGCGGGCCGAGGCATGCACTTCTCCAGACAGGCCATCCAGCGCGGGCCGGACCTGAGCCTCCGTCAGGCCGTCGAGCGCCAGAGCCACATCATGGCCTGCACTCAGCCCGTCCACCCCAACCCCGGTCATAAATTGATTGCGTGTTGTCGCCACCGCGGAATAGCTCAGCATATTGCGGGTCATCAGAACATCCACGGCATTGGTGGAATAAAGCAGTGTGGGAGAAAGAAAAGCATACGGTGTGGTCAGGCCTGAAAACTGTCCGCTGATCCCGCTCCCGGCAGTCAGCAGGCGATACACCTGCCCCGGCGCCACCTTACCGGACAGAGAGGCGAAGGAAACATCCCCCCCTTCCAGATTGACGGAACCCGTAACCGACACCAGATCGCTGGCCATGCTGTTCAGGCGCGCGTTCTGGAGAGGCAGCGTGACAGTGCCTATGACCGTCCCTGCCCCGCCATCAGCAATATATTTCGCGCCATTTTCCACCGTAAGGTTCCCGTTGATGGTCAATGTGCCGATACTTCCCCCCGCCACGGGAGAAATAATGGAACCTGAGCCAAGCGTGGTCGTGCCGATCGTGCCGTTCCCCAGAATGGTCCCGCCGCTTAGCGCGTCAACCGTGGCGTCGGGAATTGCGCCCGAAACATTCAGAACGCCATTCTGAACCGAGATGCTTCCCGTGTAAGCGCCATTACCAGACAGCAGAACGGATGCATCCGTGATGGACATCGCCCCATTCCCGTCCAGTGCGCCACTGAGGGCGGAAACTCCGCTTACAACATTGACCGTTCCGTTATTGTCCATGTCGGACTCTACGGAATTGTTGCCAGACATGGTGATGGTGCCTGCATTGGTAAGATCACCACCACCCGTGAGCGCCGTATTGGACAGATCAAGGGCCGCATTATTGATAATTGTTGAGCCGGAAAGCTGCACACCACCAGTTACGGTAGAAGTACCGTTATTGGTAAATGTTGTATTCTGAATAACGCTTCCCGTATTACTGGTGCAGCCCATACCTGTGGAACAGTCACCAATCGTCGTCTGGGTATTCGCAGCCGCCGTCAGTGTCGAGCCAGAAATACTGTTGCCATACAGGCCCATTGTTCCATAATTTTCTATGGTCATGCCTGAGGCTGTATTGTTCAGCAGTGTTGTGGTGTTTGATGAATCGGATGCAGAACCATTCGTGATCTTCGTTCCTGTGGTCGATGACCCGGAAACGACCATCGTCGCACCATTTGCATTGATCATATCTGAATTCTGTATCGTATTATTAACAACGCTCACGTTTGAATCGTTATTGTTCAGCGATGTTCCATCAATGTTATTATTGTTCAGTACCATATTGGCGGAACCGTTATTGACTACTATCGCATTGGACAGGATATTATTTTCAGCAGTCAGGGTTGCTCCCGTGTTGCCTATTGTTAGCCCTGTCGCCGTATTACCTGTCAGATACAGAATACCTCCGGTCTCGTTCGTCACAATCGCATTGTTGGCCGTGTTATCTTCCATAACCATATCGCCGCCATTACTATTGACTATTACGGCGCTATTAGCCAGATTGTTCAAGAAATTCATGCTGGATGCATCATTATTGACGGATGTACCTTTAGCACTATTCCCGATAAAATTCATAAAACTACCAGATTCATTACTTATATGCGCACTATTCGCTGAATTATTCAGAACATACATTCTGGATTCATCGTTGCGCAGCACCACCCCGTCTGCCGTATTTCCGTCAAGATATATCACGCCAGCGTTTTCATTGGTAATGTGTACACCGGATACATAATTCTGGTACAGGACCACATAGGAATTTTGCGCAGTGTTCTCGATTTCCAACGTCACTGAAGACGGGGTTATGTAATTGCCCGCCAGAAGGGAAACTTCCGGCGTGGATGATGGCGGGTTGATCGGCATGCTCAGCAACCCGTTCGCACCACTAGCGGACACGGTCTGGCCTACATAATTGTTGCCAACGGTATATGACGATTCAAGGAAAGCCAGACCTCCTGCCGGAATGAAAGCCGTATTTCCTGAAGGATCGGCTCTGACGTACCCATTATCCGACGATGGAAAACTCTGTTGGTTATAGAGGTAATTCGCACCCGTATTCGATGCATCTGGCGTTTTATTGCCATAAGCATCTGTCTGGGCCGATGCGGGCATGGCATATCCAACAATACCGAACGCACTTCCCAGCAACAATGTTCTGAACCCGTTCACAAAGGGCAAAGACAGTTTCGCAGTCGCTCTGGATAAAATCCAGGTTATCATATCAGTACTCTCGCTTTTCTGAAAAACACAGAATACAGACAATCCCAAAAATAATTAAAAATTATATTAATTTACAAAAATACATAAAATGTCACTTCATTCAAATCAACTTAAAATATTGATTTTTATAAATACTTTATATTTTGTTTATTTTTTCTAAACGTAGTGTCATCAATTACATTTCTACTGGAATATGAGCGTATACTATCCCGAAAAGCAGAGTCTCCACATGACGTACGTACATTTTTACAGGAACAGATTGGAGTTCAGCGACTGGTTGTTCGGCCCTTTATGCGACTGATGGTTGACTGAAAGACACAGTTTGTGGCTGGCCACGCAATATGAAGTTCAGTCTGTCACGCACGGTCCGTTACGGACACATGCCCTAGCCAACATCGTCTACAACATGCGCCGCTTCCTCTTCCTCGAAAGGTTAAAAGCGAGCGCGTAGCTATCCAGCGGGTGATCTTCCCATATCTGCCCAGAACACAGAGAGAAAATTAGCTCCAGAAATCTTCAATCAAATCGCCAAAAACCTAAAAACACGAGCCAAGCACATCAACCAGAAGGTTTTTCGAACCCTCCACCTGACGACATGCCATAGCAAGAATTTGAAGCATAGGTCTCCCATACTGAAGAAAGTAACTCTCTTTGTCGAATAGACAATTCACCAAAATCACAAAAGAATACTTCTTTAGATGTTTCAAAGGATACGGGATATGCGCGTTCAATAAATATTTTCTTCCCACATATAATATAATAGTCATCAAACTTAAAAAAAATACCTGATATATCATAAGAAAATATACATAAGTCTTGACCAATACTATCGGTTATATGTGAGAATATATCTCTCTTACTGCAATTAATTAATTTTATTTCAAATCCATCTACATTTTTCTCAAATGTAAAAAAGTATACCTTTTTATTACCGCATGCACTGAAAGCGTTCTCCAACCACTCACATTGTATTAACCCTGGATATTCTCTAATTACAATTCCACACAAACCGTTATTACGTATTATATCTTTCGACAAAGATAAATTTTTGAAATCAAAAATTTTATGTATTTCCATTTTATTAATCATAGCGTATTTCTATTCCTTTCTCGGATTACGTATTTCCAAAGTAGGCCGCCCTTCCGAAACAAATGGGCGCACAGTAACTATTTTCCCGTCAGACATTTTCCCAACCCGCAATATGCCTCTCGTTGTATTTTTTATTTTTATATCTTTTAGCCCCATTTGATCGAAATCAGAATTCGCCTGATCGAATCCACCTTCTCTTTCATACTGAGTAGTTTTCCCTTTTGTTGTTTTTCCTATTTTAGAATCACTTATTATTTCTTTTCTTTTATTTATATCCGAATTTTCGTCTTTCCCTGAAGGTTCTTTGCCCTCGGGATCGGGCGCACCCGTCGCAACGGTATTTCCATGTTGCGCGGCTGTTTTACCTTCCGGCGCACTGTCACCAGTATCCTGTCCATTAGTATATGGAGAAATCTTTTTGGTGATGTTGAAGTGAAGTCGTTGCGAAGTGAAGCACGAGCAAAGGGTACCGCACGCGGGTCTTCCTCACTCCCCTCGGAGCGCTCGCGCTCACTCTGAGGGACATAAGTAGAAGCTTTCACGATCATCGTTCCGCGTTCGCCGCGGCGCACATGCCCACGGCCTTCTCGACGAAAGTCATTTTGCAAGCAGTTGAACGATGGAGATATTCCTTGCGGGATCACTCTATCCGTTGCTGAAGGCATCTCAGTAATGCCAGAGCACGGGCCGAATATCCTGTCTGGTCCGCAAACTTTGGCCGCTCCTGTTCCTACGCCGTTCAGCGAAGCAGCAGGAACGCCAAACCGGGTCACTATCCCGCAGGTCGGTGCCGGACGATATAATCCTGAGCCGGGCGGGCGCAGGAACACTGATGAAGCCACACATTAGAATCTTATCGCGCCCAACTCAGTCTGCGACATGCATCGTCCTGCCGTGGTCGTAACAGCCTCCTCCCCCCTCAGCGTCACTCCCTTCAACCACCTCTGCCTCTGCGGCTCCACCTTCCTCAAAATAGGCGCTCGCCCCCTCCGGCCCTGTCTGGCGCGCAGCGTCAGCGACGGACTGGGCCATGCACCAACAGGGTCTGGTGCAGGAAACTCATACCCCCAGAATCCCTGCATGATGGCGCAGGTGGTCGGCCACAAAACTCTGCACAAACCAGTAGGAATGGTCATATCCTTCATGCTCGCGGCAGATCAGGGCCTGCCCGGCTTTTTCCGCTGCGGCCACAAGGTGCTGGGGCTGGAGTTCGCGCTGCAGGAACTGGTCTGCCAGCCCCGTATCCACCAGAATGGGAGCGGGATGGGTATAACCATCTTCCAGCAGGCACACGGCATCATGCGCGCGCCAGCCAGCAGGGTCTGCCCCCAGATAGGTGGAGAACGCCTTTTTACCCCAAGGTACCACAGAAGGATGCACAACAGGCGCAAAGGCGGAAATGGACTTCCAGAACAGGGGGGCCTGCAAACCATGCACCAGCGCACCATGCCCTCCCATGGAATGCCCCATAATCCCCCGCCTTGCGCCATCCAGCGGCAGGGCCGCTTCCACCAGCAAAGGCAGTTCCTGCGCTATGTAACTGCCCATCCGATAATGCTGCGCCCAGGGCTGCCGGGTTGCATCCAGATAGAATCCCGCACCTGTTCCCAGGTCCCAGTCCGTATCCTCACCCTCTATGCCTGCGCCACGCGGCGAGGTATCCGGCGTGACCAGAGCAATACCCAGCAGGGCGGCTTCAGCCAGTGCGGTCGCCTTGATCAGAAAAGTCTCCTGTGTGCAGGTCAGCCCGGCCAGAGCGTATACAACCGGCACTTTGCCACCCTGTTCTGCCGATGGCGGCAAAAACACGCCAAAGCGCGCGGGCAACTCCAGCACGCTGGAAGAATGTTCATAAAACATAACGCGCCCGCCATGCGCCCGATGCTCTTCCAGCAGTGTCAGCCCATTTGCTTCCGTCATATCCATGCCCTTTTTCATCTGGCCAGCCATTTATGCCCATGCTTACCATTGCCCAGCATGCACAAACCACCATCGCACTGGCAACCCCGCGTGATATTGTGTGTTAAAATGACACCGGGCATTCCGCCCTGTGACACTGAAACCGGAGATTGTTGAATGATCGTTGACCAGAAGGTCGGCTTACGCATTATCACGCGGGAAATCCTTATGGTCATCCTGCTTATGGCTGCGTGGGATCTGGTTGTTGTCATTCTTTTTCAGATTTTCCATCAGGAATGGATGGAGCAGCCCAGCCTGCCGGTCTCCCTTATCGGTTCGGCGCTGGCGCTGTTCATGGGTTTTCGCTCCAACAACGCGTATGCACGCTGGTGGGAAGGGCGCACATTGTGGGGCGCCATTACCAATAACTGCCGCTCCTTTGGCCGACAGGCGGGTACATTGCTGGGCGACCGGCCCGACCTGATGTACGCTATTGCCGCCTACCCCCACGCCCTGCGCATGGCGCTTGGCCCGGTTGATGCCAGCGCGGATGTGGAGCGCCTGCTGCCCCCCAAAATGCTCAAGGCCATTGAGCCATACCGCAATAAACCCAACGCCATTCTCTACCAGATTGGTCTGGGTGTCAGCGAGGAGGTCACACGCAAGGGCATAGACGGGGCGGTCCATGGCCAGATTGACCGCATCCTGTCCGACATCGCCAATGCACAGGGCGGGCTGGAGCGTATTCGCAACACTCCCCTGCCCATACAGTTTTCGGTTCTGCCCCGTGCACTGGTGAATATTTTCTGTATTGTCCTGCCTCTTTCCATGGTGCAGACGCTGGAATGGATTACCCCTCTTGGGTCCTCGCTTGTGGGGTGCCTGTTCCTTATTCTGGACAAGAGCGCAGACGACCTGCAAAATCCTTTTTCCGGCACTCCGCACGCGCTGCCCATGGCAACCATGGCCCGTAATATTGAAATTGATGTGGTCCAGCCCACGGGTGACCAGACCGCGGCTCCCCTACAGACACAAAATGGCGTCCAGCAATAAGAGCATTGCCGCCCCTATTCTTTATATTGCAGACAAACAGCGCATTTTATGCTACAGGTCCCAACCATGAACACGTTTAGAACACCTCCAAAAGGCGGCGTGACAGATGCAATGGCACGCACCGCTGCCGCCACCACTGCGGCCCAGGCCAAAACCAAGGTGAAAGACGAAGACCCTTTTCAGGAAGGGGATTCCATTGTCTATGCCGCTCACGGCGTCGGGCGTGTAGACCGGATCGGGATTGACGAAATTGCCGGGACCAAGCTGGAAGTGATCCAGATTTCCTTCCCCGGCAACCAGATGACCTTGCGCATCCCGCTTTCCAAGGCCCGCAAGTCTGGCCTGCGCAAAATTGTCTCGCGCGAGATTGTGGACAAAGCCATGTCCATTATCAAAGGCAAGCCGCATGTCAGTAAAGGCATGTGGGCCCGCCGGGCCGTTGCGTATCAAGAAAAAATCAACTCCGGTGATCTGGTGCAGATTGCCGAAGTCCTGCGTGACCTGCGCCGCAACGTGGACAGTCTGGATGGCAGCTTTAGCGAACGCAAACTGTTCGAAGCAGCACAGGAGCGTTTTGTGGCGGAAGTTGCCGTGCTGGAAAAGAAAGAACCCAACGCGGTTCTGGAAGAACTGACCGCGGTCATGAAAGCCGCCTGAGCTTTTTGGCCAAAGCGCGTTTTTCTTCTTCAGTTGACCCTAACCCGGCATGGCGCACAGCCCTGCCGGGTTTTTTATACCCCGCCAGAAACCGTGTGTTTTTACCGCCCGCCCCCTAAACCATGCGGAACACAACCATGCGCCCGCCCTCCACTACACCCGGCACGGAACTTACAACACTGCGCCACGCCATGCAGGCCATTCAGACAGGCCAGTTCAGCCAGCCACGCGCCCTGCTGGCCCCCCTTGTGGCGCAACAGAACGAGCAGGCCTTAATCCTGCATGCCTTCTGCCTGTGTGGGGAGGGAGACAGCCACGCAGCCGCCCAGATTCTGGCGACCATAGGCCTGCGCAACCCCAGCAGCCAGCACCCCTTACAGGACCTGAGCGAGATCATGGCCGCTCTGGACCAGCGCCATGCCGCCATTGCCGTATGCCGTGCGGCAACCCGGCTAGCCCCGGCAGACACACGCATACACACGGCTCTGGGGGATCTGCTGGTCCAGACAGGCCAGTTCGAAGCCGCCATAGCCACGCTGACAGAAGCAACCACCACGCACCCGCAGGACATGCTTGCCCATAACCTGCTCTCCATGGCGTATACCGAAAGCGGGGCACTGGACACCGCCCTGCAATGCCTCACGGCATGCCTGCCCCATACCCCCAACGATGTGCCCACTCTGGCCAATATTGCTTCCGTTCTGGCAGCACAGGGGCGCATGGAGCAGTCTTTTAGCTATTTTGCCCAAGCTCTTGCCCTGCGCCCGCAGGATGCCCGGATCAGGGTCAACCACTCTGTCGCCTTGCTCAAGGCTGGCCAGTACGCTCAGGGCTGGCGCGAGCATGAATGGCGCTTCCAGCTCCCCGGGCATACCAGCCTGCCCATGGAACGCCTTTTGCCAACCCTTGGCCCCGACACCGACCTGAGCGGCCAGCGTATCCTGATCACGCATGAAGAAGGGCTGGGGGATACGCTCATGTTTATGCGCTATGTTCGCCCACTGGCCGAGCGTGGCGCCATAATCCATCTGTGGGTGCCAGAAGCACTGGCAGAGCTGTGCCGCAACATGACGGGCGTACACACGGTGCAGGTTGGCGGCACCACCCCGGCCTATGACTGGCATTGCCCTTTTATCAGCCTGCCACGGGCTTTTGCCGCAACGTCGCAGCCATGGGGTGCTCCCGTACCGTATCTCCGGGCCAACAGCCACAAGGTTGCGGCACTGGCCCCGCTTTTGCCCATGAATGGCAAACTGAATGTGGGGCTGGTCTGGGGAGGTGCTCCGCGCCCGACCTCCCACTTTGCCCATATGATTGACCGCAGGCGCTCCATGAGCCTGCACACCCTCGCCCCATTAGGGGCCATACCGGGCATTAACCTGATCAGCCTGCAAAAAGGCCCTTACGCTGAACAGATGATGGACCCGCCAGAAGGTATGGTACTCTACGACCCGACAGACAACCTGCACACTCTGGATGACACGGCAGCCCTGATCATGGGGCTGGACGTGGTGGTAACAGTAGATACCTCGGTTGTTCATCTGGCGGGGGCGCTGGGCAAACCCGTCCTGCTGATGGATCGCTACGATAACTGCTGGCGCTGGCTACATGGACGGGAGGATACCCCATGGTACCCAACCCTGCGCATTATCCGCCAGACCACACCCCGCCAGTGGGGTGATGTTATGGCACGCGTCGCGCAGGCACTGGCAGACATGGCCGCACAGCGGCGCTGAGCCAGCCTGCAAAAAAAGCGGTCCGCACTATGCCGGACCGCCTTTTTTGCTCTACTCTGGCTGGAACGGTCTAGCCAGACGTTCCGGTCCGTGCCTGCACCGGGGTTGAGACCATACGGGCGTCGCTCCCGTTCCCAATAACCTCAAACACCCCAAGAGCGCGGCGTACGCGCCCATCTGGCAACAGGGTAAAGGTGCCATCCACCCCGGCAAAACCACCGGGGCGCGTCAGGGATTCAGCAGGATAGCCGGGCACGCCGCTGCGGGCCACGGTCAGAGCTGCTGTTGCCGCATCGTACGACATATCAGCCAGTGGCTTGGGCATGTGGTGATTACGCGCCATAAAGCGCGTGACAAAAGCCTGACGGGAAGTGGGGTCAGGTGCCGCGTACCACGCCCCCTTGATCGCCCCGAGCTTGGAGGCAAAAGACGCCCACAACCCCGGCCCCATAATGCGGACATCAGGCATATTAACCTGTGTGACAACCAGTGCATCCAGCACGTTTTTCAGCCCCAGCCCAGTATCGGCCAGCAACAGGGCGTCAAACGGCGGAGCACCCAGTGTAATCTGCGGGCCCGCCGGGGCTACAGGGGGCGCGGCACCATTCGATGCCTGCCCCGGCTGGGCAACGGGGGCCGGTGGCTGGTTGGGGTCCTGCCCGAGGGCAGCCGCCAGACTGGCAGGCAACTGCGCAACCTTTGGCAGTTCGGTCAGTCCGGTCACTTCACTGGGATTGCCACTCGTTGTGGTGGCGCCGGGCACGGGAGTTGCAGGCATGGCCTGCTTGACTGCGGCAACGCGCGCATCATAGCTGGATAGCTGGCGTAGTGTCTGGGTAATGCTGTCCGCCGTGCCGTTATGGTAAGCTACGGCAGGTGCAGCCAAACCCTGATCACGGCAGGCGCTGACCAGACCATTCCCCATAGCGTGGCCCAGTGCATTGTCTGGCAGCAATGCGGCAAAATGCTGCCGTCCATCCCGCTTGGCCTGTGCAACAAGCTGCTGTACCTGCTCCTCGGGGGTAATGCCCATCACCCACACACCGGGACGCCCCTGCGTAATGTCACTGGTAAAGGCCAGCACGGGAATACCTGCCGCCTGTGCCGCCGGGGCCGCTACTGCTGTGTCTCCACTGGTCAGCGGGCCAAGCAGAATACCATCCCCGGCCTGCAAGGCGGCGGACGTGGCCGAGGTTGCTCCCCCTATTGCTGCCGTGTCATGCACATCCATCTGCATATCCGGGGGTAGCCCCCCCCCCTCAAGGGCAAGTTGCACCCCGGCGAGCAGTTCGTGCCCAAGGGCTGCATTCGTGCCACTCAACGGCAGCAGCACCCCCACCCTGTGGCTGGTGGCCTGCGTAACTGGCGCTGTAACAGCCCCCCTACCTGCCCCTGTCCCCGATGACCCGGACTGGTCGGCGCATCCGGCAAGGATCAGCCCGGTTACGCCAAGGGCAGCCACTCCGGTCTTGCACAATGCCCGGTTTGCCGCCAGACCTTGACGGGAAAGCCCTGACAGGAGCGAGTATGCACGCGTCATCATCCAGATCATCCTCTACCAATACCCCGTCCGAGGCACCGTCTTCCAATGGGATCGAACCTTTGCATACCGAAGGACATGCGCCAAGTCATGCGCGTTTTTCAGGTGGGCTTGTGCTGGTTGCGACCCCTATTGGCAATCTGGGGGATTTCAGCCCCAGAGGGGCCGAGGCACTGGCCCGGGCCGATCTGGTTTTGTGTGAAGATACCCGCATGACAGCACGCCTGCTGGCAGATCGGGGGATTTCTGTCCGGACAGAAGCCCTGCATGAACATAATGAGCGCCAGCGCGTACCCAACCTGATCCGCCGCTTAAGCGAAGGGGCACAGATTGCCCTTGTATCCGACGCAGGCATGCCCCTGCTCTCGGACCCCGGATTCAGGCTGACGCGCGCCGCCATTGATGCCGATATTCCCGTAACCGTTGTCCCCGGCCCCAACGCGGCGCTGACGGCCCTTGTCCTGTCCGGTCTGCCACCCCACCCGTATATGTTTGTGGGTTTTCCGCCCCCCCGCTCCGCCGCGCGGAAAGAAACATTCGCCCGGCTGCACGCGGCAGAACGCGCAGGGCTGAGTGCAACGCTGATCTGGCACGAAGCACCCCACCGTCTGGCGGAAACACTGGCGGACATGGCCTGCGTATTCGGCCCCGACCGCCCCTGTGCCGTAGCGCGGGAATTGACCAAACGCTTTGAGGAGGTCAGGCGCGGCGCGGCAGAAGAACTGGCCACATTTTATGCCCAGACCCCGCCGCGGGGCGAAATTACCGTACTGCTCGGCCCGGCCCCGGAAGTTGAAACTTCCGCAGATGATCTGGACACCACATTGCGCGCCCTGCTGGGCACGCATTCGGTCAAGGATGCCGCAGCACTGGCAGCCGCAGCCGCGGGCCTGCCCAAACGCACGGTCTATGCGCGCGCTCTGGAGCTGGCGGCAGAAACAAAGGAAGAATAAAAACACCCCGGCTCCCTTGCGGGCCGGGGGGACAGCAGCAGGCTAGAGCGCGCCCGCAACTTCACCCGCGGCGTGGCCGCTGGCCCATGCCCAGTGGAAGTTGTAGCCTCCCAGCCAGCCCGTTACGTCCACGGCTTCTCCCACCACATACAGTCCCGGCACGGATTGCACCTCCATGGTACGAGACGACAGGGCTTTGGTATCCACCCCTCCGCGCGTGACTTCGGCCTTGGCAAAGCCTTCCGTCCCCTGCGGTTTAAGCTCCATGCCATGGACCCGCTGCGCCATAAGCCGGATGTCCCGGTCAGCCCATTCCGCCAGCGTGCGCTCGGGCGCGCCCAGTTCCACCATGGCGTGGGCCAGACGTTGCGGCAGCCAGCGTGCCAGTGCCCCGGCCCCCCTGGCTTTGGAACCTTCCTTTTTCAGCTTCATGAGCAGGGCGGCAATATCCTGCCCCGGCAGAAAATCCACAAACAGAGGCTGCCCCGCCGACCAGTAGGAGGAAATCTGCAACAAGGCCGGGCCAGACATGCCCCGATGCGTGAACAGGAGAGCTTCCTCAAACGTGGTTTTGCCACATGTGACCCGCACGGGGAGCGATAGCCCAGCCAGTGAGCGCACCCATTCCTCGCTCTCTCCAGCAAAGGTCAGCGGAACAAGGGCTGGTTCGGGCTGAATGACCGCAAGGCCAAACTGCCGCGCCATTTCATACGCAAAGCGGCTGGCCCCCAGTTTGGGAATGGACAGCCCACCCGTTGCCAGCACCACGGAACGGGCGCTCATATCCCCCCGGGAGGTCTGAACCCGGAAGACATCGGACTTGCTGACATCATAAACCCGCACATCAGTCAGTATCCGCACACGGGCCGCGGCACACTCGTTCAGCAGCATCTGCACAATATCATGTGCGGAATTGTCGCAAAAAAGCTGGCCGAGTTTTTTCTCGTGCCAGGCAATGTGGTGTTTGGCCAGAAGGTCCAGAAAATGGCTGGGCTGGTAACGGCTGATGGCAGATTTTACAAAATGCGGGTTGGCGGACAAAAACCGGTCGGCCCGCATGGTCTGGTTGGTAAAGTTACACCGCCCACCACCAGAAATAAGGATTTTCCGCCCCACTTCCGGCCCATGCTCCAGCACTGCTACGCTGCGGCCATGCTGGCCTGCCGTCAGGGCGGCCATTAACCCGGCCGCTCCCCCACCGATGACAAGAACATCAAACATCGGCGTTACGTTTTTTTGTGTCAAAATGTCAGAAATCCAGATTGGTATAGTAATCAGGTGGCGTAATGCCGGAGACCCGGTCGTTCAGCAGGGGACGAAAGCACGGGCGGGACTTCATCTTGGCGTACCAGTCGCGCACGGCGGGCACCTTGGCCCAGTCTATGTCGCCAATAAAATCAAGGCAGGACAGATGGGCAGCCGCTGTAAAATCAGCAAGGGATAAAAAGTGCCCCCCCAGCCAGCTCCTGTTTTCGGCCAGATCGTTCACGTATTTCATGAGCGGACGCATGGAGGCATAGGCCTCGCGCAATGCACCACCATCGGGGTTACCGCGCCCGCTCAGGCGCTTCATCACCCGTTCATCAATAAACCGGCCAGAAACTTCACGGGCGAACTGCGTTTCAAACCACGACACGACACGCCGCACTTCCACCCGCTCGGCCAGTGTGCGACCCAGCAGGGGAATATCGGCATACGCCTCTTCCAGATATTCACTGATCACGTACGCATCGGGTACGATCAATCCGTTGTCTTCCACCAGAACGGGCACATCACCCGCAGGGTTGAGCGCCAGAAATTCGGGGCGTTTTTCCCACGGGCGTTCAACAATGGCTTCAAACGGCAGACGTTTTTCACCCAGCACAAGACGCACCGTGCGGCTGGCGGGAGAAAGGGGGAAATGGAACAGGGTACGCATACCTCAGTGCTTTATGCCATTGCATGCAGCCACGCCAGAGGGAAAACCGGGCAAAGCCCATCAATTTCCACATATTCCTTTTGTGCGGCAAAAACTAACCCGCAACACAAACTTCCCTGTTGCAATACGACCCTGTTATTCTACACGCTAACTGGCATTCCTGTTTTTGAGAGAGCATCTGTTCGTTGTCCGGCACACATCCCAACTCCTCGCGCATCCGTATGTCTGGGCGTTCGTTTCTGGCCCTGACCCTCACGCCGGAAACACCGCTGGTGGACTGGCTGGCCGCACTGGACCACCAGATCCAGCGCGCAGTGGGTTTTTTTGCGGGTAAACCTGTTATTCTGGACCTCAGCCTCATGCGGGCGGATACGCCCGACCTGCCCCATCTCCTGCCGGCCCTGCAAGAACGCGGCATCCGCGTGCTGGGTATAGAAGGGGGAGACAGGTCATGGCCCGCCGTAGCCGACTGGGCATGGCCGGAAAGCCCGATGGGTGGCCGTGCCTCTGGTCCGGTCAGCATCCCCGAAGGGGAAAAAAACCCAACGCTGGCCCCAACCCTTGTGGTGGAAGAAAGCGTACGCTCCGGCCAGCACATTATCTGGCCCGATGGGGATGTGGTTATTCTGGGGGCCGTGTCCTCGGGGGCTGAAGTAACGGCTGGCGGGTCCGTGCATATTTATGGCGCACTGCGGGGCCGCGCCATAGCTGGCATTGGCGGCAATGCGGACTCCCGGATTTTTACCCGCAACCTTGCCGCCGAACTTGTCGCCATAGATGGATTCTACGCCACGGCGGAAGAAATGGACGCAAAATGCACCAGTAAACCCACTCAGGTCTTGCTGGCGGGGGAAACTCTGGTATTCAAACCCCTACCCTGATGCGGGTTTGAATAAAACATGCTATAAAAGCCGTATTAGTGTCATATTATACGTTTCATTTTCGCGCACAGATTGTAATGTCTGTCCAAGATTGGGCCGCGGCATAAAGCGCGCGTCTTTACCGGCTTGCATAAGGAAGAGGAAGACTGATGGCAAAGGTTCTGGTCGTCACGTCAGGCAAAGGGGGTGTCGGCAAGACCACCACCACCGCAGCTCTTGGGGCAGCATTGGCCAGAGCTGGCCAGAGCGTGGTTCTGGTGGATTTTGACGTTGGTCTGCGCAACCTCGACCTTGTCATGGGGGCCGAACGTCGCGTGGTGTTTGACCTGATCAACGTGATTCAGGGGGATGCCAACCTTGCTCAGGCCCTGATCAAGGATAAGCGGATTGATACGCTCTCCCTCCTCCCCGCGTCCCAGACGCGCGACAAGGACGCCCTGACGCCAGAAGGTGTGGCCAAGGTTATTGCCGACCTGAGCAAAAAGTTTGACTGGGTAATCTGTGACAGCCCCGCAGGCATTGAGCGCGGCGCGCAAATGGCCATGCACCACGCCGACATGGCCGTGATTGTGACCAACCCCGAAGTTTCCTCCGTGCGTGACAGTGACCGCATTATCGGCATGCTGGACAGCACGACGGAAAAAGCCAAAGCTGGTGAGAAAATGGAGAAGTTCCTCCTGATCACCCGCTACGACCCGCAGCGCGCCGCTCGTGGCGACATGCTGGGCACGGACGATGTGCTGGAAATTCTGTCCATCCCGCTGCTTGGCATTATCCCCGAAAGTCCGGACGTGCTCAAGGCGTCCAACGTGGGCGCGCCCGTCACCATTGCAGAACCGGATAGCGCGCCAGCCCGTGCTTATACCGAAGCCGCTCGCCGCCTGATGGGAGAGAAGGTGGAAGTCACCATTCCCACAGAACGCAAGGGCCTGTTTGACTGGCTGTTCAAACGGAGAGTCGCATGACATTCCTCTCCAGCATTTTCAAGCGCCGCTCCTCGGCGCCGGTTGCACGCGACCGGCTACAGATTCTGCTGGCGCACGAGCGTATTGCTGTTGGTGATGGCAGGGATGACCTGCTTGCCAAGCTGCACCGCGAGATCATGGAAGTGATCAAGCGGCATGTGGCGGTCGATCAGGACAAGGTTCAGATTAAAATGGACCGGGGCGCGCAGTGTTCCGTGCTGGAAATTGATGTGGAAGTTCCCGGCCTGACCGACAGGGCCGAAAACACCAAGAAAGACTGACAGCACCCATTACGCCCAGATACCGCAGGCCAAAACGGCCTGTGTGCCGCCGATACATGAACGCCCTGCTCGCGCCCTATCCCTGATAAGGTGCGAACAGGGCGTTTTTTCATACACGGGCCATAAGAGCACCTTAGCCGGGCAGAAGAGGTTCCAGCCATTCCTTGGCCTGCATGAAGTCCCGCTTAAGGGCCTTTACCGCGGCATCTGCATCCCCCGCGCGGAAAGCCTCAAGCAGTTGCAGGTGCGGGTGGTCGGGGTTAGCGGGGCTTATGGTGGGCAGGCCATTGGCGGCGGCGTAAATTGGCCCCATGCGCGTCCATAGTCCCCGGATCAGCCCCACAGTAACCGACAACCTTGAAAAACTGGCTACGGTGCTATGAAAATACACATTGGTTATGGCGGTTGCATGCGGCTCGCCCGCCTCATACGCGGCAATAAATGCCGCATGCTTTTTTTCAAGCAGTGCAATCTGTTCGGGCGTGATATGGGCCGCCAGATCGCGGGTTACGCGCTCTTCCAGCACTTCGCGCACCCCATGAATATCCAGAAAAACAGGGCGGGAAGTCAGCGGGACACATGCCGTATTGCGCTCATCCAGCACCAGTGCCTGCTCGGATACAAGGCGCAGCAGGGCCTCACGCACAGGAGTTGGGCTTAATCCCAGCGATGCAGCCAGTGGGCGCAGCACCAGCCGCTCCCCACCCTGATACCGGCAATAAATCAGCTGGTCACGGATCTGCTGGTAGGCATACGCCGCCAGAGCGCCCCGCCCTTCGGGCCTGCTCTCACCCTGCGCTGGTATGGTGATGGTGTTAGATGTCATTGCGCATGTGCCATTTGCCTGTTCAGAAACTGACTGTAGAGACCATTCTGCTGCTCAAGTTGCGCAGGAGAGCCGTCCTCTGCAATTCTGCCATCCTGCATAACAACGATTCTGTCAAAGTTTCGCAGGGTGGACAAGCGGTGCGCCACGGCAATAACCGTGCGCCCGACCATAAGCCGGTCCAGTGCGCGCTGGACGTGCTCCTCGCTTTCCGTATCCAGCGCACTGGTTGCCTCGTCCAGAATCAGAATAGACGCATTACGCAAAAAAGCCCGTGCAATGGCAATACGCTGGCGCTGCCCGCCCGAGAGCTTGACCCCCCTATCCCCTACAACCGTCTCAAACCCTTCAGACAGGGCATCAATAAACGTGGCGCATCCGGCAGCAGCAGCAGCCGCGCGCACGGCCTCATCACTCGCATCGGGACGACCATAGCGGATGTTCTCCATCACGCTGCGATGCAGAAGCGAGACATCCTGCGGCACAACAGACAGGCAGGCCCTCAGGGCATCATCTGTCAGTTCCCGGATATCCTGCCCATCAATCAGTATGGAGCCGGACTGCACAAAGCGCATGCGCTGCAACAGGGCCAGCACGGTGCTTTTGCCCGAACCCGAACGCCCCACCAGCCCCACACGGCTCCCTGCGGCAATGTGCAGGTTGAAATGCGCAAGAACCGGCTCTCCTCCGGGATAGGCAAAAGTGACATCGCCAAAGCGGACATCGCCCCGCACGGGGCTGGGCAGGTCGGCGGCAACCTGTGGGTCGGGCATGTCATGCGGTACAAGCAGCGAGGACAGCACCTCGGACAGACGCGCATTGTGCTGAATGGTTTCTACCAGTGCCAGCGCCAGATCGCGCGTGCCGTGCAGAATGGCAAAGCCCAGCGTGATCACCATAACCACCTGCCCCACACTGGCCTGCTGCCACTGCCACAGCAGCACGGCCCAGACCAGCAGGCCCGTCGTGAGCACTGCGGTCATGCCCGCGTGAATCATGCGGAGCTGTTCCATATAGCGCAGGGATTTGAGCCGCTCGCCCATTTCCCGCTCGGTCAGGGCATTAAAGCGCTGGCGTTCACGGTTGCGCATACCAAAGGCACGGACAAGAGCAATATTGCCCATAACATCCAGTGTCTCCCCTTCCAGCCCGGCGGCAGCCACCGCGTAATGCCCATGCAGGCGGCGGCCTTTGAGTGCGAGACGGAACATGATCAGGCACAAACCGCCAGCCAGCAGAACGGTCGCCCCGCCCATGGTCAGGCTGACCGAGAGCATGAGCACCACAGAGAGCAGAACATTCAGGCTGGGCGGGAGCACGTTCCATGCCAGCATGTTCTCGATGGTGAAGCTGACATTCCCCGCCGTTGCAATGCGCGCGGCAAGAGATGCAGGCATACGATCAGCAAAATAAGCCGGGGAATGACCCGTTAAAAACCGGAACAGGTCCTGCCGTATATCACCCGTAACCGCCACAAATGTGCGGGCCGCAAACCAGCCTGCAATTCGCCAGCAGATATTGTCCGCCACGATCAGCCCGATCAGCACCCCCACAGCCGCCCACACGGCCGAAACCGCAGCCACGCCGGAGTGGCTGGTCATCAGATCCACCAGATGCCGGATACCGTAGGAGGAGAGCACAATGCAGCTTATGGCTCCGCCCACAGCCCCAAACACCAGCGCATGCCCTACAGGACGCGCCCGCATATAGCGCAGCAAAAAGCGTACCGGCCTGCCTGCATAGGCGGGCAAGGCTTCATCGGGTACGGTTACATGGGCGGATACGGGGCTGGCCCTGTCGGTCTTGTTGTTTTTGTCGTCCACCAACACGCTCTGGTTTCTTCCCTGGCAGAATACGCCTGACCCGACAGCCAGACCGGAACAGCACCCATCCTGCCTGCCGCAGTCGGGTATTGCGTCCACATTACGTGCCTTTCAGGCTTATCCCAAACAGGTTTTCACACAGACCAACACGCGGTCGGCGCCATGCACGTTATGATTCCGAACCGACCGGAAGCACCAGAACCCCTTGTTATAAAGATAAACACTGCGTGATGAGCCACAGCCCGAGGCAACCAGAACTCACCTGTTTTTCAACTTTTCCACTCCACTCTCCGGCTCAGACCATCCGGGGGCGGCTCATCTCCAAACAGAATTTTTCCGGGCCAATCTATGCTGAAAATTATATAAATCCCTGAAAGTATTACACTATTTTAACTGAAATAACGCAGCACCCAACGGACCGAGCATGCACTGGGGTAACACGCCTCCGATAAATGCATATCAGAATACCAAAAACCGCATGACATCCGCACCACCCCCTCAGCCTTTCCGCCCATTATCCACATATTGACGACAGCAAGCCTTGGCTTCCACAGAGAGCAGGAGAATTCAGGGGAGTACACAGTTCATGGCATCGCGAAAAAAGGCACTGTTGGCTACTGTCATGGCTGCATCAGTTGCCGGGGGGCCGTCTATGCTCCCCACGCCTGCCTATGCGGATGACTACGTAGACCTGCTGGATGTGCTGCGCGCCAAGGGCAGCCTGACCAAGCATGAATATGACACTCTTCTGACCAAGCATGTCCACCATGCCGCCCCTGTGGCCGAACCCCGCGCGGCACACCCGGCCCATGTAGCCTCTGGCGGCAGCCGCACGGCCATGGCGCATGCGGCCCATGGTGCACAATCGGGCTATGAGCCGGGTATCCGCTTTGACCCCGGTGCGGGTGAAAACGATATGTCCCTGCGGGCGGAAGACGCCGCCAACCGGGCAGAAGCCAGCGCGCGCTCCGCGCAGGAAGCCGCCAGGGCTCTGGATAGCGGCAATTTTGTGCGCGTTGCCAAATACGTACCGGGCAAGGGGCTGACCTTTAAAGCAGGGCCCATAGACATCAACCTTTCCGGCTTTGTGAACGGCTTTTACTCCTATAACAGCCCCGCGGGCGGTCGCCCCGTTGCGGGTGGCGTTTCTTCGGGGTCTTCGGGCTTTGATTCCTCCGCCGTCAGGAACGGGCTGCTGCCTGCCGGGTTCATTCTCAAGATGAACACCGTGCAGCAGGGTATGGATATTTCCGCTGTTCTGGGCATGTATCCGGGGCTGGATAACGCCAAGCCCGCCGCCTTTAACGCCAACTCCGGTGGTAGCCCCGTGGGGCTGGGTACGGCAGGCATCGACCTTCGTCAGGTTTTCATGACCTTTGGCAACAAGGACATGGGGACCTTCAAGGTCGGTCGTGATCTGGCCCTGTTCGCCAGCGACGCCATCATGAACGACGCAACCCTGCTGAGTGTTGGCTCCACTGGCAGCAACGCATCACCGGGCAATACATCGCTGGGCCGTATTGGCGTAGGTTATGTGTACGCGGACTGGATCCCCCAGATCTCCTATACCTCCCCCAAGCTGGGCGGTTTTCAGGGTTCTGTGGGTATTTTCCAGCCGCTGGATGAATTTGGCTACGCCGACGCCACCAACCCCACCGCGGCCTCCGCTGCCAGCCAGTATTCGGCCGGGTCCACCCAGCATTCCTCTCCCATGGTGCAGGGCCGCGCCGTGTATGATTTTTCTGTCTCCGATGTACAGTTCCACATCTGGGCCAGCTTCCTGATCCAGCACATGCAGGGACTCAGCAGCCTGCAGGCAGATGGCAAAACACCTCTGCTCAGTTCAGACCAGCATCACAGCGCCATGGTGGAAGCGGGAGATATTGGCACCAAGGTCACCTATGGTCCGCTCGAAGCTGTCGCCTACTACTATCGTGGCAGCGGGCTGGGCACGACGGGTCTGTTCTTTGATGGTGTTGACGCCAGTGGCCGCAAGCGTGACTCGGAAGGCTACTACGTGCAGGGTGCTTACCATATTACCAAAAAATTCCGTCTGGTTGGCAGCTATGGTGTAAGCAACCTGTATCTGGCAGGTGATGAGAATACCGCTCTGGAAAGTCAGGCGGGGTCTGCGGGGCTTGTCCGCCGCAACCAGTCCGAAGTCGGGGCCGCCTATTACCAGATGACCGACTGGCTGACCGTGGTCGGGGAATATTCTCACACCTCCTCCTCCGCGCATGGGGGCAGCAAGGAGAGCGACAACACCGCATCGGGTGGTGTCATGCTGATGTTCTAGTTCGGTCAAGGGGTTCTGTCGTCTCTATTTTATAGACCGATTACAACCCGGACTGTTGCCTCCGACCCCACGGAGGTAGATAACCAAGAGCATGACTGCCCGCTCCCTTCTTCCGTGGCTCCACCACCATTTTCTGACACTGGACCGCTACGTGCTGCGCCAGTTGCTGATAGCACTGGCCGCCACGACGGGGGGGCTGGTGGCGCTGATCTGGCTCATGCAGTCCCTGCATTTTGTGCCGCTGGTTGCGGACAGGGGCCTCTCCCTGCGCGTTTTCATAGAACTGACCAGTCTTTTGCTGCCGTCCTTTGTGGCGGTGGTCATGCCCATTACCACCTTTATTGTCAGCCTGTTTGTTTACCAGCGCCTGGCCAGCGACCGTGAGCTTACGGTCATGCAGGCTGCGGGGCTTTCCTCCTTCTCTCTGGCGCGGCCGGGGCTGATCTGCGCGGCACTGTCCACCCTGATCGTGTTCGTGCTCAACGTGTGGGTTGTCCCCTCCTCCTATCATGCATTCCGCCAGTACGAACTCCAGATCAGGAACAAGATGGCGGCTTTTATGCTGCAGGATGGTGTTTTTACAAAAGTGTCAAACACCATGACCGTCTATATCCGCTCACGCGACCAGAACGGTGTTCTGCAGAATATTCTGGTGGAAGATGACCGGCAACCCGACAACCATGCCACAATTCTGGCCAGCCGTGGCAATATGGTCGTAGTCGATGACGTGCCGCGCGTTGTGCTTTACGATGGGTCCCGTCAGGTTCTCGACCGTAAAACCGGCCGGTTGAACATGCTGGTTTTCAAACAGGACACCATGGATTTTTCTACCGCACCCCCATCAAGCCAGCATCTGCGCGATTCGACCGAGATGTCCCTGTCCGAACTGCTCTCCCCCGACCCCAGTGCCGTCTCGGCGCGGGATATGGGCAAGTTCAAGGTTGAGGGCTGGCGGCGCCTGACGTCCCCGCTGACCTGCTTTTCTTTTGCCATGATCGGCATGTTCACCATGCTTCGGGGGGCTTTTTCCCGACACGGCACTATAACACGCCCGCTTGTGGCAGTGCTGTGCATTGTCGGGCTGCTGGCGGGAGCCATGCTTTTGCAGAATCTGGCCGGGCGCGACATCCGGCTTATTCCCCTTATTCCGCTCTTTGCCACCCTGCCCGGGCTCATCTGCGCCTATCTGCTGTTCGTGCCGGAAATAAAGGCCAACCGCCGCCAGCCCCGGCCGGCATGAGAGGACGCCCGAACGCATGATCGTTGCCGTCACCCTCTCGCGTTATATTGTGCGGCAGTTCCTGCTGTGGGTGCTGACCATGATTGCGGCTCTCACGGGCATTATCTGCCTGTTCGATCTGATTGATCTGTTCCGCCGGGCCTCCACCCGCCCGGAGGTTTCCTCCAATATCGTAACGGAAATCGCCGGGCTGCACGTACCCTATTTTGCCATTGAAATTCTGCCTTTTGGCATTCTGCTCGGCGGCATTGTGTGCTTCTGGCGGCTGACCCGCTCATCCGAACTGGTTGTGGCGCGCGCGGCGGGACTTTCGGTCTGGCAGTTTCTGGCCGCTCCTCTGACCTGCGCCATTCTGCTTGGCGTTCTGACGACTGGTGTCATCTCCCCTTTTTCTTCGATCATGTACCGTCGGGCCGCGGATCTGGACCAGCAGTATCTCCGCTCCGATGGCGGGCCACTCAGTTTTTCTGGCGGTTCACTGTGGCTCCGGCAGGCAGACACACAATACGACCCCCACGGCGTAACCATGCTGCATGCGGGAGATGTGCAGGTGACGCAGGGGCAGTTGCATATTCGCGATATCAGCGTGTTTCGGCTCGACCATGAAAACAAGCTGATCATGCGAATCGAATCCCCCAGAGGGTCTTTGAAAAACGCAGGATGGGAACTTACCGAGGCATCGGCAGTCCGGCCCAACGACATTCTAACGCCTGTTGGCGTCATCATCCTCCCCACAAGCCTGACCCTTGAACGGGTGCAGGAAAGCTTTGCCTCGCCCGACACGCTTTCCGTCTGGGCACTGCCGGGTTTTATAACCTTGCTGGATCATTCAGGTTTTTCATCCATACGCCACCGTATTCATTTTCAGTCTCTTCTGGCATTACCTATTCTGGCAGGCACCATGGCGCTGGTTTCCGCCGGTTTTTCCATGCGTCCGTCACGGCGGGGGGGCGTTGCCAAAATGGTTGGGTCTGGTGTTGCGGCGGGTTTTCTGCTTTTCACCATATCCAAAGTCGCTGAGCAGTTAGGAAAGTCAGGAGCGCTTCCCCCCGTTCTGGCTGCATGGGCACCTACCCTTGCCGGGCTCTGTCTGGCTGTTGCACTACTTCTTCATCTGGAGGATGGCTGATTGATCGTGGCGCTCCGGCCTTTTTGCTGCGCTCTGCTGCGCCGCCGCTCCACCCTGAGTGCTGCAACTGCACTGGGGAGCGTTGCTGCCTGTCTGGTGATCAGCCAACCCAAAACGGCTCTTGCGCAATTCAAACCCCTGTCCATGCACGTTAACTCCCAGCAGCGGACATCCCCCAACGACCCCGCCACCTTTCAGGCTGACAAGGTTGATTACAACGACGTTGAACACACCGTAACCTGGACCGGCAACGTACAGGTCTGGCAGGGCGACCGCGTCCTGCGTGCGGACAAGATCGTGTATGACAGGGACACGGGCCTTATGGCCGCGCGTGGAAATGTTGTGACCATCCAGCCCAATGGCTCGGTCATATATGCCCATTATGCCGAGCTGACAGGCGGCATGAAGGACGGGATCATGCTGCATGTGAATGCCACCATGCCAGACAACGCCAAACTGGCCGCCAATGGCATGCGCCGCACTGGCGGCAAAATCAACGACATGAGCCGCGTCGTATATACAGCCTGCGAAATCTGCGAAAAAGACAAAACCCGCCCCCCCTTCTGGCAGTTCCGCGCCTTTGATGCGACACAGGACCTAGAACACCAGAAGATAGACTTCCGCGATGCCTCCCTTGATATTCTGGGTGTACCGGTTATCTATCTGCCCTATTTTTCCATGACCGATCCGTCCGCCAAGCGACGCAGCGGTTTTCTCATGCCGGGGCTTACCCCGCATGACCGCTACCTTGGCACCTATATTACCATTCCCTACTACTGGGTGATCAACCAGCAGTCGGATATGAACGTACAGGGACTACTCGCCACCAAGACGGGGCCACAGTTGAGCGGGCTTTACCGTAACCGCCTGAATTTTGGCATGCTGAGCGTCCGTGCCGGTATCGCCTACGATACGCACAGAGCCAAAATGTACACGAACAACTTTGGTGATGAGGAAAAAAGTGGTGGCAACCATGGCTTGCAGGGCCACGTGTTCGTCAGCGGCAACTTCTCCATCAACAAATACTGGCTCGCGGGTGCGAACATCAACTACGCCAGTTCCGCCAACTACATGCGAGACTACCGTGTGCAGGGTTATGGGGCAGACACCCTGAACTCCAACGCCTATCTGGAAGGGTTTGGCACCGGGTCTTACAACCGTCTGGACGGGCAGTACTATGAAGGGCTGAACCAGGGGATCATTCACAACAGGGACCTGCCCCTTGTTCTGCCCCGCTACACCTACAGCTTTACCGGCCAGCCCGACATGCTGGGGGGGCGCCTGAGCGTCAACACAACAAACTTCAACGTCAAGCGCGATAACGGGGTTTCTGACCAGCGCGGTGAATTGCAGCTGAACTGGAACCGTCCGTTCCACACAAAAATGGGCCAGCAGTTCCTGCTGACCCTACGTCTGGATTCAATGGTCTATCGCGCCCGCAAACTGTACCAGCAGCCGACCTATTACAATACGTCCCATACCTCCGTTACCGGGCAGGTTCTGCCGACCATAGCCCTTAAAACCAACTGGCCATTCGTGCGCACTTTTGAGCGCGGTCGCGGCACACAGCTGATCGAGCCGATCGTACAGGGCATTTACGCCCCCAATACCGGCAATAACGGTAATGACATGATCCCCAACGAAGACAGCATGAGCTACGAATTTACCGATAGCACGCTGTTTTCCCTCAACCGGTATCAGGGTACGGACAGGCTGGATGGCGGGCTACGCGGCAACGTGGGCGTACATGCCAACTGGACATGGGACGGGCATATTGTGGACCTGCTGGCTGGCGAAAGTTTTCAGCAGCACATTACACATGACATGATCCCCTATTCCGGTCTGGACCACCATGCTTCGGATGTAGTGGCGCGCGCACGGGTTATTCCCAGCCAGTATTTTGACTTCACGGCCCGCATGCGTCTGGACCCGCACAAGACCAAAATCAACTTTGGCGATGCGCTCTTCAGCGCTGGTGTGCCGCACTTTCGCGTTCGTGGTGGTTACATTTACGAACCCGTCACACCTTACTACTATTTTGCCACCAACTACCGCGCCTACTCCCCCAACCAGCTCTACACAACAGAGACCAGCGAACTCAGCGGCGGCGTGTCCGTGGACTGGCGGAGCTGGCATGCCTCGGGCTTTTCCCGGCGCAGCCTCTCACGCAAGAACTTCGTCTCTCTCGGCGGGGATATCGGGTATGATAATGACTGCTTCGCTATCGACTTCATGTACCTGAAGCAATACACCACCATCGGTGGGCAGCAGCGTAACTCGACCTATCTGATCACGGTAAGCCTTAAAACGCTGGGGGCTTTCGGCCTCAAGTAAGAACCGCTTCAAAAACAGTGCCATCTCCGGTATCACAAACAGATCGTTCTGATATGGCAGAAAGCTGAAAGACCGTTCCGTATGAGTCTGCGCTCCTTAACACTGGCTTGTTGTTCTCTTACCGCGCTGGCTCTTCCGGTCTGTGCGGCGGCTCCCCATGCCGCGGCGGCCACCCACCACCACTCATCTGGCGCCAAATCCGCGCAGGCCCCCGCGAGTGGCGCACAGCCCGAGCCGGATGACATGATCGTTGCGGTCGTCAACAGTATTCCCCTGACCAAAAGGGACGTGGACAATCGCGGCAAGCTCTTTGCCCTCTCCACCGGTCTGCCCGTATCCGATGACCTGATGGCCCGCCTGCGCCCGCAGATTATCCGTCAGATGATTGATGAAAAACTGCGCACACAGGAAATCCTGAGCCGCCACATCAACATTGCTCCTGAACAGATTGCCGCAGCCATTGGCAACATTGAAAAACGCAATGGCATGCCCGCAGGCGCCCTGCGCAACCATCTTGCGCAGGATGGCGTCTCCCTGACCACGCTGATCGACCAGTTGCGCGTACAGATTGGCTGGATTCAGGTTTTGCGGCAGGAACTTGGGCCACGCTCACGCGTATCCGCTGGCGATATTGCCCAGCGCCAGGCCGCGCTAAAGCGCGAAGAAGGCCGGACGGAATACGAAATCAGCGAAATTTTTGTCAAGGTGGATGACCCCCGCCACGCGGAGGAAGAACTCGCCTTTACCAATACGGTTATTGACGAACTGCGCAAAGGTGCGCCCTTCCCCATTGTTGCCGCCCAGTTCTCCCAGAGCCAGACAGCGCTTGACGGTGGCTCCATGGGCTGGGTGCAGGAAGATGAGCTGGACCCCAGCGTGGTCGATATTGTCCGTCGGATGCCTGTGGGCATCGGCGCTGTTTCCAACCCCATTACCGTGCCCGGCGGGTTCCTGATTGTCACATTGAACGGCAAGCGGGTTGTGGGGAAGGAAATCGGGCATATGGTTGATATCCGTCAGGTTTTTGTGGCGTTTGACACACCGCTCGATCCCCAGCACGTGACCCCCCAGCAGGAGGCCGCGCTCCAGAAGGCCATGCACATCAGCCAGACAACCCATAGCTGTCCGGAAATGGAAGCCGCCAACAGGGGAGAAGGGGAAAAACGCCCCAGCAACCCCGGCGAACTGCCGCTTGAGCGCCTGAACCCACAGATGCAGTCTGTACTGGCCGAACTTCCCATTGGTCAGGTTTCACGCCCCATGGTCTCACGCGAGGGGATTGACCTGCTGATGGTCTGCTCCAAATCGGAAAAGAACTTTTCCAACCGTTCCCCGAGCGAAATTGCCGATCAGTTGATGAACGAGCGCGTGGAACAGGCCGCACGCCAGCTTGATAGTGATCTGCACCGCCGCGCCATGATCGACCTGCGCGTTAAACTGAAAGGGGCGTAACTCTGCCTCCCGAACTGGAAAGCCTGCGCGACGTCATCCGCCGGCATGAACTGGACGCCCGTAAGGCGCTGGGCCAGCACTTTTTGCTCGACCCCGGCATTACCGACCATATTGCCGCCCTTGCGGGTACGCTGGACGGGCAGCACGTTGTTGAAGTCGGTCCCGGCCCCGGTGGGCTGACACGCTCCCTGCTGGCGGCAGGGGCCACCACCGTTACCGCAGTGGAACTGGATAGCCGCGCTGTGGCGGTTATTCAGGAGCTGGCCCAGTTCTACCCCGACCGCCTGAGCGTGGTCGAGGCTGACGCCCTTAAACAGGACCTGACAGCCCTCTGCCCTGCCCCCCGGCAGATTGTCGCCAACCTGCCCTACAATGTTGCCACCCCCCTGCTTGTAGGCTGGTTACGACAGGGCACAGCATGGGGGCGACTGACCCTTATGTTCCAGCTGGAAGTGGCAGAGCGGATCTGTGCTGCACCCGATAGCGAACATTACGGCCGCCTTGCCGTGCTAAGCCAGTGGTGTGCGGAGTGCGCCGTGGTGATGAAGCTGCCACCGGGGGCCTTTACGCCTCCTCCGGCGGTCTGGTCCGCTGTGGCCAGCATTACACCCCACCGCGAGCAGCCTGCCCCTGCCCTGTTCAAAGCCATGGAGCGTGTTACTGCCGCGGCTTTTGGTCAGAGACGCAAAATGCTGCGTGGCTCGCTCAAGAGCCTGAACGGCGCAAAACTGCTGGATGCCGCCGCCATAGACGGCACCCGCCGGGCCGAAACCCTGAGCATTGCAGAGTTTGACCAGTTGGCCCGCGCCCATCTGGCGCTGGGCTAGTTCGCGCCAGTTTTGCTCCGCTCTGCATCCACCATATAGTCACGGGTATAAGGTACAGCACTTATGGAGGGGGAGAGCTGCAACTGGAAGTTCATGTGCCCCTGCACGCGGAAAGCCAGCTCGGCTGCGGCCAGATAGAACTCGAACATTCTGGCAAAGCGTTCGTCATACATGGCTACGGCTTCGGGGCGGCGTGCGGCAAAACGCTCGCGCCAGATGGCAATGGTTCTGGCGTAGTGCAGGCGCAGGATTTCACAATCCGTCACCCATAGGCCCGTCTGCTGCACGGCAGAAAAAACCTCGCTCAATGCAGGGGAATACCCACCGGGGAAGATGTATTTGTTCATCCACGGGTTGGTCGTACCCGGCTCGTCGCTCCGGCCTATGGAGTGGATCAGCGCTATGCCATCGGGGGTAAGGGCATTGCGGATGGTTTCAAAAAACGCCTTGTAATGCCCGACACCGACGTGCTCGAACATGCCAACCGAGACAATCCGGTCAAACTTGCGCGTGAGGTGGCGGTAATCCAGCAGCTCAAAACGCACCTGCCCGGCAAGCCCGGCATCCTGCGCACGCTGGCGTGCAAAAGCCAGCTGTTCTTCCGAGAGGGTAATCCCCGTAACAACGGCACCGTAGTCCTTGGCCAGTGTCAGGGCCATGCCACCCCAGCCACAGCCTATATCCAGCACTTCCAGCCCGGGCCGGTCCAGTTTGAGCTTGGAGGCAATGTGGTGTTTTTTGGCTTCCTGTGCTTCATCCAGCGTTTCTTCCCCGGTGGGGAAGTAAGCGCAGGAATACTGCCAGTCCTTATCCAGAAACAGCGCATACAGGCTGTTCCCCAGATCATAATGATGGGCCACATTCTGCTTGGAGCGCGAGGTGGAATTAAACTGGATCCAACCGCGCCGCACATAGCGAAAAGCCGCGGAAAGCTGCTCTGCAATATGGCCAGCGGGGTTCATGGCATTGAGCATAAGCAGGTGCAGCAGGTCGTACAGGGAGCAGTCCAGCGGCTCCAGAAAGCCATCCATATAGGCTTCACCAAAGGCCAGACCGGGGTTGAGCACAAGGGATTTAACGGCTGCCGCATTTTTTAAATGCACACCAACCTGCGGGCCGGGTTTAACACCTTGGTAAACAGTTGTGGTCGCATCCGGCCACAACACGCGCAGGGAGCCAGATACCACAAAATGCCGCAAGATCGGCCCCAGAACGCGCTTCATGCTCACGTTTCCCTATGCTTAAAAATAATTTAAGCAAATACATAGAACGAAACGGACAAACCGACAAAAAAAAAGGACCGGCCTGAGCCGATCCTCTTTTCACACTCTCGCAAAAGCGAAAAATCAGGCCGTTGCGTCCTGAGCTTCAACTTCTTCAGCGTCAGCAACGATTTCGCCTTCAACAAAGGCTTCGTCACCGGCCAGAGTGGCTTCTTCTTCCACGGAGGTCGCTTCGCCACGTGCCTGACGTTCAGCTTCTTCCTGCGAACGGGCAACGTTAACGATAACAGACACGACAACTTCCGGGTGCAGAGCAACCTTGACCTCATAAAGCCCGAGGGACTTGATGGGGTGAGCAAGAGAGACCTGCTGGCGGGAGATGGTAAAACTAGCTTCCGTTACGGACTGCGCCACGTCGCGGGTGCTCACGGAGCCATACAGGCTGCCGCTGTCACCAGCCTGACGGATCAGAACAACCGCCAGACCTTCCATCCGTTCGGACAGACGTTCTGCTTCTTCGCGGTTTTTGATGTTCTGTGCTTCAAGCTGTGCACGTTCACGATCGAAACGGGCACGGTTGGCTTCGTTCGCACGAATGGCCATGCCCTGCGGCAGCAGGTAGTTACGGGCATAACCCGGACGAACCTTTACCGCATCACCCATCTGACCCAGATGCGCAACACGCTGGAGCAGGATTACTTCTGTAGCAGCCATGGTTGTTCCCCTCAGCTCACAACGTAAGGAAGCAGAGCCAGGAAGCGGGCACGCTTGATAGCCTGTGCCAGCTCACGCTGCTTTTTTGCGGAAACCGCCGTAATGCGGCTCGGCACGATCTTTCCACGTTCGGAAAGGAAGCGGCTGAGCAGACGCACGTCCTTGTAATCGATCTTCGGCGCGTTGGGGCCGGAGAACGGGCAGGACTTGCGACGACGGTAGAACGGACGGCGAGCGCCAACAGCCGGACGACGGGCGGCGGGATTGATTTCTGTGGTTTCAGACATCTGAATTACTCCGCTGCGTTTTCTGGCTGGTCAGCAATCCGGTCGTCGCCACCGCGACGGCCGCCACGACCGCTTTCAAAACGGCCACCGGCTGGCTTGGCGCCACCACGGAAGCTGCCGCGTTCGCCACGGTCTTCGCCCTTGCGGGACAGAACGGGGGACGGTGCTTCGTCAATTTCATCCACCCGCAGCGTCAGCAGACGCAGGATGTCTTCATTGAGGGACAGCTGGCGTTCAATTTCCTTGAGCAGCTCGGAACGCACTTCCAGACCCAGAAGAGCATAATGGCCCTTGCGGTTCTTTTTGATGCGGTATGAAAGGCTGCGCAGGCCCCAGTATTCACGCTTGCGAACGGCACCGCCGTCTGCTTCGATCTGAGCGGCAATACCGTCCAGAATAGCGTCCACCTGCTGCTGAGAAATATCATTACGTGCGATCAGCACGCTTTCGTAAAGTGGCATGTTTGCTCCCTTCGGATACAATCAACCCATCCACGCCGAACCCTTTCGGCAGCGGAGCCTCTGAACTGGCCAGAAAGCGAGGGTATAGCCGGACCAATGCCTGAGCCCGGCAGGGAAAGGGAGTGTCAACCACACCCAGCCCGAAAATGCAAGATATTTAGCAGCGCAGATGCGCAGGAATATCCAGCCCAAGGCGGTCCGGCACGTCCCATTCCTCATCCACACGGCGGATGATCTCAAACCCCATCTGCCGGTAGAGCGGTAGAGCGCGGGGATGGTCCGCCGTGCAGGTATTGACCCGCACGCTCTGCGGGCCATAAGCCCATGCCCGGCGCAGCACTCCATCCAGAAAAGCCCTGCCAACACCCAGCCCTATGGCTTCGGGCAGCAGCCCGAAATAGGCCAGATTGATGTTCTGCGGGTCACCCAGATTGAGCTCGTAAAAACCACGAATATGCTCGTGCTCACGCAGCAGGCCAACTTTTATGGGAGCTGTCGCCAGCAGATTGGCCAAAGCCTTGTCTGACAGAACCTGCCGCATCCACCAGCAGCAGTTGCGCCCCACACCAAAATGCAGGGTACGGTACTGGGTCAAGGACAGGCGCACGTCATTTTCAAGCACCCAGCCCGGCGGCAGGGCCACAGCAGGCGTTACCGGGGGCTGGTCCATACGCATGAAGGTGACCTGCACCTGCATGCGCGTGACTGGCTCCAGAAAGCCCGGATCAGTTATCATCCAGGAAGGAACGCAGCTTGCGGCTCCGGCTGGGGTGCTTGAGCTTGCGCAGCGCCTTGGCCTCAATCTGGCGGATACGCTCGCGGGTAACGTTGAACTGCTGACCGACTTCTTCAAGCGTATGGTCGGTGTTCATGCCAATACCAAAGCGCATCCGCAGCACACGCTCCTCACGCGGGGTGAGAGAGGCCAGAACACGGGTTGTGGCTTCGCGCAGGTTGGTCTGGATAGCCGCATCAAGCGGAATAACCGCCGACTTGTCTTCGATGAAGTCCCCAAGGTGGCTGTCTTCCTCATCCCCGATCGGGGTTTCGAGGGAGATCGGCTCCTTGGCGATCTTGAGCACCTTGCGCACTTTTTCCAGCGGCATGCCCAGCTTTTCGGCCAGCTCTTCGGGGGCGGGTTCGCGCCCGATCTCATGCAGCATCTGGCGCGAAGTACGCACCAGCTTGTTGATGGTCTCGATCATGTGCACAGGAATACGAATGGTCCGCGCCTGATCCGCAATGGAGCGGGTGATCGCCTGCCTGATCCACCACGTCGCGTAGGTGGAGAACTTGTAGCCACGGCGGTATTCGAATTTGTCCACCGCCTTCATCAGGCCGATATTGCCTTCCTGAATCAGGTCAAGGAACTGAAGGCCACGGTTGGTGTATTTTTTGGCAATGGAAATAACCAGCCGCAGATTGGCCTCGATCATTTCCTTTTTGGCGCGCGCGGAATCCCGCTCGCCACGGGCGACCGTTGCGTATACACGCCGGAACTCGCCAATGGGCAGACCGGTTTCCTGCGCCAGACCCGCCACGCTGTTCCGCAGGTCAACAACCGCTGGCGCGTGCTTGGCCACAAAGTTCTTCCATGAGCGGCCCGGCAGGGCGGCAGCCATGTCCATCCAGCCCGGGTCCAGTTCGCGACCACGGTATTTCATCAAAAAATCGTCGCGGGAGACACGGCAGCTTTCGGCCAGACGCAGCATACGCCCTTCCAGCACGTTCAGGCGCTGGAACATCTGCTTGAGCTGGGCCACCAGATCTTCAATGCGATTGTTGTGCAGGTGAACCTGCTCAACCTTGCTCACCAGCTGGTCACGCAATGCGATGTAGTTGTCCTCGAACGCGCCATCCACATCCTCACCGGATGTCAGGGCTTCAATCCGGTGCACCTGCAATTTGCGCAGGGCCTCGTACAGAGGTTCGATTTCAGCAAAATGAGCCAGAATCTCTGGTTTGAGTTTTTCTTCCAGCGCGGAAAGCGACAGGCCGCTACCTTCGCCCTCAATATCGCCTTCGGATTCGCTGTCGGCCTCTTCGGCCTCTTCGGTCTCGGATTCGGCAAAGGCTTCGCCTTCGGCACCCTCCGCCCCTTCCTCCATCGGCCCGCCGCTCTGCATGGCTTCGAGGTCCACAATGTCACGCAGCAGCATTTCATTGTTCAGGATTTTCTCGTGCCAGGAGATAATGGCGCGGAAGGTCAGCGGGCTTTCACACAGGCCGCCGATCATTTCATCACGGCCTGCTTCGATCCGCTTTGCGATGGCGATTTCGCCTTCGCGGGAGAGCAGTTCAACCGTACCCATTTCGCGCAGGTACATCCGGACGGGGTCATCCGTGCGGCCTGCGCTTTCGTTCACATTCCCTGCCGCCGGGCCTTCTGCATCGGCCTCGGCTTCAGGCTCTTCCTCATCCGATTCTTCATCGTCATCGGCAGGCTTCTGGGCTTCGCCTTCTTCGCTCTCTTCGCTTTCGACCACCTGAATGCCCATTTCGGACAAGACGGCCATAATGTCCTCGATCTGTTCGGAGGACATTTTATCCTGCGGCAGAACGGCATTCAGCTCATCAAACGTGATACATCCCCGCTCGCGCCCTTTTGCGATCAGCTTTTTGACCGCGGATGACTGAGTATCCAACAGGCTGGAATCACCATCCTGTTCCTGCGCTGCGTTCGTTGATGCCGTTTTTGTCGCCATGCCAGACCTGCTCCTCCCCCCATCTGTATCCCGGACAGAATACAGAACGACCAGTTTACCACACTTACACTGTTCACGTTATTCGGGGCGGGCAGGACGTGGGATATACTGAGCGCGAAGTCAAGAGGAACACCCTCAGGAACATTCAGCCACTCCTCAGATATCCGCCTCATCCAGTCCACCACGACGCAGACGCTCCATGGCCTCCAGCCGCGCCTGTAATCTCTGCCATTGGCTGGTATCTCCCGTTTTTTCCACACAAAAACGGGCCGCGTCGTCCATAACCTCGCGTATGAAGTGGTCACGGTACAACAAGCCGTAAAAATGCCACCATCGTGTTCTGGCAGCAACAATCTCCACGTCGCCATGGCTCAGGCCTGTGCCATCAACACGCATAAGCGGCGCCAGAGTTGCCTCCTGCCCGTGCGCCTTCAGCCATGCGCGCAGGTCATCCTCCGTTTGGGGCAGGCAACCATCAGCCGACAGATCCAGCAGCACGCCACGCAATGGCGCAAAATCTACTGGTAAGTCAAGGCGACACAAGGCTTCTTCCATTTCCGCCACCAACTGGGGGTGCTCCACCAGCAGCAGCAGCATCAGGCGTTGCAGCTCCTGCGCCTGATCCAGATTAACCGTGTGCGAATCCTGCACGGCACCGGGGCTGGCAAAAGCGGACTTCCCTCCCCCGGACTTTGCCTTCCCCCGCCCCTGCTGGCGGAAGGTTGCAAAAAAACGGTCCAGCAATGTCGCGCGGTATTCCGATGCCAGAGCCTTATCCGGAATAAGGGCGGCAACATCACTCAGCCTGCGCCGCAGGGCGGCACGTTCCTCCGGCCCCGGGTTGGTAATCCCGGCGGCCAGCAGGTCAAACAGCACGCTGGACAAGGGGGATGCCCCGGCAAAAAACTCCGCCACAAAGGCCGCGCCACGCTGGCTGACCAGACTATCGGGGTCCTCCCCATCAGGCAGCAGACAGATGCGCAGCGTATGATCGGGGGCAAGCAGGGGCAAACCGGTTTCCGCCGCCTTTACGGCAGCCCGCCTGCCTGCGCCATCGCCATCAAAACACAGTATGGGTGCCCGATCGACCTGCCACAGAACGTCCATCTGCTCAGGTGTCAGGGCGGTGCCCAAGGGGGCCACAGCCCCGGTAAAGCCCGCCTGATGCAGGGCTATGACATCCATATACCCTTCCACCACAATCAGGTCCGGGGCCACCACGCCTTTGGGCCTTGGTGCCCGCACGGCCGCACGGGCGCGGTCCAGCCCGAACAGCAGCCTGCGCTTGGAAAAAAGCGGGGTTTCCGGCCCATTCAGGTATTTGGGCTGCCCATCCCCCAGAATACGCCCCCCAAAGGAGACAAGCCGCCCCTTGCGGTCGCGGATGGGGAATGTCACCCGCCCCCAGAACAGCTCGCCCTTTGGCCTACCCTCCTCATCCACCCGCATGAGCCCGGCCTGCGCCATCTGCTCGGGAGTTATGCCCTGTGGGGCAAGTGCTTCCACCAGATGCCCACGCCCCGTACTGGCCCAGCCCAGCCCAAAAGCCGTTATGGTCTCCCGCGTCAGGCCACGACCGAGCAGGTAGTCCAGCCCTGCACGCCCCTCGGGCTTGTACAGAGCGGCAGACCACACGGCCTGAGCGGCCTCCAGCACATCTTCCAGCGAGCGGACATGGGCCACCTCCTCACGCGTGGCGCGGGTGTCCTTTGGCACTTCCATCCCTGCGGCGGCGGACAGTTCCTCCACCGCCTCGGGGAAGTTCTTGCCCTCCATCTGCATGACAAAGGAAATGACATCCCCATGCACACCACAGCCAAAGCAATGGAAGTGGTCATCATACACGTAGAACGAAGGCGTTTTTTCCCCATGGAAGGGGCAGCACCCTTTCCAGTTCCGCCCCGAGCGCGCGAGTTTGACCCTCCGCCCGATAACAGAAGTTATGGGCGTACGGGCGCGCAGTTCATCCAGAAAGTTGGAATCAATGGCCATGGGGTGCGTATGCCAACTCCGCGCCTTAGCCCAGCAGGGCCTTTACGGCAGCACTTGCGCGGCTCATATCCAGCGCAGCGCCAAACCTGCCTTTTAGCACACCCATGACCTTGCCCATATCCTTCATGGACGCAGCACCGGTAGAAGCCACAGCTTCGGCCACGGCGGCATGCAGCGTTGCCTCATCCAGTTCAGGCGGCAGATAGCCACGGATTACGGCAATTTCGGCGTCTTCCTTGTCTGCCAGTTCGGGGCGTCCGGCTTCGCGGTACAGGGTAGCGGATTCCGTGCGGGACTTGATCATGCCGCGCAGGGCGGAAATGCCTTCTTCCTCGCTCAGCCCTTCATTCCCCTTTGCACGACCTGCGATTTCCACATCCTTGAGCCTGGCCGTAACCATGCGAATGGTTGCAACGCGGGCACTTTCGCCTGCCTTCATTGCGGTTTTCAGGTCTGCCATCAGGCTTTCACGAAGGGTCATGCTTCTTCTACGCTCCATATGTGTTTACAATCGCCGCGCACCATACCACCCGGCACGGAAAAAAGCTTTACGGGAAAAAACTTCCCAGTCGCCCGCACACTCGCTTTTTCCGGGTGGGAAATTTCTTCCCACCTCGCTGACATGCTGCTAGAAGAGCGCTCCGGGAGGAACCATTTTGCACATGCCCATGTCAATCGACTCCATTATAGCCCGCATTGGCGGCGCAGATGCCACAGCACGGCTGACTGGCGTTGGCACCGAAGCCATTCGCAAATGGCGACAGGCGCAGGCCATTCCCTCCCGCCATTGGCCAGCCATTGCGCAGGCCACGGGTCTTTCCCTTCAGGACCTCCAGCCCACACCCGCAGTTACAGACAGACCCTCCCCCCTTGCGGGAGGCAGCCAGACAGGATCATCCATGCCTCAAGCCCGCCCGGATGGCGCGACCGCCGCTCTTGTTCTCGCAGATGGCAGCGTATTGTGGGGGAAAGGCTTTGGCGCCTTCACACCCAGGCCCGCCATTGGGGAAATCTGCTTTTCCACCAGCATGACCGGGTATCAGGAAACCCTGACCGACCCCTCCTTTGCCGGGCAGATCATTACCTTTACCTTCCCGCATATCGGCAATGTTGGCACGAACGCGCTGGATGACGAGGCCGTACGCCCCGCAGCCCTTGGGCTTGTGGTCAAGGAAGACCCGACCGAGCAGGCCAACTGGCGCGCAACCAGCAGTCTGGATGCGTGGCTCAAGCAGCACGGCACCCCCGGCATTGCCGGCGTGGACACCCGCAGCCTGACCCTGAAAATCCGTGATGGCGGCGCACAGACCGCAGCCCTTGTCTTCCCTGCCGATGGCAGGTTCGATCTGGACGCCATTGCCGCAGACGTTGCCGCATGGCCGGGGCTGGAAGGCATGGACCTTGCCAAGGAAGTAACCTGTGCCGCGCCCTATGACTGGTCCGAAGGTGTGTGGTCATGGCCAGACATCACCGCAGCCCCCACGGGCAGGCGGCGCAAGGTTGTCGCGGTGGACTACGGGGCAAAACGCAACATTCTGCGCTGCCTTGTGAGTGCTGGCTGTGATGTGATCGTAGTACCCGCCACTACCACGGGTGAGCAGATCCTCGCCCTCAAGCCCGAAGGCGTGTTCCTCTCCAACGGTCCAGGGGACCCCGCAGCCACAGCCACCTACGCCGTGCCTGCCATCCGCACCGTGCTGGAAGCGGGCATACCGCTGTTTGGTATCTGCCTTGGGCACCAGCTTCTGGCGCAGGCTCTTGGGGCCAAGACCTACAAGATGGAACGCGGCCACCGGGGTGCCAACCAGCCTGTGCAGGACCTGGCAACCGGCAAGGTGGAAATTACCAGCCAGAACCACGGCTTTGCCGTAGATGCCAAAACCCTGCCCGACGACGCGCATGTGACCCATGTCAGCCTGTTTGACGGCTCGAACGAAGGGCTGGCATCCGACAGGTACGCAGCTTTTTCCGTCCAGTATCACCCCGAGGCCAGCCCCGGCCCGTCAGACAGTTTTTATCTGTTTGAACGGTTTGTCACCCTGATCGACACCAACGGCGTCAAGCACTAACAGGACCGAACGCATCATGCCCAAACGGACAGACATCCGCTCCATCCTCATCATCGGCGCCGGTCCCATTGTTATCGGTCAGGCGTGCGAATTCGACTACTCCGGCGCACAGGCCTGCAAAGCCCTGCGGGAAGAAGGGTACCGGGTTATTCTGGTCAACTCCAACCCCGCCACCATCATGACCGACCCCGGCCTTGCGGACGCCACCTATGTGGAACCCATTACGCCAGAAGTGGTCGAACGCATTATCCTCAAGGAAAAGCCAGACGCGGTCCTGCCTACCATGGGCGGGCAGACGGCCCTGAACACGGCCATGGCGCTGCATGCCTCGGGCTTTCTGGAAAAGCACAATGTTGAGCTGATCGGTGCCAAGGCCGACGTGATCGACCGTGCGGAAGACCGCCAGAAGTTCCGCGAGGCCATGGACGCCATTGGTATTGAAAGCCCGCGCAGCTTTATTGCCCATACGCTGGCCGAAGCGCATGAAGCGCTCAAGGAGATAGGCTTCCCCACCATTATCCGTCCCTCCTTTACCATGGGCGGCTCGGGCGGTGGCATTGCCTATAACCGGGAGGAGTTCGAGCGGATCATCCTCTCGGGGCTGGATGCTTCGCCTACCACGGAAGTGCTGGTTGAAGAGTCCGTTCTGGGCTGGAAAGAGTACGAAATGGAAGTTGTGCGCGACACCGCGGACAACTGCATTATCATCTGCTCGATCGAAAACATCGACCCCATGGGCATCCACACGGGTGACTCCATTACCGTAGCCCCGGCCCTTACGCTGACCGACAAGGAATACCAGCGTATGCGCGATGCCTCTCTGGCCTGCCTGCGCGCCATTGGGGTGGAAACGGGCGGCTCCAACGTGCAGTTCGGTGTAAACCCCGCCGATGGCCGCATGGTGGTGATCGAGATGAACCCCCGTGTCTCGCGCTCCTCGGCCCTTGCCTCCAAGGCTACGGGGTTCCCCATTGCCAAGGTCGCAGCCAAGCTGGCCGTGGGTTACACGCTTGATGAACTGAAAAACGACATCACGCGTACAACCCCAGCCTCCTTCGAGCCGACCATTGACTATGTTGTGGTCAAGATCCCGCGCTTTACGTTTGAAAAATTCCCCGGCGCACCGGCCCTGCTCTCCACCTCCATGAAGTCGGTTGGGGAAGCCATGGCCATTGGCCGCTCCTTCCCCGAAGCGCTCCAGAAGGGCCTGCGCTCGATGGAAACCGGGCTGCATGGGCTGGACCCCGTGGAAGCCCCCGGCGATGGTGGGGAAGATGCCTTCCGTGCAGCGCTCTCCCAGCCGCGGCCGGAGCGTATTCTCATGGCGGCACAGGCGCTGCGGGCCGGCCTGTCGGTTGAAGCCATTCACGAAGCCTGCAAGTTTGAACCATGGTTCCTGCGTGAGATGGAAAAAATCATCCGCGCGGAACGGGAAGTCGAACACCACGGCCTACCCAAGGATGCGCAGAGCCTGCGCCGCCTCAAAGCCCTGGGCTTTTCCGATGTGCAGCTCTCCCGCCTGTCGGGCACGCAGCCTGAAGAAGTGGAACATCTCCGCACAAAGGTGGGTGTCACCCCCGTTTACCGCCGGATTGACACCTGTGCTGGTGAGTTCGCCTCCGCAACGCCTTACATGTATTCCAGCTACGAAGGGCATTTTGCTCCCCCGATCTGTGAATCCAACCCGACGGACCGCGAAAAGATCATTATTCTCGGCGGCGGCCCCAACCGTATCGGTCAGGGTATCGAGTTCGACTACTGCTGTGTGCATGCCGCCTACGCCCTGCGTGAGGCCGGGTATGAGACCATTATGGTCAACTGCAACCCCGAGACGGTCTCCACCGATTACGACACCTCCGACCGCCTGTATTTTGAACCCCTGACCGCCGAGGACGTCATTGCCCTGATCCGTTGCGAACAGCGTAACGGCACGGTCAAGGGCTGCATTGTGCAGTATGGTGGCCAAACCCCGCTCAAGCTCTCCCGCGCACTGGAAGCTGCTGGCATTCCGCTGCTGGGCACGCCAGCAGATGCCATTGACCGTGCGGAAGACCGCGAGCGCTTCCAGACCATGCTGCACAGGCTTGGCCTGCGTCAGCCCGAAAACGGCATTGCCCGCAGCCCCGAAGAGGCCGAAAGCGTAGCCGAGCGCGTAGGCTACCCCGTGGTTGTCCGCCCATCCTACGTGCTGGGCGGCCGGGCGATGGAAATCGTGTATGACCGCGCCTCCCTCCAGCGTTACATGCGTGACGTGCTGCGGGTTGCCGGGCACGAAATTTCCTCCGGCCCGATCCTGCTCGACCGCTACCTGAACGAAGCGATTGAAGCGGACGTGGACTGCATTGCCGACGGTACGGACGTGTACGTGGCCGGTGTTATGGAACACATTGAGGAAGCGGGTATTCACTCAGGTGACAGCGCCTGCGCCCTGCCGCCCTACACCCTTTCCCCCGCCATTGTGACCGAGCTCAAGGCCCAGACCGAAGCCATGGCCCGCGAGCTTGGCATTGTGGGGCTGATGAACGTCCAGTACGCCATCAAGGATCAGGAGATATTTGTGCTCGAGGTCAATCCTCGCGCATCGCGCACCGTACCGTTTGTGGCCAAGGCAACGGGTGTGCCGGTCGCCAAGATTGGCGCACGGGTTATGGCAGGCAGCAAGCTGAACACCTTTAATCTGGACGACCGCGCCGTAGTGCCGCATGTGGCCGTCAAGGAAGCGGTGTTCCCCTTCAACCGCTTTGCGGAAGTGGACACCATCCTTGGGCCGGAAATGCGCTCCACGGGTGAAGTCATGGGGCTGGATACCTCGTTCGAGCGCGCCTTTGCCAAATCCCAGCTTGGGGCTGGCGTGCGCCTGCCCATGAGCGGCACGGTGTTCCTGTCCGTGCGGGAAAGCGACAAGCCCCAACTGCCCCCACTTGGCCGTCTGCTGGCGTCCATGGGCTTCAAGATCGTGGCCACACGGGGCACGGCGCGCAAGCTGCGTGAGTCCGGGATCGAGGTCAGCGTGGTCAACAAGGTGCTTGAAGGCCGCCCGCACTGCGTGGATGCCATTCGCTCCGGTGATGTGCAGATGGTCATCAACACGGCACAGGGTGCGCAGTCGGTGGCAGACAGTTTTGACATCCGCCGCTCGGCCCTTGTTCTGGGCATTCCGCACTACACCACCATGGCGGGCGCACGTGCGGCAATCCATGCGATTGCGGCAATGCGTGAAGGACCGCTTGATGTTGCGCCACTTCAGTCATACTTTAGCGGTTCGTTCTGAGCGCATGGGGTCGCCTTTAGGGCTGCCCCATCCGTTCCATGCCGGGCCAAACCCCACGAGTGTGAGGCGTCACCCGACGCGATTATTGTGTAACTACTGCGCCGGGCCTGCTGGCCCGGCAGCTTTTATTCTGGGGACACGTCTTGCAGAAAACTCCAATGACGGGCAAGGGTCTGCTTCAGCTTGAAGACGAGCTGCGCAAGCTGAGATCAGAAGAACGCCCAGCTGTTATCCGCGCCATTGCGGAAGCCCGCAGCCATGGCGACCTTTCGGAAAACGCTGAATACCATGCCGCGCGCGAGCGCCAGTCCTTTATTGAAGGGCGTATTCAGGAACTGGAAGAACTGATCTCCACCGCCGAGGTGATCGAGCCCTCTTCCCTGTCTGGCAGCCACATCAAGTTCGGTGCGACCGTGTGCCTTGTTGACGAAGATACGGACAAGGAAATCACTTACCAGATCGTGGGTCTGCACGAGGCGGACATCAAACAGAGCAAGATTTCCATCTCCTCCCCGCTCGCCAAATCCCTGATTGGCAAGCAGGAAGGCGACACCGTTTCCGTACCCGCTCCGGGCGGGGACCGGACTTACGAAATCCTGTCCGTCAAATTTGTCTGACATGATCTCCTTCGAAGATGTCACCGCCGCGGCCGAGCGCATTCGTGGCAAGGTTATCCGCACGCCAACACTGCCCTCCCATGCGCTCTCCCGCGCAACGGGGGCGGATATTACGCTCAAGCTGGAAAACCTTCAGGCCGTTGGCTCCTTCAAGGAACGCGGGGCCGCCAACAAGCTGGCTCTGCTGACCCCGGAGGAACGCGCACGCGGTGTTATTGCCGTATCCGCCGGCAACCACGCACAGGGTGTGGCCCGCCATGCCAGCCTGCTGGGCATTGACGCGGTGATTGTCATGCCCAAGTTCACGCCCACCGGCAAAGTGGTACGGACCCGCAACTGGGGTGCGCGCGTGATTCTGGAAGGTGAGACCTTTGCCGAAGCCCTGATGTTTGCACAGGACATGCAGGCGCGCGAAGGCCGGACCTTTGTGCACCCGTATGATGATGCCGCCGTTATGGCAGGCCAGGGCACCTGCGCACTGGAACTGCTGGAAGATGCAGGCGAACTGGACATGCTGGTAGCCCCCATCGGGGGTGGCGGCCTGCTGGCGGGCTGCTCCATTGCCGCGCGCGCTCTGCGCCCGAACATGGAGCTGATTGGCGTGCAGGTTGGATCGTACGATTCCCTTGCGGCTTTCCCCGGCCCGGCGACACACCCCAATGGTGGTTCCACCATTGCCGAAGGCATTGCCGTACTCCAGATTGGCAAGCAGACGGATGTGATCATTCGCAAGCAGGTGGACAAGGTTCTGGTTGTTTCCGAATGCGCGATTGAAAACGCCATTACCCTGCTGGCCGAAGGAGCAAAACAGGTGAGCGAAGGGGCCGGAGCCGCGGCTCTTGCTGCCGTGCTGACCTACCCCGACCTGTTCCGGGGTAAAAAGGTGGCTCTTCCCATCTCTGGCGGAAACATTGACAGCCGTATTCTGGCCAATACCCTCCTGCGCGCCATGCTGCGCGACGGGCGCATCCTGCGGCTGGTTATGGAAATTCCCGACCGCCCCGGCGTGCTGGCCGATATTTCCAAAACCATCGGGGAAGCTGGCGGCAATATTATAGAAGTCTCGCACCAGAGGCTTTTTGCCGCCCCCTCCGTGCAGGCCGCCCAGCTTGAGGTGATGATAGAAGCGCGTGACCCCGAACACGCAGCCCTTATTACCAAAGCACTGGAACGCACCTACATCGTACGCAGGGCCTGAAGGCCGGATGGCACTTTGGAATAAACCCTGAACGGGGTGGTGGAGGCCGTTCCACCACCCCGTTTTTGTATCCACCCGTCCGCCCTGCTGCGCGACCTCTTTATCTTCCCCGCGTTTTGGTGGCATTATTCACGCAGAACCAAAAAAACATAAAAATGAGGTCCAACACCATGTCCTCCATCCCTCAGCCTCCCAAGCGCACAGCCATGCTGGTCATTCTTGACGGGTTCGGCTGGCGTGAAGACCCGTCAGACAACGCGGTGCATCTGGCCAGAACACCCAACTTTGACCAGTTGTGGCAGGCCAACCCGCACAGCTTCCTGCGCACAAGCGGAGAGGACGTGGGCCTACCTGCGGGGCAGATGGGCAATTCGGAAGTCGGGCACCTCAATATTGGCGCAGGCCGGGTGGTCATGCAGGAACTGCCGCGTATTTTTACCGCCATTGAGGACGGGTCCTTGGCGCGCAATCCGGTTTTGACCGATTTTATTGCCACGCTCAAAAAAACCGGTGGCACCTGCCACCTTATGGGGCTGATCTCCACCGGCGGGGTTCATTCGCATCAGGACCACGCCGCAGCCCTTGCCCGCATTGTCAGTGACGCAGGCGTACCCGTGGCCCTGCATCTGTTTACCGATGGCCGCGATACAGCCCCCCGTTCGGCACAAACATACCTGCAACAGCTCCGCGCGGCTTTGCCTGCCAGTGTGCAGCTTGCCACCATATCGGGCCGCTATTACGCCATGGACCGCGACAAACGCTGGGACCGGGTGGAAAAAGCCTATAACGCTCTGGTCAGCGCAACCGGCCCGCAGGCCAATACGCCAGAAGAGGTTGTGGATGCGGCCTATGCGCAGGATGTATCGGACGAGTTCATTCTCCCCACCGTGCTGGCAGGCTATGCGGGCATGCAGGATGGGGATGGGATCCTGTCTTTCAACTTCCGGGCAGATCGCATCCGCCAGTTGATGGATACGCTGCTGGAGCCGGATTTTGCAGGCTTTGCCCGCAGCAGAACCGTGCATTTTGCCGCAGCTCTGGCCATGACCCATTACAGCGATGCTCTGGCAGAGCGCATGACCGTTCTGTTCCCGCCGGAAGAACTGACCAACCTGCTGGGCGAGGTGGTCGCGCAGGCAGGGCTCCGCCAGCTCCGTATGGCGGAGACGGAAAAATACCCCCATGTCACCTATTTCATGAATGGTGGCCGCGAAAAACTGTTTGAAGGCGAAGACCGTATTCTGGTGCCCTCCCCTAAAGTGGCCACCTACGACCTGCAACCCGAAATGTCGGCCCCGGAACTGACCGACAAGGCCGTAGCGGCCATTAAAAGCCGGGAATACGACCTGATCGTGCTCAACTTTGCCAACCCGGACATGGTAGGCCATACCGGCGTACTGGCCGCGGCCATTACCGCCGTGGAAGCTGTGGATACCGGGCTGGGCCGCATTGCCCGCGCGCTGGAGGAAGAACACGGTATCCTGCTGGTAACGGCCGACCACGGCAACTGCGAAACCATGAAAGACCCGCAGACAGGCGGCCCGCACACCGCCCATACGCTTAACCTTGTGCCCTTTATTGTTGCAGGCGCCAGCGCAACAAAACTGCATGATGGTGGCAAACTGGCTGATCTGGCCCCTACCCTGCTTGATGCCCTCAACCTGCCCAAACCCGCCGAAATGACAGGCCAGTCCCTGCTTGCGCACTGAATGAGCACTCCCGGGCCATATTTTTACGCCACAGGCCCTTCTGCCAGAACAGGTGGCACACTGGTCGGGGCAGCATTGCTGCTGGGGGTGGGCCTGTTCTGCCCCCTACAGGCAGTCTGGGGGACAGAGCACACACACCACGCCCGGCAGGCAGGGACCACCAGCGCGCACAAAAAAAAGCACGCCAGCCAACAGGGCGCACCAGCCCCGGATACGTCGTCCGATGCGCGCGCACCAGCCCACGGCAAGATGGGACATTCCGTTTTGCAGGCGCAGGCGGCGGTAGAAGCCGCGCGCGCGCAGCATATGGCCATGGAGCAGGAAAAAAAACGGCAGGCCGCGGCCATAGAGGCTTCCCGTCTTAAAAACGAAGCCGCACAGGCAGCAGCCATGCAGGCCAGAAATCAGGCACTCGCCCTGTCTGCGGCAACCGTTGCCGCAACCAGCCAGTTGCATGATACGGAACAGCAGATATCCGACCTGAGCGAACGCATTAACACAATCCGGAATGAGCAGCGTGGCCTGCAAAACGCCCTGCGCACCAGCGCGCAGGCCCTTGCTCCCATTCTGCCACTGGCTGAACGCTTATCCCTTTACCCGTCCGATACCCTGCTCGCAGCCCCTGTACCACAGGGGGAGGCCGTAACCGGGTTTTTGATCCTGCGGGGGTTGTCACGCCAGATGGAGGTACAGGCACAGGGCATGCGGGCCCAGCAGGCGCGCCTGAGTGCCGTGGATGCGGACCTTTCCACCCAGTATGCGACCCTTGCAGGGCTAAAGCAGAACCAGCGCCAGCAGCGTGATACCGTACGCCAGCAGGCGGCCCGTGCCCGCATAACCCAGCAGCAAGCCAACAAACTGGCCCAGAATACTGCGCAGCAACTGCTTGCCGCAACCCAGCGCGCCTCCAGCCTGCAGGATGCGATTGCCCGGCTGGATGCTCTGGAAGAAACCGCCCGTGCCGCCCTGCAGCGCGAAATTGCCACTGCCGAGCAGGCCCATCAGACCGAGCGGGCACGGACCGCCCGCCAGCAGGAAGCCACACTCAGCCAGAACGAGGGGCCGGGTCTGGCTGAACGCAGCACGGGTACGGGGGCACAGCCTGTCGCAGGCAAACTGGTTTCGGGCTGGGGGGTCGCCAGCGATTCCGGCCCCACAACCGGCATGACCTACCGCACCCCGCCGGGTGCAAGCGTGCGTGCCCCCTGTTCTGGCAGTGTGGACTTTGCCGGGGCGTTCCGCAGCTACGGGCAGATGGTTATTTTAAACTGCGGGCGACATTACCGCTTTGTTCTGGCAGGACTTTCCGACCTGAGCGTGGACACAGCGCAGAGTTTGACAAAAGGCGCACCCGTGGGACACATGAGTACAGCAGGCAGTTCCGCCACACTTTTCATTCAGTTGCGTAACGGACAAAAAACCGTCAACCCCGCTCCGTTTCTGTAAAGAGAGAGGCGGGTTGCGCGCTCAGGCTGTTTCCCTCTGTTGCGGAACACGCTAGTCTTGCGCAATATGCCGCCATGCTCCGGCACGGCGCGCAACGCACCCGACCCTGGTTGGTGCGCGCATTTGAAAAGACAGGAAGAACAAGCGCACGGGCAAAGCCCTGCGACAGGAGACAAGATCGCATGAAGTTCCGCACAGGTCTGATGCTCGGCGCCGCAGCCATGACCGGCCTTGCCCTGACTTTTCACCCCGGATACCACAATGGCGCTGGGTTCCTGAGCACACCAGCTCAGGCGGAAAGCACCACCCCGGACGCCTCCCCCACCACCAACCATGCGGAAACCTACCGCCTGCTGACCCTGTTTGGCACGGTGCTGGATCTTGTGCGGGCGGACTATGTTGAGCCTGTTTCCGACCGGGACCTGATCACCAACGCCCTGAACGGCATGCTCAGCGGTCTGGACCCCCATAGCTCATACATGACCCAGAAACAGTATGATGACATGATGGTGCAGATGAAAGGCGAATTTGGCGGCCTTGGGCTGGAACTCCAGCAGCAGGACGGCCACATCCGCGTTGTATCCCCCATTGATGGCACACCGGGCTTTCGCGCAGGGATCAAGCCGGGCGACTACATTATTGCCGTGGATGGCCACACCATAGACGGCACGCCGCTGGATGAAGCGGTTAAAAAAATGCGCGGCAAGGCCGATACCAAAATTACCCTGACCCTTGTGCGCGAAAAAACACCCAAGCCCATTACAGTCACCCTGACGCGTGAGATCATTCATATCGACGTGGTCAAATCTGCTCTGTATGACCGGATTGGCTACCTGCGCATCGCCCAATTTAATGAAACCACGGAAAAAGAACTGCTCAAGGGCTACAACACCCTCAAGCAGCAGGCTGGTGGCAAGCTGGGCGGTCTGGTGCTGGACCTGCGGAATGACCCCGGTGGCCTGCTTGATCAGGCGGTAGAGGTATCCTCCAGCTTCATCCGCTCGGGCGAGATTGTCTCCACCCGCGCACGCCATGCCAAGGACAGCCAGCGCTGGGATGCGCATGGTACGGATATTACGGACGACCTGCCCATGGTGGTGCTGATCAACGGTGGTTCGGCCTCCGCGTCAGAAATTGTGTCCGGCGCATTGCAAGACCACCATCGCGCCGTGCTTATTGGTACACGTACCTTTGGCAAGGGCTCCGTGCAGTCCATTATTCCCATTCCCGGCAACGGGGCCGTACGCCTGACCACAGCGCGTTACTACACGCCTTCTGGCCGCTCCATTCAGGCTCTGGGCATTACACCTGATATTGTGGTCAAGGAAACGCGTGAAGACCCCGCCTTCAGCCTGCGCGAAGCGGATTTGGAGCATATCCTTAAAAATCAGGGGGGCAACCAGACCAAGGCGCAGCCCCGTACCGACCTGCCCGCCATTGCCAGGATCATTCCCGACCAACCCCCCGCCAACTGGCCGGAGTTTGAATACAACAAGCCCAATACGGACTTCCAGTTACAGGAAGGCCTGCGTGTTGTACGCTCCATGGCTGGCCTGCCAGCCCCCGACCCCACGGCATCTCTGCCTCCGGTCAAGCCAGCGGCCAAAACCGACTGTTCAGCCCATAACTAACGCGTAGCAGGTACAAGGCAGTGGTCATGCAGACACCTTCCCTATGGCAGCAACTGCCAGCCAATGGCCGGCTGTTCATCCGCTTCTGGGGCGGGGCTTTTGCTGCAACGGCTGCCTTGGCTCTGGCTCTCCAGATGATGGGACCACCTCACCTGATTGCCGGTGGGGACGATATTGATGCCATGACGGAACCGGGCAATAAAACCGGCACTGATGCCCACCTTGTCAACATTCCCTCTCCGCAGGCGGGGCTACTGGACAAGACCGTTGGACCGGGTGGCTTCCCCCTGCCCAAGCGCGGGCCACATGGCGCCCTGCCACGGCAGATTTACGCAGCCCCCACCGTGGACGTGCCCCCCGGTGCGCCAATGGTGGCCCTGCTGGTGGATGGTGTTGGCCAGTCTGAAGACCTGACAAAAGAGGCCATTGCCGCCCTGCCCGGTCAGGTATCGCTCGCCGTCTCCCCTTATGTGGCGGACCCGGATGCCATTATGGAGGCAGCCCGCCAGCACCAGCATGAACTTCTGCTCTCCCTCCCCATGCAGGGAGATGCGGCAAAAACGGGCACTGCGGGCAAGGAGACCTCCGCCGACAGCGAAGGCCCCAAAGCACTGGGTGTTCTGCTTTCTGCCCAGCAGAACATGGAAAACCTGAACTGGTCTTTGTCCCATCTGGCAGGGTATGTGGGGGTCACCAATGCTTTTGACGGGCAGAATGGTGGCGGGTTCCCCAATTCCAGCGGGTTCAAGTCCATTCTCTCAGCTCTGGACCAGCGCGGGCTGCTTTACCTGAACGCAAGCCCCGATACCCGTATCGAAAGCAGCAACGCAGTCGGCACGGCGGATGTGAGCATCAACACTGACGAAGATATTGTGAATATCGACATCCAGTTGCTCAAACTCCAGCAGCTTGCCCGCCAGAACGGGCGTGCCATTGGTGTGCTTGGCCCCCTGCGCCCCGTTGCTCTGGCCTGCCTGCGGGCGTGGCTGCCCCACCTCAGGGATGTGGGCATAACGCTGGTGCCCGTCAGCCAGTTGATCCAGCCCACCGACCCGGCCAGCCTGCCCCAGCCTGCCAGCAATGGACAGATGCATGTCAACCTGACCAACCCGGCCCCCCGCATGATGGGAGGCAGCCACTAATGCCTGTTGACCCAAACACCCTGCCCTACCGCCCTAATGTAGGGGCGCTGATTTTTAATGCCGAAGGCCGCGTGCTTATTGCCCGCAGGACCGACATGCCCGGTGCAGGCGGCCCCCTTTCGCAGGGGACATGGCAATGCCCGCAGGGCGGGATAGACGAAGGGGAAGACCCCCGCACCGCTGTCCTGCGTGAAGTGGGGGAAGAACTTGGTACAAGCCACGTCCATATTCTGGCCGAACACCCCGAATGGATTGCGTATGATCTGCCAGCAGCGCTGATTGGCCATGCCTTTGGCGGGCGCTACCGAGGTCAGACCCAGAAATGGTTTGCCCTGCGCTTTACCGGCACCGAAGCCGACATTCAGCTGGACAGCCACCTGCCTGCCGAATTTGATGCGTGGATGTGGATCGACCTGCAGACTTTGCCCGACTGTTCCGCCGGTTTTAAAAAACCGATTTACGAACAACTGGTCAGGGACTTTGCCCACCACGCTGTGGCAGGCTGAACCACAGGCTCCGTACCTTCGCGGCACCGCAACGCACGACAGCAGAGCGACCCAGCAACAAAAAGCCATTGGTCCGGGAGCAAACATCCCTGACCAATGGCTTTTTTAATACTGGCCTTACGCGGGATGCGCGTTAGTGAGCGCCTCTGGCTTTTCCATCACCTCTGATGGGGGAAAGCAGAAAGCAGAGCGGCACACACAGAAATGCGCCAATACCCAGAATCATGAAGACCTCATTATAGGACAACATGGCCACCTGACGCGAAAATTCCTGAAACAGCGTGTGCTGCGCCACGGTATCGGCCAGTCCTTCTGGCACGCCACGCCCTATGGCTGCCTGTCTTACCTGTTCCTGATACGCATTGAACGGCTGATGAAACGGCGTCATCCAATCCACCATATAGGACTGATGCGCCTGTTTGCGCTCGGTCAGCATGGCTGTGGCACCAGAAATAGCCAAAGACCCCAGTACGTTACGCGCCATGCTGAACAGGGCCGAAGCGTCAGGGTTCAGCCGTTCGGGAATAGTGGAATACGCAATGGTGGAAAGCGGCACAAACAGAAAAGCCAGGCACGCCGTCTGGCTCATGCGGTACAGCATGAGGTGTTTGAAATCCAGCAATGGCAGCAACTGGGCGGAATAGAACAGGGATACCCCCATAAGCGTAAAGCCTATGGCAATCACGTTGCGCACGCTGGTCAACGTCATCAGCTTACCCACCACGGGAATAAGCACGATAACGGCAATACCACCGGGGGAAAGCAGCAGCCCGGACAAGGTTGCCGTGTACCCCATAACCTGCTGGGCAAACTGCGGCACCACAATGGCTGAAGCATAGAGCAAAGCCCCCATGGCGCCCATAAGAGCCGTACCCACGGCAAAATTGCGATCCCTGAAAACACGCAGGTCCACAGCGGGTTTATCGGTACGCAACAGCCAGAAAACGGCACCTGTCAGGCCCAGAAAAGCCAGAACACCCATCATGCGGATAAAGGTTGAGCCAAACCAGTCCGCGTCCTCCCCGCGGTCCACCATGATCTCAAGGCAGCTAAAGCCCAGAGTAATCAGGCTGATGCCAATAACATCTACCGGGGCCTTCTGCTTTTGCGCCCATGGAGGGTCTTCCACCACCGTCATAACCCCCACGGTGGTCAGAAATCCGAATGGCACGTTGATGAAAAAGATCCACCGCCATGAGAAGTTATCGGTAATCCACCCCCCAAGGGTCGGGCCGATAACCGGCCCCACAACCGCGGCAATGGCGGTCAGCCCAAAGGCTGCCGCGCGTTTGGCGGGGGGGAAGCTATCCAGAATAATGGATTGCTGGTTGGGCTGTAGCCCGCCACCAAAAAACCCCTGCATAAGCCGGAACACAACCAGCTCACCCAGACTGGTCGCCATGCCACACAGGAAGGACGAGACCGTGAACATGACAATACAGATAAGAAAATAGCGTTTGCGACCAAACACTTTTCCCAACCAGCCAGAAATGGTGAGCACAATGCCATTGGCCACCAGATAGGCTGTGAGCGTCCACGTTGAATCATCATACGTGCTGGAAAGACTACCCGCGATATGCGGCAGGGACACGTTGACAATGGTGGTGTCCAGAATCTCCATGAACGCTGCCATGGTCACCACAAACGCAACGGTCCATGGATTATGCTTTGGCTTCCACCCAGCCGACACAGCCCCTGCCTGTGCGGTCATGGAGCGGCCTGCCCGCCGTTACCCACGCCTGCGCTGGAAGGTGCAGCGGACGGAGGAGCATCGGAATGGCCCTGCGTATCTACATGCACAGTGGGCTCAACAGACAGGCCAAGAGCCAGCGGTTGATCGGGGTTCAGACCATCATCAATCAGGATTTTAACAGGCACACGCTGCACGATCTTGACGTAGTTGCCGGTCGCATTTTCGGGCGGGAAGGCGCTAAAGGTCGCCCCCGTGCCCTTTTGCAGCGAATCAATATGCCCGTGCAGCTTAAGGCCGGGGTAGGCATCCACCCGGATGTCCACCTTCTGGCCGGGACGCATTCTGGTAATCTGCGTTTCCTTGTAGTTGGCGACAACCCAGACTTCGGGTTCCACAATGGCAAACAGGCTCTGGCCCTGACGGACGTAGTTGCCCTGCTCGATGTTACGCTGGGAAATCCAGCCATCATGCGGGGCACGGATAACGGTCCATTCCACGTTCAGCGCGGCGGAAACCAGACTGGCCTGCGCGGCCCTGACCTGCGCTTCCTGCTGCGAAATCTGCACTGCCGCGTTTTCGATATTCGGCTGGACGGGCTGGGCCATCTGCACCGCACCTTCGGATGCCATGACCCGTGCCTGTGCTGCCTCCAGCGCAGCCTTGGCGTAATCTATATCCTGCTGGGACGTTGCGGCACGTTCCACACCATGCTGGCGGCGGTAGTCTGTTTCCGCCCTGAAAAGCTGAGCCTTGGCATCGGCCAGCTGGCCCTGCGCCTGCAACAGCCTGCCGGGGAATTCCAGCAGCGCCACGCGGTGCATCATATCGCTCGCCTGTGCGGCGGCCTGCGCATTGGCCAGTTGCGCTGCGGCCTTGTCTTTTTCCGCCACCCAGTCACGCGGGTCAATGCGGGCCAGAATCTGGCCTTTGCGCACAAACTGGTTATCGTTCACCAGCAGTTCGGTCACGTAGCCACCCACATGCGGCGCAATGATAATGGAGCGCCCTGCGGTAAAGGCGTCGTCCGTTTCCACCTCATTACGGGTCATGAACCAGTAGAGCCCGCCTGCCACAACCAGACAGCCAATCACGCCGGAAAGAATAACCTTGCCCCGGCTGCTCTTTTTGGCCTGCGGCTTATCGGCCGATGGCTGATCCGCAGCACCATTCTGCTCCGGCGCAGGGGGAGATGATAAAGACTGCTCGTTATGGTCGTCGGCCATTCTGTTCCTTGCCCTCTCTCACACATCCTGCGCGGCATTTTTGCGGTCAGATGCTCTGACCGACCAGTTCGGTCAGTATGTGCCACGTTCATATCCCTGCATCAAGCGCCACATAGACCCCCATGCCCATAATTTGCGTTTATGCCAGCAAAACCGCCAGCAGTTTTCTAGCGGTCCAGCCCCTGTGTTCTCACCAGACGGGCATATAGCCCATCCTGCCGCATCAGATCATCATGCGTGCCGCACTCCACGGCGCACCCATCCTTCATGACCACCACCATGTCCGCCGAGCGCACGGTAGACAGGCGATGGGCCACAATAAGCGTTGTACGCCCCTTGCGCAGCGTGACCAGCGCATCCTGCACCAGCGCTTCGTTCTCGCTATCCAGAGCACTCGTGGCCTCATCCAGCAAAAGCAGACGGGGGTTGCGCAGCAAGGCCCGTGCAAGCGCCACGCGCTGCCGCTGCCCGCCCGACAGGCGCTGCCCACCCGGGCCGACCACCGTATCATACCCGTTGGGCAGGGCCTGAATAAACTGCTCCGCCGCCGCAGCCTGTGCAGCAGCGGCGACCTCCGCATCGGAAGCTCCGGGCCGACCGATGAGGATATTGTCACGCACAGACAGGTCAAACAGTAACGGGTCCTGGCTGACATACGCCATGCTGTTCCGCAGGCTTTCCAGTTGCACATCCCGCAGGTCCACCCCATCCAGCAGGATACGACCACCACAAACATCATGCAGGCGGGGCACAAGGGAAAGTGCGGTGGACTTACCTGCCCCCGAGGACCCGACCAGTGCAACCGTGCTACCCGGCCGGGCATCAAAACTTAAATGCTCAAGGCCCACGCGGCCATCGGCATAAACAAACCGGACGTTCTCAAACACAAGGTGCCCGCCACCAGCGGGGAGCGGGCGGGCCTGCGGGCTGTCGGTCACGGCTGGTGGCTCATCCACCACGGCAAATATGCGCACCAGCCCGGCCAGCCCTTCCTGCAGGGCGGCATTAAGCGAGCCAAGGGCACGCAGCGGGCGCGAGGCCAGCAGCAAAGCCGCCACAAAGCCGGAAAAATCCCCCAGTGTCGCCCCGCCCATGGTGGCCCGCCAGCCAGCAAAACCCAGCACTGCGGCCACGGCCACACCACCCAGCGTTTCCAGCATGGGCTCCACCCTTGCGCGGCCACGGGTAATCCGCAGCATGGCCTGATACAGATGGTTGAACGACAGAGCCGCCCGTGCGCCCTCGCTTTCCTCCAGCCTGTAAACACGCACCGTACGCGCCTGCGCAAAGCTTTCGGTTAAAAAGGCAGCCGTTTCCCCCACCCGTTCCTGCATGCCGCTGGAAGCGCGGCGTACCCGTTTACCCAGCCGCTGGACGGGAACGGCCGCTATGGGGTACAGCACTGCTGCTATCAGGCTGAGTTCCCAGTCCATGTACACCATGGAGATAATCAGCCCCACAACCGTAACCACGTCCCCTATGCCGCTTACGGCGCGGATCATGGCATCGCGGATAATGACGGCATCCGTTGTAAACCTTGCTGCCAGCTTGGCCGGAGCCTCCCGCTCCACATGCGCGATGTCGGTCTGAATCAGGTGGTCAAACATCTGCCCCTGCAAGCCACGGATCACCAATAGCACCAGCCCGTGGGTTGCCAGTGTCTGCCCGTACTGGGCCAGAGCCTTTCCCATTGTAATTGCCACCACCAGCAACGGAACCTGAGACAGAATACGCGGGTCACGCGTGGCAAACATATCCAGCGCGCGCTGGATAACCAGCGGGTACAGCGCCGTTAACACCGCCATAAGCACCGTAAATACAAAAACGGTTACTATCCGGGCGGGATAACGGCTGATCTGGGTTCGCCACAACCGCATGAGCAGGGTGCGCGTGTCATCAGGGCGCAGATGCGGGCTGGGTACGGGCCGGAGGGCTTGGAGTTGGGACGTCATACCCTGTCTCTACCAGTCTCTCGGCCCTGCATGTAAGGGGCGGAACTCAGCTTTGTGCTGCTTTTGTGCCCAGATACAGCGCAATCTGTGCCCGACATGCCTGTGCATCCGCATGGCAGCCGCCATCCAGCCACCACTGGCGGACAAGACCCACAATGCGTCCAACCTCCGGTCCGGCCTGCCCTCCCATGGCCAGAACATCCCGCCCTGCAACGGGAAAAGCAGGGACAGTCATCCCGCACACCCTGTGCCGAAGCTGTGCAAATGCCGCGTTTTCCTCCGCCGTGCGCGACTGGGCGGCCTGATGCAGCCATATGCGCCCGGCCAGCACATCTGCCGGCTCTTCCGCCACAAGGCAGCGCAGTGTCGCCTCGCTCATATTCACATCCGGCAGGGGGGCCGGTCGGCTCAAGGCGGCAAGCTCCCCGGTTTCTGCACGGGAGAGTTTAAGGCGGCGGGCTACGGCCGCTGTGTGCGTTGTCAGCCCTGCCAGCCGCAGCAATGCGTTTGCCGGGGCACCATTATCCAGCAGGCGCACGCACCGGTCCAGCGTATGCCCTTCTGGCAAAATACGGGCCAGAACGCCCGTGCCATCCATAAGGTGCAGAATGGCTGCCACATTGGGACCCGCCAGAATCCGCCGCAGTTCCATCCATATCCGCTCAACAGACAGGCCATCAAGCAGGGCAACACTACAGGTTATGGCCTGCACGGCCTGCTGGTCCGGCGCGCCGTGCCCATAGCGTCCGTAAAACCGGAAAAACCGCAGGATACGCAGGGCATCTTCTTTAATCCGCAATGCGGGCTCGCCAACAAACCGCACATGCCCTGCCGCCAGATCAGCCTGCCCGCCAAAATAATCGTACAGGACCCCCGCCTGATCGACCGACATGGCGTTCATGGTAAAATCCCGCCGCTGCGCATCTGCCTGCCAGTCCTGCGTCCAGCGGACAACGGCGTGCCGTCCGTCTGTTTCCATATCACGCCGGAGAGTCGTGATTTCGTACGGAGCGCCGTCCAGCACGGCGGTTACGGTTCCGTGTTGCAGGCCGGTCGCCACAACATGCGCCCCATGCGCCCGCAAACGCTCCATGACCTGCTCGGGAGGTTCAGGGGTGGCCAGATCAATATCGGCAATCGGGCGGTCCGCCAGCAGGTCGCGCACACACCCGCCCACAAGGCGCATGGCGGGCAGAACCTGCCACAACCGCGCCAGAGCAGCCTGCCGGGATGGGTCCAGCCCGTTTATGAGCAGCGTGTCACACGCCCCCATTGTCCACCGCCATCCGCGCTATGGGAAAAAAGCAGCCGCAGCTCCAAACCCCCATACAGGGCACTCCCTGACAGGCTCCGGGCTCGGCCAGAGCGGCCAGTTCGTACCATACTGCGCGGGACAGACGGGCTTCCAGCGGGTAGGCTCCCTCCCCCGCGCGCACGCTCAGGTACGGGGGGCAACCCTCCGGGCAGGCTTCAGGCGGGATGTCCCACAAAGTCCGAATCGGGTGTTCGGAATCGGCCACCACCACTTCGTCCATATTGGTGCGAAAACTCAGCCGCTGCATGCGGCCCATGCCGGTCCAGTCCAGTTCCACCGCCAGAAAGGGAACGTCTTCAACCTCGATCAGCCCGCTTTCGAATGGTGTGCGCAGCAGGTAAGCACCCTGCGCATTCCGCGTAAGCAGGGAGCCAAACAGGCAGGACATGGCCTTGCGCTTGATCTCGGACCCACGGTACAGCCACACGCCATCCCGCCTGACCAAAAACGGCAAACGCCTGTTTTCCGCCGCATCGGGGGTATCGGTCTCGTGCTTATCGTGGCACGAAAGGGCCTGCGGGCCGCTTTCCTGTTCACCTTTCACTGACTCACCATCCTGTTAATACGTGTCCTTGTGTTCTGCACAATGATATAGGGAGCTTACCCCGCTTGATGTAAGCCCTGCATGTAATTCAGACTGGATCCATGACCACATCAGACGCACCGTTCCCGGCACAACAGCCCTCCTCCCCTCCAGAAGTGCGGGAGGCAGATCGTATCTGTGAACGGCTTGCCGCCGTCCAGCAGGAAATTTCAACCGTCATTTTCGGGCAGGACCAGATCATCCGCCAGACACTGACCACCGTTCTGGCTGGTGGGCACGCCCTGCTGGTTGGAGCACCGGGTCTGGGCAAGACATTGCTGGTTACTACCCTTGGCACCGTGCTGGGGCTGAACGCCCGCCGCGTGCAGTTTACCCCCGACCTGATGCCCTCCGACATTACCGGCAGTGAGATTCTGGACGAGGATGCGGCCGGGCACCGCAGCTTCCGTTTTGTGCACGGCCCCGTCTTTACCCAGTTGCTGATGGCGGACGAAATCAACCGTGCCAGCCCACGCACCCAGTCTGCCCTGTTGCAGGCCATGCAGGAACACCGCGTCAGCGTGGCCGGGATGGAATACCCCCTGCCCGAACCTTTTCATGTGCTGGCAACCCAGAACCCCATGGAGCAGGAAGGCACCTACCCCCTGCCCGAAGCCCAGCTCGACCGCTTTATGCTCCAGATCGGACTGACCTTCCCCGATGCTGCGGCCGAACGCGCCATGCTGCTGGCCACAACCGGCGCACAGAACAAACAAGCCCAGCAGGTCATGGACGCGCAAAGCCTTATGCAGGCGCAGGCACTGGTCCGGCGTATGCCTGTGGGTGAAAAAGTGCTTGATGCCATTGTGAACCTTGTCCGCGCGGCCCGCCCCCAGAGCACGTCCGATGCCACATTGCGCGAGCAGATTGCATGGGGCCCCGGCCCACGTGCGGCACAAACGCTCATGCTGGCCAGCCGTGCGCGCGCGCTGCTGGATGGCAGGCTCTCCCCCGGTCTGGATGACGTGGCCGCACTGGCCCGCCCGGTACTGGCCCACCGCATGGCGCTGACCTTTGCCGCCCGGGCCGAGGGGGTCACCACGGATGATATCATAACCCGACTGCTCAAGACCCTGGGTTGACCCTGTGAGCCGGTTCCGACCGATCCCAACCACCCTGCTGCGCCGGTTTCTGGGCCGGGACCACCTTGTGGCGGGTGCGCCATTCAGCCCGGCGGCCACATCCAGCCCCCCGGTTTCCGCTACGGCGGACATGGCCTGTGCTGCCCAGACACTGGCCACCCGCATGCCGGACCTGCTGCTCCATGCCAGCCACATTGCCACCACACTGGCAGCAGGCAGGCACCCCCAGCGCCGCGCGGGATGGGGGGACACGTTCTGGCAGTACCGTCCGGCACAGCCGGGCGAGCCGGTCAACCGCATAGACTGGCGGCAATCCGCCCGCACAGCCCGCGCCCATGTGCGTGAGACCGAGGCCGAAGCAGCACAGACAGTCCTGCTGTGGTGCGATTTTTCCGGTTCCATGCAATGGCGCTCCAGCACCTCTCTGCCCGGCAAGCTGGACCGCGCCATCCTGCTTCTGCTCAGCATGGCCGCCCTGCTGCTGCGCAATGGCGAGCGGGTTCAGCTTCTTTCTCCCTCCGGTATTGTGTCCCTGCCCCCGGCCCCCAATGCGCTGGAGCGGCTGGCGCTCGGGCTGTGCGGGCTGGCCGCCAGCAGCAGCCCCATGGATGCGGCACTCCCCCCGCCCGCCCTTGTGCCCCGGCGCGCGCGCCTGCTGCTGGCCAGCGACCTGCTCTGCCCCGACACCCCTATCCATGACTGCCTGCACCAGCTGGCCGCACACCCGGCACGGGCTTATGTGCTCCATGTCAGCGATCCGGCGGAAAATACGCTCCCCTATACCGGTCGCACCGAGTTTTGCGGGCTTGAGCACGAGCCTCCGCTGGAACTGCCCCATGTGCAGAGTCTGCGCACGGACTACGCAAACCTTGTAGCAGCCCGCAGCCAGTGGCTTGAACAAACCACGGGCCGTTGTGGCCACATGCTTGCACACCACCGGACCGATCTGTCCCCCCTCCCCACGCTGCTGGCGCTCCATGCCCAGATGAGCCAACGCGTATGATTTTCCAGTTTCCCGCCCTGCTGTTTGCCCTGCTCTGCCTGCCGCTGGTGTGGTGGCTGCTGCGTGCCACGCCGCCACGCGCGCGCCAGCAGGTTTTTCCCCCTATTGCCTTCCTCACCCGCCTGCGCCCGAAGGAAACCGAAGCCGCGCGCTCGCCCCCGTGGGTCTTGCTTTTGCGCCTGCTTGCTGTAGGCCTGCTGGTTACGGGCTTTGCCCGTCCGTTTATTCCCGGCAGCCGGGACAGCACACAAACCCCCGGCCCGGTTCTGCTGGTGGTGGATGACGGCATGCTCAGTGCCGCGGACTGGTCCGCCCGCCTGACCACCGTGCAAACCATTGTAGACGATGCGGAGCGCACAAAATCCAGCCTGCTGCTCCTGACCACCGCTCCACAGGCTGAAGCGTCCGCGATACCGCCTGCACTACAGCCAGCCGCCGCCATGCGGCGGATGCTGAACAGCCTGCACCCAAGCCCATGGAGTGTGGACAGGGCACAGGCTGCCCGGCAGATCGGGCAACTGCCTGCCCTCCCTTTTGCCCGCATTATCTATCTGGCAGATGGCGTTGCCCAGAGCGGGGACAGCGCTTTTGCCCACGCCCTGCGCGCACGGGGTGCCGTGCAGGAAATCCGCTTTCCCTCCCAGTCAGGTATGGTGCTTGCTCCCGTTACCCCCACACCGGATGGGACCATGGCACGCCTGATCATGCTTCCATCGGCGCAGCCCCGGCCTGTTCATGTTGTGGCCCGCGCGACAGATGGGGGAACACTGGCCGTAATCCCTGTGCCGGTGGCGGCCAATGCCACACAGGCGGATGTACGCATCAACCTGCCCATAACCGTACGCAACCGGATAGATACGCTGAGTGTGCAGGGCATTGCGAGTGCCGCCACAACCGTTCTGCTGGACGAAAACACACGCCTGCACCCTGTTGGCCTGCTTTCCAGCGGTGGGGCGGACACCCCCCTGATTGGCTCGGTCTTTTACCTCCGCCGTGCGCTGGCTCCTCTGTCAGACCTGCATGAAGGAACACTGGACGCATTGCTCAGCCGCCCACTGTCCGTGCTGATCGCGCCCGATGGCACTCTGGCAGGCGCGCAAAGCCAGAAAACCGTTCTGGAATGGATAGAAAACGGCGGCACGCTCATCCGCTTTGCCGGCCCCGCACTGGCTGGCAGCCAGCAGGATACAAGCCCCTCCAGCCCGGACGACACGGCCCGGAACCTGCTGCCCGTGCCCCTGCTGGATGGAGCCCGCCAGCTCGGTGGGTCCATGACATGGGGCACACCGCAAAAACTTGCCCCCTTTGAGCAGGAATCCCCTTTCCGGGGGCTGGATATTCCTGCCGATGTAACGGTTTCCCGTCAGGTGCTGGCCAGCCCTTCGGCCGATCTGGGCACACATGTATGGGCGCGACTGGCGGATGGCACGCCACTGGTCACCCATGCCGAACTGGGCAAGGGTGAGGTGATCCTGTTCCATGTCAGCAGCACGGCGGACTGGTCCAACCTGCCGCTGTCCGGCCTGTTTGTAGCCATGCTGCAACGCCTGACCGAACACGCCAACGGGCTGAACATTCCTGCCGACAATATACTGCTCGCCCCAGCCCTGACACTGGACGGTGAAGGCATTGCAGGCCCGCCGCCGCCAACCGCACGGGGCATACAGGGCAATGTGTTTGCCACCACATCTGCCTCCCCCATCCACCCGCCCGGCCTGTATGGCCCCACGGATGGACGCCGGGCGCTCAATACCGCAGCGGGTGTACAAAGCCTGCAACCGGCACACCCTGTTGGCACCATTACGGATGCTTCGGGCCAGAAGCCGGATCTGCCACTTGGGCGTTACTGCCTGCTGGCCGCCATTCTGCTTTTACTGCTCGACGGTGTGGTTGTGGGCCTTATGCGCACAGGCAGGCTGTTTGCATCACGGCCCCTTACCCTGCTTGCGCTGCTGGCGACCCTTGGCGCGTTAACCCCTCCCCTGCATGCACAGGAGCCGAGCACCACGCCCGCAGTCCCCGCCGCAGCACTGGAAACCAGACTGGGGTATATTGTCACCGGGCATGAGGACGTGGACACGGCCTCCCGCGAGGGGTTGCAGGGCCTGTCCGACTTTGTAAACGCCCGCACCTCCGCTGTTATGGGGCACCCCGATGCCGTCCACCCCGGCACGGATGACCTGACCTACTACCCCCTGCTTTACTGGCCGATTACCGCAGACGCCACGACCACTCCGGCCATGACGGCAGCGCTGAACACCTTTATGGCCCATGGTGGTATTCTGCTGATTGACACACAGGGACAGGACGGAAGCTCCAGCACAGCCGACACCACCTTTACCGCCGATGCCCCCGGTACGGCGGCAGCCCTGCGCCGGGTAACAACCGGCCTTGTGGTGCCGCCACTGGTTGTCATGACCGACCACCACCTGCTGGCACACACCTTTTACCTGCTCCACGACTTTCCGGGCCGGTATGCAGGCCAGCCCATCTGGGTCGCCAAGGAAGGAGATGCCGAGAACGATGATGTCAGCCCGGTTATTATCGGCTCGGCTGACTGGGCACACGCCTGGGCGGTGGACAGTGCGGGCAATACGCCATTTGCCGTTATCCCCGGTGGCAGCGACCAGCGCTTGCAGGCTTACCGCTTTGGGCTGAACACCGTTATTTACGCCTTAACAGGCAGCTATAAGGCTGATCAGGTGCATGTTCCCATGCTGCTCAAACGGCTGGAGGACAAACCATGAGCACTCTTCCGGCCTCCTTTGGATTTGCACCTTTGCTGCCACTCTGGCTGCTGGCCATACTGGGCGTTGCGGCACTGGGCCTGTGCGGGTGGAGCCTGTTCCAGCGCACGGGAGGAGCCATTCTGCGCCTGTGCGCCATAGGTATGGTGCTGCTGTGGCTGGCCGGGCCACAACGTTACCACGAGCAGCGACGCGCTCTCCCACAGACTGCACTCCTGGTGGTGGACCAGTCCCCCTCCATGGCGCTGGACCAGCGTGCGGCCATAGCCCGGCAGGTGGCGGACGCACTGGCGCAGGCCAAGGTGGAGGGGCTGAACCTCCGCACCGTAACCGTGCGTGGTGCTGCACGTGAGGGCACAAAACTGTTTGACGCGCTGGATCAGGCCGCAGCCGACATTCCCCCTGCCCAGTTTGCCGGGGCCATGATGATCACCGATGGGGAGGTCAGCGATGTTCCCGCCACCCTGCCCGAGCGCCTGCGCCCCATGCAGGAGAATGGCAGCCGCACAACCCTGCCCCTGCACGTTCTGCTCACCGCCGGCACGGAGCAGAAAGACCGCAAGCTGAGCATCCTTCAGGCCCCCCCCTACGCCATTGCAGGCCAGAGCGCCAAACTGCGCGTGCAGGTGGATGACATGGGACCGGGCACGCAGGCAGGCACCCCGGCGGAACTGACGGTCCGGATGAATGGGGAGGAACCGCAGCATATTTCTGTCCTGAGCGGGATGGCGCAGGATATTACCGTGCCCGTAACCCAGCCGGGGCCGCTGCTGGTCAGCCTGTCCGCCTCGGCCCTGCCGGGGGAAGTCTCGGAACTGAACAACCAGACCGTAGCCCATATTACCGGCATACGGGACCGGCTGAAGGTGCTGCTGATCTCGGGCACGCCCAATCAGGGGGAACGGGTCTGGCGCAGGCTGCTCAAGGCGGACCCTTCGGTTGATCTGATCCACTTTACCATTCTGCGTCCCCCCGAAAAGGACGATGGCACCCCCTTGTCCGACCTTGCGCTGATTGCATTCCCCGTGCGCGAGCTGTTTCAGGACAAGATCAACCAGTTTGACCTGATCATCCTTGATGGGTTTGAAAACCGGCATATTCTGCCGCACAGTTATCTGGAAAACATTGCAGGCTTTGTCCGCCGCGGTGGTGGCCTGCTCCTGACTGCCGGACCCGAATTTATTGGCCCCGGCTCCTTGCAGGATACCCCGGTGGGTGACGTACTGCCCGCCCACGTTCCCCCTGACCAGAGCAGCATGCTCGTCAGCCGCTTTCGCCCCACCCTGACCGATACCGGGCGCAGGCACCCTGTTACGGCGTCACTTCCCGGCGCGCCAAAAGCGAATGCGCAGGTCAACAGTGCTACAGCCGTACCGGGCCTGTGGGGGCCGTGGTACCGCGCCCTGCACCCCGACAGCACCCATGGTGAAGTGCTGATGAATGGGCCGGATAACAGCCCCCTGCTGGTGCTGGACCGGGTCGACCAGGGTCGGATCGCGCTGCTTCTGTCTGACCAGATATGGCTCTGGTCACGCGGGGAGGATGGCGGCGGCCCGCAGGCCGAACTGCTCCGCCGCATTTCGCACTGGCTGATGAAGGAGCCGGAACTGGAGGAGGAGCAGCTTACGGCCAGCATAAGTGCTAATACGCTCCACATCACCCGCACCAGCATTGGTACGCCTGCGGCCACCACCCTTACCCTGACCTCCCCCACCGGACAGAACAGCACCGTGCCGATGCATGCATCCGCGCAGGAAGGCACCCAGACAGCACAACTGCCTATAACGGAGTCTGGCATCTGGCGTATTTCCGATGGCACACGCACAAGCTATGCGGCACCCGAGCCGGAAAACACGCGTGAGCTGACCGACCTTCGCGTCACTGCAACCCGTCTGGCGGATGTGGTCAAACAGAGTGGCGGGGGCATTTTCTGGCTCGGTGACAGCACAGCCAGCCTGCATGCCCCCACCCCAAGACTGGTCACATCAGGCGCGCTGCACGGGGCGGGCTGGTTGGGCTTTGCCCGGCGTGATGCACATCTGGTAACGGGCAGAACACCCATCTCCCTCCTGCCCTCTCCTCTGGCCATGGTACTCGCTCTTCTGCTGCTGTTTGGCGCATGGTGGCGGGAAGGACGGACCCGATAGACCCCCGGAGCGTCTTTTCCGCACCCATGGGCTGTGATACGATAGAGGTTCCTGTATTGATGGACAGACAATGACCCGTTTTCCACGCCTTGTTTCATCCGCTCTGCTGTTCAGCAGCCTTGTCATGTTTGCTGCGGTTCCGGCATTTGCTGATGACGCCGAAGATCAGGCGGCGGCGGCGGAATCCGCCGAAAAATCGGAAAGCGCCAAGGCCGCCAAACGTGCAGCCCCGCCCACCGCCATTCCCGGTGCTGATGGCAGCGATGATGAAGCGGGGGAAGGTGGTGGCCACCCCAACAAGGATGTGGAGCCCACGGTTGCACTGTTCGAGGCCATAAACCGGGGGAGTGTTTCCGCCGCGCGTGACGCCATTAACCGTGGTGCGGACCTGAACGGGCATAATATTCTGGGCCAGACACCACTTGATATGTCCATCGACCTGAACCGCAACCCCATTACCTTCCTGCTTTTGTCCCTGCGCAATTCAGGCAGCATGCAGGGGAGTGATGGCGTGGGAACAGTCAGCACATCCAACCTGCATATGAGCAGCAGCAGTGTGGATATGGAAGACGACACCAAAAACAAGGCGCATGATCCGCGCTATGACCACTCTGGCGGGGCTGCCCAGCCCTCCATCGGCTTTCTGGGTTTTGGTGGCAGCTAGGTCATCCGCCAGCCCTGCCGGACTGCACATAAAAAGGGGGGCACTAAAATGCCCCCCTTTTTTATAACTTCATGCCATGCAGTCAGGTTTTACAGCGCGACCGTAGCCCCCAGACTTTCCTGCCGCAGCACATCAAGCGGGAGCAACACGCCTTCACGCTCGAAGTGCCAGAATGTCCAGCCATTGCACGATGGCGCGTTGGTCAGCATGGCCCCCATTTTATGGATTGAGCCACGCCTGGCGCCACTGATCAGCGTGCCATCTGCCGCAACTGTCGCCTGAACACGCTGTTTTTTATCACTCAGCACCGTTCCGGCCACAAGTGCGCCATGCTCCACCAGACTGCCAAAGGGCACACGGGGCGCTTCGCGCTTGTCCTGTGTGGTCTGTATGGCGTCATCATCCAAAGGCACTTCGCTGGCCACACGGGCTCTGGCGGCTTCCACATAATCCGGGTGACGTTCAATGCCCACAAAATGGCGGCGCAGGCGGCGAGCCATGGCAGCCGTGGTGCCTGAGCCGGAGAACGGGTCGAGCACCACATCATTGACCGTTGTGGAGGCCAGCAGCACGCGATGGAGCAGGCTTTCGGGCTTCTGGGTGGGGTGGAGCTTCAGCCCGTGTTCGTTCCGCAGGCGCTCATTGCCGGTGCAGAGCGGCAGATACCAGTCCGAGCGCATCTGCACGTCATCATTCAGCGCCTTCATGGCCTGATAGTTGAAGCGGTAACGGCTATCCTGACTGCGGGCAGCCCAGATGAGCGTTTCATGCGCATTGGTGAAACGACGACCACGGAAGTTGGGCATGGGGTTGGACTTGCGCCAGACCACATCGTTCAGAATCCAGAACCCGAGGTCCTGCAGAATGGCCCCGAGGCGGAAGATGTTATGGTAGGAACCAATCACCCAGATCGTTCCATCCTTATGCAGCAGGCGGCGGGCCTCGCCCAGCCATTCCCGCGTGAAACGGTCGTATTCCTGCAGATCGGAAAACTTGTCCCAGTCATCATCCACGCCATCGACAACGCTGTCGTCCGGGCGGCGGAGTTCACCCCGAAGTTGCAGGTTGTACGGCGGGTCGGCAAAAATGCAGTCCACCGAGCCCGAAGGCAGGGTGCGCATGGTCTCCACGCATTCACCCCGCAGGATTTCGTCCAGAGGGAGGTCCATGGAAACTGCTTTTGCGCCGCTCATGCCCGGGTCTCCGTTTTCAAATGTTCTAGCTGCTGGCGTACGGTGCCAAATGTTTTTCTGTGGTGCGGGGTTACACCCGTTTGCAGCAGAGCCCGGCGATGAACCGCCGTGCCGTAGCCTGCATTTTTTTCCCATCCATACTCGGGCCAGCGCATATTCAGCCGCGCCATGATGCGGTCACGCACCACCTTGGCCATAATGGAAGCAGCAGCGATGGACAGGCTCACCCCGTCCCCCCCCACAATGGCCTCCGCACTGCACCCGAAATCCGGAATTTTGTTGCCATCAACAAGCACATGGTCAGGCCGGACCGGCAGCCGGGCAACAGCGCGCTGCATGGCAAGGTGGGACGCATGATAGATGTTGATACGGTCAATTTCCGCCGTTGAGGCGGCACCTACGCCAATGGCCACACCGGGCACATGGGGCAGACGCCCGGCAATGGCCTCACGCAATGCGGGTTTCAACTTTTTGGAATCATCAATAACGGCGGCAAGGTCATCTGGCACGCCACAGGCAAACACCACTGCGGCGGCTACAACCGGACCGGCAAGCGGGCCACGGCCCACCTCATCCACTCCGGCGACCAGTCCGCCATGCTGTTGTTCCCGCCTGAAGTCCGGCATTGCATCCCTTCCCGTCCGCTTGAAACGACTCGGTTAAAATTACCGAGTCGCTGCAATTGCGACTCGGTAGGGAAGGAAAAGCATTTTTTTACCCGGGAGCGCAAGAGTCCCGGTCAAATGATTTTTAGTAATGACGACGACGAGGGAAGAAAAGCCAGCCGAGCAGAATCCCCACACCCGCCACAATTCCCAATGAAAGCAAGGGTTTATCCCGCACAAAGGTCACTGCTTTTTCAACCGCGCCTTCACCTTCCTCATACAGGTCGGCAAAATCTTCCTGCATGTGTGCGGTGAACTGGTCGAGCTTTCCATCCGCCTGAAGGCCAATATCACCCGTCAGCCCCCCGGCGGCATCCTTGACATGTCCCTTAAGGTCCCGAACCTTGGCGTCGATCTTGTTTTCGATGGTGTCGATTTTATCTTTAGCCATGACGACTTTCTCCTTTTTTGAACCATTCCGTAACGGCCCGCGCATGGAAGCGACCGGAGATCTGCACGATCGCCTGTTGCATCAGACCGCAAAAACGCGTCTCTGACTAGGCATGCCTTCTCCGACGTCCACACAACTGACTGCACTCATCGTTGGTTCCATGTTTTTTATGGAACAGCTTGATGGCACCATTCTGGCAACTGCCCTACCCTCCATCGCCCATAGTCTGCATGTGGATATGGTCGCCACGTCTGTTGCCCTGACGTCCTATATTATCGGGCTGGCCATTTTTATTCCCGCATCAGGCGCACTGGCCGACCGTCTGGGCAGCCGCACGGTCCTGATGGTGGCGATCTGCATTTTTGTGGGCAGTTCAATTTTTTGCGGCACCGCCCATTCCCTGCTGTTTCTGGCCATCATGCGCACGATACAGGGCATTGGTGGCGCCCTTATGGTGCCCGTGGGGCGGCTTGCGGTTATTCGCAGCACTCCTGCCGACCAGCTCGTACGAACCATGACATGGATGATGCTGCCTGCAACCCTCGGCCCCCTGCTTGGACCTGTGGTGGGGGGGTATATTACGTCATGGCTGACATGGCGGTGGAATTTTTACCTGAATATCCCAGTTGGTGTGATCGGGCTGTTCCTGACCTACCGCTTTATTCCCGAGGTGCGCGAACTCTCCCCCCCTCCGTTTGATGTCAAAGGGCTGTTTCTGGCTGGGGGCGGGCTGGCGGTTCTGTCCGTTTTTGCAGAACTGTTCAGCCACGGCACAGGCTCGCCAGCGCTTGTTACGGCCCTTTTGTGTGCAGGCCTGCTGCTGGTGGGCATTTACACCCATCACGCAGGGCGTACGTCTTTTCCGCTTCTGGACCTGCGGCTTATGCGCGTCCAGACCTTTCGCATTTCCGTTTTTGGGGGTGCTGCATCACGCATTGCAGTGGGGTCCCTGCCGTTTCTACTCCCTTCTTTTCTACAGATCGGGGCCGGGCTGAGTGCGGCGCAGAGCGGGCTTGTAACCTTTGTGGCCCCACTGGGCGCCATCGCCATGCGTCCCTTTGTGCCAGCACTGCTCAAACGCTGGGGGTTCCGCACCATTCTCATGGCCAACGGCTCATCCGCGGCACTGGTTTTTGCCTTGATCGCCCTCTTTCGCCCGAGCTACCCCTTATGGCTGCTCTCGCTTGTGCTCACGCTGGCCGGGGCGGCCCAGTCGCTCCAGTTTTCGGCTTATAACACCGTTGCCTATGCCGATATTCCACAGGACAGGATGAGTGCGGCAACCAGCCTGTATTCCACCATGCAGCAGATCATGCTTTCGGCTGGCATCTGCATTGCCGCAGGTACCCTGACCGTGCTGGGCAGGCTGCACCACAACACCCCCGCGAACATGACCGATTTTGCATTCGGCTTTGTTGTAACGGGGGGCATATCCCTTCTGGCCGTACCACTATGCGCCGCACTTTCGCCTTCCGCAGGGGCGAATATGAGTGGTAACCGCCGTTAAAAGCACGCTTTTAACGCACAAATTATGGAGCGAAATGTTATTTTATGCACACCTTCTATGAGGAGGCTTGCACTTGCGCAAAGAGTTCAGCACAGTTCCCTCTGTAAACAGGGTGCCCCTATGCACAGCGTTCCCCTGCATTTTCCGACGCAACTTAGGTTAACGAACAGCGCACCTCATGGACGATAACTCTCCGCCCTCCGCCCCTCCCGCCAAACCGCGCTCCTCTAGAAAGCGCCTGCTTCTGGCGGGGGGTGCTGTGGTGGCCGCCTGTATTCTGGGCTTTGCCTTCCTGCGTCCGCAGGCGGGCCACAAAACGCACCACGGTGCGGCTGATTCCAGCCAGAGCCAGCCCGTAGCGGTACAGACAGTGCACGCAGGCAGCATGCCCGTGGAACTGACCGAACTGGGCACGGTGGTCCCCATTACCAACGTAACCGTGCAGACCCGTGTGGAAGGCTACCTGATGCAGGTGCTTTTTACCGAAGGCCAGCATGTGCACAAGGGCGACCTGCTCGCCCTGATCGACCCCCGCCCCTATCAGGTGCAGCTGGAACAGTATGAAGGCCAGCTTGCCCGGGACAAGGCGCAGCTTGAACAGGCCCGGGTCGATAACGGGCGTTACCAGCGCCTGATCCGGCAGGACAGTATTGACGCCAAGACCGCACGCGACCAGCAGTTTATGGTCCAGCAGCTTGAAGGCACGGTCAAGGCTGATCAGGCACTGGTGGATAACCAGAAACTGCAACTGATCTACTGCCATATTGTTGCGCCTGTGGATGGGCGCATTGGCATTCGTGCAGTGGACCGGGGCAACTACGTGGCGGCTGGCCAGTCCGGCGGGCTGGCGGTGCTGACACAGATGCAGCCCATATCGGTCATTTTCACGCTGCCACAGGACCAGTTGCCCGAGGTGTTCGCCCAGTTGCAGGCACGCAAATCCCTCCCCGTTTCCGCATGGAACAGTTCCAACACGCAAAAAATAGCCGATGGCACGGTCAGCACACTGGACAGCCAGATTGATACGGCAACCGGCACCGTGCGCCTGCGCGCCATTTTTGCCAATGAAGACGAGCACCTGTTCCCCAACCAGTTTGTCAACGCGCATCTGCTGGTCAAAACGCTGGACCACGTTCTGCTCCTGCCCACAACCGCCGTACAGACCGGTCCCTCCGGCCTGTTCGTATATGTCGTCAGGGATGATGACACGGTCAGCGTCCAGCCCGTGACCACCGGGATTTCCAACGGCACGCTCAGCGTTGTCACCTCCGGGCTGAAGGAAGGTGACAGGGTGGTTACAGACGGCACAGATCATCTGCGCGCCGGGATCAAGGTGAGTGTTCCCACCACGGCTTCCACTCCAGCACCGGACCATGCCACGCCGTGAACCCATCCGCCATTTTCATCCGCAGGCCTGTTGCAACTACGCTGCTGATGCTGGCCATTTTTATGGCCGGGTTGCTGGGCTACCATTTTCTGCCCATTTCCGCGCTGCCACAGGTTGATTACCCCACCATCACGGTAGAAACCTTCTACCCCGGTGCGGGGCCGGATGTTATGGCCACCTCTGTCACCGCGCCGCTGGAAACGCAGCTTGGCCAGATGCCCGGTCTGGACCAGATGACATCGCGCTCATCGGGTGGGGCGTCGGTCATTACCCTGCGGTTTGACCTGTCCATGTCCATGGATGTGGCAGAGCAGGAAGTGCAGGCCGCCATTAATCAGGCCAACTCCCTTCTGCCAACCGACCTGCCAGCCCCCCCGGTTTACGCCAAGGTCAACCCGGCAGACACCCCTGTGCTGACACTGGGCATTACCTCGGCCACCATTCCGCTCCCCGAGGTGGAAGATTACGTGGACACCCGTCTGGCGCAAAAAATCAGCCAGATTTCGGGCGTGGGGCTGGTCACGCTTTCGGGCGGGAACCGCAAGGCCTACCGTGTGCGGGTCAACGTGCCCAAGCTGACCTCCTACGGCATTGATCTGGATACACTGCGCACCACCATTGGCAATGTGAACGTCAACTCCCCCACGGGTACATTTGATGGGGCACAACGCTCGGCCACATTGCGGGTGGACGGGCAGATTACCAGCCCGGAAATGCTGCTCAATCAGGTCATTGCCTACCAGAGCAGCGGACCGGTCCGTATCCGCGACGTTGCCACGGTTGTGATCGGGCCTGAAAATACACAACTTGCCGCGTGGTCCAACCAGACCCCAGCCCTGATCATGAACGTGCAGCGTCAGCCGGGTGCGAATGTGATTGCCGTGGTGGACAACGTCAAGGCCACCCTGCCCACCCTGCGCCAGACCCTGCCACCAGGGATTGATATTATTCCCCTGACAGACCGTACCACCACCATCCGCTCCTCTGTGGCGGATGTGCAGTTCGAGCTTTTTCTGGCGCTTGTGCTGGTTGTGGCGGTTATTTTTGTCTTTTTGCGCAATATTCCCGCCACCATTATTCCCAGCCTGTCCGTGCCGCTTTCCATTATCGGCACGCTGGCCATTATGTACCTGCTCGGCTTCTCGCTCGATAACCTTTCGCTCATGGCCCTGACCATCGCCACCGGCTTTGTGGTGGATGATGCCATTGTGATGATCGAGAACATCTCGCGCTATGTGGAAGCGGGTGAGGACCGCATGAGCGCCTCGCTCAAGGGGGCGGGGGAAATCGGCTTTACCATTATCTCGCTGACCATATCGCTCATTGCCGTGCTTATTCCGCTGCTGTTCATGAGTGATGTGGTGGGCCGCCTGTTCCACGAATTCGCCCTTACGCTGGCCACGACCATCATCCTGTCCGCCGTGGTGTCGCTCACACTTGTTCCCATGATGTGCGCCCGTATTCTTTCCGAGCGTCCGCATGACGCAGGCACGGCCGCCACCCCGTTCCTGCGCTGGTCCGCACGGATGGAAGTGGCAACCGAGCGCCTGATTGCGGCCTATGACCGCATGCTTGATGTGGTGCTGGAATGGCGCAAGCTCACGCTGGGCGTGGCCGTGGGGACACTGGTGCTGACCGGCCTGCTGGGCTGGTACATTCCCAAGGGTTTTTTTCCCGTGCAGGACACGGGGGTTATTCAGGGTATTTCCGTTGCGGCGCAGTCCATCTCGTTCGAGAGCATGAAGACGCATCAGCAGGAACTGGCCAGAGTGATCCTGAAAGACCCGGATGTGGCTTCTCTCTCCTCCTTTGTGGGGGTGGACGGGCAGAATGCGACGCTTAATCAGGGCCGCTTCCTGATCAACCTGAAAGAGCATGACAGCCGCTCCTCCTCCGCCACCGAAATTGCAGCGCGGCTGGAGCAGGAAACGGCGCAGGTTGCGGGGATAAAGCTTTACCTCCAGCCCGTGCAGGACCTCTCGCTTGATACAACCGTATCGGCGACACAGTACCAGTTCCTGCTTGAAAACCCCGATTACGACGCCTTTAAAACATGGGTGCCCAAGCTGATTGACCGGTTGCGGCAGGAACCCTCCCTTGCGGACGTCACCTCCGACCTGCAGGCCGAAGGGCTGGTCGCACGCGTAACACTCGACCGCCCCACTGGGGCCCGTTACTCGATTACCCCCCAGACCGTGGATAACGTGCTGTATGACAGCTTTGGCCAGCGCCAGATTTCCACCATCTATACACAGTCCAACCAGTACCGCGTTATTCTGGAAGCCGAACCGCGCTTTCAGAAAGAAATGTCCTCGCTCAACCAGCTTTACCTGCCCGGTATCAGCGGTAATACGGGGGAGAGCACATCCGGTCCCACGCGCTCGCCTACCTCCGGGCTGGTGCCCCTGCCAGCGGTGACAAAAGTCACGCAGGAAACAGCCCCCCTGCTGCTCACCCATTTCGGGCAGTTCCCGGCTACGACCATCTCCTTCAATCTCGCGCCCGGCTATGCGCTGGGGGATGCCACGGCCGCCATCCGCCGGGTGGAGGCGGACATCCACCTCCCCACTGCTTTCCAGACCTCTTTTCAGGGGACGGCAGCAGCGTTTGAAGGCTCGCTCAGCAACGAACTGTTTCTGGTCGCCGCCGCCATTATTGCCGTCTATATCGTGCTGGGTATCCTGTACGAGAGCTTTATCCACCCCGTCACCATCCTCTCCACGCTCCCTTCGGCCGCTATTGGCGCGTTGCTGACGCTGATTGTTGCGGGGGTTAACCTCGACATCATGGGTATCATCGGCATTGTACTGCTGATTGGTATTGTGAAGAAAAACGCCATCATGATGATCGACTTCGCACTGGAAGCGGAACGTGAACAGGGAATGGACAGCCTGCGCTCCATTCGCACGGCGGCAACGCTGCGTTTTCGCCCCATTCTCATGACCACACTGGCGGCCATGCTGGGGGCCGTGCCCATGGTGCTCTCGCATGGAACGGGGTCCGAACTGCGTTATCCGCTGGGGCTGACCATTATTGGCGGGCTTGCCCTCTCCCAGTTGCTGACCCTGTTCACCACACCGGTCATCTACCTTACGCTGGACACATGGGCACATAAATGGCGCGGGCTGCGCCCCACACATTCCGCATCCCCCCCTGACGGGCAACCGGTGTCGTGAATATCAGCCGGATTTTTATTGACCGGCCTGTCGCCACCATCCTGCTGAGCATAGCCCTGTTCCTTGGGGGGCTACTGGGGTATCGCGGCCTGCCTGTTGCCGACCTGCCCAATGTGGATTTTCCGGTTATTCAGGTGCAGGCGCGCCAGCCCGGTGGCTCTCCGGAAGAAATTGCCAGTTCCGTGGCAGCCCCTCTGGAGCGGCACCTTGGGCAGATTGCCGATGTTACGGAAATGACATCCCAATCCACCGAAGGCAGCACACGCATTACGCTCCAGTTCTCCCTCTCGCGCGATATTAACGGCGCTGCGCGGGATGTGGAGGCCGCCCTTCAGGCCGCCCATGCGGACATGCCTTCCACCCTGCGGCAGAACCCCAGCTACCGCAAGGCCAACCCCAACGGCGCACCGATCCTTATCCTCACCCTGACATCGGACACTCACACCCGCCCCCAGCTTTATGACTACGCAACCAACGTGCTGGTGCAGCACCTGTCCGCCATACAGGGGGTGGGTCAGGTGGAAATCAGCGGGAGTGCGCTGCCTGCCATCCGGGCGGAAATAAACCCCATGCCCCTGTTCAAATACGGCATCGGGTTTGAGGACGTGCGCGCAGCCCTTGCCTCCGCCAATGCCCACACCCCCAAAGGGATTATTGACCAGAACGGCGTCCGCTACACGCTGGACACGAATGATCAGGTCCGCACCGCGCAGGACTACCGTGACCTGATTATTGCATGGCGTAACAACCGCCCCGTACGACTGGCCGATGTGGCGCAGGTACAGAACAGCGTGGAAGACCTGCGCAACGCGGGGTACTATAACGGTCAGGCATCGGTGATTGCGGTGGTGTTTCCCCAGGCCGGGGCCAATGTGATTCACACCGTGGACCAGATCAACGCGGAAATGCCCCTGCTCAAATCCGCCCTGCCCGGCGGCGTGGCCCTACATGTCGGGCTTGACCGCTCACTGACCATTCGCGCAGCACTGGTGGATACGCAACTGACCCTGCTGATCTCGGTCATACTTGTGGTGCTGGTGGTGCTGCTCTTCCTGCACTCGCTCCGTATGACGCTTATTCCCGCTGTGGTTGTGCCCACCTCCATCGTGGCGACCTTTGGCGTTATGCGCCTGCTTGGTTTTTCGCTCGATAACATGTCACTCATGGCGCTTACGGTTTCCACCGGCTTTGTGGTGGATGACGCCATTGTGGTTATGGAAAACATAGCCCGCTACATAGAGCAGGGTTTCCCCCCGCGTGATGCCGCCATAAAAGGCAGCGCGGAAGTGGCCTTTACGGTTATTTCCATCTCCATTTCCCTGATTGCCGTCTTTTTGCCCATTCTGCTCATGGGGGGGCTGGCGGGCCGCCTGTTCCATGAGTTCGCCATGACCGTTTCCATCACCATCCTGATCTCGATGGTGCTGTCCCTGACCCTGACCCCCATGATGGCGGCTTACCTGCTCGTGCCCCATACGGCAGGCGCGACCCCCGCGGGTTCTGGCAGCCTGATGCGCCACGCCATTGCCGCCATGAGCGCGTTTCTGGACCGAATGCAGGCGGGCTATACCCGCTCGCTCGACTTTGCCCTGCGCTACCACAAGACCGTCCTGCTCAGCCTGCCCTTTACACTGGCCCTTACGGCAGCCCTGTTCATGCTGATGCCCAAAGGGTTTTTCCCGGTGGAAGATACGGGCATGCTCATGGGGCGCCTGCAGGGGGACCAGTCGATTTCCTTCGGGGCGTTGGCCAAAAAGCTGACCGAAGTGCAGAAAGTGCTCATGCAGGACCGGGATGTGGAAAGCGTGTCCTCCTTTATCGGTGGTCGTGGTTCATCGAACGAGGCAGGAGTGTTTTTGCAGCTCAAGGACAAGGCCGCACGGAACGACACCCCGACCGACCTGATCGCCCGTGTTAACCGCAAATTGCGCAATCTGGTCGGGGCCAGTTTTTATCTGATGCAGCCCGGCGCCATCCGTTCTGGCGCGCGGCAGAGCAATGCGGCTTACCAATATACGCTGGAGGGTGAAAACTCATCCGAGCTCTACACATGGACCGCCCGCCTGCTGGCGGAACTGCGTCGCCACCCGGAACTGACAACCCTTTCCTCCGACGTGCAACTGGGGGGCTCGGCCATTAGCACCCAGATCGACCGGGATACGTCTGCCCGTGTCAACATTACGCCCCAGCTCCTGTCCAACACACTGTACGATGCATTTGGCCAGCGCGCGGCCTCGGTCATCTATAACAGGCTCAACCAGTACCGTGTGATCATGGAGGCCGACCCCAAAAGCTGGTCCAATCCGCAAAGCCTGATGCAGGTCTGGGTAAGTGTTGCCGGGGGTTCGGCCGGGGGGGGAACGCGCTCGAACACCGTTCGGGTGCGCAATGCCGCCAGCACTGGCACGACCAGCACACGGACCAGCCAGAGTTCACTGTCGTTTAAAAACCAGATCGCCAATGCGCTGGCGGGGGGCGCTGGCGCGTCCAATGGTTCAGCAGTCAGCACCGCCTCCGAGGCCATGGTGCCGCTCACGCTGGTTACCCGTCTGGTGCCCAGCCGTACCCCGCTTTCGGTCAATCATCAGGGCCTGGCGGTTGCGGCTACGCTCTCGTTCAATCTGGCCAAAGGGGTTTCTCTGGGTACAGCCACGCAGATCATCAACACCGCGCAGGTCGCGCTGCATATGCCCAACACCATCCACGGCAGTTTTGCCGGTAATGCCGCGCAGTTCCAGAAAGCGGTCAGTGACGAACCCCTGCTTATTCTGGCAGCCCTTGTGGCCGTCTATATTACACTGGGCATTCTGTACGAAAGCTACGTACACCCGCTGACCATTCTCTCCACCCTGCCCTCTGCTGGTGTGGGGGCTCTGCTGGCCCTGCAACTGGCTGGGGAGGAGTTCTCGCTCATTGCCATGATCGGGGTGATCCTGCTGATTGGCATTGTGAAAAAAAATGCCATCATGCTGGTGGATTTTGCCATTATGGCCGAACGCGAACAGGGTATGTCCGCCCATGATGCCATACGCACCGCCTGCCTGCTCCGCTTCCGCCCGATCATGATGACATCGGTCGCAGCCGCCCTTGGGGCTGCCCCACTTATGGTCGCCAACGGATACGGAGCCGAACTGCGGCATCCGCTGGGCATAGCCATTGTTGGCGGGCTGATCGTAAGCCAAGCACTTACTCTTTATACAACGCCGGTTGTCTATCTGATGTTCGATGCCTGGCAGGCCCGTGCCGGGTCCTTTATCCACGCGCTCTCGTTTTCCCGCAGTTTCAGGCAGGACCACTGAATGCCTTTTTATCGTCCCATCCTTTCCTTTCGCCTGTCCCTGCTGCTGGCACCTGCCCTTCTGGCCGGGTGCATGGTCGGGCCGGATTACAAACGGCCCACGCCCATTATCTCGCCCACCTTCAAGGAACTGCGTCCGGCACCGGGCTGGCAGTACGCCACCCCGCAACTGGCCAGCCTGCCCAAAGGCTCATGGTGGACAATCTATAACGACCCGCAGTTGAATGCCCTGGAAGCGCAGGTGGACATCAACAACCAGAATATCATTCAGTACGAAGCCCGCTACCGTAACGCACGCGCCACCATTAACTCCATCCGGGCCCAGCTTTACCCCACGCTCAATGGGGCGATCTCCTTCAACCGGCAGAGTTCGGGCCGTGGGTCACGCTCGAGCGGCACCATTATCAATTATGGTTCCGATGGTACACGTAATACGGCTTCCGCCCCTTCCAACTCGACCGAAAACACCTATGCCACGGGGCCAAGCGTTTCGTGGGATCTGGATTTATGGGGCAAGATCCGGCGGCAGATTCAGGCTCAGGTTACAGAGGCACAGGCCACAGCCGCTGACCTCGCCAATGCGCGCCTGTCTTATCAGGCGCAGTTGGCCACGGCTTATTTCAACCTGCGATATCAGGACAGCCTGTATGACCTGCTGACAAAAAACGTGGCGTTTTATGAGCGGTCCTACCAGATCACCAAAAACCAATATGACGCGGGTACGGCAGACCCGACCACCCTGCTTCAGGCTAAAACACAGCTGGAACAGACCCGTGCACAGGCTACGGCAACCGGCATAGCCCGCGCGCAGTACGAGCACGCCATTGCCGTCCTTATGGGCAAGGCACCTGCGGACCTTTCCATCCCCCATGGGGCATTGCCACGCGCCATCCCGGCCATTCCGGTCATGGTTCCGGCCAGTCTGCTCCAGCGCCGCCCCGACATTGCCGCAGCCGAACGCCGGATGGAGGAATACAACGCCCAGATTGGCGCAGCCATGGCGGCGTTCTACCCCGATGTCAAACTCACGGCGACATACTCCTACAGCGGGGACCCTGTGGGTTCTCTTGTACAGGTTGCAAACCGTATCTGGACCCTTGGTGCCTCGGCTACGGAAACACTGTTTGCCGGGGGCGCAAGAACCGCTGCCGTCCATGAGGCCGACAGCAATTACAATGCCTACGTGGCCACCTACCGGCAAACCGTGCTGACAGCCCTGCAGGGGGTGGAGGACCAGCTTTCCAACCTGCGTATTCTGGCAGATCAGGCGGAGCAGCAGCATGTTGCGCTGGATGCCGCCAACAGGGCGGTTACGATCGCATTCAACCAGTATATGGCTGGCACCCAGATTTATACGACCGTGATTACCGCCGAGGTTACGGCCCTGTCCAACGCGCAGACCGCGCTACAGATCCAGCAAAGCCGCATTCTGGATTCTGTCAGTCTGGTGGAGGCCCTTGGCGGGGGGTGGAATGCCTCCGAGCTTCCCAGCAAAAGCTCCATGCAGACAGATAACCCGCTCCTGCCCTCCTTTATTCAGAAAGACAAAAACTAGGCGGACCACCGGCCAACAAAAAACCTCCGGAGCGCTGCCCCGGAGGTTTTTTTATGCCGTTTGCGCAGTGGTCAGGCTCCGTTATTTCATAACCGCACGACCAGCCAGCAGGGCCACAACCAGAAAAACAACAAACAGCATGATGGCGATAAAGAACAGGATTTTAGCCATACCAGCCGAGGCAGACGCAATTCCGCCAAAACCAAACAGCCCTGCAACAAGTGACACAACCAGAAAAAACAGTGCCAGTTTCAGCATAACGCACTCCCTTGCATTTCAATCCTGACCTGAGCTGGAACGCCCTTGCCAACTTATTTTCTGCGCCGCAGAAAAATCCCAATCATCAGACCGACAACACCCACCGTAGCAACGCTCAGCAATGGCTGGTCAATAACAACATCCCGCAGTGCTTCTACTGCGGTGCTGCGCTTGCCCGGATTAAGGGCGTCGTAACTGGAAACCTTGCCAAAAAAACCATCGGCACCGTCCTGAAGATTGCCAATACCATCCTCAAGACCAAAATCTGCCTTGCTCTCATCACTCATAAGAGGATGTCCTCCATACTGGATTAAGGGGTAACGCGCCTTGCACCCCTAAAGATACCTATGTGAACGATTTTTTTGCTCAAGACTAGATTTCAGCCGAGCGCCAGTAGGCTTCTCCACCCGGATCAGGCTCGCCTGCAATCATGGCGCGCAGCCGCGCGGCATAAGTCCTGAAAGCAGGGGTATCGGGGTTGCGGTGCGGCATATCCAGCACAATTTCACCGGTAATCCCCGCAGGGGAGCCACCGGCCAGCACCACAACACGTGTGGCAAGGCGAAGAGCCTCTTCAATATCATGCGTCACAAACAGCACTGTTTTGTGTGTCTGCTGCCATATCCGCTGCAACTCTTCCTGCAGGCTGGTGCGGGTAATGGGGTCCAGCGCGCCAAACGGCTCATCCATAAGCAGCAGGTCGGGGTCCACGGTCAGGGCGCGGGCAACCCCCACACGCTGTCGCTGCCCACCAGACAGACGGCGTGGGAGCCGGTCCTGCGCATCCTTCAGCCCGACCAGACGCAGGGCCTCCTGCGCACGGGCTATTTTTTCGCTCTTGCTCAGGTGCAGGCCTTCCAGCCCGAACATGACATTCCGCAGCACCGAGCGCCAGGGTAGAAGCCGCGCATCCTGGAACACCATGGCCCGGCTCCGCCGCGTGGCATGTGCCCCCGCATCTGCTGCACAGGCGGAACCGCCTGTCTGCCCTTCCGTTGGGTGCATAAGCCCCATCAGAACCCTGAGCAGCGTGGATTTACCCACACCAGACGGACCCAGAAGGGCAACAAACTCCCCACGCTCCAATATCAGGCTGACATGCCGCAGCACAAAATGAGCGCCACCATCGTGAGAGAGGCCAACATCATGCAAGGAGGCAACCACATCCGCCTTGCTCATGGTTGCCACCTGAGAACCCATTTACGCACAAACCCAAAAAGAAAATCGGTAATGGCATACAGCATGGCCATGGTCAGCATGTAAACCACCACAACATCGGTCGCCAGAAGGCTGGAAGCCTGCATCATGCGTGCGCCAATACCCGGCACGCCAAACAGTTCTGCCGCCACAACGGACATCCACCCCTGCCCCAACCCCGTACGCAGCCCGGCCATAATACCCGGTGCGGAAGCCGGGAGTACAATCTTGACCAGCCGCCCTGCAAAGCTGCCATGGCCGAAGGCGGAAGCCAGTTCATACAGTTCGGGGTCCACCCCACGGACAGCACTATGGGCTGCGTAAAAATTGATCCAGAAAACCGATATGGCAATAACAAACGTGGCCCCAGCCGTGCTTAGCCCAAACCAGAGAATGGCAAAAGGCACCCAGGCCAGCCCCGGTACAGGCCGCAACAGGCGTACAACCCCTTCCAGCAGACTATCCAACAGCCCCAGCATACCGCACAGGATACCAAGCCCAGCCCCCAGAATGGAGCCAATAAGCAGGCCCAGCAGGTAGTGGTTCAGACTATCCAGAATGGCCTGCTGCCAGAACCCTCCCCGAACCTCATCCAGCCATGCCGGACCAAGAGAGGAAGGGGCTGGCACCATGCCAGATGGCAGCAGCCCAGACCGGACGGCTGCCTCCCACACGCCAAAGAACAGAACAAGCCCCGCCAGCCCAAACCCCAGACGAACGGAGCCAGACAGTTTTACGCTCACGGCTTGGCCTGCTGCCACAGACCCGTATCAAACAGATCTTCAACAGGCTCCGCCTTACGCAGAAGACCTTCGGCCACTTCAAATTCCTGCAACTGTTTGACACTGCCCACAATACGCGCCGGATCGCTGACAAAGCGGGAAGCAGAATGCTCCAGCGCGGTTTTCATCACGCTATCACTCAGCATACCACCGCCAAGTGCTTTTTGTACAAATGGCACGGCATCATCCGGATGCTGGGCCAGCAAAGTTGTGGCGCGCACGAACAGGCGGGTCAGTGTTCCCGCCCATGCCTTGTGCTCAGGCGCATCGGGCTTGACAATCGCCAGAACAGAGCCCGGCTGGTCCGGCATCATGCTATGGCCCGAAGCCAGAATACGGGCATCGGGCAGGCGGGTTTTAACAACTGTCAGGGCCGGCTCCCTTAAAACCGCACCATCGACCGCACCTGCCAGAAATGCCTGTTGCGCCGCATCAATATCCACCCCAACAATGGTGGCCACGGTATTGACCTGCGCAAAACCAAGCTGTTTTTGCAGCCAGTAGCGCAACAGTGTGTCAGGCACAGAACCGGCAGGCTGGGCTGCCAGACGCGGCAGGCGCTTCTGGTCCTGCTTGAACCGCCCCAAAATATCCTTCACCGCATCTGGCGTCAGTCCGGCCTCACTATCCGGCTTCAGGCCTTCTGCCAGTGCTCCGCGTGCAATAACCGACAGTTCCTCGATTGAGGCAGTCGCGACAACCTTAACATCCACGCCATGCGCACGTGCCTGCAACAAAGGCAGTACCCCCGCCACGTAACCGTCAATCCGCCCGGATACGAGCGCCTGAATAGCCTGCGGGCCGGATGTAAAGCGCACAAGCTGCACATCCAATCCAGCCTGCCTGGCCCAGCCTTCCCCGTCGATCACAAACAGCGCGGAAGAGCCCAGAACAGGAATATAGCCAATACGAATGCTGTCCGCCGCCTGTGCCGGACTGACAGCCCAACCCAATGCCACGGTGGCAAGCGTTAGCATTTTTAGCAACACACGTTTCATGACGGTATCTCTTTCGTTGAACTATTTTATCAAAAATAAGAGTGGATATATTCTGGGCTTTGTCAATCACTCACGAATGTTTATGGGGTATTTTTATTCCACGCATATTTTTTCACATTCCAGCCCGTACAAAAAAACATAAAAAAAGCTGGCTCCTGAGAGCCAGCTTTCTTCATTGCACTTGCAAGCAGGAGATTAAGCAGCAAGATCCTGCTTATCTTCCACTTCCGGGCGCGGACCGCTGTCCTGCCCTTTGGCGCTCACATCGCGATCAATCAGTTCGATCACAGCCATCTGGGCGGCATCGCCATAACGCACGCCAGCACGCAGGACGCGTGTGTAGCCACCGTTGCGGGCCTTGTAGCGTTCAGCCACAGCTGCAAACAGCTTTTTAACAATCACTTCATCACGCAGCACAGCAAATGCCTGCCGACGTGCGTGCAGATCGCCACGTTTGCCAAGGGTGATCAGCTTTTCAACAAACGGGCGCAGTTCCTTCGCTTTGGGAAGCGTAGTGGTGATCTGCTCGTGCTTGATCAAAGCCACAGCCATGTTACGGAACATGGCTGCACGGTGAGAAGAGGTAACGCCGAGCTTTCGGCCGGCAATCCGGTGACGCATGGTTCAGTTCCTAGTATCGGGAAAAGTCAGATCAGAACGGCTCATCAAGCCGCTTTGCCAACTCTTCAATATTTTCCGGCGGCCAGGCCGGGACATTCATACCCAAGGACAGCCCCATGGAGGTCAGGACTTCCTTAATTTCGTTCAGGGATTTACGGCCAAAGTTCGGTGTGCGCAGCATTTCCTGCTCACTCTTCTGAACCAGATCCCCAATGTAGATGATGTTGTCGTTCTTCAGGCAGTTTGCGCTACGAACAGACAATTCAAGCTCATCCACCTTGCGCAGCAGATTACGGTTGAACGGCAGATCATCCTCAGGCTCTTCTGCCTGTACAGGACGCGGCTCATCAAAGTTGATGAACAGCTGCAACTGATCCTGCAGAATACGCGCGGCCAGAGCCACTGCATCTTCGGGCGTTACCGCACCATTTGTTTCGACCGTAAGCAGCAGCTTGTCATAGTCGGTGACCTGACCAACGCGGGTCGGCTCCACCTTGTAGGACACGCGCTTGACGGGCGAATAGATTGCATCAACCGGGATCAGGCCGATCGGCGCATCTTCCGGACGGTTAGCCGCCGCAGGAACATAGCCTTTTCCGGTATTAACAATAAATTCCATGCCCAGCTTGACGCCGTCATCAAGCGTGCAGATGACCAGATCAGGGTTCATGATTTCAATGTCATGACCTGTCTGGATCTGGCTTGCGCGCACTTCACCGGGGCCAGTGGCCGTCAGCACCATACGCTTCGGCCCTTCACCGTGCATGCGCAACGCCAGCTGCTTGATGTTCAGGACGATGTCAGTCACATCTTCCCGCACACCGGCAACAGACGAAAACTCGTGCAGAACGCCGTCAATCTGAACCGCCGTGACCGCAGCACCTTGAAGAGAAGACAGCAGAACCCGACGCAGGGCGTTACCGAGCGTCATACCAAAACCGCGTTCCAGCGGCTCAGCCACTACGGTTGCGATACGAGCGGGCTCCACTCCGGATTCAACTTCAAGCTTTTCGGGCTTGATCAGAGATTGCCAGTTTTTCTGAAGGACCAATGGACCGGCCTTTCAATACGAAAAACCACTGCTTACGCAGCGATTTCTCTGAAGTGGACACAACAAATGGAAAGGCGGCTTGTTATCAGGCAGCCTTTCCGCTCGTAAGCTCAGACGCGGCGACGCTTGCGCGGGCGGCAGCCATTGTGCGGGACCGGTGTCATATCACGAATGGACGTGATCGTGAAACCAACAGCCTGCAGGGCGCGCAGTGCGCTCTCACGCCCCGACCCAGGACCGGAAACTTCGATTTCCAGCGTTTCCATGCCGTGTTCACGGGCCTTGCGGCCTGCATCTTCAGCCGCAACCTGCGCCGCATAAGGCGTAGACTTCCGCGAGCCCTTAAAGCCCTGCGCACCAGCAGAAGACCAGGAGATAGCATTCCCCTGAGCATCAGAGATGGTGATCATGGTGTTGTTGAACGTGGAGAGCACATGCGCCACGCCCGAAATAATGTTCTTACGCTCTTTTTTACGAACACGCGGTGTTGCGGCTTTCGCCATGTCTTTTCTACCTCAGTCCCTGTCCAGCCTGCGTGTGCAGGCTGGCCGCCTTAGCGGATTGGATTAACGCGTTGCTTTCTTCTTACCGGCAATGGCCACTGCCTTTCCCTTACGGGTACGGGCATTGGTGTGCGTCCGCTGGCCGCGCACCGGCAGGCCACGACGATGACGCAGGCCGCGGTAGCAACCAAGATCCATCAGGCGCTTAATGTTCATCGCAATTTCACGACGCAGGTCGCCCTCAACACGATAGCTGCCATCAATCAGCTCACGGAGCTTCATGATTTCATCATCGCTGAGTTCGTTAACCCGCTTTGCTTCCGGAATCTCCAAGGACTTGCAGATTTCTGCCGCCTTAGATGCGCCAATTCCGTAAATATACTGAAGCCCGATCACAACCCGCTTGTTTGTCGGGACATTCACGCCGGCAATACGTGCCACGCCTTATACTCCTGTTCGCCCGCTTTTACAGCGAACGGCTCATAGCCCTGTTTTGACTGGGCGGATTTCACTTGGTGGCCGCGAAATATACCGACCACCGTTACAAGTCAACGAAAACTGATCACTTCTGCGTGATCACGCCGCTATCCTTAAGCGCTGCTTCAATTTCTGCTGTCACTTCAGCAGTCGAAAGCATGCCGTTTACCTTACGCAAACGCCCCGTTTTTTCATAAAACGGCAGAATCGGCGCGGTCAGATTGCGGTATTCCTTCAGGCGTTCAACAACCGTTTCACGCTTATCGTCTGCCCGACGTTTGAACTCATGACTCCCGCAGACATCGCATTCCCCTTCCTTTGCAGGTGGGTTGGACGCTTCGTTATATGTCTGCCCACATTGTGCGCAGGTGAAACGCCCAGAAATACGATCGGCGAGAATCTCTTCATTCACATCCAGAAACAGCACGACATCAATGCTCTTCCCGTCTGCGGCGAGCATGGCATCCAGCTCTTCAGCCTGCCCCAGAGTGCGGGGGAAGCCATCCAGAATAAAACCATTCTGGCAATCCGGCTGGGCAATCCGGTCTTTGAGCATGGCAATAATCAGGGCATCGGGCACAAGCTTGCCCGCGACCATCAACGCTTTTGCCTGATTACCAACCTCGGAGCCTCGCGCCACTTCGGCACGCAGCATATCTCCGGTGGAAATCTGGATCAGTCCGTGGCGTTCTTCCAGAAGCTTGGACTGCGTTCCTTTTCCGGCCCCAGGAGGGCCCAGAAAGATAATATTCATCGTCTGATGATCCTCTGCTTCCTGCCACCACGAGACTTGCGCATAAGCCCCTGATACTGATGCGCCACCAAGTGTGACTGCACCTGAGTAACCGTATCGATCGTAACTGACACAATAATAATCAGGCTGGTCCCGCCAAAGTAGAACGGCACATTATAACGGCTGATCAGGATCTGCGGCAACAGACAGACCGCCACCATATAAGCCGCGCCAATGGTCGTCAGACGCGTCAGGATCTTGTCAAAGTATGACGCCGTGGACGCACCGGGTCGCACGCCAGGGATGAACCCACCCTGCTTACGCAGGTTATCCGCAGTCTCTGCCGGGTTAAAGGTCACCGCAGCATAGAAGTACGAGAAAAAGATAATCATCAATGCGTAAAAGAGCAGATACAGAGGCTGCCCCTGCCCCAGTTCTTCACCCAGAAATGATAGCCAGCCCGGCAATGACTTACCGTTCATGAACCCTGCCAGAGTAACAGGAATCAGCAGAACCGAAGAGGCAAAGATCGGTGGAATAACCCCGGCCGTGTTTACCTTGAGCGGCATATGCGTGGTGTCTCCACCAAACATCCGCTGCCCCATCTGCCGTTTGGGATACTGGATAACAACCCGCCGCTGCGCCTGCTCCATGAACACGATGAACATGATGGTCAGAGCAGCCAGCACGAGGAACAGAAGCACAAAGAAGGACGACAATGCGCCCGTATACCCCAACTGGAAGAGGCTGACCAAGGCATGCGGCAGGTTGGCCACGATACCGGCAAAAATAATGAGCGATATCCCATTACCAACACCGCGTGACGTAATCTGCTCACCAAGCCACATCAGGAACATTGTTCCGCCCACCAGTGCTGTTACACAGGTGACCAGAAAAAGCGGGCCCGGATTCACAACGGCAGCGCCGCTCTGAACATTCTCAAGCCCGATCGCAATCCCGTAGGCTTGGAAAACCGCAATCAGCACGGTCAGATAACGCGTGTACTGGTTAAGCTTTTTGCGCCCCTGCTCACCCTCTTTCTTGAGAGCCTCAAGAGAGGGCACCGCCGTAGACATCAACTGCACGATAATGGACGCAGAGATATAGGGCATGATGTTCAACGCGAAAACGGTCATACGCCCAAGAGCGCCCCCCGAAAACATGTTGAACATGCCAAGAATGCCGCCCTGATGCTGCGCCAGAAGCTGCCCCATAACCGTAGCATCTACGCCGGGCACAGGAATATACGTTCCCAAACGGTAAACAATCAGCGCGCCTAGCGTAAACCAGATCCGCTTCTTGAGTTCCGTCGCCTTGGCAAAGGAGCCTACGTTAAAATTGGCAGCCAGTTGTTCGGCCGCGGAAGCCATGCATCCGTCCTTTCACACAAACAGCGCCGCCACACGAAGTGGAGACGCTGGCATGATTGCCTGAGAAATATCAGACAGCTGTTCTGACTTAAACAGAGAAGAGAGAACAGGGTCTGCCACTGCTCTCTCTCCCATGCCAATCAGGAGGCGCTAGCTTCCACAGGTGCCGTCACCAGCAGCTTGATGCTGCCGCCAACTTTTTCAATGGCAGCCTTAGCAGAAGCAGAAACGCCAGACACTTCAAAAGAAACGCCTTTTGTCAGTTCGCCTTCACCCAGAATGCGAACCCCTGCGTACTTACCAGTCCCAACCAGACCGGCTTTCTTCAGCGCTTCTTCGGTAATGGTCACGCCGTTTTCCAGCTTACCATCGGCCAGTGCCTGTTCTACCGCACCAAGGTTAACCGGTGCATAGACCTTGCGGAAGATGTTTTTAAAGCCCCGCTTCGGCAGACGACGATAAATCGGGAGCTGACCACCTTCAAACCCGTTGAGGGAAACACCCTCACGTGCCTTCTGGCCTTTCACACCCTTACCGGACGTTTTGCCCTTACCGGAACCAATACCGCGCCCGAGCCGCTTTTTGCGGTAACGAGCACCTTCGTTATCACGAAGTTCGTTGAGTCTCATATTAGTCCTCCACCTTCACCAGGTGGGCCACTTTGCGGACCATACCCCGGGTAGACGGAGTATCTTCCAGAACCTTCTCGCGCCCGATCTTGTTCAGACCAAGCCCGATCAGAGTTTCCTGCTGACCCGGCTTACGTCCGTTACCAGACGCAATCTGTGTCACCTTGAAAGTTTTTTTATCAGACATCTGCAGCCTCCGCACCAGCAGCCTGGTCGCGCTTGCCAAAGATTTCCGCCACTTTCTTGCCACGGCGGTTTGCCACAGCACGGGGACTGGCACAACGTGTCAGGGCGTCAAAAGTCGCCTTGACCATGTTATGCGGGTTCCGGGTCCCCAAGGACTTGGCAACAACGTCGTTAATGCCAAGGCTTTCAAACACGGCACGCATCGGACCACCAGCGATGATCCCCGTACCAGCTTCAGCCGAACGCAGCACAACCTTACCAGCACCGAAGTGGCCGGCAACGTCATGGTGCAGCGTGCGCCCTTCTTTCATGGGAACGCGAATCATCCCACGCTTGGCGCGTTCGGTAGCCTTGCGGATCGCTTCAGGAACTTCACGGGCCTTACCGGCACCGTAGCCCACGCGACCCTTCTGGTCACCAACCACAACCAGAGCAGCAAACGCAAAGCGCCGACCACCCTTAACAACCTTTGCAACGCGATTGATGGTTACCAGCTTATCGACCAGTTCATCGCCTTCGCGTTCACGCTCACGGCCGCCTCGACCGCCTTCTCTTGGTTCACGAGCCATTGCGTGATCCTTTCCTCAGAAGGAGAGACCGCCCTCACGGGCCGCCTCCGCCAGGGCCTTGACGCGCCCGTGATAAAGATAAGATCCCCGGTCAAACACGACCTGAGACACACCAGCCGCAACAGCACGCTGGGCAACCAGCTTACCTACCGCACCAGCGCTTTCCCGCGTTGCACCATTTTTCAGGGCTTCACGCAGTTCTTTATCCAGCGTCGATGCAGAAGCAAGGGTAACCCCCTGCGCGTCATCAATCACCTGAGCGTAGATGTTCTTACCAGACCGGAAAACCGACAGACGAGGACGGCCACCAGCCTTGCGGCGAAGCTGAAAACGGAGACGCGCACGCCGCCGATTCCGCAATTCCTGCTGAGTGCTCATTATTTCTTCTTGCCTTCCTTACGGCGGATGGTTTCCGTATCATAACGAACACCCTTGCCTTTGTAAGGCTCAGGCTTACGATAGCTACGAATATCCAGAGCCACCTGGCCAACACGCTGCTTATCAATCCCTTCCACCACAATCGCGGTAGGGCGCGGGGTAGAAATCTTGATGCCAGCAGGAATCGGATAGATCACGTCGTGAGAAAAGCCGAGGTTCATAACGAGGTTAGAACCCTGCACTGCCGCACGATAACCTGTCCCGGTAATTTCCAGGGTCTTGGAGAACCCGTCAGAAACACCTTTGACCGCACAAGCGATAAGTGCGCGTGTTGTACCCCACATCATGCGCGCCTGAGATTCGGTACCATTTGGTTGCACAACAACCAGATTGTCCTTCACTTCAGCCGTAACATGACTGGAGATGGGCAGAGAAAGCTCACCCAGCTTACCCTTGGCCTTAAAAACACCGTCCGCGATGGAAACTGTAACCCCTGCCGGAACTTCGACGGGATACTTGCCTACTCGTGACATTTATCCCTCCTCAGAATACGCGGCAAAGGACTTCACCACCAACATTGGCGGCGCGGGCCTCTACATCGGACAGAACACCACGTGGCGTGGACAGGATGGAAACACCCAGACCAGCGCAGACACGCGGCAGTTCTTTAATTTTGGAATAGACGCGGCGGCCAGGGCGGGAAACGCGCTGGATTTCACGAATAACCGGTTCACCTTCCGCGTATTTCAGCTCGATATGCAGCTGGGCAATACCCTTCCGCACTTCTTCGCGCTTGTAACCGCGGATGTAACCTTCGCGCTGCAGAGCTTCAAGCACGTTCACACGCAGATTGGATGCCGGAGCAACACAAGAGTTGTGGCGCGCACGCTGGGCGTTGCGAATACGGGTGAGCATATCACCCAAAGGATCTGAAAGCGACATCTCGAGCCCTTACCAGCTAGCTTTCACCACTCCCGGAATCTGGCCATCAGAAGCCAGATCACGGAAAGCGATACGACACAGCTCAAACTTGCGGTAGTTACCGCGAGAACGACCTGTCAGCTTGCAACGCAGACGCACACGTACACGAGAACCGTTACGCGGCAGTTCTGCCAGCTTGAGAGACGCATCGAACCGGTCTTCCACGGGCAAAGACCGGTCCATTACGATGTTTTTGAGAGCGGTACGCTTCTCATTATCCCGTGCCGCCATGCGCTTGCGTTTAGCATTACGCAGGATGGCAGATGTTTTAGCCATACAACATTACCTCCGGAACCCTTCGAAAACCTTCGACGGTTTTCCAAGATCACACAATAAAGCAGCCTGTATCATCCCAAGAAGGGAAGATCAAATGCCTTCAGCAAAGCCTTAGCTTCTGCGTCTGTTTTCGCGCTGGTCACGAACACAACATCCATACCGCGGACTTCGTCCACTTTGTCGTATTCGATTTCAGGGAAAACGATCTGCTCTTTCAGGCCAAGGGCAAAATTGCCACGACCATCAAAGCCTTTTGTCGCAGGGAGACCACGGAAGTCACGGATGCGCGGCATCGCGATCGTCACAAGACGATCGAGAAATTCGTACATCCGAGCCCGACGCAGCGTAACCTTGCAACCAATCGGCAGCCCTTCACGGATCTTGAAGCCCGCGATTGCCTTTTTGGCAACCGTTTTCACCGGCTTCTGACCTGCGATAAGGGTCATTTCCGCAACAGCTGCATCCAACTTCTTCTGGTCACCAGCAGCTTCACCAACGCCCATATTCAGGACGATTTTTTCAAGCCGCGGCACCTGCATTTCGTTGGTATACCCAAACTGCTCACGCAGCTTGGCACGAAGTTCACTCTCATAGCGCTGGTGAAGGCGCGGGAGGGAACGCCCTTCCTGATTCGCACTCATACCTGGCCTCTCAACCTTCAATCACTTCGCCAGTCGCCTTGGCAACGCGAACTTTTTTACCGTTTTCCAGCACACGGAAGCCAACACGGGTTGGCTTCTTGGAGGCCGGGTCAACCAGTTTCAGGTTGGAGAGGTGAACAGCTGCCTCACGGGCAATAATTCCACCTTCTTCGCCCATGCGGCTAGCACGCTGGTGACGTTTGGCAATTGCAACACCACGGACAACAGCGCGATCTTCGGAAGGACGAACCTCCAGAACTTCACCCTGCACACCCTTGGAAGAGCCGGTAATGACGACAACCGTATCGCCTTTTTTAATACGGGCAGCCATTACAGCACCTCCGGCGCCAAAGAGATGATCTTCATGAACTTCTTAGCACGCAGTTCACGCACGACCGGGCCAAAAATACGGGTACCGATCGGTTCCTGCTGCTTGTTGATCAGCACGGCAGCGTTACGGTCGAACCGGATGGCGCTGCCATCGGCACGACGAACCGGATAAGATGTACGCACGATAACGGCCTGGTGAACATCGCCCTTCTTCACCTTCCCACGGGGGATGGCTTCCTTGACGGAAACGACGATCACGTCGCCGACCGAGGCAGACTTCCGCTTGGAGCCGCCCAGCACCTTAATGCACTGCACCTGACGTGCACCGGAATTGTCGGCCACATCGAGGTTGGTCTCGGGATGGATCATAACCTAGAAATCCTTACGTTAGGCCGACGCGGTTTGTTCCACGCCCACGGCTTCACCGTTGCGGGAAATCACGGTCCACGTCTTACGCCGAGAAATAGGCGCACATTCAACAATCCGCACGGAGTCACCGATCTTGCAGATGTTTTCTTCATCATGCGCCGCGTATTTCTTGGAGCGACGAATGAACTTCTTATACATAGGATGCATGACGCGACGATCGACAAGAACCGTAACGGTCTTGTCCATCTTGTCGCTCGTCACACGTCCGGTCAGGACGCGCCTCGGCATCGGCTACCTCTCCTCAGGCATTGGCAGCAGATGTTTTTGCACCTGCTGCATTCTTTGCATTCTGCGCAGCAATTGTCTTGATGCGCGCAATTTCACGGCGGACCACACGGACGCGGCTCTGCGCTTCTGTCTGACCGGTAGCCCGCTGGAAACGCAAGTTGAGCTGTTCACGCTTAAGTTCAACCAGACGAGCTTCAAGCTCATCTGGTGTTTTAGCGCGCAAATCAGCTGGCTTTACTGCCTTTACCATCTCACGCATCTCCAATTCGGGTCACAAATTTGGTCTTGATCGGCAGCTTGGCAGCGCCAAGAGCCAGCGCTTCCCGCGCCAGTTCGGGCGGGACGCCTTCGATCTCAAACAAAATACGACCAGGCTTCACACGGGCCACCCAGAATTCAGGCGATCCCTTGCCAGAGCCCATACGCACTTCTGCAGGCTTTGTCGAGACCGGAATATCCGGAAAGATCCGAATCCAGACACGACCCGCACGTTTCATGGCGCGGGTAATGGCACGGCGGGAGGCCTCGATCTGACGCGCCGTAATACGTTCCGGCTGCAGAGCCTTGAGGCCAAACGTACCAAAGTTCAGTGTGGTACCGCTTTTAGCAAGGCCGTGAATACGACCTTTATGAGCTTTGCGGAATTTTGTCCGCTTAGGGGAAAGCATTGTTTTTTATCCTCTCCTCAGCGCTGAGGAGCCTGTTCGGCCGCCCGGCGATCCTGTGCCAACGGATCATGAGCAAGAATTTCACCCTTGAAGATCCATACCTTCACACCGCAGGTGCCGTAGGTGGTCTTCGCCGTTGCCGTGCCGTAATCAATGTCGGCGCGCAGGGTGTGCAAGGGCACACGACCTTCACGATACCATTCAATACGTGCGATTTCGGCACCGCCCAGACGACCAGAGCAGTTGATCCGGATGCCTTGGGCACCCAGACGCATGGCAGACTGCACGGCACGCTTCATGGCGCGACGGAAAGCTACGCGGCGTTCAAGCTGCTGGGCAATGTTTTCAGCAACCAGAGTCGCATCGATTTCCGGCTTACGGATTTCAACGATATTCAGCGCAACTTCTGTGCCCGCCATGCGGGTCAGTTCCTTGCGCAGAGCGTCGATGTCCTGACCCTTCTTGCCGATGACAACACCGGGGCGTGCTGCGTAAATCGTAACGCGCGGCTTTTTGGCCGGGCGTTCGATCACTACGCGGGATACGCCTGCACCAGCCAGCTTGCGACGCAGGAATGCACGAAGCTTAAGGTCTTCGTGCAGCAGACGGGAATAGTCTGCATCTGCATACCAGCGGCTGTCCCAGGTGCGGTTGATGCCGAGCCGCAGCCCGACCGGATTGACTTTATGCCCCATAGCTCAGGCCGCCTTCTGCTCGGAAGAAGCCGTGTCAGACACAACGGCCCGCTCGGCTACAACAATCTTCAGGTGACTGAAAAACTTTTCGACGCGTGCGGAACGACCGCGGCCACGTGCGTGAAAACGCCGCATGACAATGGACTTACCCACTTCGGCCGTTTTCACCACCAGCTGATCAACATCAAGCTGGTGGTTGTTTTCAGCGTTAGCGATCGCGCTTTCCAGCGTTTTCTTAACCTGCTGAGCGATACGGCGCTTGGAGAATGTCAGCGTCGCAATTGCCTGAGATGCAGGTTTATTACGGATCAGGCCTGCCACAAGGTTCAGCTTGCGGGGGCTAACCCGGATGTTACGCGTGATAGCTTGCGCTTCTGTTTCCGCGAGCGTGCGCGGATGCTTCGGCTTGCTCATCTGTGCTCTTAGCCCCGCTTAGACTTCTTGTCAGCACCATGCCCGTGGAACGTACGGGTGGGAGAGAATTCGCCAAACTTGTGGCCAACCATATTCTCTGTCACCTGCACGGGCAGGAACTTCTGACCGTTATAAACACCGAACGTCAGACCAACGAACTGCGGAAGAATCGTTGAACGACGCGACCAGATCTTGATCACTTCATTCCGACCCGATGCGCGGGATACTTCAGCTTTATTCAGCAGATACCCGTCGACGAACGGACCTTTCCAGACGGAACGTGCCATCTTCTATTGCCCCTTACTTGCCGGTCTTCCGGCGACGGATAATCAGACCGTCCGTCCGCTTGTTGACCCGAGTTTTGTAACCTTTGGTGGGCTTGCCCCACGGCGTAACCGGATGACGACCACCAGATGTACGGCCTTCACCACCACCATGCGGATGGTCAACCGGGTTCATCACCACACCGCGGTTATGCGGACGGCGACCCAGCCAACGGGAACGACCAGCCTTACCCATGTGCTGGTTCATGTTGTCCGGATTGGACACAGCACCAACGGTCGCCATGCATTCACCGCGAACAACACGCAATTCACCAGACTGGAGCTTGATCTGGGCGTAGCCGGAATCCTTACCAACCAACTGCGCATACGTCCCTGCGGAACGGGCCAGCTTGCCACCGGCACCCTGCTTCAGTTCGATGTTATGGATAATCGTACCCACCGGAATAGCAGCAAGCGGCATGGCATTGCCTGGCTTAATGTCGACACGCGCACCAGCGATGACATTGTCACCAACCTTCAGACGCTGGGGTGCCAGAATGTAAGCCAGTTCACCGTCTTCGTACTTCACCAGCGCGATGAAGGCTGTGCGGTTGGGATCGTATTCAAGACGTTCCACAGTGCCCAGCACATCAAATTTGCGCCGCTTGAAGTCCACATAACGATAGGACTGCTTATGACCGCCGCCACGGAAACGAGACGTGATACGACCGTTATTATTACGGCCGCCCGACTTGTTCTTGCCTTCCGTAAGCTGCTTGACCGGCTTGCCTTTCCACAGGTCAGCACGATCAATCAGAACCGTACCACGCAGGCTCGGCGTGACAGGATTAAAGTGCTTCAGTGCCATTAGTTTCTACCCTTGGTCACGCCAGCTTCGCGGTCAGGTCAATGGACTGACCTTCTGCAAGCTGAACGAACGCCTTCTTAACGTCAGAACGCTGACCAATACGCCCTTTAAAGCGTTTGGTTTTACCTTTCTGGACAAGGGTGTTGACGCCAACAACCTTGACCCCGAACAGCGTTTCCACCGCAACCTTGATTTCAGGCTTGCTAGCCGTCATTGCGACCTTGAAAACAACCTGATTTTTTTCAGAAAGCGCAGTCGCCTTCTCGGTGATGACAGGCGTCCGTACGATGTCGTACAGAGCCTCCCGAGAGAGACGCTCGGCTTTCTTGCGAATAGCAAGAATATTCGTCATGCCAGGCGTTCCTTCAGTCCTTCAAGGCCTGCCTGCGTGATGGCAAGCACCTCGTGGTTCAGAATGTCATAAACATTCGCGCCAATGGTCGGCAGAATGTCGATCTTCGGCAGGTTGCGAGCAGCGCGCACGAAATCTTCGTCCACCGATGCGTCCACAATCAGAGCCGAGCCCCAGCCGAGCCCCTGCAGCTTCTTGGCCAGCTCGCTGGTCTTGGTCACGCCCGAAGCGGTGTCCAGAACAACAAGCTTACCTTCAGCAGCCTTCTGCGACAGAGCAGAGATCAGGCCCAGACGACGCACCTTTTTAGGCAGGTCATAACCATGATCACGCACAACCGGACCATGTACCACACCACCAGTACGATACTGGGGAGCGCGCAGGGAGCCCTGACGTGCACTGCCCGTGCCCTTCTGGCGATACGGCTTTTTGGTCGTGCCGGACACTTCGCCCATGCCCTTGACCTTGTGCGTACCAGCGCGGCGTTTTGCCAGCTGCCAATGCACAACGCGCGCCATTACATCTGCCCGGGGTGCTGCGCCGAAAATTTCTTCCGGAAGCGTAGCTGAACCAGCCGTGCCGTTATCAAGTGTCTTGATTTCGATTTCCATGATCTCAGGCCTCCGCCTTCACAGCTGCCGGATACGGCGCGTCGCTATGGCGGGCTTTCTTGATCGCATCACGAATGAGAACGACACCATTCTTTGCTCCCGGAACGGAGCCACGAATCATGATCAGATTCTTTTCCGGATCGACCGCTGCGATTTCCAGATTCAAGGTGGTCACGCGTTCATCACCCAGATGACCAGCCATTTTCTTGTTCTTGAAGGTTTTGCCAGGGTCCTGGCGGTTACCGGTCGAACCATGCGAACGGTGCGAAATGGACACACCATGCGAGGCCTCAAGACCAGCAAAATTCCAGCGCTTCATGGCGCCAGCAAACCCCTTACCCTTGCTTGTCCCCGTCACGTCAACCTTCTGGCCGACAACGAAGTGGGAAGCAGAAAGAACAGCACCGACTTCCAGCGTAGCGTCATCCGCCACCCGGAACTCACGAACCGTTTTCTTGGGTTCAACCTTCACGCGGGCAAAATGGCCACGGTTGGGTTTTGTTACGTTTTTCACCTTGGCGTTGCCCATACCCAGCTGGACGGCTACGTAACCATCGCGCTCCTGAGTACGAACGTCTACCACCTGCACGTCATCAACGTACAGAACGGTGACAGGCACATGTGTGCCGTCTTCCTTGAACAGTCGGGACATGCCCAACTTCTTTGCGATCAATCCGGTGCGCATCGTCTGGACCTTAAAGTTTGATCTCGACATCCACGCCAGCGGCGAGGTCGAGCTTCATGAGAGCGTCCACGGTCTGCGGAGTGGGCTCAACAATATCGAGCAAACGACGATGAGTCCGAATTTCGAACTGCTCGCGGCTCTTCTTGTCAACGTGAGGAGAACGGTTAACCGTAAACCGTTCGATATGCGTCGGCAGCGGGATAGGACCCCGAACCCGCGCACCCGTACGCTTCGCCGTATTCACGATCTCTTTCGTGCTGTTATCAAGCACCCGATGATCGTACGCTTTCAGGCGAATGCGGATGTTCTGGTTGTCCATCTGTTTCTTAGTCCAACACTTTACTTATCCGGGTTTACCCGGCCGCCAAGTAAGACCCCAACCGAAGATCGGTCGGGGCCACTCAGTCTCTGATCCCTTATCGATTACTCGATAATGGAGGCAACAACGCCTGCACCAACGGTACGGCCACCTTCGCGGATAGCGAAGCGGAGACCTTCGTCCATGGCGATAGGAGCGATCAGCTCCACTTCCATGGCGCAGTTGTCACCGGGCATAACCATTTCCGTGCCTTCGGGCAGGTGCACAACACCCGTCACGTCAGTCGTACGGAAGTAGAACTGCGGACGATAGTTGGTGAAGAACGGCGTATGACGACCACCTTCTTCCTTCGTCAGGATGTAGGCTTCAGCCTTGAACTTCTTGTGCGGCGTGATGGAGCCGGGCTTGGCCAGAACCTGACCACGCTCAACGTCTTCACGCTTCGTGCCACGTACCAGAGCACCGATGTTGTCGCCAGCTTCACCGCGATCAAGCAGCTTGCGGAACATTTCAACACCCGTAACGGTGGTCTTGATGGTGTCTTTCAGGCCGACGATTTCAACTTCGTCACCCACGTTGACAACACCACGTTCCACACGACCGGTCACAACCGTACCACGGCCGGAGATCGAGAACACGTCTTCGATCGGCATCAGGAACGGACGATCAACCGGACGTTCAGGCTGCGGGATGTACGCATCAACTGCGTCCATCAGGTCACGAACGCGGTTTTCACCAACTTCCGGGTCGCCATCTTCCAGAGTAACCAGAGCAGAGCCCTTGATCACCGGAATATCGTCGCCAGGGAACTGGTAGGAAGACAGAAGTTCACGAACTTCCATTTCAACCAGCTCAAGCAGTTCAGGGTCATCAACCTGGTCAACCTTATTGAGGAAGACAACCAGAGCCGGCACACCAACCTGACGGGCAAGCAGGATGTGTTCACGGGTCTGCGGCATCGGACCATCAGCAGCGGACACAACGAGGATGGCACCATCCATCTGAGCCGCACCGGTGATCATGTTCTTCACATAGTCAGCGTGTCCGGGGCAGTCGACGTGCGCATAGTGACGGTTTGCGGTTTCGTATTCCACGTGAGCGGTGGAAATGGTGATGCCGCGAGCGCGTTCTTCGGGAGCGGCGTCGATCATGTCGTATGCTTTGTACTCAGCGCCGCCGGTCTTTGCCAGGGTCTTCGTAATAGCAGCCGTCAGAGACGTCTTACCATGGTCAACGTGACCAATGGTGCCGATGTTGCAGTGCGGTTTATTCCGCTCAAATTTAGCCTTAGCCATTGTTTACTCCATGCCCCAAAAAATGTCCGGGATGCAGTTGTTATAAGCGCCCCAATCCCTCGACAAGAGGGAAAGCGGAACTTTCACGGATTACCAGCGATAATGACTGAATGCCTTGTTGGCTTCAGCCATACGGTGCGTGTCTTCACGCTTCTTCACAGCCGCACCACGATTGTTCACGGCATCCAGAAGTTCGTTGGACAGACGGTCCTGCATGGTGTTTTCACCACGCTTGCGCGCTGCATCGATGACCCAGCGGATAGCCAGAGCCTGACGACGGTCAGTGCGCACTTCGACCGGGACCTGATAGGTCGCACCACCGACACGGCGGGAACGGACCTCAACGGCCGGCTTTACGTTATCCAGAGCATTATGGAACAGCGCGATCGGATCGGATGCTGCACCATTGCGACGGGCCATGGCGTCAATCGCACCATAGACAATCTTTTCAGCTGTGGACTTCTTACCGTCGAACATCAGCGCGTTCATAAAACGCGTAATGACGACATCTCCGAACTTCGGATCGGGAAGGATCTCGCGCTTAACAGCACGATGACGGCGACTCATACCTTAACTTCCTCTTATTTCGGACGCTTGGCGCCATACAGCGAACGACGCTGACGCCGCTTGGCGATACCCTGCGTATCGAGAACACCGCGAAGGATGTGGTAACGAACACCCGGCAAATCTTTCACACGACCGCCGCGGATAAGCACAACACTATGTTCCTGAAGGTTGTGACCTTCACCAGGAATATAGCTAACCACCTCATAGCCATTCGTCAGACGCACCTTGGCAACTTTACGCAGTGCGGAGTTAGGCTTTTTCGGTGTCGTCGTATAAACGCGGGTGCAAACACCGCGCTTCTGGGGGCAGCCCTGCAGAGCGGGCACTTTGTTCCGCTTGACTGCAGGCTTACGCCCTTTGGCAATGAGCTGGTTGATGGTCGGCATGCGCCTTTCCCGATCCTTACACAGTTCGGTCGACCAGCCACATCCTCTGCGGCCAGCCGACTTTCATTAAAAAGATCCCATCAGGCAACAACCCGAATGGGGCTATATTGGCATCCGGCTCCACTTCCCCCCGGAAGTCAGCCGCATGCTAAAACTCATACAGAGAACCTGAGTGCCCTGTTCATCAATAAAGACAAACAAAGCTGAGGGCTGCTACCTACAGCCCCCCCTACCAGAAGTCAAGCTTTACCCGGCGATTCTTTAAGCACCAGACTCAAGACTCATAAAAAAGGCCGGAGCATTGCCCCGGCCTTTTTCAACCTGTCTTTATAATAAAGACTTACTCAGCAGCCGTGCGGTTCACGCGCTGTTTGTCCTGTTCCGCGGCAATGGCGCGCAGGCGCTTCATGACACTCCCCGTCCCTGCCGGAATCAGGCGACCAACAATCACGTTTTCCTTCAGGCCCATAAGCTTATCAACCTTACCGGCTGTTGCCGCCTCGGTCAGCACACGCGTGGTTTCCTGGAAGGACGCGGCCGAGATAAAGGACTGGGTCTGCAACGATGCCTTGGTAATTCCCTGCAGCACCGGCATGGCCAGCGCAGGACGCTCACCCGCATTGAGACATTTGGTATTTTCGGCATCGAACTCAAGCCGATCCACCGTCTCACCAATCAGGTAGGTCGTATCACCCGGTTCCAGAATTTCCACTTTCTGGAGCATCTGACGAACGATAACTTCAATATGCTTATCGTTAATCTTCACGCCCTGCAGACGGTAAACATCCTGAATTTCATTGATCAGGTAATCAGACAGCGCTTCAACCCCCATGACCTTGAGAATATCATGCGGAACACGGGGACCATCAACCAGCGGATCGCCTTTTTCCACAAAGTCACCTTCCTGTACGGAAATATGCTTGCCTTTGGGAATCAGGTATTCCTGCTCATGCCCTGTTTCGTCATTTTTCACGACGATACGGCGCTTGGACTTGTAATCCTTGCCGAATTCAACGCGCCCTTCCATTTCCGCAATAATAGCGTGATCTTTGGGGCGACGCGCTTCGAACAGTTCAGCCACACGCGGCAGACCACCGGTAATATCACGCGTTTTGGAACCTTCACGCGGCAGACGTGCCAGCACGTCACCCGCATTCACCTGAGCACCATTTTCAATAGACAGCAGTGTTTCAGGCGACAGGAAGTAGCGGGCTTCACCACCGTTATCCAGCTTCACCACTTCGCCGTTGGCGTCCTTAAGCTGCACGCGAGGACGCAGGTCAACGCCCTTGCCTGCCTGCTTGTAGTCAACCACCACCTTGGAGGTCAGGCCGGTTACTTCGTCCATACGCTCGACAAGAGTGATGGAATCGATGAGGTCCAGATATTCGATCTTACCGGCTTTTTCCGTAATGATCGGAAGGGTGTAGGGGTCCCACTCAGCCAGTTTCTGGCCACGTGCCACAGTAGCACCTTCCGTTGTGAGCAGACGCGCACCGTAAGGCACACGGTAGCGGAACTTCTCCACACCTTTTTCGTCTGTCAGCAGGATTTCACAGTTACGGGCCATGACGATTGGCACGTTCTGGCTGTTCTGCACCACGTTACGGTTGCGGATGACAATTTTACCATCGCGGGACGCTTCGATCATGGACTGCTCGGCGCCACGCTGTGCCGCACCCCCAATGTGGAAGGTACGCATGGTCAACTGGGTGCCAGGCTCACCAATGGACTGCGCGGCGATAACACCAACAGCTTCGCCGATGTTAACCGGCGTACCACGCGCCAGATCACGCCCATAGCAACGGCCGCAAACACCAACGCGGCTGTCGCAGGTCAGCACGGAACGGATATGGATAACTTCCACACCCGAGGCTTCAATGCGTTCCGCATCCGCTTCATCAACAAGCTGGTTACGGGCTGCAATGACCTTGCCAGTCGTGGGTTCCACAACATCGGACGCCAATGTACGCCCCAGGATACGTTCGGACAGGGAGGCAACGACTTCCCCACCATCCATAACCGCACGCACGGTCAGACCGCGCTCACTACCGCAATCTTCTTCGATAATGATGCTGTCCTGCGCCACGTCAACCAGACGACGGGTCAGGTACCCGGAGTTTGCAGTCTTAAGCGCGGTATCGGCCAGCCCCTTACGTGCACCATGGGTGGACGTAAAGTAATCGAGAACCGACAGGCCTTCCTTGAAGTTGGCAATAATCGGCTGCTCAATAATTTCACCGGACGGCTTGGCCATCAGACCACGCATACCAGCAAGCTGCTTCATCTGTGCCGGCGACCCACGGGCCCCGGAGTGGCTCATCATCCACACGGAGTTGATGGGCTTCCCAACTTCCTGACGGGAAATTTCCTTGGTCATGGCCGCCTGCACTTCGTCCGTGCAACGTGACCAGGCATCGACCACCTTGTTATAGCGTTCGCCAGCCGTAATCAGACCATCCTGATACTGCTGCTCAAACTCTTTAACTTCGGCTGCGGTGCGATCGACCAGTTCTTTCTTTTCAGCGGGGATGATCATGTCATCCTTACCGAAGGAAATACCCGCCTTGGCAGCGTGGCGGAAACCAAGCGCCATCAGACGGTCACAGAAAATGACAGCCTCTTTCTGGCCACAGTGACGGTAAACCGTATCGATCACGTCCGACACGGCTTTCTTGGTCAACTGGCGGTTGATCAAAGAGAACGGAATGGTTTCATGCTTGGGCAGGATCTGCGCGATCAGCACACGACCGGGTGTGGTCACGGCTGTTTCATAGACACGCTTGCCATCTACATCAATCTGCTCAAACCGGGCACGGATCTTGTCGTGCAGTTTGAGCGCACCGGCATTGAGCGCGTATTCCACTTCCCCAATGGAAGAGAAGGACGCAGCGCCGGCTTTGACCAGTTCACCCGTTGTTTCGTCGTATTCGTTCCGGTCAGGCGTAACCTTGAACTCAGGCGTTTCCAGACTGAGGTAATACAGCCCAAGAACAATATCCTGAGACGGAACGATAATCGGCTTGCCGTTGGCGGGGCTGAGGATGTTGTTGGTCGACATCATCAGCACGCGCGCTTCAAGCTGGGCTTCCAGACTGAGCGGCACGTGCACGGCCATCTGGTCACCGTCAAAGTCCGCGTTAAAGGCGGTGCAGACCAGAGGGTGCAGCTGAATGGCCTTACCTTCAACCAGCACAGGTTCGAACGCCTGAATACCAAGACGGTGCAGGGTCGGTGCGCGGTTCAGAAGGACGGGATGCTCACGGATAACTTCTTCAAGAATATCCCAGACTTCGGGACGTTCTTTTTCCACCATCCGCTTTGCGGCCTTGATGGTCGTGGCATGACCATACTTTTCCAGCTTGGCGTAAATGAAGGGCTTGAACAGCTCCAGCGCCATCTTTTTGGGCAGACCGCACTGATGCAGCTTCAGTTCCGGCCCGACCACGATGACCGAACGGCCAGAGTAGTCAACGCGCTTACCCAGAAGGTTCTGACGGAAGCGACCCTGCTTGCCCTTGAGCATATCAGACAGGGACTTGAGCGGGCGTTTGTTGGCACCTGTAATCGCACGGCCACGGCGACCGTTATCAAACAGGGCGTCCACAGCTTCCTGCAGCATGCGCTTTTCGTTACGCACGATAATATCGGGCGCGCGCAGTTCCATCAGCCGCTTGAGACGGTTGTTACGGTTGATAACGCGACGATACAGATCGTTCAGGTCGGACGTTGCAAAACGCCCGCCATCGAGCGGCACAAGCGGGCGCAGTTCAGGCGGGATAACCGGAACCAGGTCCAGAATCATCCACTCGGGGCGTGCACCGCTTTCCGAGAAAGCTTCGACCAGCTTGAGACGCTTGACGAGCTTCTTGCGCTTGGCTTCGGACGTGGTTTCCTTGAGCGCCTGACGCAGTTCTACCTTTTCGGCATCACACTCAATGCGTTCAAGAACCTTCTTGATCGCTTCAGCGCCGATCCCGACTTCAATCCCTTCCTCGCCGTAATCATCCATTGCGTCGAGATACTGCTCTTCGCTCAGGAGAGAATACTGCTTGAGAGGAGACGTACCCGGTTCAAGAACCAGATAGTTCTCGAAATACAGAACTTTTTCCAGATCCTTGAGCGTCAGATCGACCATAAGGCCGATGCGGCTTGGCAGGGACTTCAGGAACCAGATATGCGCAACAGGGCTGGCGAGCTGGATATGACCCATACGCTCACGGCGGACTTTGGCCAGTGTGACTTCAACGCCGCATTTTTCGCAGATAATACCGCGGAACTTCATCCGCTTGTATTTGCCGCAAAGGCATTCGTAGTCTTTGATCGGGCCAAAAATCCGAGCGCAGAACAGGCCATCACGTTCAGGCTTGAACGTACGGTAGTTAATGGTCTCGGGCTTCTTGATTTCACCAAAAGACCATGACCGGATCTGCTCAGGCGATGCAAGCTGGATCTTGATCTGGTCAAAGGTCATTGCCTGGCCGGTCTGGCCAAGAATTTTCATGAGTTCATTCATGTGCAGAAGCCCCCAAAGGGAAATGGAGCGCTGGAGCAATAGCTCCAGCCTCCTTCTTGAAATAAGTACGGATTGTGGCGGGGAAAATCACCGTTAGTCTGCCCCCTGCTCCAACTCCACATTGAGGCCAAGGGACTTGAGTTCCTTGATCAACACGTTGAAGCTTTCCGGAATACCGGCTTCAAAGTCATCCTGTTCGCGTACAATCGCTTCATAAACCTTTGTTCGGCCAGACACGTCATCCGACTTCACGGTCAGCATTTCCTGCAGCGTGTAAGCAGCACCGTAGGCTTCGAGCGCCCACACTTCCATTTCCCCAAACCGCTGGCCACCAAACTGCGCCTTACCACCCAGCGGCTGCTGCGTAACAAGTGAGTATGGACCAATGGAACGGGCATGGATCTTGTCATCAACAAGGTGATGCAGCTTGAGCATGTAAATGTAACCGACAGTCGTCTTGCGTTCAAACTGTTCGCCTGTCCGCCCGTCAATCAACTGCGACTGGCCCGATTTATTAACACCAGCCTTTTCCAGCATGGCTTCAATATCGGGAATGGAAGCACCGTCAAACACCGGGGTCGCAATAGGCACACCCTTGCGCAGGTTATTGGCCAGTTCCACCAGTTCGTCGTTGTTCATGTTCGCAATGGCGTCGTCATAGACCTTCTCGCCATACACGTCTTTCAGACGGTCCAGCAGAGCCTGACGCTTCTCGCCCGTGCGCTGGTAGTCATCCACCAGGTCACCAATGCCACGGCCGATATTGGCGCATGCCCAACCCAGATGCGTTTCCAGAATCTGACCGACGTTCATGCGCGACGGCACACCAAGCGGGTTCAGAACCAGATCAACCGGCGTTCCATCTTCCAGGAACGGCATGTCTTCAACCGGAACCACGCGGGAGACAACCCCCTTGTTCCCGTGACGACCGGCCATTTTGTCACCCGGCTGAAGCTTACGCTTAACCGCGACAAACACCTTGACCATCTTCATCACGCCAGGTGGCAGTTCATCACCACGCTGGAGTTTTTCAACCTTGCTTTCAAAACGGGCCTGAATACGGGCAATAGCCGCATCAAACTCACGCCGCAGGGTTTCAAGCTCAGCCATAACGCTGTCAGACGTCACAACGATGTGCCGCCACGTGGCGCGGGGCTGTTCGTCCAGAACATCCTGCGTGATCACCGTGCCGGAGCGAATACCCTTGTAGCCAGCGCCAGCGGTCTGATCGAGCAGCTTTTCACGCAGACGGCTATAGAAGGAACGCTCCTGAATGGCCCGCTCGTCATCACGGTCCTTGGCCAGACGTTCAATTTCTGCGCGCTCAATAGCCATTGCGCGTTCGTCTTTATCCACGCCACGGCGGGAGAACACACGCACGTCAACAATGGTGCCCGTTGTACCGGGCGGCAGACGCAGGGATGTGTCACGCACATCGGATGCTTTTTCACCAAAAATGGCACGGAGGAGTTTTTCTTCCGGTGTCATCGGGCTTTCGCCCTTTGGTGTAACCTTACCAATCAGGATATCGCCGGGATTAACCTCGGCACCAACATAGACAATCCCGGCTTCGTCGAGATTGCGCAGGGCTTCCTCGCCAACATTGGGGATGTCACGGGTGATTTCTTCCTGACCCAGCTTGGTATCACGGGCCATGACTTCGAATTCCTCGATATGAATCGAGGTAAACACGTCATCCTTGGCAATCCGTTCGGAAATCAGGATGGAGTCTTCGAAGTTGTAACCATTCCAGGGCATGAACGCGACCAGCACGTTACGGCCCAGAGCCAGTTCACCCAGCTCCGTGGAAGGACCATCGGCAATAATATCACCCGCGCTGACCTGATCGCCCACATGAACCAGCGGACGCTGGTTGATGCAGGTGGATTGGTTGGAGCGCGAGTATTTACGCAGGCGATAGATATCGACCCCCTGCGTGGCACCGCTGGCATCCGTCGAGCGCACGACAATACGCGCACCATCAATCTGGTCCACAATCCCGTTGCGCCTGGCAACAATGGTTGCACCGGAATCGCGTGCAACAGCCGCTTCCATACCCGTACCAACCAGCGGCGCATCCGAGCGCACCAGAGGCACAGCCTGACGCTGCATGTTGGAGCCCATGAGGGCGCGGTTCGCGTCATCGTTCTCAAGGAACGGAATGAGTGCGGCCGCCACTGAAACAAGCTGTTTGGGCGATACGTCGCAGGCAGTCACTTCGGTCGGGGGAACCAGACGGAAGTCACCGTTACGGCGAACGGAAACAAGGTCGCTGGTCAGCGCACCCTGATCGTTCACCTTGGCGTCTGCCTGAGCAACAACCAGCTTTTCCTCTTCCATGGCGGAGAGGTATTTCCAGCCGTCCTGCAACACGCCGTCCTTGACCAGACGATACGGTGTTTCGATAAACCCGTATTTGTTCACCTTGGCGTATGTGGCCAGCGAGTTGATCAGACCGATGTTCGGGCCTTCAGGCGTTTCAATCGGGCAGATACGGCCATAATGGGTCGGATGAACGTCACGGACTTCAAAGCCTGCGCGTTCACGCGTCAACCCACCCGGACCCAGTGCGGAAAGACGACGCTTATGCGTGACTTCGGACAGCGGGTTGGTCTGGTCCATGAACTGGCTGAGCTGGGAAGAGCCAAAGAACTCACGCACAGCAGCAGCGGCAGGCTTGGCGTTGATCAGATCATGCGGCATGACCGTATCAATATCCACCGAACCCATGCGCTCACGAATGGCGCGCTCCATGCGCAGCAGGCCGATACGGTACTGGTTTTCCATCAGTTCGCCCACGGAGCGGACACGACGGTTACCCAGATTATCAATATCGTCGATCTGACCGCGTCCATCCTTCAGGTCACACAGGACCTTGATGGTGCGCAGGATGTCTTCCTTACGCAGAACGCGCACGGTGTCTGGCACATCGATGTCCAGACGCATGTTCATTTTCACACGACCAACAGCCGACAGGTCGTAGCGGTCTGCATCAAAGAACAGACCCTGCAGCATGGCTTCAGCCGTTTCCGCCGTTGGCGGTTCACCGGGGCGCATGACGCGGTAAATGTCGATCAGCGCTTCATCACGGCCGCTGTTTTTATCAACAGTCAGCGTGTTGCGTATCCACGGCCCCTTGGCGGAATCAATAGCCAGAACCGGCAGTTCGGTAATTCCGGCTTCTTCAAGGGCTACCAGACGGGCTTCGGTGATTTCCTCACCGGCTTCACCGTAAATTTCGCCGGTGTTCATGTTGACCATGTCATGAGCGATAAAGCGCCCGATCAGATCAACTTCCCCCACCAGCACTTCACGGGTTTTTTCAGCAATCTTGCGAACCAGACGTGCCGTCAGCTTTGTTTCGGCATCGGCCACAACTTCACCGGTTTCGGCATCCACCAGCGGCGCCAGCAGCTTGAGACCACGGAAAGAATCCGCATCAAACGGACGCGCCCAGCCCTTGGCGGACTTGGTGAAGGTAACTGTGTCGTAGAAATAGCCGAGGATTTCATTGGCATCCATGCCATGAATATCCAGCGCATCCACATCCCCACCTTCAGCCAGCTTTGCCTTGCGCGCGGCGGCGGAGGCAGCCCCTTCGAGCGCATAAAGCAGCGTGGTAACGGGCAGTTTACGCTTGCGGTCAATACGGACGTACAACAGGTCCTTGGCGTCGAATTCAAAATCCAGCCAGGAGCCACGGTACGGAATAACGCGCGCAGCAAACAGATATTTGCCCGACGAGTGCGTTTTACCCTTGTCGTGATCAAAGAACACGCCGGGAGAACGGTGCATCTGGCTGACAATAACGCGCTCGGTACCGTTAACGATAAAGGTACCGTTATCGGTCATGAGCGGCATGTCGCCCATATAAACCGGCTGCTCCTTGATGTCGCGAATGGAGCGCGAACCCGTGTCTTCATCCACATCCCACACGATCAGGCGCAGGATAACCTTCAGCGGCGCGGAGAACGTGAGTCCACGCTGAATGCATTCCTCAACATCGTATTTCGGTTCTTCAAATTCGTAGCTTACGAATTCCAGACGACCACGACCGGCAAAGTCATTGATCGGAAATACGGAACGGAATACCTCCTGCAAACCCGTAGCCGTGCGCGCATCAGGCGATACATTGGCCTGAAGAAACGTCTCGTAAGACGCGCGCTGCACATCTATCAGGTTCGGCATCGGGGCGATTTCGGGAATCCGCCCGAAACTCTTGCGAATCCGCTTCCGTCCTGTGAACGATTTGGTGATTGCGTTCATCGTCGCTCCTGCCCCGCCCTTATCTCGGACCATCAGGCTCGTGGTCTGCCGCGAGCCTGATGGTCCGACCTACTTTCGGCCAAAACTAAACCGGATTTACCCGGCTACCTGCTCCAGATCAACCTGAAACAGGCAAACGGGCGGAGGCATACACCCCCACCCGAGAACCTCAATTTCCTTCACCCCACCACATATGGGCGGGACCAAGGCAATCTTACTTAACTTCGACGGTCGCGCCGTTATCTTCAAGAAGCTTCTTGATTTTGGCGGCTTCGTCCTTGTTGACGCCTTCCTTGACGGTCTTGGGAGCGCCTTCGACCAGGTCCTTGGCTTCCTTCAGACCCAGACCCGTGATGCCACGGATTTCTTTAATCACGTTGATCTTCTTTTCGCCAGCGGCGGCCAGAATAACCGTGAATTCGGTCTGCTCTTCAACAGGAGCAGCGGCAGCGCCCGGAGCAGCAGCAGCAACTGCAACAGGAGCAGCAGCGGAAACGCCCCACTTTTCTTCGAGCAGCTTGGAAAGTTCAGCAGCTTCAAGAACGGTCAGAACGGACAGTTCGTCAACAAGCTTAGCAAGATCAGCCATAGTCAGACTTCCTAATATAAACACTGGTTAGCAAAACGCAACCTCCACACAGAGGCTACGCGTATTTCTTGTACATACCCCTATACGGGAGCATGTGGTCAGGCAGCTTCACCCGTTTTGGCATAGGCCCCAAAAACACGAGCAAGCTGGCCAGCCGGCGCCTGAACAACACTGGCGATGCGCGTAGCGGGCGTGGAGATAAGACCCACGAGCTGCGCGCGCAGCGTGTCGAGCGACGGCAGCTCGGCGAGAGCCTTGATCCCAGCCACATCAAGCAGCTGAGAACCAAGAGAACCACCAAGCAGCTCAAGCTTGTCATTGGTTTTGGCGAACTCAACGATCACCTTCGCCACTGCTACAGGTTCGTCCGCCCACGCAAGCGCGGTCGGTCCCGTCAGCAACGGCGCGATGCCGCTGAACTGGGTCCCATCCAGGGCGAGAGTTGCCAGCCGGTTTTTGGCAACCTTGTAGTTTGCACCCGCTGCCCGCACCTTGCGTCGCAGATCCGTCACATCAGCTACGGTCAACCCTTTATTACGGGTAACCACAACCATGGACGTTTCGGCGAACACGGCGGCCAGAGAGGCAACAAGGGCCTTCTTTTCCGTACGGTCCAAATCCCGTCTCCGTCTTGTTCCATCAGGTCTAAACCTGACAGAACGGGTTGCCCTTTAGGTTCTGCAACAAACAGAACCCGCTCGCCTGTCCTTGATAAACGGAATATCTGGCACTGCCGAAAATTCTCAGCCTGCAACCAGCATCCCCGTCTTACCACGCGCCAGCCCCGAAGAGCCGATTAAGAGTAAACTCACGTGTGGTCTCGGACAGGTATAAGAAGTGGTAAACCACTCCTTTATGCACCAGACCAGCCACAAGGGCCAGTCTGGCAACATTCTTGCTCAGCCTGCGAAGGCAGAGACGTCCAGCTGCACACCCGGCCCCATTGTGGAGGTCAGGGCAGCTTTCTTCAGGTAGGTACCTTTGGCGCCGGTCGGGCGGGCCTTCTGCACGGCATCAACAAATGCGCGCACGTTTTCAGCCAGCTTGTCCGCACTAAAGGAAGCCTTGCCAACGCCAGCATGGATGATACCGGTCTTTTCAGCGCGGTATTCAACCTGACCGGACTTGGCTGCCAGAACGGCACCCTTAACGTCCATGGTCACGGTACCCAGCTTGGGGTTGGGCATCAGGCCACGCGGACCGAGGATCTTACCCAGACGACCCACCAGAGCCATCATGTCCGGTGTTGCAATGCAGCGGTCGAAAGCAATTTCGCCAGCCTGCACCTGCTCCATCAGATCTTCCGCACCAACAACATCCGCACCGGCAGCCTTGGCTTCTTCAGCCTTGGGGCCACGTGCGAACACGCCAACACGCAGGGTCTTGCCCGTGCCGTTGGGCAGGGACACAAAACCACGGACCATCTGGTCGGCATGACGCGGGTCGATACCCAGATTCAGGGCGATTTCAACCGTTTCGTCAAACTTTGCAGTTGCATTGTCTTTGACGAGGGAAACAGCTTCGTCCAGACCGTATGCCTTACCGGCAACAACCTTGGCGCGAGCAGCCGCAAGACGCTTGTTCTGAGCCATAATCTTAGCCCTCCACCACATCAAGACCCATGGAGCGGGCAGAACCCACCAGCATGCGTACAGCGCCGTCAATGTCGTTTGCGTTCATGTCCTGCTGCTTCTGTTCAGCAATTTCACGCAGCTGCGCCATGGTCACCTTACCCACAGCACCGCCCTTGCCAACCGTCGGGCTGCCTTTGGAAATCTTGGCGGCCTTGAGCAGGAAGTAGGTGTTCGGCGGGGTTTTGGTGATGAAGCTGAACGTACGGTCAGCATAGGCAGTAATCACCACAGGAATCGGCATGCCAGGTTCAAGGCCCTGGGTCTTGGCATTAAATGCCTTGCAGAATTCCATGATATTCAGACCGCGCTGACCCAGTGCCGGACCAACCGGCGGTGAAGGGTTTGCTTTACCAGCGGGAATCTGAAGCTTGATGTAGCCAACAACTTTTTTGGCCATATCCGGGACTCCTCAAAAATGTACCCGGACCGCGGTTCTTAACGATTCCGGCCTGCACACAAGGTACTGGCAGAAACCTCCCGCGTTCCGATCAGGAAAAGCGCGCTTACCTGTGCGCGGCATGACTGTCAAGAGGGGCACGTGCTTTTGTGCTACCACTCAGGTCCATGCTGGCAGGGTCGCGCACGGTTGTAATCCCGCCCGCAGCCGGAGCCTGACGCAGATTGCTGTACTGCAACGGCTTGAAGGGCATAAGCACACTCTCACCCGTCGGCAACTGGTCACGGGACCATCCGCCACCCAGAGCACGAATCAGCTCCACGCGGGCATCAATGGCGCGCGTGGAGGTCTGCACCAGAGCGATGCGGGCATTCAGAGCTGCCACCTGTGCCACCACAACGTCCAGATAATTGGTAAGCCCACCTGTATAAAGCGCCATGGTCATGCCCTGTGTGCGCACTGCGGCATCGACAGCACTGGACTGCTGGCCTACCTGTACTTTGAGCCTGTTGACACGGGTCAGCCCGTCCTCGACCTCCTTGAAGGCGTCCAGCACCGTGCTGCGGTAAAGGTCCTCCTTCTCGCGGTACTGCGACCAGCTGCGTTGCAGGTCCGCGCGGCGCAAACCACCCTGAAAGAGCGGAAGAAGTGCCTGCGCTCCAAACTGGTACATGGAGTTGGAAAGCGATGCGAGGTCGAACCCGTTATCCATAAACCCGGTCGTGGCGTTAAAGGTCACATGCGGGTAGAACGCCGCGCGGGACACGCCTATGGCCCTGTTGGCCTGCGCCATACGCCGCTCTGCCGCGGCAATATCGGGCCGCCTTTCCAGCAGGGTAGACGGCAGGGCAACAGGCAATGGCCCCTGGGTGAAGGTCAGGGTACTCACCGGTGCAATATGAAAAGTAGCGGGTGTCTGATTGACCAGTACGGCAATGGCATGCTCCATCACGTCACGCTGGGTGCGGATGTCGGTCTCCTGCGCCTGTGTGGCATAAAGCTGCGCCTCCGCGCGGGAGACGTCCATACCTGGCGCAATGGCCCCGGCCAGACGCATGTTGGTAATCTGCACCGCTGTTTTGTAATAGCGGACGGAATCCTGGTAAACCGCGTCCTGCACATCCAGCCCGCGCAGCACAACGTAATCGCTGGCAAGCTCGGCCTGCAAGCTCAGCCTTGCTGCTGCATAATCCGCCGCACGTTCCTGCACATTCTGCTTGGCCATGCGCGTCTTGTTCCGGATGGCGGACCAGAAATCCGGCTCCCACGTCGCCGAACCTGAATACTGCTCGGAAGACATATACATAGGCCCGGTAGCACCTGATCCACGCCACAGGCGGTGGTCCGACCCCTTGTACTTTGCCCCACCGGCCATACCGCCGATTTGCGGGTACAGTCTGGATTTTGCCTCCATCGCCAGATCCCGCGCCTGAAGAAAAGCTTCCGCCTGCGCCTGAAGATCGGGGTTAAGGCGCATGGCCTGTTCCTCCAGATCATTCAGGAGGGGGTCTCCCAGCACGGTCCACCAGTTCGGGTTGAGCGCTGTATCCACCCCACCGGCGGGCTGCATGACACCACCGCCCTGCCAGTTATCGGGGTAGATAAACTTGGCAGGCTTGTAACGTGGTGCCATGTCGCACCCAGCCAGAACGGACAGGAGGCAGCTCCCAAGCATGAAGCGTGCGGCAAAAAACCGGCTACCCTGCGCCCTGCCCTTCATGGACGCCCCCCGGCTTCTGGCATGGGTCGGTTATCTTCGGGCATGGCACGGGTATCGTCCCGGCTTGTATTCGCGGCCTTTGCCGGGGGAACGGGAGGCATATTGTAACCGGGAGTGCCTTTAACAATCCGCACCAGCTGCCCATCCAGCAGCCCCGCGGACGGGTTGTTGATCACCCTGTCGGTTTTTTTAACCCCGCGCAGCACCTCCACCGTTGTCCCCAGATCACGCCCAAGCGCCACATTGACCAGATGCACATGGTTGCTGTCATCCACCAGAGCGACCTGCGTTCCTTCCTGCCGGAACACAATGGCCCCCTCGGGCAGAATAAGCTGGTTGGGATCAGCAGGTGCGTGGAAGGTGGCTGTGGCATAGGAGTTCGGCCACAGTTCACCGCTCTTGTTATCCAGCACCAGTTCGGTCGTAACCGTACGGGTATTGGGGTTAAAGGCGCTCGCTGTCGCCAGATAGCGTGCCTTGAACGTACGCTCGGGGTATTGCGGCACAATCAGATCCGCCTGCAGACGGGGAGAGATAATATCCGCGTAATCCTGTGGCACGGCCACAAACACGCGCATGGCATGCACATCCGCTACGCTGAACAGTTCCGTGGCATTCCCGCGGGAATCCACGTCTCCACGTCCGGCGTTAACGTAATCCCCCACATCGGCCATACGCGATGTGACGATACCGTCAAACGGTGCCACGATTTTTTTAAACCCTTCAAGGGCGGCATAACGCTCAACATCATGCCGGGCGGCTTCGACCTGCGCCTGCTGGGCCTCGGCATTGGCGGCCTGAACATCCACCTCCTGCTGGGAGACTGCCTGCGTGCCCTGCAGTGCCTTCCAGCGCCGTGCGGTAATCTGGGCCAGCTTGTAGCGGGCCAGCGCCACGTTGTAATTAGCCTGAGCGGCGGCGTACTGGGCGTCTAGGCCGGGTGTGTCAATTTCGGCCAGCACATCTCCCGCTTTTACATGCGCGCCAAAGTCCTTGTACCACATTTTTACGTAGCCCGAGACCTGTGCATAAATCGGGGCCTGGTACCACGCCGCAATATTGGCAGGCAGCGAGAGTTCACGCTCATCAGGTGCCTGCTGCGGGTAAATGACCTGCACAACGGACACCGCATCATGCGCCGTTTCCTGCGCCAGCTGCACATAGGCCGAATGTCTTTGCACCAGCCCCACAATAATGAGGAAGCCTGCCACACCAGCGACAACAGCAAACCCCATTTTTCTTTTACGGGCAGCTGCCGCAGCTTTAACCTTGGCGTCCACGCCACCCGTCTTGTCGTGTTCCGGGGTCATACGCCAGCTTCCTCTTCTTTTGTCGTCGGTACTTCTTTTTTGTTGTGCAACATTGCAAACACGCAGGGAACAAACAGCAGCGTCGCTACCGTCGCCACCAGCAGCCCCCCCATGACCGCCTTGCCCAAAGGCGCGTTTTGCGAGTTGCTCAAAGACATGGGCAGCATGCCAATAATCATGGCGGATGCCGTCATCATAACCGGGCGAATACGCTCGAACCCTGCCTCAAGCGCTGCCAGAATGGCATCTCCATGCTCATCAAGCCGCTCACGCGCAAACGCCACAACCAGAATGGCATTGGCCGTGGCCGTGCCCATGCACATGATCGCACCCGTAAGCGCTGGAACAGACAGGGTTGTATGTGTGAGGAACAGGCTCCACGAAATACCAGCCAGCGCGCCGGGCAACGCCGTGATGATAATGAACGGGTCCAGCCAGGACTGAAAGTTGACCACAATCAACAGGTAAACAAGCAGGACAGACATAGCCAGCCCAGCCAGCAACTGCGCATAGGCACCGTTCATGGTCACGGCCTGCCCGCGCACGGCCAGCGATGTGCCACGCGGCAGGTCGGGCCTGAGTTCATCCACGATCCGCACCACCTCGCGCGAGACGGTACCCAGATCGATCCCTTCGTTCGAGGCATAGACATCGAACACGGGCATGATGTTGTAATGTGCAACCTCGGCCGGGGTCCCGACCTGTTCGATCTGACTTAGCCCGCCCAGAATCTGCGGGCTCTGCCCGCTGGGATTACCGTCCCCCTTATCAATCGGGGTGATCTCCAGATCATTCAGGGTCTGGAGGAAGGAAGCAGGGGTCTGGATATCAATCAGGTGCGAAACGCCGGTCTTGGTATCCAGCCAGTAAACCTGCCCGACCTGCGAACTGCCTGAAAGCGAGACCAGCACGTTGTCGGCCACATCCGCCTCACGGATACCCGTACCCAGCGCATACATGCGGCGTGCATTCACACGCAGGGTTGGCGTGGTCATGGGTTCCTGCACCGAAATATCGGTCAGGCCGGTCACATGCCGCAGCCGCTCTGCAATGCGGTTGGCAACACGGAAATTAGCCCGCAGGTCACGCCCGATCACCTGCACATCAATCGGGGATGGCAGGCCAAAGTTCAGGATCTTGGCTGTCAGGTCCCCCGGCAGGAAGGAGAACTGGGTGCCGGGGAATTTTTCGTTCAGGCTACGTCGCAGCAGGCGGCGATATTCCGCCACTGGAGCGGCTTCGTCCTTCAGTGAAATGGTAATGTCACAATCCTGCGTACCCACGGTTGGCGTTGGAATATAGGCCATGTTGAGCGCGCTGAACGCCAGACCGCAGTTATTGACGATCCCTTCCACCTGCCCGGGCAGCGTATGTTCGACCTCCTGATCCACCAGTTGGGAAATCTTTCCGGATTCCTCCAGCCGCGTGCCAATGGGTGCACGCATATGCAGGGCAATGACATCCGAATTGACCTCGGGAAAAAAGTTCTGCCCGACAAAAAACAGCAGTCCCAGAGACCCGAACGAACACAGTACGAATACAGGAATAAACTTACCCCTCACCTCGATCAGATACATGAGCAGGCTATGGTAGCGATGGCGGAAGGCCTCGAACCCACGCTCAAAGGCCCGCTGGAACCGGCCAAAAACCGTTTTGGGTTCCTGCGGGCCATGCGCATGGGCTGCCACCTGTGCGGCCAGCATGTACTTGGCCATGGTCGGCACCAGTGTGCGCGAGAGAATGAACGATGCCAGCATGGCAAAAATAATGGCTTCAGCCATGGGCATGAACAGCCAGCCGGCAACACCGGTAAGCTGGAACAGCGGCATCCACACAATGCAGATACACAGTGTGGAAACAAAGGTTGGAATAACAATCTGATTGGCCGCGTCCACAATGGCGGTTTCCAGATCCTTTTCCATTTCCAGATGCGCATCAATGTTTTCGATCATGACCGTGGCGTCATCAACCAGAATACCAACGGCCAGCGCCAGCCCGCCAAGGGTCATGACATTGATGGTCTGCCCGGCCCAGCCCAGCCCGATGATCGAGCACAGCATGGCCAGCGGAATGGAGGTGGCAATAATAACGGTAGAACGCCACGACCCAAGGAACAGCAGCACCACAAGCCCGGTCAGGAAGGCGGCGGTTATCATTTCGCGCACAACGTCCTGCACGGACTCCTTGACAAAGGTCGAGGCGTCATTGAGCACGCGGATGCTCACACCGGCTGGGAGGGTCTGCACAATACCGGGCAGTAGTTTTTTAATGCCTGCCACGACATCCAGTGTTGAGGCATCCCCACTCTTCATGACCACGATCAACACGCCCTGCTGGCCCTTGACCAGCACAAGGTTGGTCTGCGGTGGGCCACCCTGATGCACCCAGGCCACGTCACGCAGGCGGACCACAGCATGCCCGACCTGCTTGATGGGAATATCGTTCAGCTCGTCCAGCTCCCGCGGGGCGGCGTTGGTCTGCACCATCCAGTCAAACGGGCCAATACGCTGGTCCCCGGCGGGTAGCACAATGTTCTGGCTGTTCAATGCGCGGGAGACATCCACCGGGGAAAGGCTGTGCGCCAGCAGCTTGACCGGGTCCAGATCGACCATGACATTACCCGGCTTGCCCCCATACGGGTTGGGAATGGCCGCCCCTGCAACAGATACCAGCGCGGGCCGGATGAGGTTGGAGGACATGTCATAAATCTGGGACGCCGTCATGGACGTGGACGCGACCTGCAACGTAATCACCGGCACGGAGGACGCGTCATACGCCAGAATGAGTGGCGGTGTGGAGCCGGTTGGCATCTGCTTGATCACGGTCTGGGAGACGGAGGTGATCTGGGTTTGCGCAACGGCCGTGTTTGTACCGGGCTGGAAAAAGATCTTGACAATCCCGCGCCCGTAATAGGACTGGCTTTCAATGTGTTCGATATTATTCACGGTCGCGGTAAGTGCACGCTCGTAATAATAGACCACACGACCCGACATATCCTCGGGCATAAGTCCTGTATATTGCCAGATGACAGCCACAACAGGGATGCGGATACTGGGAAAAACGTCCGTTGGCGTGGAGAAAATACCCTTAATTCCAAAAACCAGAATCAGGATGGACAGCACAATAAAAGTGTACGGTTTTTTAAGTGCTACAAGAACAATCTGGTTCATTCACCTGACCCCTGACTAAAAACGGGTCCGGTCATCATTCTGGAAATAGTCGTCATTTTGCCAGTAGATAGCCGCACATCCCTCTCCCGCTTGTGACATTATCTTTACAAACCATTGCTCCAGCCCTGTGCCGGGACCGGAAAAGCAATGCTGAAGCATGTACCCCTGCCATTGGGGCCGCTCTCTATTTTCACGTTTGCGTCATGCAACTGCGCAATGGCGCAAACAAGGCTCAACCCCAGACCACTGCCAGGCACATGCCGACTCTTGTCCGAACGATAGAAACGGGACAACACATTCTGCCTTTCCTCCGGGGCAATACCCGTGCCTGTATCGGTCACAACCAGCAGGACCGCATCATCCTTTTGTTGCACATCCAGCACGATACTGCCGCCTTCAGGAGTAAATTTGATGGCATTATCAACCAGATTAGCGAGCAGTTCGATCAGAAGATGCCGATCCCCCCATACTGGCCCCTCATCCGCAGAGGGCAGAGCCTGTAGTTTTTTATCTTCCATTTCGGCAATGGGTTCGTAAAGGTCGAACACATCATCCATCAGCTCACGCAGCTTCACCTGCGCAAAACCGGCCATGCGGCGGCTGTTTTCTATCTCGGCAATCCTGAGCAGGGCGGTAATGATGCCAAGGCACTGGTCAAGATCATCCACCGCCCGGTCTATGGCAGCCTCCAGCTGCTCGGGATTGCGCTCGCCCGACTGGGCGCGCTCGAGCTTGGCCCGCATGCGCGAGAGCGGGGTACGCAGATCATGGGCAATATCATTGCCCACAGCACGCATGCCGTCCATCAGATGTTCCAGCCGGTCGAGCATGCGGTTCACGCTCCCCGCCAGCCGTTCCAGATCATCCCGCTCGCGGTTGGCGGGCAGGCGTTCATGAATATCGCCCGCCATAATCCGGTCTATGGCTTCGTGCATTTCCTTCACGCGGGAGAGGGCGCGATGGCTGAGCGCCACCCCAAGGAACAGTGCGAACAAAAACGTGGGCACCGCCGCCGCCAGCATGGCGTGACGGAGCATGAACTTCTGCTCCGCCAGAAGATGAAAGCTGCGCCCCAGCACCAGAATGGTATGGTCTGGCAAGGTAACCGCCAGCAGACGCAGGGGGTAGGGAGCGCCCTCTTCGGGATAAATCTCGATATTATGGGGCTTGCCGTCCGCCTTGAGCCCACGCGGCCAGGTGTGCAGATCGCCCGCAATCAGCGCGTGCCCTGCATCGAACAGACCGGCACTGTTGATGATCAGGCGCAGGTCATCCGTTGCGCGACGGCGGATGACATACTCCAGATGTTCGGGCGACATCTGGGCCAGCAACTCTGCCTCCCCCTGGAGCAGTTCCGTGGAGCGGCGGGATTCCACCGCCTCCATCTGGGCGTAAACCAGCCCGAACTGCATGAGCATGACACCAGCCATAGCCGCCAGCGCCATGAGAGTGATCCGGAATGTGGCTGTCCGGAAAACCTCAGTCAGAAACACGCAACTGGAACCCCGTACCACGAATGCTCTGGATAAGCGGTTCCTCGCCCGGAGCATCAACCTTCCGGCGCAGCTTGCCTATATGCACATCAACTAGATTGGTGCGCGGGATAAAACGGTACTGCCAGACATCCTCCAGCAGCATGGAGCGCGTCAGCACCTGTCCGGGGCGACGCATAAGGTATTCGAGCAGCCGGAACTCACGCGGGAGCAGGTCAATCTCGCGGCCATCCCGCCAGACGCGGCGTTCAATCAGGTCCATTTCCAGCGGGCCGGTACGCAGCTTGGTGTTGCGCGTATCATCAGGCCGCCGCAGCAGCGCTTCAATCCGTGCGACAAGCTCCTCCATGGCAAAAGGCTTGGTCAGGTAATCATCCCCCCCAGCCTTAAGCCCTGTTACCCGGTCGTCCACGGCAGACAGGGCGGACAGGACCAGTACAGGCGCGCGAATCCCCTGCTGGCGCATGGCTTCTATAACAGAAAGCCCATCGCACCCGGGCAAAAGCCGGTCCACCACCATCACATCAGCCTCGCCCTTTACGGCTGCATCCAGCCCGGCATTGCCTGTTTCCTCATGGTGGACGTTAAAGCCGCGTCCTGTGAGTTCCCCCACGATTTCCTCGGCAATCCTGCCGTCATCCTCGATAAGGAGAACCGTCCGCCCTTCCAGAAAAGGCGGTAGCGTATCATCTTCAGACATACCTGCCCTCTTGCTCGTGTTCTATCCTGTTGCAGTGCCGCCCTTCATATGGCCACTAAATTCAATTTCAGACTCTTCACCTTCGTCCTCACTCGCAACCGGGTTATCAAGTTCCTTCAGCTTGCGGGTAACCACTCTGGTGCGCCGTCTGGCCTCCTCAATTGAGAAGGACATAGCCTGCGCATTCCGTGCCAGCTTGTCCAGCACTCCATCCATTTTCAGCATTTCCTGCCGGGTTGCACCCAGCAGGCGGGCAATGCTTTCCGTCCGTTCCTCCAGCGCCAGAGTCACGTAACCCAGATGAATGGTGCGCAGCATGGCGGGCATAAGGGCTGGCCCCATAACCATAACCCGGTACTGCCGCCCGACATCATCTATCAACCCCGGAATGCGGGCCACTTCCGTGTAAAGCCCGTCAGTTGGCAGATAAAGCACGGCGAACTCAACAGTTGCGGGGGGCTGAATGTATTTCGTGGCAATTTTGCGGGCTTCCATCCGCACGGTGTTCTCCAGAGACTTGCGGGCCGCCTTTTCCCCTACCACATCGCCTTCTTCCGCCGCGTTGAGCAGTTTTTCGTATGCTTCGGTCGGGAACTTGCTATCCACCGGCATAAGGGGTGGGGTCTGGGTTTTAACCGGCATGCGAATGGCGAACTCCACCACATCACTTCCCGCCCCCAGCCGTACATTGCTCTCATACGTGCCCGGTGGCAGCACATCATCCAGAATGGCGCGCAACTGGGCCTCTCCCCAGCCCCCACGGGTTTTGACATTACTGAACAGCCGCTTGAGGTCACTGATCTGCGCGGTCATGGCGCGGACCTCGCCCATGGCTTTCTGCATGGCGGCAAACTGTTCCAGCACCCGCTGGAACGATGTGTGCATCTGCCGCTCCACCGCCTCGTGCAACTGCTCGGTCACTGCGTGGCGGATTGCAGAAAGTTGCTGGGCGGAAGCTTCCGCCATGGTACGCAGGGCCTCGGCCTGTGCGGCCCGTGCCTCCGCCTGTTCACGCCCCAGACCGCCAGAAAGGTTGCCAAGCTGCTCGGCCAGTTCGGTACGCATGCGCTCCAGCCGTTCGCCAAAAGCCCGTTCCATTTCGGTCATGGCGGTTCTTTGCGCGGATGAATCCGCACGGGTGGCGGCGGCCTCGCGCTCCATCATGACGTAAAGCCGCGCCAGCAGATCACTATCCGCACTTTTGGCTGGCGGTTTGCGCAGCACAAAGGCCAGCACCACTCCCAGCAAAAGAGCCGTGACCGCCACACAGACAAGAACAATTACAGAACCCATACCCTGTTTTGTCTGATGTCCGCCCCAAGAGCAAGCTCCTTTGCTCACTGTTTCTGAACAAAAAATGCACCTGTCAGGCAACACCTCTCATGCCGCAGACGTAATGACAGGGATGGTGTGGTAATGATACCATCCCAGCTCACGGTGCCTTGTTCACCAACACAACAAAAAATCCAGGAATGGAGAACCCAGCTTGAACACGGCACAACGCATTCGGGGTATTCTGGCAGGATCAGCCGGGAACCTGCTCGAATATTTTGACTGGTATGTTTATTCTTCCTTCACCATCTACTTCGCCCATGCGTTTTTTCCACATGGTAATCCTACTGCCGAACTTCTTAATGCGGCGGCTGTATTTGCCGTTGGTTTTTTTATGCGCCCCATTGGCGGGTGGCTGCTGGGCATGGCGGCAGACCGGTACGGACGGCGCAAAGCGCTCACCTTTTCTGTTCTGGCCATGTGTTTTGGGTCTCTGGCCATAGCCCTGTGCCCCACATACGAGCAGATCGGCGTTGTGGCCCCGCTTGTTCTGGTGCTGGCCCGGCTGGTGCAGGGGTTGAGCCTTGGTGGTGAATATGGTGCTTCCGCCACCTATCTGGCCGAAGTTTCCACCCCGCAACACCGGGGGTTCTGGTCAGGATTTTTGTATGTCACGCTGGTTATGGGGCAATTACTGGCCCTGTGCGTGCTGCTTGTCATGCAATACGTGTTTTTGACACCGCAGCAGATTGCAAGCTGGGGCTGGCGCATTCCTTTCCTGATCGGGGCATGCGGAGCCGTTCTGGTGTTCTGGCTCCGCCGCCAGATGGTGGAAAGCGAAAGCTTTGAGAACACAAGCAACAAGCAGGCCAAGGGAGGCGTGCGCGTTATGCTGGCCCACTGGCCATCGGTGTTGCGGGTCTGCGGGCTAACCCTTGGTGGAACAGTCGCTTTTTACACCTACACCATTTACATGCAGAAATACCTTGCCAACTCCCTTGGTTTTTCCAAGGAAACGGCCACCCTTATCTCTGCTGCCAGCCTGTTTGTGTTTGCCGCCATGCAGCCTGCGTTTGGCGCGGTATCCGACCGGATCGGGCGCAAACCCCTGCTCCTGTTTTTTGGCATCGGGGCAAGCCTTGGCACTGTACCACTGCTGAATGCCCTCTCCCGCGCCACGTCGGGCTGGGTTGCATTCGGGCTGATTGTTGCCGCCCTGTTCATGGCCTCGGGCTACACCTCCATCAACGCCATTGTTAAGGCCGAGCTTTTCCCCACCCGTGTGCGCGCATTGGGGGTAGCGCTACCCTATGCGCTGACCGTGTCCATTTTTGGCGGCACAACCGAGTATATCGCCCTGTGGTGCAAGCATATAGGCCATGAAGGCTGGTTTGCCTGGTATGTTTCCGCCTGTGCGCTGGTTACTCTTGTAACCGCGTTAACCCTGCAAAAAACCGGCACGATGCCGGAAAACACGCCCTGACCCCATTCCGGCATTATTCAACAAAAGGACAGGGATCAGCCTTCAATTTGCCACAAGCGGATCGATATTTAAAGGAGAACAAAAATACGGAGCAGCCTGACACCCTGCTCCAGGGAGGCACGTTTGATGCGCCGCATGACACAATTTCTGATGGCCCTGCCCGTTATTGCGGGCCTTGGTCTGGCAACCCTGCCCGGTGCACAGGCCCAACCCGGACGCTGGGGTGGCGGTGGCCCCGGCTGGGGTGGCAGGGGCTGGGGCGGCCCAGGCTGGGG
>NZ_JBFCXX020000019.1:0-51239 GCF_040702925.2 Acetobacter fabarum | reverse complement strand
CGACTGTGCCTGAAATAGCATCTGGCTGGGTCAATTCCTGATGAAAAACCCGGGTCAGTTCTCAGTGAAAATCAACATCGTGGCCTTACGCAGCAGACGTCCGACCCGTCCACGCTGGGACGAGGTATCCCATTGCCGTGCGTTCATGTGTCTTACGGATGGATCAAGAACCACACCGATATCGCGATGGGAGGCACCGGCCCGTCGTCCGGCATAGGCACAGATGGCGTCCGCGATAAAACGCGCACGGTAGACCGGCAGCCCCAGCGTTCGAGATAAAGGCGGAACAGGAAGTCCGGAAAGGTAACGAATAAATCTCCGTACTTCTGCAATTCTTAGTTCCTCTCCTCCATCAAGAGGAATGAGGACTGCAGCACGATCACGAGCTCTCGCATCACGGATCTGAACAGTGTAGGTGTTTCCGTCGTGATGCAGAGCAAAGGTTCGACTTTGCGGTCCCTGCTGTTCTGTGGTCATAGCCTCAAGGAAAATGGCCGGAAGCCGACGGTAGTCAAAACCTGCGGGTGCTTCCATAATGATTGTGATACCAGGATAAAATTCCGGTGCCCAGAGTGCCGGTTGTATCCATGCTGGGATGTCCGGCTCAGCCGGTACAGGATAACCCCCAGTAGCGAGCAAACTGCTCCACCAGTTCATGTCGCGCACGAATACTCCTAAGCATCCCGAGTTGCCGACCAAGAGACTGATATCCCGTGACGTAAGCAGGAATCCGGCGCAACAGTTCATGCGCAAGCCCGGGCGCATCGAGGTGGTGCAGATGTGAGCGAAAACGTGGATCGTGCCAGTCGGGCTGTTTGTCCATGGCAGTTCTCTCCCATTCCCAGCCAGAACTACAGGGATGGCGAGAGCACGTCATAGATGCCACCAAGAAAGCACTGCATCCGAAGATGATGCACCATTGACAATGTTTTCGATTGGGATGTTGGGCGATTTGCAGTTCGAAACGCTATTTTTGCCAAAACAGCATCATTTTCGAGTGAATTCGTCAGCCGGATCGCCTTGATACAGGTATTAGAGAACGAGGCAGGACTCCCTTTAATGAAGGCACCCTGACAATATTGTGAGCACTGAAAGCCAGGCTAACCACGTAAAGAGCGGGACCAAAGCCCCCATCAGGCGGGAGGCTCGGTATCGCGTCGGGCAAGCGCCTCTTTGAGTTCGCGCTCGATCTGCCGGCGCTCACGGCGGCTCAGGTGAAAGCTGGTCAGTTCGGCGCGCAGCATCTGGATGTGGTCGTGTAACGTACTCATCGTCCTGCTCCTTTACGTTTCTTGAAGACAGGACGGACGGCTCATGCCGGGGTGGACCGGGTCAGGGATCGCCGCAGGCGACCGGCCTGCCGGCGCGTGGGGGAGCCGATTTTGTTCGGCGTGCCCGAAGGGGGCGTCGGGCAAAATTGGGGGGGACCACGCGTCCTTGACGCGGTTCGCCCTCGCGCATGGTACAATGGGAAAGCTGAGGGAAAGCCTCATGTTCCTCCTGCGTTTCACGTCGGGCGACCAGCGCTGCCGCCCGTACCCCGGAAGAGCCCGTGGGAAAAGAAGCGCCGGAAGGCCCCGCCCGGGGAGACCGGGCGGGGTTGGTAGTGGGGACCTTACTCCCCGTTCCGGCTGCGGGGCCGGGTCCAGATGAGGGTGTAACCTTCCCCTTCCTCGTCGGTGAACAGGTTGGCGAAGATCGGGGCGGCGAAAGAGGGATCGTCCAGCTTCAGGCTCAGATAGCTGCGGCCTTCGTTGGAGCGGCGGGTCCATGCGGCGCCGAGTTCAACCCGTCCGAGGTAGACGCGGTAGTTGGGGGCGTTGTCATTGGCCCGGTTGGTTTCCGCCACCAGGCGGACGTTGCGGGCCTGCAGGGCCAGGGTGACGATTTCGCCTTCGAAGCCTTCGCCCACCTTCTTGAAGGAACCGATGTTAGCCATTGTCGTATCTCCATGCTGTTATCGGGCCGCGACCACCGTGGCCTCGATGGCGATCGACCAGCCGGAGGCGAGCGGCAGAGCACCCTTCAGGGCCGCAGCGCAGCGGAGGACGGCAGGGCCGGAACTTTCTTGTCTCGCGAGGAATGGCGGCGCAGCCGACAGGGGAAGAAAGTTCTGGAACGCCGTTGCGGCCAGCCGATCGAGGCGCAGCCGGTCTTCGGCTAGATCAGCCATCCGACAGAGGCCATGGTGTGCGGACCCGCCAGCCCCATGGAGAGACAATGCCGGCATGACCGGTCCGACAGGTGGGGAACGTGCGACATAGGAGGATATCGCGCTCGCCCGGTGTGACCGTCTTCCATGCTGGTGGCGCGGATCACGGCCTGACACCCGCCCCCGACTGCCGCGTCCCTGCTGCGAGCGGTTCGGGCCGCATCCTATGGACCCGTCGTTCCAACGAAGGCAGGCCAGCCGGTTGCCCGCTGGACGATCCCTCCTTCGCCACGGCTGTTTCGACCTGTTCACCGACGAGGAAGGGGACCATCGTCTCCCTCATCCATCGTCCCCGCAGCCGGAATGGGGAAAGAGGTCACACTCCGCACCCGATCTCTCCTGGTGGGGCCTTCCGGCGCGCGGGTACTCCCGTTTGCCTCAACCGATTGCGCGGGCAACAGGGAGCCCGACGTGTTTGTGTGGTCAGTCGATTAGCCGTAGCCGACTGTTTCTCCGTTTTTGCAGAAATGAGTTCGACTTCTGATTCAGCAAGCGATTTTTTCAATAACCCCGAATATATTTCAGAAAATCATTATTTTGTCTGTTTTCATCAGAGCTATCAGTAATTCTGGACGCATCTGTCTGTTTTACGGTTCGCTCGATCAGATTGTTAGCTCGCAATGGAGCAACCAGAGTACCCAGAACCTCCGCACTGGTTTTATACAATGTCCAGAAGGGCCAGACGGTGACTTGACCTTCCAGAAAATGAAGGGTGCAGTTCGCCATGACGCCGGTACCCTCGCAATACTTCTCTTTCCATAACCCTATCGACAGAAAATGAATATCGTCCAGGTTCAGAAGGGAAAGAAGTTGCCAAAATGGTGGACTGCTATGCGAATCTTGTAAACGAATATTGCCGTATTTATTTATCAATCGCCGCAGCTGTTGTGTCAGATGAATTTTGCTCACGACCTTCCGCTGGGACCGGATAACCTTATCCAGTGACAGACTTGCATGAAGCAGCGCACCCTCACCGTTGATCCAGACAGAAACGTCCCCGAAAAAATGATCCGTTTCCTTGTGCGACGACGCGTCCTGTGGATCCATCCCGATTTCAACCTGTCGATTATTATCCATTTCTCAGTCTTTTTCTCTCACAACAACACTCAGTTAAACGATAAATTTCCATTTGCAGAGCATAGCAGGCTACTGTCACTGACTTCCTGTTTGCAAATTCCATGATCATGGTCACCTCATGTAAACTACTAGGGGTGTAACGAGAAAGAAACTGACGCTCACGCGCCAGCCTCCCTGCGAAACCGCCAGACCGGAATGCCCATCTGTTTGGCCTTGTCGGCCAGATTGTTCTGAATGCCCGATCCCGGAAACACCATGACCCCGACGGGCAGGACTTTCAGCAGGGCGTCGTTGCGCCGGAACGGGGCGGCCTTACCGTGCCGGTTCCAGTCCGGCTTGAAGGCGATCTGGGCGACCTCGCGATGATCGGCCCAGCGGGAGGCGATGAATTCCGCGCCCTTGGGCGAGCCACCATGCAGCAGCACCATATCGGGGTGTTTCTCGCGCACTTTGTCCAGCCGGTTCCAGATCAGGTGATGATCCTCGTAATCGAGCCCGCCGGTGACCGCGACCTTTGGTCCGGGAGGCACGAGCAATTCGGTTTCGGCCTTGCGGCGGGCGTTGAGGAAATCGCGGCTATCGATCATCGACGCCGTCAGGGTGCTGCGGCTGACCAGCGAACCTGAGCGCGGTCGCCAGGGCGACATGGTCAGGCGTTCAAACTGGTCGCAGGCCAGATCGCGAAAGATCTCGTACGCATTGCGTCGTTCCAGCAGGGTCAGCCCTTCGGCGATGAGGCGCTCCAGTTCCACCGAGCGGATCTCGCTGCCATCCTGCTCCTGCTGGCTGCGCTTCTGCGCCGCCTCGTTACGGTCGAGATCCCGTTCCACCTGCCCGACCATGCGGTGAAAGACATTGACCGTGGACCAGAGCAGCGGTTCGAGATCGGGTTCCAGCCTTGTGTCGGTCAGCGTGGCCGACAAGGCGTCGAAGATATCGGCAACCGCGCCCTCGATCTGGCCGGCGTCGGGCAAGGGCCTCGGGTCCGGCTCATCCTCAAACGGACGGTGGCCATAAAGCTGAAGTTCCGCCAGCACATGAGCAGTGGAAGAGGTGGCGTGTGCGGGTTCGAAATCGTCCTGTGTGCGGGTCATGGGTCTGTCCTCCGGTTCTGGCCGCGCCCCTCGCGGCCTTTCCGGGGGCGGAAAGCGGCAGACGAAGGTCGGGCCGGAACCGCGCAACGCGCGGCCGGAACGCAGTGGAGGATGGCAGGGAGCCGGCTATTTTGCTTCGCGATGCAAAGCGCGGCACGCGCGGCGGAAAATAGCCGGCTCCGCCATTGCAGGCCCGGTCTGGCTGACGCCCGCTCCCCTCCAGAAAAGGCCGCGGGCGCGCCCTATCCGGAAACGGGACAGCCGCGGACCACACCGGAAAGAAGATAACCCGCCCCCCCTTCCCGGCCCGCCTCAGCGCGCGACGGATTGCAGGAACTGCGCCACGTCCTGCGGGGCAAACTGGGGATGCAGGATCGCCCGCATTGCGCCACGCCCGAGATAGCGGAGATCATCGTTGAAATCCGCCAGACGTGGTGACAGCACAAGGCATTCGATCCCGGCCTCCTGCGTCCGGGCATGCAGGGTCGTCACCGCATGGTCGCCGGCCAGGTCGTCATCGCGCAGCACATAAAGGCGGCGCAGGGCAGGCGGAAACGCCATGGCGGCGAGATGCACCGAGGACAGGCACGCGGCCAGCGGCAGATCGGGCATGATTTCGTGGAGCGAGAGCGCCGTCTCGATCCCCTCGCCTGCCGCCATTACGTCGGACACCGTGCCAAAGCGCACGGCATGGCCAAGAAGGTCGCCCATCGCCCGGCGAGGCATTTCGACTGGCGCCTTGCCGCGCCCGTCGCGCGCCAGCCAGGTACGATGCACACCGGTAACACGGCCTTCGAGATCGGTGACGGCGGCGATCATGGCAGGCCAGGTCTCGGTTGGACTGTCAGCATCGGCGCGATAGTAGCAGTCCGGGTGGAAACGCAGGGCCGCCATAGGGGAACAGCGCGTCAGATCGCGTCCCCGCAGATAGACAGTCGCAACACCGGACAAGGGCCGACTGGCATCCCACAGGCGGCGCGCGGCATCCGTGCTGCTGCCGCCCGTCTCGGGCCGGTGCGACGGGGGCGTTCGCGGGCGATCCGCCGTCCGGTCAGGTTCAGGCTGCGGCAGGGCCAGAAAACTGCGCGCCTCATCAGCAACGTCGCGGAATTCGATCAGACCGAGGCAATCACGGATCAGGTCGAGCAGATCGCCGAACGCGCCGGTGCTGGCATCGGTCCAGCGCCCGGCGGCCCCCCGTCCTTCCGAGGGACCATGCAGTCGGACATAAAGCGAGCGGCCGGGGGTATTATGGACATCGCCGACCAGCCAGTAATTGCCATGCCGTCGCCCGGCCGAGAGGTAGTGACGGCACACCGCCTCGGCGCTCTCTGCCAGACGGCGTGACAAATCCCGTGCATCATGCTCCGCCATCATGCCGCATCCCTTTCCGTCACGCGCTCGATCGGCCAGGTCTCGAACAGCCGTTCCAGAACCTTATCTCCCGCTTCATCGACTGGCACGAAGAACCGCAATGTCCACGAGATGATTTCCGAAAACAGACCATAGGCCCGCAAACGTTCCCGCATCCCTTCGGTAAAGCCGGTCAGTTCGATCCGCGCCCGTCCCATCACCCGGACCCGCCGCACCTGCATCCGTTCGGCCAGATGCAGAACCGTTCCGCCGTGCAGCAAGGCCGTGCGCGCGTCCTGTCCGGACAGCGACAGACTGCCCGTCGCCCCAGCGCTGGTAGCCCACGCCACAGGTACGCGTCGACCAAGCACACGCTCGCCATCATCGGTCTGTAACCGATAGACCCGCGCATGATCCGTCGGCAGGCGTTTCCAGACGGGCAATAGTAGACCCGTCACCATATGGAACTCGGTCTCGACGAATTCATCGACCGTGCGCAGATCCGCCTCCCACAAGGCCGCGAAGGTGTCCTCATCCACAGGCTGCCAGTGGCTCGCCGCGAAGGCGTCACGCGAGAGGATCTGCGTGTCCATGGGCCTGACCAGACGGACGCGCCATTCGAATTCCCCGCCTTCCGTCACCAGACCGGGTGCCGGAACACGCACCGCGACCCGCCCGGACTGGGTATTGCGCACAAGACCGGACTCCCGCTCCCGTCCCAGAGCCAGTGCTTGCGAGAGCGTAACGGGTTCCGAGCGCCGACGTTCCCGGATAGTCAGCAATTCCGTGTCCGCACCGGTTTCGGCATGGGTGTGGATGGTCTGGCGCGCGAGGATGGTGAAACTGTCCGCACGCAGGGTTTCCAGCCCCGCATCATAGACACCTGCGGCCACTGCCGCCTCGACACGGCCTGCCAGCAGATCCTCGAATGTCGCGAAGAGCAGGTTCTGCAACGCCACCGGCAGGGCGAGCATCCGGTTGAGGAACGTGGAAATCGGCGGAAGCTTGTCCTTCAGGCCCGTGTCATCGACCAGGGACAGACCCGTCGCGCCCTCGAACTGCGCCAGAGTGCAGCCTTCGACCTTTTCCCGGGCGAGAAGACGGTAGAACTGCCGCAGCGCATCGCGCGCATAGGGACTTTCGAGATTGTCCTCCGGGCGAAATAACCCCTGCCCGCCTGTCTGGCGCTGACCTCGGGTTATAGCGCCCAGCGTGTCCAGCCGGCGGGCGATGGTGGAGAGAAAACGTTTTTCCGCTTTCACGTCCGTGGCAATCGGCCGGAACAGGGGCGGCTGCGCCTGATTGGTCCTGTTGGTACGACCCAGCCCCTGAATGGCGGCATCCGCCTTCCAGCCGGGTTCCAGGAGGTAATGCACCCGCAGACGCCGGTTCGCAGCGGAAAGCTCGGCGTGATAGGACCGGCCGGTACCTCCGGCATCCGAGAAGACCAGAATACGCTTGGCGTCATCCATGAACACCTGCGTCTCGATCAGGCTGGCGGCGGCCGGTCGGCTTTCCACTGCAAGGCGGTCCCCCTTGCGCACGATGCGGCGCGAGCGGCCGGTCACTTCGGCTACTGCATCGGTGCCGAAATGCTGGATGATCTGATCGAGCGCGCCGGGCAGTGCCGGGAGGGCTGCGAGCTGTTCGATCATCGCATCCCGCCGCGCCACGGCCTCACGGCTCAGGACAGGCTTGCCGTCGTGAAAGACCGGCCGTGAATACACATGATCCGACCCGTCGCTATAGGGTTCATAAAGCTGGACCGGGAAGGAATGTTCCAGATACCCAAGGACGTATTCGCGCGGCGTCACATCAATTCTCAGGTCATTCCAGTCTTCCGGCGAGATCTCCGCCAGCCGCCGTTCGGTCAGGGCCTCCCCAGTGGAGACAAGCTGGATGACGGCCGCATGGCCCTCGGCCAGATCGCGTTCGATCGCGCGGATCAGGGTCACGGTCTTCATGGCCGTGATCAGATGGTTGAAAAACCGCTGTTTCGTGCTCTCGAAGGCCGAGCGGGCTGCGGCCTTGGCCTGCCGGTTCAGCGTGCCGTCCGTTCCGGTGATGTTGGCGGCCTGCATGGCGGCGTCGAGATTGTTGTGGATGACCATGAACGCCTGGGCGAAGGCGTCATAGATGCGGATCTGTTCTGGCGTGAGCTGATGCTCGACCAGTTCGTATTCGACACCGTCATAGGAGAGCGACCGGGCGGTATAGAGTCCCATGGCCTTGAGGTCGCGCGCCAGCACCTCCATGGCCGCCACACCGCCGGCCTCGATGGCGGCAATGAAATCGGCCCGCGTCACGAAGGGGAAATCCTCCCCACCCCAGAGGCCCAGACGCTGGGCATAGGCCAGATTGTGGACCGAGGTCGCACCTGTGGCGGAGACATAGACCACCCGCGCATCCGGCAGAGCATGTTGCAGGCGTAGTCCGGCACGGCCCTGCAAGGAGGCTTCCTGATCGCCCCGCTCCCCTTTGCTGCCGGCGGCGTTCTGCATGGAATGCGCTTCATCGAAGATGACGACCCCGTCGAAATCAGCCCCCAGCCATTCGACGATCTGCTGGACGCGTGAGGCTTTCGCACCGCGTTCTTCCGTCCGGAGCGTGGCATAGGTGGTGAACAGGATGCCCTCAGTCAGACGGATGGCGGTGCCCTGCGAAAAACGCGACTGGGGTGTGACCAGGAGCCGTTCCATTCCCAGCGCTGACCAGTCGCGCTGCGCGTCTTCGAGGAGTTTGTCCGACTTCGACACCCAGACCGCGCGCCTGCGGCCGTTAAGCCAGTTGTCGAGAATGATGCCCGCGACCTGACGGCCCTTTCCGGTGCCAGTGCCATCGCCAAGGAACCAGCCGCGGCGGAACCGGACACCATCGGGATCGTCCTCACCGACACGGGTGAGGATGTCCCATGTCTGATCGGCTTTCCACCGACCTGCCAGAAAGCGATCATGGGCCTGGCCAGCATAGATGACGGATTCCAGTTGGGCGTCGGACAGCAGGCCGTCATGAATGACGGCATCAGGGAGGGTTGGCTTGTGGGAAGGCCCGGGCGGGCGCACCGAGGCCATGGCGGCCGACTGGACCAGTTTAGTGGGATGCGGCCGGGCGCTGGGAATTACCATGGTCTGGAGACGATAATCCTCATAAAGAGCGTCAGACAGACGTGTCGCTACGGTTCCATGCTTATCCGGCGGCAGGATGTCATACGGCAGAACTGCGCCCTGTATCTCAGAGACCGTCCTATGGCCCGCAGCGGCGGCCTTACGCCCGAGATAGCCGCGCACAGTGCGAGGCGAAGAAAGAGCAGCAGAGCGTGACACTGGCGACGATTGGCGGAGCTGCGGCTGACGGGACGGCAGATCATCGGTGACCCAGCCCAGCAGGGTGGGAAAATCCGGGGCCGTGCCGTGGGCCGCGACGAAGTGTGATGGCTCGGAAGCAGGTGTGCGGTCGAACACCAGAAGCCGCGTTTCGACGCTCGTGCCATGCTGCCGATAGAGCGGCCCCGCGACACCCGCCGAAAACACCAGACGGGCTTTGGCCTGAAGGGTGGTGAAATCATCGGTCCAGCGTGGGTTATCAGGGCAGAAGGACAGTCCTGTCAGGGCGACCAGCCGACCACCCGGGGCCAGCCGGTCCAGCGCTGAGGCGATGTGCCGGAAGGTCGTGTCGGGTGCGCGACCGGCCACATGCACCGTCGCCGAGAAAGGCGGGTTCATAATGACCACATCCGGCTGGATGGTCTGCGGCAGATAGTCGTGGATCTGTGCGGCGTCATGCCGGAACAGGCGGGCTGCCGGAAAGAGCGCTGCCAGCAGGTCCGTACGGCCCGGCGCCAGTTCGTTGAGGGTCAACGACGCGCCGGCCAGTTCGGCGAAGAGGGCCAGAAGACCGGTTCCGGCGGACGGTTCGAGCACATGCTCGCCGTGCGCGAGACCGGCCGCCCGCATCATGCAGAATGCCAGTGGCAGAGGCGTCGAGAACTGCTGCCAGGTCTGGCTATCGTCGGACCGATGCGTCTGCGAAGGCAGAAGTGACGCAAGGCGTGCGATGCTGGTGAGGAGATCCGCGTCTCCCGAGGCGCGGGCCATCAGTGCCGGTCCATAGCGGCGCAGGAAGAGAACGGACGCCGCTTCAGCCGCGTCATAGGCCATTTTCCAGTCCCACGCACCTGCGGCGTCAGGGGCATTGAAGGCGGTTTCCATCGCCTGGCGCAGTCGGCTGGCATCCAGCTTCTCACCGCGTTCGAGATGGGCGAGAAGCAGTCGTGCGGCGGCGACATTAACGTTCGTCTCACCGATAGGGGTTACAGGACAATCCATGATGGAACGCTCCGGGGAAGAAAGACGGACGGTCCCGGCACGCCTCCCTCTCCCGCACCGGAACCGTCCGGTTCAAAACCACCCTTTCCCTCTCCGCTGCCGCACATCCGGGACACGCGGGGCTTGAAGCCGCCACAATCTCTTCGTAACGGTTTTGCGAGGCTTACGCCTGAACCATTCCGACAGAAGGCATTGCACATGAAAATTTCCGAACTGGTCGATCAGATCGCCGAGACGACCGACGCCAGCAAGACCGACACCCGCAAGGTGCTCGATGCCCTTGTGGAAGCGATGACCGCCGCCGCCAAAAAAGGCGAGGAGATCTCCCTGCCCGACTTCGGCAAATTCAAGGTCAAAGACGTGCCGGCCCGGGAAGGACGCAATCCGGCGACCGGTGACAAGATCCAGATCGCAGCCTCCCGCAAGCTGGCGTTTACGCCCGCCAAAGCCCTGAAAGACGCGCTGAACGACTGAGACAGGCCGAAGGCGCGACATTAGACGTCAAGCATTTTACGAGCTTATCCAACTTGACAAACTTGTCGAGAATAGAGAGGATGCAGCAGGAGAACCGCCATGCCCCGAGCAACTGCATCCTCTTCCACCACCAAATCGCGCCGCCTCACCACAAAGGCGCGTAGTGGCGCTGTGATCCTCAGCGCCCCAGGTGCGAAGGCCCTCTCCATTCCCGTGGAACGAACGATCCTGACCTCTGTTGCCCGGCAGGCCGGACCCACGCGCTCTATGATTGAAAATCTTGGACAAGCACTGGCGGAGACCCGCAATACGGGCCGGAGTGTCCGCTTTTCTGTCGAAGTCACCCCTGAAGGGGCCGTCCGGATTGTGCATCCCCCAGAAAATGAGGGCGTTACAGGCACACAGGAGGTGAAACGGGCTCCGGGTAGCGGACTTGCCCGTGCAAAAGCCCGTGGCGAAGCGCTGGCCGCCAGAATCCTTGCCCGCGAAGACATGGTGACGGCGGAAGAACTGGCCCGACGCATGGGAACGACACGGGTTACGGTCAATGCGCGGCGGCACGCGCACCAGTTGATCGGGCTTGAAGGTGCGACACGCGGCTATCGTTATCCGACATGGCAACTCAATCATGACGGTCGCCCGTTCGCCACCATCCCGGATCTGTTCGCCGCACTGGGGGACAGTCCGTGGACGCTTTACCGCTTCCTGACTCAGGAGCATGCGGAACTCGAAGGGCGCACGGCGCTCGCCGCGTTGCAGGCTGGAGAAGAGACACGCGTATTGTCCGTCGCTGCCAGCATCGCCGAGGGCACCTTCGCGTAAATGCCGTCCGCAGGCCTGCCCCCCAGCAATTTCGACGAGGCTACGCTCGCTCTGACGACAGTCTCCGCCGGCGCCCGTTATGGTCGCATCCTGATGAGGCGGTTTACGGACGGTCTGGGGTTCGGCAAGAACGAGAGCCGGTTCAGCGATCCACGCAATCTGCATGCACAGGAGCGTTTCGGCGTTCTCTATGTGGGTACCAGCCTGAAGGTCTGTTTCGTGGAAGCGATCCTGCGTGACAGCCGTAACGGGATCATTGGCGCGCTTCTGCTTGCCGAGAAGGAGATCACCGACCGCGATTACGTCGAAATCCAAGTCATCGATGATCTGCGCCTCGTGGATCTTCGGAGCGACAATCCCTTGCGGATGGGAATTCCCAGCGATGTCGTCGGCGGATCGGACCAGCGGCTGGCGCGCCGGTGGTCACTCGCACTCCATAATCATCCTGCCGAGCCGGATGGAATCCTCTATCCCTCCCGGCTGAACGAGGAAATCAATGTGGCGGTCTTCGAACGCGCAATTCCGAAACTCTCCGTTTCTAAAAGAAACCACCTTATGGACATATCCGGGCTCGACGACATTCTTGACCTGTTCCAGGTGGCCATAAAATAGAAAGAAGCCGGATTACCCGAACCGACTGCCATCAGCCATAAACGTGTAGCCATTGGCGCGAATGGCTTCGTCGGCCGCCTCATCTGACGACTGATAGTCCCATTCCTTTTCGAGCGAGCGATACAGCCAGCGCGCCAGATCGCGCAGGGCCTCGGTAATCCCTTCCTCCGCGTCAGCCGTCATATCCTGACCGGATGGGCTGTCACGACTGACGTCGATCCGCATCGTATATTCATGGTAATAGAGGCCGCGTTGCGTGATCCGCGCGGTAAGCTGGTAGAAATTCCGTCTCTGGAGCGGAGTTAGCTGGTCTGCAATGGCATGCAGCCCCTCGTCCTGCGGCGCATACTGACGGATTTCATGGGCCGCACACCGCGCATATTTGTAAACGCCCTCGAACGAGGCGCCGTCCCCCTGACTGGAAAACCCCCGGAAATAGATGCAGGGATCGCATACGCTGGAAGGGCCTGTCGAACGCCGTGATACCGTCGCAACGTCCACCCCGATTATGGCGCATATGCGCAGAAAGTCCTCATAGACAGCATCCCACCAGGGGAAGCCGTCCAGAGTATCCCGATACCAGCAACGGGCTTTTTCGCGAGCGGCAGCGGACAGTTCATCGATCTGATAAACGGTGACGGAGAGTATCTCAGGCATCGGGATCATCTCCTTCGAGAGCACCGGCCAGCCATTCGTTGGTGCTGGTCCAGCCAACGGATTTACCCGCTCCAAGATCAATGAGATGCGCGCCACCCCCGAAAGCGTCGAGACGGGGACGCGAACAGGTATTTGCATACTCCATTCCCCACAAACCGGAGAGTGAAAACGCTTCCGCGCATTTCAGCACGAATGCGATGACGCATTCCGGGTCGCCGCCAGACTCATCATGGATCCACAATTCAGAAGAGCCTTCCTTAGACAGCAGAAGGGAGAACCCGTCAGAGAGACAAAAACCATCTTCATCCTCCGTCTCGTTCCGATAAAGTTCCAGTGCTTTGAGCGCGTTTTCATGTGTTCTCACATCGAGAAGGCAGGAGAAATGCGTGAAATAATCGGCCATTTTCAAACCCTCCATAAAGAGAAAGCCCGGAACACGTCCGGGCTTTCGCAAAGGCAATGATGAAAAGTGCAATAGGGAGATCAGACACGCTCCATGAGCTTGCGGGCCTTTCCTTCCAGATCGAGCCGTGTGTCCTGATTGCTTTTTGTACGGGCGAAAGCCGTAATGCCCTGCACGAAATCAAACACGCTTTCCGGTGGCCGGCCTTCCTCGTGCAGAACCGTCTCGATGATTTTCCCCGTCTCGGGTTTCGAGAAGCCCTGCCGCCGCAGGAAACGTTCGCGATCGTCCTCGTCACGGGCGACGATCTGCTTGCGTGACTCCTGAATTCCGGAAACAAACGATGCTGTGCTGGCGTTTGCGAAATTCCGCAGCGCAGGTGCGGCCTGGTGAACAAAACGGGAGGCCGCAAACTTGCTGTGCCGGATCGTGATCTGCTGCAGATTTTGCTGCCCCCAGATCAGCCGGTTCTGGCACACACCGCGCAAGTAGAAAGAGGCAATACCGAGGCTTTTGCTACCGACTTCTGAATTCCATGCGTAAAATCCCCTGAAGAAAAGATCAGGATCTCCATTTGGCAGCCGTCCTGCCTCGATCGGATGTGTATCGTCCACGAGGAACAGAAAAACATCTCTGTCTGACGCATAGAGCGTTGTGGTTTCTTTCGTGATGTCCACATGGGGATTATGGGTCATGGTCGCCCAGTCAATGACGCCCGGTACTTTCCAGTTCGTATCACCTGTTCCGTTACCCGCAATTTTTCGCACGGCTCCCACAAGCTCATGGTCCCAGATGCGTCCGTAATCCGGCCCGGTCACAGCCCGCAATTCGACACGGCCGTCGCCGGTCTCCAGCGTCTTGACCAGTTCCGCCCGATGGGACAGCAACCCATGCTGTAAGTTGATCGCGGCCAGCGGAGCCGGAAGATTGCGCAGGTAAGACGACGGCGCGCTAACAAGGCTGCACAGTTGCCCGAAAGACCAATGGGTCGGCGCAACCGGTGCGCTCTGGCCGGGGACAGACAGGGTCAGCCGCTCGGCGTTGTCGCGTGACGCGTCCACGCGGATGGCGCGGCTCTCCACCGTGCGCGCTGTTGCCCGTTCCGCACGGCTCAGGGTCGCCGCGTGCAGGTCAGTGAGCGAGAGGTAGCGCTCGTCGTCGGGCCGGGAATACCACTCGGACGCCACACGGTGGTCAACCCGGCCACGGGAAGGATCAATACGAAACCCGCCGGCGGGACGGACTGAAGGAAGAACGGTCATGGTCATGGAAACTCTCCTCTTGCGCCGGATATTCGGCACATAAGGCGAAGCCGCCCTCTCCCTCTTCAGGGCATGAGCAACATGAAAAAATGCGGCTTCCGGAGACCGAAAGCCGCATCATGACCATAGAGAATAATAGAGTGTTCAGAACGTTATGATGGGGTGTCGAGGTCGGTCTCCCGCATCTGATGCAGAGACTTCGCCCGTCCCATCCACGGTTGCGGCCGGATTTCCTTCAGCCAGTCCACAAAGCTCGGGATAAAGCCGAAGTCTTCGCGCATATGCTGCTCACCGATCAGCCGGACGGGCACGACCCTGCCCGTTGAAAGCGTGAGGGTGACACCGAATAACCGCTGCGCGAGGTAGATCCCCTCGGCATGATGCCGCAAGGCCCTGTGACGGAAGTCTGCCGATATCCGCTTGGACTCGTCGAAGAAGTCATGAATTGGCAGGAAATCGTCTACCGTTCCACCCCACTGCCGCACGGAAGATAGGGCATGATGATAACTATGCGCCATGGTCGGCCTCCTCTGTCCAGCTATGTTCGTAATATTCCGAGGACGTATAGCGCTCGTTGAATTCAAGCGTGACGGTTCGCTCAGGCACGTCAAAAATGATATCGCCATATGCGCCAGCATTATTTTCCCAGCCGCCATGCGTCTGTGCAAGGGCGTCGTAACAGACATTCTCGATCGCATCGTTGAGAGAGCCGGACACCTGGGTAACGTCAGCATCGGGCCATGACGTGGTCTTCATGGCAATTTCGCGCTGAAGAATGTCCGCCTGGTCTTCGGGCGTGACAGTGATATCCTCTATTTGGCCGCTGTCCCCCTCGCCATTAAAGGAGACCTTGACCTGGGTGATGCCGTGAAGGGCGAGTGTGGCGAATACAATCCGCCGGTTCTGCACCCCCGCGTCTCTCTGCGCGGCTTCGTGACGTTGCCAGCGCAGCGTATAGTCAACCGGGGCAGCTTCAGGGGTGGCGGGGACGCCTGATGTTTCTGACATGACAAGCTCCATCGGATCATATAGTTGGAAGAAAGGGCGGGCCGTGACCCCGCGAACCTCGGGACCACGGCCCTGAGTGGTTGGGAAATGGTTATTCAGCGGCGATCCCGGCGTTCAGGAAGGCCGGCAATTCCACGTCCTCCGCCGTGTGGTTCTGTTCCTCGCCAGACGCGGCATCGTCAGCCAGTCCCGCACGCAGCGCTTCGGGGAGCCAGCCGGAACCTTCGAGCAGGCGTTCCGCCTCACGGGCCATGTCCGCTTTCTTGAGATGCGCGATCAGGCCGGCCGCCTGTTCACCGCGTGCTTCGCGCACGGCGTCCAGAATATGCGGCTTGGTCACGCGGCCGAGATAGTTTTCGACCGTCGGCTGCCATCCCGCCTCGACCGGATCAAGGTGCAGGGCCGAGGCCAGCCGGTTGCTGCGGGCCAGACGGCGTTCGATCGCGCGCGGAGAGATCGACCCATGCGGATTGACCTTCTCAAATAGGGCATTCACTCCAAAGGAAAGGCAATGCGCGAGAAGGGCCAGACGACTGGTCTCATCCAGCCGATCCAGCCACGCCCACAGTTCGTCCTCGTCCTGCGGCAGATCCTGCTTCCATCCTTCGTGCCGCGCGCGCAGGGCATGGGCCGCCAGACTGCTAGCCAGATCGGGTGCCTGGATCGGGAACCCGATAGCGCGCACTCCGGCTTCGAGGCAGGCGCCCCCACGATCGTCCCGGAACAGGCTGACGCAGAGGGTATGCAGGAATTCCGTCAGCGCCACGCCGGGGTTGCTGGCAAACGCGTCCCGCAGGGCCAGCGTCCGCCATGCCGTCAGTTCGGAGAGCAGGCGATCCGGGATTGGGCGGCGGAGATCATCCTCGTCTTCGGCGTCGTCGGGCGCGATGTGCTGTCCTGTCGCACCGGTGGTCGCGCTGTCAGCATGGTCTTCGGGAGCGGCGCCGTCTTCCAGGGTTGCCGCAGGATCGTACGCGTCGGAGGGGTTTTCATCTTCGTTATCTTCCGGATGGGCAAACCCGCGCTCGATCAGCAGGGTTCCGTCACTGTCGAGGCTGACGAAGGCCCCACCCCGCACGATGTCACCCGGATCGAAAATTGCGGGACGGGTTTCGAGGGCTTCGATGGCCTGTTCAATCTCGCCAAGGCGATGATCGATTTCGTCGGGCAGTTCGTCGGCCTCGGCGTATTCCGCTTCTATGGTTTCCTGCTCCGCACGCAGGGCGGCCAGACGGGCGGTATCCTCCTCGGACAGCAGCGCCGGCGTCCCGTCGATCTCGACCAGATGGCGGGTGTGCCCCCAGGGGAACGACAGGGCCGTCTCGACCCATTTCCAGCCTTCGGCCCTGACCTGATCAGCGGCGGCCTGTAGTTTCTCCATCACGAGGCGGTCGAGGATGGCGGGATCCTGCAGCCACCCCCCATCATCGGCCTCGAACAGGTCGCGCATGACATGACCGCCTGCCGCGACATAGGCGTCCAGACCTACAAACCGCGCACGGGCATCGGACGCCCGGACGGTCTTTTCGGTCAGCATCCGGCGAATGACGTAAGGTTCGCGATTATGGCTCTGGGCGACGATTTCCCAGACCTGCTCCTGACGCACCGCATCATCGCTGATGGCAAACGCCATAAGTTGCTCAAGCCGCATGCCGTCCTGTTCGTAGACGTCCAGCAGCTTTTCGGAGACGGTCATCAGGCGCAGACGCTGCCGGACCACGGTGACGGGGACGAAGAACGCGACTGCGATTTCCTCCTCGGACATGCCCTTTTCGAGCATGTCGCGGAAGGCTCGGAACTGATCCAGCGGATGCAGGGCCACGCGCTGGACATTCTCGGCCAGAGAGTCATCCTCGGCGAGTATGGACGATCCGGCCTCGCGGACGACGCACGGCACAGGGGCAGTCTTGTTGAGCTTCTTCTGCTTCACCAACAGTTCGAGCGCACGAAAACGTCGTCCGCCAGCGGGGACTTCGTAAGTACCGGTCTCGGCCCCGGTGTCGTCGAGAACGGGGCGCACATTCAGGCTCTGTAACAGCCCGCGGCGTTCGATGTCTCGAGCTAGTTCGTCGAGCGAAAGACCGGCCTTCACACGTCGGACATTGGACTGGGACAGGACCAGTTTGTTGAACGGAATGTCACGCGAGGAACTAAGCGCGATTTTGGAAACGGTGGTAGTCATGGCGGAAAACTCCACGACGGTCGGAGAAGAGCCTTTCTCCCCCTTTAATCCGTCAGAGCAAAAAGAACACTCCTCCAACTCTCTGAAATAAAAAGAAAAAACATCATTTGAATCTTTACTTATTAATAAAAATCAAGAAATGATACTTCCTGCGATTATATATAGTAAATATAAATGTATGAGTGAGCCGATTACGCTTAGTCTCTCATGCGGAAAGTTATTTGGCAGCACATCTACGCCCTAGAAATTAGTTACCTCAGCAGAGTAAGCCTCCAATCAATCGGGAATAACGAGTAAATATTTTTACCTAATTTTTTAATCATTTTTAACTTATTGTATGCATTGTTGGAAAAAGCTATATTGGGATTGCACAAAATCATCATCCTTAAAAAGGGACGGTAATGCTCGATCCACGCGCTATGCCTAAACAAAAACCCGTTTCTCCTAACTTTTCATCAGGTCCTTGTAAAAAACGGCCTGGTTGGAGTTTGAACCAACTTGACAACGCTTTGATTGGTCGCTCACACCGCTCACAAGCAGGGAAAGCTAAACTTTTAGAAGTAATCACTCTTAGTAAAAAAATTCTAAAAATACCCAAAGAATACAAAGTTGCTATTGTACCAGGCTCAGATACAGGCGCTATGGAAATGGCAATGTGGAGTTTACTCGGCCCACGCGCCGTTGATGTTTTTGTCTGGGAAAACTTTAGCCAGATATGGCTAACAGATATCGTTCAAGAACTTAAGCTTAAAAATGTAAGGGAGTTTATTTCTGAGTATGGAAAAATACCTGATTTAGAAAAAACTGACCCGAACCATGACATAGTGTTCGCTTGGAATGGTACATCTTCTGGTGTAAAAGTACCGAATGGTAATTGGATTGATGATAACAGAACAGGTCTTACTATTTGCGATGCGACGTCTGCAGCTTTCGCGATGCATTTACCATGGGACAAATTAGATGTGACAACTTGGTCTTGGCAAAAAACTTTAGGAGGCGAAGGTGCGCACGGTATGATAGCGTTAAGCCCACGCGCCATTACCCGTTTAACTGACCATACGCCAACATGGCCAATGCCAAAACTCTTCCGTATGGTTAGTAAAGGTCAGGTAACCGATAAATTATTTGAAGGAGAGACCATAAATACTCCTTCTCTTCTAACGGTAGAAGACGCCTTGGACGGACTACGCTGGGCAGAAGAGATTGGGGGGCTTACCGCCCTAACGAAACGCTGTACCGACAATCTCTCTATCTTTACAAAATGGGTTGAAAAAAGCACCTGGTGTAAGTTTCTGGCTGAAGATTACAATATTAGATCAGAAAGTTCAGTATGCTTAAAAATTACAAGCCCAGATATTGATCCGGCTTTATACCCAGAACTTGCCAAAACTATTACTCAAAAAATGCAAGATGCTAATATCGCACTGGACTGTGGTGCATACCGTACAGCACCAGCAGGATTCAGATTTTGGTCGGGAGCAACAATAGAACAGAAAGACATCACTATTGCACTACAATGGCTCGACTATTTTTACAATGAAACCATTAATAACCTAAAATAACTTACTATCATGAAGGCGTTAACAAACGCCTTCATGATCCTATTTAATTTTTCAATAATCGTTTAAGCAAAGGCTGCTTTTTTTCTACCACGTTGCTCTGTAAAGCAGCCAACCATTGCTCACGTGGGTGCTCCGTAGGCAGCACAAAAGACGTAAACCCACATTTCACCAGCGCCGGAAACTGATCTGGGATCAAATGACCACGCGCTCTAATATCTTTCTGAAAATAAGCTTGCTCACGTAGATTGCGTGCTAAAGTAAAACCACGCCCATCTCTAAATTTCGGAAAATCTATTAGCACCAACGAAGCAAGATGAATGTATGGTATTAAGTCTTGAATTATGGTCCCCGCTGGAGCATATAGCCCCAGCGGTTGCACGTAAGAGTTTTCTTCTTGCATTTGTTCCATAACGGAAAGAGGAAGGATTTGATTCTCCACCACCCGATTGACCGCCACTTCAGGATAAATCCAAGTTTCAAGGATTTCCTCTGCCGTATTGTTAATAAGCACCATAAACTGCCTCCTTAAATACTTTCGTTCCCAAGCGTCTATACGTATCAATAAACAACTCACCTTCATGGCGGTTATCAAGATAAGCTTGCACAATAGCATCAACAGCATTTGTGACATTTTCAGCAGAGACTGCTGGTCCAAGAATACTACCGATTGATGCATGCTCTGCGCCTGAACCACCAAGCGTAATTTGATAAACCTCTTCGCCATTTCTATCAACACCGAGCAACCCAATGTTGGCAACATGATGGTGGGCACAAGCATTAATACATCCCGAAATATTAAGATCTAAAAAACCTATATCCTGCTGTTTTTTGAGATTTTCAAAATGTTTAGAAATTTTCTGCGCTATGGGAATAGACCTAGCAGTCGCCAAGCTGCAATAATCCATACCAGGGCACGCAATAATATCTGTAATTAAGCCAATATTCGATGTCGCCAAACCTGCATCTGCAAGTTGGCTCCAGAGGTCAAAAAGATCATCTTTGCATACATGCGGCAGCACAATATTTTGCTCATGTGAAATCCTTATCTCGCCAAAGGAATAACGGTCTGCAATAATAGCAATTGTATCCATTTCATCTGAGCTAACATCTCCTGAAATACCGCCAATTGGCTTGAGCGAGATAACAGCAGAAATATAACCGGGCATATAATGAGCATGTGTATTAGTCAAAACCCAAGATTTAAAATCTGGGCTTTCATTAATGTGAATATTCATATTAGATGAATTTTCTGGTAAAATCAAAAAAGGTGGCTTAATAAATCGGCTCTGTACTTCTTGAATGATTTTTTGATCAAGAATATTATAGTCTATTGGAAGACTATTAAACTCTTTTTCAATAAGCGCAATAAAATGTTCAGGTTTCATTTCACGGATAAGAATTTTAATTCGTGCTTTATAAATATTATCACGCCGTCCCAAACTATTATAAACACGCAGTATAGATTCCACATATCGCAATAGATCTTTAACAGGCAACCATTCTCTTACTTTAGTACCAATAATAGGGGTACGACCTAAACCACCTCCAGCATAAACTTGGAAACCAGGCTCTCCATTTTCGTTATGCTGCGCTAAAAGCCCAATATCATGCACGCGCACAGCGGCTCTATCTTGGGGGCTCCCTGTAATAGCAATTTTAAATTTGCGCGGAAGATAAGTAAATTCTGGGTGGTCTGTAGACCATTGCCGCATAATTTCAGCATACAAGCGAGGGTCTATAATTTCCTCTTTGGCTGCTCCAGCGAAATGATCCGTTGTGACGTTTCTTACACAATTTCCACTTGTTTGCGTTGCATGCAAGTCTGCATCGGCAAGAAGTGTTAGAATATCTGCAGCATCTTCAAGACGAATCCAATTAAACTGTATATTTTGCCTTGTGGTGAAGTGGCCGTATCCTCTATCATAATAGCGAGCAATATAAGCAAGTTGGCGCATTTGTGAAGCACTTAAAACGCCATACGGTAACGCCACGCGAAACATATAACCATGCAATTGAAGATATAACCCGTTCATAAGCCGCAAAGGCTTGAACTCTTCCTCCGTCAGTTGGCCAGATAGTCTTCGCGCTATCTGACCGCGAAAGAGTGCAACACGCTCATGTAAAAACTGACGGTCGTGCTCATCATAACGGTACACACCAGCAAACGGAGAGAGAGACGTTACCGAAGGTGGTGCTGGAAATGGCGGCACTGCCCATCTATTACTCCCGGCATTAGCTGAAAGATCAGGTCTTACGCTTGGTCCATCTGCCCTTAATTGCTCGCGGCGCTCTACTAACACACTGTTATTGTTATGCGTTTCAACATCCACGGCTCGGATATCAACAACATTTGAGTCGTCTCGGCGCTTGAGAGTTTCTAAAAACAACTCACTGCCATTTTGCTCATAGATATGGGCATGCTCACTACTTTCTGACCACTGGTCTGTTTTTGATAACCATACGACCACTCCATCTTTAAGACGATTCCCTGTTATGAAACATTGAGACATGGCAATTTCTCCCTTCACTGCTTCAAGATAGATGAAACTTATTTTTTGGAATCCAATTGATATTTTTATCAATTTTGAGGAATGCACTTATTAATAAATCCATGTCATCGTCGGTATGGTAGGGCGTTACGGTAACTCGCATGCGTTCCTGCCCTTTAGGCACAGTAGGGTAGTTGATAGGCTGAATATATATATTGTACTCATCTAGCAACTTATCCGTAAGCAACTTGCAAAGATGAGCATCACCTACAATAACAGGCAAAATATGGGTCTTTGTGTCCATTACTGGAATTCCCGCATCTTGCATTTTCTTTTTGAGTATTTTGACATTATGCAATTGTTTATTACGATTTTCAGGATTTTGCCTTATATGTTTGATCGCCTCTAGAGCACCGGCGGCAATATAGGGTGGGAGTGAAGTAGAAAAAATAAAGCTGCTTGCTAAACTTCTAATAACATCAATTATGGCTTTAGGACCTGTTATATACCCGCCCATGACACCGAAAGCTTTTGCAAGCGTACCTTCAATAATTGTCAGGCGATCAGATAGCCCTTCTCGTTCTGCGATGCCGCCACCATTAGGCCCATACAAACCAACTGCATGCACTTCATCAAGATAGGTGAGAGCGTTATATTTGTCTGCAATATCACAAATTTCTTTAATAGGAGCTATGTCACCGTCCATACTATAGACGCTTTCAAATGCAACAATTTTTGGGCGCGCAGGGTCAACCTGCTTCATCAACTCATCTAAATGAGCATAATCATTATGCCTAAAAATATGTTTTTCTACACCAGATCGACGAATACCCTCAATCATCGAATTATGATTAAGGGCATCCGAGAAAACAACACAATCTGGAAAAACCTGCGCCAATGTGCCGAGTGCGGCTAGATTGGATATCCAGCCGGAAGTGAAAATGAGGCCTGCCTCTTTATAATGCAGGCTAGCCAACTCACTTTCCAGATCAATATGCTGCTTATTAGTGCCTGAAATATTACGTGTACCTCCAGTGCCAGCGCCACACTGCCCTAACACTGCATGCATAGCGTTTAAAACAACTGGATTCTGGCCCATACCAAGGTAATCATTACTACACCATACTGTGACTGGTTCTTTACTACCATCAGGCTTGTACCACAGAGCTGTAGGAAAATCTCCAGCGAGTCTTTCCAACTCAATAAATGTTCTGTATCGGCCATCATTTTTCATTTCCGAAATAAGATGTTCGCATTTTTCTGTGAAATTCATATACATCACCATCTAGTTAGCTGGAGATAAGCCAACCCTTAACAGCCGACCGCATCATACATTGATGTATCTTTGTATGTTTTTTTTGCATATAAATCAACTAAATTCTTGTAGGCCCGATAACCTTGTACCGTGGGCAGGTCCTCATTTTTGAGTAAGTTCTGTCAAATCGGAGGCAGGCAATCAAGAGAGCCGGCTTCACGCATGACCAAATCATCGAGATCCTGAAAAAGCATAAGGCTGGTGTGTCGGCGGCCGATCGGTACCCGCAAGCATGAGATCAACGATACTACGCGCTATATCTAGGTGCTTAGACTAGGGATTTGATGGTTTAGTATTTTCACGAGAGTGGAAGGAAACATTATCTGACAGATACCTCATGGGAGCGCCACTACCACGCACGCCGTTTGAGCAGCAATACTGCGATCGCAGGCTTCACTCGCGGCACTGAGCAAGGAGTTCGGGATCAATCCGAAGACAGTGGCGAAATAGCGGAAGCGTCAGACTCTCGATGATCAGAAGACGGGTCCCAAAGAGCCCCTATCAACGGTACTTTCCAAGGCGGCCGAAGCAATGATGTGGCATTTCGCCGGCATACGTTGCTACCGCTGGATGACTGCCTTTATGCCCTGCAGGCCAGCATTCCCCAGTTGACACCCTTGGCGCTGCATCGTTGCCTTCACGCCACGGAATATCCTGACTTCCGGACATGGACGGTGACAAGCTCAAACGACAGCGTTTCTAACGTTACCCGATTGGGCTCTTTTATCTCGATATCGCGGAGGTCCAGACCGCTGAAGGCAAGCTAAACCTCTTCGCTGTTACACAACTTGTCGGGAAAGCCGATCGCAATAAGGTCTGGTCGCGTCCCGTGCGCTTCGAGATGATCTGTGAAGCGCACGGGAGCGGACATCGCCTGACGAAACCCAATCATCCCTGGACGAACGGGCAGGTTGAGCGGATGAACCGGACAATAAAGGAAACATCCGTCAAACGCTGCCATTACGACAGTCATGAGCAGTTGAGGACACATCTCAACGACTTTATCGCCGCCAACGACCTCAGACGAAGACTCAAGACCCTGAGTGACCTCACACCTTACGAATACGTCTGCAAAATCTGGACTTCAGAGCCAGAACGATTCATCATTAATTCCCCATAAAATCTCGGAACTAAACACCTAACCTTAATGGTGTGACGTCAGAGAAGCTCGATCAACACGTCAAAGCGGCAAATGGTAACAAACCGTTTCTAATTTAAATTTGAAGGCATGTGCCCGCAAGATCGCTAACGGTATGACTGAACAAATATTTTAAATATAAGGCCCTATGACTTTTCAGTCATAGGGCCTTATAGATATCAAATCTATTTTTATAACAAAACAGATACTTTTATTGATGCAGCATCGCATCTGATGCGGACATGTGCATAGGCATCATATTGACGTTTGCATTATGCATCACCCACAGCGACAACCCAACAATCACAACAATAAGCATAACTGTTAAGATCAGATATACTGTATTTTCTCGATGTTCGGGGGCAAGACCAAGGTGTAAGAAGAAGTATAACTGCACGATAAGCTGCAACACACCCAACACAATGACAGCCGGCATAATCATATCGTGGGGAAGAAGACCCCACATAACTGCACCAAAGGCAAAAATTGTCAGAATGAGGGAAAGAACAAAACCAATAATGGAGTTGCTCATGCTGTGACCATCGTTATGCGCGGTATTTTTTCCCATTATAAAACACCTCCAAGATATACGATGGAGAAAACACAGACCCAAACAAGGTCAAGAAAATGCCAGAATAGACTTAAGCACGCAATGCGGCGCTCGATTACGGCATTTAGACCGAATTTGTATACTTGGTGTATGATAACACCAAGCCACAGGAGGCCCATAGTAACGTGCAATCCATGAGTGCCTACCAAACCAAAATAAGCTGACAAGAATGCACTACGTCCTGGACCCGCATTTTCAGCGATTAAGTGGCTAAATTCGTGCACTTCCATGCCGATAAAGGCCAAGCCAAGCAGGAAAGTAAGAGCCAGCCACACAAGAGCGCCACTCTTTTTCTCGTTATGGACATTAATAACGGCCACACCGAAGGTAAAGCTACTCAACAGCAGGAAAAGAGTTTCAAGCGCGACGTAGTTTAGATCAAAGAGCTGCTTAGCTCCAGGCCCACCTGCCGTAGCATGCGACAACACCCCAAATGTCGCAAACAGTGACGCAAAAATAAGGCAGTCGGTCATGAGATACAGCCAGAAGCCTACAATAGTCTTCTTACTGTCATCGTGTGCATGATGATGCACACCGTCATCTGCATGAATAGAAGAAACGCTACTCATTACAAACCTCCCTTTGCTGGCTGAGCATACTGAGCTTCGATACGCTCCACTTCAGCGGCAGGAACATAATAGTCCGTATCCATATCGTATGTCCGAACGATAAACGTCGCAATCGTACCTATAAAACCAATTATTGCCAGCCACCAGATGTGCCAAACCAGAGAAAAGCACATAACAAAACCGAAAACCGCGATAATAAATCCTGCACCTGTGTTGCGTGGCATATGAATATCTTCATATGGACGTACAGTGTTAGGGTCTACTCCGGCTTTTTTGTCATCCCAATGCTGCTCCAAAGAAGTAACAATAGGTGTATGTGCAAAATTATAGAATGGTACTGGAGAATGCGTAGCCCATTCAAGGCTGCGTCCACCCCATGGATCACCGGTCACATCGGCATTGATTTTGCGATCACGAATACTGACAGCCAGCTGAATAAGAATAGCGACAGTCCCGATGCCAATTAGAATAGCACCAACAAAAGCCACATTCAGATAAGGCACCCAATCAGGCTGGTTAAAATGGTTCAGCCGACGCGTCATGCCTTTAAAGCCAAGCACGTACATTGGCGTCCAGGCAAGCCAGTAACCAATAAACCAGAACCAGAATGCAATTTTGCCCCAAGTTTCATTCAGCGTGAAACCAAATGCTTTGGGAAACCAAAAGTTCATACCAGCAAACAAACCGAATACAACACCGCCGATAATCACGTTATGGAAGTGCGCTACGAGAAACAGACTGTTGTGAACAACGAAGTCAACACCCGGAATAGCGAGCATAACGCCAGTCATACCACCAAAAGCAAAGGTCGCCATAAAGCCGATCGACCAAAGCATGGAGGAGTGATAACGGATTCTCCCTTTGTACATGGTGAATAGCCAATTGAAGAGCTTAACACCGGTAGGAATAGAAATAAGAGACGTCATAATGCCAAAGAAGGCATTGACGTTTGCGCCAGACCCCATTGTGAAGAAGTGGTGGAGCCAAACAAAGAAAGACAGCACACCAATGGAGCAGGTCGCATAAACCATGCCCTTATAACCGAATAGAGGCTTACCACTGAAGGTTGAAACTACTTCTGAGTATACACCAAAGGCAGGCAAAACAAGAACATAAACTTCAGGATGCCCCCAAACCCAAATAAGGTTGATGTACATCATGGCGTTACCGCCAAGCTCGTTCGTGAAAAAGTGCATGCCCAGCATGCGGTCAGCAGAAAGCAAAGCAAGTGTTGCCGTGAGAACAGGGAAAATAGCAACAATAAGAATATTGGTAATCAGCGCTGTCCAAGTAAATACGGGCATACGCATGAAATTCATGCCTGGAGCACGCATTTTAAAAATGGTCATGATGAAGTTGATACCAGAAATCAACGTACCCAGACCAGAAAGCTGAAGTGCCCAGATGAAGTAATCAACACCAACTGTCGGACTGTAACCAAGCTCTGACAACGGAGGATAAGCCACCCACCCTACAGCAGCAAAATCACCTATGAAGAGGGAAATCATGACAAGAATACCGCCCATAACTGTCAGCCAGAAGCTGAAAGAGTTCAGGAACGGGTAAGCCACGTCACGTGCGCCGATTTGAAGCGGTACAACAAAATTCATCAGACCGAGGATGAATGGTGTTGCCACAAAAAAGATCATGATCACGCCGTGAGCCGTGAAGATCTGGTCATAATGATGCGGGGGCAAATAGCCAGCACCACCAGTTGCAGCCAATGCTTGCTGAAGACGCATCATGAGTGCATCAGCAAAACCACGCAGCAACATAACGACTGCAAACAAGATATACATAATGCCGATACGTTTATGATCGACAGACGTAATCCAGTCAGTCCACAAATATTGCCACTTACCGTAATATGTCACGAGACCCAAAATGGCTACGCCTAATAAGGCGACAACAATAAAGGTCCACACAACGATTGGTTGATCGAGGGGTAACGCCTCGATGCTTAGTTTCCCTAGCATCAATGGTTCTCCATAACTACGCTACCGGATTGCGTGCAGTGCGACACATCACCCTCACGGCGCAACGAATTTTCCTGAGTGCAATCATATTGCGTTGCAATTTCCTGAAATAGATCGGGCTTTACTGAGCCGTAAACTGTTTCAGGGTTATCTTCACTATCTTTACGTAATGCTAGATAAGCGGTGTCATCTAGAGTGTTGGCAGAGTTATGCGCCTCTTTTACCCAATCGTTAAATTGCACTTCGGTTTGCACATGAGTTGGGAAGTGCATACCTGAAAAGCCTGGACCACTAAATGCGGTAGAACGACCAGAATAAGTACCAACTGCGGTACCCATAAGATGCAGTTGCGTTTCCATACCGGCCATAGCGTAAATTTGGCTGCCAAGCTGAGGGATGAAAAAAGAGTTCATGTTAGAATCGGACGTTAAATGAAAATTAATCGGCCGATTCACAGGAATGTTCAGCACATTCACAGTTGCAACACCATATTCTGGATAGATGAAGAGCCATTTCCAGTTAAGTGCAACAACATCCACATCGACAGCAGCGACTGTCGAGTCGAGCTTTTTATATGGATCAAGAGCATGTGTCGTGACCCAGATTTTCCACCCTAAAAAAGCAATGATCGCCATGGGGATACCCCACACGACAATTTCAATTGCCGTCGAGTGATGCCACGTAGGATCATGCTTTGCGTTAGGATTACTTGCTCTGTAATGCCACGCAAAATACAAAGATAACGCGACAACAGGAATAACCACGCACAACATAATACCCATGCTGAGCAATATAAGATTTTTCTCCTGCTCTCCCACTGACCCCTTCGGATTCAGCAATTCCAGATCACTACAACCGCTTAATGCTAAAGTGGCTATAAGAGATAGTAAATATTTACCTTTACTATACGACATTGCATCCTCTCATCGGATTTCCGCGCCTTCTTGAGCCGTATAAAAACTGACCCTTACAGAAGACTCCAAGTGACCGCCTCATTTCGATCACACCTTCCCTTCGAACATCTTTCTACCGCGCCCATCCAAGAAACAAGCCACGGAACCAACAGGACAGATCAGGAGCATCCGTAAAGCACAGACAAATTGCCCGGATTAAGTCCATCTACGTCCCTATACTCCCCTTATAACCAAAAGACATATGCCATACAAGATTTCAGCCATGCCCAAACAATACCCCTCCCAATCCACCAGAAAAAACCTCCCCACCGAACGGAAAATAAAATATAAATGTAAAAAAAATAAATTTAGATAGAAATAAAACCCGTAATAAAAATATTTATTATTATATTATGGAGTATATTAAATTTTTTATTTTTATAAATACAGATTTTTATTTTTTTGGTTAAACTATTTTTTTTAAATTTTGGAATTTATTTAATTTATTTAATTTGTATCTTTTTTTTGCATACATTGCCCATTGAAAAATGAAATACAATGTTCTAAATAAGAATCGTCCTATTCCTTCGCACGGTTAGGACATCAACTTAGCCGCAGGGTGGTGCAATACCGGTTGTGCCACCCTGCTCTAACACAAAATTCTTGAGGATTTATGTTTTAAACCATGTATCCGTTCCCACGTCTTGGCGATCAGGCACCCATATTTTCTGCCCGCTCGACAGAAATGGACTGCTCCTTAGAAAATTTTTCTAACCAATGGTTGTTTTTATTATTTTGCCATAATGCTTTTGACACAATTGCAACTACAGAAATTTTATCTTTAAAATACAATATAAACCTTTTTTCCAAAAAAAATTGTCAGCCACTTATAATAACTGGAAGTAGTTTATTCTCCAATCTTGCATGGGTTCATTCCATTTATATGGAAAAGAATATAGAAATTGATCTGCCCATTCTGGAAGATCCAACTTATAAAATTTTTGAGGCCTATAATTGTCATAATTATAGTTTGAAAGATCGTTCTTTTTTCATAATAGACACACATAAAAAAATTAGATGGATGAGCCATTATCCAGAATCTATTGGAATGTCTGCAAAAGAAATATTAAGAACTCTTGCAGCTTTACAGAACAATGATCACAACGCTACCTTGACCCCAGTTGACTGGCAACCTGGAGAGCAATGTATTATTGACACAATAAGTGACAGAAAAACTATGATGTCTATTGGAAAGCAGTGGTTTTACCACCTACAGTAATATCTGGATCGTTTCAAAAACTTCTTGGCTCTGAAGCTTCTGTTGTAATTCCATCCTTGACGTCGTGGTTGATGATGACAAAACTGGCCTTCTTTAATGTTGAAGAGCATCTGTCTTGCCTAAGTATGCTTGGTGACCAACTCAAAGCGTTTTCCTGAACTGTGGATTTCAAAACCTTCTGTTTTGCTCCGGAAGAGAACTCTTACCTATTCAGACGGATAGCAAAAGCTAGAGGCTGTTATATTTTGAATTTCTTCCTATATTGTAGGGATGGAAGAAGGAGGCGGGACGGGCATTTTTACGGACGTGATGGGGCTGTCGCCTGCCCCAAATGGGCCTATCGATGCCAGCATCTCGTTGAGAACCTCTGGGCTAGCCTCAGGCAGTGACGCTCTGTCGCAACCAGATACGAAAAAATAGCAATGTTACCCTCGCGCTCATACACATGGAGGGATCGAAAAACTGTTTTTTGAACTCCTGTTTCCTGATTTCAGGGCTATGACGTTTTGATTGATAGTTATCAGGGCAACTTTTTCTCTGCGTTTTGATCCGTGATGGGTATTACCCCCCCTGAGCTGCTACACAGTTGCACTGATCCGCTCCAGAAATATAAAGCGGCACATGTTGTAGACGATGTTGGCAGTCCGATCCTCATGGTGGCACTGGTGATGCCCACTGTCCTGATGAACAGTCCTGCCTGTGATTTCTAATCTGCAAAAATATGTTCGACACATGACCGAATTACGGATTTCCCGGCATTGGACCGCTGGATGATATGACAGGGCATAGGCTTGAGATGCAGCTTTGTGCGATGAACTTTGGAGACAAAGCCATGTTTTTCCATGAAGGCTTCATTCGCTTTTGACCGATAGGCCATGTCGCCCCAAACATCAAACGCGGTATTGTTGCTGTCGAGCTGACCTTCTCTCGATCTCGCACCATCGCTAGCCGCAGCATCTGTCGCTTTCCATTTCCGGATCAACCGGAACTTTCGGTCGATGGGAATATGCGATTTATAGCCAAAGAATGGGATGGCGAGATCCGTTGACGGGATTGTTCCATCGTCCTGCCCCGTTTCGCCTTTGTGAATTTCTGAGGCTAGCGTGCATGATGATCCTTGTGGAGCATCTTTGCAGGTTCGTCCTGCCAGTCTTGTGCGATCAGTCCCGCCAGAAGATCCGCCGTCTCCGCGTTTGTATTGCGCTGCTTTGGATCGGAAGGCAACCAGCGTTGCGTCAAAGCGATTGAACAGACTGTCGATCACACCCGTCTGTGTCAGACGCTCGCGAAAGAGCCAGAGCGTTTTGGCATACGGTACCCGGCCCCACAGCCCCAGACCAAGGAAACGCATAAAAGACAGACGGTCGTTAATCAGGTATTTCGTTCGTCGGAGAGGTTGTTCAGCGTCTGGATCACCAGGATTTTGCACATCAGAACCACATCACAAGACGGACGGCCCGCCTTTACTTCCATCCGAATAGGCCTGAGCCTAGTCCAGATCAGGCCGTAACACCTCAAAATCCACAGTCCGGGAAAAGGCTTAAAGCTGATCGTCAAGCCCGCTCAAACGAGCAAGTCGCTCTTCGACATCAAAGAAACCCGGATGCTTCATTATTCCTCCACCCAATCACCATAGGAGGCATGAAATCATGGGTACACTTACAAAAACCATGGAGTTTTTAGAACTCTCTCGGTGATGGTGTTAGGCTGAATAATGGACAGCTCGATCGAAGCAATACAGCGTCTAATGTTGGAGCCGACACAGCCTATCACTCAATAGCCAATGAGACTTCCATGGAAAAGCAGGACGCTGTTTCCACAGTTCATCGTACAAAGCCACATCTCAAACCGATGCCGCAATCCAGATATCTACCTCCGCAATATCCGTTATCCGTTATCCGTTATCCGTTATCCGTTCAGATATCGAGCATGTCTTCGCCGATCAGAAATCACATAAAGGCTCGTTATCTGAAGCGTAGCCACTAACTGGCTTGCCATGTGGAATGGATTGGCCAAGGTCATCTACAATATACGCGACTTCTTATTCTTAGAGCATATTAAGCAGTCTAGAGAATCAGAACATACAACCATCACTCTAGTTAAAAACGTAGAGTGAAAGTCAGACCACAGAACCATCTATATCTAAAATCTATTTACATGATCTTCAATCAACGGTTGTTCGATCTCTCCATCTTATTTCTGAGAATTTTTCCTGATCGTGTTGTTGGTAACTGCGCCATAAAATGTATTTCTTTTAAGCCCACCCATTTTCCTATCGTCTGGTTAACTTGCTCTATAATGTCAGAACGCATCAAACTCTCATTAATCGTGCAATTTTTAACAGCAACAACATAAGCAACAGGACGCTGTCCTCTCAGAGCATCAGGCTCAGCAGTAACCGCACATGCGTAAACATTTGGGTTGGAAGAAATAATTTCTTCGATCTGCACCCCTGAAATTCGCCGCCCAGCAACCTTAATCACATCATCAGAGCGCCCTAGCATGTTAACTACACGATCTGCTGTGATCATGCCTTCATCAAAAGTACGATAATATTTGCCTGATTCGTCAAAATAGCTTGTAGGAGCACTTATATTACCGTTTTGCCAAATTCCTACCAAACAGCCAGGAGGCAAAGGGAGTTTCAGAACAATCTCACCACATATATCGTCTGGCCAAGATGGAATCAGAACTGGAAAAAAACCTGGCGCTGGCCGCCCAATACCATTCATACCCTCTTTTGATTCCCGCGCTGGCAGACCGAAGAAATATGCTGTAATGCTCCACCCCGTTTCTGTCTGCCACCAATGATTAACGACTGGCCGTTGGAAGTAGGAACGCGCCCACCCTAACAACTTGGGGTCAGCATATTCTCCCGCAACAAAAATGTGTGCCTGAACTGGTAGCAGCGAATATGTAAGGTTACGACTTTCCTGTCGTATAACCCGCAATTGGGTCGGCGTTGTAAACAAGCACTTTACTGCATAGTCATTGCACAGTACCCGTATAGTTGATGCTGAAACGCTCCCTTCCACAATAATGCTGGTGCCCCCACTCAGCAACGGTGCATACACGCCGTAAGAGTGCCCAACCACCCAGCCTAGATCCGAGGTCGTAAAAAATGCATCGCCCAATTCGCAGCCGTAAATTAACTCCATAGAAAGAGCCAATGCTACCGCGTGGCCACCATTATCACGCACAATACCCTTAGGTTTGCCTGTGGTGCCTGATGTATGCAGGATATAGAGCGGGTCTTCAGAACACAGCATGACGGGTGCCACAGGTGCCGAGTGTTCCAGGGTGTGGAAGTCATGGTCCCGCGCGGGCATAAGTGGTGCGGGGCAGGCGTTGCGCTGCACGATAATACATGCCTGCGGCTCGTGCGTGGCCTGCGTGAGTGCAACGTTAAGGGCCGGGGCGGACGGAATGGCGGTTTGCCCCTGAAAGCTGCAACTGGCGATAATCACGACCTTGGGGGCTACATCGTCAATCCGGCGGGCCAGTTCGGGGCCTGCGTAACCGGCAAATACCACAACATGCACGGCGCCTATCCGTGCGCAGGCCAGCATGGCTATGGCTGTTTCAATCATGGTTGGCATGGCGATCAGGACACGGTCGCCTTTTTCCACCCCTAATGAGCGCAGGCCGCCAGAAAACCCGGCTACCCTGCCGAGCAATTCCTTATATGTAATGGTTTGCCGTTCTTTTGTGGCGCAGGAGTACCAGACCAAGGCTGCCTGCGCGCCGAGGCCCTGCTCCACGTGCCTGTCCACGGCATTGTAACAGGTATTGAGCGTGGCATTGGGGAACCAGTCATGCCAGCCATCCGCCCGTGCCCGGCAAGCCATGCCGGGCTGTTGCTGCCATGTAATGCGTTGGGCGGCTTCCAGCCAGAATGCTTCTGGCTGGTTCTGGGCCGCATCATACATTGCCTCATAAGTGGTCCATGGCAGCATGGGGCTTTTCCTTTCCTCAGGCTACAGGCACGTCTTTGCCGGTAATCTGGCTGGCCAGCCACGCCGCATCGCGCGAAATACCGGAAAACCGGCCGGAGCCCCATGTATGCAGCCACGGCAGACCGAGGAAGTAGAAATTTGGCGCATCGGTCACGCCCCGATGCCACACCGGTTTATTGGCGCCATTGAAGACCGGCACGTCGATCCAGCGATAGTTCGGGCGAAAACCAATGCACCAGATGATAGAGGTAATGCCCGCGGCCTTCAGGTCCAGTGGCGTATTGCTGCCATCGGGCTCCCATACGGGCACGTATGGTGCTTCGGTTGGGGCGGCAATGCCTTCACGGGCAATGTAGGCATCAATGGATTTTTTGATGTCAGCATTGGTCTTGTCGGCATCATCCAGATTGTCCCGCAGGTCCGGTGCAAAATGGGCTACCTCGTCCCGAATGGTTTCCAGCGTGCCGTGCAGGCCCACGCCGTCTTTGGCAAAAAGCCGCAGGTCAAGGTCATGGCCACCATTCCGGCCGGTGACATAATGGTTGGTTTTGTCACGCGCACCATCACGCAGCGGATGGTTGTCTACTGTCAGGTCGTAAAACTGCATGTCTGCAAGCCAGTCCACAACATCCCGTCCACGATAAAAGCGCGAGACACGCGGGGCAGAACCGACACACAGATGAATTTTGCGGTTTTCAATAAACAGGTCTTCTACAATCTGCGCGCCGGACTGGCCACTTCCCACCACCAGCACGGCACCATCGGGCAGTTGGGCCGCGTTGCGATAATCCTGAGAGTGAACCTGATAAATGGAAGGATCAATGGCGCTGGCGTAACCGGGAATAACGGCATCATGGTACGCGCCCGAAGCAATCACAACATGCTGTGCGTGCCAGAGTTCTGCCCCTGCCACTACGCGGTAGCCACCGTTTTCATGGCGGGCAATGGACGTGACTGGCGTATGTTCGCGCAAAGGTGCGGTGAAGGAGTCCGTAAACCCTTTTACGTAGTCAATAATTTCCTGCTTTACCATAAAGCCGTGCGGGTCGCGCCCCCTGTAGGGGTGCCCGGGCAGTTCGCACTGCCAGTTGGGTGTCACCAGACAGAAGTTGTCCCAGCGCTCATCATCCCACGAATGGCAGGCGGTTTTGGCCTCGAACACTACGTGGTCCACGTTCTCACGGCAGAGATACCAGCTCATGGACAGGCCAGCCTGACCACCACCCACTATAATGACGGGGATGCTTTTTTCATTCTGTGTCATGGTCGTTCTTTCGTTTCAGAGGCTGAAAGACAGGATACGCACCTGCGCATCAGGTTGATTGAGGAAGGGCGTGCAGGTCTGGCGGATCGCCTGGAGCTGGCCAAGGGCACGGCTACAGGCAAAGCCGTAGCGTGCACGCACCCGCTCGCTGGCCTGTGTCAGGGCTATGTCGGCCTGTTCCAGAAAAGTGCGCACCGGGTAATCTTTACCCGGTGTAAAGTGGTCCTTGATGACCAGCGATGGAGAGTAGCAATCGCTCTCTTGCCCATCGGGCCAGCGCACACGAAAAATCATTTCGGGCATGATGACAAAGCTCCAGAAGCCGGAGTGCCAGCGTGCGACATGGCCGCCAGCCGCCGGTATGCGGGGAGGTGCCGACTGGCAACACCGTGCCAATCGAAACGACGGGCCGTTGCGGGGCCGCTGAGCCGGAAGTGCTCGCGGTTTTTGGCGCTAAGGGCGTCACGCAAGGCTAAAAACAGGGTGTCGGGGTGCTCGGGGTTGCACCAGAGCACGTCTGACGCCTGAAGGTGCTCGGTAAAAGGGGCCACCTTCGGCACAATGGCTGGCGTGCCGCAGGAGAGGGCTTCCAGCGGGCACAGACCAAACCCCTCGGTTACGGATGGGTAGGCCAGCACGGCTGCCTGCCGGTAAAATGCCGGCATATCCTCATCTGCCACCGCCCCGGTGAGGGTAACATGTTCGGCTGCATCGCTCTGGCGCAACCGCATATCAAACAGCGCGCGGTAGGCCGAATGATCCAGCAATGAAGCCCCGCCTACCACAACCAGATGCACATCGGGCTGGTCACGTCGCAGGGCCAGAAAAGCTTCCAGCAGGTGCAGCGTATTCTTGCGGCGCTCGACCCCGCCGACCGCCAGAATCAGGCGGCGGCCAACCGGCAGGTGGTAACGCGCCCGCAGTGAACTGTCCTGCGGGCCCGGTGCGGGTGAAAAATGTTCAGGATCAACGCCGTTGCCAACAACAGGTGCTTCACGGCCATGCTCGCCGCGCAGGATGCCCTTCCACATGGTGCTGACAGTGAACAGCTCGGCCGCGGCCATGAACCCGCGTTCCTGCCGCATTGCAAGGCCCGGGTGAGCAAAACGGTCGAGGTGGTGAACCGTGCGGGCAAAGCCCGGTATCCGGCCTTGCGCTACCAGTTCAGCCAGCGCGTTAGCACTTATGGGGTCTTGCGCATGAAGAACGTCAAATGGTGCCTCATCCCTGAGCGCGTCCGTGATCTCGCATATACGGCGTTCCACCAGAGCAGGTAGGTTCTGCTCCGCTCGGGCTGCAATATAACGCGTAGCGCAGCGGGGTTGGCGGAAAAAGCCTGCACCTGTCACATCCGGGGCGATCAGGGTTGCTTTATGCCCTGCGTCACACAACGCCTCTGCCAGCGCCATACCATGCACCACGCCACCGCGTGGAAGGGTCGAGTGCGTCAGAATGCCAATGGACAGACTCATGGCACAAACCCCATGAGCGGCGTTTGTGCAAGATCCCAGAAAGTGTCTATCTCGTCTCCCCAGGTAACATCCAGCCTGCGGGTATTGTTGCACTGGCCGATAACAGCCGCAGCAATGTCCCGCCCATGAAAGCGCGCCATAACGGCCTGTGCATCCTCTGGCCGGGCACTCAGCAAGTAGCCATAGCTGGGGAAAGCCGCCAGCCAGCGGGGCATGGGGGCGTGTTCTGGGCGTGGAATATCATCCAGCGTGATGTGCATGCCCACGCCAGAACACTCGGCCAGCATAAGGGCTGTACCCAGCACGCCGGCCATGCTGATGTCCTTGGCTGCACGGCTCAGCCCGTCCTCGGCTATTTGTGGCAGAAGGTCCATGTCGGCCTGTAACCGGGTAATCGCATCGGTGCCGCACAGCCCTGAACTACTGTCCCAGAACGGGTGTGGGTCATGCCAGCGGCCGCGCAGATCAATGGCGGCAATCAGCACCTCGCCGGGGCGGGCGTCAAAACTGGTGAGCAGATGGCGTGCCCGCCCCAGAATTGCGACCGAAAGCGAGTTGTGAGTGCTGCGCATGTTGGTATGCCCGCCAGCAACGGGAACGCCATAGGTCAGTGCTCCGTCCTGCAAACCTTGCAGGACGGATGCTGCGGATTCAGAGGTATCGCTCCATAAGGCATTGACCACCGCAACGGGGCGGCCACCCATTGCCGCAATATCGCTGATGTTGACCATGACGCCGCAGTAACCGGCAAACCACGGCATGGCGCGTACAAAACTGTCCTGAAAACCCTCGCTGGCCAGCAGGAGGTAACCATCTCCATCCCGTATGGCGGCACAGTCATCGCCAAGGCGGATGGCGCTGGGGTCGGTGGGTTTAAGGATTGCCGCTGCCTCGGCAATATCCTGCTTGCATGCAAGGGCGCGGCTGTGGCGCAGGGTATGCAGCAGCGCGGTGAGCTTGCCTGCCATTATGCCACCTGTCTGGTGCGCGGTTGTGGGCGCAGCAGCCAGGTCTGGTTCAGGCCATGTGCCGGATAGCGGGAAAGGTCGGCCTGCATGTCATGATGTGGCAGACCATGCAGGGAGATTACCCCGAGGCTTTTCCAGTGCAGGCGGCGGAAGAACAGTACATTCTGCTCCTGCACCTGGGCCAGAAAGCGCGTGGCCCCAAGCCCGTGTGCTGTGCTGACAGCCATGCGGATCAGCTCCGCCCCGATCCGTCCCAGCTTGCGATGGTCTTCATGCACTGCTAGACGGGAGCCGCGCCAGACATCAGGTTCGGCTTCATGGATGCGTACGGCTCCTACAATCCGGTCCGGCATGCCTGCCACACAGCAGGCCGCGATAATGGGGATGGCTACGTCATCAATGCCGTCCCGGTCATCTTCGGCAAAGACCTGCTGTTCGGTGCAGAATACCTCGCGGCGGAGGGCATGATAACCTGCGCGTTCCCAAGGAGTACGGGCAAGGCGCACGACATATTCCGTGGGAATGAACGGCCGGTCTTCCACGTCCTCGAGCAGTGTGCTCATTGTTCATAGGCCGAGAGGGAGGAGCAGGCACCGCATCGGCCACACCCGGCCCGGATATCGGTGGATTTCATGTTGGCATCGCGTAGCATCCGACCGAGTGGAGCCAGAACGGATTTCATGAAATCTGCGGAAGGTGGCGCATGATTTTCCAGAGGTGTTCCAGAAATGGGCACAAACGGCACCACAAAAGGATAGACCCCAAGAGCGATCAGGCGCTCGGCCAGAGCCAGAATGTCTGCTGCGGTGTCACCCAGACCTGCCAGAATATAGGTGTTGACCTGCCCGCGCCCGAAAATGGGCACGGCCGTGGCAAAGGCGTCCATATAGCGATCGACGCTGACAGTCGCCTTGCCCGGCATGATTTTTTCGCGCACGGCCTGTGTAGCGGCTTCGAGATGCATACCCAGACTGTCGGCTCCCGCATCGCGCAGGCGCTGGAACCAGTCATGGTCGCGTGGTGGTTCACACTGGACCTGAAGCGGCAGGTCTACGGCTGCCTTGATGGCGCGGGCGGATGCCGCCAGAACTGCAGCACCCCGGTCGATGACGTTGGGCGTGCCGGTTGTCAGCACCATATCCCGCACGCCATCCAGTTCCACAGCGGCTTTGGCGACCTCGGCCAGTTGTGCGGGCGTTTTGTAGGCAATGGTACGCTCTGCTTCCAAAGACTGGCCAATGGCGCAGAACTGGCAGGAGGTGCGCCGGTCGGCATAGCGGATGCAGGTCTGGTGTACTGTTGTGGCCAGCGTGTCGCGCCCATGTAGCAGGGCGATTTTCCAGTAAGGAATACCGTCTGCCGTGCTCAGCCCATAAAAGCGCGGCGCCACTGGAAAGTGGATTGTACCCAAGGTTTGTCCGTCGCGCAGCAGCGTGCTGGCACCACTGCGGTCGGGTGGGCTGGCCTGAAACGGAGAGCGTTGTGCCCCAGACGTATAGACCGGGACCATGACAGTCTGTCCCGCGATGGTGATGGTCTTGTGGTCCGAAGGGCCAGCCCCGCCCTTGCGGGTCATGCCTCCATGATCCCCGCTGATCTGGAGCCCGAAGGATTGCAGGTCGGTGACAAGCTTGCGCCCCGAAAGCGTGCCAAGTGTTGGAACGGTCATGGCGTGGCCTCATCCGTATGCAAGAAAGACGGATCGGTTTCACCCGCGTAATGCACCGTGCGCGCTGGCCGTCGGTCATGCAGCAGGCTCAGCAGTTCGGGGCGGGCGTAATGCCCGACGGAATCCATCATCCGCTTGCGTTTGGTAATCAGTCCAAAATCGAGATCGGCAATGACCATGCCTTCGCCTTCAGTCAGCGGCGTGCCCAGCAGCCTGCCTTCGGGCGAGACGATTGCGGTAAAGCATCCGCCCCGCAGTGGCCCTTCCAGCGCGGGATCACGCGCAATGTCCTTGATCTGGTCTTCCGTAAGCCATCCTGTGGCGTTTACGACAAAGCAGCCGGACTCCAGCGCGTGGTGGCGAATGGTGACTTCCATCTGATCAGCAAAAATCTGCCCCACCAGTGAGCCGGGAAACTGCGCGCAATGAATATCCTCGTGCTGGGCCATGAGCGCATAACGGGCAAGGGGGTTGTAATGCTCCCAGCAGGCAAGTGCCCCGATACGACCGGCAGCACTTTCAACAACCCGTAGCCCGGAGCCATCGCCCTGTCCCCAGACCATACGTTCATGATAGGTGGGTGTGATCTTGCGGCGTTTGAGCAGGATTTCGCCCGTTGCATCAAAGATGATCTGTGTGTTGTAGAGCGTGCCAAAATCGCGTTCGTTCACGCCCAGCACCACAACCATGCCAGTATCACGCGCGGCTTCTGCCACCATATCTGTGACCGGACCGGGAATGGCCACGGCGCGCTCATAGAGTTCCAGATGTTCTCCACCAAAGCGAAAAGCTGGCTGGATGAACGAGAAGTAGGGATAATAAGGCACGAAGGTTTCAGGAAAGACCGCCAGCTTTACACCTTTCTCGGCGGCATCGCGGATGGCCTGACAGACTTTCCGGGCAGTGCCCAGGCCATCGTCACCAAGGACGGGGCTGATCTGGACGGCTGCGGCGCGAACAATACGGGACATGGCGTGCGGTCCTCCCTTTGGCCTTCAGAGAGTCCAAGTGTTGAGGATGAAAGCGTTGTCACGCCGGGCCAGCAGGATCAGGTCCAGCACGTCCTGCGGATTGATCGGCGTAATGCCGGGGATCAGGTTGTGCTCGCCGTATCCGTAAAGGGCCTGAAGCGCGAAACGGCAGGCGTAGACTTTGCCGCCTTCTTCAAGGATTTTTGCGATCTGCTTGTTGCAGTTCATGTGACCCGGAAAAGCTTCATCACCCAGGCGGGGAAAACCGCGCTGCACGCCAAGAGTGACACCCGGGCCGTACAGCAGTACCGACGTCTCGAACCCCTTGCGGATCAGGCGTGTGGCCTGAAGCAGGTTTACAAACCCGACCGACCCTTCATTGGCCACGGTATGAAAGGTGATAAGGGCTTTTTCGCCGGGCTGGGCTTTGACGTCCTCGAAAACCTTGTTTTCATAGTTAACGAAGCAGTCGCCATCTTTATGTGGAGCATGTTCGATTTGCGGCATAATAAGTTTCCATTTCGTTTCGAGAATACAGTCAATCCTGTCTCGCAACAAAACCATGACATGAACATTTTTAATTGTCGAGCCGTAAAATAAATACATATGCATACAAAGTTATTTATATTCGTATTTTTAACACAAACATATAAATACAATTTTTATTTTTTATGCCATCAATCGTATAATGAATTGATATAATTATATTTTTTATTTTAAGAAAAAATCTTATATCACCTATTTATCCAACACTGCCCCAACATCAGATTCCCACGCGCCCCCCCGTCACCATCAGGCGTTAATCAAACCAACATATTGAAATAAATAAAGAACATATTAATAGCACAAAATGTATGCAATAAATTTATTTATGTATGGACTTGATAGGATGATCATCCCTTACTATAGTGCCGTCTGAATGTTACAGTTAGGCCTGCCAGGAAAAAAAATGAATACGCGTGAATTAATAAAAATCATGAAATTTTTTATCGAGAACAATCCTGGACCTATTTACCTTTCCATTCCAAATGCTCTTATAGATGCCATCAATAAAGGTATTGTTGGTGAAGGCGATAGGCTTCCACCTCAGCGCAGTTTAGCAAAAGAATTAGGAACTGATCTTACTACAATTACACGTTCATTTTCTGAGGCTCGCAAACAGGGCCTTATAGAGGCAACCGTCGGACGAGGTACATTCATTAGAATCGGAGCATCAGAAACCCGCTGGAAAAATACAAACCAAGCAGTGGTAGATCTCACGATGAATCTTCCGCCAATTCCAGAAAATCCTTCTATAAAAAATCTTATTCAGACCGAACTCAGCAGCATTCTTCGGCAACAAGACCTTCATGCCTTGCTCTCTTATCGTATGACGGGTGGAACTGCAGATGAAAGGAAGCAAGCCTGCCGTTGGATATCCCCGGTTATCGGACATCAAAATGAAGACAATATTTTAATTGTTCCTGGAGCACAAGCAGCAATAGCTGCAATAGTCACAACGCTTCTAAAGGCAGGCGATATTATTGTTACTGATCGCTTTACATATCCAGGCATAAGAACCGTTTGTGCACAATTTAATATTATCATCAAAGGCATAGATAGTGATTCCGAAGGGATGTTACCCGATCAATTAGAAGAAGCTTGCTCGCGTTTACAGCCACGCTTAATTTACTGCACTCCAACAATACAAAACCCAACAACTTCAACTATGTCCATTGAACGACGCAAAAAAGTAATTTCTATCGCCAGAAAAAATAATGCTTATATTCTCGAAGATGATCCTTACAGCCTACTCCTAAAAACTCCACTACCTGCCCTAGCGCAATTGGAGCCCTCTCGAGTTTTCTATGTCGCATCTCTGTCCAAGGTTATTTCTCCTTCATTACGACTGGCATTTATGTGCGCCCCAGACGTAGAGTTCTCTAAACGGATAACGGCCGCGTTACGCGCCACGACCCTCACTAATTCTGGATTAATGACAGTTCTCATGACCAAATGGATTGAAAAAGGTACCGCCACTCAAATTCTATCCGCAATACGAGAAGAGTTGTCAGAGCGACAAAAAATCGCAAAAGATATTTTAGGTGATTCACACTGCACCCACCCAGAAGGCCCACATGTTTGGCTCAAGCTACCAGAATGGTGGAGCAGCATAGATTTTGTATCTTACGCCAGGAAGCAAGGGTTAGGTTTGGTACCTAGTAGTGTTTTTACCGTCGAAGGCGAACCCCCTCAGAGAATTCGAATTGCGCTAGGAAGTGCAACTAATCGTGAAAATTTGATAAATTCTCTTAAAGGCATCGCTGATTTAATGAACCATAAAAAAACATTCGGTTTCGAAAGTATTGTATGAACAAGCCTAGAGTGATCGAAATCCACGGATTGAAATGACCATGAGTCTATTTTCAATTTAATGAGTTTTTATTGATGATTCTTGCATACAATGAATGAATGAATGAATGAATGAATGAGATGATGATATACTTTGATAGAATACTCCAATCATCTTACTCTTCGCTTTAGTATATTTTAACTTCAATCTAGTGTGTCTAAAGGGCGTTATGTGCTTAGAGCCTGTTTGGAAAGTGGCTGAAGTGTGATTCAAGCTCTGGATGTGAACGCCAGAGCAGAGAGGCCGCATGGCCAGGATTACCCGCAAGACGAAGCGTTATCCGTCTGATATGACGGAGGAGGAATGGGCGCGCATCGCGCCGTTGATGCCCGAACTGGGACGCGCGGGGCGTCCGCGCGAGATCGAGTTTCGCGAGGTGATCAACGCGGTGCGTTATCTGGTTCGATCCGGCTGCGGCTGGCGGATGCTGCCGATCCATTTCGGGCATTGGCGTACGGTCTATGGTTGGTTCAGGGAATTGGCCCGGCGCTTCCTGTTCCAGACCATTCACGATGTGGAACTGATGCTTGACCGGGAGCGATCGGGTCGTGAAGCCAGCCCTTCGGCCGGAGTGATCGACAGTCAAAGCATCAAGGCGCCGCACGCGAAAACAAGAGGTTACGATGCTGGAAAAAAGATTATCGAGCGCAAGCGGCATATCGCCGTGGATACGGACGGACGCCTGCTGATGGTCAACCTAACGCCGGCGGACATCTCCAACAGCGCCGGAGCGCAGATGATCCTGGACGCGATCCGCAAGCGCTGGCCGTGGGTCAAGAATCTATTCGCGGACAGTGCCTATGACCGGCTCCAGTTGATGGACAAGGCTGCTTACCTGGACTTCGTCGTCGAGGTGATTCGTCGCAGGGACGGAACGAAAGGCTTTGAGGTTCTCCCCCGGCGCTGGGTCGTGGAGCGAACCTTCGGATGGATGACCCGATGGCGACGCCTCGTGCGCGATTACGAGCGCCGCATCGATGCCTCACAGGCCATGATCTTCGTCGCCATGGGCGCCAATCTCACCCGAAGAAACGCTCATCCATGACTTTCCAAACAGGCTCTTAAGATCAGTGACTAGTTCAAGTAATGCTGACTGACGCGTTTGCAAGCGGTATCCCTCTGACGTATCAGGCGAAGAACCCTCGTTGATTGTACCGTATCTTGTCCCGATGGAAGAGGAGCAGAACAGCAGCGGCATAATTTGCGCGCACTGTTCGACAGACTGCGTTACGGGGTGATCCACTACGTGATAGCTTGGTACGCCATACCGAACGAGGAGGGATCAAAGAACCGCTGATTGATGCTCCTTCTCTTGATTTTGGACTTTTAGCTTACTGATTGATCGCTACCATCCTGTGGATTGCTACGCAGCAGCACTCATCCGCCCCGGAAAGAGAAAGCGGCGCATATTATAAACGATATGGGCCAACCATATCCTCATTGTGATCCAGGTGATGCCCACTGCCCGGATGAATAGTCCCTTTTGTGATTTTTGATCTGTAAAGACGTGCTCAACGCGAGATATACCGGGGCACGGGCTTGAGATGTGGCTTTTTACGATGGATCTTCGAGACAAAACACAGCTTTTACCATGAAGTCTGACCTTGCCCCGAACGTACCCTCAGTTTTGAGTTAGGGTCTGTGTGTTGCTGTATGCCTTGATCGCATGTTGAGCGAAAGCCTCTGGCGTCATGCCATTGAGGCTGGTGTGGGGCCTGACGGCGTTGTAGTCGGCGCGCCAGTCCTCGATGACAGTCCGCCTGTGGGCGATGTTACGGAACAGGTGCTCATTGAGGCATTCGTCACGGAACCGGCCGTTGAAACTCTCGACGAACCCGTCGCCTCGAAGATAACATGTACAGCACGTTGCCTGCCAATCCAGCGTAGAAGCGTTCTGAGGCCTTTCGTATTGTTGGAAGTCTGGATCAGGTCACCAGATGGATATTGAGCGGCATCAAGATGATCCTTGGAAACGTCGATACCAACAGCAACGGCATTACTTTCCAGCTTTACGCATGTTTATGCCACTTCCCATTGTCCTATGCTTGTCATCCGGGATTTTCTCTCAGGTATCCGTTCAGGTCCGAGGAAAAGAAGAGGCGGTCATACTCATTCGCGGTCAATAATGGCTTCTCCTGACCTGCCCCTCTCTCTCCAGCAGTCAGGAGGTGGTCACCTCCTGACTGCTGCCTTTATTGCACATACAGTGACCCGGATTTCATAAGACAAGTCCTGAGCCTAGATAATTTCCCGGATCGGAGACGCGGCAAGCTGCGCTATAAAATTGTTGACGGTCGGGGAGCTCTCATCACTACGGTAAACCGCCGCGACTTCAGATGTTATCGGTTCCCCAGTGATTTGCCGAAATTCCACACACGGCAGATGCAGCACCCCGCAGGCAACTGAGGGGATCACTGAGATCCCCGCACCCAGCGATACCTGCGTCAGGACAGCCAATAAGCTCCCTGGAGCCGAAACGATCCGTGGCTGGAAGCCGCCACGACTGGCAACCTCAAACGTACCCGCGTCCTGTTCTGGAGCAATAAACGACTCGTTTTTGAGGCGACGTGGTTGGATCGCATCCTGCTCATTCCTCCATGCACGACCCTTGGGAATTGCGAGACAAAATCGATCGCGGAGGAGAACATGCCGCTGAACCGATTCGGGCATTGTCATAGGCAATCGAACGAACCCTACATCGACTTGCCCATCTACGATAAGATCTAGGAGCGTCTCCATTGCAATTTCTCGCGCGTTGAGATCGACGCTGGGCCACGCGTGTAAGAACTCGCTCATTTGCTCCTGAAGCACCCCGGCGTAGGCGGCAGAACCGACATATCCGATTTCGACACGGCCGATTTCGCCTCGACCGGCCCGCCGGCCAATGCTCTGTGCCTTTTCGAACTGCGCCAGAACATGGCGGGCCTCATCAAGAAAGATCTCTCCTGCCGGCGTCAGTGCTACCGAGCGCTTCGTCCTGACGAGGAGTTGGGTCGACAATGATCTTTCAATCTCTTGAATCTGCACGGTCAAAGTCGGGGGAGCAATGTTCAATCGTTCCGCCGCCCGTGTGAAATGCAGTTCCTCTGCCACGACCACAAAATATTTGAGATGTCGCAGTTCCATCGCAGTGTCGCCCTAAATTAGGTGTTTCCTAATAATAAGGAAAATGACCGACAATGCGAGAAATTAAAGCGGCGCCTAGAACATTGATCATCGAACGTCAAGGAGCCGCCCATGTTACGAAAACACTCTATTCCAAGTCTAGCAGCCACAGCGGTGGCAGCAGCTGCAGAAGCAAAAGCCTCATCAGAAGGTTGGTCATGCGTGATCTCAGTCGTAGGTGACGCTGGATCGCCGACCCTGCTGACGCGAATGCACAACGCTGCGGTGCCCGCCAGAGTAGAGTTGGCGCCCGGCAAAGCGAAGACCGCAGCCTTGTTTCGCCGTAACAGCGGAGCATTCGAGACCTCAATCAACGGGCAGCGCCCAGCAGCAATAACTGCCCGAGGTTTCGTTCTGATACGCGGAGGGTTTCCGGTCGTCATCAACGCCCAGGTCATTGGCATCATCGGCGTATCTGCCGACACGCCCGATCATGACGAGCAGATCGCAAAGGCCGGCGTCGCCGCGATCAACAAATGAGCGATATCGTAATCACACGCCGCCCCACAAACCCGTTCTTTGTTCTACTCACTGCATCGATCGGCTGTGCGATGACCGTCCTCGACACGAATGTCGTGGCGATCATCATTCCAACGATCGCTCGCGACTTCCAGGCAAGTTTCGCTGACATCGAATGGGTCATCAGCACCTACGTTCTCTGCTTCGCGTCACTGCTTCTGCCCGCCGGCGCGATCGCAGATCGGTTCGGCCGACGCCGCATATTCCTGATCGGCATTCTTTCGTTCGCGATTTCCTCTCTCATGTGCGGCTTGGCGACGTCGGCTATGGCGCTGTACCTTGCAAGGGCTTTACAGGGCGTCAGCGCAGCGTTCCTCCTAGCACCAGCCCTAGCGATCATCGGGCACACCTTCCACGTCGAGACCGAGCGTAATCGCGCCTGGGCGATCTGGGGCGCGATAATGGGCCTCACGATGGTCCTGGCGCCGATCATCGGCGGCGTAATTGCATATGCACTCGAATGGCGCTGGGCCTTTCATATCAACGCACCGATCTGCTCTCTGTTGGCCGTCGCAGCTCTTCTACTCGTTGACGAGTCGAGCGACGTTGCCGCCCGCCGACTTGACCCGGTCGGCATCTTCTCTTTCACCGCAGCCATGTTCGGCCTGACCTGGGGCTTGATCAACGGTCAGGCAAACGGGTGGGCTTCAGCCAGTGCGCTAGTCGGTTTCATCGGCGGGACACTGGCGCTTGGGATTTTCATCGTCGCCGAGCGGTCCCAGCAACGCCCCATGCTCGATCTACAGCTCTTTTCAAATCCCCGCTTCGTTGGCGCAGTGTGGGCGATGTTCGCCTATGCCGCTGCCGCGCAGGTCATGGCGTCAATGCTCCCGCTGTTTCTTCAGAATGGTTTAGGCTACTCAGCCCTCGAGGCGGGCTTTGCTATGCTGCCTTTCGCGTTGACAATGCTGCTCTTTCCTCAAGTCGGACGGGTGCTAGGAAGCCGTCTTTCCTCACGAGCTATCCTGGCCATCGGTCTTGTCCTCGTCGGGATCGGCAATGCCACAACCGCATGGGGCGCACATCTCGGAGTTTGGCCGACCGTAATGGTCGGAATGCTTATTCTCGGCAGCGGTGGCGGACTTCTGAACGGTGAGACACAGAAAGTCATCATGAGCGTCGTCCCGCGCGAGCGCGCCGGGATGGCCTCAGGGATCAGCACCACCTCTCGCTTCTCTGGTATCCTGCTGGGATTTGCTTTGCTCAGCGGCGTGCTGGCGACAGTGGTCCGTAGCAGATTGGTAGATCCGAATTGCGACACATCGTGCGCCTCAACGTCATCCTTCGCCGACGCCGTCATCGCAGGGGATCTACCGCGCGCAGTCGCCGATCTGACAGGCCCCGCACAGGAACTTGCGATTGAACGCGCACATGAAGCCTTTTCCTTCGGATTTTCCGGAGCGTTGCTTACTGCTGCAGTGTTCTCAATTTTCTCGTCTCTGTTTGTTTTTCGACTTATGCGAGCGCAATAGGCATGCGGATCCCCGACACTAACTGGGTTAAATCCAAGTGAAACGTCCTCTATTCGACCTATGGCAACTGCTGTGCGTAAGAGTAATCTCTGAACACGCCAGTATCCACGGCGCGGCACGGTTCCTGAGTCTCGGATCGCGCTCGATGTCATCTCGGTGTCCATTGTCGCTGACGATCATCAGTGGCCAGCCGCAATATTCCCCGATCCGGTCGAGTGCCCGGCCGAGCCGCTCGCCTGACAACGACGTATCCGCCACCAGCGCCTGGCATTCGCGCGCGTGTAGTCGTCCACCACCGTCAGCACGCGGAACCGTCGTCCGCTATTCAGGGGAGCCGAGACGAAATCCAGGCTCCAGCACCGGTTGGTCCGTCGGGCAGCATCATCGGCGCAAGCGTGCCCATCGCTCATTTGGGGCCGCCACGCTTGCGGACCGATAGCCCCCCTTCCTCGCGATAGAGCCGGAAGAGCTTCTTGTAGTTCATGGTCATCCCCTCCCGATCGAGCAGTATCTGCAACCTCAGATAGCTGAACCGACACCTTTCCGCGGCCAATACGCGAAGTCGGACACGCGCATCGGCGTCGTAGCGCCGTCGCGATGCAGAGCGCCAGATGTTCGGATCCATGCCGATCAGCCGGCAGGCCCGCTGGCCCGCCGCTGCGAGTAATCCCGTTTCATAATCGCCCAGGTCACGGCTTCCAGCTGCAAACCGGGCGTCACGAGTTTTTTTTCCAGCAGTTCCTTCAACGTCGATACGTCCATCACGCTCTCCGCCAGGAGCCGCTTCAGCTTCGCGTTCTCGTCTTACAGAGCCTTGAGCCGCCGCGCTTCCGATACCTCCATCCCGCCGTATTTCGATCGCCATGTGTAGAATGTCGCATCGCTGATCCCATGCCTACGGCACAGATCTGCCGCCGTCGCTCTCGCCTGATGCTCTTTCAGTATCCCGATAATCTGGTCCTGCGTGAAACACTCTTTACTTCATCATCTGTCTCCAATGGACAGACCTTACTTCAAATCGAGGGAATTTCAGGTGGCAAGGTCAAGCCTTCATTGACCTTTGAGCGATAGGCTGTGTCAGCCCGGACATCAACGCCGTATTGCAGCAATCAAGAAGCCCCTGACGCAGTATGGCACCATCACTGGCGGTGTCATCCGTCGTCTTCCATTTGCGGATCAGCCGAAACTTTCGGTCGATAGAAACATGCGATTTATAACAAAGAATGGGATGGCCAGCCCCTTAGACGGGATCGTCCCGTCATCCTGACGCTTTGCCTCCGTCTGAATAAGACAGTGTCTTGTGCAACTCCAGACGGAACACCTCAAAATCCACAGTCCGGGATAACGCTTCAAGCTGGTCACCGAGCCCACTCAACCAAGCAAGCCGCTCTTCAACATCAAAAGAAACCAAGCATGCGTCATGAGCCATTCCTCCAGTCATCACGCAAGAGATGGAAACACAGAGAAAGGCCCAAAACTAGAGGGTTTTTCGAACCCTCCTCGTGCCTACTACCAAATGCTTGCCTTTATCTGTCGGTCCTCAACTCCGTTTACCTCGTTGATATTGTCCTAACGCATGGAACCTGACCGTGCCATACCCCGGTTTCGAGATTACTCGACAATAGAATACCATTGTCGGTAAGAATGATTGGGGACGACATGTAGAAAATAGTCTAAAACTCATAAGGAATTCTAACTATTTTCTTATATCAAATGCTATCTTGCCTATCATGAAAAGACAAAATACCTCTCACTAGGCGCAACCAATTTGTATAGTTCACCTTATGGTAAACAGAATCAGGTTGCATAGCGAGTGTGATACGTCGATGAGCTTCTGCTAAATTATGATATGGAATACTAGGTAAAAGGTGATGTAATGCATGGTATCTTAAACCGACTGGAGCCCATAACGCTGGAAAAATAGCAGGTCGTGGGAAATTTACTGAGTCAAGGTATTGGTCAATAACTGTTAACTGCGAACCATCACTCTCCCATAAATGAGCGGAAATAGTTCTAATATGATTGACAAATGCTATGCCAGATGCCGCAATATAGATAATTATTATTTCATGAACTGATATTTTTCCTGCAATAATACTAAAAATAATAATGATAGACCACAGACTAGCTGCACCTTCAATAAGCTTCCACTCCTTTGGCATATCTTTAGGCAAAAGTTGACGACGAAACTGTGGGTTAATTGTTAATGCTGAAAAACGTACGATCACTACCTGACGCAAAGAAGGTATAAGGTAAGATAAAGGGGTTAAAATACCAAAGCGAAAAACCAACCCTAGAGGTGCAAACAAAGAAAGAAATATTGAAGATAATAAAACCCATGGCTTTAATCTCGCAAAGGGTAAATACTCTGGGTCTTTATCAGTTCCATAACGCGTCTTCATATGGTGTAACGAATGCACTCGCTCGTATAAAAAAGATGGGAGCAATAAAGGGATACCGATAAAAATATTATACGCTAGCTTAAAGCCTTTTAAGTATCCAACCTTAATATGTGCTATTTCATGGATAAAACTAATAGCACGATATAAAGAAAAAATTGTGATGCACACACTACCACTTTCGATATAATAGTTCGAATTTTTCATAGACACAAAAAGAAAAAAATATCCAATTATTGCCGACAAGAAAAAATCAGACCAGAATAAAGTTACTTTCGGATTCTGAAGATCTTTTGTTAAAGAGTATGCTTCCTTTAAGATAGTATTATCTTTATATATGATCGGCATATCATATTTATCTTCTTTTACCACAACACAACAATCCCATTAGTGATATCTAAAGCACATAGCAGGTTTAACACGATTAAATCAGCTACAATCGCGCGCAAATGTCTTTATATTGTATTCATTCTTCAATGACAATTCTGAAATTCTAAAGCCTACATCAGAAAACAAATTAGGTGTTTAGAAGCTGTTAGATCTTGAATTTTTTCCCATATTGTCAGAATGGAAGAAGGAGACAGGACAGGCATTTTTACGGACGAGACCTGGATGATATGGGAACCTCTGATTGCGGCTGTCGCCCCATGATCTGCTGCGCACGATAGCAGCGGTCTTCTGGCGTCATGAGAATGGCGCGAAGTCGCGGAGTATCAACTGAACCCTTGGTGCCGCGAGGCACAGCGTTTCATACGCTGGACGAAACTTGGTGTGTGGGAGTGCCTGCCCGAACTGGTTCAGGAACAACACGGAGTGGCGCCCAGAATGATTTTTCTGGATAGCACCAACATCAGAGCTCACCACAAGGCCGCAGAAACCCAAAAAAGGCGCCTCTTTCGAAGTGCGAGACCATCGTGAAGCACTCGGCTGTTCTTGCGGCCGCTATGGCACAAAAGTCTGTGTGATCACTGACGGACATGAAAAAGCCTTCGGTTTTGCTTTGGCACATAGACAGGCTGATGAACTGTCTCTGGCACGCGCGATGCTCGGCAGCCTTCCCACCATTTCCCTCAGGGTGTGGCGAACAAGAGGTACGCACCGAACGCCTTTCGTGAACGCATATGGGGCATGGGAGCCCGGCCCACCATTCCTGCGAAACGACGCGATGGGGCGGTCGCCTGCCCAAAATGGGCCTATCGATGCCTGCATCTCGTTGAGAACCTCTGGGCTAGCCTCAGAGAGTGATGCTCTGTCGCAACCAGATACGAAAAAATAGCAATGTCACCTTCGCGGTCATACACATCGCCGCAGCAGCAGACTGGATCAAAACCTAGCACTACAGTTGCATTTTGTAATGTGAGTGAGAGCGCATAGCGTTTGCCTGATGTTTTCGTCGAAAGACGGACCATCTGAGGATATGGGCGACGGGTAACCTGCGTTGTGCAAGCTTTACGACGAGGCGCCTGATTTCCTGTATGGACCAGCGGACGAGGACGATCGTGTCCTGCGCTGTGTTTTTTTCGGTTTCCGTGAGTTTGCCTGATACCGGACACTTGCCATGACGGCATAGGCGAGCATGACCAGAGAGACATGCCGATGCCAGCCATGCCAGGAACGGGTTTCGTTATGATCAAGACCGAATTCGTTTTTGGCCGTCTCGAAACATTCTTCGATTCTCCA
>NZ_JBFCXX020000118.1:0-241 GCF_040702925.2 Acetobacter fabarum | reverse complement strand
GTGCGGCCATGGGACACTCTCGCAGGAGCTGTTTTTATTGTTGTGGCAAGTCTCGCACAGGTTCCTTGTGCTGGGGCAGGCCTGAATATCACTTCATATACAGATCCTGTGGGAGCGAGCTTGCTCGCGATGGCGGTGGATCAGCGAAGTTGATCTTGACTGACCCACCGTCATCGCGAGCAAGCTCGCTCCCACAGTGTTTGTAAATGGATTAGCCTTTGCCCTTGGTCCGGGTCATGTT
>NZ_JBFCXX020000117.1:0-243 GCF_040702925.2 Acetobacter fabarum | reverse complement strand
CTCCACTGCCTGAGCGAGCAGGCGCGGAATAAAGGCGTCGAGGCGTTCACGCCCCAGACGCTGCATCGCCCGCAGTTGCGGACTGCTGCGCAGACCGGCCAGTGCTTTCAAGGCTTTGGTGGCGTCGGCAAAACCGCCCTCTTCCAGCTGGCGGCAGGCGGCTTCTTCGTCCTGCGCCTCTTCCCACAGCGGCAGCCATTCGCCGCCGACCACCACTTCGCAATCGGCGCCCTCTTCTTCATC
>NZ_JBFCXX020000116.1:0-243 GCF_040702925.2 Acetobacter fabarum | reverse complement strand
GGCGATTGCTACGCAACCGAGCGGGAGCAAGCTCCCTCGCCACAGAGAATACCTTCGCCACAGGGGTAGAGCCCATGCATAACCCCTGCGCCGTCATCCCGGTCTACAACCACGAAACCGCCATCGCGACGGTGGTCCAGACGCTGCTCGGCAACGGCTTGCCCTGCGTGCTGGTGGACGACGCCAGCAGCCCGGCCTGCGCGGCGGTGCTCGAACAGTTGGCGGAAAACGAACGGGTTCACC
>NZ_JBFCXX020000115.1:0-243 GCF_040702925.2 Acetobacter fabarum | reverse complement strand
GATCACGCCGTCGGCATCGGCGTAGAGCTGATCGCCGCTACGGATCGTCTGCCCGGCGAAGGTCACCACCTCGCCGATCTGGCCTTCGTCGCGTTTGACCGACTTTCGTGGCGAGACGCCCAAAGCCTTGACCGCCAGGGGCAGCCCGGCGAGCACCGCCTTGTCACGGACGTGGCCGTAGATGAGGGCGCCGGCCCAGCCGTTCTTCACCAGGTCCTCGGCGATGATGTCGCCTAGCAGCGC
>NZ_JBFCXX020000114.1:0-246 GCF_040702925.2 Acetobacter fabarum | reverse complement strand
ACCGAGGGGATCTACCCTTTCATCGGGCTTCCCGTGCGCCTCGGATTCCCTTCCCGGGCCGACTTCGAAGTGCTTCACGACGCCCAGGCAAGGCCTTGCGCAATCGTCGCGCGCCGGGAATTCCTGCGCATCACCCGCATGTGCAGGGTGTCGGGCCAGTTGCTGCCCTACCGCTGCCGTCAGACCCGGCAATTGCAGACCGGTATTCACATCTACGATCGACTGTTCTGCGGACTGATCGAACAC
>NZ_JBFCXX020000113.1:0-246 GCF_040702925.2 Acetobacter fabarum | reverse complement strand
ATGATATAAATATTGTGAGAGTGATACAGAATTGATAGACAATGCTCACCTGTATATGATGACATGAAGCATTTTAAAACTACCGCAATCTCAACATAAAAATACCGAGACTTCCAAATAGAAACCTCGGTACATTTACTTCAATTATATTTATACATCATCATAGCTGACTTCTTTTTCAGCTACAGTTTTACCGTCAACTTTAACAATATAACTTGCTGTTTTTCCTTTTTCAATTCTTAAAGG
>NZ_JBFCXX020000112.1:0-246 GCF_040702925.2 Acetobacter fabarum | reverse complement strand
AGAACAGCAGCTCGGCGCCCTGTTTCTGCAGCGCTTCGCGGGCAGCGGTAAAGGCCTGTGTGGCGGAATGCTCGGGCGGCAGCTCGTAGGTCACCGAGGTGGCGTTGCCCCGGGCATCGATTTGTCCGTCGAAACGCAACTGGCCGCTGATCTTGCGGATCGAACCCATGGGGTAGATCCGCTCCAGGTCGCTGGTTTGCCGATAGTCGACGATTTGCGCGTCGGGCATGCGTGGCACACGCTCCA
>NZ_JBFCXX020000018.1:0-52194 GCF_040702925.2 Acetobacter fabarum | reverse complement strand
GTCCGGGTGGTCCGGGCTGGGGGGCAGGTGGTGGTCACGGTGGTCCCGGTGGTCCGGGCCGGGGACCCGGTGGCGGCCATGGTGGCCCCGGTAGACCCGGAGGTCCGGGCTGGAGGCCAGGTGGTGGTCCGGGAGGGCGGCCGGGAGGTCCGGGCTGGGGCGGTGGCCCATATCGCGGCCCGCATGGCCGCATGTGGCGGCGGGGTGACCGGTATGACGGCGGCGGTATTTTTGTGGATAATTGGCGCGGTTATCGTGGCCTGTATGCGCCGCCACCGGGTTATCGCTGGATCAGCTATGGCGGCAGCTTTTTGCTGGCGGCAGTGGCAACGGGTATAATTTCCAATGTCATCGCGGGGAGTGCTTACCCGGTGGCAACACCTTACCCGGTATATCCGGTAGCACCCGCTCCCGTACCTTACCCACCCCCGCCGGGCTACTAGGTGGCCTGCGTGGGCCAGTAAAAAAGGGGAGCCAGACAGGCTCCCCTTTTTTGTGTCCTTTGTCCCTGCGGGCCAGATGCCGCAGGGAAGGGCGTGCCGGTGTTTACTCCGCACGGGGGGGGGTAAAATCGGCATCATCGGTTAATTCAGCCGAAGGTATGGTCTGGGGCACAACGTTAAGGGGCGTGTGGCTTGCGGCCTTCCAGCCCACAAACAGCAGGGCGGCAAGGGCGGGAATGGCCATAATGGAATAGGTGCCTGTTGGGTAGTCAAACAGCATCAGCCCCAGAATGCTGATAAAAAAGGCAATGGTCAGCCACGCGGTAACGGGTGCGCCGGGCATGGCAAAGCCCGTGGGGGCAATACGGCCTGCCCGAATGGCCTGTCGCAGTTTGATCTGGCAGAGCACGATAAAGCACCATGTGCCGACAATGCCGATAGAGGCCATGTTGAGAACAATCTCAAAAATCTGGGAAGGCAGAAGGTAGTTTAACCCCACCCCAACCAGATAAATGGCAACAGTTGTTAAAATGGCGGCGGCTGGCACGGCCTGTTTGTTCATATGGGCAAGGTAGCGCGGAGCCGTCCCGTTTACGGCCAGTGCGCGCAGAACCCGCCCGGTGGAATACAGGCCCGAGTTCAGGCTGGACAGGGCGGCGGTCAGCACCACTATGTTCATGAGCGAATCCACCCCCGGTACCCCAAGGTGGGAAAAGAAGGTGACAAACGGGCTAACCCCGGCCTGATAGGCCGACCAGGGCAGCAGCATAACCAGCAAGGTAACCGTGCCAACATAAAAGATTATGATCCGCCAGATCACGTTGTTAATGGCCGAGGGCAGCACTTCGCGGGCGTTTTTGCATTCCCCTGCGGCGGTGCCGATCATCTCTATGCCGAAATAGGCGAACACAACGCCCTGAATGAGTACAAGGGCAGGAAGCATGCCGTGCGGGAAAAGCCCGCCATGCTCGGTAATGAGCTGTATGCCCGTGATATGCCCGTCCACGGGCACGCGCAGGCCCAGAATGACGGTGCCCACAACCAGAAAGGCCAGAAGGGCGGCAACCTTGATGATGGAGAACCAGAACTCCATTTCCCCAAACCATTTGACGCCAATCAGGTTCATGCAGGTGATGACAATCAGGGCCATCAGCGCCATGACCCATTGGGGAACAATGGCAAAAACACCCCAGAAATGCATGTAAAGTGCTACGGCGGTAATATCGACAATGCCGGTCATGGCCCAGCTGAAGAACGAGAGCGCACCTGCAACGTAGGAAGCCGGACTCCCCAGAAATTCCTGCGCGTAGGAGACAAAGCTGCCACTGGTGGGGCGGTACATGACCAACTCCCCCAAGGCGCGCAGCATGAGGAAGGAAAACACGCCGCAAACCAGATAAACAATGGCAAGGGACGGCCCCACAGCCTGCAACCGGCTGCCCGCGCCCAGAAAAAGGCCGGTGCCGATGGCTCCGCCGACGGAAATCATCTGGATCTGCCGTTTACCCAGACCCTGCCGGTAACCTTCCGTCGTCAGGCCTGACGGGGCATCGGATGGCGGCGGTGCATGCGTGCTCAAAGTGGTCTGTCTCCGTGCTGGTGGCGGGAACGGGGTCGGTAGATTGTTCCGGTACAGAAACCTGATGAAGTGGCGGGTCTGCAACCGTTTCTTTTGTGCAACAAACCGGGGTGATGTGTAAGTCCTTTTGCAACTTATATAAAATTAAACAAAATCCGTCCTGTGCGGCAAATAATTTTATTGTTTTCTCATGGACAGCCCAGAATGGGAGGCCCCATTTTTGCTCTTGTGCACCCGGATGTGATTATGAAATGGTGAGGAGCAGGGTCAGACAGTTTTAATTCAGAAAGTAGAACTGCAGTGACGGAAAATTTCGCTTTTAATAAAAAACAGATAACAAAATTTCATATATTTAGGTAATTGGAGGGCCGGAGCCATGGAAAATTGTCTGGACAAGACGGACCGGCAGATTCTGCGCCTGTTGCAAAATAACGGACGCATCCACAATACCGATCTGGCGGACAAGGTGCAGGTCAGCCCCGCCACCTGCCACCGCCGGGTGCAGCGGCTGTTTGACGAAGGGTATATTTCCGCCGTGCAGGCCAGAGTGAACGCCAGCAGGGTCGGGCTGGGCATGGTGGTGCTGGTCGGGGTTGTGCTGGAGCGTGCGGCAGACAGTTTTCCCATGTTCGAGGCCGCCATGGCTGCCCAGCCCGCAGTGCTGGACTGCTACCTTGTGGCGGGAGATTTTGACTATTTTTTAAAAATCCGTGTTGGGGATATGGAAGGTTTTGACCGCTTCCATGCCGAGGTGCTGAGCGTTCTGCCCCATGTGCGCCAGACCCGCACGTTTTTTGTGCTCAGGGCCGTGGCCGACGCAAGGGGATACGCGTTTTAGGCCCCGGTGGCCCGGTCATTTTGGCCCTGTCTGATCTTCCAGATCAAAAAAGTCCTGCTCTGGCTGGCGGTTTGTCCATTTGCGGCAGGCCGTGCGCAGCACACCGGCAAAGCGGGTGACCAGCGGCATGTTCTGGCCCGCACGTATGGCCACGGCTAGTGTGGCGCGTGGGGCGGGCTCGCTAATGGTATGGAAGGTGACCCCCCCGGCATGAATCTGGCTGAGTGAGCGCGGCACAACCGAAACCCCAAGCCCTGCGGCCACCAGCGGAATGGTGCCTGCAATCTGCGGTGCCTGCTGCCCCATAACGGGTGTCACTCCGGCCACCTGATAGGCTGAGAGAATGGCATCATGAAAACCCGGCCCCAACTCCCGCGGAAAGATAATCAGCGGGTCCTGCGCCACCATGTCCAGACTGATCACGGGGGTATCGGCCAGCTTGTGCCCACGCGGCAGGGCAATAACCGTGGGTTCGTCCAGCAGATGAAAAACCGAAAGCCGCACAGGGTCGGGCACAGGGGGGCGCACAATGGCAATGTCCACGCTATGTTCATGCAACGCGGTGCACAGCGAGGGCGTGTTGCTCTCCTCCAGAAAAATGGTGACATCGGGTGCCATTTCCCGGAACCGGCGGATAGTGAACGGGATAACCGGCAAAAGCGAGACCGCCCCTGCAAGACCCAGACGGATATGCCCCATTTCCCCCCGTGCCAGACCTTGCGCGGTGGAAAGAAACTGGGCCTGCAGGTCCAGAATGGTTCTGGCGCGCGGGAGGAGCACAGCCCCGATGTCGGTTAGTTTGACGCCGCGCGTCAGGCGCTCGAACAGCACCACGCCAAGGTTTTTTTCAAGCTGGCGGATCTGCTGGCTCAGGGGGGGCTGTTCCATGCCCAGCGCTTCGGCCGCACGGGTAATGGAGCCATGTTCGGCCACGGTTACAAAATAGCGCAGGTGTCGGATATCCATAACCCATATATAACTGATATGGATAACACCGCCAAGATATATTGGAAGACTACTTCAAGCCGTTATAACATCTGCGTCAGATGCGTATGGGCCGTTAAGTGTTTGAAGGAGTGTTGAGCATGGTAAAGCAGCCGGTAGCGGATATCGATCTGCGGTCCGCGGCGTTGGGGAGCGGGGTTGTGGGCAAACCACCAGTGAACCGCCTTTACCAGACCTCCACCATGGCTGCCCTGCTGGATGCGGTGTACGACGGGGAAACCACGCTGGATGAGCTGCTCCAGCACGGTAACTTTGGTCTGGGCACCTTTAACTCCCTTGATGGGGAAATGATTGTAACGGACGGTGTTGTGCGCCAGTTCCGTGCGGAAGGGCTGGCAGCGGAGGTGCCCGGCTCGCTCAAAACTCCCTTTGCCTGCGTGACGTATTTCGAACCCGAAAAAAACGTGATGATCGACACGCCCAAGGACAAGGAAAGCTTTGAGGAACTGGTGGACCACCTGCTTGGCAACCCCAACCTGTTTGGTGCGGTGCGTTTTACCGGCCTGTTCGAGCGGGTGGATACGCGCACGGTGTTCTGCCAGTGCAAGCCGTACCCGCATATGCTCGAAGTGGTTAAAAAGCAGCCGACCTTTACCTTGGAATCGGTTACCGGAACCATGATCGGCTTCCGCAGCCCGGTTTACATGCAGGGCGTGAATGTTGCTGGCTACCACCTGCACTTTCTGTCCGAGGACCATAAGCGCGGCGGGCATGTGACCGAATACAGAATTGTTAAGGGTCTGCTTGAGGTCGCCACGATTTCCGACCTTCAGGTGCAGTTGCCGCGCACAAAGCAGTTTGCGCAGGCCAACCTGAACCCCGAAAGCCTGAGTGAAGCCATTCGCATTGCCGAAGGTGGCTGACACCTTACCGGCCTGATCTGTTTGTTTTTTTGAACTGTACGGGGTTGTCGCGCGACTTTTTCTCCCGCAACCCCGCCTGACCTGAGGGTTTTTACAACAATGACCAAAATGGCAGAGACCACTGCACAATGCGGTGCGGAGCTTATTGTCAAAAATCTGGAAGCGCATGGCATTACCCATGTGTTTGGTATTCCCGGTGCCAAGGTGGACCGGCTGTTTGACGCGCTGGTTGATTCCCCGATCGAAACCGTTGTGACCCGGCATGAGCAGAATGCCGCCTTTATTGCCGGTGGCCTTGGCCGCATGACTGGCAAGGCCGGGGTGTGCATTGCAACATCCGGCCCCGGTGCCTCCAATTTTATTACCGGGCTGGCCACCGCCAATTCGGAAGGGGACCCCATTCTGGCCATTGGTGGCGCGGTCAAGCTGGCAGACCGGCTTAAGCTGACACACCAGACCATGGATACGGTCAGCCTGTTCCGCCCCGTAACCAAATACAGCGTGGAACTGACCACCCCCACCGCCATTTCGGAAGTTATGGCCAACGCCTTCCGCTTTGCAGAAAGTGGGCGGCCGGGTGCGGCATTTGTCAGCACGCCCATGGATGTGCTGTCCATGCCTGCCCATGCGCCGGTTCTGGCCGACCGTCTGGCTCCGCGCATGGGGGGCGCTCCGGCGGATGTAGTGGCCGAGGCCGCAATGCTGCTTAAAAAAGCCAGGCGTCCCGTCATGCTTTTGGGCATGCTGGCCAGCCGCCCGGATGTGGCAGATGCCGTGCGCGCTTTTGTCAAACAGACAGGCGTGCCGGTTGTGGGTACGTATCAGGCTGCTGGTGCCGTATCGGAGGAGCTGGTGGACCGCTTTGGCGGGCGGATCGGCCTGTTCCGCAACCAGCATGGGGACCAACTCCTGCACGAGGCCGATGTGGTGGTGGCCGTGGGCTACAACCCGGTGGAATATGACCCGTGGCTGTGGAACGTGAATGACGCCCGCCAGATCATCAATGTTGATATTGTGGCCGCTGAACTCGACAACGCCTTTGTGCCCGCCATTGAACTGATCGGTGACATTGCCCTGACCCTTGCGGGGCTGGGCGGCAAAGCCGGTGGCCTTGCCCGCGCGCCGGAGCTGGAAGCAGTGCTGGAGGGGTACAAAAAAGCCCGCAGCACCGCGTTGCTTACGGCACGCAGCAGCAGCAACTCCGCCGTGCACCCGCTCCAGATCGTGCGTGAGCTGGAGCAGTTTGTAACCCCGGACATGACCCTGTGCCTGGATATGGGGACATTCCATATCTGGCTGGCCCGTTATCTGCTCTCCTTCCGTGCGCGTCAGGTGCTTATCAGCAACGGCCAGCAGACCATGGGTGTGGGCCTGCCGTGGGGGATTGCGGCCAGCCTTGTTAACCCATCGCAAAAAGTTGTTTCAATTTCGGGCGATGGTGGATTCATGATGTCGAGCATGGAACTGGAAACAGCCGTGCGCCTGAAGTGCAACCTGATCCATATGGTCTGGATTGATCAGGCTTACAACATGGTCGAAATTCAGGAGCAGAAGAAGTACGGCCGTGGCTCCGGCGTGCATTTTGGCCCGATTGATTTTGCAAAATATGCAGAAGCCTGCGGGGCAAAAGGTATGACCGCCACAACGGAAGATGGCGTGCGGCAGGCCCTGCGCGTGGCCATGGATGTGGAAGGTCCGGTGGTTATTGCCGTGCCGGTTGACTACTCGCACAACCACCTGCTCATGCAGCCTCTGGCGCAGCTGGGGGAAACCACGGCAGCAGCCTGAACAAAGCGCTGCGCTTGACGCAGAACAGGTTCTATTGCTGTCATCCGCTCTGTCCATTTCATTGGTGCGATAATGTTGTTATAACACCGCGCACGGCGCCACTGACGGACGGAGCAAAGGAGGCAGGCAGACTGCCTTTTTTCTTCCATGACGCGGCAACGCAGTATGAAAGAGAACAAGAATGCAGATGCCCGAACCCAACCAGACCATTATAAGCCAGCGTGACGCCCTGGCGCAGGGTCTACGCCAGATTGTAGGAAAAGACTGGGTTATTTCCGACGATGCGCAGCGCAGGCCTTACCAGTGCGATGGCATTACCGCCTACATGGCCATGCCGCTGCTGGTCGTGCTGCCGGGGTCTGCGCAGGAGGTGCAGGCTGTTCTGCGTTTCTGCAACGAAAAAGGCGTCAAGATTGTCCCCCGTGGTTCCGGCACGTCGCTCTCGGGTGGCGCCCTGCCGCTGGAAGATGGCGTGCTGCTGGTGACGTCCCGCCTGTGCAACGTGCTGGCGGTGGACGAGCGCAACCGCGTAGCCCGCGTGCAGCCGGGTGTGCCCAATATTAAAATTACCGAGGCCGTCAGCCATCTTGGTCTGTGCTATATGCCCGACCCGTCCAGCCAGTTGATTTCCACCATCGGCGGCAACGTGGCGGAAAATGCCGGGGGCGTGCACTGCCTTAAATACGGCGTGACCGCCAACCATATTCTGGGCATGCAGGCCGTGCTGATGACCGGCGAAATGCTGGAACTGGGCGGTGCCTATCTTGGTGCGGCCGAGGGTGATCTGGACCTTATGGGGGTGCTGACCGGCTCTGAAGGGCTGTTGGCGGTGGTGACCGAAATTGCCGTGCGGCTGGAGCCCATACCCGAGGTCGCGCGCGTTATTTCCATGAGCTTCGCATCCGTGGAGGAAGCGTGCGAATGTGTGGGCGCCATTATTGGCGTGGGCGTTATTCCTGCGGGTCTGGAGTTCATGGACCGCAAGGTGCTTGATGCGGTTTCGGTTCTGATCAAGGAAAAGTTTGATGACCGCACGGCCGCACTCCTGCTGTGCGAGCTTGATGGCACGGCGGTTGAGGTGGACGCACTGGTTGGCGTGGTCAGCGATGTGGCGCGTGAGCAGGGGGCTATTGAGCTCAAGGTCAGCAGCACGGAGGAAGAACGCCAGCGCATATGGAGCAGCCGCAAGCTGGCGTTTTCCGCCATTGGCAAGCTCTGCCCGGATTATTACTGCACGGACGGCACCATCCCGCGCAACAAGCTGCCCGAGGTGCTGAACAAGATGGCGGACATGTCCAGAAAATACGGGCTGGATTACGCCAACTGTTTCCATGCGGGGGATGGCAACCTGCACCCCATTATCATGTATGATGCGGCCAAGCCGGGTGATCTGGAAAAAGCCGAGGCGTTCGGAGCCGATGTGCTGATCGCCTGCGTGGATGCGGGCGGGGTGCTCAGTGGCGAACACGGTATTGGCGTTGAAAAACGTGACCTGATGACCCATCAGTTCACCGATGTGGATTTGCAGCAGCAGCAGATGGTCAAATGTGCGTTTGACCCCAAGGATCTGCTGAACCCGGGCAAGATGTTCCCCACCCTGTGCCGCTGTGCGGAGTTCGGGCGCATGCATGTGAACAACGGCAACCTGCGTTTTGCGGATATTCCGCGTTTCTGATTCCGGTAGGGCATAACAAGCATGACAGACACACAAACCACTGCATCCATGCGTCCTGCCACAACACAGGACGTTGCGGATATTCTTATGGACGCGGCCAGCCGGGGCGAGCCTCTGGTGGTGCGGGGCAATGGCACCCGTGCCGGGCTGGGTAACCCGGTTGCCGCTACCCGCGTGCTGGAACTGGGTGCGCTGGACCAGATTGATTTTTATGACCCCGATGATCTGGTGATTCGCGCAGGTGTTGGCGCTACGCTGGATGAGGTCGAACAGGTTCTGGCGCAAAAAGGGCAATACCTGCCGTTTGAACCCCCACGCTATGCGGGGCTGTACGGTACCAGTGGCGCACGCAGCACGCTGGGCGGGGCGGTTTCCACCGCCCTGTCTGGTCCGCGCCGGATTCTGACCGGGGCTGCAAGGGACTTCGTTCTGGGTGTGGAAGGCGTGAACGGTCAGGGCGACGTGTTCAAGGCAGGTGGCCGGACCATGAAGAACGTAACCGGCTACGACATCAGCAAACTGGTGACAGGGGCCAACGGCACGCTGGCGGCGCTGACAACCGTTACACTCAAGGTTCTGCCTGCCCCACGGGCGGAGGTAACGCTGGTGCTGCCCGCCGCCACACTGGAGGAGGACGTCGCCCTGTTTGCCAGAATGCGCGCCCTTCCGCTGGGGCTTGGCGGGCTGGCCCGCCGGGTCAATGCCGCAGGGGTGTGCGAACTGCTGGTGCGCGTGGAAGGCACAGTCCCCGGCGTTGCGGGCAACCAGCAGGTGCTCAATGGCATGCTGGCCACCCGTGGTAACATGGCGGTGCTGGAGCAGGAGCAGAGCCGCACCCTGTGGGCCGGTGTGCGCGAACTGGACTGCCTGAACGCCAAACCGGAGGAACTGGTCTGGCGTGTGAACCTGCCCGCTACAACCATGCCCACTTTTGTGGAGCAGGCGCGCAGCGCAGGTTGCATCAACCGCTTTTTTGTGGACTGGGCAGGGGGTGTGGTGTTCTCCACTATGCGCGGCGTGCAGCCCGAGGTGGATATCCTGCGTTACCGTAAAATGGCGGAAAAGGCCGGCGCGCGTGCAACCCTGCTGCGTGCGCCCGATGCGGTGCGTGCCCAGTTTGGCGCGTTCCCGCCCGTCAGTGCGGGGGTTGCGGCTCTGGCCGCGCGCACCCGCACAGCCTTTGACCCGGCAGGTATTCTCAACCCCGGCCGCATGACCGTTCAGGCATAGGAGACGCCCCAATGCTCAGCCATATCCCTCAGGCCGCGCTGGATGCGGACCCGAACGTGCAGTTGGCCAAGGACATTATTGGTAACTGTGTCCATTGTGGCGTGTGCCTTTCGCGCTGCCCCACATACGCTGTCAGGCATGAGGAAAACGATAGCCCACGCGGTCGTATTTTCCTGATGAAGGACATGTACGAAAAAGGTGGCGTGCCCGATGCCAGAACGGTCGAACATCTGGACCGCTGTCTGACCTGCCTTGCGTGTGAGGCCATTTGCCCGTCAGGCGTGGAATACTCCAAACTGATCGCCCATGGCCGCGAATATGTGGAGGAGCATTACAAACGCCCGCTCTTCCAGCGTGCCGTGCGCGAACTGCTGATCCGGCTTATCCCTAATGCCCGCCTGTTCCGCCTTGCCATTTTTGGCGGGCGTCTGGGCAGGCCCTTCCGGGGTCTGTTCTCTGGCACCCTGCGGGCCATGCTGGATATGGTGCCAACCAGACCGTTGCCTGCTCCCAGCCCTGTGGACCGGCCGCAAACGTTTTTGCCCGCACCGCAGGCGGGTAAGGCGGTCAAACCGCGCAAGCGTGTGGCGCTGCTTAACGGCTGCGTGCAGACCGTGCTGGACACCGCCATTAACGAGGCCACAATCCGCCTGCTACAGCGCCACGGGGTAGAGGTGGTGGTCGCCGCAGGCTCAGGCTGCTGTGGTGCCCCCGCCGAACATATGGGGGACGAGGCGCAGGCCCTGCCACTGGTCAAGGCCAATATTGACGCCTGGTTGCGTGAGGCCGATGGCCCGGACGGGCTGGATGCCATTGTCATCAACACATCCGGCTGCGGCACATCCATCAAGGCCTATGGCCACACACTGAGGCTGGACCCGGAATGGGCGGACAAGGCCGCGCGCGTATCCGCCATGGCGCGGGACATTACCGAGTTTATGGTCGAGATCGGGCTGGAAAAACCCACCACCCCCACGGGGCTGCGGGTGGTGTACCATTCCGCGTGTTCCATGCAGCACGGCCAGCGGATTGTGAACCAGCCCAAGGACCTGCTGCGTGAGGCCGGGTTTACCGTGCTGGATGTGCCCGAAGGCTACCTGTGCTGCGGGTCGGCAGGTACCTATAACCTGCTCCAGCCAGACATCGCCAATGAGCTGAAGGCGCGCAAGCTGCGCAACATCCGCTCCGTGCATGCCCAGATTGCCGCCAGCGGCAACATCGGGTGCATGACCCAGCTTGCAGGGGAGGTCGGGCTGCCCTTCGTACATACGGTGGAACTGCTGGACTGGGCCACTGGTGGGCCGGAACCTGCTGCCCTTAAAGGGCAGAAACTGGCTGCGGAATAGCCAGCACAGGGCCATGCCGCAGGCTGCGTGCGTGGTCCTGTGCCGGTGGGTGCGGCGGATACAGGTGCAAGGCGCGCAACAGCGCAGGGGAGCATAAGGCATGTCAGGCATAACAGGGGTGGATACAGCCGGGGGGCAGTTGCGCCGTGGGGCTGCCGTATTGCTGGAGGTGTTACGGAGCGAGAGGGTTGATTACATTTTTGGCAACCCCGGCACCACCGAACTCCCGCTGATAGACGCGCTGCTGGAAATACCCGACGTGCATTACGTACTGGGCCTGCAGGAGGCCAGTGTTGTGGCCATGGCCGATGGCTATGCGCAGGCTGCCCGCAAGCCGGGTTTTTTAAACCTGCATACGGCGGGCGGGCTGGGGCATGGGCTGGGGAACCTGCTGAACGCCAGTGTCTCGCAAACACCGCTGGTGGTGACTGCGGGGCAGCAGGATTCGCGCCATACCATTTCCGACCCGCTGCTGTTCGGGGATCTGGTGCAGATTGCCCGCCCCGCCGTTAAATGGGCGCAGGAAGTCGCCCACGCGGACCAGTTGCCCGTGCTGCTGCGCCGCGCCTTCCATGATTCCACGGCAGCCCCCGCCGGGCCTGTGTTCCTCTCGCTTCCCATGGATGTCATGGAGGAGCTGAGTGCGGTGGATATTGGTGCGCCATCGCAGATCAACCGGCAGGCTGTGGCCGGTGGCCTGCCCGAGCTGGCCCGTGCGCTGGCGGGTATAGCGCCGGGGCGGCTGGCCATTATTGCGGGGGACGAGGTGTATGGCTCCGATGCCGCGGCCGAGGTCGCCGCCGTGGCCCAATGCCTGGGTGCCCCGGTTTATGGTTCTTCCTGGCCGTCGCGCATTCCCTTTGCCACGGCACATCCGTTGTGGTGCGGCAACCTGCCCACACAGGCAACCGCCATTGCGCAGACACTGGGCGCGTATGACGCCATTTTTGCCCTTGGTGGCAAATCGCTCATTACCATTCTCTACACCGAAGGCCCGGCCCTGCCGCCAAGCTGTGCGGTGTATCAGATGTCGTCCGATGTGCGGGACCTTGGGCGCACGTTCTGGACCCCGCTCTCGGTCGTGGGGGATGTGCGGGCATCACTTCAGGCCCTGCTGTCGGAGTTGCAGGTGCTCACACAGGGCAGAGCCGCTGCCTATCATGCGGCAGGCGAGCATGTGGCCGCCCAGCGCATGCAGCATAAGGCGCAGGCCAGACTGGCCATGCAGGCCCACCGCAGCGATGCGGTCATCCACCCCAGCGTTGCCGCGTGGGAAGTGGTGCGGGCCGTGGGGCCGGATATTGCCATTGTGGATGAGGCCATAGCCACATCCTCCGATGTACGTCTGTTTCTGGAAAGTGCGTGGTCCGCGCAGTATTCGTTCCTGCGTGGTGGTGCGCTGGGCTGGGGCATGCCCGCAGCGGTTGGGGCCTCACTCGGCCTTGGGCGCGAGCGTGTGGTCTCCCTTGTGGGGGATGGGGCGGCCCTGTATTCGCCACAGGCACTGTGGACCGCGGCCCATGAAAAGCTGCCCGTTACTTTTGTGGTCATGAATAATCAGGAGTACAACGTGCTCAAGAACTTCATGCGGCAGCAGAAAGATTATATTTCCGCGCGGGAGGGCACATATCCGGCCATGGATATTGTTAACCCGAGCATAGACTATCAGGCGCTCGCCCGTTCCATGGGGGTACCCTCCACCAAAGTCACGCGGGCGGCAGATATTGCCCCCGCACTGGAGGCCGCCTTGGCGACTGATGGCCCATCGTTAGTGGAAATTGTGATTGCAGCGAGCTGAGGAGGCTCGCTTCTTTACCGGGGGTGCGTATGAAAATCGGGTTGTTTATTCCCTGTTATATAGACGCGTTTTATCCAAACGCGGGGATTGCCACACTGGAACTGCTGGAAAAGCTGGGGCAGGACGTGGAATACCCAATGAACCAGACCTGCTGTGGCCAGCCCATGGCCAATTCGGGCTGCAACAAGGATGCGGCCGCGGCAGAGGCCCTGTTTGTTAAAAACTTTGCCCAGTATGACGCCATTGTCATGCCGTCTGGCAGTTGCACACACCATGTGCGCGATAATTTTGACGCCATCGAGCAGACCGATGACGTACGCCATGTGCGTGAAAACACGTTTGAACTGGTCGAGTTTTTGCACGACGTGCTCAAGGTGCAGGACTTCCCCTGGGCGGAGTTCCCGCACAAGGTGGGGCTGCACAACAGTTGCGGCACCCTGCGCGCCCTGCGCACGGCCAGCATGTCCGAACTGGGCGAGCCGTTCTTTTCCAAACCCATGGATCTGCTGGGCAAGGTCAGGGGCATTTCCTTTGCTACACCCAAACGGCCTGATGAATGCTGCGGTTTTGGTGGCACCTTCTCGGTTACGGAGGAGGCTGTTTCGGCCAAAATGGGCACGGACAAGGTGCGGGACCACCATCAGGCCGGGGCCGAGTATATTGTCTCGGCCGATACGTCCTGCATGATGCACCAGCAAGGGTGTGCGGAGCGGGCCGGTGTTCCCATCCGCTTCATTCATATTGCTGAAATTCTGAATGGAGCGCGGGAATGAAAGTCAAACCTGTCAACCACGCCAAGGCGGCGGAAGCGTTTATCGAAGATACCGCCCACATGGATTTCCATGACGAGCGGCTGTGGGACCTGCGGCAAAAGCGTGACGGACAGATGCATAGTCTGCCCGAATGGCAGGAACTGCGCGCACGTGCATCCGCCATCAAGGAGCACACGCTGGCCAACCTGCCAGAATACCTCGAACAGTTTGAGGCCAACGCCAAAAAGAACGGTATTCATGTGCACTGGGCAGCCGATGGCGCGGAACATAACCGCATTGTTGGCGAAATTCTGGAAAAGCACGGCGCCAAATCGCTCATCAAGAGCAAATCCATGGTGACCGAAGAATGCTGCATGCGCGAGTATCTGGAACCACGCGGCGTTGTGGTTACGGAAACCGACCTTGGCGAGCGTATCCAGCAACTGGATAACCAGATGCCCAGCCATATTGTGGTGCCAGCCGTTCACAAGCTGATCCCTGATGTGGCCAGAATTTTTGCCGAGCATTACCACACGGACCCCAACGACAACAGCGCGCAGTCCCTTGCGTGGCAGCAGCGGCTGGCCGCCCGCCCGGTTATTCTGTCTGCCGATGCGGGCATGACCGGCGGCAATTTTGTGGTGGCCGAAACAGGCTCCTTTGTCGTCTGCACCAACGAAGGCAATGCCGACCTGAGTGCGACTGTACCCGGCCTGCACATTGCCACGATCGGGATTGAACGGCTGGTGCCGCGTATGGCGGATATGGGTGTGTTTATCCGCCTGCTTTCACGCTCGGCCCTTGGTTCGCCCATTACGCAATACACAACGCATTTCCGTGGCCCGCAAAAAGGGAGCGAGATGCATGTGGTGCTGGTGGATAACGGGCGTTCGCACCGTCTGGGTATGGAGGACTTCTGGACCTCGCTCAAATGTATCCGCTGTGGTGCATGTATGAATACCTGCCCGGTTTATCGCCGTTCGGGTGGTCTGTCCTATGGTGCGGTGTATTCCGGCCCCATTGGCGCGATTATTGACCCCACCTTTAACGAACGCAAATACAGCACGCTGCCTTTTGCCTCGACCATGAACGGGAGTTGCACCAATGTGTGCCCGGTCAAGATCAACATTCACGAACAGCTCTACAAATGGCGGCGGGTGCTGGCCGAACATCATGAACTGCCGTTTGTAAAGCGTGAGGTCATGCACATGGCGGGCAAGCTCATGGGCCAGCCCACCCTGTACCGTGCCGCCATTAACGGGACCGAGGTCGCGCTCAGCACCATGCCGCGCTTTGTGCTGTATAACTGGCTTAATCCGTGGGGCAAGCACCGCGAACTGCCACACCCGGTCAAGCAGACCTTCCATAGCTGGTACAAGCAGAACCGCCTGAAAACCAAAAAGAAGGAAGGGGAAAGCGCATGAGCACCTCGCGCGATGCCATTCTGACCCGCCTGCGGGATAACAGGCCAGACCCCAAGGCCCACCCGCTTCCCCCCGTTGCACGTCTGGGGGACATGGATAACGGGCAGGCCCGGTTTGAAAACAGCCTCCAGATTCTGGGTGGGCAGGTGCTGGAACGGCAGGAGGGGGACACACTGGCCACCGCCATTGCCCGCCGCTTCCCCGATTCCAAGGTTATCTGCTCCGCCGTGCCGGATTTTGAAGGCACGATCCGCATAGAAGAGCTGGGCACCCCCCAGAAGGCGGCCTCGGTGGATGTGCTGGTTGTGCGCTCCCCCTTTGGCATTGCGGAAATGGGGTCGATCTACCTGAGCGAAGCCCAGTTGCAGGACCTGAACTCCGCCGCCCATCTGACCCAGCATATTGTGGTGATCCTGTCGGCCAAAAACCTGACCGCCAACATGCACACAGCCTATATGGACCGTCCGGAGTTCCACACCGCCAAGTACGGTGTGCTCATGAGCGGGCCGTCCGCCACGGCGGATATTCAGGGTGTGCTGATCCGCGGTGCGCAGGGTGTGCGTACTCTGAGCGTATGGTGGGAAGACTGAGTATTGTCCTCCCATTCTGCCTGAAGGTGGAAAACGCATGAAAAAAGCCGGAGCAGTTTACGCTGCTCCGGCTTTTTGGCACTCGGGTCGGGAGGTAACGGGTGCTCAGTCTCGCACGCGCTCGATCAGTGCGCCACACCTGGCCAGCTTGTGTTCCACCGCCTCATACCCCCGGTCCAGATGGTAAATGCGGCTCAGAATGGTCTCACCATGAGCGGCAAGCCCTGCGAGAATGAGGGAGAATGAGGCCCGCAGGTCGGTCGCCATGACCGGTGCGCCAGACAGGCTGTGCACACCACGGATAATGGCGGACGACCCGTGTACGTTAATGCGCGCCCCCATGCGATTGAGTTCGGGCACGTGCATGAACCGGTTTTCAAAAATGGTTTCGGTAATCATGGAAGCCCCCTCTGCGACCGAGAGCAGCGCCATGAACTGGGCCTGCATATCGGTCGGGAAACCGGGGTAAGGCTCGGTCATGATGTCGATCCCGCGCAGGGCTCCAGTGCGGCGCACCCGCATGGTATTCCCATCCTGCGTAATCTCGGCTCCGCATTCTTCCAGTGCGCGCACAACAGCGCCCAGATGGTCCATCTGCCCGCCAACCAGCCGCAGGTCGCCACCCGTAATGGCAGCGGCACAGGCATAGGTGCCGCATTCTATCCGGTCGGGCATAATGCGGTGCTCGGCCCCGTGCAGGGCTTTTACACCATCAATCAGAATGGCGGAACTGCCTGCTCCCGTAATGCGCGCGCCCATGGCGTTCAGGCAGTTGGCCAGATCGACCATTTCCGGCTCACGCGCGGCGTTGATGATTTCGGTTTTGCCCTGCGCAAGCGTTGCCGCCATCATCAGGTTCTCGGTCGCGCCGACCGAGGCGAAGGGCAGAATAATGCGGTCGCCTACAAGCCCTTTGGGAGCGCGGGCGTTAATATAGCCGTTTTCCAGCGTAATTTCCGCGCCCAGTGTTTCCAGCCCTTTAAGGTGGAGGTCCACCGGGCGGGTGCCAATGGCGCACCCACCGGGCAGAGACACGCGCGCCTCCCGGCAGCGGGCCAGCAGAGGACCAAGCACCAGAATGGATGCCCGCATTTTGGAAACAATGTCATACGGGGCTTCGGTATTGGTAATATCCCCCCCGACCGACAGGGTGGAGCCATCGCCCGTAACATCATGCACTTCCAGCCCGTGCTGTTCCAGCAGGGCGCGCATGGTGGCAATATCGGCAATATTGGGGACGTTGGACAGCACCAGCCGTTCGGAGGTCAGCAGCCCCGCTACCAGCAGCTTGAGGCCCGCGTTCTTGGCCCCGCCAATGGTAATTTCCCCATGCAGGGGGCGGCCGCCGTGGATAACAAAATGATCCATGGTCTTTACATCCGGGGCGTGGCAACGCCACGCTGGCCCATATATTTGCCCGCGCGGTCAGCGTAACTGGTCTCGCACGGGGAATCGCCCTTGAAGAACAGGAACTGGCAGATCCCCTCATTGGCGTAAATGCGCGCGGGCAGGGGGGTGGTGTTGCTGATCTCGATCGTGACCTGCCCTTCCCATTCCGGTTCAAGCGGGGTCACGTTTACAATAATGCCGCACCGCGCATAGGTGGACTTGCCAAGGCAGACCACCAGCACATCCCGCGGGATACGGAAGTATTCAATGGTATGGGCCAGCACAAAGCTGTTGGGCGGAATAATGCATTCATCCGCCTTGCGGGACACAAAACCTTCAGGGCTGAAGTTCTTGGGGTCCACAATGGCGTTGTTCACATCCGTAAAAATACGGAAATCATCAGCCACGCGGGCATCATACCCGTAGGAGGAAAGACCGTAGGAAATAACGCCTTCGCGTTTCTGGTTTTCCACAAACGGTTCGATCATGCCGTGATCGTGCGCCATCTGGCGGATCCATGTATCGGGCATCACGGGCATGTCTTGCTCTCTCCATTACCGGGGGGCTGTGTGGTGGCGGGGGAGGGCTCCTCCGCCGTGCTATGGTCCTGTCTGGTCCGGGCCTGATCCTTGCGGCGGCGCAGGTTGGCGCGCAGTGCCGCTGCCTGACGGGCAAGCCGCTCGGCGCGGGCCGCTTCCGCTCTGGCGGAAAGGGTCTGTCCGGAGGATTGGGTTTTGTCGGGCGTGTCAGTCATGCCAGATGCAGCAAGGCCAGTCGCGTACGGGTTGAACGTTCGCCTTGCTGACTAGCAGACGTACCGCGCCATGCCTAGAGCCCGCCACAGGGGCGGGTGGCCTTTGTGCTGTTTTATGCGTGTCTGCCGGTGCGATGGGCGCACCGGCAGGAGGTGGTTTTTACAGGTTGGCAATAACCTTGAGGCCAATCAGGGCCGCATTGGGAATGTGGTGTGTTTCGCCCGGGTGGATCAGATACTGGAACTCAGGCTGGACCAGCACGCCATGTGTGGCGTCTATGCCGTAATACGCTTCCACCAGTTCGGAATCATTCTGGATTCCACGAATGGTCGATCCCAGTGAATACCCGCCATCCACGGCCAGAATTTCGCTATCGCGGCGGCGGCGGCTGACCTTGTACCACGAATACAGCACGCCAAACCGGTCGGTCAGGCGGGTGGGGATCAGCCCCACAAACGACAGGCCGCCATAAGCCTGATCCGATATGTTGACCACATGCGGGGTGGCATGCACGTAACCAGCCATCAGGTAGCCACCGGCCATCTGGTTACGCCCGCCAAGGCGGTAGATCATCTGGTCGGCCTCCAGCCACATGGCGTCGGAGGGGGCGGAGCGTGTGCCGGGCAGGGTGTCGGCAATGTGCTTGGGCAGGACCGAGCCAATCTTGTCCGCATACCGGGTGGTGTCGTGTTCATACCCCAGCACGTAGTGGCCGGGCAGGCGGTTGCGGGTCAGGAACGGTGCCCAGGTGAACTCGACCGGCAGGGACAGGCCCGTTGCGTTCTCGGACCCCCATGACCAGCCCGAAGGGTTCTCGCTCAGGGTGCTCACGGAGTAAGCGCCAACCTGTATGGCCGTATCCCGCGTGGGGCGGAAGCGCGCGCGCGCACCCCATGTGGCTTTTGGGTACACGCTCATGCCCGGTAGCTGCTTGATGGCCACAGGGGCCGAGCAGGTGACCATGAAGGAGCACAGCAGCGGAGATGTGGCGAACACATGGGTAAGCGACATACGGCCGAAAATGATGTCCAGCTTGTTGTTGAGCATCTTTTTCTCGGCGTACATGTCCACCAGATGCGCCGCCACGTTGCCCGAGAGCGTGTACACTTCCTGCAAGGCCACATAGTATTCGCCAGCGCGCACGTTCTGCGCCGCACGGCCCGCACGTTCCATGACCAGCCCATGCACCGACCAGCCGTTGAGTGCCGGGTTCATGCGACCCAGATCAAACGTGGTCTGCAGGGTCAGTTCATGCACGTAGCTGATGCCTTTCTGGCCGGGTAACCCGCCAGATGCCAGCCCCATGGCCTCCCCCTTGTAGGAGAAGGAGAACGAAAATCCCTTGTCCCTCAGCCGGTCGCGGAAGGGCATCAACTGCGGAATAAGGTGCCCCGCGCCTGCCGTGGGCACGTAGTAGGGGTCTGGCAGATCGTAATCGCGCTGTGCGTCCCAGCTTGCGGGTAGCAGGGCGGAAGGGCCTTCCCCATTTATCAGGGAGTCCAGTTCGATCTGGTGCAGCGAGTGGGGTGTTTCCGACGGCATGATCGGCATCACGCTCAGAGGTGCCAGACCGGGGGACGGCAGAATGGGCACCCCGCTCGGCGGAATGGGCGTGTTGGGCGGGCGTCGGATGGCGCTCAGATCCGGGCCAATGGTTTCCGCATCCAGCGGGCGCAGGGATTGCGCAGGCAGGGCATGGACCTTGCTGCCGGGGTTGATGATGGTGTCGGAAATGGGAGACACGCTCGGCTGGGCCGTAAGGGCGGAGGCATGGGTGGTCTGGGCCTGTGCCATGCCTGAGCCAAAAGGTGCATGCCATACTGAGGCCAGTGCAATGGCGCATGCAGCGGTTGCGCGGGTGTGCTTTGGCCCGTGTTCGGAGGTACCGGGGCGCTGGGGGCGGTGTATTTTTGCCATTGTTATTCCGCTTCCTCTCGCTCTTGCTGGAGGGAGTTGTCTTATGCGTGCAGGGGTTCGGTTTTAGGGAGCGTGCTGCTGGGCCTGCTGTTCAGACCGTGCGTACAACCGCACGTACCGGCAGGGCATGGGCGTAGCGCCAGAATGTACAGGACTGGGTGGCATAAGAACGGAGGCGGATATTCCACCGGGTAGGATGTGCGACCATGTGACAGACCGTTATTGTTTTTGTGTTGTCGGTTCGTCATCAGGAGCATGAAGGGAAATGCCCGGTCAAGAGTGGTTTTGAAATATTATTACCCAAAACCAAACAAAATAGGCATTTTAGGAAAAACGGAGTGCAAATTTTTGTTATAACGATAAATTTGCAACATACGCACGGCAGCTATGCACCGTAAGCGATGTCCTGCCAGCCGCAAAGCTGCGCCCCTGCCTGTTCCAGCCCCTTGCGAAAGCCCGGTGCGCAGAGCGCCTGAAACTCTGCCTCATGCTCATAAGTGGGCATCAGTTCTTCGAGCATGGTGTTTTTGTGGGTGGCGGGGTGGAAATAGATCTCGGACACACCATCAGGCAGATGGGCTGCCAGAGCGGCCATGCGTTCGGTGGTCATGTGCCCGCTCCAGGCCAGCCCAAAGCACCAGTCATTCGTAGCCATGCCCGCGGCATGGGCCTGATGGCGCAGCAGGGCGGTCCAGCGGCGCAGGGCGGCATCGCCCAGCGTGTCGGTATAGGTGCCTGCGGCATACAGGGGACGGGGTGGTTCCAGAGGCACGCGTACGGCATTCAGCCCATAGCCTTTGCCTATGCCAATCATCATTTTACCCACGGTAGGGTGCAGGTGCATGTGCTTGTGGGCGTTGGCGTGGTCCAGCGGCAGGCCCGTGCGGCTGAAGGCTTCAAACTGGGCGGTGATTTCCGCCTCCAGTTCCCGCCGTCCTTCGGGGCGGAAAAAGTAGTCCACTCCAAGCCCGAACTGGGAGGAAGAAAACCAGCCATTCCCGCGCGTAATCAGCGGCAGGCGGCTGTGGGGCAGAACCGATGGTCCTTCAATAACCACCAGATGCAGGCCGACATGAAGGGAGGGCAGACGTCTGGCCCGTTCCACCGCATCCTGTGCGGCAGGGCCGGAAACCATGAGACTGGCAGTGGAGAGAACGCCGTTGATGTGGGCCTGTTCGATGGCCTCGTTCACTTCAACCGACATGCCGAAATCATCGGCGGAAATAATGGCGCGTTTCATGGTTCTGGCAGCCCTTTGTAGCCTTTGCCTGTGTCTAGCACTGGCGGGCGGGGGCTGTCATGGCTGTTCTGGGTGGGGGACTTATGCGCCATCCCCCACCCAGCGCCATCAGTTATGCCAGATCAGGCAGCCTTGCGGCCTTTAAGGAACTGGAAGAATTCCACACCTTCGCGCAGGCGGCGCTTCATCATCTGGGGCGAACGCACCATTTCACCCACGATGGAGGCAATCTTGGGAGCGCGGAAGTAGAACTTCCTGTAGAATTCTTCCACGCTGTTGAAGATTTCGGTGTGCGACAGGTGCGGGTAGTGCAGCGGTGCAATCTGCACGCCGTTTTCGTCCAGCAGTTCGGCGTTGCTTTCGTCCAGCCAGCCGTTTTCCGTGGCTTCCTTGAACAGGGCCGTGCCGGGGTAAGGTGCTGCGAGGGAAACCTGCAACGTGTGCGGGTTGATTTCCTGTGCGAAGCGAATGGTTTCCTGAATGGTTTCCTTCGTTTCGCCCGGCAGACCCAGAATGAAGGTGCCGTGGATCTTGATCCCCAGTTCGTGGCAGTTCTTGGTGAACTCACGCGCCACTTCAACACGCATGCCTTTTTTGATGTTGTGCAGGATCTGCTGGTTGCCACTTTCGTAGCCGACCAGAAGCAGGCGCAGGCCGTTGTCACGCAGGACCTTGAGCGTGTCGTAGGGCACGTTGGCCTTGGCGTTGCACGACCAGGTTACACCCAGCTTGCCCAGTTCGCGGGCAATGGCTTCGGCGCGGGGCAGGTCGTCGGTAAAGGTGTCATCATCAAAGAAGAACTCCTTCACCTGCGGGAAATACTGCATGGCCAGACGGATTTCGGCCGCCACATGCTGCGGGCTGCGGGTGCGGTAGCGGTGGCCCCCCACGGTCTGCGGCCACAGGCAGAAGGTGCAGCGCGATTTGCAGCCACGGCCCGTATAGATGGAAATGTACGGGTGCATGAGGTAGCCGATGAAGTAATCTTCAATCCGCAGGTCACGCTTGTACACTTCGGTCACGAAGGGCAGGGCGTCCATGTCTTCGATCATGGCGCGGTCGCGGTTGGCGATAATTTCGCCATCCTTGTTGCGCCATGTAATGCCGTCCACGTCCTTGAAGTCCATGCCATCGGCAATGTCCTTGATCGTGTAATCAAATTCATTGCGGGCAACAAAGTCGATGGGCGCACCCTTGAGCAGGCTTTCTTCCGGCTGAACGGCCACCTTGGCGCCAACCATGCCAATCTTCAGGTTCGGGTTAACGTCCTTGAGCATCTGGGCCACCTGCACGTCCTTGGCAAAGGACGGGGTGGAGGTGTGCAGCACCACCAGATCGCGGTTTTTCACATCTTCCAGAATGGGCTCCATGCCCATGTTGGCGGGCGGGGCGTCAATCAGGCGGCTGCCGGGAACCAGAGCAGCAGGCTGGGCCAGCCATGTCGGATACCAGAAAGATTTAATTTCACGGCGGGCCTGATAGCGCGAGCCTGCGCCGCCATCAAAACCATCAAAAGTTGGCGGCTGGAGAAAAAGGGTTCTCATCGTCATCGGTTTCTATCCTGACAGGGGCGTAGAACGGTGGGGTCCAACAGTAAGCTCCGGCATAAATGCTGGCTCAGGGACTTCCGTATCTGCATTTGGTTTAGGCAAATACTCTGGCGTATAGGCAGAAAGCAAGTCTTTGCATGTGTTCACTAAGGGCCGGGGGAGAGAGTCCGCACAGGCGCGGAGGCCGTGTCCGGGTGGGGAGCAATGTGCATGGTCTGGCCCCGCCAGTGGACTTCCGTGCCACTGGCGCTCCCTACCATAATGGCGGCAGACAGCCAGTCCCGCAGGGGGAGCAGTAAAAATGGCCAGAGCGCGCGCGCACCTACAGCGCGGTCAATCAGCAGCGACGTAACCCCGCGCATGGCCCATATGCCCCAGAAGAATGGCAAACTCCATGCCGCATGTGGCTGAAAAAGCACAACCAGTGTTGCCCAGAAGAGGGGGAGCTGGATGGAGGAGGCCGCATACCCAGCTGGCGCCAGCGTACACACCGTGCGGCCCCACCGCAGTTCGTGCCGCAGCAGTTCGCCAAAGCTGGATTCGGCAATGGTGGTCCATGTCATGCATTCGGCAATGGCGATGTTCATGCCAGCCTGTCGTACCAGCCTGCCGAGCAGGGCGTCATCGGCCACATGGGGCAAAAGGGCTTCCAGCCCGCCGATTTCATCCAGTGTCTGGCGGCGCAGCGCCATGGTGGCCCCTAAACAGTCCTGCCGCCCCAGATAGCGCGAGAGCATGACACCGGGCAGAAAGTTGTGGTTGATCTGGCAGGCCGCCAGCATCTGCACAAGGGAGCCTCTTGCAGGCAGGCCCGCGTACAGGGTGGTGACCAGCCCGGTATTGGGCTGGTGCAGGGCCGATACGATGTGTTGCAGGTAATCGGGCCGCACATGGATGTCGGAATCGGAAATTACCAGAATATCGTGCCGTGCTCTGGGCAGAATATTCATCAGGTTGCTGATCTTGCGGTTCAGCCCATGCAGGGCGGGGTCCACCACAAGTTCCATGTCCAGCGATGGGTGGCGTTCCTGCAGGCGGCGGACAACGGCAATGGCGGGGTCATCCGCATCGCGCACGCCAAACAGGATCTGCATATGGGGGTAATCCTGCGTGCAAAAGCTTTCCAGAGCTTCTTCCAGCAGGGGTTCGGAGCCGTACAGGGGTTTCAGTACGGTTACCGGCGGGGGGTTACCCAGCACGACAGGCAGTCGTTCATTGCGGCGGAAACGCGCCAGCAGTCCAGCCCCCAGCGAGGACTGGATACAGCCAGTAACAGAAAGAAGCGCGCTGGCGGCGGCCAGAACAGGAAAAACTGCTACCATGCCCCGACCATCATGCGCCCCATAAGGGAGGAGTGTGTCTGTTTGCGTTGCCGCACGCGCCTGCTCCCTTAGTTCTGGGCGTAGGCCTGAGCCTTGCGCTCAAGAACGCTGATAAGGCCAGAAACGCCACCCGAGGTCAGCGTGGAGCTGAAGTCCGAACGCTGGGCCGCGGCCTGGCTGATGCGGGCATCGCTGAGCAGCACGTCCACAATTCTCCATGACCCGTCGGCATTGTTCATGATGTAGCTGATCTCGGTCGGGGTTGAGCCATCGCTCGCGCCAAGGTCGGTGACCACCAGCTTGTTACCGCCAACGGCCGTGTCGGTCACGGTAGGCTGGATGGTGAACTTGATGTCCGCACCCGGCTTGAAGTTACTTACGTAGCGCGAGACAGTGTACGCTCTGAACGCGGCCAGCAGTTTCTGCTTTTCGTCAGGATTCAGCCCGTTGTAACGCAGGCCGATGGAGGCTTTGAGCACCGCTTCCAGATTATAGGACTTGTCCACGGCGGTGGCAACGATCTGGCTGCGTTCGGCAAAGCTGCCGTGGGACTGCACGATCTGGTCAAGCGCTGTGTACAGCGTCTGCACGGGGGCAATAACGGCATCGGACGGAGCGGACTGGGCAAACGCAGCCGGGGCGGATACGCCAGCCCCAGCTACGGGAAGAAGCGCCATGCTCATGCCAAGCACGAGCCCTGCGCGGAAGGAAATACGTTTCATGCTTACGATTTTGTCCCGGTTGCACGGTTTGACAAGGTTGCTTCGAGCATGTCTCCGATGCCCGTAGCGCTCACACCCAGTGCATTAAGAGCGGTTGCGACGATGTGAGGTGCGGAGAGCCCGGCCTCGTCATACTGCGCGTCCTGCGTGTTGTGGTCGATAAAGCGGTCGGGCAGGGTCATGGGGCGGAAGCGCACCCGGTCAAGCAGCCCGGTGCGGGCCAGATGGTGGCAGACCTGTGTACCAAACCCCCCTTCGGACCCTTCCTCAATGGTGATCAGCACCGCATGGTTGCGGGCAAGGTTTTCCACCAGAGCCGTATCAATCGGCTTGGCGAAGCGGGCATCGGCCACGGTCGGGGGCAGGCCCTGTGCCGCCAGCATGTCGGCGGCCTGCAGGCACGCTCCAAGCCTTGGCCCGAGCGAGAGAATGGCGATGCCACCCGTCTGTGCACCGGACTGGCGGCCCATCTCGCGGATCATGCGGCCCCTGCCAATTTCCAGCACCTGCCCCTCGGCGGGCAGGTCCAGTCCAAGCCCGTTGCCACGCGGGTAACGCAGGGCAATCGGGCCTTCATCAAACTCAGCGGCCGTGGCTGTCATGTGCAGCAGTTCCAGCTCGTCCGAAGGGGCCATGATGGTCATGCCCGGCAGGCAGCCCAGATAGGCGATGTCAAACGACCCGGCATGTGTTGCGCCATCGGCCCCGACCAGCCCCGCGCGGTCAATGGCAAAGCGGACCGGCAGGTTCTGGAGCACCACATCGTGCATGACCTGATCATACGCACGCTGGAGGAAGGTGGAGTAAATGGCGCAGAACGGGCGCAGGCCCTCGGTGGCCATGCCCGCGGCAAAGGTAACCGCGTGCTGCTCGGCAATGCCGACGTCAAAAAAGCGGTCGGGGTAGTTTTTGGCAAACGCATCCAGGCCCGTGCCGGACGGCATGGCGGCGGTCACCGCGGTCAGGCGTTTGTCGGTCTGGGCGCGGCGGACAAGTTCACGCGCAAAAACCGAGGTGTAGCTGGGCGGGCCTGCGGGGCCTTTCTTCTGCTCACCGGTAATGACGTTGAACTTGGCTACGGCGTGGTATTTGTCGCCCGCGTTTTCTGCCGGGCGGTAGCCGTGGCCTTTTTCCGTAATCACATGCAGCAGGATGGGGCCTTTATCCGTATCACGCAGGTTGCGCAGGATCGTGACCAGCTGCGGCAGGTCGTGCCCGTCCACGGGGCCAACGTAGTAAAAGCCCAGCTCCTCGAACAGTGTGCCGCCGGTAATCATGCCGCGTGCGTATTCGTCCGCCTTGCGGGCGGTGCGTTCCACCGGGGCGGGCAGCTTCTTGACGAATTTGCCCGCCAGTTCGCGCAGTTCCATGAACTTGCGCGACGACATGAGGCGCGAGAGGTAGTTGGACATGGCCCCGACCGGCGGAGCAATGGACATCTCGTTATCATTGAGAATCACGATCAGGCGTTCGGCACCCGGCCCGGCTACTGCGGCGTTGTTCATGGCCTCATACGCCATACCGGCGGAAATGGAACCATCGCCGATCACCGCAATCACATTGCGTTCACGGTAGGAGGGATCATCCTCCGCGCGCAGGTGGTGCGCCACCGCCATCCCCAGCCCAGCGGAAATGGAGGTGGAGGAGTGGGCCGCGCCAAACGGGTCGTATTCGCTCTCGGAGCGGCGGGTAAAGCCCGACAGCCCACCCGGCTGGCGCAGGGTGCGGATGCGCTCGCGCCGTCCGGTCAGAATCTTGTGTGGGTAGGCCTGATGGCCCACATCCCAGATTACCCGGTCATCGGGCGTGTCGAACACCGCGTGCAGGGCTACGGTCAGTTCCACAACGCCAAGCGAGGCCCCAAGGTGCCCCCCGGTGGTGGAGACCGCATCCACGGTTTCGGCCCGCAGTTCGTCCGCAAGCTGCTTGAGCTGCTCAACAGACAGGTTGCGCAGGTCCGCAGGAACCCGAACACGATCCAGCGCAGGAAAACGGCCAAAAGTGGGAATCGGTGACGCGGCGTTCTGGTTTTTAGAACTGTCCATGCGATTGTTTCCATCTTCTTTTTAGCGGAAAACGGCGCATAACTGCCTGTTACAGGCGGGGTATGCTGTTCTCCGGCGTGCCTTACATCGCGTTAACATGCCGACAGACATCGCGAACCAAAGGGGTTTGGTTTAATGTTTTGTGAAAGAACGCAAGCACGGAAACAAAACTCGCTGCTGATTGTGTCTTTTTTGCAACAGGGAGTGAAAAAGACTTGAGCTTGACAAACGAGGCCACCTATATGCAGGCGAATACCTCATACACGCGTGGCTATACATGTTCCGCGCCTGTTGCTCCTTCTGACAGTCTACGGGTGGAGTAGCAGGCCAGGCAGGCAGCAGGTCTGGCCGCGCGCTTTATGGACATACTCAATACTGACTTGTCTTACTACCAGTCACGATACAGGCGTTAAGTGGATGCGCCAAAGCGGGGGTTTATGGCCGTACCGATAATGCAGGCCGTCAGGGTCGGCAGTTACGTTGTCAAACAGCATATTACGGGGCGCAAGCGCTATCCGCTGGTGCTCATGCTTGAGCCGCTTTTTCGCTGCAATCTGGCCTGTGCAGGCTGCGGAAAAATCGATTACCCGGCGGCTATTCTCAACCAGCGCATGACCGTGCAGGAATGTCTGGACGCGGATGCGGAAGCAGGCGCGCCAGTAATTGCCGTAGCTGGCGGGGAACCGCTGCTGCACAAGGAAATGCCCGAAATCATCCGTGGGCTGATCGCGCGCAAGAAGTACGTCTATCTGTGCACGAACGCCCTGCTTCTTGAAAAGAAGATGGATGATTACGAACCATCCCCCTTCTTCTCGTGGGATGTGCATCTGGATGGCGACAAGACCATGCACGATGCCTCCGTCTGTCAGGACGGGGTGTATGAGCGCGCGGTTGCCGCCATTAAAAAGGCCAAGGCGCGCGGTTTCCGCGTGTCCATCAACTGCACCGTGTTCGATGGGGCGGACCCCCAGCGTATGGCCAACTTCTTTGATGAAGTGATGGCCATGGGCGTGGACGGGATCATGACCGCACCGGGCTATGCCTATGAGCGTGCACCCGATCAGGCGCACTTCCTCAACCGGCAGAAAACCAAGCAGCTCTTCCGCGATGTGTTCCGTCTGGGCAAGGGCAAGAAGTGGCGGTTTACGCAGTCTCCGCTCTTCCTCAACTTCCTTGCCGGTAACGAGCAGTACCACTGCACGCCGTGGGGCAAGCCCCTGCGTAACGTGTTTGGCTGGCAGCGCCCGTGCTACCTGCTGGGTGAAGGCTACGCCAAGTCCTTCCGTGAGCTGATGGACGACACCAAGTGGGACGATTACGGCACCGGTAACTACGAAAAATGCGCCGACTGCATGGTGCATTCCGGTTATGAATCCACCGCTGTTATGGATGCCGTCCGCCGCCCCTGGCACATTGCCAAGGTCGCGCTGTTTGGCCCCGAAACCGAAAAGCCGATGGTGCCGGAAATCTCTCTGGCCAACCAGCGTCCGGCCCAGTACGTGTTTTCCAAGCAGGTGGAAGAGCAGATGGAAGCCATTGCGGCGCGTAAGCCCGCCAAGGCTCCCCGGGTCAAGGTCGTGCGTACCGAAGGTGCGAATGACGAGGCCCCCAAGGCTGCTGAACCCGCAGAAAGTAGTGCCGCAGACTGATTCTGCCCTGTGCGAATCGGTTAGGCGAGACAGAAAACGGCTCCTTCGGGGGCCGTTTTTTTATGGCCGCCGCAAAAAGAATACCGATTTGGTCCGCTTTATGCGGTGGGCAGGCATACACCTGCTGCATGGGCATACCCTACAGGGCGGGTCACGTGTTCGGTGCTGGTCTCCCGCGGGATCATCCCTTATCGTGTGCGTGGGGCTTCTGTTGTGCAAAGCCCGCTACAGCAGACCCGCTACAGCATAAAGGCGTGTTGGTTTTATCCATGGCACTTTCCATTCTTGTTATTTTCTTTCTGGTTTTCCTCAACGCCGTGTTCGCCATGGGTGAACTCGCCCTTATTTCCGTGCGCAAGCCGCGTCTGGCACAGTTGCAGGAGAAGGGGATGCGCGGTGCGGACCGGGCCATGCGTCTGGCCGAGGACCCGCAGATCTTCCTGCCTACGGTGCAGGTGGGCATGACGCTTGTCTCCATTCTGGAAGGCACGTTTGGCGGTGTACAGATCGAGGCGCACCTGACCCCCATTCTGGAGCGCTTTGCCCTTCTCAAACCCTTTGCCCCACAGCTTTCCATGGTTGTGGTGGTGGTTTTCATTACCGCCATCATGCTGGTGCTGGGGGAGCTGGTGCCCAAGCAGCTTGCCCTGCGTGAGCCGGAAAAAATGGCCGCCCGCCTGGCCATGCCGCTGGAACTGCTGGCCAGGGTCACTGGGCCGGTGGTCATGCTGCTGCGGGCCTCTTCCAACATGGTGCTGCGTCTGATGGGGGCGAGCGATGCGGTCAACCAGAGCCTGACGGAAGAGGAACTCAAGGCCTACATAGCCGAAGGAGCGCGTCTGGGCGTGCTGGAGCACGAGGAGCGCAGCATGATCGAGCGGCTCCTGCGGCTGGCAGACCGGCCTGTACGGGCTATTATGACGCCCAGAAACGAACTGTGCTGGATAGACCGTCACGCCGGGCGTGAGGCGCTGGTGCAGGTGCTCAAGCAGACTAGCTACGCCCGCATTGTGGTTTGCGAAGGTGGGGTAGACAACCCCGTAGGCGTTATTCTGGCCAAGGACGTGCTGGACCGGGTGCTTGAGGGCATGCCTGTTTCCATAGAGGCGGGCATGCGGCCGATGGTGGTGGTGCCGGACAGTATTTCCGCGCTGGACATGCTGGCGCGCATGCGCAGCATCAATCTGGGCATGGCCTTCGTACTGGACGAATATGGGGCGTTTGAAGGGATCGTGACCCCGGCGGACCTGTTTGACGCCATTGTGGGGGAAACCTCGCACGAGCAGCCCCAGTCCAGCCACCACGCAGCCAACGTGCCCGCGCCCGATGCGGTCATCAGCCTTGAAGGAACTGCCTCGGTGGATGAGATCAAGGACATGCTGGGCCTGCGCTCCTTGCCGGAGGAAGGCAGCTACCATACGCTGGGTGGCCTGCTGCTGGCCCTGCTGCGGCGTGTGCCAGCGGCGGGGGATAAGGTCGCCTATGATGGCTGGCTGTTTGAGGTGCTGGAAGTGGAGGGCCGCCGTGTGGCCCGCGTACGCGCCAGCCGTCAGGCACTGGCGGAAAACTGAGAGAGCGCCAGAAGGGAAGCTCTTCCCGCCACTGTCTGCTGCAAGAGACATCCATCAGGGGGGCAGGGTACGTGCCCGTATGGTGCCGGTGTGTTCTGGGGGAACAGGGGTGGTCAGGTAAGCCAAAGGGGCGCTGGTTTATGCCAGCACCCCTTTGGCTTACTGCATTCTCCACGGTGGTGTGGCGTTAGTGGACTGTGCTGGCCAGTGCGGTCTCATCCGCGAAGTCAGGCCATGTGCCATGTGCCAGAGCACTCAGGGAGGGTACTGGCAGCTTCATTTTGGCGGCGTAGCGCCACAGATAGGTCAGGGTCTGGTGAACGTAGTTCCGGGTTTCCTGATTGGGGAGCAGTTCCATGAACATCAGCGGGTCGTCCGAGGACGCCGCCATATTTTCCCAGTGGGCCAGCGCGTTGGGGCCTGCATTGTAGCTGGCCAGCAGGCGGATGATGTCCCCGCCACGCGCTTCGGTATGGTTGGCCTGCTGGGTCAGCTTGGCCAGATACTGCACGTAACGCTGCCCGATTTCCAGATTGAGGCTGGGGTCATACAGGGCGGAAGCCGAGTGCTCAAACCTGTGGTTGGGCATGGTGGTGGAGGCGCTGGTTACAAAATCGGCCGTTATGGGGCGGATCTGCATAAGCCCGTGGGCTCCAGCCCCCGATACGGCGCGGGCATCAAAATTGGATTCCACACGGGCCAGTGCGTAAACAAGGGCCGGGTCCATGGTAAAGCCATTGCGTGGCCGCAGTTGTGGCAGAGGTGTATCGTCCATGCTCTGCGCGGAGGAAGCCTGACTTTGCAGGGAATCTTCCATTTCGCGCGCAAGGTCGTGCAGCCCCGCGGCTCCGGCCACCAGTTGGAAGGACCGGGCAAGGGTGACGTCATGCAGGCCGGGCCATGCGCGGCGCATGGCGTTTTCCGCCATTTCCGGCTCCCCGACCTGAAGCAGGGCAAATATGCGACGACCGACCTCGGTATTGCCCACGGCTTCTATGTCAATTTCGGTCAGCACCGGGGCGGAGGCCGTGCTCTGGCTGGTACCCCCCGTGCTTTCCAGCGGGGCAAAGCTGGCAAGGCCGTGGTGCTCGCTCAGCTTGTGGGGGGTGCCCATCGTGCGCAGCATGGTGTTCGCCAGAAGCCCGTAGAATGTGCGGGGGAAAGTGGCGGCATGCTGGAGCCACAGATGCTGGCTGTGGGGATTATTGGCCTTTTCGTGCGTCCGCGCCGCCCAGAAGGCGTTTGCGGCCCGCATTTCCGGCGTGGCGCGCGGTGCGTGGGAGGCCCGTTCAAAAAACTGTCCGGCCTGTGCGTAATCCCGCTTCTGCCACAGGGCCAGCCCGGCCACGTAGCCCGCCAGCGCATTGCGCCCGTGGGATACGGTGTTGGCTGTGCGGCTGATGTCCAGCGCCAGATCGGTCTCACCCGCGGCCAGCATGGCCTGTGCCGTTTCGGCCTGCAACTGGGCGGCGTAGGCGGGGGTCATGCCCGGTGTGATGCTGATCAGGTGCAAAGCACTATGCACACCCTTGAGCCCCCATGTCGTGCGTTCACGCAGGGTGCGGTCCAGCAGGGGGTTGCGGGTGAACTCCTGCAACGGCCCTGCCGCAAGGGCGGCATGTTCGGGGGCCAGATGCTCGGTGGAAGGCGCTGCGGGCATGGGGCCACCCCGTTCAGGCAGGGCGGCAAGCCGCGCCCAGACTGCCGGGGCATCCGCATAGGTTGTGTATTGCCTGAGCCAGTTGCGCAGTTCGGTCGCACTGGGGTGGTAGCTGGGGTTGAGGTAGCGGTCTGCCTCAACCTCGCCCAGCAGCAGTGAGTCGGTCAGGTGGGTGGTGCTGTTGATCGCCTCGGCAAACGCCCCCATGCGCTGGAGGCGGAAAATGGTGCGGATGTTGGTTGCTACATCCTGTGGCAGTGGTCTGGGTAGAACAAGATCATCGCCTTCCGGAAAAGCCCGGCGTGGCAGAACCATCGCCAGCTCTTCACTGTGCGGTTCCACCCCGTGGTCCGGGGAACTGGCATGGGCTCTCGTCGTGCTGACGGAAGCGCTGGCCAAAAGAGCGGCTCCAGCCAAAAAGGCTTTTGCCGCGATCTGATGAGGAATTTGACCTATCGCTCGCATGGCTGGCGGGGTCTAGGCTTTTTGCGCGCAAAAAGCAAGTTTACTCTTTGTCAACATTGGTTGGCGTGCTGGAGAAACCATAGCGCGCTTTAGCGTAACGCAACGGGTTTTCGGGATGGAGTTCTTTGTTTTCCAAAGGTATCGGGTGTTATTTCATACTATAGTTCTTTGGGGTAAATGCGGGGTTATTACGGCTGTCCCCACGGTTGCTTCATGGCGTGTCCCGTAGTGTTTTCATCACCAGCATCAGCGTTTGCCAGATTTCCCGCCGGGCGGTGGGGGAGGCGCGGAGCTGGAGCGGGTGGCGCATGGCCAGAACAGGAATGTCACCCAGACCGGGCAGGGCCAGCATGCTCCATTCGCGTCGGGCGGCAGGGGTATCCTTGCCGAGCAGCATGGTTGCGGGCAGGCGACCGCACAGCACAAGGTGGCGGGGGGCAAACAGGGTGATCGCACGGTGCAGGAAAGGCAGGCAGATGCGCTGTTCCGCATCCGATGGGGGGCGGCCGCCGGGGGGGCGCCACGGCAGGGCGGTGGCAAGGGTCAACTGGCTGCGCTTCAGTGGCAGCGGGTCCAGCAATGTATCCAGCAAGGTGCCACACAGGCCGGAAAAAACATGGCCGCTCCGATCCTCATCCGCATCAGGGGCCTCCCCGATCAGCATGAGCGGGGCGTTGGCCGGTCCGGAGGGTATGAGTGTGTGCATGGCCGTGCCGCGCAGGGAGCATGCATCAAACTGCTCCATGGCCGTGCGCAGGGCATCGGGGGTGTCTGCCTGCGCGGCAACCTGCCGGGCAAGGGCTATGGCCTCGCCCAGACTGGTCATCCCCCCTTCGTTCCCCGCAGCAGGGGCGGGGTTTTGCCGTGGGGTGTGAGGCGCTACCATGGCCGGAGTCTGTACGGCAGGCGCGCTCGGGCGGAGTTTGCCGGGGTTGAGCAGGCGTGGCAGAGGGTGCGCGCCGGCACCGCTCAGGCGGTGGTCGGTGGCGTTGTCGGTTACGGCGGTATCCACCCCCCATTCGGTATAGAGGCGGAGGAGGGAAAGAGCATCGTGCATTACCTCCCCCCTATCACAGTCAGGGAGTGGAGCAGAATATGAAGCGGATGGTTTGGCGGTTTGGCATGAGCGCGGTAGAGACTAAGCCAGCCGTTCATGTCGTTCCTCATTTGCTATGCTGGCGGATGTAGGCCGCCAGCCGCGGCAACCCGGTGCTGCCGTCTCAGCCTGAATAGGGTTCTTATGCTGTTTTGTCGTCTTATGCCTACGGTTTTCCTGCTGTCTGCCACCATGCTGGTGTCGCCTGCGTTGGCGGCGGTGTCCGGTCCTGCGCATGGTTTACGCCATGAAACCGGACCCACCGTGCAGGCCGGACGCGGGTATGTCGATTCGGAAGCCTATCTGCGCGGGATCGTGGCTGTGCGTCTGGGGGATGACCTTGAGGCGGCACAGGCCTTCCGCAAGGCGTTGCAGGCAGACCCGACCGATGTGGATCTGCTGCGTCAGGCTTTTGTGCGGAGCGTGATGGTGGGAGCACCTCAGGCCGTGGAACTGGCCCGGGTTGCGGATAAAACACCCAAGGACAGGAGTGTGATCTCCGCCCTTGTGCTGGGGGATGACGCCGCGGTGCGGGGGGAATGGCCAGAGGCCGTGCAGTATTATCACCGGGCTGGAGACGACCCCATGGCCCGCCTGATCGTGCCGCTGCTGCTGGCGTGGTGCCAGCAGGCGCAGGGCCATGCGGATGAGGCGATAGAGAGCCTGCTCCATGTGCCCGGCTCTGTTCTGTCGCCGTTTTATACCCTGCATGCGGCTCTTATCGCACAGGTGGCGGGCCAGTCCGACCGGGCCGAGACCCTTTTCGTGCAGGCGCAGAAGGCCATGCCCGGCTACGACATGCTCCTGACCCGCTCTCAGGCAGCGTGGCTATGGAACCATGGCCAGCAGGACAAGGCACGGGCCATTATTCGGAAGCTGGTGGCGACAGATTCCATTCTGGGGCTGGCTGGTCCTGCCTTGCAGGCGGAGATCGCCCATTACCCTGTTACATCCGCGCGGGAGGGAATCGCCCGGGCCTATGTGCTAACGGCTTTTCTGCTCCGCCAGCAGGCACGTGAGCAGGCCCAGCAGGGAATGGAGGGGGAGGGCAATGCGCTCAACCTGTTCCAGTTTAATGAGGCCGCGCGCCTGATGCTGGGTTTTGCGCTGGCCATGGACCCAACGCTGGCTGATGCCCGCCTGATGCTGGCGGAAATTCAGGACGACGAGCACCATTTTGCCGCCGCGCGGGAAACACTGGTGCGCGTTCCCCCGCAGGACCCGCTGGCCATGGTTGCGACCCTGCGCCTTGCCGTGCTGGAAACCACCAACGACCACCCGGCCGAGGCCATACCGCTCCTCCAGCACCTCGCCCAGCAGGTGCCGGGGCAGATTATCATAGAGCGTTCGCTGGGTAACGCGTTTAGCCAGACCAAGGACTGGAAGGCCGCCATAGCCGCCTATACCCGTGCGATTGATCTGGCGAATGTGCAGAAAAGCCCGGACTGGACGCTCCTGTTCCTGCGCGGCATGGCCTACCATGAGGCCGGGGACTGGGCCGCTGCCAAAAATGATACCCGCGCTGCACTGGCCTATGCCCCGGATGAGCCGCTTTTACTCAATTTTCTGGGTTACGGCATGGTCGAACAGCATGAAGACCTGGCCGAAGCCGAGCAGCTTTTGCGCAAGGCCCATGCGCTGGATGATCAGGATGCGGCCATAACAGACAGTCTGGGCTGGGTACGTGTGGAGCAGGGCGATCTGGTCGGGGGGATTCCCCTGCTGGAAAAAGCCGCCGAGCAGACACCGGAGGACCCGGAGGTCAACTACCATCTGGGCGAGGCCTACTGGCGCGTGGGCCGCAGGACCGAAGCCGTTGACCAGTGGAATATGGCGCTGGGCCTGCATCCCAGCCCTGCGGATGAGAGCCTTATCCGTGCGGCCTTGCAAAAAGCGGGTGTTCCTCCCCTCATGGCTCCAGCCGGGCCGGGTAGCCCTGCGCCACAACCGGATGCCGCCGCGCAACCCGCTGCCGTACAATCCGTTCAGGAACAAGGAAAGCACACGCCGTGACCGTTGCAGCACTGGATGTCTCCACCTTTGCATTTACAGAGGCAGCGCCCGCCAAGGTTAACCTGTATCTGCATGTTACTGGCCGCCGGGCAGATGGGTACCACCTGTTGGATAGTCTGGTGGTGTTTGCCGGGGCGGGCGATGTACTGCATTACCAGCCCGGCCCCGAACCGCTGAGCCTGCATGTTACCGGCCGTTTTGGCCGTGTGCTGGATGCTGCCTCCACGGGGGCGGACAATCTTGTGCTTCGTGCAGCCCATGCCCTGCAGGGGTTGCGCGGCGGACAGACCCGACTGCCGGGCGGTACGCTGGTGCTGGAAAAAAAGCTGCCCGTAGCCTCTGGCATTGGTGGAGGCTCGGCCGATGCGGCTGCGGCCCTGCGCCTGCTGGACCGGGCATGGAACGTGCAGGCCAGCCGCGCAGACCTGCTTGCGCTGGCCCAGACACTGGGGGCGGATGTGCCTGTCTGCCTGCTGAGCCAGACAATGCGGATGGAGGGGATTGGTGAAAACCTGACCCCCGCCGCCCACCTGCCCGAATGCGGAATGGTTCTGGTGAATTGCGGGCAGGCTGTTTCCACTCCCGAGGTGTTCCGTCGCCGGGATGGGGATTTTCTGCCGCGCGCTTCCCTGCCCGAGAAGTGGGCCGATATTGCTGATGTTGTGGCGTTTCTCAAACAGCAGGGGAACAGTCTGGAAGAGGCTGCCTGTGCTGTCTGCCCCCCTGTTGGCCATGTTCTGGCCGATATTGGCGGGCAGGAGGGCTGCCTTATGGCGCGTATGAGCGGGTCTGGCGCAACATGCTTCGGGCTGTTTGCCACGCCGCAGGCCGCACGGCAGGCGGCAGACAGGCTGGAAGATGCGCATTCCGCATGGTGGGTATGGGGTGGTGGGCTGGTATAACTCGTCTGTGGAGTTAATTTATCGTCAACGCAGAGAGCCTATAAAAATTTATTAACCATTTTTTATAATTCGACCAGTAAGCCTTCTTCTTCGGGGTATCTTGCGAGGGAGGGGCGTTGGCGATGGTGCATTATGTCAATACCAATGGTGTAACCTGCGTCATTACGGACCATCAGGGTTTTCTGGGGGTGCGTGATGGTTATCATGTGGCCATGACCGGTCCCGATGGTGCGCGGATTTATGCCGGGGTCATTCATCCCGCCATTTTCGGCGGTCAGGCCAACGGAAATGTGTTTCTGGGCACATGCGGGCAACCCGGCGCCGTACCAGCTCCTGCGGGTGGAACCTATATTGTGCCACCGGGCGTGTACGCCTCGTTTGGCATTGGTCCCGCCACCGGGCATGCTCCATCGGGCAGCGCATTTTATATTGGTGGCAATGCCCTGCTGGGTGTGGCCCTTGGTGCGCCTGCGGGTTTGCGGATCTGTGTGGCGGGTGGGTACGCCATGTTTGTTGCCACGGAACCCAACGCGACACTGGACGGGGCGGAACTGGGCATTGCCTATGGTGGTGTGTTCTCCTGCGGGGCGGGGCTGGCCGATGTGCTGTGCGGGGCTACGGTGCGTTTTGGGGCCGGTGGCGGTACTGTGGTGGTCAATGCGGATTATGCACCGTTTGACCTGTCCGGTACCGCGATCGTGGATTACAACCCCGAACAGGCCATGATCGAGGTCCATCATATCGCCCAGCCTGTCGTCACCTGTCATATCAGCGCGGACCGCCGTTGCCGGAGTGTTGTTCTGTACGGTCGGGGGCGGGAGGAAGTCGGACGTTTTATAGTGGAACTGGCTCAGGGTGCCGTGCTGGAAGCCGGGGAATATCATGTGGCGGACACACACTGCCCGCTGCGCATTACGGCCGAAAAAGGCCAGACCCGCACCAGAGCCTGCTTTATTGAAGGCACGGACATCCACACCGCAAATGCTCCAACCGAGGTGGAAGCGTTGCAGGCCGGTAGTCTTGTGGATGTGTGGAGCAAGGGCGGCATGACAACCCAGCGGCTGCTATGGGTTGCGCATGGGCATGTGCAGGCCCGCCCCGGCCACCCGGAGGAGAAGGCGGGTTACCCCATCCGCATTTTGCGTCATGCGCTGGGGCAGAATCTGCCGGACCAGGACCTGCTGCTAACCCCCCGGCATACCGTGCTGTATAACGGGCGCTTTGTGCCCGTGCGCCTGTTGGTGAATGGTGGCAGTATTTTTTATGACCACAGTATTACCAACTACGATTACACCCTTATGCAAACAGAAACACATGCTGTTCTTGTTGCCAATGGTGTGCCAGCCGAGTTTTATCTGGCGCAGGAGGCAGGTCAGATGGAGGCATGGGCCGGTGGGGTCGTGCGCGTGGGCCATGCGGCTCCTCATGTGTGGGAGAAGGAGGTTCTGCCATCTTCACAGGTGGAGCGGGCCGCACTGGCAGCCATGTTTACCCAGTTACGCGTCCGTGCTCCCAGTGTGCCGGGGTGCAGGCCATTTGTGGCAGTGCCGGAGTTGAGCAAGGACCCCGACCTGTTTCTGGTTACGGATCAGGGTCAGCGTATCAGGCTGCTGCGGCGTGAGGAAGACAGATGTTTTTACATGCTGCCTGTCGGCGTGAAAAAAGTTTTCCTGACCTCGCGCAGCTCCCAGCCCGCAGCCGCATCGGGCTCTTACACGGATGACAGGCGCACTCTTGGGGTGAGAATAGGCAGCATAACCCTGTTTAGTGGCGGCCGCCACGTGCCACAGCTTAGCCATTTGCGGGCGGAGGGAGCAGCATGGCCCGGCTGGCATGTTCTGGAGGCCAACGGAGCAGGCCGCTGGACCACGGGTTATGCCGAACTGCCGCTCAAAGGTGTAAAAGAAGGGGTCATCGGACTGCTGACCATTCAGGTCCACATGGAGGGGGCGCTTGTCGCGCCTCCTGCGGCTGAGGTGGAGGAAAGCAGGTTACGGGCCTGAGTAAAAAAGTAAAATCTCTTATAAAGCAAATATTTTTGACAACTCAGCCTCTCACCCCCTGCGCGCTTCTGGTCCAGTGCCATGATGCGCAGGGGGGCAGGGGCTTAAAGACCCTGACGGTGTGAAATCAGGGTTTACGGCACCGGCGTATGTGGTTGAATGCCGCACTCAGCCCCATGACTGCGAGCGCACCAAACAGGCTGGCCCGCAGACCGGATGAGACAAAAACCGTAAACGGGCTGTTCAGCCTGCGGGCCTTGGCTTCAAACGGGCCTTCTGCGCCGTAAGCGCCGGGTACCGGGTTGTACAGGTCATCTGGCTGGATGCCCTCGGCCCAGTCATGGCTCATCTGGGCCTTGAAGCCGTGGCTGGCCAGCCGGGCCTCGCGGCAACTGGGGCCCGCCAGACGCCAGAGAGCGGCAAAGCTGTTGGCCCAGCCGATGGAAATGGAGCGGCTGGTGGTAAAGGCCGCGCGGCAGATGGCCTCTGCCGCAACTTCTGGCTCGTAAACCGGGCCAAAGGGTTTGAGCCGTTTGCCAGTCAGGTTGCGGGTCCAGCCATAATGCGGGGTGTTAATGGCGGGCAGGTCCACCATAACAATGCGGATATGGTCCGCGTCATGCCGCAGTTCCGTGCGCAGGCTGTTGCAAAAGCCGCGCAGGGCCGCGCGGGAGCCGTTTTCTGCCGCCTGCAGGGGCAGGTCACGCAGGGTGGGGGCCAGATCAAGGTTGATAATCGCCCCCTGTCCCCTGCGCCGCATAACGTTCAGGGCCGCCAGTGTGCCGTTAACGCTGCCAAGGTAGGTAACTTGTGTGGCCCGTGCGATGTCCTGCGCATTCAGGGCTGCAACCTGACCGACAACAGTGGCCCCCGCGCAGTTGGCCCAGACAGAAATGGGGCCGAGTTCGCTTTCAACCCGATTGGCGGCGTCCTGCACGGCCTGTGCGTCGGCTACGTCCACGCTGATGACAAGGGTGCGGACGGAATGCCGGGCCAGATTCCGGGCCGTGGCTTCCAGACGTTCCCTGTCACGCCCCAGCAGGGCGACGTCAAACCCTGCGTGCCCCAGTGCGCGGGCTGCTGCACGGCCAATGCCCGAGCCTGCTCCTGTAATGACCGCAATCTGAGTTGCCATGCCTGATGTGCCTCCCGCGTTGGTTCTGGTGGTGTGGATGGGGTGTTAAAAAAACCGGGTCTTTCTTCCTGCGCGAGCAGGGGGTGGAGCGCAAGGTGTGCCAGAGCGCGCCTGCCTTGTGCGCCACAAGAGGGGGCGTATGACCCCGTTAAGGGGCTACAGGTAGCGCAGCGCCAAAAAGCCGCCAAGCAGGGCAAGGGCGAATATGCCAGTAATCAGCGGCAGGCGGGTTTCCAGAAAATTCTGAATGGTTGGGCCAAAGCGGCGCAGCAGGCCCGCCACCAGTGCAAAACGCGCGCCACGGGTTACAAGGCTCGCGCACATAAAGGGCAGAATGGCAAAATGCGCCATGCCGCTGGCAATGGTCACAAACTTGTAAGGGATGGGGGTCAGCCCCTTGAACAGAATGATCCATACTCCCCACTGGCGGAATTTTTCCTGCAAGGAGGTCAGTGTGTGTTCGGCATGGTAAAAATGCACAATGGGTTTTGCCAGAGTATCCAGCAGCAGCGCGCCAATCAGCCAGCCCAGCAGACCACCGGCCACACTGGCTACGGTGCAGATGGCGGCGTACCGCCATGCCTTGTCTTTTTGTGCCAGCACCATGGGGGCAAGCAGTGTTTCCGGCGGGAGGGGAAAAAAGCTGGCTTCTGCAAAAGCCAGTGCCGCCAGCCATAAAGGCGCGTAGGGGCTGGCGGCATGCCGCAGAACGCGGGCGTAGAGTTTATTGAGCATTCAGGTCCGTTACAGTCGTTCTTGGCGCAGCACGGCTTCGGCCTTACTGTGGATCAGGTCGTATTCCGCCTGTGTCAGGTTGCCCCGATGCAGCATTTCGCTCGCGCGGGCAAGGGCATCCCTTGCATGGGTGGCGTCTGGTATGGGGTAACGGCGGCCGGGTAGGGCAAAGGCGCTATCGGGCAGGGCATTGCGTTCTTGCGTGGTCAGTTTGGACATGTGCGTAGTCCTGTTCCCTCGGTTAAAGGTCGGAGGCACTTTCCACTTCGTCCAGTTCCGCCATGGCGGCTTCTGCACTGGTGGTTGGCACGTCAGAAACTGGCGTGCTCCGCATATCCTGCGCCGGAGGGTGCGACGCGGGAGACGATGTGAGTGTTTGCGTGACGCGGAATGCAGTCAAGACCGCAAATGACCCAAACAGCACGGCACCCATGGCCTGCCCCACCTGTACCCCCTGCGGGCCATAATGCGCGCATAGCAGAACAAACGGAATGGTGCCCAGCGTTGCCCGCCCCCAGTTGAATGCGGTGGATTACAGGGGAAAGCCAAGGTTGTTGAACGCGGCGTTGGCGACAAACAGCATGCCAACAAACAGGTAGCTGCCAATGGTCCATGTGCAGAACAGGTGCAGAAGTGCTGCGGCATCACCCTGTGCGTTGTACATGGCAATAATCAGGTCCTGCGCAAAGTAGAGCGCGACCCATGTCAGACCCACGCTGAGCACCACCAGTTTCAGGGCGGCGGTCAGGGTCTGGCACACGCGGTCGGGGCGGCCTGCGCCCACATTCTGGCCCATGATCGGGCCGACCGAGCCGGTCAGTGCAAACACGAGCGAGAACAGCACCGGCACCATACGCTCGATCGAGGCCTGCCCCGCCACGGCCTCCAGCCCGAAACCGGACATGGCGCGCGTGACGTACACCCCCCCTGCGGGTGTGGCCAGATTGGTCAGGATGGCGGGGAGCGATATGCCAGCCACCCGGCGGGTGTCGGGCACAATGCGGTGCAGGCAGGGGCGGGCCAGCATGCTGTGCCGCAGGGCGCCACGCAGCCCGGCCCCGGCGACCACAATGCGGGAGAAGGTGGTGCTGATAGCCGCACCCATAAGCCCTTCATGCAGGCCGAAAATAAACAGCGGGTCCAGCACTGCTGCCACCACGGCCCCCATAAGGGTAATATGCATGGAGCCCTTGGCGTCTCCCACCACGCGCATAAGGGCCGAGCAGCCCATGCCAATGCAGATCAGGGGCAAGGCGACGCTGAGAATACGCAGGTAGGCTGTGGCTTCGGTCAGGGTTGGCCCCCGTGCGCCAAACAGGCTTAGGATGGGAGCGGCTTCCATGGCCGTGGCAAGGCCGAGAATCCCCGTAACCACGGTCATGACAATCATGGCGGAGGAGGCAAGGCAGCGGGCTTCCTCATGCCGTCCGGCCCCGATCTCCCGCGCGGTGGCGGCACTTATGCCAATGGTCAGGCCGATGGAAATGGCAATCTGCAGGCCAATAACAGCACTGGCAAAGCCAATGGCCGCAGTCATGGCGGTGCTGTTAAGGTGGCTGATATACACCATGTTGAGCATATCAACCGCAAACACGGCCATAAGTCCGATGGCCCCTGTCCCGGCCATGACCAGCACGTGCCGCATGATGCTGCCTGTTGTAAAACAGGCTTTATGGCGGCTTCCTGGCGGGGGTGGCCGGGTCATGCTGGCTCCGTTGGGGCTGCTCCTTGCGTATGGGCACGCTCGGGCGAATGGACGGCGTGTAGTATGTCACGTCCGGGCGGTGCTGCGAATAACCTGTTCGTGGATTAAACCGCAAGGCACGGCTGATCTGTGCCGTGGCGGCGTAAGGCCCGTGGGGCCACAGATGCGGGGGATGTGGGCATGTGCCCGGACCGGTATTTGCCAGCCTGTGAATTGCCGGGGGAATGTATGCGATTTTCGCATACAAGGTATGCTTAAAGTGGTGTGGAGGTATGCCCTGCCAGCAGGGGACCTGCGGCGGCCTGCCGGGGGCTGGCTGGCGTGGGAACACGTGCGCGCAGGCAGGGTAGGCAAGGCCCCGGTGACGGTAAACAGCCAGTAGCAGGGTGTTCTGCGTCAGACGGGTAAGGTTGCACCTGCCGGGTAAGCCCATCCGTGCGGGCTGGCTGTCTGGAACTCAGGCCAGTACCCGGGCCCGACCGCAACGCTCCCCCTTAGAGAAAAGGGCGGATTTGCGCAAGTTAAGGATCATGGACAGGCCGGAGATGCGCGGCTTTTAGGCCACGCCTGCACCCCGGATGCATCAGGCTGGCCGAAGGATGGATGACAATGGGCCGCGCGGTTGCTAAACCCCCCTCGCTGCAGTCTTCCTTCCTAATTCGTGTAACAGCTGAGGCCGGGAACCGTCCTTGTCATGAAAATTGTCGCCTGTAATAGCAACCTGCCACTGGCCCAGGCCGTTGCAGCAGAGCTGAACCTGCCCCTGTGTAACGTAACCGTGCGCCGCTTTGCGGACATGGAAGTGTTTGTTGAAATTCATGAAAACGTGCGCGGTGAGGATGTTTTTGTCATCCAGAGCACCTGCACGCCCACGAATGACAACCTGATGGAACTGCTGATCATGCTGGACGCCCTGCGTCGCGGGTCGGCCAAGCGGATCACGGCAGTTATTCCGTATTTCGGGTATGCCCGTCAGGACCGCAAGTCCGGGCCCCGTACGCCTATCAGCGCCAAGCTGGTTGCCAACCTGCTGGTGGAAGCGGGGGCCAGCCGTGTGCTGACACTGGACCTGCACGCCATGCAGATTCAGGGCTTTTTTGATATTCCGGTGGACAACCTGTACGCAGCCCCCCTGTTTGTGCGCGACATCCGCGCCCAGTACGGTGACCGCGATCTGATGATTGTCTCCCCCGATGTGGGTGGGGTGGTGCGTGCGCGCCAGCTTGCCCAGCGCCTGAACACCGATCTGGCCATTATTGACAAGCGGCGTGAGCGCGCAGGCGTGTCCGAGGTCATGAACGTGATTGGCGACGTCAAGGGACGTCACTGCCTGCTGGTGGATGATATTGTGGATAGTGGTGGTTCGCTGTGCAACGCAGCCCGCGCCATTGCCCAGCAGGGGGCGGCATCGGTTGGGGCGTACGTGACCCACGGTGTGCTGACCGGGCAGGCCGTGCCCCGTATTGCCGAGTCTCCGATTGAAATGCTGACCCTGACAGACAGCATTCAGGCAACAGCGCCGGTCATGGCGGCCAGCAATATCCGCCAGATCACCATTTCCGGCCTGCTGGCGCGTGCCATGCGTGCCGTATCGGACGAAAGCTCCGTATCCTCCCTGTTTGACTGAAGGTGCCATGACCGTGCTTCTCCCCCGTCCATACTGGTATCTGCGGCACGGTCAGACGGACTGGAACAGGGCCGGTCTCTCTCAGGGGCGTACGGATGTGCCGCTGAATGAGACCGGGATTGATCAGGCGGTGGAAGCTGGCAGGCTGATCGAGCAGGCCATACGCGCGCAAGGGGCGGGAGCCATTACGCGCATTGTGTGTTCCCCCCTCGAACGTGCCCACCGCACGGCCCAGATTGTGCGGGATGAACTGGTGGCCTACGGCCTGCCGCAACTCCCCCTGAGCGTGGATGAGGATCTGGCTGAAGTCTGCTTTGGCGAGCAGGAAGGCCAACCCATTGCCGACTGGTATGATGACTGGATCGCCGGGCAGTACACCCCCCCGGGGGCCGAACCGTTTGCCGAACTTAAAAGCCGGGCTGCCCGTGCGCTCAACCGCGCAACAGCGGCAGATGGTCTGGCGCTGGTTGTGGCTCACGGGGCTCTGTTCCGGGCCTTGCGCGCGGTTATGGCCCTGCCAGCCAATGTACGCCTGCCCAACGCCATTCCGCTCAGTGCGGTGCATGATGCACAGACGGGGTGGAATCTGAGCGAACTCCCCTGATACTACACGTCTGGCCAAGAGGTTTTTGCACCTGTTAGCTGCGCTGGACCAGAGTGCCCGCCCGGTGTGGTAAAGTAGAACCGGGCCTGATGTGGGGGCATCGTGTGCCTGCCACATCAGGTCAGGCGGGTTGGCGGCTCATTCCTGAAGCGTGGAGGGCTGCGGGAAAAGGGACGGGTCATGGATGGCCCGCAGCCTGACACATTGTGGCAGCATCTTGCGGATCATCTTCATGGTTGCCAGATCGGAAAGGCCGGTCTGTTCAGAAAACCAGTCCAGTTCTTCTTGCAAAAAGAATCCCCGCACTTCCGCTTCGGTTGCGGGTGGGCTGTGTGGCGCGCTCTGCCAGCGGCGTATGGTGCTGATCATGCCCATGGCCTGTGCGCGTTTTTCCAGCTTGCTGGGCAGGGCGGGCTGGGGGACGGGGCCGAGCACTTCGTTCAGTGCGGTCATCAGGCCCGACCTGTCGCCCGTGGCGCCGGTAATAAAATCCCCCACATGCGTGATGGCATTGGTGACGGTGTTAAGGAATGTCATGGTAGCCCCCTGTTGTTAAAAAGGAGATACAGGTGCAACGGGCCGCAACGCGGTAGAGTTGCAGGGCGGAATGTTAAATAAAAAACATCTGGCTGTCCTGTGCGCAGTCCTCTGGCAAAGGTCCTGTCCGCTCCCTACATTACGCAGGGTTCACGTGGTTGGCCCCGTTTGGGGGAAAGCCGCAAAAGCAAGGAAATACCATGTCTGATCTGATCGTGCTGGGCTTTGACCATATTGATGACGCCGCCAAGGTGCTGAGCGAATGTCGCACTCTGCAGAAGGAATACCTGCTGGACCTTGAAGATGCCGTTGTGGTCACGCGGGATGCCACAGGCAAGGCGCGTTTGCACCAGAGCGTTAATCTGGAAAAAGCGGGCGCATCCTGGGGGCTGTTCTCTGGCGGGTTCTGGGGCGCGCTGGTGGGGCTTCTGTGCCTTAATCCGCTGGCAGGCTTTGTTATTGGCAGTGCCGTTGGAGCCGGTGCAGGTGCTCTGGCGGGCAAGATGTCCGATTACGGGATTGATGACGGGTTTATTACCAAACTGAGCGACACCATTCCCCCCAACACCTCTGCCCTGTTTGTGCTGGTGCGCAAATCCCAGCCCGATAAGGTTCTGGCCGATCTGCAACAGTTCAAGGGCCATGCCCGTATTTTGCAGACGTCCCTCTCCCCCGAAGCAGAAGCCCGGCTCAAGGCCGCTCTGGGCGATACCTCTGCCCCGGCTCAGCCTGTGGCCTGAAACCAGCGTTTTGATGCGGTGCATGCAGGGGGTGGCGGGCATATGCCCGCCACCCCCTGTTTTTATGGACAGGTGTTCGGGCGTGCCGTGTATGAGTGGTGCGTTGCCTGCCCATACGGGTTTCTGCGTGGTTGTGCAGGCGCGGCTGGCATAGTAGGGGCACATCTGCCGTCTTTTCCATTCTGTCGGGTTATGCTGCCATGGTGCGTCTTGTCATGCTCTCGGTCGGGGCGTTCATATGGCTTGTAACCGAGGTCATGCCCATTGGGCTGCTGACCGATATTGCGCAGGGGCTGCATGTATCCCCCGCTCAGGTTGGGCTGCTGGTTACAGGCTATGCCTGGCTGGTGGCGTTAACTGCTATCCCGCTAACATTGCTGACTTCTGGCGTGGACCGGCGGGTCCTTGTGGCCAGCCTGCTGCTGCTGGCTGGCGGGGTGGACGTAGCCTGCGCCTTTGTCACCAACTACGCGCTCATGGCCGTGCTGCGCATTATGCTGGCATTGGGGCATGGTATTTTCTGGTCGGTTATTGCGGGGGTTGCGGTCCGTCTGGCGCCGGACATCCCCGTGGCACGGGCCACAGGCTGGGCTTTTACAGGAGTTGCGGTGGGGTTTGCCGGGGGTATTCCCCTTGTGTCCGCCATTGGGCAATGGCTGGGCTGGCGCGCGGCTTTTTTAACCTGCGGGGCAGGTGCTCTGGCGGTGTTTGCCGCGGCTGTGGTGCTGCTGCCCCCCATGCCTGCCCAGCGGCGGCGGCTGGACCTGTTGCGCCTGCTCCGCCAGCCCGTGTTCGTTTATATTGCCGTGCTGACAATGCTGGTGATTATCGCGCACTTTACGGCTTACACGTATATTATCCCGCTCCTGCAAACCATTCCGCATAGTCCTGAACGGCTTATTCCCGTTCTGCTGCTGGTGTATGGCGTTGCGGGGGTTGGCGGTAACTGGGTGGGCGGGCGGCTCCCCTGTTCTGGCGGGCGGTTGATTGGTGTGGCAACGGCGGCTCTTGTGGCCAGCCACGGCATTATGGTGGCAGCAGGCTGGTGGCCCGGTCTGGTCTGGGTGGATATGGTCGTGTGGGGGATTGTTGGCGCGGTCATGAATATGGCTCCCCAGAGTTACGCCATGGAACTGGCCCCCGATGAGCGTGAGGCGGCATGCTCCTTTAGCGTGACCGGCTTTAATGCCGGTATTGGCGGGGGCGCTTTGTGCGGTGGGGTTGTGCTGGGTGCCGCCGGTCCTTACGCGGTTCTGGCATGGAGTGCGGGCATTGCTCTGCTTGCCCTGCTGGTACTGTGGGCCGGACGGTTTGTGGTGGGGGGCAGAAAACAGGGCTGAACGGGGTGTGCCCATTCAGACCCGGTTGTTAAAACTCATGGAATATACAGCATAGTATGCTTCTGCGCAGGCTGTATTGGGGTGCGGTTACACCAGTGCCCGAACCATCACGCAGCATGTAGGTGTGGTCTCCCAGATTGATCACATCCAGTCGGAGTTGCGTATCCCTCCGCCATGCCGAGCCAAAGATGTTGTGAATGCTCTGCACGGCAGAAAAATTAACGGTAGCATAAGGCGTTAATGCAAGTCTGTTGGGGATGCTGTTTGCATTATCCTCCGCGCGCAGGCCACTGCCATAGACCAGCGTGGCGGACAGGCGCAGAGGAGCACGGGTCTTGTGGAAAATGTGTACGCAGCCCCAGCCGCTGCGGTCCAGCGCTGGTCATGGTCGAGATGGACCCGGTGGCTGCTGATATAGTCCAGCTCGTCTTGATCAAAATTGGTCTGTGCACTGGTAATTTTTTTACCAATGCCGCACGACCATGCAGACCAAACTCCTGTTGTATTTGTGCAGCGCGTGACTGACATCCCTGAAACGCTGGCCCACATAGCGCCCTGCCATACAGAAACACCTCTCCCCACAGGACGGCGGAGGAGAGGTGTTTACAAAAAATTCTGTGTGGAAAAGGGTTATTTTGTTGTGTAACCCCCATTGACCAGAATGGTCTGTCCGGTCATCCACCAGCCATCGGACACCATAAAGCGCACATGGGGCACAATATCTTCCACATCCGTCAGCCCCGTCTGGCTGAAGGGGGAAAGGGCCGCAGCGCTCTTGTGGTAGGCGACGGCTTCGGGTTCCTCCTGCCCGTAAAAGAACGACGTATCCATCGGACCCGGCCCAATGGCGTTGACCGAAATACCACGCGCACCCAGTTCCTTGGAAGCAGCACGGGTAAAGTGCTCCACGGCCGCCTTGGCCCCGGCATAGGTGCTGTAGAACGGCGTGTAAGCCCCAAGCAGGGAGGTGACAATGCTGAGCAGCTTGCCGTTGTCGTTCAGGTGTTTGCCTGCTTCGCGGATAAACTGGAACGCCACTTTTGTATTGATGGCGAACATGGCGTCATATTCTTCATCGGTCGTGTCGGCTATGGGCTTTTTGAGCACTTTGCCGACGGTGTTGATCGCTATATCCAGACCGCCTGTTACCTGCTGGGTTTTTTCAAACAGATCCGCCATGGCTCCGGGCTGGGTCAGGTCCGCCTGCATGACAAAGGCTTTAGCCCCGACGTTCCGTATGACTTGCGCGGTGGTCTTGGCTTCCTCCTCGGTTTCGGGGCTGTGATAGTGAATGACAATTGTCTGGGCACCATGCCTTGCCAGATCACGGGCGACCATTCCGCCAAGGTTCTTGGCGCCACCTGTGATCAGAACGGTCTTGCCGGTCACGCTGTGTGTTGTCATGTCGTTGCTCCTTATGACTGGTGCAAACAGGCGCAGGCCCGTCTTTATCTGTCCGGGTATAGTATCATTTGTAAAATACCAATAAAGCTTGGGAATATGATAAGACCTGTCAGCTTTTACGAACAATCCGGGATAAGGCTGGGGAGAAGCCAATGGACCGTATAGATCAGTGCCGCATGTTTACGCGGGTGGTGGAAACGGGCAGTTTTACCCGTGCGGCAGAAACACTGGGTCAGCCACGTTCCACCGTATCGACCGCCGTGCAGGCGCTGGAGGCGCGCGTGGGGGCTCGGTTGCTGGCACGTACCACCCGCTCCGTTACCCCCACTCCGGATGGGCTTGCGTTTTACGAGCACTGCGTAAGGCTTGTTGTGGATATGGATGAGGCGGAAGACCTCTTCCGCCGCAAGCGCGGGCATGTGCGCGGGGTGCTGCGGGTTAACCTGCCCGCGCGGATTGGGCGGCTCATTGTTGCTCCCGCCCTGCCGGAGTTTGTTGCCGCCCATCCGGGCATCCAGCTGGAACTGGGGGTAACGGACAAACCGGTAAACCTGATGGAGGAGGGGCTGGACTGTGTGCTCAGGGTAGGCGCATTGCATGATTCAGGGCTGATCGCGCGGCGCATGGGGCGGATGCGCCTGCTCAACGTAGCCAGCCCCATCTATCTTGCCCGCCACGGTGTCCCCCGCATTCCGGCTGATCTGGCGCGTGATGGGCATGTCGCCGTGCGGTACATGTCCCCTGCCAACGGGCGGGTGGAGGCATGGGAGTGGGAGGAAAAAGGCACCCTCCATACGCTGGACCTTCCCGGCCCCGTGACCGTGAACAGTGCTGAAACCCAGATTGCCTGCTGTCTGGCCGGACTGGGGCTTATTCAGGTGCCGCAGTATGATGTGAAGGCACTGGTGCAGAGCGGACAGTTATGTGCGGTATTGCCGCACTGGTGCGCGCCCGCCCTGCCGGTGAGCCTGCTTTACCCGCACAGGAGGCATCTTTCGTCGCGCCTGCAGGCTTTTGCCAGATGGCTGGAAGGGCTTCTGGCGTCGCATCTGGCCTGACCCGCCTTGGCTGCGGGCCGGTGCGCAGGGGTTCAGGGCATGCGGGGGACAATAACCGGATTTTTGGAACCGGGGTCAGGGTTGAGTTCAACCGTGACCGCCTGAGAGGAATAGGTGGACCCGGTGGACTGGTTGGGGCCTTTGGGTTCATGGAAGGCGGAAACAGGGCCAAACAGCAGGCTGCCGGTGTTTTTGTTCATAGTGCTTTCAGGCTGGCGGGAGCAGCCACGGGTAATAATGGAGCAGATACCGTCCGTGCCGATCAGTTCATCATTATTGCCGGTGTAATGCACATCGGACACCCGGTCATGGTCTAGCCGGATCACGGCGGAGCAGGTGGTGCCACCCCCGCCGCCAAGCTGGTTGATGGTGGTTATGATATCCCCCACGGGAATAAGCGTGGAACCCCCATAGCTGGGCTGAGGCTGTGTACCGCTATAGGTAAAAATCTGTGTTGTGTCGTTTAACTGCTTTGTGGCGGAGGGGAGCCCGGCGCAGGCCTGCAGGTCGTATGATGTCATACCGATCATGGTGATCTGCGCCTTATGCGCGGCACGTGAGTCAAAATAACCGCACCCGCTCAACTCCAGGCAGAGGGAGGAGAGGGTCAGGACGTTGAAAAGACGACAGTTCATATAAAGGCATATCCCAAGAGCCAGACCTGGCGCATGCCCGCGCATGGCACACATTCCGCCCCCAGCCTACTGTGTTCTGTGCGCCCGATGCAAGGCGCAAACCAAGTGTAAAATAAAACCATACCAGTAAAATATACCATGCCTGCTGTTATAAACAGGGCACCGGACAGTCTCGCCCTGTGGAGGGTATGGCTAATCAATGCGTCCGTCTCAATCTTGCTTTCCGTGTTATATGCTTTCATCATAAGGTTTGTAATCATTGGATGTGGTCTCTGTTGTGGATATAAAATTCACAGGGGATGTTTGTCGTTTGCGTATTGCGAACATTGTTTTTAATACTGGGTGCGCTTGCCGTCCCGCTTCTGGCCCCTGTCAGGGAGAACTGCCGGTCATGTTGTTTTTGTTCCGCCATAAGGTGGCTGCTCTCTCCCTCTTCACGCTTCTGCTGCTGGGCGGGTGCGGCTATGTTACGCCCGTCCGGCCTGTGGCTCCGCCCCTGCCTGCTCTGGCAAAGCCCGCCCCGTTCAGTGCGGCGGATGCGGTTTTTGTGCAAAAGCTCAACACCATGGCCCTTGCCCAGATTGGCATGGCCGACATCGCCAGAACCCATGCCGCCCGGAACGATATTGCCCTTGTGGGGGAGAGGGTCTCCAAGGATATGAGCGCGCTACAGGCCCGTCTGGCCAAGGTGGCCACAGCCCATGCGCTGAGCCTGCCAGCCCAGCCATCTGGCCCCGAACAAAAACAGATCGAGCGCTTGCAACACTGGCAGGGTGCGGCGTTTGACAGGCATTACATCCGCTATTTTACGGCCGCGCATGCCAGAATTAAGCCTGTACTTGCCAGCCAGATCGTCCTTTCCAAAAACCCTGATCTGGTTGCGATCGCGCGGGATGTGCAGACCCGGCTGGCGGATTATCAGGCCGTCATGCGTTAGGACCCTGCGCGGCAGGTGTACGTAGTCTTTTATGGGGTGTGAGTTGATAATGGCTTGCACAAAAACATGAAGCCCCGCAAAGGGCATGCACCATGCTGACAATCGAATTCATTCTGCTGCTTTTACTGCTGACCGCTGTGAGCAGCCTGATAACCCTGCGGTTCAGACAGAAGGTGCCGCAGCCCGTTATTCTGATCGCTCTGGGCGTGTGCGCCGGGCTTGCGGGCATGCATGTGCAGTTGCACCCCGAACTGTTCATGTTCGTGTTTCTGCCGCCTCTTCTGTTCGCGGATGCGTTTCGTATGCCCCTGCGCGAGTTTGGGGAGCTGCGTGGGCCAATCCTGTTTCTGGCCTTTGGGCTGGTGGTGCTCAGCACCCTGCTGTGTGGCTATGCCATTCACTGGATTTTGCCGGTCATGAGCCTGCCGGTCTGTTTTACGCTCTCGGCCGCCCTGTCCCCGACCGATACGGTTGCCGTGTCCAGCCTGATCAAGGGCAGGCGGGTGCCTACCCGGCTGTTGCAGCTTTTGTCGGGCGAGGCGCTGTTTAACGATGCCTCGGGCCTTGTCTGCTTCCGTTTTGCCATGGCCGATGCGCTTACGGGCGAGTTCTCCTACCAGCAGGCGTTTGGCACGTTTCTGCTGGTGGCGTTCGGGGGGCTGGCCATTGGGGGGATTGTCGCCTGGGTTGCCGCCCGTCTGAACAAGATGCTCACCCGCTCCGGGTATGATGAAACCCAGTCCCAGATCGTGCTAGTGCTGCTGCTGCCATTTTTAATGTATGCTCTGGCCGAAGCTATGGGGTGCTCGGGTATTCTGGCCGCAGTGGCGGGCTGCATGGTGGTCAAGCTTTCAGGGATTGTGGAGGACGCTTCCACCAGCACCCGCCTGCAATCCGCCACGGTATGGACCATGGTCAGCTATGTGTTTAACGCGCTGATCTTTCTGTTCCTCGGCTTGCAGCTCCCCAGTCTTCTGCAAAGTGCGCATACACTGGTACTGGCCCAGCATGTGGGGATGTGGCGTCTGGGCCTGCTTGTGGTGCAGATCTACGGCATCATGCTGGTCATGCGGTTTATGGGGGTGTGGCTGTCCATTGCCTGCCGCTGGGCTTCGGCGCGGATCAACCATGTTCCATTCGAGGCTACAGGCTTTGCCGCCAGCCTGCTGCTGAGTTTTGCCGGGGTGCGTGGTGCGGTTACGCTGGCGGCGGTGCTGTCCCTGCCAACGGGGGAGGATGGCACAATGGCCTTCCCCACGCGTGAAGCGGTGGTGGTTATTGCTACGGGGGTTATTATTCTCTCCCTTCTGGCTGCCAGCGTGATCATTCCCTTGTGCCTGAAGTTTATCCCGGCCGAACTGGTGGATAAAAGTGCACAGGAGGAAAACATGGCCCGCCAGCGGCTGCTGCGTGCCGCACTGGACCTGCTGCGCAAGGCCGAAACCATGCCTGCCATAGAAACCCCGCCTGAAACGGAGGAGGACAGGGCGGCCATAGAGGCCGCCCGGAAGGAGGTCATTGCCCGCCTGACCAAGCTCTACCAGACCCGGCTGGAGCAGGAGGACGCCACCCCGCGCATTGCCCTGGCCGACAGGCGCAACGCCATAAGGCATGCCCGTATGGAACTGGCCCTGCGCCTGCAAATCCTGCGCGCGGAGCGCCAGACCATGCGTGAACTGGTGGCCCAGCAGGATATTAATGACCAGACGGAGTGGAAGCTACAGCAGGAGCTGGATTACGAGGAGGAAGTGATTCACGCCCTCGCCCAGCGCCTGCCAAAGGAAGTCTGATCCGGCAGGCCATGCCTGGTGCAGCAGGGCTGCCTAGTTGTTTAGTCTGGTGGTGATGGGTTAAATTGATGATGAATCTTTCTGGCTCTGAAGTCCATATTGCAAACATATTCGTAAGGGGTGAGGCCAGTTAAGGTCTTGAGCCTTCGCCCGAAGTTATAGGCCACCATGAAGTCGTTGAGGTGTGTCCTCAACTGCTCATGGCTGCCCTCAGCAGTCTGGACTTCGGCAATATCGATATGAAAAAAGCCTATGGGATAGCGTTTGAAGCGCTGTCGTTTTGGCTTGCCTCTCTCTATGTCCGCAAGCCGTGAGAT
>NZ_JBFCXX020000111.1:0-248 GCF_040702925.2 Acetobacter fabarum | reverse complement strand
CGGCTAGCTCGTCTGTCATTTGATCAAAGGCTTGGTGGACAGGTTCAGCCACCACTCGAATGCCCCCGCGGTCGCGTGGTTCAGAGCGGCAAAATCAGGCGGACGGCCGTTGGAGTATGCAGATCCGACGACGTCGACATCGGATTCGGCGTAGCCCTTCCGCGTCATGCCGACAGAATTCGCTCCATGCAGAACGCCGGGATTCCCGACAACCGTGGCGAACGGCGGGATGTCTTTGGTGGCGATGC
>NZ_JBFCXX020000110.1:0-248 GCF_040702925.2 Acetobacter fabarum | reverse complement strand
GACTTTGCCGATGACCTGCAGTCCATCCTGATCGGTGGCGTGCGCCATGGTGCGGCGGCGGAGAGCGTGCGGGTGAATGCCGATAACTCCCCGACCACGGTGACAACCTCCAACCGGGTGGGCTGAACCATGGGAATGCAGGTTGGCAACGGAGGAGGGGACGACGAAGTCGTCTCCGCCATCAACACGACCCCTCTGGTGGATGTGATGCTGGTTCTGCTGATCATCTTCCTGATCACCATTCCGGT
>NZ_JBFCXX020000109.1:0-249 GCF_040702925.2 Acetobacter fabarum | reverse complement strand
CTGGTGCGCGGTTTGTCCTTCGGCGCGGTGAAGTAACGCGCCCTATACCCTTATCAGAAGTGGAGGCCCATCATCATGGCCAACCTGAAAATCAAGAATCTGCAAAAAGGCTTCGAAGGATTTTCCATCATCAAGGGCATCGACCTTGAGGTGAACGACCGTGAATTCGTGGTCTTTGTCGGCCCATCGGGCTGCGGCAAGTCCACGTTGCTGAGGCTGATTGCCGGCCTGGAAGAGGTCAGCGACGGC
>NZ_JBFCXX020000108.1:0-249 GCF_040702925.2 Acetobacter fabarum | reverse complement strand
ATTCAAAGCGTCTGTTTATCCGGGCGAAAGTCCTCTGATTGTCCATTACTAATTTTTGTGGGTTTCCAATGTCGTCCAAACAAACTCTCGCTCTGGCCCTGTGTTTCGCGATTACCGGTTGTGCACAGACTCCGAAGAATGACGCCGATGGCGGCAGCTGGTGGCCGTTCGGCTCGTCCGACAAGGTCGCGGCCAAGGAGCCGACGCCTGCACCCGCACCTGCACCGGTAAAGCCAGCCGCTACTGCAC
>NZ_JBFCXX020000107.1:0-249 GCF_040702925.2 Acetobacter fabarum | reverse complement strand
CCTTAATTCCGTATGGTTTATAAGTTTTTTTCTCGCCATCTAAGATTTGCTGTTTGGTCGCAGCGACAGTTAAATTCCCAAATTTTGACGTTGAAATATGAATGTTAGGATTTTTTCCTCCTTCTTGATAAATCTCGCCATAAAGATAGAATTCACTCTCATAAAATTGAGGAGCAATCATCTCAAATTTTGTATCAGTATCAATTAGTAAAGTTTTTTCTTTTGAAAGAGAACTGCTAAGCTCTATTC
>NZ_JBFCXX020000017.1:0-54233 GCF_040702925.2 Acetobacter fabarum | reverse complement strand
AGAGGCGACAGCCCCGACACCGGCCGCCGCAGCAGCACCCATGGCGCCGACGGCCATGCCGGTCCCGACGGCTGCACCCGCGCCAAGCTGCGGTGCGCCGGAGATCAGCCCGTTGGCGATGCTGCCGCCAAAAATGGACAGGCCGACAATTGCAAGCGAGGCCAGCACCACCGAGACGGACTGCCCGATCGTGGGCACGTCGCTGCCGTAGGAGGTTGAGAACTGGGCGAACAGAACCGACGCGATAGCGGAAATGACCGCCAGCACCATGATCTTCACACCCGACGAGACGACATTGCCCAGCACCTTCTCGGCGAGGAAGGCGGTGCGGTTGAACAGGGCAAACGGGATCAGCACGAACCCTGCCAGCGTGGTCAGCTTGAACTCGATCAGCGCCACGAAAAGCTGCACGGCCAGAATGAAGAACGCCGCCAGCACGATCAGCCAGGACAGGCAGAGCACGAAGATCTGGATGAAGTTGGTAAAGAAGGCGACCGGACCAAGGAGATTGTGGACAGAGTCCAGAAGCGGCTGCGCTGCCGTAAATCCGGTCGAGGCCAGTCGGCCGGGCCGCAGGAAATCACCAAGCGCCAGACTGCCACCGCCGACCTTCAGACCGAGGGCCGCAAAGCTGTCGAAGACGATCTTCGAGAGCGCATCGAAATCGTTGATGACCCAGGCGAAGAAGCCGATATAGAGCGTCTTCTTCACCAGACGCTGGATGATGTCCTCATCTGCCGCCCAAGCCCAGAACAGCCCGGCCAGCGCAATATCCAGCACCGACAGAGTACCCGCCAGCGAGATCACATTCCCCTTCACCAAACCGAAACCGGTATCGATCGTGGTGGTAAAGGTGTTCAGGAATGTATCGATAACGCCCACGTCATTGGTCGCCATGGCCGTCAGTTCCCGCTGCTGCCGAACATGGAAATCGCGGTCGGGCTATAGGCATTATATTGGGAAAAATGCTGGTACTGAGCTTCGCTCTCGGCTTCGGTGGCAGCATTTCGCGCCCGCTCCAGCGCCATAGCCCGCCCGTTGGCGGCGAGTTCGGCCTGAATGTCAGACAACTGGCGCGACTGAAGTGCTAGAAGCTGATTGCCGGCCTGCGCTGCCTGCAGGGCACCTGTGGAATCCTGGCTGGCCGAAACAAGCTGGGTCATGGCACTGCTGTCGGAAGGAATGTTCCCCACAACACGCGCCTGCAGTTTCAGGGCATCTTCAAAGCCGCCTACGGAATTCTGCCACCTTGTCTGCGCCTGGCTGAACAGGGCGCTGTCGGACATGCCCGATGAGACCGACGTATAGGACTGCTGGTACTGCTGCTCGACGGACTGGACGCTGTAGGCAATGTTCTGCGCCTGCGCGAGCAGTGCCGTGGTCTGGGAAATCGTTGATTGCAACGATGACAATGTCGAAAGCGGCAGGCTCGCCAGATTACGTCCCTGATTGACCAGCATCTGTGCCTGGTTGGCCAGCGAGGTGATCTGATTATCGATCTGCTGGAGGGTCCGTGCCGCGATGAGAACATTCTGGACATGGTTGGCTCCATCATACACAGCCCATTGTGCCCGGGCCTCCGGCACGCCAATCGACAACAGGGCCGCTGCACTGCAGAAAAAGATCACCTGCCTCATGACACGTCCCCTTCCCGCAGAAGGTCCGCAGCCCATGACACGCCACGCACGTCGAACCAGGCAGGCAGAAAGCCACCACGTCCGTGTTCCGCCAGCACACTGTCGATCAGCCGGTGATCGTCCTTGCCGGAGGCCGCGCACAGCGCCAGGGCAACAGGACCGAGCCCAAGTTCAAACAACCGGTTGCCCCGTTGCGTCTGGCAGTAATACTCCCGCTTCGAGGCCGCGCGGGCGATGATGGCAATCTGCCGGTCGTTCAGGCCGAAGTCCCGATAAAGCGCCATGATCTGCGACTCGATCGCCCGCTCATTGGGCAGGAAAATGCGCGTGGGGCAGCTTTCCACCACCGCCGGGGCGATCGGCGAATTGGCAATATCCGACAGGGACTGCGTGGCGAAGATGACGCTGGCGTTCTTCTTGCGCAGCGTTTTCAGCCATTCCCGGAGCTGGCCGGCAAAATCGCCGTCATCCAGCACCAGCCAGCCCTCATCGATCACCAGCAGCGTCGGCCGGCCATCCAGTCGCCCTTCGATGCGATGGAACAGGTAGGACAGCACGGATGATGCAGCGCCCGAGCCGATCAGCCCTTCGGTCTCGAACACCACGACATCGGCATCCCCCAGCCGCTCGGCTTCGGCGTCAAGCAACCGGCCATAAGGACCACCGAGGCAGTATGGGGCCAGAGCCTGCTTCAGGGCGTTGGACTGGAGGAGTGCGACCAGACCTGAGATCGTGCGTTCATGGCTGGGCGACGACGCCAGGGAATTCAGGGCCGACCAGAGGTGAGACTTCACATCCGGGGTCAGCGTTACCCCCTCTCCGACAAGGATCTGGCCGAGCCATTCGCTGGCCCATTTACGCTCATCGGGATCATCAATCCACGCCAGAGGCTGGAGCGATACACTGCCACCCTGTTCTCCCGATGGATTAGCATCGGTCAAACCGCCACCGAGATCGTGCCAGTCGCCTCCCATTGCCAGCGTCGCCGCCCGCATGGAACCACCGAAATCAAAGGCGAAAACCTGTGATCCCGCATAGCGACGAAACTGGAGTGCCATCAGCGCCAGCAGGACGGATTTGCCCGCTCCCGTCGGTCCCGCGATCAGCGTGTGACCGACATCGCCGACATGCAGGGAAAACCGGAACGGTGTGGCACCCGCGGTCCTGCCGTAGAAAAGGGGAGAAGCACGGAAATGGCCATCCTGTTCCGGCCCGGCCCACACGGCGGACAGAGGAATCATATGCGCGAGATTCAGGGTCGATACCGGCGGCTGACGCACATTGGCGTAGACATGCCCCGGCAGAGATCCCAGCCATGCCTCCACCGCGTTGAGGCTTTCCGTCATGCAGGTGAAATCGCGGCCCTGGATGATCTTCTCGACCAGCCGGAGCTTCTCGGCGGCGATGGAGGCGGAACCGTCCCAGACCGTGACGGTCGCGGTAATATAGGCCTGTCCGACATCGTCAGCACCAAGGGACTGCAACGCCAGATCGGCGTCGGCCGCCTTGTTGGCGGCATCATTGTCCACGAGGACCGAGGCCTCGTTGGTCATCACTTCCCGGACAATGGCCGCAATACTCTTGCGCTTTGCAAACCACTGGCGCCGGATTTTCGTCAGCACCTTCGTGGCATCGGTCTTGTCCAGCAGGATGGCGCGGGTGGACCAGCGATAGGGCATGGCCAGCCGGTTCAGGTCATCCAGAATTCCAGGGAAGGTCCGCGACGGGAAACCCGTAATGGTCAGGGTTTTCAGGAAGGCATCGCCCAGCTTTGGCTCCAGACCACCCGAAAGCGGCTGGTCCACCAGCAGGGCATCCAGATGCATCGGAATTTCCGGCACCCGGACCCGCTGGTTCCGGGTGGAGATGGTACTGTGCAGATAAGTCAGCATCTCACCGTCATCCAGCCATGCCGCCTCGGGCATGAAGCCATCCAGCAAGGCCAGCATCCGATCCGTGCGGTCCACGAACGTATGGAGCATGCCATGCGGATCGGGACCATCGCGTTCCCTGCCTTCATAGAGAAAACGCTCGGCGCGACCTGATGATTCCGCCGGTGGCAGCCAGACCAGGGTCAGAAAATACCGACTCTCGAAATGCGCGCCCTCATCCTCGAACTGCTCCCGGCGCTCCAGGTCGACCATTTGGCTGGCTGCGTCGGGAAAGTCACCGTCAGGATAGAGTGTCGCCGGGACGCGCTGCGCTTCCACGAACACCGCCCAGCCTGAGCCAAGGCGACGGAGCGCATTGTTCAATCTTCCGGTCACACCGACCAGTTCCGCTGGTGTTGCGCTATCGAGATCGGGACCACGTATTTTTGCGGTGCGCTGAAAACTGCCGTCCTTATTCAGGACGACACCTTTTTCGACCAGCGCGGCCCAGGGCAGGAAGTCGGACAGGAGGGAGTTCCGGTTGCGATATTCGCCAAGGGACATCATGGCCCTGCCCTCCCTATGCCCGGAGCCAGGCGGGATAGCGCAGATGCCGCCGGCCCACCTCCACGAACAGCGGATCACGTTTCGCGCCCCAGACCGCGAGCCCATGGCCGACGATCCAGAAAACGACCCCAATCAACCACAGCCGCAGGCCCAGCGCGATCGCTGCCGCCAGCGTGCCGTTGGCGATGGCGACGGCACGGGGCGCACCACCCAGCAGGATGGGGTCGGTCAGCGACCGATGCACCGGGACATGAAAGCCCGGCACCGCGTCATCGTCATATCCCGCCATCAGATCAGTGCTCCGCCGGAGAACGAGAAGAACGACAGGAAGAATGAGCTGGCCGCAAAAGCGATGGACAGACCGAAGACGATCTGGATCAGGCGGCGAAACCCTCCCGATGTTTCCCCGAAGGCCAGGGTCAGACCGGTCACGGTAATGATGATCACCGAGATGATCTTGGCCACCGGCCCCTGCACGGATTCCAGGATCTCGTTCAGGGGCGTTTCCCAGGGCATGCTGGATCCCGACGCCCATGCCGATGACGCGAAAACAAGCGACAGCAGCATGGAGGTTCCGAATACACGCAGATCCGGCACATGCCGGTCAGGACGTGCGACAGCGCACACAATGGCGCGCAAACGTGAAGGCGACCTCATGATGACTCTCCATTGGCAGATCTGTATGTTTCGGGAAAAGAGAAGCTGACCGGGCGGATGCGATAGGCGCCCGTCACGGGATCTAGGCCGTCAATTTCGGCCAGCTCGGAAAGGCGGCGTGCCGTGCCGCGCCCTGAAAGCACGGCGATCACGTCGATGGTCTCGGCGATCAGGGCGCGTGGCACCGTGACCACGGCCTCCTGGATCAGTTGTTCCAGACGATACAGGGCCGCCAGCACCGATCCGGCGTGCAGCGTCCCGATGCCACCGGGATGGCCGGTACCCCATGCCTTGACCAGATCAAGGGCTTCAGCCCCACGTACCTCGCCGATGGGAATACGGTCCGGACGCAGGCGCAGGGCCGAGCGCACCAGTTCGGATAGGGTGACAACATCATCACGGGTACGGAGCGACACAAGATTGGGGGCGCGGCATTGCAGTTCGCGCGTATCCTCGATCAGGACGACGCGATCGCCAGTTTTCGCGACCTCGGCCAGCAGGGCGTTGACCAGAGTGGTCTTGCCGGTGCTGGTTCCCCCAGCGACCAGTATGTTTTTTCGGTCGGATACAGCCCGGCGCAGGACATTCGCCTGGCCCGCTGTCATGGTCCCGGCTTCGACATAATCGTCGAGCGTGAACACAGCGACGGCCGGTTTACGGATCGCGAAGCTCGGGGCCATCACCACGGGTGGCAAAAGCCCCTCGAAACGCTCACCGGTCGGGAGTTCCGCCGACACGCGGGGCGCCCCCTCATGCACCTCCGCGCCGACATGATGCGCGACCAGCCGCACAATGCGCTCGGCATCAGCCGGTATGATCCTGTCCCCGGTATCACTCAGCCCTTCGGACAGGCGGTCGATCCACAGCCTACCATCGGGATTGAGCATCACCTCGACAATGGCAGGATCAGCGAGGTGCCGGGCAATCGCTGGCCCCATCGCCGTGCGCAGCATGGACATGCCGCGTACCGTGGCCCTTTCATGGATGCTGGAAACCGACATGATTTTCCCCGCTACGGGCCGAACGCGATGCGCGGACAGCAACAGGGACAATTAAGAAAGGCAGGAAACCACGCGGTTCAACAGGAATTCATGCGTCGTAGGACGGTAGGGAAACGCAGGGCAAAAATACTTGCAGGGTGCGGAAATTACGAATCCGGTTCATCCTGTATGGCAGGATCGGAAACGTCGTCTGGAATTTCCTGCTGGAGTCTCGGTCCCTGGGCCAGCCTACGACCGAGGGCCGCGACAAAATTATCGTAACGCGCCGCAGCCTGTGCCCGCGCTGCTTTTGCGGCCGGTTCGGGCAGCGGTGGGGTCGTGGTCAGCCAGAAGCGGATGAACAGCGCCAGGGTCTCCACCGTGATGCCAATATCACGCTCCAGCCGCGCAAGGCGCCGGTCCTGCCGGTCGAGGCGCTTCGATGTGGCAGCCTCGCGGCGCTCCTCCCCGTCGGGCGACAGGAAGGAGGCGACAGCGGCCTCGACGATCAGCGACATCGGCTGCGCGCGTCGCGCGGCATAGGCGGAGAGGGTCTTCATCACCTCGGGATCGAGATAGACGGAGATCTGGGCTTTCTTTTTTGCCATCGCCATACTTGCCTCACAGTTCCAACTCGTCGCCACGGTCGAGCGATGCCTGCCGGGCGACACCGCGCATGAGATCGTTCATCCGGTTGTTACGGGGCGCGATGTCGTCGAATTCGTCAGTCGGGTCGGGTGCGAATTCATTTTCCATCGGCTCCTTTTTCTCGACCGTTCCCTCACCTAGTTCTGGCTGGCGACGTCGGGCAGACTGCTTCGGGTCTTCTTCATCGTCGTGCATCACCGCCGCTTCAGTCGCCGCGTCTGACGCAGGCGGTCTGGGCGGAAGAGGGTGGTTGCTCCAGTCATCCGGGCAACCATCTTTGGGACGCGTGGTCTTCGGCGGCGGCAGAATACGCTCCTGAAAGCGCACATCCTCGAAATAACGGGCCTTCTTCGCGCGGATCGGATAGAGGCCGGAGACCATAACGATCTCATCGGACGGGGAAAGTTGCATAATCTCGCCTGCTGTCAGAAGCGGGCGCGCGGTTTCCGAGCGCGAGACCATCAGATGCCCCAGCCAGGGCGACAACCTGTGCCCGGCGTAGTTCTTCATCGCCTTCATCTCGGTGGCGGTGCCGAGCGCATCCGACACACGTTTTGCCGTGCGTTCGTCATTGGTGGCAAAACTCACCCGGACATGGCAGTTGTCGAGGATTGAATTGTTCGGTCCGTAGGCCCGCTCGATCTGATTGAGGGACTGGGCGATCAGGAAGCTCTTGATCCGGTAGCCCGCCATGAAGGCCAGCGCCGATTCAAAGAAATCCAGCCGCCCGAGGGCTGGGAATTCGTCGAGCATCAGCAGGAGCCGCCGGCGCTGTGCCGCGGCGTCGAGATCTTCCGTCAGGCGTCGTCCGATCTGGTTCAGCACCAGACGGATCAGCGGTTTGGTGCGGCTGATATCCGAAGGCGGCACGGTCAGGTAAAGCGTCACCGGGCGGTCCCCACCAACGATATCGGCAATGCGCCATTCGCAGCGGCGTGTCACTTCCGCGACCACCGGATCACGGTACAGGCCAAGGAAGGACATGGCGGTGGACAGCACGCCCGAGCGTTCATTTGGTGATTTGTTCAGCAGCTCCCGCGCGGCCGACGCCACAACAGGATGTGACCCCTTCTCGCCCAGATGGTTTGTCCGCATCATCACCGACAGCGTGGTCGCGATCGGACGCTTCGGGTCCGACAGGAAATTGGCGACACCGGCCAGCGTCTTGTCCGGCTCGGCATAGAGGACATGCAGGATGGCGCCGACCAGCAGGGAGTGTGAGGTCTTCTCCCAGTGATTGCGCTTCTCCAGACTGCCCTCCGGGTCCACCAGAATATCGGCGACGTTCTGGGCGTCCCGGACTTCCCATTCCCCACGCCGGATCTCCAGCAAGGGGTTGTAGGCCGAGGAGGCCGCATTGGTCGGATCAAACAGCACGACGCGACCGAAACGGGCGCGGAATCCCGCCGTCAGTTCCCAGTTTTCCCCCTTGATGTCATGGACGATGGCTGAACCGGACCAGGTCAGAAGGGTCGGGATGACCATGCCCACGCCCTTGCCACTGCGCGTTGGCGCGAAGGTCAGGACATGTTCCGGCCCGTCATGGCGCAGATAGGTTTTGCGATAACGACCCAGCACCACCCCGTCCGGGTCAAGCAGCCCGGCCTGGGCGATTTCCTCCGGCTCTGCCCAGCGTGCCGACCCGTAGGTTTCGATTTTCCTGGCTTCACGGGCGCGATGGACCGACAGCGTCACGGCGGCGGCGAAAGCCAGCACCCCACCCGATCCGGCCATCCACGCCCCGCGCGCAAAGACGTTCGGGGCATAGGCGTCGAATTCGAACCACCACCAGAAAAACAGCGGCGGCGCGTAGACCGACCAGTGATGGAACAGCACGAACCAGGGCCGACCGAGTTCAGGCTGGAAGCCCAGTTCCCAGGCCGTCCATTGGGTCGCGGCCCACCAGGACAGGACGACAATGGACAGGACCACCGCGACCTGTCCCCATTGAATTTTGGTTCCCGGCATTTTCGATTCCTCCTTGCGCAGGAACAGGTCGGGCGGCCATTTTCCGTTCCGCAAGGGCTTTTCCCGCGTCGTCGCATCCCGGCGCATGGCAGGGAAAAAATACTTGTCCGGTGCGGCCCAGACCGTCATCACATTGAGCGAAGGTCGCGGGAGTCGAATGATAACCGGGTCTTGTGGCTGGACGGGTGCTGCGGCCAACGATGATGCGAACCCCGACCAGACATGGATTTTCTGGCACTCCCTCTCATTATGTAGTAATGTTCCTACATTGCAGTCTGGAGGCCGGACATGAGCATCACCACACTTTCAAGCCGCGAGTTCAACCAGGACACCAGCCGGGCCAAGAAGGCGGCGGCCGAGGGACCGGTGTTCATCACCGACAGGGGACGCACGGCCCATGTCCTGCTCAGTATTGAGGAATACCGCCGTCTGACACACCATCCGCGCAAGATCGCGGACGCTCTGGCGATGCCGGAAGCTGCGGACATCGCATTCGATCCGCCTCGCGCCAATATCACACTCCGCCCGGCCGATTTTTCCTGATGTTCCTGCTGGACACGAACGTCGTTTCAGAACTGAGAAAAATCCGTGCCGGGAAAGCCGACCCGAATGTCGCGGCATGGGCGGATAGCGTGGAGGCAGAAGATCTGTATCTCTCCGCCATCACCGTCATGGAACTGGAAAACGGCATCCTGCGCGTGGAGCGCCGCGACGGAGCCACTGGCACGATCCTGCGGACCTGGCTGGAACAGCATGTCCTTCCTGCGTTCGAAGGGCGTATTTTTCCCGTCGATACATCCGTAGCCCTGCGCTGCGCCCGGCTCCATGTCCCCGATCCCCGTTCGGAACGTGATGCCCTCATCGCCGCGACCGCGCTGGTTCATGGCAAGACGGTCGTGACCCGCAACGTCGCGGATTTCCTGCCATGCGGTGTCCCCCTGCTCAACCCGTGGGAACCCCAGCCGGACTGACAGGAGCGCTGGTTCACAAACCCAGCCCCCTGTTCCGGGTGAAGCTCCAGTCAATCCCGCCATTGTCGCGCGCGACACCGGAGACGTGCCTGCCCTGCTGCTTCTCCAGCGATGGCGTCCAGGGCACAAGCTGGAACTGAAGCCCGTCATCAATCATCGCATAGCGACCCGAGGCCAGCACCATGCGCTGACGATAGGTGCCGGTGACATACTCCCCCGAACCCGACTGGCTGAATGTCCGTCCCGTCTCGACGGCCAGCCGCTCTCCAACTTCCCGGACCTCCCGGTCCCTGAGCGTCCCGATCAAGTTGCGCGCCAGAACCACCCGCTGCGTGTGACGTTCGGCAAGACCCTGCTCAATCAGTTGCTCCGCCCGGCGCTCCATCGCCTCACGGACCTCGGCGCCAAAGCCCGCCTGCCCCAATGCAACAGGGTCGCGCGCCACTGCCTGCCGGTCGAGCCAGGTGGCCCCTCGCGCCATCACCTGATCCTCGATCGACAGATCAGACCGCACAGCCAGCGCCACACGCCGTTGCCCCTTCCGGTCATCGAAGGCGCGCAGTTCCACCACCGAACCCATTACACTGTCCCCGGTCGCATCGAGATCGGGAAAGCGGATATGATGCGTACGCCCGTCCACGCCGTCGATGACCGCATAGGCCGTGCCTTTCAGTTCATCGTCCAGACCACGATCAACCAGCCTGCCGATGACGGGAACATCCAGGCTTTCGCCCGCCAGCACATAACTCGACGTGCTCCGCTCGATCCCGCGCTCGGCCAGGGAACGGTGAATGCGCTTGATGATGTCGCCGCGTTCGCCCAGTTCACGCAGCGTCGCCTCGGCCGTCTCATCCAGCAACCATTGCCCCTCTCCAACCTGATGGGCGAGACCAAGCCCTTCCAGCCGACGCAGGCGTCCGACCTTCAATGCCCCGAACGGATCGGGCTGCTCACCAGGCGAAGGCGCCGTGTCGATGACGCCATCGCGCCCCGCATCGCGCTGAAGCTGCCGGTCAAGCTGGGTCCAGTATTCGGAATCGACCTGACGTTCGAGGGCGCGGTGAATTTCGATGTCATTGCGCTGCCCGAGTTCCTGCGTCACCAGATCCTGGGCACGGGCGCGCAACCCGTCTTTGATATAATCCCGCGAGATGACAAGGTCGCTGCCATCCTCGGCTACACCGCGCACGAGGATATGGACGTGGGGGTGCTGCGTGTTCCAGTGATCCACCCCCACCCAGTCCAGTTTCGTGCCGAAGTCTTTTTCCATCTGCCCGACCAGTTCGCGGGCATAGCCCTTGAGGTCGGCCATGTCGGGCGCGTCCTCGGGCGAGACGATGAAACGGAAATGGTGACGGTCGTCCTCGCAGCGTTCGGCGAACGCCTTCGGGTCGGCATCGTCGATGCCGGGACCAAAGAGCCGTGCCTTCTCACCGTCCTTCGTGACCCCTTCCCGGCGCAGGTAACGCAGATGGGCGGCGAGCGGCGCCTTGCGCCCGCTATGGCGTACGACACGGGCCTTGACGGTCACGCGGCGGGCTCGGCTGGTCAGCAGGCGATTGGCCCTGGCTGCCGCGATGCGGCCACGCCCGAAGGACGAACGGGAACCACTGCCGTTGCGGCCCGAGCGGAACCCGCCGCCACCGGCACGCTGGGCCGAAGCAAGGGCCTGGGCGACGAAGGGCTTGAGCCGCTGGGCGCGCGGCGAGCGGATGCGACCCAGACGGGGCCGGAAGTCATTCTCGCGGGCCATTGGACCCTCCAATGTGCGAAAAAGGCTGGTGCAACAAAGGAAAACAGGGTCGGCAAACATTGCCAAAGAAGAGGAAACATTGCTGAAAGAACGAAAAAACGCAGGAAAACCGACACCCCAACCGAGGCGCAATGTGCGCCCTTTTATCTCGCCTCTCCTTAACCCCGCCCCAAAGTGCCTGTTCCACCCTGCCAGCACCCAATCCGCGATGCTGGCCCCTGCCCCGATCGCCCTCCACGAACCACCGCAAACCGGCAAGGGGAAGGATGCCTGGACGCGCATTCATGGCGTTGCCCCCGATGCGGAAGAGACAACGAACAACCCATCGGAAAGCGGCCTGACAGGCGCGAGACCATGCGCGATGATATCACTTCGAACACCATGCGACGGCAGCTTCATTGCAACCGGAACGCCCTGCCCCACATCGTCCGACTGCACGGCGAAAATCGGCGCGCGGGTCCAGAACAGCGGGTCGGGATGCGAAACCGACATCAATGAATCTGCACCGTCCTGACCGATCAGAGGCAGCAATCCGGCGACATAGGCGCGCGTTTCGGGTGGCAGCGGGCGTTGCCGATCGCGATAATCCTCATAGCGTCCCGGCCCGGCATTATAGGCTGCCAGAAAGCCCGGAGAGCCATAACGATCGTGCATCTCGCGCAGGAACGCGGCGCCCGCGAGAATGTTGTCATGCACATCGAACGGATCGCTTCTCAACCCGTAGCGAGCACGCAGATCGTTCCATGTCGCGGGCATGATCTGCATGAGTCCACGCGCGCCTTTCGATGAAATCGCGCTAATATCACCACCGCTCTCAGCGCTCATCACAGCCCGTATCCACGTCGCGGGAATATCAAAACGCTGCACGGCTTCAGCGATCACGGCAGCATAAGGATCAGTGTCAGCGGGCGCTGGAACCGATGCTGCCCATGACGGGTCAGATGCGCCCGATACGCCGATTGCAATGACACCGACAGCGAGGAGAACCGTGCATCGCATTGCCTTACTCCCCGCGTTCGGCACGTTTTGACGGACGCGTCCAGTTCAGCACCCAGACCGCACGCTCCCCACCGGCACGGAAGAGATTGGCACGGATCGGTTGTGCAAAGGCGGGATCGTCGAGGGCTACTGCGATGTATTCACCAGCCCTCTCGCCGGTGCGTTTCCAGCCCGCACCAACCTCCGGACCATCGGCATCGGTGAGATGGATGCGGTAATCCGGCGCATGTTCGGCGTCGGAAAACTCGGCCGGAACAAGAAGGATATCCTGCGCCACGCTGAGGGTGCGGATGCGCCCGGCAAAGCCGGTTTTCGTGCGCGTGAAAAGACCGATCTGAGCCATCTCATTGCCCTTTCGTGGATGGATTGAAGATCACGTTGACAGATTGCTGGCTCCCCGATGGAAGCCAGACCGGGGTGGCGCGACCGATGACGGTGGAAACGGGCAACGGGCCGAAATACCGACCATCGAGACTGCGTGGCTCGGCCGGGTTCATGACGAAGACTTCCCCGGAAGCGAGATGCCGGCACCCCTGCCAGACGGGTAGCGGACGTCCCCAATGATCGCCGGATTGCGCGTCGCCAGCGAAGTGCCCGTCGATGGTTACGCGCTGCCCCGTACGGCACACGGACTGCCCTGAGATAGCCGCTACAGGTTTGAGCAGGGGCACACCGAGAGGGAGATAGCCGCGCGTTGCCAGCAGCATCGCCTCCTGCGCAGGCAGACGGACGGCGACCAGATCACCGACATGCGGTGTGGGGTTCCTATGCAATCGGTACAACCCGACGGGCACGCTCGCCGTCTCGTTCCAGATCAGGCGTGGCGCAGGATGAAGGACCATTGACGCACCCACGCCGAGCACGGCGAAATAGGTCGCAAAGAACCAGCCGCGCCGGGTCATGACGTCACCTGCCGCCGCTTGAGCCATGCTGAATGCTGCGCCCGCGTATAGGCACGGGGCTCATGTCCGGCAGTGATGCGATGGTGGAGATGCCGCCAGTATTCGGGCGCTGCATCCGCCGGATCGAGACCCAGCGCTTCAATGGCATCGACCGCCCGAAGCACATGTTCGACCCGTGGCCAGCTATCGACACGCAGGAGGATTTCGCCGCCAGGACGCACGAACGGCAAAGTCTGGAACACTTCACCAGCCCTGACGGCCCGCACGATATCCAGTCGGGAGACGGTGATACCGAGGTCATTGGACGCCCAGCGCACAAAGGCGAAAACACTTCCTGGCGCAAAGCTGGAAATGCGGCGGCGGTCATCAAGGATATGCTCGTCGCTGCAATGCCCGAAGCGCAGCCAGTGTTCGATGCGCCTGTCGATCCAGGTCAGTTCGACATGCGTCAGTGTCGCCGGATGCCGGTGGGAGATGGGAGATTGTCTGCTCATGGCCCGTCTCCCGGCCCCTTGAAGGGCGCAATGGATGGGCGAGACGCGTTATCCGCAGAACGGCGCTTCCCATCAACATAAGAGTTAGAGTCTAAGTTAGATAAGTTAAGGGCTGGAATCGCCGTTTCCGGCCAAAGACTTAGCTGGGGTTTGTGCGTGTGAAGTCCCGATAGTCCTGCGTGTAATGTCCCGATAGTGGATGCGTGCGAAGTCCCGATACCATCCACATAGTTGTCCACAGGATGTGTGGATAAGTCAGTCGGCAGGATGCGCAGCAACTCGCGCACGCCGGCACGTTCAATGCTCAGGCGATAGCCAGGCAAGGGCTGGCAGGCGGCGGCACGCCGGATCTGGATGGCAAAATCCGAGGGACGCATCAGGCTGCCGGATTTCTGGTGCAGATGCCCGATCTCGAAAGCCCAGCCGGTACGTTGGCGACCCGCGTGTTTGCGGGCGACACGGTAGAGCCAACGCTCGATGCCGCCCGTCAGCCGGAAATAGGCCGGGTCGATGGCCAGCACCAGCGAACGGTCGATGACACCGCGATACAGCCATTCGGGAATGACGATCTCGACACCAGCGGCGCGACCATTCCGGCTGGCGCAGATTTCCCACTCGGTAATCCAGGAAAACTGCTGCCGTCGCCAGTTCTGGCCGTTGCGGATCGTGGTGGCGACCACGGTGGACTGGAGCCGGGCAAGTGCCGCCCTGAGCAGCCCATAATCCCGCGCCCCAGTCTGTCGGCCGATACCGGTGAGCAACTGGTAAGGCGTGAAGCGCAGAAAGCGCGAGGTGGTCAGACCGAGATTTTCCGCTTCGACGATCTGGCTGGCGGCCCAGATCAGCACGTCAGCGTCCCAGATCGTCGCCATGCCGTGCTCGGGCATGCCGAACACCTCTACGCGCGTGTCCCCTGCCGCGTAGAGGATTGGCGTCGTGCGCTTCTTTTTGGACAGGGAGAAAAACGGTCGTTCCATCAGATCGCGCTGGTCGCGCGGGCTGATCTCGCCGCTGGCGACAACGAACGGCAGGAGCCTGCTGCGCTCACTGGCCGTGAGGATGTGGCGGGCCTGCATGTCCATCCTCCCCTCACCGGCGATTAAGGCCGGCAGAGCGGGCCTCGTCATAATTCGGATCAGAGGTGGACCGGCAGGCGCTGGCGGTAGCCCAGGCGTCGAGGTCGTCGATCAGGTAGACGACACGACCGCCAAGCTTGCGGAAGGTCGGACCACTGCCATGGCAGCGGTATTTTTCCAGCGTGCGGGGAGAAAGGCCTAGAATCTGCGCGGCCTGATGTGTGCGCAGGTAGCGTGCCGGTGACGGCGCGTGTCTGTCGAGCATGGTATGCCTCCATCTGGTCTCGAAGCGCCGCAGGAATGATGCGGCGGATCGGGATGACGGTGGCGAAGAAAGCAGGCGTTGGGGGTGGACGAAGATTTTTCGGACTCAGTGTCCACCCTTCGTGTACCGGGACGTGCATGGGCGATACCGCGCGGAGCCGGGCGTGAAGCAGCGTGGGGAAAATGGGGGATCGCAGCGGGAAGGAGCGAAAACAGGCAGCACTATTTTCCGCGTAGAAAATCCAGATAACCGCCTTTGACCCGGTTCCGGGCGTCAAGAAGCAGGCGCTCCGCATGGCGACGCGCCGCCGTGTTGCGCCATTCGACCGCCGGTAAATCCGCCTGCCATGAACGATTGGCCGCAATGGCGATATCGCGGACGGTGCCGCCCGCTTCGTGAATATCGAAGGCGAGAAGGAGCAGTATCTGCCGCGCACGTTGCAACGGGGTCAACTGGAGGGCGCGCGGAAGCAGGCCAACGCGCTGGCCGCGCTGCCTGCGAAAGAAACGCAGCGCCACGTCGAGACGCAGTTCAGCGGCGTCGTCCATCGGCAGGAGCACGGCGGGTCGAACGATAGCCAGCGGGCTCAGAAGCCGAAGGTAAAGATTGCCAGCCACATCGCCGATCACCAACCACGCGTCGTCTTCCGCATCATGACGGGCCAGAAGGGTTCCAAGCACCGCCGGATTGATCGGGGTCACGATGGCGAAATCCGATGGCGCGGGCGTGAGGATCAGTGTGGCCGGTGAAACCTCGGGCCGCCAGATCATGCGCCCCTGAGGGACGGGTTCATCGGGCGCATGGACAAAAGCAGAGCCCCCAGCGTCGGGAGAACGCCGCGCACTCGGCGGCGGAATCCACGCCCCGACGGCCGATCCGCCGTTGCAGGCGGGCATAGTCGCGGCGATAGGTGGTGTTACGGCGGAGAAATTCGACGGCGAAACCGGAGCGGTCCAGACGGCTGATATGGTCGCGCAGTTCCGGTGAACGCCATAAAGGTGTTGGCATGCGGGCCTCCCTGTCTGTCCCCCCATGCGGCAAAAGGGGAAGCTTCCATCAGCCAGAGCGGGAGCGGGAGTGCATAGACCCTGATTTTTTATCGGGGAGAGAAGCGCAGGGCAGATGCGGGTGCCGGGGCGAAGCCCGGCTATTGCAGGCGCGGTTGCAGCAGATACTGGAAACCGGCTTCGCTCATCCAGCGCGCCCGTGCCAGATGCCTGCCATGAACGGCTTTCGCACGCAGCGGTTCGCGAACCGGGTCAATTTCGAACAGCACCGCAACGACTTCGCGCCAGTCCGCCCCTTCCTCGTCCGCGACCAGAAGGCGCAGGTAAAGCCCGAGATGCGCTTCGTCGTAGGCGTTTACCCGTTCGGTGAGAGGGGGATGGTCAAGGAAAGACGGGTCGGTCATGGCGGTTCCTCACGATACCGCTGCCAGATCGGTTCGATAACAAAGATCGGGATTGCCGACCGGCCAGGTTTGCATGACCCCGCCAGAAATCAGCACGCCCAACGGGGAAGGAATGACATGAACGGAACAGATCAGGGCGATTCCGCCCGACTACGCCCCCTACCCTGCCGCGTCTGGATATCGGAAGTCTCGTTAAGAAACATGACGCCGCGTCCCTGTCCGGACTCGATGAACAGAATGCCCGCCGCTTCCAGCGCGCGACGGACCTGATCGATCGTGCCCTCATGAACGCCCAGACCGCGTTCGGATTCTAGGCGCTTGAGCGCGGTCAATGCTACGAGGGCCTTTTCAGCGAGCCTTTCCTGTGTCCAGTTCAGGAGTGCCCGTGCCGCCCTTACCTGTCGGCCAGTGATCATCCACGATCACATCCGACACGCGGAGCCTGCACACCAGAAATACGACTATAATAGTCGCTTTGTGGATATTCAACATCGTTCTTTCAGGGGGATACCGAAAGAGAGTCGGCGTCTGGTTCCCGATTGTATTGGCGACCATGCAAAAAGACCCCCGCTCTATGCGGGGGCCGTCTCGTCGTCGCGCTCTGTTGCGCATCGTGCAAGCGCCTCGTTCAGTTCGCGCTCGATCTGCCGGCGCTCGCGGCGGCTCAGGTGAAAGCTGGTCAGTTCGGCGCGCAGCATCTGGATCTGGTCGTGTAGCGTGGTCATCGTCCTGCTCCTTTCGTTTTTCGAAGACAGGACGGACGGCTCATGCCGGGGTGGACCGGGTCAGGGATCGCCGAAGGCGACCGGCTTGCCGGCGTGTGGGGGAGCCGATTTTGTGCGGTGCGCCCGAAGGGTGCATCGGGCAAAATTGGGGGGACCACGCGTCCTTGACGCGGTTCGCCCTCGCGCATGGTACAATGGGAAGGCTGAGGGAAAGCCCCGTGTTCCTCCTGCGTCTCACGTCGGGCGACCTGCACTGCCGCCCGCGCCCCGGAAAAGCACGTGGGAAAATGAAAGCCCGGAAGGCCCCGCCCGGGGAGACCGGGCGGGGTTGGTGGTGGGGCGCTTACTCCCCGTTCCGGCTGCGGGGCCGGGTCCAGATGAGCGAGTAGCCCTCGCCCTCCTCGTCGGTGAACAGGTTGGCGAAGATCGGGGCGGCGAAGGAGGGATCGTCCAGCTTCAGACTCAGATAGGTGCGGCCTTCGCTGGAGCGGCGGGTCCAGGCGGCACCGAGTTCTACCCGTCCGAGGTAGACGCGGTAGTTGGGGGCGTTGTCGTTGGCGCGGTTGGTTTCGGCCACCAGACGGACGTTGCGGGCCTGCAGGGCCAGGGTGACGATTTCGCCTTCGAAGCCTTCGCCCACCTTCTTGAAGGAACCGATGTTAGCCATTGTCGTATCTCCATGCTGTTATCGGGCCGCGACCACCGTGGCCTCGATGGCGATCGACCAGCCGGAGGCGAGCGGCAGAGCACCCCTCGGGGCCGAAGCGCAGCGGAGGACGGCAGGGCCGGAACTTTCTTGTTTCGCGAGGAATGACGGCGCAGCCGGCAGGGGAAGAAAGTTCTGGAACGCCGTTGCGGCCAGCCGATCGAGGCGCAGCCGGTCTTCGGCTAGATCAGCCATCCGACAGAGGCCATGGTGTGCGGACCCGCCAGCCCCAAAGAGATACGATGCCGGCATGACCGGTCCGACAGGTGGGGGGACGATGCGATCTGGCGCGAGACTGTCACGCTGGCATTTTGGGAAACTGGCCCCGTCCGGTGGTCGTTTTTGCCGTCCCCGATGTTACGCCCCCTTTTCACCCGCTCATGGGCAGGGTTGCCCGTGCGGTGCGACAGGCCCCCGCTCCCGGCACAAGCGCATCCCGTTAGAGCGGGCCGGATGATCCCTCGTTCGCTGCCTGCCGTCCCGGCCCTTTCACCGATGGGGTTGGCGCGGGCGTTTCATCCCCATGGACCGTCCCCGCAGACACACGGGGCTGCCATCGAACTCCGTCCCGCCGGTTCTCCGGGCGGGGACTTCCAGGGGGCGGGCGAACGTGCCTACCGCCATCAGGTGCGCAGGAACTGGGGAGCCCGACGTCATTGCGGCTCAGACGTCAGACTTCATGTATCATGACGGTTTTACAAACCGTCGTGGAAATAATGCCCACCACGCTCTGTAAAAACCGTGCCGAGAAATCAGCACTGATCTTACACCCCGCCACACGCAACTTTCTTGACTTTATCAGGAATTACCATTTTTCTTGAAACCATGTTTGGACCTCCCAATGCTATGCAGATCAGAGTCTCAATCGACGATATCGAACCAGCCGTCTGGCGGCGTCTCGTCGTGCCTAGTGCGTGGAACCTGGAGCAGCTTCACCTCGCGATCCAGGCGGCCTTTAACTGGTGGAATTATCATCTCCATGAGTTCGAGATCGGGGGACTGCGTTACGGAAATGCCATTGAGGCTGCGGAAGGATCGGCCATCGGCGATCCTCAGGTCTTTGACGAGCGCCAGGTCCGGTTGCGAGATTTCCGCAACGCGGGCACGGCGTTCACCTACGTCTATGATTTTGGCGACGACTGGCGCCATACCGTAGAAATCGAAAATCTGCTTTTCCTCGAAAGCGCTCCCCAGCACGCGACCTGTGTTGACGGCGCGCGAGCCCGTCCGCCTGAGGATGTCGGCGGCATTCCAGGCTATGAGCAGTTTCTGGAGGTAATCGGCTCCCCCAAGGATCCCGAGCATCGGGAAACCAAGGCCTGGTGTGGTGGCCATTTCGATCCCGAGTGGTTCGATCTTGCAACCGTCGACAAGGATGTTCGAAACGCATTGAAGCCGAATGTGAAAAGAAGGCTTCATCAGCCGAAACCGAAAAAAAGCAAGTTGTAGATATCACTAAGTCAATCAGGCGTGTTTCAAGGTATAAGGTCAATGTTGTCGATCGGGATCGACGGCAGAACCGGGTTAAACGCGCCATGCCTTATCTTTCAGGCATTGAAAGACCGTCAATACGGTAGCCCTATGCTACCGTGCCGATTTCTCGGCACGGTTTCCTCACAACCTGTCAGGCACTATTCTTTTTCTGAAACCGCCAGACCGGGATACCCATCTGCTTCGCCTTGTCGGCCAGATTGTCCTGAATGCCCGAACCCGGAAATACCATGACGCCGACGGGCAGGACTTTCAGCAGGGCGTCGTTGCGCCGGAACGGGGCGGCTTTGCCGTGCCGGTTCCAGTCCGGTTTGAAGGCAATCTGTGGAATTTCGCGATGATCGGCCCAGCGGGAAGCGATGAATTCCGCGCCCTTGGGCGAGCCACCATGCAGCAGCACCATGTCGGGATGCTTCTCACGCACCTTGTCCAGCCGGTTCCAGATCAGGAGATGGTCCTCGTAATCGAGCCCGCCGGTCACTGCGACCTTTGGCCCGGGTGGCACGAGCAGCTCCGTTTCGGCCTTGCGGCGGGCGTTGAGGAAATCGCGGCTGTCGATCATCGACGCCGTCAGGGTGCTCCGGCTGACCAGCGAGCCGGAGCGTGGCCGCCAGGGCGACATCGTCAGGCGTTCGAACTGGTCGCAGGCGAGGGCGCGGAATATCTCATAGGCATTGCGTCGCTCCAGCAGGGTCAGCCCCTCGGCGATGAGGCGCTCCAGTTCCACCGAGCGGATCTCGCTGCCATCCTGTTCCTGCTGGCTGCGTTTCTGCGCCTGCTCGTTACGGTCAAGATCACGCTCCACCTGCCCGACCATACGGTGAAAGACGTTGACGGTGGACCAGAGCAGCGGTTCGAGATCAGGTTCCAGCCGCGTGTCGGTCAGTGTGGCTGACAGGGCATCGAAGATATCGGCAATCGCGCCCTCGATCTGGCTGGCGTCGGGCAACGGCCTCGCGTCCGGCTCGTCCTCGAAGGGACGATGGCCGTAAAGCTGGAGTTCCGCCAGCACATGAGCGGTGGAAGAGGTAGCGTGTGCGGGTTCGAAATCGTGCTGTGTGCGGGTCATGGGTCTGTCCTCCGGTTCTGGCCGCGCCCCTCGCGGCCTTTCCGGGGGCGGACAGCGGCAGACGAAGGCCGGGCCGGAACCGCGCAACGCGCGGCCGCAGCGCAGCGGAGGATGGCAGGGAGACGGCTATTTTGCTTCGCGATGCAAAGCGCGGCACGCGCGGCGGAAAATAGCCGGTTCCGCCATTGCAGGCCCGGCCTGGCTGACGCCCGCTCCCCTTCCAGAAAGGCCGCGGGCGCGCCCCATCCGGAAACAGGACAGCCCTGCGCACACCGGAAAGAAGAAGACCCTCACACCCCCTTCCCGGGCCGCCTCAGTGCGTGACGGGATGCAGAAACCGCGCCACGTCCTGCGGGGCAAGCTGGGGATGCAGGATTGCCCGCATCGCGCCACGCCCGAGGTAGCGGAGATCATCGTTGAAGTCCGCCAGACGCGGTGACAGCACGAGGCACTCGATCCCGGCTTCCTGCGTCCGGGTCTGCAGGATCGTCACCGCATGGTCTCCGGCCGGATCGTCATCGCGCAGCACGTAGAGGCGGCGCAGCGTATTTGGAAACATCATGGCGGCGAGATGCGCCGAGGACAGGCAGGCGGCCAGTGGCAGAGCGGGCATGATCTCATGGAGCGAGAGCACCGTCTCGATGCCCTCGCCCGCCGCCAGAACGTCGGACACCGTGCCAAAGCGCACGGCATTGCCGAGCAGGTCGCCCAGGGCACGGCGCGGATGATCGACCGGCGCCTTGCCGCGCCCGTCCGCCGCCAGCCAGGTCCGATGAACCCCGGTCAGGGTGCCGTCGAGGTCGGTGACGGCGGTGATCATGGCGGGCCAGGTCTCGGTCGGACTGTCCTCGTCCGGGCGGTAAAAGCAGCGCGGATGGAAGTGCAGGGCTGCGGTTCCGTGCAAACGCGTAATGTCGCGTCTGCGGAGATACATTTCTACGGACGTGCCCGCGATCGGCCCGGACATGGCCCAGAGCCGTCGCGCGGCTTCGGACGAACTGGCGGAACCACGCTCACGGGCAGGCCGGTCCTGTGACGGCGGCACCGGATCAGGGCGAGGCAGACTGAGGAAGGCGCGCGCCTCGTCGACCACGTCGCGGAAATCCACCAGACCGAGGCTTTCGCGGATCACGTCAAGCAGGTCGCCATGCTCGCCAGACTGCGCATCGGTCCACTTACCGGCCCTGCCGTTGGCGGTATCGTGCAGCCGGACAAACAGCGACCGGCCGGGAGTGTTGCGTACGTTACCGACCAGCCAGTAATTGCCATGACGGCGACCGGCGGACAGATAGCGTCGGCATACCGCCTCCGCGTTCTCCGCCAGACGGTGAGCCAGATCCCCAGCATCATGTCCAGTCATCGCCTTGCCCTCCTGTGTCGGGATTGCCTCCGTCCAGGGCAATCGCCAGCCAGCGATCAGTGGTCATCCATGAAATCGCTTTGCGCCTGCCAAGGTCAAGCAGATGCGCGCCGCCGCTGAAGGCGCCGATCCGGGGGCGGGATGCCGTATTGGCCCACTGGAATCCCCATCGGCCCCGCAACCGGAATGTTCGCGCACAGCGCAGCACGAACTCCACAACCTGATGCGGATCTCCGGTCGTCTCATCGTGCATCCAGAGTTTCGTGCCGCCATATTCAGGCACGATCGACAGAATGAAACCGTCAGAGGGCGGGTCTTCCGCCGCCAGTTCGTCCATGAATTCATTGTAGAGATCGAGCCCCTTTGCGGCATTGTCCACCGTGCCCACGTCGAGCACGCAGGAAAAATGCGTGAAAAAATCAGCCATCGGAAAAACTCCCGAAACGAAAAAAGCCCGGCGCAGGGGCCGGGCTCGTAAAAACGTATTGGCGGAAATACAGAAAAGCGGCTTTCAGGACGCACGCTCCATCAGCCTGCGGGCCTTTTCTTCCAGATCCAGCCGCGTATCCTGATTGGCTTTTGTGCGTGCCAGTGCGGTAATACCCTGCACGAAATCGAACACGCTCTCGGGCTTGCGGCCCTCTTCGTGCAGCACGGCTTCGATGATCTTCGCGGTTTCCGGTTTCGAGAACCCGCGACGGCGCAGGAAACTTTCGCGATCATCATCGGTTCTGGCCACCAGCGCCCGACGCGAAGCCTGGATACCGGAAACAAACGAGGCCGGGCTGGCCGTGGCGAAATTCCGGAGCGCTGGTGTCGCCTGATGCACGAAGCGGGATGCTGCAAACTTGCTATGCCGGATCGTGATCTGTTCGAAATTTTCGACGCCCCAGAGCATGCGATTTTGGCACACTCCGCGCAGGTAAAATGACGCAATACCAAGGCTTTTACTGCCGACTTCAGAATTCCACGCATAGAAACCCCGGAAATAGAGATCGGGATCGCCATTGGGCAGGCGTCCGGCCTCAATCGGGTGTGTATCGTCCACGAGGAACAGAAAAACATCGCGATCTGATGCGTAGAGCGTCGTCGTCTCCTTCGTGATATCCACATACGGATTATGGGTCATGGTCGCCCAGTCGATGACACCGGGCACCTTCCAGTTGGTATCACCTGTGCCGTCACCGGCAATTTTCCGCACCGCGCCGACCAGTTCGTGGTCCCAGATGCGGCCGTAATCTGGCCCGGTGACCGCGCGCAGTTCCACGCGGCCGTCCTCGGTTTCCAGTGCTTTGATCAGTTCAACCCGGTGTGACAGCAGGCCGTGCTGGAGATTGATCGCCGCCAGTGGAGCCGGAAGGTTACGCAGGTAGGACGATGGCGCGCTGACCAGACTGCACATCTGGCCGAACGACCAGTGTGTGGGGGCAATCGGCTCCTGCTGCCCCGGTACAGTCAGGGTCAGGCGCTCGGCATTGTCGCGCGAGGCTTCCACGCGAATGGCGCGGCTTTCCACTGTGCGGGTCGTGGCCCGATCTGCTCGCGCCAGGGTCGCGGCATGCAGGTCGGACAGCGACAGATAGCGTTCGTCATCGGGGCGGGAAAACCACTCGGACGATACGCGGGCACTGCGCTCCCCACGCGAAGGATCGATCCTGAAGCCGCCGGATGCGGCACCACGGGACGCGGGGGACAGGATGGTGGTTGTGATCATGGAAAACTCTCCTCTATGCCGGTTATTCGGCACAGAAGGCGAAGCCGACCTCTCCCTCTTTCCGGTATGCCGGACACGAAAAAAGCGGCTTCCGGGCACCGGAAGCCGCTGTCTCACAATTCCAAAACTCATTGCGTCACTCGGCGGCGATGGCCTCCATATCCCCGCCTGACGTCACCGTTTCAACCTGTGCCTGATCGGCCAGCCCCACGGTCCGCAACGCCTCGGGCAGCCAGCCCGAACCATCAAGCAGCCGCTCGGCCTCGCGCGCCATGTCGGGCTTCTTCATATGAACTATGCGGTCAGCCGCTTCGTCGCCACGTGCATCCCGCACCGCCTGCAGGATGCGCGCCTTGGTCACCCGGCCGAGATAGTTCTCGACCGTGGGCTGCCAGCCAGCCTCAATCAGATCAAGGCTGAGGGCCGACGCCAGTCGATTGGCCCGCTTGAGGCGTTCGGTCACGCTGCGCTGGGACACCGCACCATAGGCGGGCATGCGCTCATAGAGCGCGTTAATCCCGAAGGACAGGCAATGCGCCAGCAATGCCATGCGGCTGGTATCATCCAGCCCGGCGATCCAGCGCCACAGCGCGTCTTCGTCGTCCGGCAGATCGTGCTTCCAGCCATCGTTACGCTGTCGCAGCGCGTGGGCTGGCAGGCTGCCTGGCATGTCGGAGGAATGGACCGGCAGCGGGATTTCCCGGACATAGGCTTCCAGGCAATCCGCACCCGGTGTCTGCCAGTAAACATCGCGCACCAAGGTATGCAGCAGTTCGGTCAGCGCGATGTGCGGGTTGCTGGCAAAGGCGTCCCGCAGGGCGAGCGTGCGCCAGGCCGTCAGTTCGGTAAGCAACCGGTCAGGCAGCGGCTTGATCCCGTCTTCTTCCTCGGGTTCCACGTCGGGAGAGATGCTATCGCTCTTCCCCTCCTGATAACCATCGCCTGCGCTATCGTGCTCCTGCCCATCATACGCAGGGCAATTGTATTGATCGGCGTTGCCCGCATCATCGGTCTCTTCCGGCTCAGCCGGCATGTCCTCGGGGAGCACAAACCCCCGCTCCAACTGCAACGTACCATCGCTGGCGAGGCTTACGAAGGCCCCCGCCCGCGCCATGTCAGCGGGATCGAACGCCAGAGGCCGTTCTTCGAGGGCAAGGATGGCCTGTTCGATCTCGCCCAGCCTTGCATCAACCTCATCCGGGTATTCATCAGCCTGGGCATATTCAGCCTCGATGCTTTCCTGCTCGGCGCGCAGGGCTGCAAGCCGGGCAGTCTCCTCATCGGACAGCGGCATTTCCGTGCCATCGATCTCCGCAAACTGCCGTGTGTGGCCCCATGGGAATGACAGGGCGGTTTCGACCCATTTCCAACCCTCTGCACGGATATCTTCGGCGGCTGCATGCAGCTTTTCCATGACCAGCCGGTCCAGAATGGCCGGATCCTGCAACCAGCCGCCGTCATCGGCCTCGAACAGGTCGCGCATGATGGGACCACCCGCTACGATATAGGCCTCCAGCCCGACGAAACGGGCACGGGCGTCCGAAGCCCGCACGGTCTTTTCCGTCAGCATGCGGCGGATGACATAGGGTTCGCGGTTATGGCTCTGGGACACGATCTCCCAGACCTGTTCCTGACGGGCATGGTCATCGCTGATGGAAAAGGCCATCAACTGTTCCAGCTTCATGCCGTCCTGCTCGTAGATATCCAGCAGCTTGTCCGACACCGTCATCAGCCGCAGGCGCTGTTTGACCACGGTCGGTGCGACGAAGAACGCGGCAGCGATTTCTTCCTCGGATATACCCTTCTCCAGCATGTCACGAAAGGCGCGAAACTGATCCAGCGGATGCAGGGCTACCCGCTGGACATTCTCGGCCAGGGAATCATCTTCGGCGAGAATGGCCGACCCTGCCTCGCGCACGACGCACGGCACGGGTGCCGTTTTCGCCAGTTTCTTCTGCTTCACCAGCAGTTCGAGCGCGCGAAAACGACGCCCACCGGCCGGCACTTCGTAGGTACCGGTCTCAACCCCGGCATCGTCAACGACTGGCCGGACATTCAGGCTCTGCAGCAATCCGCGGCGCTCGATATCGCGGGCCAGTTCCTCGATCGACAGGCCGGACTTCACACGCCGCACATTGGACTGGGACAGGACCAGCCGGTTGAACGGGATATCACGGGACGAACTGAGGCTGATTTTGGGAATAGCGGTCGCCATGGCGAAAAACTCCATGACGGGCGGACAGGAGACTCTCTCCCACCCTCTCAACCCGTCACGAAATTTCGCGCAGCCCTCTGACTCTAAAAGGCCCGGACGCACCCAAAATCCGCAGCCTTTTCCCGGCAGAAAACGACGGCAACGGGAGGGGTAACAGAATGTCGGTTATCAAGCGACAAGGCTGGCAAAGCAGTCATTCATGGGAACATTTGTGAGCTTTTCGTCGTCACCGTAATGGCGAGAAAGTTTCCGGTAAGCAAAGGCAGGACTGGGCATGAATAATTTGCTCAGGCCCTCCTTTTGGCGGCCAAAGTCCGTCCACGTAATGTTGCTGACGCAGAATATTGCGTTGTTCAAAGCTGTCGAAGGCCCAGATATGGCAGATGCGTGACGCACCATCCAGCGCGAACATGTTGGTGATCAGGTGGCGGGTATAGGCTTGTGCAGGCTTCAGAGCACTCTGCCACGCTTTCAGGGTCGGTTCCAACCCTCCAGCTTTTAAACTGTAAGTTCGGATTTCATAGAGTCCACCACATTCACCAAACTCCGGGGGTTTAAGAAACGGAAAGCCTTCAAACGCCTCAGCTTCTATTAAAACGTCGTTCATCTTGATACCGAAGGGCGTTCTGGACTCCAGTGTTCTGTGCCGCGCCTTAAGCAAGGCATCCTGACAGGAAAAGGAACGCAGCAGGAGTAGCGTTCCAAGTTCACCGATCTCCGTTCGCCATACCCCTGTGAGGCTTCCCGCAACAGGATTCAGGGTATCCGAGAACCGTGCTTTCAGGAGACGGGAGAGGGCTGGCACTCCCAAAACATCCGTCCGAAAGCGAATCATTTCATAGATCATGAGTGTTCTTCGGATGGGAATAGAGATTGCAGTTCCACGGGCGGTTTGCCGGTCGATAGGTTGGACAGGCAACCGAACAGCGGATCCCACTCTTCAATTCGAAGATCACAGATCAAACCTTCCGGCGAGAACGGATCCCGAGCCACCATCGCTTCAATCTCCTGCCGATTGGCACCTTTCATGATCAGAAAACCTGACCGCAATGGGGTGCCTTTCAGCGGACCAGAAGCCAGAAGACTACCTTCCTGAATGAGGCGCTTGAGATACAGCACATGCGCCACGACATGCTGCCCCCACCCGTCGCCGTCCGGATGATCCATTCGCACAAGATAAATAGGCATTCTAAAGAGCTCCATCGGAGAAGATGCTTGCCGATCAATCAGCAGGCTCAACATATTCCTCTTTTTTAAGAGATAAATTGTCGATAGAAGATGTCAGTCACAACTGAGGATGATGAATGCTTGATCGTTTGACCAGTATGAAGGTTTTCATCAAGGTTGTGGAACTGGGGTCTTTTGCCGCGGCCGCTCAGCGTCTGACCTTATCGCCGCAGATGGTGGCCAAACATATAGAGGCTCTGGAGCGTCATCTTGGCACGCGCCTGCTCCATCGGACGACACGTCGTCAGAGCCTCACAGAAATAGGGAGTCTTTACTGCGAGCAATGTCATCTCGTCCTGAAGGCTGTCGAGCGTGCTGATAATCTTGCCGCCAACACGCTGGGCGAACCACGTGGTACACTTGCTGTCAGCGTACCAGTTACCTTCGGGCGGACCATGTTCCCCATGTTTCTACATAATTTTCGGAAGAAATTCCCGAAGGTACGATTACAAGTATCCCTTACGGATCAACTGGTTCATCCGACGCTGGATGGCCATGAAGCTGTCATTCGTATTGGCGAGCCAGATCCCGATCTTACGGTCGTCAGTCGCCCTCTGGCCTCATATTCCCTCACGGTCTGCGCAGCGCCTGCCTATCTCGAAAAATTTGGCGCTCCGGACAGTCCTGAGGAACTCGCCCGGCATCAGTGTCTTGTCTACGAAAACTCTGCAAATTCTGTACGAACAGCATGGCACTTTATACGAAAGACCTGCACACGATCTGTCATGGTTTCTGGCACTGTGACGTCCAACGACTGGGGCTTTCTATTGGCCCTCACCTTGTCAGGAGAGGGCATAGTATTGGGTTCTGAACAGGCCTTGAAGCCCGAACTTGATTCTGGCCGCCTTGTCCGCATTCTATCCCAGTGGAGAGTTCCTGGTCGCCCGATGCATCTGCTTTACAATGCCGGCCCTGCTATGACCCCAAAACTGCGGAGTTTCGTTATCGAAGTTCAAAACGCCTTTCCGCCATGACATCTGAGATATCCTACGATGCTCCGGCGCGTCGAAAGGTCCATGCTCTTCGACGGTACGCTCAAGCCCACACGGCAAGCTGCCAGCTGATTTCACAGTTTGAAAGATGCCCCTAACAGATTTCATCTCCACTCAAAGCCAGAAAATTCCGGATCCCAAAAGACAGACAATCTATTCATCGTAGTTTACTCACGAAATATCTGAGATGATCTGCAATAAAACTGGCTACAAAATAATAGCTGTGATCGTAATCAGGACGAAGATTCAGGATGAGTTCCTGCCCTGCATTCTGTGCGGCTTCCTGGAACAGTTCTGGCCTGAGCTGTTCTTTCAGAAACTGGTCCGCCAGACCCTGATCTATCAGAACAGGCAGTCTTTCCTTCGCTGTCCGCACAAGTTCAAGCGGGTCATAGGCTGCCCAACTGGCACGATCCGGCCCCAGATAAGCACTGAATGCTTTTTCACCCCATGGTACCTGCGTTGGTGCCACAATGGGTGAAAAGGCTGACACAGAACGATAGCGGCCAGGATTACGCAGCGCGATCATGATGGCGCCAAATCCACCCATCGAATGTCCCGCAATGCCTCGCTGCTGCGTAACCGGAAAGCTCGCCTCAATCAGCGCAGGAAGTTCCGTGACGACGTAATCATACATCCGATAATGCACAGCCCACGGCTCCTGCGTCGCATTGAGGTAAAATCCGGCACCCTGTCCAAGATCGTACGCATCGTCATCAGCCACACCCACGCCCCGTGGACTGGTATCCGACGCGACAATGGCGATGCCCAGTTCTGCGGCCACGCGTTGCGCGCCAGCCTTGCCAATGAAATTCTGCTCCGTACATGTCAGACCGGAGAGCCAGTAAAGAACGGGAACCTTTTCAGTTTTTGCCTGCGGCGGCAGGTAGATCGCGAAGTTTGCTTCCACACCCAACGACACGGACTTGTGTCGCCAGACTTCCTGCACGCCCCCAAAAGAGGCGTGTGTTTCCTTGCGTTCCATGGCTCTCACTGCCTTTTGCGCATGTCAGTTACCGTCCGTGAAGGTATAAGTGCAGATCTTGTTCCCTGCCGGATCCCGGAGATAGGCAGCGTAAGCGCCCGGTAAGTGGCTTCGCGGACCGGGTGCGCCTTCATCGGCTCCCCCATTGGCAAGACCTGCGGCATGAAAAGCCTCCACTTCGGCGGGTGTCGCTGCTGCAAAACCGATGGTGACACCGTTGCTTGAGGGCGCTTCACCGTTGCCTGGACGTGCAATGATGAAGGCTGGCTTTTCGCGGCCATACAGAATCCACCCATGCCCGAACGGCCCCAGGTTTTTTATGCCCAGAGCCGCAAGCGCGGCGTCATAGAATTTCGCGGATACCGCAGTATCCACTGCCCCAAGAAAAACATGAGAGAAAACACCGTCACCGGAAATAACTGCCATGATCGTTCTCCTGTAATTTCCAACCATTGGAAATGATGTTGCGCGGTGAGACGCAGACCTTAGAAATGAATGACGGAACGGATGGATTTTCCTTCATGCATCAGATCGAAGGCCGTATTGATGTCTTCGAGCGGCATGGTGTGGGTTACGAAAGGCGCAAGTTCGATATCGCCACGCATGGCATCTTCGACCATGCCGGGAAGCTGGCTGCGTCCCTTGACCCCACCGAAAGCCGAGCCGCGCCACGAACGCCCCGTCACAAGCTGGAAGGGACGGGTCGAAATTTCCTGACCGGCCCCTGCCACCCCGATGACGATCGACTGCCCCCACCCACGATGCGCGGCTTCTAACGCCGCGCGCATGACGTTGACGTTTCCGATACATTCAAATGTATGATCAATACCCCAGCCGGTCATTTCCACAAGAACCTGCTGAATCGGTTTGTCATAATCCTTGGGGTTGAGGAATTCCGTGGCGCCGAATGCTTTGGCAAGTTCAAACTTTTCCGGGTTGGTATCAATAGCGAAAATCCGGCCAGCCTTTGCCTGTCGCGCTCCCTGAATGACCGCGAGACCGATCCCGCCCAGACCGAAGACGGCAACCGTATCTCCCGGCTGCACCTTGGCCGTGTTGTGTACCGCACCAATCCCTGTGGTGACGCCACATCCCAACAGACAGACATGCTCTGGATTGGATGCGGGATTGATTTTTGCCAGAGAAACCTCGGCGACAACCGTGTATTCGCTGAACGTCGAACACCCCATGTAATGATGGATCGGCTGACCTTTGTAGGAGAAGCGTGTCGTGCCATCCGGCATCACGCCTTTACCCTGTGTGGCGCGCACTGAAATGCAGAGATTGGTTTTTCCCGACTTACAGAACAGACATTCACCGCATTCCGCCGTGTAAAGCGGAATGACATGGTCGCCGGGGGCAACGCTGGTGACCCCTTCTCCGACCTCGATGACAATTCCCGCGCCTTCGTGACCCAAAACGGCTGGGAACAGTCCCTCGGGATCATCCCCTGACAGGGTAAACGCATCAGTGTGGCACACACCCGTATGCGTGATCTGCACGAGCACCTCACCAGCACGAGGAGGCGCTACATCGATCTCGACAATCTCAAGGGGCTTACCCGCCTCGAAAGCAACTGCGGCCCGTGATTTCATGATTTTTTCTCCAAATAACCTATCAGCCAGCATCGAGGGCATTACCGGAGATAGGATCGAACGAGTGACACCACATTCTCGATCGAACCACTGGCAGCATCACGATCACCGGCACACTCAACAAATTCTTCCCGCAGGTGGCTTTCGAGAACACCGGCCATTAATCCGTTGATCGCTCCCCGGATAGCCGCCACCTGTTGCAGCACCGGACCGCAATCAGTTCCCTTCTCCAAAGCCTGTTCCAGCGCATCAAGTTGCCCGCGAATACGGCGCACGCGGGTCAGAACGCGCTTTTTCTCAGCCGGTGTGTGCGGCACGAACGCTTACTCCCGAATATACTACCCTTGAGTATCCTTTTCATACTATGGGGCAGTATGTAAGGGATATAAGGAACGTGCTTGTCATATGATCCGATCACAATTCCGTATTGCTGAAATTTTCACCATAACGTCCATGGGTTGCCTGTCTGTGTCTTGGGATCATTCAATAGGTGCAATCAGTGAGATCCAGACAATCTCTGCAACGAGGCTTTGAAGCGCTGATGTCCGCTATTTGGCAAACAACCTTGTGGTCCAAACGACCGAGATGAGGGCGTTAACAGTCGCAAGTTGTCCTTCGGATCACACTTTGTCGTTCCCGCAGCAGCGTGTTCACTCCTCTGGATCTTGAAGCGCTGCGTACGAAGCTAGCCTTGCTCCTGGCCAGAAAGATGCGACACCATTTCCATTTCACCGCTACAGCAAGGCACAAACGACATGGCAGTAAAGCCATGCCGCATTTACAGACGGTCAGATGCGCGACTGACTGACATCAGGCGTTACCGGTTGCCCTGAGCCGGCGCCATTCGTCTGCCAGCATCCAATCGCCTTCATCGCGGGCGATTTGCCAGTCGTTCCAACCATTCCTGTTAGTATCGGTGATTGCCTTCGATGCTCCGGAGAAGGATGCGAAAGAGCCCGTTTTCCCGTCTACAACTAGCGCTCTATCCCGTACTTGTGCGTGATAAGTGGTGCCGGAATAGGTGAAGCGACAGCAGGTGCCATCCACAGGAAGCCAGTTCTTCAGTGGCTCCATCACGGCCATTATGTCGTGATCGCGCGCCGGAGCAGCCCATATCTTGAGGGCTACGTCGAAAAGCGACGCGCCTCGCTCGGCGATCGTTTCCTCATTCCATGCGTCATAGCTGTTCAACTCGCGGTTGAGTGCTAGGCTGGAGTTAGATCGCACCGACGGCATCTTTACGGAGTATGGTCCATTGGAGACCGACGAGTTAAGGGCCTGAGTGAGCAGGGTGAGGTTGCCGAGCTTGTTCACCGCAGCCGAACGGGCTGACTGTCGGGCGACAAATTCGGGGTCGAACTCTCCGGACTCAAGATGTTCAAATCCGGAAATAGGCCAGTTAGTGACCCATGACTGCGGCATGATGTGTTCTATCGTGAGGGTCGATTTAATCGAGATGTCTTCGCTCAGGGCGGTTCGTTTGGCGCGCTCTATCGCCTCGAAAATATAGCGAAGCCTAGATTGACGCGGGCCTTTGTACTGATCGCGCTCCATCCAGCCGCGCCGCCATTCGCTGTCGTCCGGCCAGCGGTCTGTCTCAGCAATGCGGGTGGAGAGATATGAGAACAAGGCGTCGGTCTTGTCGCCCTCTGCCTTCCGCAGATGGGCAATGATGCCGACAAACAAACGATTGTAATTCTTGTTGGGCAATCCGCAGATATCCCGGCGCAGGATATAACTTTTCAAAATGGCTAAGGCTCTAGAGAGGTCGGCACCCAAACATCCTTCGGTGGCCAGATAGATTACTAGGGGCATAGCCGTTGACACATCGAAGGCATCAGCGAACAGGCCGAAATCGCCTATGGGATCGTCGCCATCTTGGTCGAACAGCCTCTTCTCGATCGAGGCGGTACTGGAGATCGCTTCCAGTTCCTCAATCACAGAGCCAAAGGGGCGATCATTCAAGATCCAGCGGCGGTAGCTCTCGAAGAGCCGATCGACCGAAACAAGGTCGGCGACCTTCATAGAAAGATGGTCGGTTAGCATCCAATCGAGACGCTGACGGACTTGGCGACCGCGCGAGGCGGACTGGTTCCAGAATGTATGGTCGAGAGGGAGCCAGTGTTTCTCATAAAGGTTATCGACGGCAAGCGATCCGGTGTTCTGCCCAAGTCCTTTTGCGCGCTGGAAGATAAAATTCCGCATCAGATCGCCAGGAGTGAGGTCGACGCCACGGCTATTGAGCGTCTCGAATATCGTTTGGGGATCGTCACCGCCTTCCAACTCGATCGAGACGACCGCGAGGGCATCTTTCATCGCTTCGAATAAGGTTTCGAATCTGAATTCGTCAAAACTGTCGTCGATGACGACATGTCGCTCGATCGCATCTTTGAAATAGACGTGAGCAGAGATCGCGCGCCGAACGAAGCCTTCCTCGTTGAGCGCCGGGGGCGTAATAGCGTCAACGTTCGCCGAGGGATCAATCATACCGATGAAGGCGCGGCGATCAGTGCGGGACGGCCAGAGCTTAAAGCGCTCGACCTCCTCCTGCGCCATGACCCCTTCGTTCAATAGGTAAGGGCGCAGTTCGGCCGCCCATTTCGGCGAATGGCGGACGGCCACATCGCGCAGAGCGGCAAGCAAAATCTGGAACGTCGTGAGACGTTGCTGGCCGTCGATAATCTCGAAAGCCTGCACTTCTTTCCCGAAGGTCTTGATTTGGGCGATTACGATCGCGCCGAGAAAGTGCGGCGTGACCGAGGCGCGATCGGTTCTCAGGCGATCGGCCGCACGTTCGATATCCTCCCAGAGCAACTCAAGTTGCGGCTGTACTTTCCAGGCATATTGCCGCTGGTAGAGAGGAATCAGATAGCGTTTCTTGCCGTCAAACAACTCAATTATCGAACGTGTATATGGTCTCACGCTATTGCTCTCTAAGTAGTAACTTAGGACCACATTAATGCTCGGGCAGCTGTTGCGGAAGGTATTTAAGAGCAAGATTAACCATTATATTACACAAGGTTTCTAGCTGCTGAGTGGCGAAGTCGTCGCCTACCCTCTGTGACGGAGCCAAATCAGTGCTCTAAACCGCGTTGGGATGCGCAGAAGCCAGCGTTCGCGTGCCCCACGGTCATGTCCGCTTTCCAGAAACGAAAATTTCTCTCACGATATCCGCTTTGAGGGCGACTGCAGCCTGTCTGCTCCGGCATCACTGAGCAGACAGGCAGTTCAGGGGGGGTAAACTGCCTGTCCGTTTTCTGGCTGACTTACACAGGAAACGGCCGAAACATGGCCCTTATAACGACGCGCCATTATTGAAGTGTGCGTTGAAAAACGGTATGGCGATCACGCGTCGATGCACGTCGCTGACTGAACATTTCATTATGCTGCCTGCCCAATGACGACCCCTCCCAGCGCGCTGATACCGACTACCACCAGGGGTGGCGCCCGCCAGACGGTCAGCAGGACGAAACCGACCAGCACGATCCCGAAATCCGCCGCCGACCTGACCGCGCTCGTCCAGACCGGTGTATAGAGCGCCGCCCCCAGCAGGCCCACGACCGCTGCGTTGACGCCGCGCATCGTCGCCTGAACGGCCCGCTGGCTGCGGAAGGTGTCCCAGAAGGGCAAAGCTCCGATCAGGACCAGGATGCCCGGCAGAAAGATGCCGAAAAGACCGAAAGCGGCACCGGCAACACCGTGGGGAGATTGCCCGACGACCGCGCCGAGATAGGCCGCGAACGTGAAAAGCGGCCCCGGAACCGCCTGTGCCGCGCCATAACCGGCGAGAAAGGTGTCGTCGCTGACCCAGCCCGATGTCACGAAAGCCTCGTGCAGCAAGGGCAGCACGACATGACCGCCACCGAACACGAGCGCGCCTGACCGGTAGAAGGCGTCGAACAGGGAAACGCCCTCTGGTGCGCCATGGCAGGCGAGAACGGGCAGACCGAAGAGCAACGCCAGAAAGAGAGCCAGTGCGACGATCCCTGCACGATGCGATACGGGCACTGTAATATGCTCGCCATCTGACGTCTGCACAGAGCGGCATGATGCAGCCCGGTTTTTTTGATGTTGAAGATCGCCTGGCTCGTCTGAGTGGGCTTGGTGACCAGCTCGAAGCGTTTTCCCGGACTGTGGATTTTGAAGTATTCCGTCCTGACCTGGAGAAGGCTCTGACCTATGCGGACGGGAGCAAAGGCGGCCGTCCGCCGTTTGATCCGGTGCTGATGTTCAAAATCCTGGTGATCCAGACGCTGAATAATCTGTCCGATGAACGGACGGAATATCTGATCAATGACCGCCTGTCCTTCATGCGTTTTCTTGGTCTGGGGCTGTCAGATCGCGTGCCCGATGCCAAAACGGTCTGGCTGTTTCGCGAGCGTCTGACACAGGCGGGTGCGGTCGATGGTCTGTTCAATCGCTTTGATGCAACCCTGCGGAACGCTGGTTATCTCCCGATGTCAGGGCAGATCCTGGATGCAACGCTGGTCGCGGCTCCCAGGCAGCGCAACACAAATGCTGAGAAAGCGGATCTGCGTGAAGGGCGGATCCCACAGGACTGGCAGGACAAGCCGTCAAAGCTGTCCCACAAGGACAGGCATGCGCGGTGGACGCTGAAGTTCACGAAAGCAAAGCGGCAGGAGGATGGGACGATCCCCGCAACAGATCTTGCCATCCCATTCTTTGGCTACAAATCCCATGTCTCCATCGACCGAAAATTTCGGTTGATCCGGAAATGGAAAACAACCGATGCCGCCGCCAGTGATGGTGCGCGATTGAGAGAGGGCTTGCTGGATAAAACCAATACGGCCTCAATAGTCTGGGCAGACACAGCCTATCGCTCAAAAGCCAACGAAGACTTCATGGAGAAGCAGGGCTTTGTCTCGAAGGTCCACAGGAAAAAGCCGCATCTCAAGCCTATGCCTCGGCACATCCAGAAATCCAACGCCGGAAAGTCCGTTATCCGGTCACGTGTCGAGCATGTCTTTGCTGATCAGAAGTCACAGACCGGACTGTTCATCCGGACAGTGGGTATCACTCGTGCAACCATGAGGATCGGGCTGGCCAATATCGTCTATAATATGCGCCGCCTTCTCTTCCTCGAGAGGATTAACGCCCACGCGTAGCAGTCCAGCGGATGATCGTTCCCGATCTGCTCAAAACGCAGAGCGAAAGCCACCCCAGGAGCCATCAATCAGCACGCCAAAACTCTGAAATCAGGAGCCAGACGCATCAATCAACGGTTCTTCGATCTCTCCAGGTGATTAATCGTCCGGCAGATCTCGTTGACGATGGGATAGATATCGCGCTGCGTGCTCGTTCCGGTATTGATCCCAATAGCAGCCTGATTGTTCGGCCCCTCGGGTATTCTCGCCTAGTACTTGCAATGAGCCCGGCACTGCGCAGTAGCGGCTATGAAATGCTATCGCTCGATCGCATAGCAGAGTTACCGACCTTGTCGATGGCGGAGACCAATGATGAAGACATCTGGCATCTGACTGGTCCGGGAAACGAGGTATATATGATACATCATCGCCCACGCCTTTTATGTAGTAACTTTGACATGCTGCATGCCGCTGCACTCGAAGGGGTCGGCATCGCACTTCTTCCTTATCATATCGCTAGAGCATCTTTCAAATCCGGTGAGCTTATTCATGTCCTGCCTGACTGGGGGTCGCCTTTCGGCGTAGTGCAGGCGGTGTTCTCAACGAAGAAAGGATTGCTGCCAGCTATACGGGCGCTAATCGAATATCTCGCTATTGCAGTCCCGCGCATACTCTCTTCCGCACCATAGGCAGCGCCAAGTTCTTCTAATTAGGTATGCCAATGTGCCGAAGAGAGAGCCAACTCGGTGTTTAGTCCCGGGCTTTAATTGTGTGGCATTTTCACGTGAATGAAGGAAGCATTGCATTATGGACGGTCGTCACGACCATGTATGCCGTGCGAACAGCAGTACAGCGATCGCGGGCTTCGCTCACGGCGCTGAGTGAGGAGTTCGGTATCAACCCGGGAACGGTTGCCACGTGAGGGACGCGTCAGACTGACGAAGGCCAGTAGACAGGACCAGAAGCCAGCGTTTCAAACGTTCCCCGATTGGGTTCTTTCATCTCGGTATCAGCGGAAATCGAGAAAGCTGAGGGCAAGCTGTGCCTCTTCGTAAGCCATCGCCCGGACCAGCAAATTCACTGTCACACGACTGGCCGAAAAAGCCGATGAAGACTTCATGGAAAAGCAGGGTTTTGTTTGCTGAGTTCATCGCAAGCAGCTTTATCTCAAACCGATGCCGAAGCATATCCAGAGATCCAGTGCCAGAAAATCCGTTATCAGATCCCATATCGAGCATGTCTTTGCCGATTGAAAATCACAGACAGGACTGTTTGTCCAAAACTTGAAATTAGGGGCTGGACGCATATACTAACGGCTCTCCGATCGCTACATTTCATCGCACGTTGCGCATGGGAAATCTCGTGAAAAAGCTTTACGAGCCTGACCTTCCACTCCTACGGGTAGATACGCTTTCTTGGCGCTGGTGATGCTAATTTTGAAGCTGTGATCAAGGTTGCACACCCAGGATCTTAAAATATCAGTTCCAGATTAAACGTTGCGCGATCGTCTTCGCCTCGTCTAGAGCGGTTCCACCGAACTCTGAATCGAGAGGAGACACTGAAGGTGAAATGTGATTCACCGTTTTTGTTGATGGAGACGGTGATGGCACGAGCATTGAGTGATAATCTTCGGGAGCGGGTTGTGGAAGCTGGAGTTGCGGGAGCACCGGCCCGCTCGCTTGCAGCGCAGTTTGGAGTTGAGATTTTGTCAGCGATCCGCTGATTGCGTCGGGAACGTGAAGGCGGCGATCGCCAGGGTAAGCCACGCGGGTCACGGCTGGACGCGCATGAAGCGTTCATTGCTGGCATGATCGAGGTGCTGAAAGACATTACGCTCAACGAGATGCTGGCGCGCCTGCAAAGCGAATGTGGCATCGAGATTGGCCGTAGCATGCTCAACCGCTGGCTGCGGCAGCACGGCCGGACATTCAAAAAAGACCGCTCATGCACTGGAGCAGGAGCGTGAAGACGTCTTGAAGCGACGGCAGGAGTGGTTCGCTCTCCAGCCCGATCTCGATCCGCAGCGACTGGTGTTCATTGACGAAACCAGCCTCTCAACGAAACTGGCCCGTTTGCGCGGGCGTGCCTTGCGCGGGGAACGCTGCCGCGCCGGTGTGCCGCACGGCCACTGGAAAACCACGACCTTCACCGGTGGGCTACGTCTGACAGGCCTGACCGTGCCCTTCGTACATGATGGTCCCATGAACGGTACAATCTTTCAGGTCTACGTCGAACGGGTTCTTATCCCGACACTGAAGCCGGGCAATATCGTCGTGTTGGACAATCTTCCGGCGCATAAGCTTTCTGCAATACAGAAGGTCATTGAGCAGGCAGGGGCGGAACTGATGTTCCTTCCGCCATACAGCCCGGACTTCAATCCCATCGAGATGACCTTCTCAAAACTCAAGGCCTTGCTGCGCGCCAGAGCCGAACGGACTGTCCGTGCTCTGTGGGATACCGTCGGCGCGCTGCTTCCGGCTTTCACATACAGTGAATGCGCCAGCTTCTTTACAGCCGCTGGATATGAACCAGACTAAAGTGGAACCGCTCTAGAGCACTCAAATGAGCAAAACGCTTCTCAAAACGGAAAACAGACCTTTTCAGGACTCATTTTCTCCAATCAGTGCATGGAATTGTAATCATAGGGCAGGTCTTAAAACCAGAGAACTTTTCCAATCATCTATTTTTTTGCGTTATATCCACTCGCATATAGCGACAGTGGCGGGAATGACGACGACCATGCCGAGCGTCGTGAGCAGCATGATGCTGGCTGTTTCTACCTCGCACTTCCCATACTGCTGGGCAAACAGGGCAGACGGTGTGGAGGTAGGCATCGCACTTGCGACAAAAGCTGCTTTCGCCATAGCGGATTTTAGTCCCCATGCCTTGAGGGCGACGAAGAAGACTGCTGGTTGCAAGACGACACAGACGAGCGATCCCAGTATAACGGTCCTAGATCTGAGATTAAGGGAATAAGACGCAAGCGCGAGCCCGCAGGCGAAGATCGCCGCTCCTGGTGCGCAGACTGCTAGAGGCTTGAGCACGGACACGGAAACCGGCGGCATCGTCAGACCGGACAGAGACACGATGGTGCCCAGCACCGGTGCCCACACAAGGGGGTTCTTGATCGTTTTTCCAAGCGTTCGGGCCAACGAGGGTCTCGACGTTTCTGACCTGGACGCGCTCTCGAGCAGGTAGATGACGACTGAAACCTGTAAGAGGTTTGTGACAACCGCAGCCAGACCGACTACGCCGCCGCCGACCGTATCGCCATAGATTGGATCGAGGACCGTCAGGCCATAGATCGGTGCGGCTGTGGAGGACACCGCATAGCCGAGGAGGACTGCGGTCAGCCGGTCGCGCGTCATCATGCACAGGACGAGATAGCTCACGCCAAAGAAGAGCGAATATCCGATGATCATGACCACAACGAGTGGCCCCTGCTGAAGGAGCAAGTCGCATTTGAAGGACGCCATGCTGAGGAAGAGCGCAACCGGCAGGGCATATTTCAGCGCGAAATGACTGAAACCGATGGCCTGATCGTGATCGAAATCCTTGTACTTCCCGGCCAGATAGCCCAGCCCGAATATGAGGACAACCGGAGCGATGGCGGCGACGAGTATCACGAGATTCACGGATCTGCTCCGGGTTGGTGAGAGAAGGCCTCATCATCCCCGGTGATCGGCTCGAGCCGATCACCGGGGATGACTTAGGTGTGTCAGAGTTCCTTGTAGACCGGCTTGTAGAGCAGCCCCTCGATCCAGGCGCGGATATTTTCCGGACGCTCGACGGTGGCCTGTCCACTATCGAAGATATGCTCCGCAACCCGCGTGGCGGTCGTCACTTCGGTCTCCAGGATGTTGGCTTGGAGCGGGAACAGCATGCCATGCTCGCGTGCGCTCGGCCCCACCTGATCCGCTGTCGCGGCGGCGGCGGTGATGAACATATCGTCCGTGATCCGCGCGGGACGGGTCGCGTAAACGGCGAGGCCGATTGCCGGAAAGATATAGAAATTGTTGGCCTGTCCCGGGTGGTAGCTCTTTCCCTGATATTCGAAGTCCGGAAATTGGACTCCAGCGGCGTATAATGCTTTGCCTTTTGTCCAGGTATAGGCCTGCTCGGCCGTACATTCCGCCTTGTTCGTCGGATTGGAGAGCGGGAAGATCACCGGCCGCTCGTTCAGTTTTGCCATCTCGCGGACCACCTCCTCGGTGAATGCGCCGCCGATGGTGCTGACGCCGATCAGAATGGTCGGCTTGAAGGTTCTGACGACCTCGAGAAGATCTTTCGTCGGTTTCGCCTCGTGCGCGAACGGCTTCTGCCACTCGTTGAGATCGGTCCGGCTGGTCTCGATCAGACCGTTGACATCGATCAGTACGATACGCTCACGCGCTTCGGCCTCGCCCAGACCCGCTTCGACCATCGCCGAGACAATCATACTTGCGATACCGATCCCGGCTGAGCCTGCGCCCAGAAAAAGGACGCGCTGATCGGCGAAAGTCTCGTTCTTGATCTGCAGTGCCGTGGTCAGGCCTGCTACCGCGATCGCTGCGGTTCCCTGAATATCGTCATTGTAGCACAGGACCTTGTCGCGATAGCGGGCGAGAAGCCGCATCGCATCGGTACCTTTCCAGTCCTCGAAATGAATGCAGACACCGGGAAACACGTCTGTAGCGGCTTCGATAAATGCGTCTGAGATCAAATCCACCTCCGCTTCGTCTGGCGGGAGCTCGCGCAGACCAAGATAAAGCGGATCGGCCCGGAGCGCCGCGTTCGTGGTGCCTATGTCCAGTAGCACAGGCAGCAGCGCCTCGGGCGGCACCCCCGCGCAGGCGGTGTAGAGCTGGAGCTTGCCAATGGGAATGCCCATGCCGTTAGCGCCGATATCGCCAAGACCGAGAATACGGCCGCCGGTGGACACACAGATGAACCGAACGTCTTTTACCGGCCAGTTGCGCAGAATTTTTTTGAAGCGACCTTTCATGTCGCGCGTGAGATACATGCCCGCGCTGCCGCGATAGATATGTCCGAATGCCAGACAGGCATCAGCCACGGTCGGATCATAGACAATCGGCACAAACCGCGCGGGGTCGGACATCAGCGTGTGGTAGAATAGCGTCTTGTTCCTGGCCGCCAGGCTCATGAGATAGATGTAGCGTTCGAGATCATTCGGCTTTGCGGCGAGTTGCGTCTGAACCCTCTCCAGTTGCCGGTCGATGTTTTCCACAGTCGGAGGAAGCAGACCTTCAAGGCCGAGCGATTGACGCTCAGTCATTGTAAAAGCGGTTTCCTTGTTGAGGGCGGGGTTGTTGAGGATTTCCTGTCCCCGGATCGTGCTGGCGTGGCTCATGTGTTCTCCTCGCGGTTCGGTAATCCCCCCATTTTTAGTGGGGCATTGAATGAGAATTCAGGCAGCTGTTTTTAGTTTCTGGGCGGGGGTTAGCCCGCTGTTCCCCATGTTGGGTCTGTCATGGTTATATGTCCAGAGCCATTGTGTTGCGTGTGAATTGCCCCGGGTTTTGTGGAGACAGAACGACCCGAGAGGTAAGAAGGTTTCATGAGCAACAAATCGAAGCGTTTTCCACCTGAGTTTCGTGAACGTGCAGCCCGCATGGTTCTGGAGGAAGAGAAGAACCATCCATCACGCTGGTCTGCGGTGATGATGATCGCGCCAAAGCTGGATATTCATCCTGACACGCTGTCAAAATGGACCCGTCTGCATGAACGTGCCAATGCGCCTGCGGTGAGTGAGCTGCCTGATCGAGAGAAGATCAGGCAACTGGAGCGAGAGAACCGCGAATTGCGGCAGGCCAATGAAATCCTGCGTAAGGCGTCGGCATATTTTGCCCAGGCGGAGCTCGACCGCATCTTCAAGCCATGACACGCTTCATTGAGGAGCACCGGCAGACATATGGTGTCGGGTCAATCTGCAGGGTTCTGTCGATTGCACCATCTGCCTATTATGCAACTGTTGCCAGACAGAAAAATCCGTGTGTGCGCAGCCAGAAAGACAAAGAACTGTGCGATGACATCCGTAGAGTGTGGAATGATAATTTCTGCGTCTATGGAGCGCGCAAGGTCTGGCATCAGCTCAAACGTGAAGGCCTGGATGTCGCCCGCTGCACGGTAGAGCGGCTGATGCGCCGGATGGGGCTGAAAGGCGTCATTCGTGGCAAGGGGGTCAGAACCACACGGCCTGATCCGCAACGTCCGTGTCCGCAGGATCTGGTGCAGCGCCAGTTTCATGCTCCTGCCCCCAACAGACTGTGGGTTTCGGATTTTACTTACGTTTCCACATGGCAGGGCTTTGTTTATGTGGCCTTCATCATTGATGTATTCGCACGGGTTATTGTGGGCTGGCGCGTCTCCTCAACGGCCCATACCGACTTCGTGCTGGATGCTCTCGAGCAGGCTCTGTGCCAGAGGCGACCTGAGGGAAAAGTGACCCACCATTCCGACCGCGGCTGTCAATATGTGTCCATTCGCTACACGCAAAGACTGGCTGAAGCGGGGCTCGTTGCTTCTGTCGGCAGTGTTGGGGATTCCTATGATAACGCCTTGGCAGAGACCATTAACGGACTTTACAAAACCGAACTCATCTATCGGCAGGGGCCATGGAAAAACAGGGAAACTGTTGAACTGGCAACACTTAAATGGGTCGACTGGTTCAATAATCGGCGCCTCCTGTCCTCCATTGGAAACATCCCGCCAGCAGAAGCTGAGGCACGCTTTTATGCACAACAGAAATCACATGCATTAGCCGCTTAAATCAGATAAAAAACGTCTCCACAAAACCCGGGGCAATTCAGTGTTAACGGGCAGCAGGCCGTCAGGGAGCCACGTCTCTGGCTGCTGGGTTATGGCTCCTGGTGTGGGCCCGCATCCGCCACGCTGCTGGGCGCCGGCCGTGTCGCCAGATCCATGGTCCGGCAACTGGCGGCCTGGCTTGCGTCGCCGATATAGAAGGTCTGCTTATCGAAACTTTGAGCAAGTCTGAACACGGCCGAGAAGAGGCGACTGCTGCCCGTCCGCTCTGCTTCTGCTATACTGACAGGTATGTTGCTGCAGGAATTGTCCATAATGCTTAGCGGTCAATCTCAATCACCAGCTTTGTTCCGCTGGAGAGAATGCGCATACCGATCTCCCCATGTTTTGAGTGCCTGAATAACTGGTTTCAGGGTTTTGCCCAGATCGGTCAGGGCGTATTCCACATGCGGTGGTACCTCGGGGAAGACGGTGCGTGACACCAGGCCGTCTGCCTCGAGTTCGCGCAACTGGTTGGTCAGCATCCGCTGTGTGACATTGGGCAGGCGGCGGCGCAGTTCGCCAAACCGCAGCACCCCGTCCTCGAACAGGTGATACAGAATCAACGCCTTCCACTTGCCCCCAAACAGTTCGAGCGTGGCTTCCACCGTGCAGCCGGGGCTACAGGCCAGCGTGGTGTGACGAATGCGGGGCATGGTATCATTCCTGACACTAGTGGCGGTTTATGTGCGTTCTTGCGCACACCAGAGGGTGGGTCAATGTTTACACGCGGGCCGGACGGATGTCCTGCATTTGTGAACAAGGTTGATCATGTCTTCGTCTTCTTTATTCGATCCTGTGCGGCTGGGCGATTTGTCCCTTGAAAACCGGATCTTCCTGCCACCCCTGACACGCTGCCGCAGCACGCAACCCGGGGACATCACCAACACGCTGATGGCCGAATATTACGCGCAGCGCACACAGGCGGGGTTCCTGATTACCGAGGGCACGCAGATCGAACCCCGCGGACAGGGCTATGCCTGGACACCGGGCATCTACTCCCCTGAACAGGTCGCGGGCTGGAAACTGGTCACCAATGCGGTACACGCAAAGCGGCAGCCCATCTTTGCACAGTTGTGGCATGTCGGCCGCGTGTCCCACCGCGCTTTGCAACCTAGTCATGAGGCGCCGATCGCCCCGTCGGCGGTTGCGGCAACAGGCGTGAACGTGTTCATCCCCACGGGGCCGGGTACAGGAAAGCTGGTACCCCCTGATGTGCCACGCGCGCTGACCATTCCCGAAATCCATGAACTGGTGGAGATGTATGCACAGGCGGCACGCAATGCACTGTCCGCCGGGTTTGATGGTGTGGAGATTCACGCCGCCAATGGTTACCTGATCAACCAGTTCCTATCCGAACGCGCCAATTTCCGTACCGATGCTTATGGCGGCAGCCTGTCCAACCGCCTGCGCTTCCTGCGCGAGGTGGTCGAAGCCGTCTCCGCCGTGGTTACGCCCGACAGGCTGGGCGTGCGATTTTCCCCACTGTTCGGCACGACCACGGAAGAGCGTGTCTATCTTGGCCTGCTGGAGGACAATCCGGCGGAGACCTACACGCAGGCCGTGCGCGTGCTGGCGGATGCGGGCATCGCCTATGTCTCGCTCGCCGAAGCCGACTGGGATAATGCGCCGGAAATGCCGGACACCTTCCGAGCCAGTGTGCGCGACATCTTCGACGGCCGCATCCTGTGCGCGGGACGTTACGACCTGCACAAAGCCCAGCATGTGCTGGCACATGGATGGGCGGACATGATCGGCTTTGGCCGGAAGTTTATCGCCAATCCGGACCTGCTTGCGCGGCTGGAACACGGCTGGCCGTTCAACTCGCTGGACCCGGCGACGATGTATGGCGGCGGCGCGCATGGCTACACCGACTACCCGTTCCATAATCAATAAACAGGGAAACAGACCAATGAGTTTTTACCAAACCCTCAACCCGACCACGGAAACCGTGGAACGCACGTTTGAACTACATACCGCCGCGCAGATGAAGGCGATTGTCGATCGCGCGGACCATGTGTGGAAGACCGACTGGAAAAAATGCGACATCGCCGAGCGTAAGGTCGTCATGTCAAAGGCCGCCGATCTGCTGCGTCGCGATCGTGTGGCCCATGCGCGCCTGATCGCGACCGAAATGGGCAAGGCGCTACCGGACGCGCTGGAGGAAATCGACATCACCGCCGATATTCTCTCCTTCTATGCCGATGGCGCGGAGAAATTCCTCGCTCCCACGCATCTGAAGGTCAAGGAAGGCCATGCAAAGATCATCAATCAGCCGCTTGGCCTGATCTACTGCATCGAGCCATGGAACTTCCCCTATTACCAGCTTGCCCGCGTAGCGGGGCCGAACCTGATGGCAGGTAACGTGGTCATCGCCAAGCACGCGCCCAACGTGCCGCAATGCGCGCTGGCCTTTGAAAAGCTGTTCCACGATGCGGGCGCGCCTGTGGGCGTCTATACCAACATCTTCCTCGACAACGACCAGTCAGCCGAACTGATCAAGGATGTCCGCATCCGTGGCGTCGCGCTGACCGGTAGCGAACGCGCCGGCCAGGCGGTCGCGGCCGAAGCGGGGGCGGCGCTGAAGAAGGACACGATGGAACTGGGTGGCAGTGACGCCTTCGTCGTGCTGGATGATGCGGACCTTGAACTGGCGGTCAAATGGGCGACATGGGGTCGCTTCGCCAATAACGGGCAGGTCTGCACGGCGGCCAAGCGGATGATCGTGCATGAGAAGGTCTATGACGCCTTCCTCACCGGTCTGAAAAAGGCGATCACGCAGTTCCGCATCGGCGATCCGCTGGCTGAGGGCACCACCCATGGCCCGATGAGCAGCAAAAAGGCGCTGGACACTGCGCTGGCGCAGACTGACGAAGCCGTTAAGGCAGGGGCAACTCTGGTGGTTGGCGGCAAGCGGATGGATCGCAAGGGGTTCTTCATGGAGCCGACTATCCTGACGAATGTCTCCAAAGACAATCCGGTCTTCTATCAGGAGATTTTCGGCCCCGTTGCGGTCGTGCACAAGGTCGCGTCAGAGCATGAAGCCATCGAACTGGCCAATGATTCCCCCTATGGTCTCGGCGGGTCCGTGTTCTCCCGCGACCTTGCTCGCGCCGAAAAAGTGGCGGAACAGGTCGAGACCGGCATGATGTTCATCAACACAGCCACGGCTGCGGCCCCTGAACTGCCCTTTGGCGGGATCAAAAATTCGGGTTTTGGTCGCGAACTGTCTTTCCTGGGCATCGAGGAGTTTATCAACCGCAAGCTGATCCGCGTTGCCTAAAGATTAGGCGAATGCTGCGCCCTGTCCCAGATAAAAACCTATCCGGGACAGAGGTGTACTACTCACCAAGTTAAATATCGCCTGCGGGTCAAGTGATATTGGGAAATGATATCTATCTGCTTTGCCAACCGTACGATTAGTCATCGAATGACCGGGATGAGGCGAAAGCGGCAAGTAATCTTTCGCCTTCATGGCCGTCATTCCAAAGAACGCCGGACTTCAACACGGACCAACAGATCATCTGGCAGAGGCCGCTGAAGCTGCAGAGCCTCCTCCGCTGGCGCATTCATCCACACATCCAGTTCATCCGGCTGCGTCAGGATCACAGGCATGGCCTTCGGATGAACCGCGCCCACTTCCCGGTTGGCCTCAGTGGTCAGAAAACCGAACAGGTCATCCGTCGTCTCCCCGTCCGCCAGTTTCCGCACCGACGTCCACCGGCACCAGATCCCGGCAAAGAAAGCCAGCGGCTCACCGTCGCTGCGGACAAACCACGCAGGCCGTGATTTGCCATTAGGCAAACGCTCCGGTTCCGAAAAGGCGGTCAGCGGCACTAGACAGCGATGCGCCACCCCTTCCCAGCGCTTCCACCATGTCGAGGTCGGATTGCGGATATTGGTCATACCGCGATCCACTTTATGGCCTTTCAGGTAACCGGGCGGTGTCGGCATGCCCCAGCGCGCCATGACCAGTTCACGGCCATTGTCTCCATTCCGCACAACCGGTGCCATCGTGTTCGGGTAAATCTCGGGCAATGGCTGGAGATTCCCCGTGCGATCCTCGAGGACTTTTGCAACGTCCTTGATCGCCTGTGGGTTGGAAGTCATGGAATAGAGATTGCACATCTGTCTGCTCCCTTACGACCACATGCCGCGCAGACGGGCTGCCATGTCGATCCGCACGGACTGCACCGCCTTCTGCCGGGCCTGCTCTTCCGGTTTCACGACCGGCCAGGCCATGGACTGGAACAAAGGCAGCATGTCCCGGTCGATGAAGCGCGTCCGCGAGGCATAGACATGCCGGTCGCCCCGGCTGTGCTGGCCATGCACGTAAAAACGCTGCGGTACCATGATATCGAGACTGTCCTTCGCCCGTGTCATAGCCACATAGAACAGCCGGCGCTCCTCCTCGATGTCGTCCTTCTCACCAGTGGCCAGATCAGACGGAATGCACCCATCGACCACGTTCATGACGAACACATTCTTCCACTCCTGCCCCTTGGCGGAATGAATGGTGGAGAGGATCAGATAGTCTTCATCCAGCAACGGCACGCCGGCCTGGTCGGATGTGGCATCCGGCGGATCCAGCGTCAGTTCGGTCAGAAACTTCTCTCGTGACGGATACCCCCCGGCGATCTGCTCAAGCTGCACCAGATCGGCCAGCCGCGTGGAGGCGTCCTCATGCAGCCGCTCCAGATGCGGCTCATACCAGTACCGCACAGCCGCGATCTCGCCCGGCCAACCGACCTGATGGCTGCCGAGAGCTGTCAGCAGATTCACAAACCCCGTCCAGGCCTCGCCACTGCGCTGCGGCGCTTTCACATCCTTCAGCGCCTCGAACGGATGCGCACTCTCGCCCATCGTATCCAGCACGCGTCGGGCCGAACCCGGCCCCACGCCGGGGAGAAGCTGCAACACCCGAAAGCCCGCGATGCGGTCGCGTGGGTTCTGGGCAAAACGCAATAGCGCCAGCACATCTTTCACATGCGCGCTGTCGAGAAATTTGAGGCCACCGAACTTCACGAACGGAATATTGCGCCGGGTCAGTTCCACCTCCAGCGTGCCGCTATGGTGCGAAGCCCGGAACAGCACGGCCTGCTGCTTCATCGGTGTTCCCGCCTCCCGCTCTTCCAGCACCCGATCGGCGATGTAGTTGGCCTGCGCCGTGTCGTCCCAGATGGTGACCAGTCGCGGCTTTTCCTCCGAAGTCCGTTCGGTCCACAGATCCTTGGTGAACCGCTCGGCCGCCTCACCGATCACGGCATTGGCCGCATCCAGAATGGGTTTCGTCGAACGATAGTTCCGATCCAACGTCACGATGCGCGCCGGGGGATCGAAAGACGCTGGAAAATCGAGGATGTTGCGCACGGTCGCGGCCCGGAAGGCATAGATGCTCTGCGCGTCATCACCCACCACCGTCAGGCCTCGACCGTCGGGCTTCATGCCCATCAAAATGTCCGCCTGCAGCCGGTTGGTGTCCTGATACTCATCGACCAGCACATGATCCCATTTGCCGCCGATATCAGCGGCCAGAACCGGGTCGCTGGTCATCTGCGCCCAGCACAGCAGCAGATCGTCGTAATCCAGCACGCCCTGTTCCTGCTTCGCGGTGACATAGCCTGCAAAGAGCTGTTTGAGCTGGGCTTCCCAGCCCGCGCACCACGGATAATGCTTCAGCAGCATATCGGCGAGCGGCGTGCCGGAATTCACCACACGGGAATAAATGGCAAGGCACGTGCCCTTGCCGGGGAACCGCTTCTCGGTTTTCGAAAACCCCAGATCATGCCGGATCAGATTCATCAGGTCAGCGGAATCTTCCCGGTCATGGATCGAGAAGGCCGGATCCATGCCGATCTGCTGGGCATACTCCCGCAGCAGCCGCGCACCAATGGAATGAAACGTCCCGGCCCAGGCCAGCGCGTCAACCAGAGGTCCGGTCTTGTCGCCGAGCACCGTTTTGCAGATGCGCTCCACCCGGCGCGTCATCTCCACACTGGCTCGCCGCGAGAAGGTCAGCCGCAGGATGCGGCGCGGATCAGCGCTCGAGGCGATCAGATGCGCGACCCGGTGGGCCAGCGTGTTGGTCTTGCCTGAACCGGCGCCAGCGATGACCAGCAGCGGGGATGAATCCGCGACGCCTGGCGAGTCTCCGATCCCATGCGTGACCGCCTGTCGCTGGGGGTCATTCAGACGGGACAGATAATCGTCGCGATCCGGGGCAGGAGAAGTCTCTGAATTCAATTCTTTAGCGCACTTTCATCAACGATACCGAACCAACATTGGACAGCAGCATGCCGGATACAGAGCGAATTTGCATTGACTTGCGTAGCATGATCAGAACAAATCACGAACATATAATCATGAAATGCAGCTGCACAAGGGACATCGAACCGTGACATGACCGCTGAAACCCACAAAAAACCGGGACTGGAGACCCTGCGGGCTGCGATCAGCCGTCTCGAAGGTCATAGTGACCGACGCCGCAAGATGCTGCCCTTTGGCGTGCGCGAGATCGACGGCCGACTGCCGGGCGGCGGTCTGGCGCTGGGAGCCCTGCATGAAGTGGCAGGTGGAGGCAATGACGCCCTGCACAGTGCGGCGGCCGGTCAGTTCTGCGCCGGGATTGCGGCCCGCACGCGCGGCAAGGTTCTCTGGATCGTCACCCGTCAGGATGTGTTCGCTCCCTCCCTGAAACAGGTCGGGCTGTCAGCACGGCGAACGATCTTTGTCGAGGCCAGTTCAGACGTCGATGTGCTGGCCTGTTTCGAGGAAGGGCTGCGACATGGCGGCCTCGGGGCCGTTGTGGCCGAGGTCGCCCGCCTGTCCATGACCGCCTCACGCCGCCTGCAACTGGCCGCCGAGACGTCCGGTTCCCTGGGCATCGCGATAAGACGCTGGCGGCGGCAGACAGATGCGGCAGATTTCGGCCAGCCAACCGCCAGTGTGACGCGCTGGCGGGTTTCCGTCCTGCCATCCGCGCCGCTGCCGGTCCCCGGCGTCGGAAGACCGCGCTGGCTGCTGGAACTGATCCGTGCCCGCGCAGGCGAATGTGCCGATTTTGAAGTGGAGGCCTGTGATGGCAAGGGTCGTCTCTCTTTACCTGCCGCTCTGGCCGACGGATCGGATCAGGAAGCGGCTGGGCAAAGACGCGCCCGCGCCTGAAACGCCGTTGGCCCTTGTCGGACGGGAAGGACGGCGGCGGGTTGTGCTGTCTGTTGATCTGGCCGCCCGCAAGCTGGGGCTGCGTCCCGGCACGCCGGTCGCCAAGGCGCAGGCGCTGTATCCCGATCTGGTGCTGATGGATGCCGATCCCGAGGGTGACCGGCTGGGACTGGAGAAGCTGGCCCTGTGGTTCCAGCACCGTATCGCGCCCATCGTGGCCGTCGATGCTCCGGACGGGCTGGTTCTGGACACGACCGGGGCGGATCACCTGCATGGCGGTGAACTTCCCATGCTTAAGGACATGGTTCATCGCATGGCGGGCGCCGGGTTCCGGGCAAAGGCCGTGGTGGCGGAGACGTGGGGCGCTGCGCACGCCATCGCCCGCTATGGCCGGGCACCGATTGCCGTTGTGCAGGCCGGTGATGCGTCAAAGGCACTGGCCGATCTTCCCCTTGAGGCGCTGCGCCTGCCCCCCACCATTATCGAAGGTCTGGCCACGCTGGGTGTGTCGCGCATCGGACCACTGGCCGCCATGCCACGGGCACCCCTAGCGCTGCGGTTCGGTCCTGATATCGCCCGCAGGCTGGATCAGGCCTTTGGACGCATCGGGGAAGCCATCCTTCCGGTCCGTCCCGTCGATCCAGTCGAGGTCAGCCGGAACTTTGCCGAACCCATCGGCGCTGCTGAGACCATCGCGCGCTATATCGGCAAGCTGGTGCCGCTGCTCTGCCAGGGGCTGGACGAACGTGGACAGGGCGTGCGCCGCCTCGACCTGCTGCTGCATCGCGTGGACAGTCGCACCGAAGCGATCCGTGTGGCGACCGCCATGCCCGTACGGGACGTGAAACGTCTGACGCGGCTGCTGTGCGAGAAAATTGAAACGATCAATCCGGGCTTCGGCATCGAGCGCATGGTGCTGATCGCGTCACAGGCGGAACCCATGGACCGGCGGCAGACGGTCTCCTCCCTGATTGCCGAGGAAGAGACCGATGTGTCTGATCTGGTCGACACACTGGCCAACCGTGTGGGTATGCAGGCGCTCTATCGGTTTGCCCCGGTGGAAAGTGATCTGCCCGAACGCTCCTTCTGCCGCGTGCCCGCTCTGGCCCCCGAGGAGACGAAGGACTGGCCGGATCACTGGCCGCGTCCGACGCGCCTGCTCGCACGACCTGAGCCGGTGCAGGCCATGGCGGAACTGCCGGACCAGCCGCCGCTGTTCTTCATCTGGCGAGGGGTGCGGCGGAAAGTGAAATGCGCTGACGGCCCGGAGCGGGTCTTTGGTGAATGGTGGAAGAATGATGCTGAACTGACCATCGCCCGGGATTACTTCCGGGTGGAGGACACGTCTGGAGAGCGCTTCTGGCTCTACCGGGCGGGTGATGGCGAGCATGGCGAGACCGGCTCGCAGGGCTGGTTCTTGCACGGAATCTTCGGATGACCATATCCGCACCGCGTTATACCGAACTACAGGTCACGACCTATTTCTCGTTCCTGCGCGGGGCATCCTCCCCGATCGAACTGTTCGAACAGGCCAAGGCACTTGGTATGGAGGCGCTCGGTATCTGCGACCGCAATTCTCTGGCCGGCATGGTACAGGCGCATGTGGCGGCGAAACAGGCGGGGCTCCGGCTTGTCGTGGGATGCCGTCTCGATCTGGCGGATTTTCCGCCCGTGTTGGTCTACCCGACGGACCGGGCCGCCTATGGCCGGTTGTGTCGTCTGCTCACCATCGGTAAGGCGCGCGCTGGCAAAGGGAAATGCCATCTGCTCTGGGAGGATCTCGTCACCTGGGGTGAAGGCCTGATCGTTGTCCTGATCCCCGACACGGCGGATGATGCCTGCGGTCTGCATCTGCGCAAGCTGAAGGACGCCTTTGCTGACCGTGCCTATATGGCGCTCACCCTGCTACGCCGTCCCAATGACCCGATGCGGCTGTATGAGCTTGCCAACCTGGCGCATCAGGCACGGGTGCCAACCGTTGTGACCAATGACGTGCTGTTCCATACCCACGACCGGCGCATCCTTCAGGATGTCGTCACCTGCATCCGGCATAACACCACCATCGACGAGGCCGGGTTCGTCCGCGAGCGTCACGCGGACCGCTATCTCAAACCGCCACAGGAAATGGCCCGGCTGTTCAGCCGTTACCCTGAAGCCGCCGCCCGCACCATGGATATCGTGGAGCGCTGCCGCTTCTCGCTCGATGATCTGGCCTACCAGTATCCTGATGAAGTCTCCGTACCTGGCCAGACACCCCAGCAGGCGCTGGAGGCGCTGACCTGGGAGGGCGCCCGTTCCGTCTATCCGGATGGCGTACCGGATGACGTGGCGGAAACGCTCCGCCATGAACTCGGCCTGATCGGGCGCATGGCCTACGCGCCCTATTTCCTGACCGTGAACAGCATTGTCCGCTATGCCCGCTCTCAGGATATTCTCTGTCAGGGACGCGGCTCGGCGGCCAATTCTGCCGTCTGCTACGTGCTCGGCATCACAGCCATCGACCCCGCCCGTAATTCGCTGCTGTTCGAGCGCTTCGTCTCCGAAGAGCGGGGCGAGCCGCCGGACATCGACGTGGATTTCGAGCATGCACGGCGCGAGCAGGTCATCCAGTGGGTGTATGAGCATTACGGACGTGACCGCGCGGCCCTGACAGCCGTGGTGATCCGCTATCGCGCCAAAGGGGCTTTGCGGGATGTTGGCAAGGTCATGGGCCTGCCGGAAGACCTGATCCGCACGCTCTCGGGCCAGACTCATGGTTGGGGCCACAGGCTGGACGATGACGCCCTGACTGATAGTGGCATTGATCTGTCAGACCGCCGTATCCGCCTGACGCTTGATCTGGCCCGCTGCCTGATCGGCGTACCCCGTCATCTGTCACAGCATCCCGGGGGATTTGTGCTGACGCATGACCGGCTGGATGAGCTTGTGCCCATTGAGCCTGCGTCGATGGAGCAGCGCCAGATCATCGAATGGGACAAGGATGATATCGACGTCCTGAAATTCATGAAGGTCGATATTCTGGCCCTTGGCATGCTGACCTGCATGAAGAAAGGTCTGGACCTGCTGGCGGCGCACAAAGGCCAACACTTTACGCTCCAGGCCCTCCCGGCCGAGGATCCGCGCACCTACGCCATGATCCGCAAGGCCGACACGATCGGCGTGTTCCAAATTGAATCCCGCGCGCAGATGTCCATGCTGCCGCGCCTGAAGCCGCGTGTGTTCTATGATCTCGTCATTGAGGTCGCGATCGTGCGTCCCGGCCCTATACAGGGGGATATGGTCCATCCCTATCTCCGCAGGCGCGAAGGGATCGAACCGGAAAACTATCCGACACCTGAACTGGAAAAGGTTCTGAAAAAGACGCTCGGTATCCCGTTGTTTCAGGAACAGGCGATGCAGGTCGCCATGATCTGTGCAGGGTTTACCGCCGCCGAGGCCGATCAGTTGCGTCGCGCGATGGCGACTTTCAAGAATACCGGTACCGTCTCGCAGTTTCAGACACGCCTGATCGAAGGCATGCGCGCCAATGGGTATGATGAGGAATTCGCCGAGCGGATCTATCAGCAACTGGAAGGCTTCGGTTCTTACGGATTTCCCGAGAGCCACGCGGCCAGTTTCGCCATTCTGGCCTACTCGTCGTCATGGATGAAATGCACCCATCCGGATGTGTTTCTGACCTCACTCCTGAACAGCCAGCCGATGGGGTTCTATGCGCCGGCACAACTGGTCCGCGATGCGCGGGAACACGGCGTGGAGGTCAGGCCTGTCTGCGTGAATGCTTCACGCTGGGACAGCACACTGGAAGGGCCGGAAACACCGGAGGGTCGCTTCGCCGTGCGGCTGGGCATCAGTCTGGTCAAGGGCCTGGCCAATGACGATGCGGCCCGGATTGTTGCCGCACGAGCCTCCCGTCCCTTTACATCCATTGATGATCTGTGGCGTCGGGCTGGCGTGAAGTCGGCAGCCCTGACCCATCTGGCCGAAGCGGACGCGTTCCGCCCTTCGCTCGGGCTGACACGGCGCGAGGCGCTCTGGGCGATCAAAGCTCTGCGCGATGAACCCCTGCCCCTGTTTGCGGCTGCGGAAGTAACGCGTGAAGCGGAGGAGCCGGATGTGTTGCTGCAGCCCATGCGGGATGGCGCCGAGGTAGTGCGGGACTATAACCGGCTTGGCCTGACCCTGCGGGACCATCCCCTCGCATTTCTTCGCAGGGATCTGCGAGAACGGGACATCGTCACCTGTCGGCAGGCGCTGGCGGCAAAGGATGGGAAGCGTCTCACCGTGGCAGGGCTGGTGCTGGTTCGGCAGCGACCAGGGTCTGCCGAAGGCGTGGTGTTCATGACGCTGGAGGACGAGACAGCCAACATGAACGTCATCATCTGGCCGGATATGTTCGATGCAAACCGGCGCGTGGTGCTTGGTGGGCAGATGCTGGCGGTGACGGGCATGCTCCAGAAGGAAGGTGACGTCGTGCATCTGGTAGCAAAAGAGATCACCGACCTTTCCGGGTTGCTCGCAGACATCGGTAATCGCTCCTCTGCTGAGAGCACCCATGACAGCGATTCCGCCGGTGAGCGCATCGTCGTCAGATCGCGTAATTTCCACTGATCGATAAGGCTGCCGACAAAGATCACGCCATCGTGAAACGCCCCGATTTCAGTCCTATCTACGCTGGAGTTTCACTCCCATTTGCATCCTATACGCATCCTGCGCGCGGAGCAGAAACGCAAAAGGCCGCCCATGAGGCGGCCTAAGTATTTGATATTAAACGGGATTCATGGTTGCGGGGGCAGGATTTGAACCTGCGGCCTTCAGGTTATGAGCCTGACGAGCTACCGGGCTGCTCCACCCCGCGGTTGAGAGAGTGCTGATTTTGTTTTGG
>NZ_JBFCXX020000106.1:0-254 GCF_040702925.2 Acetobacter fabarum | reverse complement strand
GAAGAAACCCAAGAGCGACTGGCGCAGCCCGCTGCCCGCCTACCTCGAAGCCCACCGCACCGGTCTGAGGGACAGCCTCAGGCGCATGGTGCAGCAGCCCATAGGTACCTTTCTCACCTGCCTGGTGATGGGCATCGCCCTGGCGCTGCCCATGGGCGTGTCGCTGCTGCTGAAGAACGTCGAGCGCCTGGGTGGCTCCTGGCAGCGCGCGGCACAGATCTCGGTGTTCCTCGACCTGCGCACCGGTCAGGACC
>NZ_JBFCXX020000105.1:0-258 GCF_040702925.2 Acetobacter fabarum | reverse complement strand
AATCATCTCCAGGTCGCTCTGTTTGAGCTGTTTGAGGCTGTTTTCCACCGCCGCATTGGCGAACCAGGCCTGGATTTCATGGTGGTCGGCGGGCAGCGTTTCCGTGGCCTCGGCCCAGGCCGCAGCTTCCACGCGAACCAACTGACCCTGTGCATCGCGTTGCACGTAAAACATTGAGCATCCCTCGGAAATGGACCAGCGTCATGCTGTCAGCAGCATAGCCAACTGCAGGGGAGTATGCGGTGCGGGGACGAAATC
>NZ_JBFCXX020000016.1:0-58037 GCF_040702925.2 Acetobacter fabarum | reverse complement strand
AAACCCCAGAAAACCGCCATTCCCGAAAATTAACGTTCCTATCGCAAAATAAAAACGGGCCTCTCGGCCCGTCGCTGGTTTGGAATATCCTGTACACCCAAGCAGTTAGGCGTGTTTGGGACTGGAGACGGGGAAGGTGGTCTCCCATCCCCCGCCCAGCGCATTATACAGACGCACCAGATCCTCTGCGATCGTCGCTGTGCTATCCGCCAGACTGGTCTGGGAAGAGAGCAGCCTGCGCTGCGCATCAAGCACCTGCAGGTAACTCTGCAACCCATGCTTATACTGGCTTTGCGCCAGCTCCATGGAACGCCTGTCTGCTGCCACCTGACTGCTCAGGCGCTGGTTCTTCTTCTGCTCGGCCTGATATGCGGTCAGTGCATTATCCACCTCGCTCCAGGCATTGAGTACCGTTTTGCGGTACCGCAGGGCTGCGGCCTTCTGCGATGCTTTTTTCATCTGCAACTGGCCGGTCAGGCGTCCACCCTGAAAAATGGGGATCGTGATGGACGGCCCCACATTCCACATGCGTGAGCTCCACATCCCCATATCGCGGAACGAGAAGGACTGAAGCCCAAAGCCCGCATCAATAGTGACCTTGGGGTAAAAATCCGCCATGGCCTGCCCCACTTCGGCCGTGGCCGCATGCAGTTCGGCCTCAGCCTCACGGATGTCGGGGCGGCGGTGCGCCAGTTCGGATGGCAGGCCAATAGGCACGGCTGGCGGCACCAACGGAATGCCCGCTGTTTGCACCAGCTCGGTGTTCAACCCACCCGGAGGCATGCCCATAAGCAGGTTGATGGCATTGATCTGCATGGCAATGCGCTGCTCAAACTGCGGGATCAGGGCATTGGTATGCTGAAGCTCGGACTGGGCGCTATCCACATCCAGTTCGCTCACCAGACCGCTTTTGTAGCGCGACTGGCTCAGTTGCAGCAGTTTGGCTGCGGCATCGCGGTTGGCCGTGGTTATGCGCAACTGCTCTTGCAGGCTGCGCAGTGCCATGTAATCCGATGCCAGCTCGGACTGACGGGCGATCAGAATCCCGCGGCGTTCTTCCATGGTGGCGTTGGTGTAGGACTTGGCAGCTTCATACTGCCTGCGCACACGACCCCACAGGTCCACCTCCCAGCTGGCCTGCACACCATCCTGCCAGTTGTTCAGCAGCGGGATGGTAGCCTCGGAAGACTGGCTGGTCAGCATATCCCCCAACTGGGAACCTGCGGAACTTTCACCAATGCGTTCCACAATCCGCTGCAACTGCTTGCTACTGTGCTGCACACGGCTATACGAGCCAGAGGCTGCAAGGTCTGGGAAGCGCTCCGCACCAGCCAGCAGTAACTGCCCACGGCTGACGGCAAGCTGTTCGGATGCCTGCAACACGTCCAGGTTCTGGGCGGCCAGACGCTGTTCAAGCGAGGTCAGTTCCGGGTCACGGAACACTGACCACCACTGCGCGTCCGGCTCCTGCTCCGTGGGCACACTCAGCGCGCTGGTGCGCGCCTGTGTTGCCGCTTTCTGCCATTGTGAGGGGGACCACGCCTGAGGCTTTTTATAGTCTGGCCCTACAGCACAACCTGCCAGAATAAAACCGGCTGCCAGTACGCCCGCCCGCCGTGCATTCCTTCTTGCCACCCGCTTACCCTCGTCGAAATTAGGCGCCTGCTTTAATATGCGTTATAACCGCCACGCTGACCGACCAGTTCGGTCAGGGCATACCCTATCGTCTTTCCCTACCGCGTCAATCACAAGTCTCCAAAGCCCGAAGATCCATGGCCCTATCACCTTCCTTCCCCGCGCCTTCCTGCTCCCCCTGCACGGGAGAGTCCGAGACCAAACGACAGCAGATTCTGACTGGAGCCAGTGCGGTTTTTGCCGAACATGGCTACGAGGGCGCAAGCATGTCCGCCATTGCGCGGCAGGCTGCTGTATCCAAGGGAACGCTGTATAACTACTTTACCAACAAGGCCGACCTGTTTGCCGCCTTTGTGGAACAGTGCTGCCGCGAAAAACTGCCCGTGGCTCTTGCCCCCGTGCAGGAGGATTCGCCCGCGCGGGAAATACTGACCGCCGTGGCCCGCGCCATGGTACGCCTGATTACCCTGCCCGACAGCCTGATGCTCTACCGGATTATTGTCTCCGAAGCGCCGCGATTCCCCCAGCTTGGAGCCGTGTTCTGGGAAAATGGCCCCCGAGTCGCCATTGCCACACTGGCCAACTGGATCCGCGAACAGGAAGCACTGGGCACCTTGCGGACAGAAGATCCTGTTTTTGCCGCCGAGCAGTTTTTTGCCCTGTGCCAGACACGCATTGCCCATCTGCGCCGTTTTAACCTGAACCCGGAAAACAGTGCGGAGGATGAGGAAAAAGTGATTCATGCCGCAGTCAGGGTATTCATGGCGGCTTACGGCACGGAATAGCCCCATAAAAAAAGCCCGTACGCCAGATGGGCATACGGGCCTTTCAAGCACGTAACTATGGGGAAGCGCTTATTTTTTAAGCTCTTCCACTAACTGCGGCACAACCTCGAACAGATCGCCCACAATGCCGTAATCCGCCACCTGAAAGATGGGGGCTTCGGGGTCTTTGTTCACAGCCACGATCACGCGGCTGTCCTTCATACCTGCCAGATGCTGGATTGCGCCGGAAATACCAAACGCCATGTACAGTTCCGGCGCCACGATCTTGCCGGTCTGGCCGACCTGCAATTCGTTGGGCACAAAACCGGAATCGACTGCGGCGCGGGACGCACCAACCGCCGCACCCAGTGCATCGGCCAGCGGGTCCAGCGCGTGGAACTTTTCCTCGCTCCCCATGCCACGCCCACCAGACACCACAACACGTGCCGATTCCAGATCGGGGCGTGCGGAGTCAGACAGCTGAACGGCCTCAAAGCGGGACACGTCAGGGCTATCCACCGCGGCCACAACCTCAACCGGGGCGCTGCCACCTTCGGCCGGGGCGGCATCAAACGATGCACTGCGCACGGTCAGCACTTTTTTGGCATCAGAAGAGCGCACGGTCGCCAGCGCGTTGCCAGCGTAAATCGGGCGTACAAAGGTCTGGGCGTCCACAATGCTCACCACATCGGGGATGGGCTGCACGTCCAGCAGGGCAGCAGCACGCGGCAGCACGTTCTTGCCCGTAGCACCCGCAGCCGCCACGATATGGTCATAGCTGCCAGCATGGGAGACAAGCAGGGCTGCCAGAGGCTCGGCCAGTTCATGCGCATAGCGGGCATCTGCCGCATGCAGCACCTTGGACACGCCAGCAATCTGGCTTGCAGCCTGTGCCAGAGCGGCATCCCCGGCGACCAGCACATGCACATCACCCAGACGGGTTGCGGCAGTTACAGCAGAAAGGGCTGCCTTCCTGATCTGGCCGCCTTCATGATCCAGAAGAACAAGAGCGGTCATGTTCAGAGCACCTTTGCTTCGTTACGCAGTTTTTCCACCAACTCTGTTGCGGAGCCAACCTTGATCCCCGCCTTGCGTTCTGCGGGTTCCGCAACGGAAACAACCGTCAGGCGCGGGCTCATATCCACACCAAGGTCAGCGGCGGGAATGGTTTCCAGCGGCTTTTTCTTGGCTTTCATGATGTTGGGCAGGGAGGCGTAGCGCGGCTCGTTCAGGCGCAGGTCGGCCGTGATAATGGCTGGCAGGGCAAGGGAGACCTGCTCCGTTCCGCCATCAATTTCACGGCTGACATTCACGCGGCCATCGACCACATCAACCTTGCTGGCAAAGGTGCCCTGACCCCAGCCCAGCAGGCCGGCCAGCATCTGGCCCGTTGCGTTCATATCATCATCAATGGCCTGTTTGCCCAGCACAACCAGCGAGGGGCCTTCTTTTTCGACCAGTGTTTTGAGTACCTTGGCAACAGCCAGAGGTTCGGGGCTTTCATCGGTCAACACCAGAATGGCCCGGTCAGCGCCCATGGCCATGGCGGTACGCAGGGTGTCCTGCGCCTGCTGCACACCAATGGACACAACCACGACTTCCGAAGCGGCGCCTTTTTCACGCAGGCGCACGGCTTCTTCCACCGCAATTTCGTCAAACGGATTCATGGACATCTTGACGCCAGCGGTTTCCACTCCGCTGCCATCCGCCTTGACGCGCGGTTTGATGTTGTAATCAACAACCCGCTTTACAGGTACGAGTATCTTCATGACTTCTTTCGCTTGCAGACGCAGGATGGTTCGGACGGTTCTTTATCGTACTTTGACCGAAATTCACATACCAGCCGGATAATTCGGCCCACCACCCCCTTCGGGCGTGGTCCAGTCTATATTCTGGGTGGGGTCCTTAATGTCACATGTTTTGCAATGCACGCAATTCTGGGCATTGATTTGCAGATGTGGCGCTGTCTGCTCATCCGCCACTTCGTACACACCTGCCGGGCAATAACGCGCCTCTGGTGCGTGGAACACATCCCAGTTGACCGTTTTCCACAAGGACGGATTTTTAAGCCGCAGATGCACCGGCTGATCCTCCTCATGGTTGGTGGCGGATAGGAAGACGGAAGACAGACGATCAAACGTCAGCTTGCCATCGGGCTTGGGATAAAACGGCTTTGCGCACAGATCAGCCGCGCGCAGTGTTTCGTTATCCTGATGTTTGAAGTGAAGCGTCCATGGGGCGCGTCCACGCAGCACCATGGCATCCAGCCCCGCGTACACAGCACCACCCATGGCCCCAAAACGGGCAAAGGCGGGACGGATGTTCCGTGCGGTGCGCAGTTCCTGCCACAGCCAGGACTGCCGGACCTTCTGCGTATAGGAGCCCGGTTCTGCGCGGTCGGTCTTCATGGCCTCCACCACGGCTTCCGCCGCCAGCATACCCGACTTCATGGATGTATGCGTGCCCTTGATTTTTGGCACATTCAAAAACCCTGCCGAATCCCCGATCAGCGCACCACCGGGGAAGGTCAGGCGCGGAATGGACTGCAAACCACCCTCGGACAGGGCGCGCGCACCGTAGGAAATACGCCGCCCCCCTTCCAGATGCTGGCGGAAAGCCGGATGCAGCTTGACGCGCTGCATTTCCTCAAACGGGGAGAGCCATGTGTTGGCGTAATCCAGCCCGATGACAAAGCCATAGGACACAAGGTTTTCGCCAAAATGGTACAGCCACGCGCCACCATACGTACCGTTGTCCAGCGGCCAGCCAAAGCTGTGCTGCACCAGACCGGGGCGATGGTTTTCTGCCGGAATTTCCCACACTTCCTTAATGCCAAGGCCGTAAGTCTGCGGGTCTGCATCCTTGCGCAGGTCGTAATGGGCCATGACCTGCTTGGTCAGGGAGCCACGGCAGCCTTCTGCAAACAGGGTGTAGCGTCCACGCAGTTCCATGCCGGGCTGGTAGTTGGGGCCGGGTTTGCCGTCACGCCCCACACCCATGTCCCCCGTGGCCACACCCACCACGCGGTTGCGTTCGATCAGCACTTCAGCCCCGGCAAAACCGGGGTAGATTTCCACCCCCAGTTCCTCGGCCTGCACGGCCAGCCAGCGGCAGACCTCGCCCAGACTGACAATGTAATTCCCGTGGTTGGCCATGTGCGGCATGACCTTGTCGAGCATGGGCACCCGAATACTGCCTGTTTCGGTCAGGTAGAACATATCTTCCGCCGTTACTGGCGTATCCAGCGGCGCACCGCGTTCGCGCCAGTCGGGCAGCAGTTCGGCCAGTGCGCGCGGCTCGATCACGGCGCCGGATACAATATGCGCCCCGATCTCGCTCCCTTTTTCAATCAGGCAGACACTGGTTTGCGGCGAAAGCTGGCGCAGGCGAATGGCGGCAGCCAGTCCGGCGGGGCCACCGCCAACAATGACAACATCGAACTCCATCGACTCACGCACAGGTTCACTCATTCCCGTTTTATCCCCGTTGAAATTTCTGTAGCTTTCCTAAACCCGATTTGTCACAGAATTGCAAAAAACGGGCACTGCGGCCCGTTTTGCGCCTTTTCCGCCAAACAGGAAAGGTCAGGCCCGGGCCATACGCGGTCCAAAGGCCAGTTCGTGCACGGCACGCCAGTTTTTATCGACAAAATTGACGATCAGGGTCCGCCGTGTACCCCGGATCGGGCGCTGTACAAAGCCATGCCATGTCTTGTCTGAGGGGATGAACAACACCCCCGAATTGAACACGCCAGATGCACGGGCAACTGATTCGCCCTGTGGTGTCATCAGGTCCGTGCCCCATTGCTGTGCATCCTCCCCTGTGGAAAGGGAGATCAGCAGGGTCAGCTTTTTGGCCCCGATGTCGGTATGGGGTTCGAGCCAGAATCCATTCGTATCCAGACACAGTTCCAGCCTGAGGGCCGCCTCATCCAGCGGGCTGCCGCATATGGCTTCAAACGTCTGGCGCATGGGGTCACTATCCAGCAGCGTTGCCATGCGGTCCAGCCGGGCATCCCTTGCGCGCACGGCCGGATCCACAAAAACGCGGAAGGCATTGCGCGTTTCCCGCCGCCCGCCAACATCCCCCGCAATGGCGCTTTCCCCCGGGTTCCAGTCCACAAGGGCATCGCATGCAGGAGGTTCCAGAACGTTTTCAAGCATCCAGTGCGCGAACGGATATGTGGCCACAGGTGTGTGGCGCAACCTGTCCGGCAGGGTAAAAGACCCGGTCTGCCCGGGCAAAGGAGCATCAGGACGCATGTTGTCCGATCCTTCCGATAAAACAGAAATATGCTGGAGAACCAGAGGTGCCGGGCTTTTTGCAGCATTGCCTCTGCGGTTCAGAAGCTGTTCCTCCATGCGCCAAAACAACCCGATGATCAAGTTGCATGGCAGAAATGCCAATCTGAACGGTCTGCCTTACAACGCACCGGAAAAACGGGGAACAGGCGCTTTGCCTGTGGCTGTAGCGGCCAGTTCCTTCTGCCGCGTATCAAAAACAGCCGCGACATTGCGCAAAAACGGACGCCCTTTTTCTGTCACCTCTATGCGGCTGCCAGAGCGGGTAATCAGCCCATCACGCTCGAACAGGTGCAGGCTGGCCAGTTCCTCCACAAACCCGTCCAATCCCGGATTATCGGGAATATGGTTTGAGCGCAGGTCCACCGCCAGATCGCACATAATACGCTCGATAATGGCTCCACGGCAGCGGTCCTCCGCTGTGCAGGCCACTCCGCGCATGACCGGCAGTTCCGCCGAATCGGCCAGAGCGCGGGCATAGGTTGCAACAGCAGGAATATTCTGGGCAAACCCCTCAGGGGTCATGGAAATGGCCGAAGCCCCCATGCCCAGCAGCACGGGACAGGAATCCGTGGTGTAACCCTGAAAATTGCGGTGCAGGGTGCCAGCACTGGCGGCTTTGGCCAGAGCATCATCCGGCAGGGCATAATGGTCCAGCCCGATGGCCTGATACCCGGCCGCCTGCAACACCGCATCAATCTGCGCACGCTGGGCCAGCCGCTCCGAAGAGGACGGTAACGCGCTTTCAGGAATAAGCTTCTGGCGCTTCTGCTTCCACGGGATGTGGGCATAGCCAAACACGGCCAGCCGGTCGGGGCGGAGCAGGGCAATCTGGCGTGCCGTCTCGCCCACGCTCTCCACCGTCTGGTAGGGCAGGCCATAAATCAGGTCGATGTTAACACCCGTAACACCTGCGGCGCGCACCTGCTCGATACAGCTCTGGGTCTGCGCAAAGGACTGGTGACGACCGCAGGCTTCCTGCACCTTTTCGTCCAGGTCCTGCACGCCAAGGCTGATGCGGTTGAACCCCAGATCACCCAAGAGTGCGGGATAGCCTGCGGGCACATGGCGCGGGTCCATTTCCATCGCCAGTTCGGCGTTATCGGAAAAACGGAAGAACATGCGCACGGCACGCATAAGCTGCCGGAGCGAGGCTGGTGGCAATGTGGTAGGCGTACCACCGCCAAACTGAAGATGATGCACAACGCGGTGCTCACCCATAAGGGCTACAACCCGGCGCATTTCCTCGCGCAGCAGGTCGCCATAGGCCACGCGCCCGTCCTCATGCCGCATGACCGAGGTATTACACCCGCAGAACCGGCAGAGTTCATCACAGAATGGAACATGAAAATAAAGGGAAACAGGCAGGTCTGCTGGCAGCTTACGCAGCCAGCGTTCCACATCCTGAGCCCCGACCGCGTCCGAAAAACTCGCAGCGGTCGGGTAACTGGTGTAGCGCGGCAGATTCCCGCCGTAGCGGGAAATCAGGTCGGAGACAGGGTCCGCGCTCATCAGCCGAGATCAGAAGCGGTATGCAATACCAGCGGACACCACGGTGGGGTCCAGAGATTCGTGGGCCGTGATGCGGCTTGTCCCCAGAGCGCCACCTTTTTCCCAAGCATGCATACGAACGAACATCTGCTTGACGTCAGCATTGAAGAACCAGTTGCCAACCAGCTGATAATCGAAACCAACGTTAACAGACGGGCCACCGGTGAAACCGGAGTTCAGCTTCGTGCCCGGCAGAGCGCCGTTCATGTTGTGGAACCACATAGCGGTCGCACCAACGCCCACATAGGGGTTGAAACGCTTGTGAGGACGGAAATGCCAGGCAAACGTAACCGTCGGGGGCAGAACCCAGGCGGAACCAACGTCAAGATGTTCGCCCGGTACGTTGGGACCCATTGCGGACACTTCGTGACGGGTGCTGGTTGCGATCAGGTCAACCGACAGATTGTCGGTGATGAAGTATTCAACCGTCAGTTCCGGCATAGCCTGATTGGTGGTGGAAAGATGCGTGTTCTTCAGCGCAACGTGATCGGCACCACCAGCGATCGGGCCGGAAGCCCACACTCTGGAATCACGATCCTGCGGCAGAACGCCAACACCGGACAGGCGGATCATGATGTCCCCTTTGCCCAGACCGATTTTGGTGCTGGCGCAGGTTTCAAAGATACCGCAGTGGCCAGAGGGCTTCTGCGCATCCGGGATGTGGTTCATGACCGGGGCATTAACGTAGGCAGCATTGGGGGTTGCTGTCTGCGCCTGAGCGGCACCCGTCAGGGCGGCCACACCAGCCACTGTGGCTGTCAGAAAGGAACGGAACTTGACCATTGTGTTTTGTCTCTTCCACTGCACTGTAATTCTGTGCCGGAAAGACCACGCCCACGCCAATGCAACCTTGATTTAAATCAAGTCTGGCGCATACTGGTTAAAGATGAGTCAAAGCTGTGTCTTTTTAACCACAGACCCCGGTTTCGACTTTTTTGCAGTTCTGGCCTGCAATTAAAATAATCGTCTGGCATGATTGATTTATGTCAACAAAAGTTCAATGTTGCGGGGCGACCTTTTACGGCCCCAACCGTTATTACAAACCGTAACCGTTTGATATTAAACGGTTTTATGGATTTATCGCATGACATCTTCTCCCCAGACATCTGCCTTCGCTCCCGCTGGCGGGGCAGTTCACGCCCCCAAAGCGGATATAGATGTCATGCGTTGCCTTGTGTGTGACATCCGGAACAAGAGCCTGTGCAACAGTATGGATGAGGAAGGACTTGCCGCACTGGCCCACTCTTCACGCCAGTTATTACTGCCGCCAGGCACGACAATTGTTGAGGAAGGAGAGCCCGCGCTGGCGTTTTTCAATGTCACACGCGGGACGGTCAAGCTCTTCAAATCCCTCCCCGATGGACGCAGGCAGATTACGGGCTTTGCCGATGCAGGCCAGTTTCTGGGCCTGAGCACGGCGCAAACCTATTCCTTTGGGGCAGAAACGGTAGATAACGTGCGGCTGTGCCGCTTCCTGCGCCCCCAGCTTGAAACATTGCTGAGCGATTACCCGACCTTTGAACGCCGCCTGTTGGCTGCGGTCACCGACAAGCTGGCCGAAGCACAGGAGCAGATGCTGCTGCTGGGCCGCAAAACCGCGCGCGAGAAGGTTGCCTCCTTCCTGCTCGACCGGATGAAGGCCTTCCACCTGACCGCAAACCGGCGGCAGGAGGCAGAAAACATGGCCTCTGTCCCCATGACGCGGGTGGATATTGCCGATTATCTGGGCCTGACCATTGAAACCGTAAGCCGGACCATTAGCGCCTTCCGCCGCAGCCTGCTGATTGCCAGCGCGGAAAACCATCGCATCCGCATTCTCTCAGTTGCGACTCTGCTCAACATCGCCTCCGGGCAGAAAACCGACTGAGCGGACGCCGACCTCACAGGATGAGCGTAGTAAAAAAAGGCCGACTCCACAGGAGCCGGCCTTTTTTACTGATAACTCAGGACAGGTTTTCCTTAATTATCGTCATCATCTCCGCTACCGGCACCGTTATCCGCTGGCTGGCCTGCGGCACTTCCATCGGGCGAAATGGCAATAAACAGGGATTGCCCATCCCGCAGAATACGCAGCAGCACCGGTTTTTTGGCCGCCATGGCCGCTTTGACCAGAACGACGGCCGCCTTGGGCATATCCACCTGCTGGCCACCAACAGACTGAATGACATCCCCCGGACGAATCCCGGCCTGATCCGCAGGAGAGCCTGCCTCTACATCGCTCACCACGACACCATGCGTATCCTGCGGCAGACCAAGCTGCTGGCGCGTGTCGCGGTTAAGCGGGGCAAGAGCCACACCCAGATGCTGCCCGCCTGTGGTACTTGCCGTTTTACCCGCATCCCCCGTAGCGCTGGCAAGATTGCCGATTTTGGTGGTAGCCGTCTGCGCCTTGCCCGCACGCACAAAGCCGATTGTTACCTGCGTGCCCGGAGCCACCGCCGCCACACGCACGGCCAGATCATGCGGGGTAGCAATTTTCTGGCCATTAAAGTCGGTAATCACGTCCTCGGCCTTGAGACCCGCTTTTTCGGCCGGGCTGTCCTGGCTGACACTGGCCACCAGCGCCCCCGCGGGCGGCGCACCCGCAACAGCGGGAGCAGGCAGGTTAAGTGCGCTGGCCATAACGGGGGAAATAACCTGTGCGTTCACGCCAAGGTAGCCACGCACCACATGGCCGGTCTTGCGCAACTGGTCCACAACGCTGCGCACCGTATCGGACGGAATGGCAAAGCCAATACCAATCGACCCACCACCGGAAGGAGAGAGAATGGCGGTGTTGACCCCCACCACCTTGCCGTCCTGCGTAAAGAGCGGACCACCGGAGTTGCCACGGTTAATGGGGGCATCCACCTGAATGAAGTTGTCGTACGGGCCTTCGTTGATGTCACGCCCACGGGCGGAGACAATACCTGCCGTAACCGTGCCGCCCAGACCGTAGGGGTTGCCAACGGCAACCACCCATTCCCCCGGCTGCACATCATCGGACTCGCCGAGTTCAATAAAGGGCAGCTTCTGTGTGGGCGTAACCTTGAGCAGCGCCAGATCGGTCTTGCCATCGCGGCCGACCACCTTGGCGGGCAGGGTTGTGCCGTCATCCAGTGTAACGGTGACCTTGGTCGCCCCTTTGACCACATGGTTGTTGGTCACCACATACCCATCAGCCGAGATGACAAAACCCGACCCGCGCGCCTCAATCAGCTGCTTGGAGGGCTGGGGCATCATCTGGAACGGAAAGGGGAACGGGAAAGGCCCACCGCCCATACCCATGCCACCGCCTTCACCTTCCACGGCGTCGGAGCGGATCATGGAGGTAATGGACACCACCGCCGGTTTGACCTGTTTGACCAGTTCCACAAAATCGGGAATCCGCTGGGCGGGGCCGCTGGGCTTGATCATGCTGGACGTATCCGCCCAGGACACACTGCCAGCCCACGGCCCGACGGCGGAAACCAGCATGCAGCCAGCCAGCAGAGCCTTGGTCCAGTTGCGGCGACCACCACGCGTGCAAACGTTTGTCACAGATTTTTCCGACATCACGATCTTGACTGTTCCTTGTTGTACCCAAGCAGGACTCGTTTCGGGTGACCACGGCCTGTTCTGGCACCACCTGCGCCAGAATCAGGCCGCCAAAACCTGCATCACCTTACGCCCTGAAAACTAACATGGTTTCCTTTTCGGAAAAAAAAAGCCTTCAGCCCACCCCGCGTGCAAGGTTTTATGCAGGGGGCAGGGGTTCCTCGCCCCGCAGGGTCCGGAAAAAGCTTTTCAGCAGTTCTCCGGCCTCGCGCTCGCGCACACCGCCTATAATTTCCGCACGGTGCAGGGCCTCGGCCCGGTAAGGCAGGCGGGGGCCGTGTTCCACCGCGCCACCCTTGGGGTCATACGCCCCAAAAACCAGCCGCCCTACCCGAAAATGCGCCATGGCCGCCGCACACATCGGGCATGGCTCCAAAGAGACGACCAGCGTGCAGTCCGCCAGCCTGCGGCCCTGCCGCTGGTGCACGGCGGCACGCATGACCAGCATTTCCGCATGGGCAGAGGGGTCTTGCAGTTCTTCCACCCGGTTGCCAGCCTGCGCCAGCACCGTGCCGTGTGCATCCAGCAGCACGGCTCCTACTGGCACCTCCCCCCGCGTGGCGGCCATACGCGCCTGTTGCAAGGCCTGCTCCATGCCCGACTCCCTGCCGGAATGGAGGGGCATATCACGCACCATTGCAGCACCTTTCATGGCTGGGGATCCGCATGTCTGAACAGGTCTGGGGCTGTGCCATCATATTCTTCTTGCAAACCTTACCATAATTTTGCCATCCTGCCTTAAAGTCGCCATTATCCACGCACTGCGCGCGAGACTCTGCGTAGGGCACGGATGATGATCTGACCCACTCTTGGCTGGAAAGGTTGGAACCATGCATTCTCTGTCTTTCATTCTGGCCGCGGCCGCAATGGGATTTGGTCTTGCTGTTGCAGACAGGCTCCCCGGCGAGTCCTCAACCCCTGCCACCAGGCCGGTTGTGAGTAGTCATATGATGCCACACAGCATTCCGGTCTTTCTGACCCGCTAGAAGCGGCTCCAAAGCACCCGCTCCAGCACGGGGCAGACGGGAAAAGATGCAAAATTTACGCACCTGTGGCACCTGACACGAAGCAGTTCCAGTTTTCCAATGGCTTTTCGTGCAGGACCACAGGCTTATGGCAGCAGAGCGCCCCGTTATTGGCATTACCCTTGATCTGGAAGACGGCGGCGCGGAGCGTTACTCCCGCTTTGCATGGTGCGCCCTGCGCGAGAATTATCTGAGCGCCGTAGCCACCGCAGGCGGCCTGCCGGTAGCTCTGCCCCTGTTCCCGCAACTGGGGCTGGAATACGTAGCCAGGCTGGACGGGCTGCTCATAACCGGCGGCGCGTTTGATATTGACCCCCTGCTTTATGGTGCGTCCGAGCGCCACCCCAGCGTAACCCTGCGCCCGCGCCGCACACGGGCCGAAAGCGCCCTGCTGGCCGCCGCATTGCAGCGCAACATACCCGTACTGGGCATATGCGGGGGCATGCAGTTAATTGCCGTAAATCTTGGCGCAACGCTGATCCAGCATCTGCCCGATACAGACCCCACGACCCTGCCGCATGAACAGCCCAACCCGCGGGATGAGGCAAGCCACGGCGTGGACATCCAGCCCGATACCCTTCTGGCCAGCATAACCGGCGGAGCCAGACGCATTGCCGTTAACTCCGCCCACCATCAGGCCGTTGGCACCCCCGGACGCGGGCGGGTGAATGCCATTGCCGAAGATGGCGTGATAGAAGGCATAGAAGACCCGGACCACCGTTTTTGCCTTGGGGTGCAATGGCACCCGGAATTTGGCATAGACCCGGCAGACAGAACACTTTTCAAGGCCTTCGTACAGGCCGCAGGAGAACAGGCGTGACACAGGAAGCGCGGGGAGAACGCATTGCAAAATGGCTGGCACGTTCAGGGGTGGCCAGCCGGCGCGATGCAGAGCGCATGATTGAGGAAGGGCGCGTGCGGCTGAACAGTCAGGCTGTTACGCATCCGGCAACCTTTGTCACCGATGGCGATATTGTTCTGGTAGACAACCAGCCGGTTGCAACCCCGGAACGCACAAGGCTGTGGCGCTACCACAAGCCCGACGGGCTGGTCACAACCCACAAGGACCCAGAAGGACGGCCAACCGTTTTTTCCTCCCTGCCCGAGGGCATGCCCCGCGTGATCAGCGTCGGACGGCTTGACCTGAACAGCGAAGGGCTTTTGCTACTGACCAATGATGGCGAACTGGCCCGCAGGCTGGAACTGCCTTCCAACGGCTGGCTGCGCCGCTACCGCGTGCGCGTGTTTGGTGTGGTGGACGAGGCGCGGCTGGCCTCCCTCGCCCATGGCAGCGTGTTTGAAGGCGTGCGTTACGGCCCCATTATTGCAGCCCTCGACTCGCGCAAGGGCGATAATGCGTGGCTCACTGTCTCGCTCAAGGAAGGCAAGAACCGCGAGATCCGCAAGGTCATGGCCGGGCTTAACCTGCATGTCAGCCGCCTGATCCGCACCAGCTACGGGCCATTCCCCCTTGGTACGCTGCAAAAAGGCGAACTGGAGGAAATTCCACCCCGCGTTCTGCGTGACCAGTTGCCCAAAGCGCCGGAAAAAACCGCTCCCCAGTCCGCTCCAGCCCGCCACAAGGCCCGCTGATGGTGCGCATTATTGCCGGGGCGCGCAAAGGCCGTGTGCTGACTGCCCCCTCTGGCGGCACCACACGCCCCACGGCGGACCGTGTGCGTCAGGCCCTGTTTGACGTGCTGGCCCATGCCCCGTGGGGCGGGCCAGCCCTGCTGGAAGGTGCCCATGTCTTGGACGCCTTTGCAGGCACGGGCGCTCTCGGGCTGGAAGCTTTGTCCCGCGGGGGGGAAAGAGCCGTTTTTTTTGAAACCGACCGTCAGGCCCTCACCGCCCTGCGCGCCAACATCCATGCCTGTGGGTGGGAAGAGCGCTGCACGGTGTACCCGCGTGATGTCACCGTTCCACCAGCCGCCCGCGCAACACCTGCAACTCTGGTGTTCCTTGACCCGCCTTACCACAAGAACCTGCCCGGCACGGCTCTGGCCGCCCTGAAAGCCAGAGGCTGGATTGCCCCCAACGCCATAGCCGTGATTGAAACCGGGCGCGACGAAGCCCCGCCCTTTGCGGATGACGCCGAGGGCGCTCCCGCCTGCCCACACGAACTGCTGGCGGAACGCCAGCACGGTGCCGCGCGCCTGTCCATCTGGCGGCTGGCGTAAAGTCGCGGTGTGAGCCACCCGCACAATAGGTAGTGACCATGCCCCCCGTGCTGCGCTACACAGACCGGAACAAAACGAACTCACAGGTTACAGAAGGCGAAGAGAACCATGGCTGGAAGCGTTAACAAGGTCATTCTGGTCGGCAATCTGGGCAAAGACCCGGAAGTCCGCTCCAGCCAGAGCGGGCAGAAAATCGTGTCCTTCTCCCTCGCCACCAGCGACACATGGAACGACCGCGCCTCGGGCGAAAAACGTGAACGGACCGAATGGCACCGCGTTGTCATTTTTAACGACCGACTGGCCGAAGTCGCCGAACGCTTCCTGCGCAAAGGCCGCAAGGTGTACCTTGAAGGCGCATTGCAGACCCGCAAATGGACCGACCAGAGCGGGCAGGAACGCTACACGACCGAAGTGATTGTAGAGCGCTTCCGTGGCGAGCTGGTGCTGCTGGACAGCCGCGCTGGCGGCGAAGGCGAAGGTGGCGGCGGCTTTGGCGGGGGTGGCTTTGGCGGCAGCACTGGTGGCAGCAGCTACGGCGGCTACAACACCAGCGGTGGCCCGGACTACGGCAACGACAGGACCGGCGGTAACGGTGGTGCATCCTCCCGCCTGCCTGCCCCGCAGCGCGGTGGCGGCGGTGGCGCAGCTTCTGGCGGCTGGGATGCCTCGGGCGGTGGTGATCTGGATGATGAGATCCCGTTCTAAGCGCACAATACACGCCACAGTGCCTGCAAGGGGTCGTGCTCACACGGCCCCTTTTTTATGCGTGGTGGTCAGGATTTCCCCCCATTGGACCATCTGTTGCGCAAAGCACAAACCCATGTGGCGGAGACAGCGCGCCCCATACCGGATTTTATTGAAATTTTAATAATCGGATGTTTTCTGTTTATTACTTTTTCCAAATAACAGTTTTTCTTTTATCTTACTGACCGGCCTTCCTGCTTTTCTTCTGGCATCTGTGCATAAAATTCTTGGCGCACGGGCATGATGCCGCTATAAGCCGCGTCATTCTTTCAAGGCAGGTTTCCTGTCATTGCAAAGGCTGACGACTGACATGATTACTTTACCGCCAGATTATCGCCCGTCAGAAGAAGAAGAGTTCATGAATCCTCTTCAGACGGAATACTTCCGGCAGAAACTGCTCAAATGGCGCGCTGATCTTTTGAAAGAGGCGGGGGATACCCTGGCCAGTCTTTCCGAAGGTGGCATTCATGAAGCCGATATTACCGACCGCGCAAGCGTGGAAACGGACCGCGCCCTTGAACTGCGCACCCGTGACCGTGCCCGCAAGCTGATTGGCAAGATCAACCTTGCTCTCCAGCGGGTTGAAAACGGCAGCTATGGCTACTGCGAGGAAACCGGTGAGCCCATCGGCCTGAAGCGTCTGGAAGCCCGCCCGATCGCCACCTTGTCCATCGAGGCGCAGGAACAGCACGAGCGTATGGAAAAAACGCATAGAGACGATTAATTTTCGTCTTTTTTTGTTCTCCCCGCTCTTGCGGTGGTGCGCCCAAAAGGCTAGAACCCCGCAAGCAGTGCTGCTGTAGCTCAGTGGTAGAGCACTCCCTTGGTAAGGGAGAGGTCGACAGTTCAATCCTGTCCAGCAGCACCAGCAACTCCCTCAGCATATCGCGTAGTTTTACGTCTCTGTTCTTTTCAGGCTCCCGAGCGTCCTGAAAAAAATGAAGCCTGCCTTCAAGAGATTCAGGCGCTACCCCCCATGCAAAAAAAGGCCCCGCATTATAGCGGAACCTTTTACAAGCACACCCGAGACAGGCAAAGCCTCAAGCCGGTCCGCCGGGGGCCCTTATTAAGGCTACCCCCAACGCCGGAAAACACGTTCTCCAAAGGGTTAAAGACCCCAACGCGGCCAGAGCACATGCAGGTCGCCGCTTAAACCACCTGACCTGCCTGATGGCCGGATGTTCAGGCCCCGACCTTCACCAGCACATGATGTTTTTTGCCAGCGGAAAGCCTGATGGCGCCATCTACGCTATCGTGCTCCACAATCAGGCGATTTTCATCCGCTATCACGGCATTGTTGAGGCGCGCGCCCCCTCCCCGTACCAAACGCCGGGCCTCACCATTGGTTTTGGCAAGCCCTGCCTCCACCAGCAGGCGGAAAACGGGAATCCCTGCGGCAAGGTCAGGCTGGGTCACTTCATGCACGGGCAGGTCGGCGGCGGTCAGCGTGCCTTCCTCAAAGGTCTGGCGGGCGGCTTCAGCTGCGGCCAGTGCGGCCTCACGCCCGTGGCACAGGGCCGTGGCTTCGGTCGCCAGCACCTTTTTGGCTTCGTTAATCTGCGCGCCCGGCAGGCTCTCAAGCCGTGCGCATTCCTCAAGCGGCAGGTCCGTAAACAGGCGCAGGAAGCGCCCGACATCAGCATCTTCGGTATTGCGCCAGAACTGCCAGTAATCAAACACAGGCAGACGTTTTTCGGACAGCCACACGGCCCCACTGGCCGTTTTGCCCATTTTTGCACCCGAAGAGGTGGTCAGCAGCGGAGTGGTCAGCCCCATGACGGATTTCTGATCCGTCCTGCGCACCAGTTCCACGCCAGAGATAATGTTGCCCCACTGGTCGGACCCGCCAAGTTGCAGCACCAGCCCGTATTTACGGCTGAGTTCGCGGAAGTCATAGGACTGGAGAATCGAGTAGTTGAACTCCAGAAAAGTCAGCCCCTGCTCACGTTCCAGACGATTCTTGACGGAGTCGAATGCCAGCATGCGGTTAATGGAAAAATGCACCCCCACATCGCGCAGCAGGTCAATATAGGCCAGCCTGTCCAGCCAGTCGGCATTATTGACCAGCAGGGCATCCGCGGGGCCCGTGCCAAAGGTCAGGAACTGACGCAGACACCCTTCTATTCCGGCAAGGTTGGTCTGGATGATGTCATCCGTCATCAGCCGCCGCGCTTCCTCCCTGAAGGAAGGATCACCAATACGGGCAGTGCCGCCGCCCACAAGAGCGATGGGGCGATGGCCATGCTTTTGCAGCAGGCGCAGCATCATAATCTGGATCAGCCCGCCCACATGCAGGCTGTCTGCCGTGGGGTCAAAGCCGATATAAGCCGAGATGGACTCCCGTTCCATAAGTGCGTCCAGTGCCTGTGCATCCGTGCACTGGAAAATGAAACCGCGTGCCGCGGCCTCGCGCATGAAAGAACTCCGAAATCCGCTCTCGACCATTTTCCTGTCCCTATCCTTCGGCCCGCATCAGGCGGGCAGAACCCAAGGCACACGCTCTAGCATGAGAGGGCGCGCAACAGGAACAGCCCACCGCAGGCCATAACCAACACGGTGCAGCCCTTACGCCGTGCCGCCCACGGTCAGCCCGGTCATTTTAAGGGTGGGTTGCCCAACACCCACCGGCACGCCCTGCCCGGCCTTGCCGCAGGTGCCAATGCCGGGGTCCAGTTCCAGATTGCCCCCGATCATGGAAATCTGGGTCATGGCTTCTGCCCCGCTGCCAATCAGCGTTGCACCCTTGACCGGGGCCGTAACGCGCCCGTTTTCGATCAGATACGCTTCGGATGCGGCAAACACGAACTTGCCCGACGTAATATCCACCTGCCCGCCACCAAAATGCACGGCGTACAGCCCGCGCTTGACCGAGCGGATCATCTCCTCCGTGGTGGCGTTGCCTTCAAGCATAATGGTGTTGGTCATGCGCGGCAGGGGCATATGCGCGTAGGACTGGCGGCGGCCATTCCCCGTAGGGGCAACCCCCATGAGCCGTGCGTTCAGCCGGTCCTGCAAATAACCTTTGAGAATACCATCCTCAATCAGCACCGTGCGGCCTGTGGGTGTGCCTTCATCATCTATGGTCAGGCTGCCACGGCGGTCTGGCATGGAGCCGTCATCTATGACCGTCACACCGGGGGAGGCCACGCGCGTGCCAATCCGCCCGGCAAAAACGGATGTTCCCTTGCGGTTGAAGTCCCCTTCCAGCCCGTGGCCTACGGCTTCGTGCAGCAGAATACCGGGCCAGCCAGCACCCAGCACCACTTCCATCTCCCCTGCCGGGGCGGCCTGTGCCTCCAGCGCCACCAGCGCCTGACGCAGGGCCTCGTCCACCGCACCCTGCCATGTTTCCTCATTCAGCAGGCGGTTAATCTCGTAACGCCCGCCAAGGCCGTGGCTCCCGCTCTCGCGCTTGCCATCATGCTCCACCACAACCGACACATTCAGCCGCACCAGTGGCCGCAGGTCGGCCACACGCGCGCCATCGGCACGGATGATCTGCACGGCCTGCCACTCGCCCGAGAGCGAGGCCATAACCTGCACCACGCGCCGGTCCTTGCCCCGTGCGTAAGCATCAATGCTGGAAAGCAGACCGGACCGGGCGGCAAAATCCGTATCCCCCAGCGGGTTGGCATCGGTATAAAGCCGCTGGTTGGTGGAGCGCGGAGGAGGCGCCATCACCCCCGAACGGCCCGCGCGCACCGCACCCACGGCACCAGCCGCACGCAGCAGGGAGGAGCGGCTCATCTCATCCGAATGGGCAAAGCCTGTCTCTTCCCCCAGCACTGCGCGCAGGCCAAAACCCGTGCTGGTGTTGAAGGAGGCGGAGCGGATAACACCGTCATCCAGTGCTATGGATTCGCTCTCGCGGTATTCAAGGAACAGTTCGCCATCATCCATGCCGTCCAGCGCCGTGCGGGTCAGCTTTTCGGCATCGTCCCGGTTAAGCTGGGCCTGCTCCTGAGCAAAAAACAGCTGGTCTGTGGCGGCCAGCGCCCCGGCGTGTGAGGGAGAGAAAGACATGGACCAAAGCCCTCCGTCTGGGAAAAATCCGTCTGGGAATAACAGCTGCCCGCGCGGCCAGCCGCCTGTTTGACCTGAATGCCAGAAACCGCGGTGTTCAGATACCCGGCAACTCGTTCACCGTGACCACCCGCCAGCCCGTATCCAGCCGCTCCAGAATGGTCAGGGAGAGGTTCTGGACCGAAAAATGCAACGCGGTTTCGGCATGTATGCGCAGCGCATGCGCCAGAGCCGCACGAATAACCCCACCATGGGCCACGGCCACAATGTTGCGCCCTGCATGTGTTCTGGCCAGCCGGTCCAGCAGGCGGCCAACGCGGCTGCATACCTCAATCACGCTCTCCCCTTCCGGGGGGCAGTCACCGGCGGCAACGGGCCAGAACGGGTGAGGGGGCAGGGTCAGGTGCGCAGGCAGGGCGTGGTATTCCAGCCCCTGCCATGTGCCCAGATTCTGCTCGATCAGGTCCGGCTCCACGGTGAGCGGGCGGGGGCCGTACCCGGCCTCCTCAATCGCCTGTGCGGTACGCCGTGTGCGAGAGAGCGGGCTTATGAACCACTGAGCATCCTGCGGCAGACGTTGGGCCAGCGCGCGGTACATGGGTTTCTGGGCAATCAGGCTCTCGGGGCAGAGCGGCACGTCCATGCTGCCATACATGCGCATACGGGCGTTTTCTTCCACCAGAGCATGGCGGATCAGCCAGAAGCGGGTAATACCGGTTGGAAGTTCTGGCCCATCCAGAAAATGGTCCTGAGAAGAGGATGAGGCTCTTTCGGCAATCATGTGTTCGCTCATGCCTCTGTTGTGGAATCAGCTTTGCCCGAGCGCAAGAGCAGAAATGCCCTGCCTGCCCAGAGCAGGGGCCTGCCCGGACATACACCCGCCACCGGACAGGCTGGCACGGGCCACATGCGGGTGACACGGTGGCTGTGCATGGGCAAGGTCTGCCCAGTAACGCAGGATCAGGCCCAGCTTGGCCAGCATCCACGCTACGGGGTGGTCTGCCGTGGGTGCCCCTTTTGCCACTGCGGGAGCAGCCGCATAGCCCCCTCCCGTGCCCGAAATATGCCGTGCAGAGGCCGAAACACGGAGCGCGCCCATGCCTGCCTCAACACCCTGCGCCGTAGTCAGGGCAACCGGTTGCCCCACATGGCAGGGCAGGGCTGCGAGAGCACGTTCCTCCCTCCGCAGGTCCATGGGCAGGGAGGGGGTCAGATCAGCCAGCAGCCAGCCATGCACCAGTCTGGCCTGTGCAAAATCCAGCGCACGGCCGTCGTGCAGGACGGTAAAGGCAAAAATGCCCGGCAGGCTGTCCCACGCCTCTGCCTCCGGCTGGGTGGACAACGCCACCGAGGGAAGCAGCCGCACAAACGGGCAGGCCCGCAGGGCTGCCGTGGCCCCCTGCACGAACTGCTGCAACCGCTCTGCCTTTTGCGCATCCGGCACGGCGGCAAATGCCTCCATTTCGGCCCGTGCTCCACTCCAGCGCACGAACAGGCCCGTGTTCAGGCCCGCAGGCAGGGTGCGGCAGACAGGCAGGTCCGGCCATTCAGCCCGCGAGGCATATGCCGCAAGACCAGCAGGCAGGCAGGCTGTACCGCGCAGGCGGGCCAGCCAGCTATCGGGCAGGAACAGCGCGCCACTGAACGGTGGGCCGGTAAAGAATTTGGACCCCGTAACCATAACCGCCCAGCCCCACGCCACGTACTGGCGCACAAGCTCTGGCCGCAGCCGGGCCTGACAGGCATCCACCAGCACATCCACCTGTCCGGGGTATTGTGCACACAGGGCGCGCACCCTGCTGGCGGGCAGCACAAGCTGCCCGGTTTTGGAAACATGCAGCATATAAAGCAGCACGCGCCGCCCCGCACCAACCGCGCGGGCCACTTGCTGCTGGCAGGCGGCAAACAGGTCACTATCGGGCACACGCTCCGCGTTGCTGCCGCGCAGTTCCAGGGCAACATACTCCGCGTCCCGCATAAACCCGTCTATGGGCATGCCTTTCTGCACAGCCTGCCCCCGCGCGGTACGGTGGGCAAAATGGCGGCCACAGGTCGCCAGCGGCACGCCGCTCCCGGTTTCTTCCGCGCCGGGCACGATGGTTGTCAGCGGTGTGTCCAGCAACCCCATGACCGCCGTGGCGGCCAGAGCGCAGTCGGTCCCCGATGGGGCGAGCACAACACGCCCGGCTCCATCCAGATGGTAAAACCCTGCCAGAAAAGTCTTGGTTTCTTCCACAACGGCCCCGGCCCCCTGCCCCTCCACCGCAAGGCGGATCAGCCGGATAGCTGCCTGATGCATGGCCCGTGCCGCTGGCAGTGTGGGGGTGGATGCGGTGGAGGAGGAAAAATCCAGCTCCCCGTACCGGGGGAGAGGCTGGCCCCCATACCGGTTAAGGCCGGTTTGCGCGCCGGGGTCCAGCCGCTCATCCCCCCCGCTTACAACCAGCCATTCCGCAGGTTGTAACACCGGCCACGCGGCACAGGCCCACCCGTGCAGGGCAGGCGCATCCACCCCATGCGGGCACAAGGCGGGAGCTACAAAAAAAGCCAGTTCCGTAAGGCACCGGGCAAGCTGGGCGGCATCGGGCACTGTGGTTCCCGCCAGACCATGCCCCCATGCACACGGTATGGGCCCGGACCCACCGGGGGGGCAGAATGGCCCCGTCTGCCAAGCACAGGCCGTAACCCTTGCCGCAGCCAGCAGCAGGCGCGCCATGCGTTGCCCATCTGCCCCCTCCGCCATGCCTGCCCCCGCAGGCGGACAACAGGCACGCACAAGGGCGGACAGTTCCAGCGCAAAACGGGCGTAAAACCATGCCTGAGCGGGTTCAAGCGGTTCGGCGGAACAGGCAATGCTCCCATCGGGCTGAACACGGACAGGCCATTCGGAACCGGGTTTTTGCAGAACAAAGCAGGGTGCCAGCATATGCCGCAGGAAAGGGGAAGACTGCATAGACTGCAAAACACTGGTCAAATTACTTGCATCCATTCACACGGCACACCCCGGTGCGGAAGATAAACAACAGCAGACCCCCGCCATTGTATCGGGCCTGTGCTCACGACAATCCCTTACCCGAACTCCCGCCGCCGTGCTCCAGACTGCCTGACCCCATGCGCCATACACTCCAACACAGGCAAAAGCGCAAAGTCCCAGCCTTGTCCGCACGATGCGCATATCCTTGCCTAATATCGTTGATCCCCCTCCGCTGAACAAGCCGACACGCCCCTTACGCCCATGCCCGCCACGCCGGGGGGCCATGCTCCCGGCTCTGGACACACCTCTTTGACATGGGTTCAACACCGCCCGGCTCTGGCCGTAATCTTGTGCAAAGGATGCGGTTCGCAATACGCGGCAGGGCTGCTAAGAAGAAAGCAGTCACCCTTTACAACCACCCGCGCACACGATTCCTGCCCATGGCGGGGAGCAGGCGCGGCCTCTGGAGTCAGGACCGGCACCCTTGGCGCGCACAAGCCCTTTAAATACCACCAGATCCCCCGCTCTCCACAAAAGTACCCTGCGCCTGCGCATGGAAGAAAGCGGCGGCGTTGCGCTCTGCATTCTGGCCTGTGCCCTGTTGGCCGCCCTGCTGACCTACAACCCGACCGACCCTTCCTTTAACACCGCCACCAACCAGCCCCCTACCAACCTGCTGGGCATGACCGGCGCATTTGTCGCCGATACGCTGTTGCAGGGAATCGGGCTGGGAGCCATGGTGCCGGTGCTTATTCTGCTGGCATGGGGGTGGCGCTTCATGAGCCACCGCCTGCTCGGGCACGAAACATGGATGGTCTTTGGCATGCGGGTCGCCGCCATTTTATGTCTGCTCCCCGTAAGCGGGGCACTGCTTGCCGCCATTCCCCTGCTGTTTACCGCCCTGCCCGGCATGGAATGGCCCACGCAGGCCGGTATTGGCGGGGGTGTTGGGCATTCCATAGCCCAGACCTCCATTGCCGCTGGCATGGCCGCCATAGGGCCTGCGGGGGGAATGGTTGTCTGGCTGCTGGGCGGACTGCTTGCGGGACTTCTGCTTGCCCTTGGCACCGGCCTGCGGCGTCATGAATGGTATGCCATCTGGCGGGCATTTGCATTTATCGTGTGCCTGCCGGGCAGGCTGGGCAGGCGGTTCGTGCGCTACTATGCCAGCCACAAACCACACCCTGCCTCCCCGGCAGCCAGCACACAGCCCGGTGCCTACACAACACAGGCCGCCCAGCCTGCGACAGACGCGTTTTATGGCAGCACCCTGCCCTCCGGCCCCCTGTTTGATGATGAGGAGGACGAGCACGACCTCGCCCCCTATACCGCTCATCAGCCCGCCACCCACCATGCCACAGGCACGGCACTGGTGCTGCACGGTGCGCAGGATAACAGCCAGCGCAGCATGCATAACCTTACGCCCGCACCCCAGAATGCACCACCGGGCAGCCCTGCACGGCCAACGACCATAACCCCGCAGCCCGCCATAAAGGCCGACACAGCCTTTACCCTGCCCACCGCCACGACACAGCATCCCACGCCGGAAAAACCCGCCAAAAGCGGGTTGCTGGGCCGCCTGTTCTCCGGTGCCAGCCAGCCCGAGAGCGCGCACGCCACCCCCGAACGCAGCACCCCCACCCGCAAGGGTGGGTGGGAACTCCCCCCCATGAGCCTGCTGCGCGCAGCCCCCAGCAACGCCCATACCGGCCCCTCGCCCGAACTGCTCAACGCCACCGCCCGTATGCTGGAGCAGGTTCTCGCCGATTACGGCGTGCAGGGCCGCATTGTGGGCATGAGCGCTGGACCCGTGGTGACACTGTATGAACTGGAACCCGCACCGGGTATCCGCTCGGCCCGCATTATCGGGCTGGCGGACGATGTGGCGCGCTCGCTATCCGTGCTGAGCGTACGCATTGCCACCGTGCCAGGCCGCAACGTGATGGGGATTGAAGTTCCCAACCAGACGCGTGAGACGGTTTACCTGTCCGAACTGCTCAACCAGCCCACATGGCGTGAGGATACAGGCCAGCTCCCTCTGGCACTGGGCAAGGACATTGCGGGGGAACCCATGTTCTCCGACCTTGCCCGCATGCCCCACCTGCTGGTGGCGGGCACCACCGGCTCGGGCAAATCGGTTGGCGTGAACGCCATGATCCTCTCCCTGCTCTACCGGCACTCGCCCGATGAATGCAGGCTGATCATGATTGACCCCAAGGTGCTCGAACTCTCCATTTACGACGGCATCCCCCACCTGCTCACCCCGGTTGTGACCGAGCCCCCCAAGGCGGTTAACGCGCTCAAATGGGTTGTACGGGAAATGGACCGCCGCTACCGCACCATGGCCCACCTGCAGGTGCGCAACATTGCAGGCTACAACGCCCGTGCGGCCGAAGCCCGGGCAGACGGGGAGGTGGTGGTCCGCCGCGTACAGACCGGCTTTGACCCCGAAACCGGCAACCCGGTGTTTGAGGAACAGTCCGTCGCCCTGGACCCCATGCCCTATATTGTGGTCATTATTGACGAAATGGCCGACCTGATGATGACCGCAGGCAAGGAAATTGACGCCTGCGTGCAGCGTCTGGCCCAGAAGGCGCGTGCGGCGGGGATTCATGTCATCATGGCAACGCAGCGCCCCTCGGTGGATGTGATTACCGGCACCATCAAGGCCAACTTTCCCACCCGTATTTCGTTCCAGGTGATCAGCAAGTTCGACAGCCGCACCATTCTGGGCGAGCAGGGGGCCGAGCAGCTTCTGGGGCAGGGGGATATGCTGTTCATGCAGGGCGGGGGCCGCATTACCCGCGTGCACGGCCCGTTTGTGGCCGACAGCGAAGTGGAACAGGTTGTCAACTTCCTCAAGGAACAGGGCGAGCCCATTTATGATGAGGACGTTCTGGCCGAACCCATGGAGGAAGGTTCCTCCTCCAGCGCTGGCAGCCGTGCCAGCGGGAACGAAAACGCCGAAGCCGACATGTACAGCGAGGCCGTAAGCATTGTCACGCGTGAGGGCAAGGCATCCACCTCCTTCATCCAGCGCCACCTGTCCATTGGCTATAACCGCGCGGCCAAGCTGATCGAGCAGATGGAAAAGGAAGGGATTATCAGCCGGGCAGACAATGTCGGCCGCCGCAAGGTGCTGATTGGCTCCAACCGCGAAGAAGACTAAACCCCCGTATGCCTGCCCCCCTGCCCCCCCTGCTCTACCAGAGCAGCCATGTGGTTATTCTTGACAAGCCTGCGGGCCTGCCCGTGCACACCGGCCCCGGTGGAGGTGCCAGTGTAGAGGACTGGTTCCCCCAGCTTTCCCGCCGCAAGGATGGCCCATGGCTTGCCCACCGGCTGGATGCGGACACATCGGGCTGCCTTGCCATAGCCCTGCGCAAACAGCCCTTGCTGGCCATGCAGGAAGCCTTTGCCAACAAAACCGCGCGCAAGACCTACTGGGCCGTGGTGGATGGTGGACCACAGGCACCCACCGGGCGGATTGACCTGCCACTGCTTAAAACCAGTACCAGAGCGGGCTGGTCCGTGCAGGTGGCGGACAAGGGGACTCCTGCGGCCACCATATGGCGGGTTCTGGGCCGGGACGGGCAGACAAGCTGGCTGGAACTGGAGCTGGAAACCGGGCGCACCCATCAGGCCCGTGTCCATTGTGCCGCCATGGGCTGGCCCATTGTGGGGGACGCGCTTTACGGCAGGCCCCACGCGGCCGGGCTGCACCTGCTGGCCAGAAGCCTGTACCTGCCCATTGATAACGGCCTGACCGTAACCGCCCCCCCACGCGCGGGCATGCGCCCCGCCCTGCACGCCTGCGGCTGGCGCGCGACCGAACAGGGCTGAAAAAACCTACCCCACGGCACACCGTAATCTTAAGGCTGCCCGAGTGCCCCTGTATCGGGCCAGACCTGCACAAGCCCTGCATGCAGGTCGTGGCGTCTGGTGCGGAGCACTGCACTATCAAACATCTGTGCCCGCACACGCCCGGCCTGCCCCATGCGGCTGCGCAGTTCGGTATCGGACATCAGGCGGTCAAGCACCTCCACCATGGAAGGCAGATCATCGGGGTTGGCGTAAAGTGCTGCCTGCCTCGCAACATCAGGCAGCCCCCCCCTGCGTGATGTCACCAACGCAGCCCCACAGCCCATGGCCTCCAGTGCGGCCATGCCAAAAGGTTCGGCCCACCGGCTGGGCACGGTCACAATGGCCGCGCGGCTCATGGCCTGCAAAACCTGCGCATGGGGCTGGTAGCCCACCATCCGCACCCCTGCGGCCTGAGCCTGCGCCTGTATTCTGGTCAGGAACTCGGTCTGGGGGGACATGCAGCCAAACCTGTCTGCCCCTATAATCTGCGCCTGCCATGTGGGGTAGCGGGGCAGCAGGATGGCGCAGGCCTGCACAAAGGCATCCACCCCCTTGTCTGCCACAACGCGGCCGACAAACAGCACAAGATTATCTCTTACAGGGGAGGGGGCTGGCAATGTGGCAAGGTCCAGCCCATTGGGCAGCACGCTGACATGCGCCTGCACGCCCTGCTCCAGAAAACGGTTCCGCAACCACTCGGACACCACCACAACTGCCACCCTGCGGGCCAGCAGCATGCGCTTACGGGCCGTTTTGATCAGGCGCATACCGCGCGGGTCATTGTGCAGCACCAGCACCAGCGGCAGGTAGGGAAAGCGCTGGCTTATGGCCCACGCCAGATCCGGGCGGTTGTGCACCTCCACCAGATCGGGGCGCAGCCTGCGGACCAGCCGCACCACGCCCGCCCGGTAACGCCCCGCATTGCTGAACGGGAACAGAACCGGCGGCACAGGCGTAAAAGGCACATCATCATACGGGCAGGTTGCGGGGGGGCTGCCCACCACCACTTCGCCAGCCCCGGCCATGCGGTGCACCAGCAGGGCTATGGCCCCGGCCTCATCAGGGGCAAAACTTTCACGCGGGGGCAGAACAGTCAGCACCCGCAAGGGGGGAAGGAACGCTGTGGGGGAACCACCCACCCCGTTGCCCTGCTGCGGGTTGCGCACGCTCATGCCCGCTCCCCCACTGCCCGCCATGGTGTGTTCAGGCCAAAGTTTCGTACATATCCAGTTGCCACTCCACCGGCTCACGCGCAGCAGCGGCGTACCATTCCACCATCAGCGGGTGGTGGCGCACGGCCTGCATGTAAGCCTGCGCCGTGCTGGAAAGCCCCGGTACATCATAGGATAGAAAACGGCAGACAACAGGGGCAAACATGGCATCCGCATTCCCCATGCCCGACCCGCACAGGAACGGCCCGCCCCGGCCTGCCCCTTCGGTCCAGATGGCGTTGATGCGCGCTATATCCTTGTGCACATCTTCGGCCACAGGCACGGCCAGCGGGCGGTTACGGCCCAGATTCATGGGCAGGGCAGAACGCACGGCCCTGAAGCCGGAGTGCATTTCCGCTGCCACCGAGCGCGCCCATGCCCGCGCGGCCCGGTCTTCCGGCCATAAAAAGGCGTGGTGCTCGGCACAGTATTCAGCAATGGAGAGCGAGTCCCACACCACGGCTCCCCTGTGTTCCAGATACGGCACGCATCCGTTGGGCGAGAGGGTTTTAAGGGCCGCGGTCTGCCCTGCACCGGCCAGCGGCACAACCTCCACCCCTACATCCAGCCCTGCCAGCCGCACACACAGCCAGCCGCGCAGGGACCATGACGAATAACGCTGCGTACCAATAACCAGACGACCTTCCACCATGTGCGTATACTCCTGTTCTGTTCAAGCCGTAGCCTGCTGGTCCATCCGGCGGATAAACCCGCCACCCAGAATACGGCTCCCCTGATAAAACACACAGGCCTGACCGGGGGCGGGCATGGCGGGCTCATCCAGCAGCACGGTTGCGCCATCGGGGGTTGGTACCACACGGGCCGTGCGCGGCTCTTCACGCGCGCGCATCTGCACCTTGCAGACAAGACCTTCGGGGGGAGGGTCCAGCAGCCAGTTGACATCCCGCACGGACAGGGAGCTGACAAACGCATGCGCACGCGGGCCAATAATAACACGCTTGCGGCCCGGCTCCACGCCCACCACCATCTGGCGCTCACCGTGCAGGCGGGCAGCGTTCCCCAGCCGTTTACTCTGGCCCACGGTAAAGCGCATCACGCCCTCATGCGCGCCCACAACATGGCCGGACTGGTCCACAATCTCGCCCGGACCTGCCATTTCGGGGTGCATGCGCTCCACCAGATCCACGTAGGAACCATCGCTGACAAAGCACAGGTCCTGACTGTCTGGCTTGCCTGCCACAACCAGCCCGTACCGCTCGGCCTCGCGCCGTACGGCCACCTTGTCTGGCATGTCGCCCAGAGGGAAGCGCAAAAAATCAAGCTGGTCGCGTGTTGTGGCAAACAGGAACCAGCTCTGGTCACGCGCCTCGTCCACCGGACGGTGCAGTTCCGCTCCCTGCGGGCCTTCCACACGGCGAACGTAATGGCCAGTGGCCATGGCATCGGCCCCGATTTCCTTCGCCAGTCCCAGCAGGTCGGTAAACTTGACGCCCTGATTGCATGCAACACAGGGGACCGGGGTTTCCCCCGCCGCATAGGCATCGGCAAAGCGTTCGATCACGCTATCCTGAAACCGGCGTTCCGCATCAATCACATAATGCGGGAATCCCAGACGGTCGGCCACGGCGCGGGCGTCGCGGATGTCCTGCCCCGCACAGCACGCGCCCTTTTTGGCCGCCCCTCTGGTATCATAGAGCTGAAGGGTCGCGCCCACTACCTCGTGCCCTTCTTCCAGAAGGCGGGCAGCCACCACGGAACTATCCACCCCTCCGGACATGGCAACAAGAATACGCATGGGCGGGTTTTCCTTCCCTTTTTGCTATCAGGCCTTGCTGGGCAGGCGCACAACCAGACCATCAAGGGCTTCGGTCATGACAATCTGGCAGCCAAGGCGCGAGGTCTTTTCCAGCCCGAATGCAAGGTCGAGCATGTCTTCTTCATCATCGGTCGGGGCTTCCAGCCGGTCCGCCCATGCGGGGTCCACCACAACGTGGCAGGTCGCACAGGCCAACGAACCCTCGCACGCGCCCTCAAGGTCCACATCGTGCTTATGGGCAATTTCCAGCACGGACAGGCCAACCGGGGCATCGACCGTGCGTTCTGTTCCGTCCTGCTCAACAAACGTCATCTGGGGCATTGGTTTTCATCCTGCCAAAAAATATCATGGCGACGGCGGCCTGTATGGTCCGGGCCTTAGGCTGCGGGTATGGGCCGCCGGGGTGTGGCCCGCACCTGCAGGGCAGCCTGTGCCAGACTGTCCGCCGCGCGTTCTGCTTCGGCGGTGGAGGTAAAACGTCCGGGAGACAGACGCAAGCTTCTTCCTGCTTCATCAAAACTCAGCCCCATGGCCTCCAGCACGTAGGAGGGGGCCAGTTCGGCCGAAGAGCAGGCCGAACCAAGGGAAACCTCAAGCCCGGGCATGACCGCCAGAACCGCTGCCGCACGCAGGTCAGGCGGCAGGCGCAGGCTGAAAATGCCCGGCAGGCGTGCTGCCTCCTGCGCATTGACCACACATCCGGGCAACTGCGGCCCCAAACGGGCCAGAAACACCGCCTGCACTTCGGCCAGATGCGCGCCATCACGCGCCATATCCGTACAGGCAATCTGGCAGGCTTCCCCAAATCCTGCCAGCAAAAAGCCCGGCAGGGTGCCAGAACGCAGCCCCCGCTCCTGCCCACCACCAGAGAACAGGGGGGTCAGGCGCACACGCGGACGGCGGCGTACAAACAGGGCCCCCGCCCCCTTTGGCCCATACAGCTTGTGGCTGGAAATGGAGGCCAGAGCCACGGGCAGGGCATGCAGGTCCAGCGCAATTTTACCTGCCGCCTGCGCCAGATCGGTATGCAGCAGCGCCCCCGCCTGCGCGACCAGCGCACCCAGCGCGGCAAGATCCTGCAGAACCCCGGTTTCATTATTGGCCGCAGCAATGGACACAACAGCCGTGGGGGCCCCTGCCAAAGCGCGGGCCAGCACCTCCGGCTCCACCTGCCCAAGGGGGGTAACCGGCAGAACAACCGGCTCAAACCCTTCATGCGCCAGATCCGCCACACTTTGCAGCACGCATTTATGCTCGGTCGCAACGGTTATGATCCGGCGGCGCGGGCTGCCCTGTGCCGCCAGATGCCGCGCCGCTCCCTTGATGGCAAGGTTATTGGACTCGGTCGCCCCCGAGGTAAAAACAATCTCGCGCGCCTCCGCCCCCAGCAGGGCGGCAACCTGAATGCGGGCATGTTCCACCATATGGGCCGCCCGGGTGCCGCTGGCATGGGTGGTGCTATGCGGGTTGCCGTTTTCCTCCGCCAGAGCGCGCAGCAGAACCGCCTGCACGCGCGGGTCGCATGGCGTGGTTGCCGCGTGGTCAAAATACAATGCCGCCATACCCGGCCCCCTATTGCGCCAGAGCCAGACCAGCCCCGGCCGCCATGCGTGCGTAACTTTGCACAAACCGTTCCACATCCGCCTCCCGCACGTTCCATGGCAGGGACACGCGTATGGCCTGCCCGGCCTGTTCCCCCAGCCCCATAGCCTCCAGCACATGGGAGAAGGCCACCTTGCCCGACGAACAGGCCGAACCTGCGGAAACACAAAGCCCGTCCAGATCCAGCCGCATAAGCTGCCCCTGCGCGCGACGACCGGGGAGAACAAGGGACGCCGTATTGCCCAGCCGTGGAGCCCCTGCGCCACACACCACGGCTCCTGCGGCCTGTGCTGCCTGCTCCAGCCGGTTGCGCAGGGGAGCCAGATCACGCGGGTTGTCCAGAGCATCACACAACGCTGCGGCAAGCCCGGCTATGGCGGGCAGGGGCTGGGTGCCCCCCCTGCGCCCCTGCTCCTGCCCGCCACCTTCAAACACCGGGGCCAGCGGCCTTGGGGCAGGCCCACGCAACAGCAGGGCACCGGCCCCTTTTGGCCCACCCATTTTGTGACCGGAGCAGGCCAGACTATCAGCCCCCAGGTCTTCCACATTCACAGCCATGCGGCCTGCGGCCTGCACGGCATCCACATGCAGATGCGCACCATACTGGCGGCACAGGCGGGCCACCTCGGCCATGGGGTGGAGCACGCCTGTTTCGTTATTAGCCAGCATGAGGCAGACAAAGACGGGAGCACCCGGCGCGCTCAGGGCTGCCTCCAGCAGGTCCAGACGCACCTGCCCGTGGCTGTCCACCTCCAGCCATGCACTGTCCGCCCCATCGGGCACACCCTTACGCACCGCATCATGCTCGGTGCGACCAACCAGAAAACGCCGCCCCTGCCCAAGCCCATGCATGGCCAGCACGTTGGCCTCCGTGCCGCCAGAGGTAAACACGCAGTTGAGCGGAGCCACACCAAGGCGATGCGCCACCGTGTTGCGCGCCTCCTCCAGCACGGCGCGCGCGCGCCGCCCCGCATGGTGCACGGAAGAAGGATTCCCCGTAAGGTCCGCAGCCTCCAGCATGGCCGCACGCGCCTGAGGCCGCAGGGGTTCGGTCGCATTGGCATCCAGATAGACGGGTTGGGAAAAATCCTTTGCCCTATCGTCTGTTTTGTCATTCATGCTTTTTTTCTACCCGTAACCATACCAGAACTGCGCTTTTTGCAGGCCGGCAGTACGGCCATTGTCACGATTTATGTGGAAATTCTGGCCCCCAAGCCGCTATAGAGTGCCGTATGGTCAGCACCACAGGGCACAATGGAGACGGCAGGCTGGAAACGGGTTTTCCCGCATGCGCAGCATTCACGGACAACAGCCCGCGTAATTATGCCTGCGTTTTGCGCAAGGTCAACGCCGGAGTGTGCCGCACACCCTTTTCTGGTCGTGGGACGGACACCATGTGTCTGTAATGCGCTCCTTTTTCCGTTTTCCCCCAGAAACGGAAAAAGGAGACAGGCTGACTGAGAATTAAAGCTTGCGGGCCTCTGGTTTGCCCGCATGTTCCGACCCGGAACGTGGCATCGTTCCCCGCCGGGGCAATTTATCAAACCCGGAAGCGTCATGCCCGCGGACGCCCTTCCCAGATCAAGCGGAACCTACATGCCTGAGGTTATGTTTGCCGGCCCGGATGGACGTCTTGAAGGACGTTATCACCACTCAAACGAGCCCAACGCCCCGCTTGCCCTCGTGCTGCACCCCCACCCGCTGCACGGCGGCACCATGAACAACCGGATTACATACGCCCTGTACCGCACGTTCGAGAACATGGGTTTTTCCGTCATGCGCTACAATTCCCGTGGGGTTGGCCGCTCGCAGGGGCGGTTTGACGGGGGCATTGGCGAAATTTCCGATGCCGCAGCAGCCCTTGACTGGATGCAGATGATCAACCCCAACGCCAGCGGTCTGTGGATTGCCGGGTATTCGTTCGGGGCGTTCGTGGGCATGCAGCTGCTGATGCGCCGTCCGGAAATTACCGGCTGGATCAGCATTGCGCCGCCTGCGGCCCATTATGACTTCGGCTTTCTGGCCCCCTGCCCGTGCGGCGGGCTGATGATTGCCGGTGGCAAGGATGACATGGCCCCCGAGCCCGCCATCCACAAACTGGTTGATAAGCTGAACACCCAGAAAGGTGTTGCAGTGGACTACCGCGTATACCCCGAAGCGGATCATATCTTTGCCAAACAGGCAGACAAGATTACCGCTGCGGTGGAAGACCACGTGACCCGCGCCATGAGACAGCAGCACATGGCGCTGGCCGCAGACTAACACCTGCTGGTATCCGGTGTGGGCTGTAACAGCAGGCCACACCCGTTAACCCCAACCCGCCGCATAATCTGCTACGGGTTGGGGCCAGACCGCCCGCCTTGCGGAGTGGTCAGTCCTCCGTACGGCGGGGGTGCGCCAGTTCGCGCACAACACCATGCAGGGTGCGCAGTTCCTGCTCCGTAACTTCCCCACGCGTAAAAAAGTGACGCAGGTTGCGGACCATGCCGGGGCGTTTTTGCGCGTTCCGCAAAAAGCCGCATCCGTCCAGCTCGCGCACAAGGTGGCCCATAAAGTTCTCAAGCTCACCTTTGGTGGCCACGTGGGTCTCGTTGGTCATGAGCGTACGCGGGGGTGTTGCGTCTGCCGCCATCCACCATTCATACGCCATGATCATGACCGCCTGCGCCAGATTGAGCGACATGAAGGTCGGGTTAAGCGGGTAGCGGATCAGCGCGTCCGCGCGTGCCATGTCCTCGTTATCCAGCCCGGCGCGTTCGGGGCCGAACATCAGCCCGACCCTGAGCCCGCGCTGGGTTGCCGCACGCAGTTCCGCCGCACCGCCGCGCGCGGTCATGACCGTTTTTACAATATGGCGCGGCCGGGGGCAGGTGGCGTACACATGGTGCAGGTCGGCTATGGCGTCATCCACACTGTCATGCACCGTGGCGGCTTCCAGAATCCTGTCAGCACCCGAGGCCGTGCGCCATGCCCGGTCCTGTGGCCAGCCATCGCGCGGGCTGACAAGGCGCAGGTGGAACAGGCCACCATTGGCCATGGCACGGGCCGTAGTACCAATGTTCTCGGCCATTTGCGGCCTGACCAGAATAACAACAGGTGTGTTGCCCAAAGGCTCCAGCGGCGCCCCGCCGTCCCGCCCGGTCATGCGCGCCTCCAGTTTGTGCCGTCTTTTGTATCTTCCAGTACAATACCCTGTGCCTGCAACTGGTCGCGCAGGGCATCGGCTCTTGCAAAATCCCGCGCTTTTCTGGCAGCCAGCCGCTCCGTTATCAGGTTTTCAATCGCGGCATCTTCCTCGGCGGAAGACTCTCCGCGAAACCACTGCCCCGGGTCCCCCTGCAACAGACCCATTAACGCCCCACCGGCTCTGAGCGCACCTGCGGCCTCGCGGTCCCCGCCCATGGCCTTGTTAGCCAGCACATGCAGCTCGGCAATGGCCCTGGGGGTATTCAGGTCCTCCTCCAGTGCGGCCAGTACGGTTTGCGGCACAGGGGCTGCGGGCACATCCGGCACGCTGGAGAGGGCGCGGTAGAACCGGTCCAGCGTCTTGCGGGCGTCATTCAGCCCGGCCTGCGTGTAATTCAGGGTGGAGCGGTAATGCGTGCCCAGCAGCAGCAGGCGCAACGCCTCCGCCGGAGCCTGCGCCAGCACATCGCGGATGGTCAGGAAATTGCCCAGTGACTTGGACATTTTCTCACCGTCCACCAGAAGCATGGCGTTATGCACCCAGTAATTGGCAAACTGGCTATGCGGAAAGCAGCACAGGCTTTGCGCGCGTTCGTTCTCATGATGCGGGAAAAGCAGGTCCGACCCACCGCCATGAATATCAAAACTATCGCCCAGATAACGGTGCGACATGGCCGAGCATTCAATATGCCACCCCGGACGCCCCCTGCCCCACGGGCTATCCCACCCCGGCTGGTCTGCATCTGATGGTTTCCACAGCACAAAGTCACCCGGCGCTTTTTTGTAGGGTGCCACTTCCACACGTGCGCCCGCTTCCAGCTCATCCGGGTTCCGGCCGGAAAGTGCTCCGTAGGAAGAGAACGACCCGACCGAGAACAGCACATGCCCCTGTGCTGCGTATGCGTGCCCGTTTTCAATCAGCCGGGCGATCATGGCCTGCATCTCGCCAATATTATGGGTCGCGCGGGGTTCTATATCGGGTGGCAGCACGCCAAGGGATGCCAGATCCTGATGAAACTCCGCCGTGGTGCGCTGGGTCAGCGCGCCAATATCTTCCACATTGGCGCGGGCACGGGCGGTAATCTTGTCATCCACATCGGTAATATTGCGCACGAATGTAACACGGGGATAGAGCGTGCGCAGCAGCCTGACCAGCACATCCGCCGTAAGCATGGCGCGCAGGTTGCCAATATGGGCCAGATCATACACCGTGGGGCCACAGTAATAGACCTTGATATGCGCGGGATCGAGCGGCTGGAACGGCACGGTCGCGCGGCGCTGGCTATCGTGCAGAAACAGGGCGGGAGCGGGGCTGGGGGAAACGTGCGGCATGTCCGCCTAGATGCGCCACCCACGAAAACGATGCAATATGTGTATGGGCCAAAAAAACCGCGATTATTCCAAAAAACAGGACTTGACGCTCTTACCCTTTTATCGCTTATAGTCCGGCCTTAGCGCGGAATACGTGCTTGTGCCCTTATAGCTCAGTGGTAGAGCAACCGCCTTGTAAGCGGTAGGTCTTCAGTTCAAATCTGAATGGGGGCACCATTCTTTCCCGTAAAAAAACTGTTCGCGCCTGACTACTCAGGCATTTGCCACTACTAGCAGCGCGGCAAATGGCAGTGTGGGCAATATACCCCGCTTTTTATACTGCACACGCCACAGGCCTGTTGTGCCTTTACCTGCCCGGCAACCACCGCCACCAGAGCGGCAGGTCTTATGTCATGACCCAGCCATCCTGCCGGAGCGCCACACCCGCCAGATACAGGCTGCCACAGATCAGCACGCGTGCAGGTTGGGGGCAGGTTGCCGCATTGGCCGCCAGTGCGCCCAGCGCGCGGGCAAGCGTGGGACCGGTATGGGCCTTGCCCCCCGATGCGTCCACAATAGCCTGTGCTGGCAGGGCCAGATGCTGCTCGGGCTCACAAATGGCCCACAGGTCATCCGCATAAGGCAAAATCGGGCCGAGAAAACCCGAGGCATCCTTGGTCTGCTTCATCCCCACCAGTATGTGCAGGGGCTGGTCCTTCCAGCGGCCCAGTTCCTGCGCCAGAGCGGCACCGGCTCCGGGGTTGTGCCCTCCATCAAGCCACAATTCCCATCCGGCGGGCAGCATGGCCGCCAGTTTGCCGTGCAGGCGCTGCATGCGGGCAGGCCATTGCACCTGCCCCACACCCTGCCATGCGGTCTGTGGCACATCCAGCCCGGACAGGCGCAGAGCCTCCACCGCCAGACCGGCGTTTTCCATCTGCCATGGGCCGATCAGGGCGGGCATAGGCAGCGCGAGCGTGCCTTTGGCATCGTTCAGGCACAGCCCGGCGGGTTCGTCCGCATTGCTCTGGGGGGGCTGGGGCGCAATCGTCCATTCCACGCCACGGCGGGCCAGCACCGCACCCACAGCCTGCGCCTGTTCCTGTAAAACCTGCATGACCTCGGCAGGCTGGCAACCCGTAACCGCTGGCACACCGGGTTTGAAAATACCTGCTTTTTCCCCCGCGATTGCTGCCAGAGAATCCCCCAGAAAAGCCTCATGATCGCGCGAGATGGAGGTTACAATACAGGCTGCGGGGTGTTCCAGCACATTGGTGGCATCGTACCGTCCGCCAAGACCAACCTCAATAATGGCCAGTTCCGCCGGGTGGCGGGCAAACAGCATAAAACCTGCGGCGGTCAGTACCTCGAACACGGTAATGGGTGCGCCATTGTTGATGTGCTCGATTTCCTCCAGCGTGGCCACAAGTTCAGCTTCGCTGACCAGCCTGCCTGCCACACGGAACCGCTCGGTTACATCCACCAGATGCGGGGATGTCATGACATGCACACGCCACCCCGCTGCCTCGGCTATGGCGCGCAGGGTCGCACAGGTGCTGCCCTTGCCATTGGTCCCGGCCACATGAATAACCGGCGGCAGCTTGCGCTCCGGGTGCCCCAGACGGGCCAGCAGAGCTTCCAGCCGCCCGAGGGAAAGGTCGATCAGCGCGGGGTAAAGATGGTTCAGCCGTTGCAGAACCTCCCCCGTGCGACCGGTAAATTCGGGCACCGGGGCTCTCTCCCCCGCCTGCACCTGACCCACGGAGGGGCTTACTCGGCTGCCGCAGCAGGTGCTGCAACGGGCTTGGGTGGGGGAGCCTTGACATCGGCCGGAGCATGGGTGAGCAGGCCGATCAGGCGCGACAGGGTTGCGGGCATATCCTTACGGGCCACAACCATGTCGAGCATACCGTGCTCAACCAGATATTCGGAACGCTGGAAGCCCTCGGGCAGTTTTTCGCGCACCGTGTCCTGAATAACGCGGGGGCCGGCAAACCCGATCAGGGCGTTGGGCTCACCGATCTGCACATCCCCCAGCATGGCGAAGGAGGCCGTAACCCCACCCGTTGTCGGGTTGGTCAGCACCACAATATACGGCAGGCCCGCATCGCGCAGCATCTGCACCGCAACGGTTGTGCGGGGCATCTGCATCAGGCTCAGCACCCCTTCCTGCATGCGTGCACCACCGGAGGCGGTAAACACCACCAGCGGGGATTTCTGCAGGATGGCCAGACGGGCAGCAGCCACAAACCGCTCACCAAAAGCGGCTCCCATGGTGCCAGCCATGAACTCGAACGCCATCACGCCCACAACGGCGTTATGCCCGCCAATGGTGCCATGCGCGACAACAAGGGACTCGTCCAGATGGCTCTTGGCGCGTGCATCCTTCAGGCGGTCAGTATATTTTTTCTGGTCCCGGAAGCCAAGCGGGTCCACTGGGGCCAGTGGCAGTTCAATACGGGTGAACTCACCATTATCGAAGGTCCATGCCAGCCGGTCATTCACCAGCACGCGCATGTGGTGCCCGCAATGGGGGCAGACATTCTGCGCCTTGCGCAGCTCCTTGGTCAGAACCATCTGGGAGCACGAATCACAGGTGGTCCACAGGTTATCCGGCACATCACGGCGCAGAAGACCGCGGATTTTAGGACGGACGTATTCGGTGATCCAGCTCATTTTGAACCCTGTGACTGCACGAGACTAACGATGCGGACCCAGCCCGCCTGCGTGGTTGCATTACGCGGGCGGCGCCAATCTGCCAAGTGATTATGAAAAAACGAGGCCATATCCACGCAGGCAGGCACGCGTTTGAACGTGCACCACCTGCGCGTATGGGGTGGCTTACAGCGCGCCTTCAACCCATGCCCTGAGCTGGCTTTTGGGCAGTGCGCCAACCTTTGTATCCACAACCTTGCCATCACGCACCAGCATAAGGGTGGGAATGGAGCGCACACCGTAGGTGTTGGGGGTTACAGGGTTGTCGTCAATATTGACCTTGGCAACCGTAACCTTGCCCTGCATGTCCTTGCCGATTTCTTCCAGTGCCGGGCCGATCATCTTGCATGGACCACACCATTCGGCCCAGAAATCGACCAGAACAAGGCCAGACGCCTTGAGCACGTCAGCATCAAAGCTGGAATCGCTGACAGCAAGCGTATGTTCACTCATGACATGTTTTCCTTAACTACCGGGTGCCTACGCACCCCATGCTGTCCTAGTTAACAGGTCTGCGGGCACTGCACAGGGTGCGCACCAGCAGACCGGGTTTAGCTAACACTTAAGGTGGCCTGCGCCGTGGTCAAGATGCCACGCCCGCGCAAGGTTGCGGAGCGTGCCTGTCCAGCAGGTGCTCCGGCAGCCGGTCGGCACGGGGCAGTTCGGTCCAGACCAGCACGCACACAACCTCCCGCCCCGGCCATAACCCGTGCAGCAGGGCGCGGTACGCCGCCATCTGGCGCAGGTACAGCACCGGTGTCTGCTCCACCGTGGAGGGCGCGTGACGACCACTTTTGTAATCGCACACAATAACCCGGTCAGGCATGACACACATACGGTCCACCTGCCCCACAATAACCTGCCCGCCAGCAATACCCGCCAGTCGCTGCTCCGCCCGGGCATGGGGGGCAAACAGGTCCACCAGTGCAGGCATACGCAGCACCGCCACAATCTGCGCGGCAAGCCGGGCGGCCTCCGGCGTGGACAACCCCGATGCCGGGCGGGCCAGCCAGTCCGTGGCAAGCTGCTCCTGCGCACTGGCTGGGTGGTCAGGCAGGAACTGCAAAAGCGCGTGCACCAGATTCCCCCTGCGCAGGGCCGCCTCCCGCGCCCTGAGCGGGGTAATGGCCGCCACATCCAGTGGGGAGCGCGCGGGCGGGAGCGGGCCAAGCATGGTATCATCCGGCCTGCTTGGGGCCAGTGGCCGGGCCAGCGGCCCTTCCACCTCCGGCAGGCCGGGCCGCCAGTACGGGGCCTGCCCCATCCAGCCGGGCAGCGGCGGGAGCGCAGGTGCATCCTGCACGGCAGACGCAACAGGGGCCGCGGGGGCGGACAGGCTGGCGGGGGCCCCGTGCTCCTCCAGCACCAAAATCCTGCCCGACCAGTCCCCGACACTCCAGTCGCGCGGCTGGGCACCTGCGCGCTCAAAACCAAGGCGGCAGCACTCGTACCAGCTTTCTGGCGGTACGGTGCGGCCGGGTTTCCAGCCACACACGATCAGCCTGTCCGCCGCGCGGGTCAGAGCCACGTAGAGCAGACGATTGTATTCCTCTATCGTCTTTTCACGCAGGGTTTCGTACAGGCTGCGGGTCAACCCGACCGACAGGGCGTTGCGCGGCACGTAAATGGGCACCTGCACCCCTGTTTTTTTATCCGTGCTCCAGAACAGCCTGTCCTCAAACCGGGGCAGGCCCACCGTATCGGGCAGAATAACCAGCCGGGCCTGCAACCCCTTGGAGCCATGCGCGGTCATGACCCGCACGGCATTGCCACCGGCCTCTGCCTCGCGCTTGACACTTTCCTGCGAATGTCTGAGCCAATGCACAAACCCCTGAAGGGAAGGGGGGTGCTGCTCCTGATAACGCAGCGCAGCGGAGAGCAGTTCGTCTATTGGTTCCGCAGCCTCTGGCCCCAGCCGCGCCAGCAGACGTGCCCGCCCGCCCTGCTGGCCCAGAGCCGCACACAGCAGTTCATACGGGGTAAGGTAATCCACCCGGCCAAACAGGGTGTTGAGCATCTGCCAGGCCTGTGTCCAGTCCGCCTGCTCCGCGTGGCGCTCGCGCAGAATGGTCCACAGGGGGGCACCGGGGGGACGCCCTACGGCAAGGGCCATCAGGCTGTCATCGGACAGGCCACCCAGCGGGGAGGTCAGCACACACGCCAGTGTCAGATCATCCTGCGGAAGCAGGAGTGCGGCGCACAGGGCCATAAGATCCTGCACCGCAAGCTGGTCGGCAAGGCCCGTGCGCACCAGTGTCGCCACGGGAATGTTGTGCCCTTTAAGGGCGCGCACCAGCAGCGGCACAAAGGAGGAGCGGCGCGGCACCAGCACCAGCACGTCCCCAGGTGTCAGCGGTTTTTGCCCCGGCTGGGGGGGGGCTGCCAGTTCGCGCGCAATGGTGCTGGCCAGCGCATCCGCCAGTTTTTGCCGTGGGCTCTGCCGGGTGGCGTTCACTGCGGCTGGCTCCCACGGGCTTATGCTGTCCTGCGCATCCTGTGCCTCCGCCAGAGGCCAGAGTTCCACCCGCCCCCCCTGACCGGGGCGGGCCGTAATGTGGCGCAGGGGGCGGCCCTGCTCCTCCGCCACGCCACGCGCGGCCTGTGGGTCGGCAAAAACCGCATCAACCAGTTGCAGGACCGGCGCTGTGGAACGGAAGGAGACTGTGAGTTCCGGCTCCCGCCAGGGCAGGTCCGCCGCCTGCGCGCGCTGTTTGAATGTAGCCCGCCATGCCCGGAACTCGTCAGGGTCCGCACCTTGAAAACGGTAGATGGACTGTTTGTAGTCCCCCACGGCAAAAACCGTTCTGGGGCCTTCCTCCGCCGCGTGTGCGCCTTCGCCTGCAAAAAACTCTTCGGTCAGGTCCCCTGCAATGCGCCACTGCTGGGGGGAGGTATCCTGCACCTCGTCCAGCAGCAGATGGTCTATGCCGCCATCCAGCTTGTACAGCACCCATGCGGCCCCCGGCTCACGCAGGAGCAGGAGTGTGCGGTGGATCAGGTCATCATACTCCATCTGGCCCTGCATGGCCTTGCGCTGGTCAAACATGCTGGCCACGGGGGCCGCCATTTTGAGCAGGGCCACACCAAGGCAGGCCAACTGGCGGGCGTTCATGCCCTCCTCCACCGCCAGTATGCGCTCGGCCTCCTTTTGCAGTGCATCGGCCAGATCGGTATATTTTTCCGCAAGCTTGGCCGAAAGCAGGCCACGGCTGCGCAGTTTGCCATCCTTGGTCAGCAACCCGTTGCGCCATACCGCCCATTGCGCCGCCCGCTCGGTGGGGGGCTGGGCCAGCCAGTCCAGCAGGGCGATTACATTGGTCCTGACTGTGGCCGATCCCTCCTCCGCCACGGCCCGCAGGCCTGCGCGCAGGGTAGGCTCAGCCGCAAACCCGGTGCAGGCGGCCAGCAGAAAAGCCTCATCGGGCTGCCTGAGCGCTGTTTCCGGCAAAGCCAGCACCCGGCACATGAGGCTTTCCGCCTGTTCGGGGTGAGCGCTTACACGTGCACGCACGGCCTGTGCGTGCTCATTGCGCCGCAAGATACCCGCAAGGGCAATAAAATCTCCAAGCCCGATCTGCCCGGCCAGCGGGGCCACCGTGCTGGCAGGCTGCCCGCCCAGAACACTCTCCACACAGCTCTGCAACGCCAGAGCCGCATCTGTTTCCTCCATGACCGTAAAATGCGGGTTCATGGCGGCTTCCAGCGGAAAACGCCGCAGGAGCGACTGGCAAAAGGCATGAATGGTGCCAATACGCATGCCACCGGGCAGGTCCAGCACCTCCGCGAACAGGGCGCGCGCCTTGCGCCGGGTCTGCTGGGTGCAGGGCACGGCCAGAGCGGCCAGCTCCGCATTCAGCCGGTCATCCGGCAGGGTCACCCACCGGCCAAGGCGGGTTTGCAGGCGAATGGCCATTTCCGCCGCGGCAGCCTTGGTAAAGGTCAGGCACAGAATGCGCGCAGGGTCGCTGCCGGGCACAATGTCGCCCCCCGCTTCCACCCGTGGCAGCATCAGCCGGAGCAGGCGGTCTATCAGCAGTTTGGTTTTGCCACTCCCCGCAGAGGCGGACACAAAAACCGATGCCGTGGGGTCGGACGCCATAGCCTGCTGCTGGTTGGCCTGCGCAATGGCGGCATCCAGCGCACCCTGAGCCGTATGGTGGGTCATGCTTCGGTCTCCATGCGGCCTGTATTCCATTCCGGCACACGGGCCAGACGGGCATAATCGGCAAAGCGTGGTTCCTGCCCCGGATGGGGGTGGGAGAGGTAGGGTTGCGTGGGCTGGTCGTACGCGGCAATGCGCGCCAGCAGGCGCTGCCATGTCTGTTCGGCCAGATCGGTCAGATTGTCATGCTCCTTGGAGGCTACGGCCACCTCCTCCCCCGGTTCGGCCCCGCCGGTCAGACGCCAGTAGATCAGCCCGGCAATGTCAGCCACATTGGGAGCATCGGCAAAGCCCCCGCGCAGCAGCATGGCGGCCTCCAGCGGCAGTTGCGGGCTCCAGCCGGACAGAACATCGCGCATGGCTGGCAGCATGCCGGTTTTGTAGTCCTGCACAATCACCCGCCCCTGCGCACCCAGCTCCACCCGGTCTGCCCGCCCGACAAGGCGGAACGGCCCCCCCGGAGCATCGGGGACCAGCACGCTGCCTGCAATTTCGGTCAGAATAGCCTGCGGCACACCGTGGGTTGCGCGGCGCTGCTGCTCCGCATGTGCAACCCATGCGGCAATGCGCTCCAGCCGGGGCGCCCACCATGCCTGCAAAGCCGGGCGCAGGGCCTGTTCGGCCAAGCAGGTTTTAAACACCTCCGCCAGCTTGCGCTGGGCATCTACCGGCCAGTCAACGCCGTGGGTTTTAACCCAGCGTTCCAGCGCGTCATGCACGATCATGCCGTAATCGGAGGCATCGGCCCCTTCCTCCAGTTCGGGCAGGGGCTCAAGCCGCAGGATATGGCGGGCGTAAATGGCGTAGGGGTCGCGCATCCATGTTTCTATTTCCGTCACGCTCAGGCGGCGGGGGCGCAGGGAGACATCCGGCGTGGGCCGGGGTGGGGCCACTGGCAGTGCCGGCCCCTGCGGCTGATCCAGCCGTGCAAGCCAGGACAGAACCGGATGCTCGGGCACACTGCCCCCCCAGCCGGCCAGAAAAGCATCCAGCCGGGTTAACCAGCGCGCAGGCACCACAGGTGCGCCATCACGCCTGCGGGCGGAGGACAGAACAACCTGTTCCGCCGCGGCCGCCATGGCAAAAAAATCGTGTGCCGCCTGCCCCACCGCCTGCTCGGGTGGGGGCAGGCCAACCCGCTTGCGCATGGGGCGGCTCATCCACGGCCCGGCATCGGGGGCGGGGGGCCACACCCCTTCGGACAGGCCACCCAGTATAACGGTTTCCGCCGTTTGCAGGCGCGCTTCAAACAAGCCCCAGATCAGTACGCGCGGGTGCAGGGCCTGCGGGTTGTTGCCCCGGCGGGTAGCAACGCGCTCCTGTGTCAGAACCGCCGTAAGCAACCCGTCCAGCACGGCGGGAGGCTGAGGGGGCAGCAGGGCGGTTGCCAGCATAAGCTCGCTCAGCCGGGAGGCCAGCAGGCTGCCGTCCTCCCCTTTCCACAACCGGGTGGCGGCGGGTTCTTCCTCCGTGCTGGCAAGGCGTTCCACCGTGGCAATCAGGGCTTCGAGCAGGTCGGGCACGCTGGCCTGATGCCGCGCCCCTTCCGCTCCGGCCTGTACCGCACCTTCGGCCTGCTCCCAGCCCAGAACAGGAGCCAGACAATGGGCCAGACGCTCCATAAAGGCAGGCAGGGGTTCGGGGCCAAAGGGACGGTCCGCGCTCTCGCCCTGCGTCATGCGCTGGCGGTCTTTTTCGCGCTCTGGTTCCAGCCGGTCCCTTACGGCGGCGCAAAGCCCCGCAAACCCCGGAGCGGGAGAAGGACCACGCAGCACCACACGCTCGAGCAGGCGGGCCGAGGCGCGGCAGACGCCCGGAGCCAGACCACACGCCACCAGCGGGTGCTTGAGCACGGATAAAAGAGCGACAGGCGCAAACTGGCTATCCACCATCTGCGCCACCAGCCGCAGCAGCACGGCGGGCGGGGTGTCCGCCAGAGTGGCCCCTGCGCTGTCATCGGCCAGAATGCCCCACCGCTCCAGCTCTGTGGCCACGCGGGCCGCCAGCCCACGGTCGGGCGTGACAAGGGCCACGCGGTGGCCGGGCTGCTCGATGGCGTTACGCATGACCATGCTGATGGCCACGGCCTCTTCCTGCTGGTCTGCGGCCTCAAACCGGCTGACATGGGCCAGTGCGACCGGACCGGACTTTGCCCAGTCATCCAGTGCGGCGGCAGGCAGCATCACGCGTGAGAGCACGGCCGCGCGTTCGGGCTCACCCCCTTGCGCGTTCCAGACCTGCACATCCTCCCGCCGGGCCTGCAATGCCGCGAGCAGGTGGCTCATGCCCGCCTGCGGGTGGCTGTCAGGCAGGGTGGCAAACACCTCCTCAGGCATGAGCGTGTCCAGCCCCGGCAATACGACCCTGCCCCCCGGACAGGACAGAATAGCCTGAAGCGCATTGGCCGTTGGGGACATGGCATGCGTAAACCCGGCCGCCCAGAGCGGAGCGGCGTAACCCTGCTCGCCCATGTTCCGCCACAACCGCGCCTGTGCGCCCAGAAGAGCCACCTGCCGGGCCACCGGATTGATCAGCCCCTGCTCCTGCAACCACACGGGCCATTGTGCGGTCACAATGTACAGAAAACCCAGAATGGTCTGCCAGTGCTGGGCGTAATCCTCCTGCACGGCATCGGGCAGGCGCTCGAGCAGGTTGACACCAGCCCATTCCGCCTCGTCCATCAGGTCAGCCAGAGCGCGGGCCAGTGGCCATGCCTGATCCAGCGTGGGGCGGGTGCCAAAGGCGTTATCGGCCTTTAAAACAAACAGTGTCAGCACGGCCAGACGGGTCATGGCTGGTACGGCGGGAGGCAGGGCCAGCGCCTCTGCCCCACCACAGGCGGACAGGCCCAGTTCGGTCTCGTCCAGAGCGCCTATGGGCATGATGCGGGGCAGGAGCATGCTGCGCCCATCCATACGCCGCAGGAAGGCCTCGGTTAACGCACGCGCGGCCCGGCGGCCGGGGAGCACAATGGTCCCCTCACCCATGGCCTCCGGGTCATGCCCGGCGGCCTCTACCCAGCGCGCAGCCAGATGGTCCAGAAAAGGCAGATGCGCTGGAATGGTTGCGAGCTTCATGCCCGGTGCTCCAGCAGTGTGGCCGGTTGCGGGGGAAGGCGGTCCGCCCATCCAGCCAGAGTGGCATGGCGGTTTCCATCCGCTCCGACCATCAGGATAATGTGCAGCGCATCGGGGGGGGTCATGTCCTCCAGCCGTTCGGGCCATTCCACCAGCATGACGCCCTCGCAGGCATCATCCCACCCCAGCTCGTCCAGTTCCTCCACACTGCCCAGACGCCACAGGTCAAAATGGTAGGCCGTAGCCGTAGGGGAGTCGTAGGCCTGCACCAGCGTATAGGTGGGGCTTGGCACCTCCATATCCGGTGCGGCGCAGAAGCTGCGCAGGAACGCGCGTGCGAACACGCTTTTGCCCGCCCCCAGCGGACCAGACAGCAAAATGGCATCCCCCGCACGGGCAAGGCCTGCCAGAGTTCTGGCCAGTTGTGCCGTATCGGCTTCGGTTTTCAGCAACATGACCGATTCCTGCTCCTGCTTCCGTGGCGGGCCCCGGCCCGTGTGTCAGATCACAGGATGAGCTTTTCCATATCATGCCGGAAGCGGGAAGAGTGAAGTGCCGGATTTGTAAATTTTTTATAAACACAGAATTTGTTAGGGAATAATAAATATAATTACCCCCATAATTCATTATTATTAAATAATTTACTTTACATTACTTATTATTCGTCTCTCCGGGAACTTTCTCACCATATAGTCTTTATCCACGGGATGATATGTTTTTCCTCGATATGCCCGATTGAGACATACAAAAACCGCATATCTGTTATTACACAAATTATAAAAATAAAATGAATTTGTGTTTATTTTTTTAGAAAAACACGTAAGAGTATAGTCAGAGCCATACAATACAACCACAAGATGTATCCCTCCACACCTGCAGCTATGTGAGGCCAGTCATGCGCATTTTGTTTGCCGAGGACAAGTTTACCTCCAGTCGGGCCATTCTTTCCGCCCTGAAAAAAGCAGGTTTTGCAGCCGATCTCGCCAGATCTGGCCAGAACAGCATAGAATTGCTGCGTCATTATGATTATGGGCTTGCCATTATCACCATGGCTCTGCCGGACATGGATGGATACACCATTCTCAGCACCCTGCGCACACTCAAGATCACCACGCCTATTATCGTTCTTTCCAGCATTGATACACCAGAGGCCAAGATACGGGCTTTTACGCTGGGCGCTGATGATTATCTGGCCGAACCATTTGAATCCGCCGAACTGATTGCCCGCGTACAGGCCATTCTGCGCCGCTCCAACGGATATGCCCACCCGATTGCCCAGGTTGGCGCGCTGACCCTCAACCTGAACAACCACACGGTTACAGTGGCAAACCATCCCATTCACCTGACTGGCAAGGAATTTGCCATTCTGGAACTGCTGGTGCTGCGCAAGGGCATTGCCCAGACCAAGGAAACATTCCTCAACCACCTGTACGGTGGCCGGGATGAGCCAGACATCAAGATTATTGACGTATTTATCTGCAAACTGCGTAAAAAACTCCAGGCCGTTGGGGCCGGAGACCTTATTTCCACCGTATGGGGCCGTGGGTACATTCTGCATGACCCGCTGGCACAACCGCAGACGCAGACACCGCCCATGCCCGCCACCCCATTGGTGCCCTCCGTTGCGCAGCAGCCCAGACTGCCAGAACCCGCCCTGCTTCAGGCCGTCGGGGACTAGCTGCCTGCACCCGAACGCGCCTGCCCGTGGACGCCAGCAGTCTTCAGGGCCTGATTGTGGGGTACCAGGCATGGGCATGCCATAATGGCCCCGCACCCCTGCCGAGTCCGGGGGCCTGTGCAATGGCGTCATGCACATACTGGCAGGACCGCCGGACCGCATCTGGCAGGGCGAGTCCCTGCGCCAGTGTCGTTGCCAGCGCGCTGGCCAGCGTACAGCCCGTGCCATGGGTGTGCCGGGTTGTAATGCGCTGCCCCACAAATTCGCGCGTTCCTGCCGTATCCAGCAGCACATCCACCACTCTTTCCCCCGCCAGATGCCCGCCCTTGAGCAGAACAGCCGCCCCCGTATGCTGGTGCAGCCATAAGGCTGCGGCCTTCATCTCCTCCACCGTATGAATGGTGAGCCCTGTCAGCTTTTCCGCTTCGGGCAGGTTGGGGGTAATCAGGGTTGCAAGAGGCAAAAGCGTTGTGCGCAGGCAGGCCAGAGCATCCTCATCCAGCAGGGCAGCGCCCCCCTTGGCCACCATAACCGGGTCCACCACAACAACAAGATCAGGGGCATTCTGGCGAGTCTGGGCAATTTCTGCCGCCACGGCCTGCGTTTGCACAACACCCCCCAGCATGCCGGTTTTAATGGCATCCACCCCCAGATCATCCACCACACAGCGGATCTGGTCGCGAATAAACTGTGGCGGCACAGGCAGAATATCCTGCACGCCCTGTGTGTTCTGGGCTGTCAGGGCAGTTATGGCGGTCATGGCATAGCCGCCCAGCGCCGTAATGGTTTTGATATCGGCCTGAATACCCGCCCCTCCGCCAGAGTCACTCCCTGCTATGGACAGAACTCTCGGGCACTGGGGGGTGGGGTGGGTCATGCAGGGGCTTTCAGGCTTCAGGCTGGCTGGGTTGCTTTTTCCAGCACGGCACACATTTTGTTTACGGCCTCCTCCACAAGGGCGGCATCTTCCGCCTCGGCCATAACGCGCACCAGCGGTTCCGTGCCACTACGGCGTAACAGCAGGCGGCCCTGACCGGCCAATATGCGTTCCACCTCGTGCTGGCGTTCTCGCACTTCATCCGTATCCAGGGGACAGGCCCCAGCGTAACGGACATTACGCAGCTTTTGCGGGAAGGGCTGGAAAAGACGACAAACCTCGCTCGCGGGGCGTCCGGATTCCACCAGCACGGCCAGAATCTGCAAGGCGGCAATCAGGCCATCACCCGTTGTGGCAAAGTCGGTCAGCACCATATGGCCCGACTGCTCGCCCCCCACATTCACCCCACGCTCCCGCATGCGTTCAACCACATGACGGTCGCCTACAGCGGTACGCTCAAGGCCCACGCCCATTTTTTCCAAAAACCGTTCAAGCCCCATGTTGGACATAACCGTGGCCACCACGGCATTGCCCACCAGACGCCCTTCCGCTGTCCATGACCGGGCGATAAGGGCCAGAATCTGGTCCCCATCAATCAGACACCCGGTTTCATCCGCGATCAGCACACGGTCGGCATCCCCGTCCAGAGCAATACCAATATGTGCACCGTGCTGCACCACGGCCTTGCACAGGGCCTCGGGGTGGGTGGAGCCACACTGTTCGTTAATATTCACACCATTGGGTTCACACCCGATGCGAATAACCTCCGCCCCCAGCTCCCACAGCGCTGTGGGGGCAACCCGGTAGGCCGAGCCATTGGCGCAGTCGATCACGATTTTCATGCCGTCCAGCCGCAGCTTGCGGGGGAAGGAGGACTTGGCGCTTTCAATATACCGGCCTGCGGCATCGTTCAGGCGCGAGGCGCGGCCGATCTGGGCCGGGTCTGCCATATCCGCATGCAGGTCTGTCACCATCAGGTTTTCAATCGTGCGCTCATCCTGATCGGAGAGCTTGAACCCATCGGGACCGAACAGTTTGATCCCGTTATCACCAAACGGGTTATGGGAGGCAGAGATCATGACCCCCAGATCGGCCCGCAGGGAGCGGGTCAGCAGGGCAATGGCGGGTGTGGGCAATGGCCCGACCAGTGTGACATCCATACCAGCGGACAAAAAGCCGGAAACCAGAGCGCTCTCGATCATATAACCGGATAATCTGGTATCCTTGCCCAGCAGCACGCAATGCCGGTGGTCCCCACGCCGAAAGTGCAGCCCCGCCGCCTGCCCCAGCTTCTGGGCAATTTCCACCGTCATGGGCGCAATATTGGCAGTGCCGCGAATACCGTCTGTTCCAAAAAATCGCTTCATAATACTCATTCCATTCCGCAATCGGCAATGGACCTGAATACTCTGGCCGTTGCTGGCGGAAACTTCTGTCCTGTCCTGCTGCTCTTTCCTAAAACGGTTTTGGATTGGAAGAAACCGTGTTCAGGCCACAAAAAACATTTTTGGCACACCAGACTTACCCACCCTGCACCCCCTGCCAGACCCGGACCCCCTGCGCCATACTGGCCACAGCGTGCACCCGCAGCAACGGGTTGCCAAAGGGCATGGCCATAAGGGAGGCCGCCACCGTGCCGCTATCGCGCCGGGCGGGGTCTGCCACACCTGTCAGCGTGCCAATCATGCGTTTGCGCGAGAGGGCGCACACTACACGGCACCCCAGATTGGCCAGCAGCAGAATACGGCGCAGCAGAACAATATTCTGCTCCTGCGTTTTGGCAAAGCCAAACCCCGGGTCCACCATCAGCCGCTCACGGGCAATGCCCGCTTCCACCGCGGCCTCCACCCTCTGCCCCAGTTCCCGCACCACCTCGCAGGCCACATCGGTATAGTGGGTGTGTTCCTCCATGGTCTGGGGGGTGCCGCGCATGTGCATGAGCACAACGCCACACTGCTGCTTTGCCAGCAAAGGCAGAGCGGCCGGGTCGTGCTCAAGAGCGGAAACATCATTGATCACGCACGCACCCGCAGCCAGTGCACGCTCCATGACCAGACTATTCCGCGTATCGACCGAAAGCGGCACATCGGGCATGCTCTGGCGCAGCCCCTCCAGCACCGGGCCAACCCGCTCCCACTCCTGCTGGGGGGAGACAATGGCGGCACCGGGGCGTGTGCTTTCCCCCCCGATATCGAGCACACCGGCCCCATCACGCACCATCTGCCCGGCCGCCTGCAGGGCAGAACCTGCATGGTAGTGCTGGCCTGCACAGCTAAAGCTGTCTGGCGTTGTATTCAGGATGCCCATAACCAGCGGCCCCGCAGGCAACCCGGCATCGGGCACGGGGGAAACAAGGCGCTGCATCACGGGTAGCCACGCATGCGGCACAGCGCCCACAGGCACGGGGCCAGAAGCGCTGTCCCCCTCAATCAGCAAAACGGCTGTAAACGCGGCGGTACTGTTCTGGAAGGGTAGGGCCACGCCTTGCCGTATGGCCTCCTGCGCCATTGGTCCAAACAGGAACCCCATGGGTTCAACCAGCCTGCGCCACATCGCCTTATCCTTTTTTACTGTCCCCACCATACAGAAGAGGCGGCACCGGGTGCCGCCTCTTCTGCTTCATATCCGTTGACTGCCGTACCCTGCCCTTAACCGGGCTGGGGCGCGGGAACAGCACCGCCATCTTCCGCCGGGGTGGGGGCTGGAGCCTCACCCGTAACCTGCGGCACGGAGGCGCGGCGGTTAACCGGGCCATCATCCGCTTCTTCTGCCCGTTCAATTGGCTGGCCGCGCATGATCTGGCGGATTTCCTCACCTGTCAGGGTTTCGTATTCCAGCAGGGCTTCGGCCAGACGGTGCAGTTCGTCCACATGATCATGCAGGTAATTGCGGGCCTGCACGTAGGCTTCATCAATCAGGCGTTTGACTTCAACATCAATATCGCGCGCCGTCTGTTCGGAAAAATTGCGGGCAGCCCCAAAAAAGCTGTTGCCCTGATCTTCATCCGCATAGGCGATCATGCCCAGCTTGTCGCTCATGCCCCATTCGGTCACCATGCTGCGGGCAACACGGGTGGCCATTTTAATGTCCCCCATTGCGCCGTTGCAGATGTTGTCCTTGCCGTAAACCACTTCCTCGGCAACACGCCCACCCATGGCCACAACAAGGTGGGCAATGGCGTTCATCTTGCTCATGGAAAGCCGGTCGTCCTCGGGCAGACGCATGACCATGCCAAGGGCACGCCCACGCGGGATAATGGTCGCCTTGTGAATGGGTTCACTCTCGGGCACCAGCACGGCGGTAATGGCGTGCCCGGCCTCATGGTAGGCGGTGCGCTTCTTCTCGTCCTCACTCATCACCAGCGAGCGACGTTCAACGCCCATCAGCACCTTGTCCTTGGCATCTTCAAACTCACGCATGGACACCGTGCGGCGGCCAAGGCGTGCGGCGGACAGCGCGGCCTCGTTGACCAGATTGGCCAGATCCGCACCGGAAAAGCCGGGAGTGCCACGGGCAATAATGCGCGGGTCCACATCGGACGCCAGCGGCACCTTGCGCATATGCACCCGCAGGATTTTTTCACGCCCGCTTACATCCGGGTTGGGCACCACCACCTGCCGGTCAAACCGGCCGGGGCGCAGCAATGCGGGGTCCAGCACGTCGGGGCGGTTGGTGGCGGCAATCAGGATCACGCCCTCATTGCTTTCAAACCCATCCATTTCCACCAGCATCTGGTTCAGGGTCTGCTCGCGCTCATCGTTACCGCCGCCCATGCCCGCACCACGATGGCGGCCAACGGCGTCGATTTCGTCAATGAAGATAATGCACGGTGCGGATTTTTTGCCCTGTTCGAACATGTCCCGCACGCGGGAAGCACCAACACCGACAAACATTTCCACAAAGTCGGACCCGGAGATGGTGAAGAAGGGCACATTGGCCTCCCCCGCAATGGCGCGGGCCAGCAGGGTCTTACCCGTGCCAGGAGGGCCAACCAGCAGCACACCTTTGGGGATTTTGCCGCCCAGCCGCGTGAACTTCTGCGGGTCCTTGAGGAAATCCACGATTTCCTGCAACTCGCCCTTGGCTTCATCAATCCCGGCCACGTCTTCAAACGTTACGCGGCCATGCTTTTCGGTCAGCATCTTGGCGCGGGACTTGCCAAAGCCCATGGCCCGGCCCCCGGCCCCCTGCATCTGCCGCATCATGAACAGCCATGCCGCCACCAGCAGGATAATGGGCAGGGAGTTGAGGAAGTAGCGCAGCAGCGGGCTGCCATCCTGCTCCAGCGGCTTGGCCACAACCTCCACCCCTTTACCCACCATGCGCGAGACAAGGGAGGGGTCCAGAGGAGCATAGGTCTCAAACGCGGTGCCGTCGGTCAGCGTGCCGGAAATATTGTGGTTCTGCATGACAACAGACCGGACATGCCCCGAATCAATATCGGCCACAAAATCGGAATATGCCAGTTGCTGGGCGGCATGCTGCGCCGTACCCGGCTGGAACATGTTCACCAGTAACAGCAGTAGCAGGATAATGCTGACCCAAAGCGCCAGATTGCGACCTAAATTGTTCATCTTGCCCGAGTGTCCATACTTCTAGTGCGTAAAGCGCCGGAGTGTCCTGCCATCTTGCCCGGCGCCCGGGGAAAAAAGCAACCTTTGCTCTTATAAATGGGATGCCTGAACCATTTTCCTAGCCCACGGGTCCCACATAGTCCGTGTTGTGTACTTTTTTGCACCCGTACACACCCATTCCGGTTGCGGGAACAGGAGGTCTGAACTCAAAAAAAACATCTGCCCAGTCTGCCGTGCTGCGCCACCCCAGATGCGGCACCGCAACCCGCTGCCCCTGCCACCACAACGCGGGCAGCCCGGCACAGAACAGGGCAGGCCACCCGGCACGGACCCTGCGCGCCAGCCCGTAACCGGCAGCCCCTACATATACCCCGCAACGCAGCAGGGCAGAAGAGGCGTGCAGCACAAAGCGGCCATCCCATACAGCACCGGGGCTGGCCGCTACCGGCGCACCAACACCGGCCTGTTCACGAATGAGAAACCACTCATCGCGCCATCTGGCAAGCCGGGTGCCAGCCAGCGTGCCCGCTCCCCCGTTTTTGCACAGCCGCGCTACGGCAGCCGGTGCAGGAGGGTATTGCTGCGCACCAACCGTGCGGATCAGTCCCGACAGGGCCGCGGCTTCGGGCAGGTTTTGCCCAAGCCCAACCCACCCATGGGGGTAAAATGCGCAGGTCTGCGCCAGTGCCATGGCCTGCGCCCTCTCACGCGCCATGCGCTGCGCGCCTGCATCCATGGCAAGGCACCAGAACTGCTCTGACAGGCCATTTTCCTGCAAAGCAAAGCGGACCCGCACACGCTCGGCCCGCAGGTCCTGATTAGACGGGTCATCCACCCAGCCCAGCCCAGCCGCATGCAATGTCTGGCGCAGGGCCACGCGGGAAACACCCAGTAATGGCCGTACCAGCCGTACATCGGGCGTGTAGCTGATCCAGCCCATGGCTGCCAGCCCATCCGGCCCGCTCCCTGCGTTAGAGCGCATCCATGCGGTTTCGGCCTGATCATCCGCCTGATGGCCAAGGAGCAAGTCCACACAGCCAGCCTGCTGGCAGGCCTGCACCATGCGGGCATAGCGGGCCTTGCGCGCCCGTGCGGCCATGGCGGGGCCTTTGGTCAGGCCGGTCAGGGTTATCAGATGGGCGGGCACGTCCATGGCGTGCAGACGCTCCACCGTAAGCCGTGCCTCTGCCGCAGAATCGGGGCGTAACCCGTGGTCCACTACAAGGGCCAGCAGATTGCGCCGCCAGCGCCGGGCAAGCCATGCCAGCGCCAGACTATCCCCCCCGCCAGAAACAGCCAGTGCGACCGGGGGGCTCCCCGGTGCATCCGCACCCCACGGGCCAAGGGTATCCAGCAATGCCGCAAACCATTGCGGCGGAACCGGCTTGTCGGAAAAAACCGGGCGCTGTTCAAACCGGACCGGCAATCCTCCTACCCCCGATAGTCCGGGGGTACGTGCTGGAACATCAGTTACAGCCACCCTTGCGCCCGTATATTTCCGCCGCACGGGCCACGCGTGGTGCGGGGGACGGGAACTCGTTATTCAGCTTGCCCAGTGCCTCACACGCGGATTTTTTATCCCCCAGCGCAAGAAGCGTGGCCGTTACACCCAGCAGGGCATCGGGTGCCCGGGCACTTTTGGGTGACTGGCGATATGCGTCGTAATACGCCACGGCAGACTGCCGGTACTGCTTCTGCCCGGCAAGGGACTGGGCCAGAAGAAACTGCGCATCCACCCTGAATGCCCCTTTGGCCGTTTTAAGGGCGGCCTCGGCATTGTCATAGGCGGTATCGTAATCCCGCTTTTGTAAGGCCGCCTTGCCAGCACTCAGCAGGGCATCGGGCGTGTTGGGGCGCGCCGCGGGCTCCGCAGGGGCGGCGGCTGGGGCGGCGCTGCCCCCCCCTGCCCCAGCCTGCGCGGCAAACTGGCTATCCGCCATCTGCTTGGACAGGGCGGCTGTTTTTTGCTGGAGGTCGTTGGTCAGCTGGTCAATCTCGCCACGCATATCGCGCTGCTGCTGCTCCAGCGTGTTGACCCGCTCCAGCAACTGGGAGACCAGATCCCCATTAACAGCCGATGACCCACCCGCAGAGGCAGATGGTGGGGGAAGCGCCCCGCCCTCGCCCTGAGAGGCCTGCATCTGGCTCATGGTCTGCTTGAGAGCAAGAATCTGGTCCTGAAGGGCAATGCCTTCCCGGCTGGTAATATCCTGTGCATGGCCCATGGGGCTGGCTGTGCCCATAAGCACGGCCACCAGACCCGAAAGCACCAGACCATGGCGGACAACGCGTACTGCTTTAACCCGGGACTTCATTGAAAACCTCACCCCATCGATAGGAAACGGGCAAGAATTCCATCATTCCGTCCCGCAAAACAAGACACGAAATACAAAACAGGCCGGGCGTTGAGGCCCGGCCTGTTTCGTTTAATCAGTCAGATTTCAGATAATGTCTGAAAATCTTACTTCACAGCCGTAATGGCGTTACGGTTCTGTGCCCATGCTTCTTCGGTGTCGCCCAGAGCGGTGGGGCGGTCTTTACCGTAGGAGATGGTGGAGATGCGCGAAGAGGTCACGCCTTTTGCCACCAGATAGTCACGAGCGGCGTTTGCACGACGCTGGCCCAGAGCAATGTTGTATTCTTCGGTGCCGCGGTCATCGCAGTTGCCTGCAACTTCAACGTTCACCTGGGGATACTTTGCAAGCCAGTCAGCCTGCTTCTGCAGGGTGGTCTTGGCGTCAGCGCTCAGGCCGCTCTTGTTCAGGTCATAGAATACGCGGTCCCCCACGTTGGCGACCAGATCAGCTTCGCTGCCCGGCACCGGGCCAGACGGCTGGGTAGCCGCGCCGGTGGAAGCACCCGTGTTTGCATTTTCGTGCGCACAGGCTGACAGAAGAGCAACCATACCAAGCGCAGCAACAACTTTCAGTCTCATGTGTCGGATCCTGAGAATTAGCCTTAGGGCTATTCGGAGAAAAAGAAGTTAATAACCTTGTATCTCCGCGTATTCTTCTGCTCCCCTCCGAACCCTTCGAAGAGCCGACGAATTTTGGAGACCATTCCGCCGTAAGCCATAGCTTATGCGGCCGGTCAAGCATGTTCTCTGTTTCTCATACCAGCCATACCTTGACTGATACCCAAACAACACACCCCGGCCCTACGCACAATAACCCAAAACTATGGAATTATAAAGAAAATTACGGCGGAATTATGAAAACTTCTCCCGCCCCGAAGCCGGGCGGGAGAATAATCCCTCACCCGTTCAGGGGGGACCATGCCGGGTCGGATGCCCCTTCTGGCGTAGGAATGACGCGGTCATTGAAGCCCGTAATATCGACCATGCCGATAATGGAGCTGAATCCGCTCCCACCCGCGCCGGCTCGGCTCTGGCGGCAATAGGCCAGCACACGTCCGTTGGGGCAGAAGCTCGGACTTTCCACCGTAAAGCCCTCGGTCATGATCCGCTCACCCGTGCCATCAGGCAGCATGACCCCGAGCGAGAACATGCCACCGGCAATGCGGGTGAAGGCGATCAGGTCCCCGCGAGGGGACCATACAGGGTCGCCATAGGTGCCCTGCCCGTAGGAAATCCGCTGCGCGTTCCCCCCGCCTGCAGGCATGATGTAAAGCTGCGGACTGCCGCCACGGTCCGAGTTGAACACGATCTGCGAGCCATCCGGGTTGTAGCACGGGCTGGTGTCAATCGCGCCCGATGCCGTAAGCTGCCTGCGCGCGCCCGATGCCAGATCGACCGAATACAGGTCCGACCCGCCATTGCGGGTCACGGACAGCAGGACCGTGCGCCCATCGGGCGAGAAGCGTGGCGCGAATGAGATCCCCTGAAAATCACCCAGAATCTGCTGCCGACCGGTATTGAGATCAAACAGATACACCCGCGGCCGGTTATTGGCGTAGGACATGAAGGCAACCTGGTCTTTGGCCGGGCTGAAACGGGGTGTCAGCGTCAGCCAGTTACCAGCCGTGAGCATGCGGGCATTGGCGCCATCCTGATCCATGATGGCCAACCGCGTGCGCTGGCGCCCACGCGGGCCAGAGCGGGAGATAAAGGCGATGCGGGTATCAAAATACCCTTTTTCACCCAGCATCCGCTCGTAAATCACATCGCCCACAATATGGGCGATACGCCGCCAGTTGGCGGAGGATGTCGTGTAGGCCGTCCCCTGAATCTGCTGCTGGCTCAGCACGTCCCACAGCCGGATTTCCACCCGCACGGATGCACCACTCCCCGTAACGCTCCCCGTCACCTGCGCATGCGCGCCAAGGCCCTTGGCGGTGGCAAAGTCGGGCTTTGCGGCGGAGGACGAGCCAGGAATAACCTTGAACAGGCCCGTGTTGTTCAGATCGTTGGTCAGCACCTCGGCCATCTGCTGGCCAAGACCGCCCCCAAAATCGGGGATGATAATGGGAATGGGGGCCGTGCGGGCCTGATCCACCGTAATTTCCGCTTCTGGCGCGGCTGTGGCGGCAAAAGCAGCCAGCGGAGTGGCCAGAATGCCCCCTGCGGCAACGCTCGCGCCAAGCAGGGTGCGGCGGCGCAGCGCGCCCACCAGAGCATCTGCTTCCTGATCGGAAATAAGAGGCCGGGTACTCATCAGCATGTGTTTTCCTCCGTGTGGCCTGCTTTTAAGGCCTGAAGACAAATTTGAGTTGCCGGGGCTGCCCAAGAAGCTCCTTGGGAATCGGCAATTGGGCGCATGTGGGGCTTAACACGGCCGCGCGGGCACGCTCGGCCAGAGCACGGTAGGACGCATCCGCGCTCATGCGCGCCTGTGTTTCCGGGGCGAACTGCACAATACGCGCCTCACCCGTTGCATCCACGGTTACAACCAGATGGGCCACAAAACTGGCATAGTCCTTGGCTGCCGTATCCTCCGAATAGCAACGACGGACAGATGCCCCAATGGCCTTCTGCTGCCCAACGCTCAGGCTGCCCGTAATGTTACTGCCCACGGGTGATCCACCCCCGTTAGGCGCACCCCCGGCCAGCGGGTTGGCCCGCGCCTTGGGTGCGTGTGTCTGCTTCTGGTCCGAGCGGAAGGTATCCAGCGTTTCCAGCAGCGAATGTGTATCCGGCTCGCTCTTCTTGGCCTTGTTGGGCTGTGTCAGATGCGAGGGCACCACCACGTCCGGCAGCGTATCCGTCTGCTGCGTCATGGGCGATGGGGGGGCCACACTGGTGGACGGCTTGAGCGGCGCCGGGGGGGATGGG
>NZ_JBFCXX020000104.1:0-261 GCF_040702925.2 Acetobacter fabarum | reverse complement strand
GACCGCCTACCTTGAGTCCTACAGCGAGTACGGCCAGAACATCTTCGACCGCTACGTGCTCTACGCGGACTTCTGGATCCAGGACCAGGAATACCGCGACCCGGAAACCGGCGAGATCCTCAATCGCGCCTCCCTCAACGAGGAGCTGGAGAAGATAGAGAAGCCGGCCGGCATCAGCAATCCGAAGGATTTCCGCAACGAAATCGTCAACTTCGTATTGCGCGCACGGGCCAACAACAACGGCAAGAACCCGACCTGGCT
>NZ_JBFCXX020000103.1:0-262 GCF_040702925.2 Acetobacter fabarum | reverse complement strand
ACAATATGTCGCGCCAGAACTTTACCTTTTGCCTTTTTCAAATCACACCAAGTAACATATTCAAAGCGTTTTGGTTTATAGTTACCTTCAGTTGTTAAAAGTTGTGTTTGTTTAACTTTAGAAACTGATTTTTTCGGTAAAATCATATCTTCAATTTTACGTAAAAGCGAATCAAATAAATACGTATCATCATGATGCCATAACGGCAATATCGCTAATGCTTGATAGTCGTCCGCTAATTCTAAATAGATATGTGCATTCA
>NZ_JBFCXX020000102.1:0-262 GCF_040702925.2 Acetobacter fabarum | reverse complement strand
GGGTCAGGCTCAGGCGCACGCTGCGGATGCGCGCCGGATCGCCAGGGTTGCTGCTGTAGGTCGAGGCTGCGACGTCGGTCGCCGAGCTGGCAAGGCCGAATGTGACGTTGAAGGCGCTGACGTTGTTCACCAGCACTTGCTGCGCCGGATTGCCGCTGCCAGTGCCCATAAGGATCTGATTATTGCTGAAGCTGTAGATCAGGCGCCGGATCGGGAACGCAATCTGCCCCGTGGTCGGGCTGCGCAATCCGCTGTAGGCGAC
>NZ_JBFCXX020000101.1:0-263 GCF_040702925.2 Acetobacter fabarum | reverse complement strand
ATCGTGCAGTGATCACCGACAGCTTGGTGATGCCCGCCCGCTCGATCGAAGCCATGGCTCGCGCCACTTCGCCGTAATTCACCCCGTCGTCGGCCTGCAATTGCACGCGCACTTCCGGGTCCTTGGCCTTGGCCGATTTGAGGTTGAACTCCAGCAGATCCGGCTGGATTTCGTCCTTGTTGATAAACAGCTTTCCTGCACCGTCGATGCTCACCACCAACGGGTCTTTCTGCTCGACCGGCGCCACCGCTTCGGTCTTCGGC
>NZ_JBFCXX020000015.1:0-61647 GCF_040702925.2 Acetobacter fabarum | reverse complement strand
CAGAAACTTCCGAAACCGCCAAGATCACTTCGTCTCGGTGAAGCAGCTTCTATACCCACAAACACTACACCGTCAACCCCTCACCTTAAAAACCCCTAAACCCCCAGAAAACCAACACTCCCCCCGATTCACAAACACACAAACACTCTCAAAATCACCACCAAATCACTCATTAAATATGTTACAAAACGTCCATGCGAGGCGAGAAGTATGTTAGCTATGGTCCAATCAGGCGAATATCGAACCTAAATAATCTGTGGTTCCGTTTCCTCGATAGGCAGACCGTCTATCATCCGAGCAAAAAAACACCCACGGCGTTCCAGATATCTGACAGTGCAGCGACCAGAACCACAACACTGTTTCTGGTGATCAGTCTATCAGGAGTTTTCAGAGTTCGGACAACACGCTGCTCAAGGATAGGTCTGAGTTCAGCGGGTTCCCTTTACCGCAGATACCAGCCTAATACAGACGCAGCAGGAGGGGGAGAAGGAGCCAAAATCCTTGTCGCTTGTGTAACACATGACTGTATTACACAGCAGGAAGCTAAAAATTTTGTGCTGTAAAATCAACCACTTAGGTGGTGTGGCGGAGAGAGAGGGATAAAAAAATGCCCGAACCGCAACATATTGATTTTACAGTGTATTTTTACACAAAATCTTGATTTTTCCACTGTGTTACACCAGTGTGTATCACATGCATCTATCTAACTTGACAAGGTCATAAAATTTTTGACTTCATTATGTATATACGGTATATTCAGGCATAACGTTTATACATGACAGGGAGGTTAAAATGTCTGAGGCTATCGTAACAGCTGTTGGTAGCTGGGGGAATAGTGCTGGTGTTCGTCTTAATGCTTCCATTCTCCAAGAAGCCAATCTTCAAATTAAAGATAAGGTAGAGGTTAGAGTTTCAGGAGGAGAAATAGTTATTCGCCCTCAAAAAAAACGCGAGACCCTTGATGAACTTATGGCTCGTTTTGACCCTGAAAAGCATCGTCACGACTTGATGCTTGATGCTTTACCCGTTGGAAAAGAAACTATCTGATGGTTTATGCGCCAGAGCGGGGTGATATCTTCCTGCTCGATTTATCGCCCCAAGCTGGCAGTGAAATGGCTGGCGAGCATCGTGTTCTGGTTTTATCCGAACGTAACTTCAATGTCGGAACTGGCTGTTTCATAGCTTGTCCGATTACGACAAAAATTAAAGGCTCACCTTTTGAAGTGGTGATTCCACTTGGGCTGAAGACACGTGGATGTGTGCTGGCGTCAGAAGTTAGGACGATGGATTACATTGCACGCAATGCAAAATTTATAGAAAAAGCACCAGCCACTCTGATTGATAATGTGACGGCTCTTATTTCAACGATTATTGGCCTATGAATTTAGGTATTGGTGTTGTTGACAGCCGCTATCGCGTTTAATGATATAAACAGTTCAAAGGTAAGAGGTATTTATGTCTCAGTCTAATTTGAAACCATGCCAAGATTGCGGGAAACAACTTTCTCCATCCGCCAAGGCATGTCCGGATTGCAACTCAACTGATCCATTCCATTATGATTTGAAGAAGAGAAAAAGAGAAACAACTATCCTTTTGCTGGCTTTACTATTTATCATAGCCATTTTTGTAGCTTTTTATTTCCATCTTCTTACTCCTAATATGGTAAAAAATTTTATATCCAACAACCTTAATCATTCTTAGAAAAGAAAAAGAAACAAATATCTCCAATCCCAGTAAAGGAAAATATTTCTTTACTGGGATTGCTCATAACCGAAAGTTAAAGAGAATAAAATGATTTAATGCATTATTTAAGTGGATGCAGGTCGTCCCAAAACCCCATATTTATGGGATATGCCAAAAACGTCAATCAGGCATACCCCCTTCGCATATCAGAACTGCGGTTTATGATACAGCCTGAACGGGGTTCATGGCTCTCCATGCTGTCATGCGTGAGGTGTTCAGGATACGGGCTACCTCACTGACAGACTTCCCTTCCTCCCTGAGCCTCTGGGCATGTGTTCTCTGATGTTTGGTCAGGGAACTCTTTCTCCCAAGTGACACACCATTGGCCCTGGCTGATTCCAGACCAGCTATACAGCGTTCCCTGATAATCTCCCTCTCAAACTCCGCAAAGCCAGCCAGAAGGGTCAGAAACAGCCTTCCCGATGGTTTGGCCGTATCAACCCCAAGATTGAGAATACGCACGCTTATGGCTTTTTCATGAAGCGTATCAATCAAAGACAGGACATCCACTGCATTACGGCCAAGCCTATCCAGCTTCACCACTGTCAGCGTATCCCCCTTCCTCAGAGCCTTGAGCAGTCCTGAGAGCACAGGTCTCCGGTTCGCCAGCACACTCCCTGAAATTTTCTCTGTCCTGATTGTGTGGGAAGTCAGACCATAACGCACCAGTTCCTTGATTTGTGGGTCATTGGTCTGGTCGTCAGTTGATACGCGGGCATAGCCATAATCCATGTTATTTCTCCATCAATAATTACTCCATTGGTGATACAGATTTACGATACAGAAGTTTCATCAATAAAAATGCACTTATTCTACAATATCAGAAATATGTGTTTCCGGTATAGGGCGCGGTGAGATTTTTTGTCCCTATTTAATTTTTATGTGGGGATTTTTCAAAATTACTTTGAGATTCAATGAGGGAACATGTCCGCAAAACAGATTTTCTATAAAAAACGTCTTTTTTGGTCAGTCTGTGGTATCCCATCATTGGCCTCAGCGTTTTATCTTTTTGTTTTGGCTTCACCTCGCTATGAAAGTGAAGCAATAGTCCGCGTATATGCTTTTTCTGGTGATAGTAGTGGAGGGGGGGCTGGATTAGGCGGGCAAGCCTCTCCCGGAGCTTATATTTTTAAAGAAATTGCTGAGAGTTGGGAGTGTTTTAATAATGTAGGCACGAAGAAATTATCTTCGCATTGGGCAAAAGGAGATTTTCTTTCTCGTTTTGGTGGCCTTCAAACTCTCCTATCTTCTAACCAGATGAAATTATGGAACTACTATCGTTCGCACGTTATTGCATCAGTTAATGATGAGAGTGGATTGGTTAGCCTCAATGTTGAAGGTTACGATCCTAATTTTCCTTACGAAATTAACTCAAATGTTCTTGAGTTTGCTCAAAAGCAACTTCAGACTTCTGGCATACATGCATATCAGGTTGAAAGAGCAAAGTTAGAAGATCATGTTAAATCCGATCGAGAAAAACTGGCTACTGATTTAGGTTTGATGGAAGACTTTCAGAAACAGTATAATATTGCAGATTATGATACTTTATATAAAAGCACACTTGAGCTAATAAATAAATTTCAGGAAATTAGAGTTACATTAGATAGTAAAGCCACTGCAGCACAATTTTTTGCTCAGCGTTCGCAAGAACTATCAATGCTCAAAGCACAATTGACAACATTAAACCACAACATTGAAGATCAAAGCTCTTACATTAGACATAATTTATCAGAAAACTATGAAAAATATACCGAATTAAAACAAAATATATTGGAGGATATTAATATTATCCAAATGGACGATCAAAATCTCCAGGATATTGAGCAATTAGCCTATAGAAGTTCATACCATGTGGACATCGTTGAGAACTCCGTTCGTCCCAGTGATGCAACTATGCCAAAAGCACTGTTATGGGCACTAAGTATCTTAGCTATGAGCTACGTTGCTTATCTCGTAGTCAAATAAAATATCAAACCCATAAAATATCTGGAGCCACACAATGCTTTTTCGTAAAATTCTTTCCATAAGCACACTTCCACTGTTCCTATTAGGAGGCTGTGCGTTCATGCCTTCAACAGGACCTCATGCTTCCTTAATATTAGATAAAAATACAAACTCCATTCCAGTTGAAGAGGTCAACGAAGATATAGCATCTCAGCTCTGGAATGAAGCAATCGCAAGGCAAGAAGACGAATTAAGTAATGTACTAGCGGATTTGAAGAAGCCGAATATAACCGAAATTACTATTGCTTCAGGAGACACGCTCGACCTATCATTATGGGTAGCTTCTGGGCAGTCTGATATTGTATTGGGAAATGTTCCACAAGCACGGAATATGGGACACTATACTGTTTCGCATCTTGGAACAGTTGATTTGCCTTATGTTGGACAGATCTATGTAAAAAACTTGACGCTCCATAATGCGGAAAAAGTTATTGCCGAACAATATAGTAAAACACAATTATTTCCTCAAGCTGAAGCAGCTTTACACATCGAAGAAAATAAAGCTCAAAATGTTGTAGTTATGGGAGCGGTTAATGCACCAACGGTGATTAATTGGTCTGAAGGGGGGATAGATATCAGCGAAGCTATCGCACGGGCTGGGGGCTTCAAGGTTTTCGATCCCTCCAAACAGGGTAGTGATTTAGGCGTTAATAACGTTGTAATTATCCGACATGGGAAAAGTTATAATGTGCCCATGAAAACTGCTTTATCTCAGGATATACCCTTACAATCTGGAGATAGATTAGTTTTGCAGCACACTGCTATTGTTAGAGCATTATGTCTGGGAGCGGGTTGGAAATCACCAACAATGGTTCCATTCGATGAAACTCCATCTTTGGCAGATGTTCTTGCTGGCGCGGGAGATATGAGTCCTAATGCTGCACAAGGTAGATCCATTTTTGTATTCAAACATGCACTACGAATGATTTATCGGATTAATTTTGATAAAACTGAAGGTATGAAAGCAGCACAAGCTTTTCCAATTAGTGACAAAGATCTAGTTTATATACCTCCTGCTCGAAGTGTAACTCTGCAGCAAGCAGTCAATATTATTATGAGCGTTGGATATCCTGCAGCAATGGGTGCAGCCATTAAATAAATCGTCTTTAAATAAAAAAGAACCAAAGATGAATATTATCAAAAATATGAATGTTGATTTTGACTTCATGAAACTTGCTCAGGATGGTGACATCAATATCGCAGATAAAAATTTTTCTTCTTGGGAGGATCTAAAGAAAATCATATTTGAAAGTCTCGGTGATAGGGGACCTCCCCCAGGAAATTGGGAGAGGTTTGCATATCATGATAATAATAATATTAACATAAAAGAATCTTTGGTGAACTATGTCTTATACTAAAACAAAAGATCTTTATGATAATCTGGACTGGAAAAAAGAAAGCAAAAAAAGAACGATAATACTATGGATATTAACAACAATATTCAATATTTTCTCAGTTCTTGTATTAATATTTTTCATGGTAATGTACAATTACCCGAAGTATTTTATAATACCTTTCTCGATTTGTAGCTTTATACTTGGTTTTGTTGGTTCATCATATTTTATTACTATGTGGTTTGGCCTATATGCCGCACTGCGTGGGCCAGAAAAAGATCCCTATAATCCAGTGCATAAACAAAAAGATTTATGTGAAGATACGCGAGTGGCTCTCTTAATACCTATTTATCATGAAGACATTAGACGAGTTGGTGCTGCTTTGGGAGCTATGATTGAAGACTTAAAAGATTATAAAGAGTTTCCACATTTTGATTTTATAATCTTATCTGACAGTAGAAAAGAAGACATAATTTTTCAAGAGAATTATGTCTATCAAATACTCTTAGAAAAATATCCAAATGTAAATATAATATATAGAAATCGCATATCTAATATTGATGCAAAAATTGGAAATACATCAGATTTTATTAAAAGGTGGGGCCGTAATTATAAATTTATGGTTATGCTTGATGCGGATAGCCTTATACCAGGGAAGACACTATCCGAAATGGCTAGAATTATTGAAGGAAACGAAAAGGCCGCTATTATCCAAAGCACGTATTACGGTGTGATAACAAAAACATTGTATGCAAGAATGAACAGCTTTGGTTCAGTTTTCGGTGTTGTCGTAAGCTTTTATGGTCAGTATTTTTTTAAAATGGGTAGAGGTCAATATTTCGGACATAATGCAATTTTGCGAGTAGATACCTTTATGAAACATGGTGGTTTACCATATTTTGAGGCTAAATCTCCATTTCCTGGTGGTCGCCCACTATCTCATGACTTTGTTGAAGCTGCCTTTTTCGAAGGTGCAGGCTATGAAGTATGGTTATTGCCTCATCTAGAAAGTTTTGAAGACCAGTTAACAAATCTTATTGATGATATGAAGCGTGAAACACGCTGGATGTATGGTGCTCTTTTTTGGCTACGTGTCTGCAGAATGAAACGGCTTTCAGCCAATGGTATGAAGCATCTATTTATCTCATCGCTTCACTATTTTAATGCGTGGATTGGCTTGATTTTTTATATAGGAAGTATATTTGGAATGATATATGTCCTTCAACATCCAATACAAACTTATATTTTAAGGCAGAAATTCTCCTGGCTGTTTAATACATCTTTATTTATTTTCTTCTTTGCTTTTATTGCTAGATTTTCTGTGTATGCGCTTTATTTTTATAAGAAAAACCAGTTAAATGGATTTGGTGGTCTGGGAAAATTATTGTGGTCTTACATGCTGTCTATTGTATTGGGAATGGCAATAGCACCAATTACAATGACACAGATCTCAAAGTTTCTTTTCTACTGGCTTAAAGGCAGAAAGATCCATTGGGGGGAGCAGGATCGGGAAGATAGAAGCGTGTCATATGCGGAAAGCTTCCAACATTTTTTCCCCGTAAGTCTCTTTGGACTTTTCCTCTTATATATTGTTGTTGAGCATATTATGCCACTAGCTACGAATAATACGATGAAAATATTGCATATGAGTAAAGCATGGCTTTGGTTTTGGTATGTTCCAGCCTTATCTGGTCTGATTTTATCACCTTTGGTTATTCGGAAAACTAGTTTTCGATATAAATGGATGGAAAAAATGGGTTGGTTCCAAACTCCTTTTGAAAAAAATGAACCATTTGTTATGTCTAGAACTAGAGAAATTAAGGAAACCTTAGATGTTTTAGTGCCTTCAACGCTGACATTTTCTCAAGCTTTCACTGATCCATGGTTTGCATTTCGCCATATGTGCTCAATTCCCTCTAGACCGCACAAATTCACATTTTGGTCTGAATATTTTTCTGGGAAAAACATCAATGATTTAAGCCGTTCAGAAAAATTGCTTATATTTAGATGTAAAGAACTTTGGGAAATGTTTTTCCTTATGGAAAATAAGATACCGTCGATTAATCATAAAAAAATGGACTAAAATTATGGGTGAATACATCTTTGGCAGAAGGAAGTTTACATTATCTTCTATGCTGTATTCAATTTTATACCCAACTTTTTCGATTGCATCTGATGCTGATAGAGTATTAGATATTGATCTTTCTGGACCTACGGAATATTTCATTCATTATTGGAAGGAATGTATAGGTTCAGACAGAGCTATTGTAGCTTTGAGATTAGATTGGCTACAACATCTACAGTTTGTGAAAAAATATTGTGGATTTAAATCTGTAAGATTTCATGGATTACTAAATGATGAAATGGGACTATGTCGTGAAACATGTAATGGTTCTGATTATTTGAATTTTTTATACATAGATGAAGTTTTTGATAATATTATTAAAATTGGAATGAAGCCATTTGTCGAGTTAAGCTTTATGCCTCTTCCTCTACGTAGTAGTGATACGGATATTTTGTGGTATAGAGCGAACACATCTCCTCCGAGAAAAATGAACGAATGGTTTGATTTAATAAAAAATTTAACTGAACATCTCGCGTTAAGATATGGCGTGAAAGAGGTTGCTTCTTGGAACTTTGAAGTATGGAATGAGCCTAATATAAATTTTTGGTCAGGATCAAAGGAGCAGTATTTTAATTTATATAAAAATACTAGAGAAGCTATAAAGGAAATTAGCAACATCTTTTGTGTTGGTGGTCCGGCTACAGCACAAATGGGTTGGATTTCTGATTTCATAAATTTTTGTGTTACTGAAAATTGTCAACCTGACTTCATTTCATCACATATATATGAAGCTGATCCACAAGATAAAGTTTTTCATAATAATATTCATTTACCCAATGATGAAGTAATACCCACAGCCGTCTCTTATATTAGGGATGAAATTGATCATTCAGCTCTTCCTGATTTGCCGTTATTCATAACCGAATGGTCATCAAATAACCCAGCATATATTTTAACTGTAATTTATAAATGCATTGGGAAAGCAAAAATTTTAAGCTATTGGATTTTTGATAGTACGTTTGAAGAAAATGGGCCTGTGAAAGGTTTTGGCGATAGCTATTTTGGACTTCTCGATCAAGGTGGTATTCCTAAACCATCTTTTCATGCATTCCATTTTTTAAATAAGTTAAGCCACAATAGAATCATTATAAATAACGAATGTATTTTATCTACTTATACAAAAAATGGAATTATTTCTTTAGTGTGGAATTATTCAAGAACAAACGATAATAAAAATATCGTGTTAAAGTTTGATAAAAAATATAAATACTTTAAAGTGACTGTCTATAACCCTAAAAAAGACAAAGTTCTTGCTCTATGGGAAGAAATGAAAAAACCAGTATCGCCTACACAAGAAGAATACGAAAAATTACGTAATGTTTCTATGAATTATGAAATTAAAAAAGGAAGTTCAATTAACGGCACAATATGTGTTAATATGGATGCAGATTCCATACATTTAGTAGAGATATCCGAATATAATATTTATTAATTTATACCATGATATAGCCACACATTATATTCTACGCATAGAGTGCCTACAGGTAGTCCTCTACTATGTGAGATAACCCATCAATAGTGTTCGAGTTATTCCCATCAGTCAGACACTTCCCGTTTCCTGTCTGGCTGATGTTCCCTTTCTGACAGAGGATATGCACTTCCTGACCAGCATGGTGGCTTGCTTCTTCATGTGCTCAGGAGGTTCAATCCCCATACCTTGAAGACGTTCCAGCAAAGCCAGAACCGCAGAAGCATCCTCTGCACTGACAGCAGGTTTCCCATTGGAAGCCACTAGGGCTTTCCCTGCATTTCTGTCCTGTTTAATTTTTTCCAGAATAGCCAGTGTCAGCCACTCTCCGGCTTTCATGCCCTGCTTCTGGCTCTGTGTAATGACAGCTTGCCTGACATCAGCAGAAATCCCCCTGATGCCCCATGTTTTCGTAGTGTCTTCCATATGCTTCCTTCCCTGTTGAACAGACCTGTCCAACCAGCATGACAGGAACACAGGCAAGGAAGACTGAACATTAAATGGAATGGCTCAACAGCCAGTTCAACAAAGGATACCCTGAAATCTGGACAACAAAAAAGCCAGACTTGTGAGAATCTGGCTTCCATAACACAGATGGGGAACTACTCCATCCAAACTACTGTTTTTGTGTAAGTTTAGTATGCACAATTTTGGGTATTTTGTCAAGTAAAAATACATTTTCATTTATAATATGGTTTCTATATAACTACATTTTATATTTTACTTGCATAAATTAACGTTTTATGCTTTAATAAATGAAAAAGCCAGATGCGACAAACATCTGACTTTAACAAATGCGATGGAGACGAAACCACCGAGAAACAAAAACTACCACGTTTTATGATTTTGATTATGTAGTATTTAAATGAATTAGTCAAGTAAAAAATGTAGTTCTCGTAATTTTTTCTTCATCCTGATTAAAGGAGAAGAATTTTATGGGATTAGCATTAGAACAAAATCATAACGAACAGGATTTTTTTACACAGATTGATGAAGCCTGCGCGAGTTATCACAAAGACAGTTTATTGGGTCGCACTCTTCCTGCTGGCACATATGTTTCCATTCTGGACAGGTCTGGTGCAAATCCTGTTCAAACCTCACATAAAGCTGAATCCTTTAATGCTTTGATGCACGAACATCAGGGAAAGGTAGACCGCTACTTTTCCCAATGTTTTTTCAATGAACCAGACCGTAAAGGTGTTCATTGTGCCTTTATCAGTCATCTTTGGGTGGACCTGGATTTCTATAAAAACCCACCCACAAGTGACTATCGTTCCCTGCATATCCGGGAAAAAACAGGTATGGGGGCATGGGAGTCCGAAAGGCTTCGCATGTTCTGTGACCAGCATCATATCGTCATGCCTTCCTACATTATTGATTCAGGCAATGGAGCTTATGCTCTCTGGCAGTTCACTGAGAACCAGCCCGCCACAGAAGATGTCAAACTCAGCTTCCGTGAGATGATGGTCAAACTCATCTCCCTGTTTGAAGTATGGAAGGCTGATCCAGCCGTCAAAGATACATCCCGCGTGCTTCGTATTCCTGGTTCGATTAATTCAAAGACCAAACTGCCTTGTCGTATTGTCTGGCCGGTGCAGGGCAACTGGTTGCCGGAACAGTATTTTGAACCAGCCGTAAAGCATGGAAGGACTTATGAGTTCCATGACCTGTATGAAAAGCTCATGGGCAAGAAAATTCATCAGGAGGACATGGAAACCTCAGATGTTCTCAACTTTTGCACGACCCTGAACCTTCCTGAAGCCATCAAGGTAGCACAGGATGCAGACCATGCCTCCGACCTGACACGCAGACGTAAAAAATATCAGGAAGCCAAAAAGCCGAGAAAACCAAGAGTCAAACGTGATGCCAGCGTAACCTATCTTCGCAGAACCATTGGACACAGGGAATGTGCAGACAGTTCCAAGGTCAGAAACGCAAAAGGTTACAGGTCCTGGGAATCCTGGTGCAGGAAGGTTCTGCATGATTTGAAAACCCTGATTCACTTACGTTGTCATGGAAGGGAAGCAAAACCGGGATTTCGTGACATGCCTCTGTTTCTGGCAGGATGCATGATTGCCCAGATACACAAGCCTGACTACATTATGCGGGAAGTGACAAAATGGATGGATGGGCATTTTGACGTATGGATGACCAAGAACTGTTATACCCTTCTCAGCACCTTGAAAGCCAATGCCCAGAAGGACTTTGAGAAAGGAGCCAAGAAACGTGGTTATTCCTATACGACCAGCGACATGATTCAGCTTCTTGCTCTAACCCGCGAGGAAATGACGCATATGGCTGTGCTCATTGACCGCGAAGAAAGATTGCTCAGAAAACGCACAAAGAGGCAGACCGAAGGACGTAAGGAAAGACCACACTCAACAGGTCAGACCAGAGAGAAATGGTTGGAACAGACAAAAGCTGGTAGCCAGGAACAGGCAAAACCTTGGGAAGCTTTGAATATTTCCAGAAAAACTTTTTACAAACGAAAAAAACAGGGGTTAATTTAATTAAAACCCCAATGTTTCCCTATGTTTTTAGGGGTGACTGGGTGGGGACGGATAACTATACGAAGTATAGTTATCGGGATATATGATAAAAAATCTATATACTACGCGCGCGCGAGAGCTATCTTTCCATACTCGAACAATTTTGGATATGTGTCGTATCGCGTTGATTCCATTTAACAAGACTGTCTGTTCTGGTTTTGATTCTTGATACATCAGTTTTTCCACCTGTGAGACAGGTGGGGACGGATAACTATGGATTATGAAATCCACCCAACATTCTTTTTTTCTTTTGGTTCTTTTCTTTTTCCCTATCCCTTTCAGATGAATCAGACTCATTTTCTCTGTTTCTTGTGATTCACTCTATCAGGTTCGTTCCATACCCCTCGTAAATCTCCATAATTGACCCGTGGAGACGGTTTTTACCCTACAGGGGAAGATTATACCCTTCGTTCCTGTTGCGTGTCTCTGTGTGGCTTATTTCGCGTTTTACCCGTTCCACCAGATTCATCTGGAAAACCTGTTTCTGGTTTCAAAGGTCACTACAGATTTTTTTGTTTTGTAGTGAACTTCCGGTTTCCTCCATAAATGAACCGTAGAAGCATGGTTTGCCCGTGAAGGGTATAATCTTCCCTGAAAGTCTGTTCTGTTTCTCTCCGTGGCTTACTTTCTCGTTGAAACAGCATGTCCGATGCTTTCCCATCAGGGTTAATCCGGCATACCTGTTTCCGAATGATATCCGGGGTATTTCGTCTGTTTCTGATTTTTTCAACACATAATCGCACAGGTCTCCTGTTGAACCTTACTGTGTTTTTTCTCTTACCAGTCAACAGAAAATCCTGTTGACCATTTCATGCAAAACACACGACTAAAACAACAAACAAACCTGTTGATCATTCCCATTAATATTATAAGTATTTTATATATTTATTTGTATACACGTATATAAACATTGCATTTTATTTAAATATAGTTTATAAATGACGTATATTTAAGGAGTTATTGAATGGAGTAATACTATGATAAATTACAGCACTGTCTTTTCCCTGCTCTCTGAAGGCATCAGAATCCCTGACAAACGTTCCTGTCCCTTGGCTGGACGTTACCTGCGTTGTTTCTCTTCTGCACGTGAAGTCGGATATAGTAGCAGTTTCTACATCCGTGATTTTGTCATGGTGAATGCCCCAAGAACGGCTGTTGTCAATAAACTGGTAGAGTTGGGACGTGACATTCTTTGGATGTTTCCTGAGTTCATAGAGGTTCCTGATACAGTTCAGGATAGAACTGCCTACAGACGCACAGTGCTGGAACAACTGGTTGAACCTTATCTTCAGCCTTTCATCATCAAAAAAGGCATGGATTTTACCTATGACAGGATGCTGATGCCCGCATTGGGTGATTGTCGTAAATCGTTTTCACAGGTTCAGAAAGCCACTCTCAGAGCCATATGGGAAGGGTTGAAACCCGCAGAGATTTCCATGTTGTGGTGGAACAATGATTTTTCCCGTCTCATGACCAGTCTGGACACTGACAAGGCGTTGAAAGCCCTGTTGAGACAGATAGAAAGACCCGGAAAACTGGCTCAGTGTCCCATGTCAGAAAGGAAGAAAATTCACGCAAAAACGCATCTGGTGCTGAACGTGGAAACAACAGGTCAGGGACCCCATGACCAGGTGCTTCAGATTACGATTACAGACCATAAGGGGCAACTGGTGCTTAATCGTTTCTGCAAGCCTTCTGTGGCGATTGCAAAGGGAGCCAGCAACTACCATCACATGACCAAAGACGTGCTCCAGTATGGTGCGAGTATGGATAATAACAAGGTCTCCACATGGCCGGAGATTTACCCTGAGATTGTCAGTCTGCTTGAAGGAAGAACCATCAGGGCTTACAGGGTGGATTTTGACAGCTACATGATCAAAAGTAGCTGTAGAGCCTTTAATCTTGATACGGCCTGGATGGAAACCTGTCAGTGGAAAGACATGAACCTGTTCCTGAACTCTGCTACCCGTATTGGCAGGGAGTTAGCCGGAGAACTGGTTGCAAAGTATGAAAAAGCCACTGATGAACCGGCTCAGATTATTCCTTTTCCGGCTCACCGTTGGCAACAGTTTTCAGAGGAAAACATTATTAATTTTTAAAACATTAAAATTTACATAATGCCAGTCATATAATTTTTATGTCGTTGATTGTCTAAGTATATCTACTAATTTCTCTGCCTGCTTCTGATAAGAGTGACAAATATCATTAAAAGATATAAAATTATTAAATATTATATAAACTGATTCTATCATTTTTATAGAATCCTGATAAAATTCATCAAGATCGTTAAGGGTATGTTCATACGTCAACAAACCATCTGGTCCAGCATGAGCAATAAATTCATTCCTAATCCCCTCAAACTCTTTATATAAATTTTTTCTCTCTCCATTAGTATATTTATCATATTTTCTTATAAAAAAATCGATGTTTATCCTATATTTTTCTATTATGTTATCATTTTTATATATCTGAGAAACATGCAAAAGAAATGTATTGGGCTTGATTAATGTATATATCCGAGAAAATACGACGTTCTCTTTACCTCTCGTTCTTTTATCCCAGAGTTTAAAAAGTGACATCCATGTATTGATAATTAATGAATACTGAATGTTATTATATGCATGAAGAGCACTGCTTCTGTCAAAAACTGACTGAAAAAACATACTGCTTTTCTGCAACACCTTGTATGTCTCCCAGCTTTTCATTGCATCGTTAATTGTTCTCGCAAAAACAGAAAGCTCCTTATTACGGATTTTTTCTATTTCAATATCAATTTGATTAATCATCAAAGATATCCAGTGATGGAAAATTATTTATAGTTTCTAAGCTGACAATGACAGCCATCAAAATGGGTGACTCTCTCACTCACAGCAGAATCACGAAGGGGATCAAGCAGTTCAGACAGAGCAGACATCAGGATACGCACCTTGAATGGGTCAGACAAATGTTTATCCAGCCACTATAGCTTCTGGCGCGACGATGAAAAGTCGTCTCTCGGGATAGGCTGATGAACCATATTCTGGTGGCTCTCTCGTGTTGAGTATCCTGCAAACAACAGCATGACACATCACCATGCAATCCTGTTGATTATATAATATCAAATAATAGAATTAATATATTTGAAATTATTCCTGATACTTATTTATAATTATATTTGAACGTCACGTTCATAAAATGTTGACTATTTATTTTATAAGGAGATTTTACCATGCAATTTCGATTATTAGAGAACAAAGCCAGACCCAAATGGGAAATCAGTCGTTGGACCTACAGCCCTGAAAAGAAGCGAGCCATCAAGGAAACCCTTGGCTCTTTCCCCTGCCGTTATTCCATGGTTTCAAGTGCCATTCTGGATAAATGCACCACGCAGGAAAAGGCTGAGGTTCTGGAATGGTGGCGTGTCACCAGTGAAGCCGTGAACAGGGAACGTGTCAGAAGACAGATTACAACCCTTCCTTCCATCTTCCAGGACCTTGGCACCTTACTGGACGTTATCCAGGATAGTCCTGAAGACCTCTCAGAACTCAAAAACCATGCCTATGCGTTGAAAGATGCTGTCAGCAAGGTTGTTCGCAGGAAGTCACGCCAACAGAAAAATCAGAAAACAATCAACAGCGTTCCCGCTTGACCATTCCTTATGTTTTCCCCTTCATAGTCAACAGTATTTTATGTTGACTGTTTCCCTGTTTTTATAAAATCACATCAACACAAAATTATGTTTAAGTTTTCAGGTATGTAACATATTTTATGTAAAGTACCTGTATTAGACCTACAAAATACCTTTTTATACCTGTTTATGTTTTCTCATCTTGTTTGCCATCTCCTTTGTTATCTTTTGATTATAGCCAGGCATACCAGTATCCGCTTTGCGTCTACTGGTAACTGGCAAGGGGGAAAATGCTTTTCCCCCGTTGACCCCCATTTAAGCAGGAGACCCATTTCATGAGTGAAAAAAGAAAACTGAAAAAATCGTTACTGGTTCGTCTGGATGATGAACAATATGCGTGCATTACAAACCATGCCAGACAGCGTGACATCACAGCCAACAGTCTTGTGCGCGAGTGTCTGGCTGGTGCTCTTTCTCCCTCTGATACATATCAGAAGGTCAAGCCAGTCAAAGCCTATAATCCACGCACACCTCCCAAGCCGGAATACATCAAGGAGCTTTACAGGCTCAGGGAAAGCACGGCTGAACTGTGTGGGGCACTGGTGCAATACGCCATCAAATCACGTCAGGAGGGTCATGTCATGGCTCATGCTGAAGCAGAATCCCTTATCCCTGATGTGCGTGAAGCCGTGCGTAATCTGGACAGGCTCCGCAAGAAGCTTGAAGGAAAATAATGATTAGCGGGGCTACACGTGGCAAGGGTGGCTCAGGACTATGGCGTCACCTTCTGGACTACAAGCATCAGAATGATGCTGTCATGGTGGGTGCATCACGTGGGTTGATTGAAACCGGCACGAAAGACCAGATTAAAGAACTCACCCACATTGGCAGTTATGCCAGCCATTCCAAGCCTCTCCACCATGTTCATGCAGACCCCGCGAAAGACTGGACACCAGACCAATGGGCTGATTTCTGGAAGTCCTATGAAAAAGAATTTTCTCTCCAGAAACAGCCCTTCACTGAAGTTGTGCATGTCAAACATGGCCGGGAACATAAGCACAGGGTGTATTCCCTTCTGTTGCCATCTGGTTCCTGTATCCGAATGGATAACGATTTTATCAGACGTGAGAAACTGAACCGGCTGGCAGAAATACGCACAGGGGAACCTATCCTGTCCGGCAGACATAATGATGCGGTCATCAAAGCTCTGGAAGCAGAAGGGAAAACAGTAGAAGCCCAATTACTCAGGGATGCAGGACTGGAAGGAATACGCACCAGAGGGAAACTGAAGCCCCAGGAACGTGCCCAACAGGAACGCACCCATATTGATAAGGCTGGATTGGCTGTAATCGTTCTCAAGGGTTGGAAAAGCTTTGTCCCGACTGTTCTCATGGAGCAGTTAAAGACCTATGGCTGTTTTATGGCTATGGGAGACAAAGGGCCGGTTGTCATAGACCAGACGGGCAATGTTCATGCGCTGAACAGGCTGGTCAACATGGCTTCCAAGGCAGAGGGAAAACCTCTGAAAATCACAGCAAAACAGGCTGTGGACTACGTCAGGGGGTATGACCTCCCATTTTATGCAGACATTCAAAAGAAAGGAAAAATCAATGACAGAACCATTCCAGAACTCGGAACAGGACAAGAGGATTACTTTATACCAGCAGACCTATCAGGAAGCCTGTGGAGCAAACAGGAACACACAGGACATTCTCGACCTGATGAGCAACCAGACAGGAGAGAAACCCTCCCCCATCGACCAGATACAACAGTTGCTCGAAACCATCGCACAGCAACAGGTTCAAATCCTGTCATCACAGGGGAAAATTTTGCAAAGACTATCAGCACTGGAAAGCTGAACAGAACCATCATCCACGTTGCCAGCCTGTCCCATGTCGTTCTGATTACCCCGGATTATATCAGGGACATAAAAGCACGATTGAAACAGGCAAAACAGGAAGACTGGTATTTCTATCGCAGAGCCTATCAGAACCTTAAAGACCAGCAATACTGGCTTGACCAATGGAACAACAGCATTGACAGCAACATCCTGCTTTTGCTGGTGGAACTGTTCCTGAGCCTGTTTTTTGGTGGGTCTGTGACCATCAGAAACAAGGTTTATCCCATTGCCATGAATTTTGGACTTCCTGTTCCCATCAGTGATGCGACATGGAACATGATGTCAGAAGACCAGCAGGACAATATCCTGTTTGAAAGTTATCTCTTATACAAATCATCTTATGAAAATTATCAGAAGTTACATGCCCAACAGAACAGGATTCCTGTCACGTTTGAGTTTTTCCTGAACCTGCATGGCAAAGATATGCTGACACAGATGATTGCCAGAAATGTGGGCTATCTGGAAAACAAAGTCATCGACAGGAAGAACAGGGAAATTGACGCGGAAAATGCGAAAATTCTTCAGGACACAAATGACAACATGGCATGGATGAAACAGAACAATTCAGACGTTGAAAGCCATTCAAATGCATTGAAAATATAAGGAAATACTCACAAAAAAGGAACCTCGAAAGGTTCACTCTGGGTGATTTTTTATTATGAACCTTTCATCAGTTGTTCTGACATATTATTGAATCCAGCATCGACAGTATATACATGACCCTGTGCAGTTGTGACTTCTATTGTCTCACCGTAAGGACCGTCCTTTGTTCCCGATTCAATAAGACGGTTTCCGTTTGCATAAGCTTCGAGACCTTCAGAAGCCTTTTCCCAAGACGTTATAGGTTGATGAGTTGATTTATCATAAAGACCAAATACATGTGTAATTTGATCATCTGGATTTTTCTGATTGTAAGCGTTCATTAAAGATAAGTAGGAGCCCGCCAAGGGTTCGGAATTTGGTGCGTCACTATTTTCTCCTCCCAAACTACTATCTAAATAACCATCATTAAAATTATCCAATAACGAATCTTTCAATTTATTCATGTCATCTTCTGTTGTAATTTGAGTTATCGGGTCTCCATTTCCACCGGAGCCAGTAGAACTACTACCGCTTGAATTACTATTGGTAGAACCAGAGCACTCCCCCGACCCTCCAAGATATTTGGATACGGTGCAATAAGTATTTGATAAATTCATACCAACTGCGGACATACCACTAACAGCCAAAACACCAATCAAAGAGGCAATAAGGCCATATTCTATGGCTGTTGCCCCAACATCCTGCTGTATTTTCTTTTTATAATAAATCATGATTTGAAATCCTCCATTGTATATATACAATTTTATTGTAATATATATTCATGAATAACTTCAAACATATCGAGTTATTTGAAAAATTCTTTTCATACTCTGGGCAAAAAAAAGGAACCCCAGAAGGTCCCCCTCTACTATTTCAAACCTGTTTCTGTGGGTTAACTACCAGATGCAGAAGATGCTTCAGCTAAAGAAGAACCAACAGAAGTAAACACACTTTTAAGGTCTCCACCAACAGTTCCAACGGCACCAATAATTGCTACAGAAATCAAGGCAGCAATCAGACCATACTCGATAGCTGTAGCACCAATTTCATTTTTACGAGTTTTAACTAAAGTTTTCATATGAAAATCCTCCAAATATTAATATAGAGCACCACATACTTATGATGCCTTGAATATATGATACTGAATTGATTTGCATATTTTCAATAAAAACGAACTTTTATGATTTATTTTTTTGACATTATCATTTATGTATAAAATAATAATCTTATGTTGTATTGACATAAGTGACCATCAAACTCCCTCCCGAAAGCAGTTTGGTGGTTTTTTATTTTCTGATGCTATTTATGAATAAATTCAATTATATTAATTCCCAATTCTATTTCTATATGAACAAATTTTTGATTATGCATCCGAAATTCATATTGTTTCATATGAGAATATGAATTAAACTTTTAAAGTAAAAAATGATATTTTGAAAATATGGAATATAAAATGATTAAATGGATCATAACCTTATTGAGTTTTTCCATGTTGGCTATTCTAGCTTTTTTTGCAATCAAAAATCCTACAGTCATTTCTGGAACTTATGTCGCCAAAAATGAGAACCAAGCTTTCTTGATTCAAATTATTCAGAATGACAACAAACAACTTACGGGTTTTTATCAAGAAGCAGATTTAGAACCTGATGGTCAATTGAAACAACTTACGCTTAACTTATCTGGATATAGAGATGGGAAAATTTTAACACTTACACTTGAACCGAACAATTTATATAAACTTTTTATGCAACCTTTAGTTCTCTCCGGAAGCTTTTCAGAAAATCATATAATAGTTGATGGTCAAAGTAGTGATTTCAAATTAAACCTTATTTTAGAAAAATCTGATGTGAAAAAATATCAAGAAATTGTAAGTTATTTTGAGAAAAAATCTTTACATATAAAAGAGACAAATGAAATTGAAAAAAATATAACAGATTTCTCATTGAAAATAAATTCAGATATAAATAAATACCAAAAAGTTAATTTATCATTACCACTCAGAATCCAACAATTGTCTACTGCTATTTATGAAATACAAGGCAGAACAAAAAAAATGCAAGCAGCTTTGCTACAAGAGGAAGCCATCGGTGGATCACAATCTGTAAATGGAATGAATATTGGCTTGCGTATAGAAAATGCTTACAATCAAGAGAATAGCTTCATTGATGCAGAAAAAAATCACCTTGAGAATGTGCAACGAATTGGATCTCCAGCACTTCTAAAAGAAATGAAATCAGATTCTATATATTGTAAAAATATCATGGGGATGACGATATACCAAAATAATGATGATTTAAAAAATAATTGCTCTTCTTTGGATGATTTTATTCCAGATTTTGAATCAAAAATAAAATATTTGATGGCCGCTTATCAGAAGCTGTTTTCTATATGGGACAATGAAAGTGCTATACAAAGAAATATTATCGCACAAGCTAACAAACCATAAGTGTTTTATTTTCATCTAGGATGCCACCCAACTGAGTGGCATTCCATCCTCTGGTATCAGGCTACCTTCCAATAGGTCATCTGGTCTTTCATGATGACTTCAATGTAGTGACGCATGGAGCGCAGGTCTTTGGTGCAGTAGCGTTGCACCAGTTCCTCCTCTTCCTGGCTCAGGGTGAACCATTGCGGGAGCAGGTCACGTTCTCTGGCAATCTCAGCCATAATCCTGCGTGCCAGATGAAGAACGTCTTTCCCTCTGGGCTGGTCAACCTGCACAATCCTGCATCGGGACCGGAGAGGTTCTGACACCTGTGAAAGGTCATTGGCTGTCAGCACCCAACGCACGTAACCTGCATTGACTGGCAGGTTCAGATACACGTCATTGAATGACCCGGCTTCCATCCCTTCAAGGAACTGAAGCATGACATCCTGCACATTCCCATGCTGTCCACCCCTTGGAGCCTTATCGATTTCATCCAGGATAATGCAGGGGTTCGCCAGTTCCGTGCTGGCCATCCATTCCGTAACCAGAGAAGGCTTGGCTTCTCCAAAACTCTGATGCACCCCCATCAGGGACAGAGCATCTGTCATGCCGGAGACATTGATGGTTTTGACAGGGTAGCCAGCCATTTCATGGTAAAACCTTGCCACTGTGGACTTGCCACACCCCGGAGGCCCAACCAGAAGCACTGGACGCATGGGAACAACCTTTCCCCATTCAGACCATTCCTCATCACAGCAAGCCAGCACCTCAACAGCCTGTGGAGCATGAGGACACGCTTCCAGAACTCTGGCCTTAAGGGTCGCAAAGTTGCGGGGGGTATGGAGTTTGACAGGGTTTTCCAGCCTTCTGACGCTGGCAAAACGGTCCATGCGTCTTGAGGAGGAATTTTCAGGAAAGCTGTGGTCTTCGGGGAGAACCTTCAGGCAGGTAAAGCCTGACCTTTGTTCACCAACAGGGGTTTCCTTATCCGGGACAATGCCCAGAAGTTCTTCAAGGAATGCTTCGGAAGAAAGAGAGTCTGTCTGTGTATCGGGAGTATTGTTTTCGGTCATCTGCCTGTTCCTGTTGTGTGAAAAGGGAAGAAATGCAGAGTGACGGTCGTATGGTCATAGACTACCTCCAGAGAATGAACGCACCTGTCCTGTCAGAATGAAAAACAGAACAGGGATAAGGAAGGATGAGGAACAGACAGCCAAAGCTGTCAGGGAATAATCAGGAAGGATATTCGCCGGTTCATCATGGAATGGATGATACCACAAAAACTACGCCATGAGAGCCGGGGCTGGAAAATTTTATCTCTCAAGACCCATTCCAAGTAATGGTGAAAATATTTAAATAAATACCGTTTCAAAAACTTGACTTTTTGAATACATATCCCTTATCATGTAAATACAAAGGGAAAATCGTATTCAATATTGTGTATTCAAAAGTATTTTAGAAAATAATCCCTGATTAACAATTTAAGGAGATATTTTATGAGTGAAATTACATTCCGCACTGGAAACCTGACCGTCCATCATATTTTTTCACCTGTTGAGGGGTTTGATGACATTGCACCAGGATATGTAGAGAATTTCAGGATATTCCTGCAATCCTCTAAAATTACACAGACAATGCAGGAAGCCTATATTTCCGCATTACGTGAATTCCCGACATATCCCGCAAGCAACAAGCTTGAAGGCACGATAGAAGACCAAGCCTATAAATTATTAGATTTATATCATTCTGATGGCATCCAGAATATTCTGGACGTGCTCGCTCCTCAGATTATTGAAAAATATGGCGAAGACCAGTTATCCGTTTTCATAGTGGCTTTTCTGGAAAGCGTTTTAAGGGATATTGAAATCATAAAGGGGGATGGCAAAAATCGCATGTCCTATTTCAATCTTGACCTTGATTGTGGCTGTGCTTCTGTCCTGAAGAGCTACTTTCCTGATGATTATGCATTGGGAGATTATCTGGCCCGCTATTTCCTTGCGGACAGAGTGACAGCTCTGCATGTCTTTGGCGGTGTGCAATGATTTATGGATATGCACGTGTCAGCACCAGAGACCAGTCGACTGATATGCAGGTCAGTCGATTGCTGGAAGCCGGGATTCCGAAAGAAAGAATTTTTATGGATGTCATTTCCGGTGCAACAGAAGACAGACCACAGTTAAACAGTTTGCTGTCTCTGTTGAACAAGGGGGATGTTCTGACAGTCTGGAAGGTGGACAGGCTTGGAAGACGAACAGCCCATCTCGCACGATTACTGGAAGAATTTGACCAGAAAGGGATAACAGTCAGAAGTCTGACAGAGGGTGTGGATACGTCAGACAGGTCAAGCCGTGTCAGTTATCTGTTGATGTCTGTCATTGCTCAGAATGAGCGTGAGACCATTAATGAGCGCATTAGAAGTGGCATAGACCATGCTCAGAAATACGGAACAAAAACAGGTCGTTCCATAGGCAGACCCAAAGCCAGTTCTGCAAAGGTGCAACATGCTCTTGACCTTTTAGCATCAGGAAAAAGCTACAGACATGCCTCTTCCATTGCTGGCGTGTCTTTAGCCACATTGGTCAGACGTGTTCAGGCCATGCAACAGAAAAACCAGTTTACACGCCAGACCAGTATTTTTGAGGCGTTGAAGTAACCTGCTACCAGAGGAATGTCCCATTCCGGTCAGCCAGATGGTCAAGGAAGACAGGGTATTTCACCTTGTCCATAAACAGTTTAGCTTCTTCATATGAGAGGTTGGAACCATAGCCAGACCCTACCTCTCCCGTCTCATGCCCAAAAATGCGATTTACAATTTCTGGATGTAAGCCGGACGTCCGGAGAACCTGCCGGAAGGTATGTCTGAAGGAATACAAGACCAACGCTTTATCGGTATATCCTACCTGTCGGAGATAACGATTCCCACGTTTGGACCATGCATCTACTGAAATGACACCAGTGGGGCTTTCCACAAGACTCCGGCCTTTGGCTTTCTGTCTTTTAGCCCATTCCAGAAATCCAACCTGTTGCAGTTGGGGAAGGACTGGAATCAGACGGGGGCTGTTCTGGGTCTTGGTGCCAGACTTCCGCAAATCGATGCAGGGAATATCTTTCAGGTAATAGAGGTCAGACGATGCGTAAGCAATTTCAGCATCTCGCGCACCTGTCAGGGCCATAATCATCATAAACCAGAAATCATGATCCCTGTGTCTATAATTCCCTGGTGATGCTCGCATGGTCGAAGACTTGCTTCCAAGGAACAGAGGCGTGTTGAAGAATCGCTTCAATTCATCAGAGGTGAAAGCCCTGCGAATATCTTCCTGACGTAGCTGTTTTTCCTCCAGGGTTCTTCCGCGACCTTTGACATCAGCAAAGCCCCTGTCCGCAACATACCCACAGGACACAGCCCAGGCCATGAAGGTGCGGATTTCTGACATCTGACGTTCAATAGTTTTCGTCTTGCGAACCTGTCCATCCCGACCCGGAGTGTCGCGCAGATGGTCTGCATAGCGTTTCACGTCAGCCTTGGTCATATCCCGCATGGGTTTGCGACCAATGACAGCAAGCACCTGCTTCATCGTGGTGTTATAGGCTGAGATGGTTTTTCTGCTGTAACCAGGATGGTCCCGAAAAAATTCTTCAACAAGGTCCGGCCATGGTGTCATGGAATAGGTGTCTGATTCTGCTGTTTCCTCAGTCACAGAAGCAACAGGAGCAGGACTTGCCACACCACCAAGTTTGATGGCTCTTTCCAGCCCTTCGGTAACACCTTTGCTGTGTGCTTCCTGCCATGCGTCAGTCAGGATTGTCAGGTGTTCCAGTTGTTCCCTGTCTTTACGAACGTCATGTTCCAGCAGGCCAATGCGGGCTTTCATCCACTCAGCAACAGCCTTGATGTCATTTTCCGGTAGCTGGCTGATTTCCTCCTGATGACGTGCCAGGAAGTCTTTCAGATCAGAAGCCGTAATCTGTTCATCTCTGTAGGCTGTAATGGCTTGAGCGAGCTTCTGACGCATGTCGTTCCAGATATCTGACAGTGTAGCGACCAGAGCCACAGCCCTGTTTCTGGCTGTCATTCTATCATGGGTTTTCAGGCTTTTAACAACATAACATCCCATAAGGGGACGCAGGTCAGCAGGGTTCCTGACACGCAAATACCAGCAGTTTCTACGTTGGGTCATGTAAGGTGTGGCCATGTCCATTCCGTGTGTCACAAGCGTGTATCACACAGCGGGAAGCCAAAAATTTTGTGCTGTAAAATCAACCACTTAGGTGGCGTGGCGGAGAGAGAGGGATTCGAACCCTCGGTACGCTATTAACGTACACACGCTTTCCAAGCGTGCGCCTTAAGCCGCTCGGCCATCTCTCCAGCGTGAGGACGGTAATAGCAAGATTATCGGAACAGGCAAGAGGGAAAAGTCCTCTCTCGCCGTTTTTCCCTTAAATCCTGTTCACCTGCCGTGCATTGCGCACAAATTGCGCAATCAAAGCAGGGTCCTTGACGCCCGGAGCACTTTCCACCCCTGACGACACATCCACATCGGGAGCGCCCGTAATTCGGATCGCTTCTGCCACGTTATCTACCCTGAGCCCTCCGGCAAGCATCCACGGGAATAAAGGCTTCCAGCCTGCCAGCATGGACCAGTCCAGCTTCTGGGCGTTTCCACCGGGACGGGTTGCCCCCTTGGGAGGACGCGGCTCTATGAGCATTTTCTGGACAGGGCAGGATGCTGGCAGGTCCGCAGTTCCCGCAACAGGGAACGAAAGCCAGACAGGTAAGCCGAATGCTTGCGCAACCTGCTGTGCGCGCTCCTTTGAGGCATAAATCTGCAGGACATCGAGGGCTGCATGCTCGAGAACCCGCGCAATATCCTCATCCCGTGGGTGCACAAACAGGCCAACGGTTCTGGCCTGCCCCACGCCACGGGTGGCAAGCATTGCGGCCTGCTGCGGCGTTACACAGCGTGGGGACCGATCAAAAAAAACAAAGCCAATCCAGTCTGCTCCGTATTCCACGCAGGCATCAAATCCCGCCTCCTCCGTAAGGCCGCAGATTTTAATACCTGTGTGCAATCGCTGGGGCATGTTCAGCTTTCCAGTTCCGCCATAATGGCAGCAGCGGCCGCCGCCGGTTGCGCAGCCTGCGTTATGGGGCGGCCAACCACAATCCAGTCCGCACCAGCATCCCGCGCCTGAGCGGGAGTCATGACCCGCTTCTGGTCACCTTTTGTTGCACCAGCGGGGCGGATACCGGGCGTAACAATCACCGGGGCACTCCCCAGATCATCGCGCAGTACATCCAGTTCATGCGCCGAACAGACCAGACCATCCATACCAGACTCAACAGCCAGCTTGGCCAGACGACGCACCTGTGCCCGCGCGCCATCCATAACCCCGGTTTCCGCCAGTCCCTGATCGTCCAGACTGGTCAGAACCGTAACACCCAGTAGCAGAGGCCGCTGCCCTTGAGGAAAAGCCTCATCACAGGCGGCTCGGGCGGCCTCCATCATGGCGCGACCACCAGAGCTGTGGAGGGTAAGCATACGCGGCCGCAGGTGCGACAGGGAGCGCACCGCGGCACCAACCGTATTGGGAATGTCGTGCAGCTTAAGGTCCAGAAACAGCGGTGACCCACCGGCAACATCTGCCACAGCCTGAAAGCCCGCCGCATAAGTGAACTCAAGCCCCAGTTTAATGATGCCAGACACGGGCGCCACATCCCGCACCCATTGGCGCGCCTGAGCAGGGTCCTGCGTATCCAGAGAAACAATAAGGCCGGTGCGCCGGTGTGTATTAGACATTGGAGTGCTCTTCGCTCCCTGCGGGGTTAAGCTGTGAGGTAACAACAGGCGACCCATCAGGAACAGGCACGACGGGGGGCGCACGATTAGCCAGCATGGCCCGCACCTGCGCCAGTTGCGCCTCCAGATCCCGGACCTGCTGCTCGGCCCTGCGCGCCCTGCGCCCCTGCCGGAACTCGACCACCCACAGGCAGAATGCTCCAAGCAGAAAAGCCAGCGCTCCCACACTTAATGCCAGCACACCCAGCGAGCACTTCCAGCTATATGTGAGCATCCACATATCCTGCGGGTCCTGATTACTGGCACTGAACACAACAAGTGCAAGCAGGAACGGTACAACAATTATGAGCCTGATCATGGTGATGTGGTAGCCCTATCCTACGCAAAGAACAAGAATGGCAGACAAACCAGCCGCAAGGCAGCCTGTACCACCCTATCACGGTCTTTTACCCACGTGTTGGCATAAACACATATCCCTCACGCCCCCACCGGCCGTGCATGGTCTTTGCCTGCTCTCCTGCCCGGCCGAACACTCCCCCCCCCTTTACGCACACGCTTTTCTGCGTTTCTTTGCCAGAGGTTCAGGCAAAGACAGCAACAATGACGGATAAGGAAGACACAGCCATGCTGGTTCTGACGCAGGGTGACCCGGCCAGTATTGCGCCCGAAATTACCGCCGCGGTCTGGCAGGCTCTCCGCCAGAACGGGCCTGCTTTTGTATATGTGGGTGATCCCTCCCTGCTGGAGCGGCGCGTGCCGGTACAGACCATTCGTTACCTGTCTGCTGGTGCGGATGTGTTTGGCCATGCCCTGCCGGTGCTGCCCCTGCACCTGGCAACGCCCCCCGCACCGGGGGAGCCAGACCGCCGCAATGCCGCCAGTGTTCTTGAGAGCATTCGCCTTGCCACGGAACTCACCCTGAGCGGGGAGGCCTCGGCCATGATCACCAACCCGATCAGCAAGGAAGTTGTGCAGGGATCGGGCTTCCGGCACCCCGGGCATACGAGCTATCTGGCGGAACTCTGCCAGACACCGGGAGATGAAGTCATGCTTCTGGCAGGCCCCTCCCTCAAAGTCGTGCCCATTACCGTGCATGTGGCGCTGCGGGATGCCATTGCCCAGCTTTCCACTGAACTGATCATCCGCACGGCCCGCACGGTTGCTGCCGGTCTGCAACGCGACTTTGGCCTGCCCCACCCCAGACTGGCCTTTGCGGGCCTGAACCCCCATGCTGGCGAACACGGGTTGATGGGGCGTGAAGAGCAGGAGATTATTCTCCCCGCCATAAATACCCTGCGCAATGAAGGGCTGCACGTAAGCGGCCCCCTGCCGCCCGATACCATGTTCACCCCCCATGCCCGCGCACAATACGATGTTGCCCTGTGCATGTACCATGATCAGGGGCTGATCCCGCTCAAGACACTGGATATGGCCGAAGGCGTAAACGTAACCCTTGGCCTGCCCATTATCCGCACATCGCCAGATCACGGGACGGCATTTGACATAGCAGGCCAGAACAAGGCAGACCCACGCAGCCTGGCAGCGGCCATAAGGCTGGCCGCAACACTGGCCGCGAACAGAAGGAAAAATGCATGAGACCGGCCATCAGGCTTGGCGTCAACATTGACCATGTTGCCACCGTCCGTAACGCCCGTGGGGGCCAGCACCCCGACCCCGTAGCCGCAGCCCTGCTGGCCGTGCAGTCCGGAGCCGATGGCATAACAGCCCACCTGCGCGAAGACCGCCGCCATATCCGCGATACAGACCTTGAGCGCCTGCGCACCGAGGTAGACGCCCCCCTGAACATGGAAATGGCCGCAACGCAGGAAATGCTCGGCATTGCCCAGAAGCTGCGGCCCCATGCCTGCTGCCTTGTGCCTGAACGCCGCGAGGAACTGACAACCGAAGGCGGGCTGGACGTAGCTGGCCAGTCCACGGTGCTGACACCCAAGGTCCATGCGCTCAAGGGCTGGGGGATCCGGGTATCCCTGTTCATAGACCCCGACCCCGCACAGATTGCCGCGGCGGCCGCCACGGGCGCGCAGGTTGTGGAACTGCATACCGGCGCTTACGCGCAGGGGCGATCGAGGGAGCTTGAACGCCTGCAACACGCCGCCGCACAGGCGGCCAGCCTTGGGCTGGAAGTGCATGCAGGCCACGGCCTGACTTATGAGAATGTCGGACCTGTTGCCGCCCTTACCCCTGTGCGGGAACTGAATATCGGTCATTTCCTGATCGGTCAGGCCATTTTTGACGGGTTACCAACGGTTATCCAGACCATGCGCGCCCATATAGACAAAGCAGCAGGACACTAAATGGAAGAACAGGACTACAAGACGCCAAAGGCGCTCATGGCTGCGGTTGTGGGCATGGGCGTGCTGATTGTTGTAGGTGTGGTTGTTCTGGTAGGCGTGGTCATCCACCGCATGAATGCTCCCCACCAGCCTGCCCTTGCCAGTGCCATCCCGCTAACGGACGCCCGCAACGCCCACCTTGCCCTTGGGCCGGACGAGCACATGCTGGCCATAACCCGCGTGCATGATGACCTGCTGGCTATCCAGATTGCGAGCAGGGAGCACGAGCGGATCATGCTGTGGAATGTGGCCACCGGGCAGGTTCAGCCCGGGCTGGAAACCACACAGCCCTGATGCGCTGATGCCTGTATCCTCTCCCCCGTTTGCGCCGGGTGGCAGCCTGAACGCACTGGGCCTGATGAGCGGCACATCGCTCGACGGGGTGGATGCAGCCCTCATCCGCACGGATGGCATATCCGTGACCGCGCACGGCCCAGCGCTGACGTTGCCCTACCCTGCGCACATACGCCAGAATCTACGCCAGCTGCTTGATCGTGCGCCTACCCTTACCCCCGACAATGCCGCACTCAGGGCAGCGGAACATGCCCTGACACTGGTGCATGTGCAGGCCGTGCAACGCCTGCGCGAACTTGCCCCGAACTGGGCGGTGGATGTTGTAGGCTTTCATGGCCAGACCATTCTGCACCAGCCCGGCCGCACATGGCAGATCGGGGATGCAGCCTGCCTCTCCGCCCTGACTGACCTGCCCGTGGTGCATGATTTTAGAAGCGCTGATGTTGCCGCAGGAGGAGAAGGGGCTCCTCTGGTCCCGCTTTACCACGCCGCCCTGCTCCGTGACCGACCGCACCCCGTTGCAGCGCTCAACATTGGTGGCGTTGCCAATCTTACCCTACTAACCCGCGATGGGCGCATTCTTGCGTGTGATACCGGGCCGGGGAACGCCCTGCTGGATGACTGGGCCTACCAGCACACCGGCATACCGTGCGACACCAATGGCCAGCTGGCACGCAAGGGTACCGCCGACCCTGCTCTGGTGGACCGCCTCCTTGCGCATCCCTTCTTCCATAAACCTGCCCCCAAATCGCTCGACCGGATGAGCTTCCATTCCGCTCTGGCGCAGATCGGGGCACTAAGTGCTGCAGATGGTGCGGCAACTCTTACCGCCTTTACTGCGCAGAGCATTGCCCGCACCCCGCTGCCAGAACAGCCACGGGAATGGTTTGTCTGCGGGGGAGGCAGGCACAATCCGGCCCTTATGGCGGCGCTGGCCCAAGCTCTGCCCGGCACCCTTTACCCGGCCGAACAGCTTGGCTGGAACGGGGATGCACTGGAGGCAGAATGTTTTGGCTTTCTGGCGGTGCGCAGCCTGGCCGGGTTGCCTCTTTCCCTCCCCACGACAACGGGTGTACCATCCCCCCAGACAGGTGGGCGGCTGACCTGCGTGAGCATGACGCCGTGGGCGCGTCGGCTCTGGCCGGATGCACACACGAACAGCCCTCCCCCACCCCATTCAGACTGACAGGAAAGACCTTCTTGATGAAACGTTTTTTCGCGCTTTGCATCATTTTGCCCAGCCTGGGTTCCGTGGCCATGCACCACACTGCCGCAGCCCAGACCATGCTGGATAACAGCGCCCAAAAAGCATCACCTTTTGTCAAGGAAACGCTTAAATCGCTGACAACGCGTTTTTCCAGCGCACACCCCAAGTTCCGCAGACTGAGCGTGCATACCAACAGCGACAAAAAACAGGTTGTCTGCGGGCAGGTCAGCCTGAGCGAAAACAAGGCTCCCGCTGAAGACAGTTTTCAGTCCTTTGGAGCAGCGGAGGATTCGGAACAGCCGGTCGTGTACGAAGCCCGGCCCATTCCCACCACACTGGACTCGCGTGAGGCCAAGCAGTGGATCAATCAGGGGGCTGATCTGGAGGAACTGGAGGAACTGGGCTGCGTGCCAGAAGGTAGTTACCGCCAGTACGGAGACAGCCTGAGCAAAGTGATACAGGACCGCAAGATCAACACCACACGTTAACCCCTTCTGCTCCTGCCTATAACAATCATGTTATAACAGGAGCATATCTGATGCGCAAAAAACACAATTCTGATTATACTCGCCTGAAATCGCTTCAGGCGTAATTGACATACACCGGTTTCCATCGGCATGTTCTGTCGGTTGCGAACAAAAATAACAAAATAACCCGGTTTCACGAAATGAAATATCTCAACCTCCTCCTTCTGCTACCCTTTCTGGGTTTGCTCTGGACACCGCTGTATGATCGGCACGACCCGGTCCTGCTCGGGTTTCCCTTCTTTTACTGGTACCAGTTCGCCTGGGTTCCGGTGACATCCGTCCTGATCTGGGTGGTCTGGAAAAAAGGAAACCGCGCGTGAGCACGATCAATCCATGGGCGCTTGGCGTCTTTATCCTTTTCTTTGCCGCAACCATTGTGATCGGGTCTTCCATCCAGTGGATACGCGGGCTGTTCAGCAAAAAAAACAACGCCACCTCGCATGAGGAATGGTCACTGGGCGGGCGTGAGTTCGGCCCATGGGTTACGTGGTTTCTGGTCGGCGGGGATTTTTACACGGCCTATACCGTTATCGCCGTGCCGGCACTGGTTTATGCTGCGGGCGCTTACGGTTTTTTTGCGCTGCCCTACACCATTATCGTGTATCCGTTCATTTTTATCGTTATGCCCAAACTGTGGAAAATCGCGCGTGAAGGCGGGCATGCCACAGCCGCCGATATTGTGCGTGCCCGCTTTGACAGCCGCGCGCTGGAAGTTGTTGTCGCACTGACCGGGCTTGTGGCCGTCATGCCCTATATTGCCTTGCAGCTTATTGGGATCCGCACCGTTATTCAGGCACTTGGGCTGCCGGGGGACCTGCCCCTGATCATCGCCTTCCTGTCCCTAGCGGCATATACGTGGCTGGGTGGGCTGCATGCCCCCGCCCTGACCGCGTTTATCAAGGATATCATGATCTATATTGCCGTGCTTGTGGCAGTTACGGTCATTCCGCTGCACACCGGCGGGTATGGAGCACTTTTCACCTCGGTTGAACACGCCCAGAGCATGCTCAAACCCGGTCAGGGCCTGCCTTATGCAACGCTTGCCCTTTCCTCTGCACTGGCAGCATTTCTGTACCCGCACACACTTACGGGTATTCTGGCATCCCGCTCGGCAGATACCATTCGCCAGAATGCGGTATTCCTGCCCGTTTACACCATTGTGCTGGGCCTGATTGCCATGCTTGGCTTTATGGCGCATGCCGCTGGAATTATCACAACCAATAATTCCATGGTTGTGCCCATGCTGTTCCAAAAAGTGTTTCCCGCGTGGTTTGCCGGCTTCTGTCTGGCAGCTATTGCTGTTGGCGCACTTGTACCCGCAGCCGTTATGGCCATTGGGGCAGCTAACCTTGTAACCAGCAACCTGCTCCCTACACAGAAAAACCCTGTGCGCACCAGCCGCCTGACCTCGCTTGTGGTCAAACTGGGCGCTCTGGTGTGCGTGCTGTTTTTGAATGCACAATTCGCCATTGACTTCCAGCTCCTTGGCGGCGTGTTCATTCTGCAGACCTTTCCCGCACTTATTCTGGGCCTGCTCAAAATGCGCTTTTCCGCCACGGCCATGCTGGCAGGCTGGCTGATTGGCACCGTGTTTGGGGTAAGCCTGTGCTGGATGGATGGACTTAAGCCCATTCACCCCGTTAACTTTGGCCTGTTCTCGGGCAATGTTTCCACAGGTCTGCTGGCCCTTGGGGTCAATGTGATTATTGTTGTTGTGGTTTCGGCTCTTTATCCAGCCAAAAAGACAGCCATCGTGGCAGACCACGACAATGTGGAAGAACCGGCCTAAACACCGGTCCACACGCTACACAGCAAAAAGGGATGCTCCCGGCAGGGCGCATCCCTTTTTTTATGGGCTCAGAAACCGGCGCTGCCTTACAGGCTAAGCAGAATAGCCGGAGCAGACTTTCCCTCACCGGGCTGAAAAGTCCTGACCTGCTCGCGCACGACCTCATACAAATCTATGCCGCACTGGCGGGCAGGTTCGGCCATCTGCTCATAAATCTCTTCCAGCAGATAGGTTTTCTGGGCATCACCGCTCAAAAGCAGGGGGGACCGCCGGTTACTCTGGCACAGGTGCAAAAAGGACCGTAATGCCGCCTCCCCCTGCGGTTCCAGCCCGGCGACCGTGCTTGCAAAAAAATCCACCTCCGCATTCAGCCCAACAAAGACCCCCCGAAAAACCGAGTGTGGCACCTGATAACTGATAAGAGCGGGAATACCGCCAATAAGCATAATATCCTGTGCTGATGGGGGCATGGGGACTGTCTGGCTCCTTGCAAGCGGGGGCAGTGTTTGGCAATGCTGATAGCATTCTTCTGTCCTGTGCCAAAGAGTGTGCGGGGTCGCAAACGGTTTTCATCAGGAGCCGCCATGACACACCCCCAGAACCCCGCCAGACAACTGGCCCTGCTGCTGCCAGACAACCGCCCCGACCGCGAGGTTCTGGAACCCGGCGCCCTGCTGCTGCGCCAGTTTGCCGCCTCTTCTGCCGCCATTTATTTACAGGCTTTGCATGCGGTAGCCGAACAGGCACCTTTCCGCCACATGCACACGCCCGGTGGGGGTACCATGTCCGCCGCCATGACCAGTTGCGGGGCACTGGGCTGGGTCAGTTCCACACAGGGCTACGCTTACACCCCAGTGGACCCGCTGAGCCAGCAACCCTGGCCAGCCATGCCCGCCAGCCTTTTTGCCCTTGCACGCAATGCCGCACAAACAGCCGGGTATCCCGCTTTTACCCCCAATGCCTGCCTGCTCAACTGTTATCAGGATGGTGCCCATATGGGGCTGCATCAGGACAGGGATGAAGGGGATATGAACCAGCCTGTTGTTTCACTCTCGCTCGGGCGAACTGGTATTTTTATGTGGGGTGGACAAAACCGGCGCGACAGGGTGCGCACATTTGCCCTGGAGCATGGGGACGTTCTGGTCTGGGGTGGCCCAGCCCGCCTGCACTACCACGGTATTAAAGGGCTTGCCCCTGCCCCGCACCCGGTAACGGGGCTGACGCGCTACAACATGACCTTCCGCCATGTTGTGGCACCTTCCTGATCCCTTTTCCGGCCCGGAGAACCCGACATGCCCTTGCGCACCCTGCTGACCCGCCGCAAAGCCCTACATGCCGGGCTGGCACAGGCCGCCTGCCTTGCAGGCCTGCGCCCCCCGGCTTATGCCCAGCAAACCCCGTCCGCCCCCTTTGCCCCGGTGGAGGAGATTTTCCGCAAAGCCATACAGAATGGCAAAATGCCCGGAGCCGTTGCCGCCATAGGCCATGAAGGTCGCATGGTGTGGCACGGTGTTTTTGGGCAGCGCAGCCTGCTCCCCCAAGAGGAAGCCATGACATGGGGTACCATTTTTGACATGGCCTCCCTGACCAAGGTTCTGATAACGGCTCCTTCGGTCATGCAGTTTTATGAACGGGGCCTTATCGCGCTGGATACACCGGCCTGCCATTACCTTCCCGCATTTGCAGCCAATGGCAAGCAGGACATTACCATCCGCCAGCTTCTCACGCACTATTCTGGTCTTACACCAGATCTGGACCTGAGTTTTGCATGGCAGGGCAAGCAGACAGGGGTGCAGATGCTCATGAACAGCGCCCCCCAAACCCCGCCGGGCGAACAGTTTGTTTACAGCGACCTCAACTTTATAACGCTGGGCCTGATTGTGGAGCACCTGTCTGGCCAGACCCTTGCCACATACGCCATGGAGCATATTCTTAAACCTCTTGGTTTACACAATTCTTTTTTTCTTCCTGCCCCATCATACCAAAGCACTATCGCGCCCACGCAATATGATGAAAGCGGACATATGCTGCGCGGCATTGTACACGACCCAACAACCCGGCGCATGGGTGGGGTCGCAGGACATGCCGGGCTGTTTTCCTGCGCGCAGGATACAGTCTCTTACACACAGGCCATGCTGAACAGGCTGGCGGGCCTGCCCTCGACTTTTCCGCTACAGGCAGAAACCCTGTACCTTATGTCCACCCCCCAGCAGCCCGCTGGCAAAACCGACCTGCGCGGGTTGGGGTGGGATATAGCAACCCACTACTCCACGGCCCGCGGGGCTTACTTTCCTTCCTCCTCTTTTGGCCATACCGGTTTTACCGGTACGTCCCTCTGGCTGGTGCCCAACACCCGTAGTTTTGTGATGATTCTGACAAACCGCGTACACCCGCATGGGCAAGGCAATGTGGTCGCCCTGCGTCGGGATGTCGCCACAGCCGCAGCACTGGCCCTGCGCACGCTGGACCGTTAAAATCCAGCTTTGCCGCCACTTTCGGGGAAGGTTGAGCGGGTGTGTCATTCCTGCACCACCCAATGGTTATATTCGCCCATATATAGGTTTATGTGTGAGCGTATATAGACAGACCCCTCACGCGCCCGGCACAACAGTCATCCCCCTTGTGCCCCTCTCTACCCTGGACGAGCCTGATCCATGCACAACCGTTTCCATATATTTTTCGCCACAGGAACATTTAGCGCGCTACTGCTCACGACTTCAGCACTGGCGGCAGAACCTGTAACCTCAGGGCAACAGAGCACCACCGGCAAGCAGACTGCCATTAAGGCATCCGCCTCCCCCCCAAAAAAAATCATCGCCCCTCAAACAGCCAAAACCATGGCCCCTATTGCCGGGATTCTGGATGGCTCGAACGGTGAAACCATCAACGTGCATGGTCACCATGCCGCAGATGGCACCAGCGCCAGATACATGAACAAGATTGTCTATCTTGGCCCACTGGGAAACCGGGACACACTGGATACGCCCTACTCCGTTATGGGGGTGCCGCATGATGTTGTGGTCAACCAGCAGATCCGCAACATTAATGACATGGCGCAGTATCTGCCCTCTGTTCAGCTCGAAATTCGCGGGGACCCCAATACTTCCCGCCCGCAGTCACGCGGGTTTGAGGCCGATGTCTGGTCCAACTCCCGACTGGATGGGTTGAACGTGGTTTCCACCACCCCCTATGCAGGGGAATGGGTGGATAACCTGCAGGTGCTCAATGGTCTGTCTGGTGCAATGTACGGCCCCCAGAACCCTGCCGGCATGTTTGAATACACACTCAAACGCCCCACAGACCGACGGACCGAACGCCTTTCCGTTGGCGTAGATTCCATTGGCACTCCCACAGTTAACGGTGATATCTCAGGCCGGATAGGCAGGAATGGCTGGTTTGGTTACCGGCTGAACATGCTGCATGCCAATGGCACGGCCTATACACAGGACAGTTGGATACGGCGTGAGATGGTCAGCGGTGACTTTGACATCCATCTGGATGACAAGACCGTTATTGAACTCGACGCCAGCCATTATACTTACGTTGAGCGCGGCACAGCCCCTGGCTTTGCAGTGCAGGAAACGCCAACGAAATCGATTCCGTCTTATGTCAGCGCCCTCCCCACAGCTCCGGACCTGAGCAAACCCTATCTGGGGCAGGACTGGAGCGGCTATAATATGGAAACCAACACTTTTCTGGCCAAGATCAAGCACGAGATCAACAAAGACTGGAGCTTTACACTCGGCGGATTATATCAGGATGCCGCGCGCCAGTCTTTCGCTTCAAACGATACGCTTATCAATAATATCGGTGGCTACATCCAGTCTGTAACAGCTGCTGCAACAGCAAATGACTTCCGTACCGGCAGTAATATGGCGTATTTTAACGGGCGTGTTTATACAGGCCCTATCAAGCATGATCTGGTAATTGGTACAAATGGTTACATGTCAGGGACCTATAACCCGACCACACCTGGCACAACCGTCAATACGGTCACAGCGGCCGATCAGGCCAGCATCTACAATCCCATCAAAGTCGATGGCAAACAGCCTTATTACCATGGACGTTGGGAATCAGGACGGATCACGACACAGTCCTTTATTATTGGTGATACACTGACATTTGATAAACACTGGTCAATTCTGGGCACACTGGGCTGGAGCTGGATAGACCAGAGAAGCCCCAAAAGCAAAGCTGTACCCAGTCCTTTGGAAAAATCCGTTCAGGCCAGCGCTGCTTTCAGCCCGACTGTCAGCCTGCTCTATAAACCAACTGACAACCAGACCCTTTATTTTACTTATGCCCGCTCGGTTGAGCCCGGCGCTGTAGCCAATGCTTCCAATTCCAATGCGTACCAAACACAGCCTTTGATCCGCCCGGAAGAATATGAAGTTGGATACAAACTTCGCTACGGAAAAATGCAGTTTAACGTTGCAGGTTTCCGCATGACATCAAAATACGCAGCAAGCTACTGCCCCAGCGGCTCTACCTGCACCAATCCTGGTAACGGAACACAGTTGCCGCTGGAATATGGTTACGTTGGAACACAGCGCAACTATGGTGTGGAAGCTCAGATTTCTGGCGAGGTATTGCCTAACCTGTCCGTTCTGGCAGGTGTAACCTGGCTTGATGCGGAACTCATCAATAGTAAAACAAGCAAATATAATAATAAGGAAATCATCGGAGCAGCCCCGTTACAGGCTAACATGCTGCTGGATTACCGGCTGCCAGCGTCCCTCGGCTCCTTTGCTTCTGGCTGGGCATTCAATGCCAATGTGCACTACATGGGCAACCGTGCCGCAAACCTGACCAATACGCTCCATACAGGCTCCTACACCACGCTGGACCTGGGTACGCGTTACGCCTTCAATGTTGTCCGGTTCCCTTGGGTGGTGCGCTTTGGCGTCAGCAACGCCACAAACGAACGGTACTGGGCGTCGGTTTTTGCAGGCTCGCCCGGTGCGGTGTCCAACACACCCGAAACACTTTATGCAGGTCTCCCACGCATCTACCATTTCACCCTTTCCATGGAATTCTGAAGAATTCAGGGTTGAGTCGGAGTTTTTCCTTTCTCAACCCTGTTTCCTGATGCACGTGCAGACGCCAGATCTGCAACGCACATGCGATAGAAACAGCGTTTTCCCGGACCGCCAGAATAACTGAAAAAGATTACCCCTCCAGACTGACAGTTCTCGCCTGCCGCTCCATCCACTTCTGGGCCGAGACTTTGCGCGAGGCATCAAGCATCCGGTAAAGTGAGACCATATCCCGCTCATCGGGCGAGACGATCAGGTCAATATCTTCCTGCACATAACCAGTCAGAAACACTTCTGGCTCTACATGTAACAGTGCCGCCAGCTTGGGAATATGCTTACGCGCACTTCCCTCACGCCCCGTTTCCCAGAATGCTATGGCGGGACGTGACACACCTAGGGCGTCAGCAACCTGCTGTTGCGTAAGGCCCGCAGTTTTACGAAGAATTTTGATCCGCTGACCAAGTTCAACACTCGGCGAGATAACATAGTCCCGTGGAGCCATCTTAATTCCTCCATTTTACCACGTTGTGGCAGAATGCTTTTCCGGGAAAAATTCGTACCACATTAGAAAATACACAGAGCGTAAGTTGCTCCGCCTCAAATCCATGAGGGAAGCAGATAATCAATTACAATGGTGCATGTCTGTTACGATTATAATACAGGATCAATCATGTGCAACAAATTACAGGGGCTTAATTTTAAAATGTCTTCCCATGATCGAATTCTTGTGCCGACACGTTGTACGCTTGCATCGGGAAATAGAAAAATAAGTGTTATTTTTCTATTTATTTGTTGTTATACTAAAGAAGATATAAAATCGGGCATCGGGACTCACAGCCCGCTGGCCATGCCTGCCCCGACATTACCTGAACTTTAAAAATAAAATCGCTCCAGTCCATTCCCTACACATGAACGCACATGAAGACTCGGCTTCATTCCCTCTGCCCTCTCGCTATGTATGGGGTGAGCAGAGTGACCTGCCCTTCACTCGGCACGCCCGGAATTTGTATGTCGCAAGGTGTGTGCAAGAAAATTACCCACTGCCTGTAAAACCATAACCAGAGCCACCAGCACAGCCACAACCCCGAACATGACAGTCGTGTTGAAGCGCTGGTACCCATACCGGATTGCCAGATCACCCAGCCCCCCGGCCCCTATGGCCCCCGCCATGGCCGATGCACCCACAAGCGTTACCAGCGTAACCATAAAGCCCGAGATCAGCCCCGGCAGACTTTCTGGCAACAGCACATAACGCACAACCATCCACCGTGTGCCCCCCATGGCCCGTACGGCATCCACCAGCCCGGTATCCACCTCCCGCAAAGACACTTCAGCAATCCGGGCAAAATAGGGAATAGCCGCTATGGACAAAGGCACAATAGCTGCTGCTGTACCCAATGCCGTACCAACCACCATGCGGGTAAAGGGAATAAGCAGCACAAGCAAAATAATAAACGGCACGGCCCGCACCGCATCCACGACCCCACCCACCAAGCGGGATAACAGCGGGAGCGGATACAGCCCCGATGGGGACGTAAGAACAAGCAGCACAGCCAGCGGCAGGCCACCAGCAACCGCCAGCGCTCCGGAGGCCAGAACCATTTCCAGTGTTTCAGCCGTAGCGCGCCAGAGCAGATCAAGAATGAGCCGGGACATATCCAATTACCTCGGCTGCACAGGCATGCGCCTGAAGAGCGTTCATGGTTGCGACGGAAAGACCATCTGTTTGCACCACCACATCCACCAGCCCCTCTCCTTCCGGGCTGGGAAAAGTATGCAGCAGGGCAAAACTGGCCTGACACTGCTGCTCCAGCGTGTGAAGCAAAGGAGTAAACACGGCCTGTGTGGCCACGGTCAGGCGCACAATGGCGTGGCTGCCATCTTGCGGGGTCTGGCTGAGATTGGGCGGCAGAACGGCGGCCAGCTGGTTGGCGTCCAGAATATCAGCCGGTTTGCCGCGGCTGACAATGCGCCCTTTTTCCAGCACAAGCACCTGTTGCGCCAGACTGCGCACCACATCCATTTCATGCGTGATAAAAACAACGGTCAGGCCCAGCGCACGGTTAATATCGGCCAGAAGCGCCAGAATGGTCTGGGTTGTCTCCGGGTCCAGCGCCGAGGTTGCTTCATCACACAGTAACAGGGCCGGGTGTGCGGCCAGTGCCCGTGCAATGCCAGTACGCTGCTTTTGTCCGCCAGAAAGCATGGCCGGGTATTTGCCTGCGTGGTCCGCCAGACCTACAAGGTCCAGCAGTTCCATTACGCGTTTGTTGCGTTCGACTTTGGGCAGACCGGCAATTTGCAGTGGCAGGGCAACATTGGCCGCAATGGTGCGCGCGTTCAGCAGGTTGAAGTGCTGAAAAACCAGCCCGATCCTGCGCCGCAGCAGAACAAGCTTTGCCTCGGGCAGGATGGCCATATCCTCCCCTTCCAGCAGTATTCTGCCAGACTGGGGACGGTCCAGACCGCTCAGGCACCGCAACAGCGTGGATTTACCTGCTCCTGAGCGGCCAATAATACCCAGCCGCTGCCCCTTGGGCACCGTAAACGAAATATCGTGCAGGGCAGGCTGGCCGCCAAAGGAACGGTTAAGGCGTTCGACTTCTAAAAGGTTCATGGCCAGGAGGGCAGCACAGCGCCATGAAACGCCTTATCCAGAGCCTGCCGCACATTGGGCTGCTGATAAGCGTGTACCAGCTTGGCAACCCACGGAGCGGATTTATCGGCTGCGTTCACGGCTATAATGCAGATATACGGGTTATTACCGGCTGTTTCCTGCGCAATGCGTGTTTTTTCAATATCCACGCCAACCTTTTTGGCCCAGTCCGTATTGATCACGGCACCATCCAGATCGGTCAGGGCACGCCCCACCACACCGGCATCAAGCTCGCGGATACTGATGTTATGGGAGTTTTCCGTAATATCAAGCGCTGTCGGGGTGTTCCCCGCATCCGCCGCAAGTTTGATCAACCCCAGTTTTTGCAGCAAAAGCAGGGCGCGCCCTTCGTTTGTCGGGTCATTGGGCACGCCAATCACAGCCTTGTCTGGCAGGTCTGCAACAGATTTCCAGCGTGTTGAGTAAAGCCCGATCGGTGCCACATAGGTATGCCCAACCGGCACAATCCCATACCCTTTGGCCTTGTTCTGGGCATCCAGAAAAGGAGTGTGCTGGAAGGCGTTGGCATCCAGCTCATGCTCCGCCAGCGCTTCGTTCGGGGCATTATAGTCTGAAAAAGTGACCAGCTTGAGTTCCAGCCCATCCCGGGCGGCATTGGCCGCCACCACAGGCCACACGTCCTCATCTTCCCCTGCCATAATGCCTACGCGCAGAACCTGCGGCGCGGCATAAGCGGTCTGGCCCGCCAGAGCACATGCAAAAGCCATGCTCCCAGCCAGTACAGCCCGACGGGAAAGAAGGAAAGAAACCATCGCTGACAAACCCCGCTATAAGGAAAGGGAAGAGACAACACAATAAATCACTATCAGTTCTGCTTGAATAAAATATAGCACCCGATTGTCAAGTTTATTTGTGATATCCCGCCCCCCGACCCGCAAAGGTAATACGGTTTTTACCCGGAAGCACTCCGCGCAGACCTTTACAAGCCCGCTACCCGATATAAGCCAGACCGTCTGGCAAAAGCTTGCCGGGGTTGAGAATGTTCCGTGGGTCCAGAGCAACTTTTAATGTTCTCATCACCCCAAGGGATTGCGCGCCATGTTCCCGTTCCAAAAACTCCAGCTTACCAATCCCCACACCGTGCTCTCCACTGCATGAGCCATCAAGCGCCAGTGCGCGACCAACAATTTTACGGTCGAGCTCCAGCGCCTTTGCACTCCCTTCGGGGGTGTCTTCCGTCATGATCAGTGTATGAAAATTACCATCCCCAACATGACCAAGAATGGCAACCTGTAACCCGGATGCCTCAATATCAGCCTTAACCCCCACAATAAGGGGAGCCAGCTGAGAAATAGGCACAATGCAATCCGTGCTGATCACCCTGAAACCCGGATAAAGCGCCTTAACGGCCCAGAACGCGTTATGCCGCGCCTTCCACAGCCGGGCCCGTTCATCGGGTGTGTCTGCCCAGGCAAAGCCAAGGCCGTTATTGTCCCGGGCCAGAGCTTCGGTCATGTCCACCTGTTCCCGCACAGAGGCGGGAGCCCCTGCAAATTCAAAAAACAGGGTCGTCATCGGCCGCAGTTCATCCAGCCCGGAATAGCGGATGCTGGCTGCCATCTGCACGTCGTCCATCAGTTCCACGCGTGCAATCGGCACCCCGACCTGAATCACTTCCACCGCAGTACGCACCGCATCTTCCAGATTTTCAAACTGGCAGATCGCAGCCGAAAGCTGCTCGGGAATACCGTGCAGACGCAACTGGACTTCCGTAATAATGCCCAAGGTCCCTTCCGACCCGATGAACAGGGAGGTCAGGTCATACCCGGTAGAGGATTTTCTTACCCGTCCACCTGTTTTTATAACCTCTCCATTTGCCATAACGACTGTCAGGCCAAGCACATTTTCTTTCATTGTGCCGTAATGCACCGCAGCAGTACCCGAAGCACGGGTTGCGCACATACCCCCTAACGTGGCCTCACCACCCGGGTCCACGGGAAAGAACAGTCCCGTGTCACGCAAACGGATATTAAGTTCCTGCCGGGTCAGCCCTGCCTGTACGCGGCAGTCCATGTCATCCGCATTCACCTGCAGAACCCCGGTCATTCTGGACAGATCGAGGCTCACGGCATGTTCAGGCGGAGTGACATGCCCTTCCACCGATGTACCAGCCCCAAAGGCTACAACAGGCACATAAGCTTCGTGGCATAAGGCCAGAACAGTCGAGACCTCTTCCGTTGTTTCGGCAAACACAACCGCTGCGGGCAGGCGCGCCAGTTCCAGCGCCTCGCCATGGCTGTGCGCTTCACACACGGACTGGTTCGTGGAGACCTTGTCCCCCAGATAATCCTTCAATTGCACCAAAACAGCAGAAACACGCGCCGCTGCATGGGGAATAAAAGAAACGTTGGTCATTTTTTCTTCCCCAGTCTTTACTGAAAAAATCTACTTAGTCCGGCTATAGATATCATCAAACCGCACAATGTCATCCTCACCCAGATATGAACCGGACTGAACCTCGATCAGGGTAACAGGCATGCAGCCGGGATTTTCAAGCCTGTGCAGACTGCCCAGTGGCAGATAGATGCTCTCGTTCTCCCGCACGATCACCTGCTCCACACCACGCGTGACAAGGGCTGTGCCTTCCACAACCACCCAGTGCTCAGCCCGGTGATAATGTTTTTGTAACGAGAGCTTCTGCCCCGGCTGGACGACAATTTTCTTGACCTGAAAACGATGCCCTGCTGTCAGGGCCTCATAATGCCCCCATGGCCGATAGGTCAGGCGATGCGTGTCCGCTTCGGGCATATTGTTTTTTTTCAGGTGTTGCACAAGGGTTTTAACATCCTGCGCCCGGTCCTTACTGGCAACCAGAACCGCATCCTGCGTTGCCACAACCACCAGATTATCCACGCCCAGAACAGCCGTGAGCAATCCATCGGTACGCACGTAAGACCGGGCCACATCCTCTAGCTGCACGTTGCCGTGTATCACGTTGCCCTGTGCATCCTTGTGCCCCAGCTCCCACAAGGCGTCCCAGCTCCCCACATCCGACCAGCCAAAACTGCCCGGCACAACGGCCGCCTTGTCCGTGCGTTCCGCCACGGCATAATCAACCGAAATATCGGGAGAGCGGGAAAAACTGTCCGGGTCCAGTCTTTCAAAATCCATATCTGTCTTACGCTTTTGCACGGCCTCCTCAACACAGGCATATAGATCAGGTTCGTAACGCTGCATCTCGGCCAGAAAAGTCGCGGCACGGACAACAAACATGCCCGAGTTCCACAAATACCCTCCCTGCGCCAGAAAAACGGCTGCTTTGTCCTTATCCGGTTTTTCCACAAACTGGGTGACGGCATAAACTTCGGACATGCCCGCAAGAGCTTCACCCTGCTCAATATACCCGTAGCCTGTTTCCGGCCGGGTTGCGGTCATGCCGAATGTGACAACATAGCCCGCTCTGGCTGCAGCTACCGCATGTTCAAGAGCAACATGCAGTTTGTGTACATCCTGAATAGCCGCATCCGCAACCATGACCCACAACACAGCATCGGGGTTATGTTCGGCCACCACAAATGCAGCGGCTGCAATGGCCGGGGCGGAATTACGGCCAACGGGCTCCAGGATAATCCGGGCATCGTAGATACCCACACCGCGGAGCTGCTCGGCAATAACAAAGCGGTGCTCGGCATTACAGACAACAACCGGGGCCGCCACCCCCTTGGCCTGCCCCCGCAAAGCCGTATCCTGCAAAAGTGTGAAATCGGTTAGCAAGGACCAGAACTGCTTGGGAAAGCTCCCACGGGAGACGGGCCACAACCGGCTCCCAGCCCCACCAGACAGAATAACCGGCACAATATCGGGCACGATCTTCTGCTCCGGGCCGTCACCGGTTCCGCCTTTGTCACCAACCATGCTCGCATCCCCCAAGCCTTACGGCGCGCTATAGCCCTCCTTCTTTCCGTAATACAGGCATACGGCCATGACAATCATTCACGCTCTTCCTTAACGTGGAAAAAACACTGCCTCACCCAATGCATAACAAATGCGCTTTCATTGATATTTTATTTCCTATTTCGATATGTATTTATTGAGTACTATTCTTTAATAAGAAAAACCTGATACAATTACCTTACCATCAACGGCATATCAAAATCCGAAACCACAATACGATCCCATTATCCCCCAGAAGAGAGAGATTCAGAAAAAGATAATAATTCAAATAAATTTCGGGGCTCACTTTTCAAACATCCCCATTGCCGAGACCGAGAAATTTTTTATACTAAAAAATCTTATATTTTATTAGTGACCAACAAAGGATGTCTGGTGAGATGATTAGGGACAACATGCCATCACCTAATGCTGCATCACCTTTAGGTACCAGACCGTACCTCAAATCAGTCTTACGGAATGTGGTTGTCAATGCGCAGGTTGGTTTGCACCCATGGGAACTCCACCCAGAAAGACCAACACGGCTTTGCGTTAATGTCGAAATGTTTGCATGGTTGACTGGCGTAAAAGCACACGACAAAGACCTTTACATTGATTACGATCCAGTCCGGAACGCCATCATCAAATGGCCGGAACGACCACACACACCCCTGCTGGAAACCCTTGTCAGGGAACTGGTTGAGGTTTGTTTTGGAAACCCATTAGTGGATGCGCTCCGTATCTCCATCACTAAACTTGATATCTTTAACGAAGCAGACGGAGCTGGTATTGAGATTTGTGGTGAGCGCTCTGAGCTACTGCCCGAAGGTAATGTAAACAGGAAAAACCATGACCAGTCGCGATCAGAATAACAATGCCCGGGTTGCTCTTGTAACTGGAGGAGCAAAGCGCATCGGAGCTGTTCTTTCGCAGGATCTTGCCCGGAACGGCTGGAAAGTTGCCATTCAGTATAATCACTCAGAACAGGAAGCTCTTGAACTTGTAAACTCTCTGACCTCCATGGGTTACGAGTGCTTTGCTGTTCATGCTGACTTTAATAATCGCGAACATGTTCAAAATCTTATTCCGGCAGTTGTCGAACGTTATGGTGCCATAGACGTCCTTGTTAACAATGCTTCTAATTTTGAATACGATAATATTGACTCACTGACTTATGATTCATTTGACAAGCATATGGAGCCCAACCTCACGGCGCCACTTTTCCTATCAAGGGATTTTGCGCGTGCGCCAGGGAATATTGATGACCGCTGCATCGTGAATATTCTGGATCACAAGGTTAAAAGCCTTAATCCTGATTTTCTTTCCTACACGATCAGCAAAGCGGCACTGCTGTGCGTGACACAGGTCCTGTCCATGGCCTTTAAATCCAAGATCCGGGTCAACGCCATTGCCCCCGGCCTGACATTAAGAAGCGGCAAGCAGACAGACGAAGGTTTTGAACGTGCCTGGCGTGCCACACCACTCGGTCGCAGTTCCACTCCGGAAGAAATTTCCGCATGCCTGAGTTTAATTCTGTCGGCCGCATCCATGGTTGGGCAGGTCATCTACCTTGATGGGGGAGAAAGCCTTATCAACCGCGTAAGAGACGTAGCGTTTGATACAACGGTCATTTGAATATCAGTTTTTGCAAATTTCGGGCATATAAAGGGAAATACTATAATAAATTGATCTTTCCTGTACCCATCTTCAGATCAATGCTTTTATATTGCCCTTCCGGTAGCTCATGCCATTACTGACATGGATACTCTTTGTCGGACGATAGAAGAGTTTTTCCTGCTCAGTGCTGCCCGAAACATTACCCGGCATCCATGCCAGCCGTTCCAAATTATACTATACCTCAGCTTCAGTCGAATTAACGGAATGAACCTGCAATCCTTACATTGATACCGATTTACAAAAAGATGAATGCCAGACAGATATCATCATAAACCCGAACTCTCAGGGCCAATGGCAATTCCTCCCCCAGTCTTGATGATAAAAACAAAGACGGAAGGCTCGAAAACCCCTCTGATTCTAAGCAGGTTTCTGTAATTCCATTTTCACCTATTAAGGATGAGATGGCATAAAGCAACCCGCCCAGATCTGAATAAGGTTCTGGCCTCTGCGGAAAACTGCCGAATTATGCACCCGATGCATAAAGGCTTTCATCTCTTCAACAGGGATTGCCCGGTTGATGCAGACCTGAAGCTTTTCTGCCAGTCTTTGTCTGAGTTCCATTCAGATACCATCGAATGCTGAAGCCAATCCGGGACCTTCTGCTTCTGCGATCGTATCTATGACTGGTTTTGAGGGAACGAACATGATGCTGACCCGCGAAGGGTGCCAAATCAGCAGGAACACGTGATTGAGATACCAACTGTAGCACCATACAAACCCTGTAGGGTATAGGTAGAACAGCGACCTTTTTGTAACACAAGCATGTTACACTGTAAGGACAGGCAAATCTGATTTTTATTAAAAATCAGAGCCTTACAAACCATGGTATCCCGTACGGGATTCGAACCCGTGTTGCCGCCGTGAAAGGGCAGTGTCCTAGGCCTCTAGACGAACGGGACAGAGGCAATGACCAGTCTCCTACTGTAAAATCTTCCCCGACACAAGCTTAATTACTGAATATGGAAGCCAACAGGTATCCGGCCCGTAACCACAGCGGATTCAGGAGGTGTGCAATGGAGATTTTTAACGGTTTGCAGCGCCTGATCATCCAGATCATCATACCCTGTGCTTTGCACCAGCCTTGCGGCAATCACCTGCCCCTTGGCGTTGATACTGACTTCGGCCACGGCCTCGCCCTCTTCATGCAAATGGCGTGCAGATACGGGGTAGTGTGATTCGGGGGCAGAGCAGGAAAGCTGAAAACCCCCTTTCTGCCCGACAGCAGCAGCGCTGGGCCGTGTCGCTGCGTGCCCACCCGTTGCCGCCATATCCGTTTTCGCATGGGTGGGGGCTGTTGTATTGCCTTCACCCATATGCGCTACCTCCGACGGCGCTTTGGTAATTGCATGTGCGCTTTTATCGTGTTGCATGACAGGGGAGGACTGAAGCAGTTTTTTGGGCACAGCAGAGGCAGGAGGAAGATGCTCAACCTCAGCCTTGACGGAAGGGGGCAGAACCTGCGCTCCGCTCTGTGTCAGGAATTGCGAGTCCATATCCGGCATATCTTCCATGAGCGGAGCAGGCTGGCTCTGGAGCGTGGGGGCTGTTTGCCCCGCCTGTGCCTGTTCGGCCTCAGGCAATGGAGTTCTGGGCGCTTCAAACAGCATGGAAACCGCAGCAGGCTGCCGTGTACCGGTCTGGGGAGAGACAGTCATGATCAGCCACGCAGTCATGGCTACATGCGCCACAACCGCCACGGCAAAAGCCACCAGCCAGACAAGCCTGTGCTCGTCAGACAGCCCGATAGCCAGCCCGCGTGGCCTGAACGCTCCAACAGAACACCCCACAGGCGCGCATGACACGGGCTTGTGGTCAAGCTCAACCCGTTCCTGTCTGTCTGTATGCCATCTGCTCACGGTGCTGCCTCCGCCCGGAATTATGGCATAGCCCTGTTTGATTTGACAGGGCGGTTCATAAAAGCGCAAACATGGCGCAACCATGGCAAAGCGCCTGTGTGTCTCTGACTGTTGAAAAGCTTCTGATTCGCCTCATGCTCCGTCGTAACCCCATCATTCGCGCGCTGCTCTTATGGCCGCTGGTCATGGTTACGCTGACGGGTCTTTTAGGGCTGATGGCGCTGCAGTCACTTTCCCTGCCGGAAGAACTCCCCCGTGCGACACTGATCCGGCTGACAGGCATCGATATTGCCCCGCGCGCGCAGCAACTGCCAAGCACACAGACGCACTGCGCCTCCCTGCCCGGGAGCAGTGGCATGCACAGCGTGGCCAGTGCACACAAAAACCAGCAGCAGCACCCCGCCCATCACCATAATGAGGCAAGCTGCCCCCTTTGCCCCTTGCTGGCGTTTTTTGCAGCCCTTCCTGCTGTTTTCCTGCTTCTACCTGCCCCTGCCCTGCGCTGGATCCGCCGGGGCAGCGCTGCCTCCGCCCCACGGGCGCCACCCATTTGCATTCTGGGCCTGCCCCCGTCGCGCGGACCACCCTTTACCCTGCTTCAGGCTTCCTGAAACCTCGCTCTCCGCTTTGCTGCACCATGCTGCGCGTGCGCGTGTGTACGGCTGACCGGGAATCCTCTCAGTATGCTTTGAACAGGTTCTTCTGTTTATGTCCTATCCATTTTTTGCCTGCAGCCAGCGGAACTGGCTGTGGCTTATGGCCGCGTGCGCACTCCCCTGCGCCGCAAGCCCCGGCTTGGCCGCAACTGTTGTGACCCTCCCACGGGTGGATATTTCCACCGCGCAGGAAGATGCCGCTCTGGCCGATAACCTTTTAAGTGCGTCACAGGTCGATCAAAGCTCGGCCCGCATGTCCCGCCTTTCCAGCCCGGATGCGGCGTCGCTCTTCCGTAACCAGCCGGGTTTCAGCAGTTACGGCGGGGGGCGGCTGGCCAATCTGCCCGTGCTCAACGGCATGGCGGATGACCGGGTTGCAACCGTGGTGGATGGCGTGCGCGTCAACCCCGCATGCCCCAACCACATGAATCCCGCACTCTCCTACATCGACCCTGACAGTGTGGAGACTGCAACCGCCATTGCAGGACTGACATCAGTCAGCAATGGGGGGGACAGTCTGGGCGGTACCATTGATGTGGAACGCGCGGACCCGCGCTTTGCCCGCCATGGCAAAATCCTGTTTACCGGGCGCGCACGCGGCACCTACCGCAGCAATGGTGGCGGCTATTCCGCCGCAGGCAGCATGACCGTGGCCAACGACACCTTCAGCCTGCGCTACAATGCTTCCTACGACCAGTCGGAGGACTACAGCGGCGGCGGCGACATAGGGAGGGTCGGCTCGACCGAATACGTGCGTTACACGCATGACGTTACTCTGGGCGTCCATAAGAAAAATCACCTGCTGGTTCTGACCTTTGGCCAGCAGGATGCCCCGCGGGAAGGGTTTGCCAACCAGTACATGGACATGACCAACAACCGCTCCACCTACGTAAACGGCAAATATGTGGGGGACTTCAACTGGGGCACACTGGAAGCCCGTGGCCACTGGCAGCGCGTCGCCCACACCATGAACATGCTGGATGACAAGGGCGGGCACTCCACCACAAAAGGCATGCCCATGAATGATGACCAGCGCTCGGCTGGTTATTCCATCAAGGCCACAATTCCTCTGGCCCGCCAGCACACACTGCGCCTTGGCAGTTCATTCGACCATGAAGGACTGAAAGACTGGTGGCCTCCCCTTGAAGGTAGTCCGATGATGGGGCCGAACACCTTCAACAACATCAATAACGGCCATAGGGACCGACTGGGCCATTTTGCGGAATGGGAAGCCCAGTGGACCCCCCGCGTCTCCACCCTGCTTGGCCTGCGCAATGATCTGATCATGATGAATACGGGCAATGTTTCGCCCTATTCCTCCATGAGCATGATGGGCATGGGCATGATGAGCATGGGCAATGCCGATGCTGCCGCCGCCAAAGACTTTAACGCCAGCAGCCATGGGCGCACCGACGTAAACTTTGATGTTACCGCCCTGACGCGCTGGAAAACCACAGATAGCCTGACCATAGAGGCAGGCTATGCCCGCAAGTCCCGCGCTCCCAACCTGTATGAGCGCTATGCGTGGGGGCAGGGTGGCATGTCCTCCAAAATGATCGGCTGGTTTGGTGACGGCAACGGCTATGTTGGGAACCTGAACCTGAAATCCGAAATCGGGAACACGGCCAGCGTGACATTTGACTGGCATGACCCGACCTCTGCCCAGAGGTGGGAGCTGAAGGTGCAGCCCTATTACACCTATGTGCACAATTACATTAACGTTAATTTCGTGAAAAACCTGAGCCCCAACAGTAACCAGTATATTTTTGAAAACCATGATGCCCAGATGTACGGCATTAACACCTCTGGCCATTATACGGTGTGGAATACAAGCCGTTACGGCAAAGGGGAAATAACCGGCGTGCTCAACTGGGTTCGCGGGCAGGACAAGGTCACCCATACCGGCCTGTACCAGCAGATGCCCCTGAACGGCACACTGGGCCTGAACGAAACCGTAGGCCCATGGACCGGCCGGGCAGAAATGAACTTTGTCAAAGCCAAGGATACCGTGGACTCACTCCGTAACGAGCCCCGCACCCCCGGTTATGCGCTGCTGAACCTGAACGGCAGCTACAACTGGAAAATGATGACCCTGACAGCAGGGATCGATAACGTGCTGAATCAGGCCTACTACATGCCTCTTGGCGGTATTCTGACATACGACTTAAAGCGCGATGGCACACGCATGCCCATGCCGGGCATGGGCCGTTCGTTCAACGTCAGTCTTTCTGCCACCTTCTGATTTTTTGACCGTCTTTTACATACAGAAATACCGTGCGCTTCACCAGCGCACGGTATTTTTTAAACCTGATGATAAAAACAAACGCTTTTAGTAAGTAGATGGCCGGTGCAGGCTGGAGACCAGCTTGATGATCGTATGCGCCCGCAGAGCAGCAGGACCACCCTCCGTGCCATAACCGGAATCCTTGACCCCGCCAAACGGCACTTCTGGCACACCAATACCGTGGTGGTTAATGGCCACCATACCAGCTTCGAGCTTTTCGCCCAGCAAACGCTGGGTGCGCTCGCAACGCGTGTAAACATACGCGGCCAGACCATAGGGAAGGCGATTTGCCTCCTTGAGCGCATCCGCCATTTCGGAAAACTCATCCATAATGGCGATCGGGCCGAATGGTTCTTCCTGCATCACCCGCATATCCAGCGTGGGTTTAAGCACCAGCGTGGGCGGAAAGAAAAAGCCCTTGTCGGGCAGAGCCGTATCGGGCTGCCACACCTGCGCGCCCTTGGCGCGGGCATCATCCACCAGTTCGGTCAATGCCCTGACGCGCCGTTCGTTAATAACGGGGCCCATGGTCACACCCTCGTCCAGACCACGGCCAATTTTGAGCGCGCTCATCTGGGCCTTGAACTTTTCAATAAACGCGGCGGCAATGTCCTTGTGCAGCAAAAAGCGGGTGGGGGCTATGCACACCTGCCCGGCATTACGGAACTTGGCGGCCGCCACACGCTCGGCCGCCTGGTCCAGATCCGCATCCCGGCAGACAATCACCGGACCATGGCCACCCAGTTCCATGGTCACCGGCTTCATCTGCCCACCGGCCAGCGCGGCCAGATGCTTGCCCACGGGGGTGGAGCCAGTAAAGGAAATCTTGCGCACCACGGGATGGGCGATCAGATACTCCGAAATCTCCGCTGGCGTGCCATAAACCAGAGACACTGCCCCTGCGGGAATACCCGCATCACAAAAACAGCGGATAAGTTCGGCAGGGGAGGCTGGCGTGTCTTCCGGTGCTTTGACAATAACGCCACACCCGGCCCCAAGTGCTGCCCCCAGCTTGCGGGCGATCTGGTTGATGGGGAAGTTCCACGGCGTAAAGGCAGCCACCACACCAATGGGGCGGTGCAGCACGCGCTGTTCAACATCTGGCACGCGCGCGGGCACCAGTTCGTCGTTCAGGCGGCGGCCTTCCTCACCAAAATATTCGATCACACCGGCGGCGGCATTAATTTCTATCACGGCCTGAGCCAGAGGCTTGCCCTGTTCACGGCTCATGATCCGGCCAATGGCATCTGCACGCTCACGCAGCAGGTCGGCAGCCTTGCGCATGATCGCGTAACGCTCCCATGCACTCAGGTTGCGCCATGCATCATAACCCACAGCGGCACCAGCCACCGTTTTATCCAGGTCGGCAACAGAGGCATGGGCAACCTTGCCAATAAGCTCGCCACTGGCAGGGTCCAGAATAGGGAGTGTACGGCCATCGGCCGCATCCTGCCACTGTCCTGCGATCAGAAGCTGGGTGTTGATTGGTGTCTCTGACATATGCATCTCTCAGCCAAAATGAACAGGTATGGTGCTAACCCGGTTATGCCCACACAAGCGTCAGTCACTCACCATCTTCCGCCCGCGTACGCAAGAGGTCCACTGTATTTTACGCCCTGTGGCGGTGCCCGCAAAAAGCCGGGTGTATAATGGCAGACCACACGCAGCCGGGCAAAGTATGTTTTACCCTCCGCCCGCCATCTGTCCCTTACCGTATTCAGGCAGAAGCACCTTCGTTCTTGAGCACCATGGGCAGCCCTGCCGCCACAAACACCACCTTGCCCACACAGGCTGCCAGACGCTGGTGCAAAAGCCCGGCCTCGTCCCGGAAGCGCCGCCCCAGCGGGCTTTGGGGCACAATACCCAGCCCGACCTCGTTCCCCACCATCACTGTAGGAGCGGTACGTGCATGCAAACTGGCAAGCAGGGCTGTGATGGGGCCTTCCACCTCCCGCCCGTCGAGTAAAAGATTGGTCAGCCACAAGGTCAGGCAGTCCAGCAAAACCGGAGTGCTGGCGTGCTGCTGGAGCACATCGGCCACATTCAGGGCTTCTTCCACCGTCTGCCAGCCTGCACTGGCGCGCTCGCACTTATGCCGGGCAATGCGGTCATGCATTTCATCATCAAATGCGCGGCCTGTGGCCAGATATATTCTTGGGCCGGGCAAAGCTGTTATGGCGTTCTCGGCAAAGCGGCTTTTGCCCGATCTTGCGCCACCCAGCACAAGCAGGCTACCTGCGGCACCTCCCTTGTGGAGATCGAGCCTTACACTGTGCATACGCGCGTCTGCCCCTGTTTCCATTTGCGTGAACCTCCATAACAGCACACAATTACCACCATGCCCTCTTCTTCCATCCCTCCCCAGTCCGGCCCGTTTTCCTCCATGCCTGCGCTGGAAGCCCTGTGCGCGGACCTCCCTCCCCCCAGCCTGCAGGCACAACAGGCTATAGCGCAGAGAGAGGTGGAACTCACCAAACCACCCGGCAGCCTCGGCCATCTGGAGGAGATGACACGCTGGCTAGGCGGATGGCAACACAGCGCGTCCCCCCCGCTGGAACACGTGCAGGTGCTCATTTTTGCGGGTAATCATGGTGTTATGGCGCACCATGTCTCGCCCTGGCCTGTGGAGGTCACGGCCCAGATGGTGCAGAACTTTGAGCAGGGCGGGGCCGCCATTAACCAGCTTGCCCGCGTAGCACAGGCGGAACTGGCTGTAGTGGCACTTAACAATCTGGCCCCTACCGCGGATTTCACCACCAGCCCGGCCATGACGGAGCAGGATTTTCTGGCCGCCGTGCAGGTCGGCTTTAACGCTGTGCCCCGGACATGCGACCTGCTCTGTCTGGGTGAAATGGGCATAGGCAACACAACTGCCGCCTCTGCCCTGTGCGCAGCCCTGACCCGCCAGAGCGGTGCAGACTGGGCCGGCCAGGGCACCGGGCTGGACACCGCGGGCACGGCACATAAAGCCGGGGTTATAGACATTGCACTCCAGCACCATGCCGCCCATCTGGCACACCCGCTGGAAGTGGCACGCCGTCTGGGCGGGTACGAACTGGCCGCAACGCTGGGGGCCACCCTTGCAGCGCGGCTGATGCATATTCCCGTCATACTCGATGGGTTTGTCTGTACCGCAGCGGTAGCACCTCTGGCGCACCTGCACCCCGATGCGCTGGCGCATACCGCCCTCTCCCACTGCCCGACCGAAACAGGCCATACCGCCCGACTGGCCCGGCTCCTGCATATGCGGCCCATTTTAAGCGGGCTTGGCCTGCGCCTTGGAGAAGGCTCTGGCGCCGCACTGGCCATTCCCATCCTGCGGGCGGCTGTTGCGTGCCATACGGGCATGGCGACCTTTGCCCAAGCTGCTGTTTCTGAAAAAACATGACATCCACCCGACCCAGCGGCTGGCTGGACAGGCGCAGACTGGACCTTGCATGCGGCCTGAGCCTGCTGACACGCCTGCCCTCCATCTGGCTGGCTCCTCCTGCGGACAGAAACAGCACCCAACCCTGGCCACTGGCCAGATCAATCTGGTGCTGGCCGGTTATTGCCACCCTGATCGGGGCGTTAACCGGCAGTGTGCTGGCTGCACTCCGTATGGCGCATGTCCCCCCCCTTGCCGCCGCTGGTCTGGCCCTTGCCTGCCAGAGCATCCTGACAGGCGGCCTGCATGAAGATGGACTGGCAGATATGGCCGATGGCTGTGGTGGCAGTACACCAGAGCGCAGGCTGGCCCTCATGCGGGACAGCCATGTGGGCAGTTACGGCGTTATGGCCCTTGGGCTAAGCCTGCTTGTACGCGCAGCAGCTCTGGCGGCACTCCCCGTATGGGCAAGCATTGGGGTATGCGCCACAGCCGCCTGCCTTGCCAGAATGGCCATGCTGCTGGTGCCTGCCCTTGTGCCCCCGGCCCGTGCCGACGGGCTGGCCCGCATGCTCTTCCCCCTTCCCCTTCCTTCCCTGTGGAGAGCGGCTTTTATGGCGATGGGGGTCATGACCTGCCTGAACGTTCTGGCATATGGCCACGCAGGGCTGAGCCTGTGGCCCTCTCTGGCACTTATGGCGGCACCTGCGGGCATCGGCTGCGCCACGGCAGCACTTGTTGCATTATGCGCCAGACGTCTGCTTGGTGGTTTTACAGGGGATGTGCTGGGGTGCTGCGCAGTGGTGGCGGAGTGCCTGCTTCTGAGCTTTTACGCGGCATTAGCCTAAGTGTTTAGTCCCGTGGATTGATGGGTTGGATTGATGATGAATCTTTCTGGCTCTGAAGTCCATATTTTGCAGACATATTCGTAAGGGGTGAGGCCACTCAGGATCTTGAGCCATCACCCGAAGTTATAGGCCGCCATGAAGTCGTTGAGGTGTGTCCTCAACTGCGCATGGCTGCCCTCAGCAGTCTGGACTTCGGCAATATCGATGTGAAAAAAGCCTATGGGATAGCGTTTGAAGCGCTGTCGTTTTGGCTTGCCTCTCTCTATGTCCGCAAGCCGTGAGATCTCGTGACGCTGAAAGCAGCGATGCAGGGCGAGCATGTCAGATGAGGAATGCTGGCCTGCAGGGCATAAAGGCAGTCATCCAGCAGCAGTAAAGTATGCCGGCGAAAAGCGATTGCCATGGCTTCTTCGGTTTCTGTCAGGCTCGTTGATCGTGGCTCTTTAAGGCCAGTGTTCTGATCTTCGACAGTCTGGTGATTGGGCCATTTTGCAACTGTTTTCGGGTTGATCCCGAACTCCTTGCTCAGCGCCGCGAGCGAAGCCTGCGATCGCTATATTGCTCCTCGCACAGCGTGCGTGGTCGGGGCGCTCCCATGACGTATCTGCCCCATGATGCTTCCTTCCACTCACGTGAAAATATCACACCATCAAACCACGGGACTAAACACCTAGTCCGGCATCAACCACAACACGTTCGATGAGTCGGGCGGGCGGGCGGAACGTAAATCATGAGGTTGGAGACAACATAAACTTGTAGGGTATATCGGGCAGAAACCCTATATACTTCGTCTTTTACGGGGCAGATATTGGGATCTATAAATATCCATATTATGTCTCAAGAATGACGAATTTTTTATATCGGCGCAATCTGTGTTCACGCTCAGGCTGAAAACAATGGAGTGCTGACAGAGAAAACGGCCCGATACATTCAATGTTTCCTTTTTCGGGTCGCTTTAGGAGCGACCCGTGACCTGTCAGGAGTTGACTGGAGCGTATGAAAAACAGGCCTTCTCCGTCAGAGGGCGGAGCGCCAGTCTGTCACCAGTTCGTAGGGCATAGGGTGATTTTTTTCTCCATAAGGAAAAGCGCGTGAGCGGCAATCGGTCCAATCGCACAGATGGCAGGTCAGGCCGACTGGAGCAGGCGGGGCCTGAAGGTTCAGGCTGTCAGCATAAATAATTTCCTTGGCGCGTTCAATTGAACAGCCCATTGCAATGGTGGAGATGGGCGGCGCCTGATGGTAGTTGGTTTTGGCTCCGGTGATCGTTCTGGCAAAGGTCAGAAATGTTTTGCCATTCGTAAATTCAACGATATCCACATGAAATCTCCCCGGTGTCAGAAATGCGGTACAGGCATTCCAGCGCGGGCATGGGTTGCCTTGTTGCAGGATGGGAAAACCGCAGGCGGAAAAACTTTTGATAATATTGCCTGCAGGGTCAACGCGCGCGAAAAAAAATGGCACACCGCGTTCACCGGGTTTTTGCAGGCTTGTCAGTCGATGTGCTGCCTGATGAAACGAAACACCAAAATGGGCAGCCAGATTTTCTATATCGTAACGCAGGGCGCGGGCCTTCTGTACAAATGTCATATAGGGCATGAGAAGGGCTGCGGCAGCGTAATTGGCCAGTCCGATACGCATGAACATGTCGGTTTCTTTGCTGATAGGTCCGTAAGCATTGATGATGGGCGCCATGACAGAATTGGCTTCGAGCATCATGAGGTGTGAACAGAGCAGAAAACCGCGACTTTCACGAGGCATTTGTTCCGAAATAATCAGAATGCGCGAGGTAGGGTCATAATGTTTCAGCTTCCCATCCAGAAGGGAAACCTGAACGATAATGCCATGATGGCGCCGCAGGCGCGAAGCAACCGCACGGTTGGTTTCATAGGGGGGCAGGGATTCGCCTTCGGGCAGGCCATTATCTCGCGCCAACTGGTATCTGACGGATTCTGCGAAACTTTCCAGTTCGTCAAAGTAGTTGTTTCGTGTCTCGTAAAGCTGGCGCAGTGCATCCTGCGGCAGAATGATTGGATGGGTGTGCGCCTGTGCGTCCTGTGGCGTACGCCTGGCCGCACAGGCTGTTTTGTACAGGCTGAGAATGGCCCGTGCAATGGTAGGCTGCGTGGCCATAACAGCAATTTCATGAACAGGAATATCGCTCTGCCCTCCCAGAGTGGGGTCGGCCAGTGCTTCAAGAAGCTGGGCTTCCAGACGATGTTCCTCAATTCCTGACAGCGCTTCGATTGAAACGTCAAGAATGCGGGTCAGCTTGATAAGCAGTGGCGCGGTGACAGTGCGCTGGTCATGTTCGATCAGGTTCAGATAACTGGTGGAAATACCCAGTCGGCCAGCCAGGGCCTGCTGGGTAAAGTTCCGTTCATGCCTCAGGCGGCGAATGATACGGCCTATGCGTGCTCCGGTCATGTCGATCGTCTTCTTTTCTTCTTTTTCTTATAAAGAGGACTACGTGTAAAGAAGTTTACAGTATTACTGTTTTTCTCTGCCTTCTGTTGTGGAAAATATTTCCCGTAGATGCTTACCATGAGCTTGCCGAAAACAAGAAGGAAAACAAGGCAATGGTTATCAACTCTATCGAAACCTTCATGAGCAGCCCTAGGTTTGATGGTATCCGGCGGGACTATACGGCTCAGGATGTCGCCCAGCTTTCAGGCTCGTTTCAAATCGAGCATACGCTGGCACGTATGGGGGCAGAGCGTCTTTGGTCCTTGCTGCATAATGAACCTTATATCCACGCGCTGGGTGCTTTGACGGGCAATCAGGCCATGCAGCAGGTCAAGGCAGGGCTGAAAGCCATTTATCTCTCTGGCTGGCAGGTGGCGGCGGACGCCAATCTGATGGGAGAGATGTACCCGGATCAGTCTTTGTACCCGTCTAACTCTGTACCCAGCGTTGTCAGCCGTATCAATAATGCCCTGCGCAGGTGCGATGAGATTTCACGCCTCGAAAACGATACCTCCCACTACTGGATGGCACCGATCGTGGCGGATGCCGAGGCCGGGTTTGGCGGGCCTCTGAATGTGTTCGAAATGATGCGCGCCATGATAGCGGCTGGCGCGGCTGGCGTCCATTATGAGGACCAGCTTGCGTCCGAGAAGAAGTGCGGCCATCTGGGTGGCAAGGTGCTGATTCCCATTGCGCAGCATATCCGCTCGCTCAATGCGGCGCGGTTGGCGGCGGATGTTGAAAGGGTGCCCACGGTGCTGGTGTGCCGTACGGACAGCCATGCGGCGCAGCTTCTGACATCGGATGTGGATGAGCGGGACCGGCCCTTCCTGACCGAAGAGCGTACGCCTGAAGGGTTCTTCCGTATCCGTGAGGGGCTTGGGGTGAAATACGCCATCGCCCGCTCGCTGGCATACGCGCCATATGCCGATCTGCTGTGGTGGGAGACGTCAGAGCCGAATCTGAAAGAAGCCGAAGAGTTTGCCAATGCCATTCACAAGCAGTTTCCGGGCAAGATGCTGGCCTATAACTGCTCACCATCCTTTAATTGGAAGAAGAAGCTCTCGCCAAAGGAAATAGCGACCTTCCAGCAGACAATCGGGAAGATGGGGTACAAATTCCAGTTTGTGACGCTGGCTGGATTTCACGCGCTTAATCACTCCATGTTCCAACTGGCGCATGGCTATGCCTCCCGGGGTATGGAAGCGTATTCTGAACTCCAGCAGGAGGAATTCGCCGCCGAGGCCAGCGGCTACACTGCTACCCGTCATCAACGGGAGGTGGGAACAGGCTGGTTTGATGCCGTTGCCGTCGCGTTGAGCGGTGGGCGGTCCTCCACGACCGCCATGTGTGGCTCAACCGAGCTTGAGCAGTTTCATCACTGAGCCGTGTTTCTGGTCTGTCCCTGAAGTAAGGGAGGGCTGAGCGGTACAACACGGTAGTCAAGCATATCTGCGCATGCCTGACCACCGTGTGATGGAGTGAAAACCATGACGTATATGACTATTGGCACCCTGCGGGTTAACCGTGGATTGTATGATTTTCTGGCGGACGAAGCCCTGCCGCATACCGGCGTAACGCCTGATGCGTTCTGGGGTGGAGTGGGCAGAATTGTAAACGCCATTGGCCCACATGTGCGCGAAAAACTGGCACGCCGTGCGCAATTGCAGTCCCAGATTGATGTCTTTATGGCGCGCGAGCATGAGTGTACGCCCGCACGGCATGAGGAATTTCTGCGTGAAATCGGATATCTGGTTGATGAGCCACGCCCGTTTGTGATTGCAACGGATAATGTGGATACAGAACTGACACAGCAGCCCGGCCCACAGCTTGTTGTACCCATAACCAATGCGCGTTATGTGCTGAATGCCGTTAACGCCCGATGGGGAAGCGTGTACGATGCCCTGTACGGCACAGACGCCATCGCCAGAGAGTGCGCGCTCCAGCCGGGGCAGACATACAATGCTGTAAGAGGGCAAGTTGTCATCCGACGTGTGCGCGCCTTTCTGGATGAGATCGCTCCCTTGATGACGGGTAGCCATGCGGATGTGGTTTCGTACTACATACAACATGGTGAACTGCACGCAAAGCTGGAATGCGGGCGCACGACAGGCCTGTGTCAGCCGGGACAGTTTGTCGGTTTTTCCGGGGAGGTAAACGCGCTCAAGACTCTTCTGCTGCGCAATCATCATTTACATGTTGAGCTTCGTTTTGACCGCCATTCTCTCATTGGCGAGCAGGACAAGGCGGGTATAGCGGATGTGGTTCTGGAATCCGCTGTCAGTACCATTATTGATGCGGAGGACAGTGTAGCGGCAGTGGATGCCCAGGATAAGGTGCAGGTTTATCGAAACTGGCTGCATCTCATGCAGGGAACACTGACAGCGGATGTGCCCGGGGCTGAAGGCGTGTACACCCGGCGTCTGGCACAGGACAGGCATTACTGCACTCCCGATGGCGCGCCATTGGTACTTTCAGGCCGTAGCCTGATGCTTTTCAGAAGTGTCGGATGGCATATGAGCACGGATGCTGTGCTGGATGATGAAGGCAGGGCTGTTGCTGAAAGTATTCTTGATGTCGCCGTAGCGGCAGCTATTGCCATACATGACATCAAAGGGCTTGGCTGTTTCAGAAACAGCATGAAAGGGTCTGTCTATATTGTAAGGCCCAAAATGCACGGACCGGAAGAAGTGGCTCTTTCCGTTGATCTTTTCAGCGCCGTGGAAGAGATTCTGGGGTTGGCGGCAGGTGCTCTCAAAATGGGCCTGATGGATGAAGAAAGGAGAACCAGCGTCAATCTGGCAGCCTGTCTGTACGCCGCGCGGGACCGGGTATTTTTCATCAATACCGGCTTTCTTGATCGTACGGGAGACGAAATCCATACCACCATGCAAGCGGGCGCTGTCGTCCGGAAGGGCGACATGAAACAGGCATGCTGGATGGCCGCCTATGAACAGCGCAATGTCGCCATTGGTCTGGCGTGTGGCCTGCGCGGACATGCACAGATTGGCAAGGGTATGTGGGCGATGCCTGACCGCATGGCGGATATGCTGGCCAGCAAGGGAGCCCAGTTGGAAGCAGGCGCCAGCACAGCCTGGGTTCCCTCACCAACAGCGGCAACATTACATGCGCTGCATTATCATATGAACGACGTCCGGCATACGCAGCTTCTTCTTTCCCGCGTGGCGCCCCAACCGGTGGCGGAACTGCTGGTTCTGCCCGTGGAAAAAGATGTCACACGCTGGTCTGAGGCCGAAATAGCCGCGGAGCTGGATACCAACCTGCAGGGTATTCTCGGTTATGTGGTTAGGTGGGTAGATATGGGTATCGGCTGTTCCAAGGTGCCTGATCTGAATGGTGTCGGGTTGATGGAAGACCGCGCGACGTTGCGTATTTCCTCACAGCATATCGGCAACTGGCTTGTCCATGGCATTGTAACATCCAGACAGGTTGAAAAAGCTCTGCATCGCATGGCGGCGATTGTGGATGCCCAGAATGCCGATGCACCGGATTACCGCCCGCTGCTGGGTGATATGGAAGGACCAGCCTACCGCGCGGCACAGGAACTGGTGTTTGAAGGGGCCAGTCAGCCTTGTGGTTATACGGAAGAAATTCTGCACCGTTACCGCAGGATCGCCAAGGAACGGGATTGTGGCTCACGCGCTGGTGTGTTGGCGGCCTAGTGTTCATCTGCATGAAATGAACCGGAGTGAACATTGTGTTTCCTCCGGTGCCTGCGTATGGCGTGCTGTTTTTAGGCGCGCGCCGTGGTTTGTCTGGCGTTTCCGTTCTGATGTTCCTGCTTTGCCGGACAGTGGGGGTTTTTATGGTGCAGGCATTTTTTATCCTGCTTTTCTTTCAGTTTCTAGGGACAGTCTTGCAGGATGGTTTTCATCTATCCGTGCCGGGGCCAGTGATCGGCATGTTTATTCTGGCGGGCAGTCTTATTGCCCGGAAACAGTATGCCACAAGGCGGCATATGCGCGTGGCCGGTTCAGCCGCGCCTGACCTTGTGACGGAGCAGGAGGCCATCCCGCAGGATCTGGCGCGTGTGACGCGTAGTCTGGTTGGGGCTCTTGGTCTGCTGTTTGTGCCTGCGGGAGCTGGCATAGCTGGCCAGTTTGCCGTGCTGCGCACTAATGCATGGCCTGTCTGTGTGGCTCTTGTAGGGTCCACACTGCTGGGGCTGGTGGTGACGGCACTTGTCATGCACGCCATGACACAGGGCCACGCCCCGCCGGAAAACCTGAGCGATAATGGGGGGCAGGTGCTTTAGTCATGACAACGCAATTATGGCATCAGGTGCAGGAATACGCATTTCTTTCCCCCTCATCCGCCGCGTTGGTGTGGCTGTGCGTTACGCTGGGTTCTTATGGGATTGCCGTGCGGGTGCAGATTTTGTGCGGGCGTGCGCCATGGGTCAATCCGGTTCTGCTCTCAATTCTTACAGTCGTGATGCTGATGTTCTGCACCGGCACATCTTACGAAACTTATTTTCGCAGTACAGGCATGATTCATTTCCTGCTTGGCCCGGCTACGGTGGCGCTGGCTGTGCCGCTAGCCCAGTCCATAGGACTTGTCCTGCGTAGTCTGCCTGCCATGATTCTGGCTCTGTTGGCTGGATCTGTTACTTCTGTCATCAGTGGTGTCGGGCTGGTACTGCTATGCGGCGGATCGCAGGATGTGGCGCTGTCAATGGCCCCCAAAGCAGTCACAACCCCCATTGCTATTGCCATTACGCGACAGATAGGGGGCATAGCGCCCCTTACCGCGGTATTTGCCATTGTGGGGGGAATTATTGCTGCCATGTGTGGAGAACCACTTTTAAGGCGTTTTGGCGTGCATGATTGGAGGGCGCATGGTCTGGCGGCCGGTATTGCGGGCAGCGGCATCGCAGCCGCCCAGATTGCACAACGTGACCCGGTAGGAGCAGCCTTTGCTGCCTTGGGTATCGGGCTGAATGGTCTGGTTACAGCGCTGCTTGTGCCGCTGTTGTTGCATATATTTCACTAGCGGGTGTTCTGTACTTTCTGGCCTGATTGGTGCAGGAGAGATGTATGAATACTGCGCGCAAACCGTATCCTTCTGATACACTCAGCAGTCTGGATTTCGGCAATATCGATGTGAAAAAAGCCTATGGGATAGCGTTTGAAGCGCTGTCGTTTTGGCTTGCCTCTCTCTATGTCCGCAAGCCGTGAGAT
>NZ_JBFCXX020000100.1:0-264 GCF_040702925.2 Acetobacter fabarum | reverse complement strand
AGGCGCAGCTTCATGAGAGTCCAGACCAGCAGATCTCCCTCACAGACCCAGATGCACGCTCAATGGCCACGAGCGGCCGAGGCACCGGAACGGTTGGCTACAACGTCCAAACAGCGGTCGACGACAAACACCATCTGATCGTTGCCCATGAGGTGACCAACGTTGGTAATGATCGTGGGCAACTGAGCAATATGGCGAACCAAGCGCGTAAAGAAATCGAGGCTGAATCGCTAACGGTGGTGGCCGACCGAGGCTATTACAAAG
>NZ_JBFCXX020000099.1:0-265 GCF_040702925.2 Acetobacter fabarum | reverse complement strand
CCATTATGCTGTGGTGTTCCTGAAGAAGTTCATTAGGAGATAATTCCATTCTCTCCTAGATGTATAAGAAACTCACCAGAAAGGTATTCCCCTCCTCGATTAAATCGAAGAGTCTTAATATTCTTTCTAGTTTGTTTTTCTATTTTACTTCGAAACCATTTGAACATTTCAAATGACTCTAACTTATGTTTCATCAGATAGACATATCCATACCTGGATAGATCATCTATGAAAGTAATGAAGTAGAGATATCCACCTCTAGCAC
>NZ_JBFCXX020000098.1:0-266 GCF_040702925.2 Acetobacter fabarum | reverse complement strand
GCCTTGCGCAGGGTATCGATCAGAGCCTGGATACGGGCGTGCTGCATTTTCATCGAAGCCTTGTTGACGATCAGCCTGGAGGTGATGTCGGCGATGAAATCCTGGGGCTCCAGGCCGTTGGCTCGCAAGGTGTTGCCGGTGTCGACCACGTCGATGATCTTGTCGGCCAGACCGATCAGCGGCGCCAGTTCCATCGAGCCATAGAGCTTGATGATGTCGACCTGACGACCCTGCTCGGCGTAGTAACGCTTGGCAACGTTGACGAA
>NZ_JBFCXX020000097.1:0-266 GCF_040702925.2 Acetobacter fabarum | reverse complement strand
CTCTCGGTCAGAGGCCACGGAGTCGGATGCAAGGCGCTGTCCCAGAACATCAATTCGTACCTCGACGCGACCACGAAAGCACCGATCATCTGCTTGCGCTGATCGAGCGTCGCAGCCGCAGCGGCGTCGTCCACGAAATTCTTCGCAGCGTCGACGATGGCATGGAATTCGGATGCGTCGTAAGTGGCCACCCAGGTTGCGTAGGGGTGGTCGGGATCGCGATCGAGCACCGTCTTCGCTGCTGCGGCGAGTGAGCGGCCTACATC
>NZ_JBFCXX020000014.1:0-66365 GCF_040702925.2 Acetobacter fabarum | reverse complement strand
CGACTGTGCCTGAAATAGCATCTGGCTGGGTCAATTCCTGATGAAAAACCCGGGTCAGTTCTCAGTGAAAATCAACAAACTGACGCCCGTTGGAGACGAAGGTACGGGAAGTGAAGAGTTTCTAAAAATAAACCTGCGAGGAAGGGTTCCTGTTTTAATTGACGGTGAGGAAATAATTACCGAATGCCCCGCGATTCTATTTTATTTATCGAGTTTATTTCCAGAGAGAAATTTCTGGCCAAAATCAGTTCTGGAGCAAGCTCGTTGCTGGGAATGGTTTAACTGGTTATCGAGCAATGTACACGCGGTTGCCTATGGACAGATATGGCGACCCGGACGGTTCATTGAAGATGAACATCAGTGGAATAATATTGTTTCAAGAGGGAAAAACAACCTTCAGGAATTTAGTGCAGTAGTAGAAAACAATATCTCTGGGAGAACGTGGTGCGTAGGTGAAGCGTATTCATGCGTTGATCCGTATTTGTTTGTTTTTTATTCTTGGGGGAAAGCCATCGGATTGGATATGGAATCCTCTTTTCCGGCATGGTCGCGTCATGCCGCCCGAATGTTGGAGCGGTCGGCCGTTCAAAACGCGTTACGGCAAGAAGGTTTGATCCCGTAAATAGCAGCGAGGTACGATAAGTGCCTTTAGATGGTACAAGAGTAGGGACCTCTTTCGATTGCTTGTTACTGCTCCGATAACATGACATGCTGGTGAAGCCATTGGTGCCCGCTGAGGCGGGCATATTCTTGAGGAAAGGTAGGATAATGAGCATTTCGAGCCATGACGCCACCAGATCCGGCTGTTTCAAAATCGGCGGAGATATTGACATCAACCGTCTTGGTTTCGGCGCGATGCGTATTACCGGCAAAGGTGTTTGGGGGCCACCTGCCGATCACGACGAAGCTATCCGCACGTTGAAGCGGCTTCCGGAGCTCGGCGTCAACTTCATCGACACGTCCGATGCCTACGGGCCGGATGTGTCGGAATGGCTGATCCGCGAGGCATTGCATCCCTATCCCAAAGGGTTCGTAATCGCGACCAAGGGTGGTCTGACCCGCTCTGGGCCTGACATATGGAAGCCGGTCGGGCGGCCGGAATACCTGCTCCAGCAGGTGCATAAGAGCCTGCGCAATCTTGGTGTCGAACAGATTGATCTTTGGCAGTTACACCGTATTGATCCGAAGGTTCCGGCGGACGAACAGTTCGATGCAATCAAATCACTGCTCGATCAGAAACTTGTCCGCCACGCGGGATTGAGTGAGGTATCCGTCGCGGACATCAAGGCGGCCTCGAAATTTTTCGACGTCGCAACCGTCCAGAACCGTTATAATCTGGTCGACCGTACCAGTGAGGACGTACTCGACTATTGCGCTGCTCAGGGTATCGGCTTCATTCCCTGGTTTCCGCTCGCCGCGGGCGATCTCGCAAAACCGGGCTCGATACTTGACACAATATCGGGGAAATATAACGCCACGCCAAGCCAGATTGCCCTGGCCTGGATTCTGAAGCGCAGTCCGGTCATGCTACCGATCCCCGGAACGTCCCGGGTCGCACATCTCGAACAGAACGTCGCCGCCGTTGACATCATCCTGTCCGACGAAGACTTCGCGGCGCTGGACGCGGAAGGCCGCAAGGCGTTTCAGTCCGCCTCCTGATGGCCGTGTGAAGCATCTGTCGATTACAGACCCGGCATGGAGATGAAACCCGGCAGATTTCGGACGCGATCGAACCAGCGTCCGAGAGCCGGATAGGGAGCGGGTCGATACCGCCCTCGGGCGCCAGTGCGAGAGAGGGGAAGAGCGCGCAGTCCGTGATCGTAGGGTGGTTGAGTGCAAACCAGTCTGTGTGAACTGTCCCGGGTTTACCGGAGAGTAAAACTCTCGGAGGATGATCCCTATAGTAGAGAAGAAGAAAACATCACGTTATTCGCCTGAGTTCCGTAAGCGCGCGGTGCGCCTTCTGGAAGAGCATCGATCAGATTACCCGAGCTTATCAGTTGCCGTCAATCGGCTACAGGCCGCCCGCCGAAGCCGAACGCGCCTACTATGAAGATCAGAGCTGGCTTGATATCTCTGCCTGATTACTGAACAAATCTCTCTCCCGTAAACCCGGGGCAGTTCAGAACGGGGTGTCAGATAAACTGGTGCCCGGCCATCCACTGTTCGGCCATTTTGGGCCACTCCACCGTTGCGGTTTCTGGTTTTCCGAGACCAAAACCGTGGCCACCGGTGGGAAACAGGTGACGCACGACTTCTACATTATTTTGTTCGCAGGTCGCCTGAAGAATTGCAGTATTTGCCGGGTTTGACACGGGATCGTCCGCCGCCTGTACGAGGAAGAACGGCGCCAGCCCCGGATGAATGTGTGTCTGCACGGACCAGCGCGCGCTTTCGGCAGGGCTTGGATGATCGCCGATCAGGATGCGTCTCGTGGACGTGTGCTGATACGGTGGTTCAAGTGTCACAATGGGATAGATCAGCAACGTCAGATCGGGGCGACCCGATATCTGGTCCACCAGGTCGAGCGGCGCGTAGGATAGCTGATTCGCACAGGCTGTCTGCATACCCAGCAAATGAGCGCCGGCAGAAAAACCGATTATTCCCACACGGCGCGGGTCGATGCCAAAATGGCGTGCCCGACCGCGGATGATGCGAATGGCGCGCTCCGCGTCCTGAAAAGGTGCGGATCTGCCAACAGTCCAGCCCTCTTCCGGGAGGCGATACGTCAGGACGAAGCTCGTCACCCCGATAGAAGCCAGCCACCGGGCGGTGGGCATGGCTTCCTTCCCGTTTTCGACCCGTTTATACCCACCGCCCCCTGCGATCAGCATCGCGGCTCCGTTGGGCTTAACGGGACGAAAGACCGTAAGTGTTGGAACCGCCACGTTTGTTACGGCACCGCTTCTGGAGACATGCTCGCCTGAAGTGGGGCCTCCACCACCCGGCGGCGGTCCGTGCCAGATTGGAAATCCGGATACAAGCGCGCTCGGCATCGCATCCTGCCGACGATTTCCTGCGTCAGGCGTGACTGTCTGTGCGTGAGCGTTGCCCGAAACGATGGTCGCCGCTGCCATCAATGAGCCTTTTATGAGCGTGCGTCTGCCAATCACATTCGCTTCTTTCTGATCTGGGTCATCGGCTGAAGACCAGGCAGATCGGGCAGGCCGCCTCCTGCGCTCGATACAGAAATAAAATATGGCATGATTTCCGGCTCGCCACAAAAAACATGCCCGCGAGGGGGGCTACCCTTAAAAAAGAGGCGGGATTGTTTTAGAAATACCCTGCCGTGGCGTCATTGGAGTGTCTCTTCCTTGCAGGCATATGGAGCGCGTATATGAAAATAAATACTGTAACACTGGGGATTATCCTGTGTGTGACAATTTCGAGCGCGCAGGCTCAGGTCGTCATGGTGGGGCCCCCGCCGCCTGCACCCCGCGAGATGATGATTGCACCGCCGGGAGCACCGGAGAAATTCGTATGGGATCCCGGGCACTGGAAGAGGCATCGCGCGCGCTATGTCTGGATTCCGGGCCATTGGATTGCCCGGCCGATGCCGAGACTCATCTGGGTTCCGGGCTCGTGGCGGCCAGGCCCGAGGGGATGGGTCTGGGTTGCAGGACATTGGCAATAAGGGGCCTGCACTTACTGGAAGACGGGATGAAGTGTCAGGAAGTATAACGACACTTCATTGCCCGAGACACCATCGCGTGTCGTCAGTGAACTGCTGATAGTGGAGGCTGTGCCTATATATTCAGGTCAGCAATCCATATCGCGGCCGCCTGTCTGCTGTGTTGCTTTTGGGCGGAGCGCCGCTGTGATTGCAGCATGCGGCAGCGCTCGGTTTCAGTCAGCGGCTCTGTTTCGCTGGATGGAATGCGCGTACCGATCTCCCCACGTCTTGAGCGCCTGAATAACAGGCTTCAGCGTTTTTCCCACATCAGTCAGGGCGTATTCCACATGCGGTGGAACCTCGGGAAAAACAGTCCGTGAAATCAGCCCGTCCGCCTGTAGTTCCCGAAGCTGGTTGGTGAGCATGCGCTGTGTGACATTGGGCAGGCGGCGGCGCAGTTCACCAAACCGCAGTACCTCGTCCTCGAACAGGTGATACAGGATCAGCGCCTTCCACTTCCCGCCAAAGAGTTCGAGCGTGGCTTCCACCGTGCAGCCGGGGCTACACCCCAGCGTGGTGTGACGGATGCGGGGCATGGTATCATTCCTGACACTAGTGGCGATTTATGTGCGTTCTTGCGCAAACATGAGGCCGGGTCAATGTTTACATGAGGGCCAGATGAATGGTCTGTGTTTGTAAACAAGGTTGATCATGTCTTCATCTTCTCTATTCAGTTCCGTGCGATTGGGCGACCTGCCCCTTGAGAACAGGATATTCCTGCCGCCGCTGACCCGCTGCCGCAGCACACAGCCCGGTGATGTCGCCAACGTACTGATGGCGGACTATTATGCCCAGCGTACGCAGGCGGGTTTCCTGATTACCGAAGGCACACAGATCGAACCCCGTGGTCAGGGCTATGCCTGGACGCCGGGCATCTACTCACCCGAGCAAATCGCGGGCTGGAAATGCGTCACAGATGCTGTGCATGCAAAGCGGCGGCCCATCTTTGCGCAGTTGTGGCATGTCGGCCGTGTCTCCCATCGGGCGTTACAACCCGGCCACGAAGCACCGATTGCTCCATCCGCCGTGGCGGCAACTGGAGTAAACGTGTTTATTCCCACAGGGCCGGGTACGGGCAAACTGGCGCCACCAGACATGCCACGCGCACTGTCCGTCCCCGAAATCCATGATCTCGTGGAACTGTATGCCCATGCGGCGCGTAATGCTCTGGCAGCGGGGTTCGATGGTGTGGAAATCCATGCGGCCAATGGTTATCTGATTAACCAGTTTATCTCCGAGCGTGCCAATTGCCGTACCGATGCTTATGGCGGCAGTCTATCCAATCGTCTGCGCTTCCTGCGTGAGGTGGTGGAGGCCGTGTCCGCTGTGGTCACGCCCGGCAGGATGGGTGTGCGGTTTTCTCCGCTGTTCGGCATACCCACAGAAGAGCGCGTCTATCTGGGTCTACTGGAAGGGAATCCGCAGGAGACCTACACGCAGGCCGTGCGGGTTCTGGCCGAAGCTGGTGTCGCCTATGTCTCGCTGGCTGAGGCCGACTGGGACAACGCGCCTGAAATGCCAGACGCCTTCCGTGCCGGTGTGCGTGACATCTTTGGTGGTCGCATCCTGTATGCGGGCCGTTATGACCTGCACAGGGCGCAGCAAGCTCTGGCGCGTGGCTGGGCGGATATGATCGGCTTCGGGCGAAAGTTCATCGCCAATCCGGACCTGCCTGCACGGCTGGAACATGGCTGGCCGCTTAATCCCCTTGATCCCGCGACCATGTATGACGGTGGTGCGCATGGTTACACCGACTATCCATTCCATACTCAGTAACAGGACGACGTCAACATGACTTTTTATCAGACCCTCAATCCGACCACGGAAACCGTGGAGCGCACATTTGACCTTCATACTGCGCAGCAGATGAAGGCGATTGTCGAGCGCGCGGACCATGTGTGGAAGACCGACTGGAAAAAGCGCGGTATCGCCGAGCGCAAAATCATCATGTCAAAGGCTGCCGACCTGCTGCGTCGTGACCGCGAGGCGCATGCCCGCCTGATCACAACCGAAATGGGCAAGGCGCTGTCCGACGCGCTGGAAGAGATCGATATCACCGCTGATATTCTCTCTTTCTACGCCGATGGCGCGGAGAAAATTCTGGCCCCTACGCATCTGGAGGTCAGGAAAGGCCAGGCGAAGATCATCAACCAGTCGCTTGGCATCATCTACTGCATCGAGCCATGGAACTTCCCCTATTACCAGCTTGCCCGTGTGGCCGGACCGAACCTGATGGCGGGTAATGTGGTCATCGCCAAACATGCGCCCAACGTGCCGCAATGTGCGCTGGCTTTTGAAAAGCTGTTTCATGATGCAGGCGTGCCGGTTGGCGTCTATACCAACATCTTCCTCGACAATGACCAGTCTGCTGAACTGATCAAGGATTTTCGTATCCGTGGTGTCGCTCTCACCGGCAGCGAACGCGCGGGCCAGACGGTGGCGGCCGAAGCGGGTGCGGCGCTCAAGAAGGATACGATGGAACTGGGCGGCAGCGATGCTTTCATCGTGCTGGATGATGCGGACCTCGAACTGGCTGTCAAATGGGCCACATGGGGCCGGTTTGCCAATAACGGGCAGGTCTGCACGGCGGCCAAACGCATGATTGTGCATGAGGCGGTCTATGATGCCTTTGTCACGGGGCTGAAAAAGGCGATCACGCAGTTCCGTATTGGCGATCCACTGGCCGAAGGCACCACTCATGGCCCGATGAGCAGCCGCAAGGCGCTGGACACCGTCCTTGCGCAGACCGACGAAGCCATCAAAGCGGGCGCAACTCTGGTGGTCGGGGGCAAGCGGATGGACCGGAAGGGCTTCTTTATGGAGCCGACCATCCTGAGTAATGTGTCAAAAGACAATCCGGTCTTCTATCAGGAAATTTTCGGGCCTGTTGCGGTTGTGCACCGGGTCGCATCGGAACACGAGGCCATTGAACTGGCTAACGATTCACCTTACGGCCTTGGCGGGGCTGTGTTCTCCCGCAACCTTGCACGCGCCGAAAAAGTGGCTGAACAGGTCGAAACAGGTATGATGTTCATCAACACGGCCACAGCAACCGCACCGGACCTGCCTTTTGGGGGAATCAAGAATTCGGGTTTTGGCCGCGAACTCTCCTTTCTCGGTATTGAGGAATTCATCAACCGCAAGCTGATCCGCATCGCCTGACAGGGCAGTTCTTCTCTTCTGCCCCGGTAAATTCCGTCCGGGACAGAAGGGCCCTACTCACAAAGGCAGATGCCGCCACGCGGTCAAGAGATACCGGCCAATACGATATGTCTGCTTTGCGAACCGTAGGACGGCCTGTGCTTCAAGGGCTCCGCCCCAGTGATCTGGCTACCGCATAGCCAGCCGCCTCAGTATGGGGGGTGATGAAGCAGAGCCGCTCATACTGAGGTGGGCGGACATGTCATGATAAAAGTGGCCTCTATAAAGTCCAGCCATGTGGAAATGTCAGTAAAACCCGAATCCCACAGCCTGCTGGGGGCATGGAACTGGCGTTGCGCCAGCCTTTGTGGATAAGGGTGTAGCAGATCAGGCCGGGTGGTTCTGCCTCCATGTTCCACATGACAAAAGCCATAGAGATGGCGCAAAACAGCCAGTTTTACGTTAGGTGGCGCAAGGGGCGGCCTGATCTGGTGCGGAGGCTATCTGTTGCGTTTTCGCAACGTTATGTGGAATATGCACAGCAGATATGTTTTTTCTATATCATTTCTATTCCGAAATGTAATACGGCGGATGGAGCAATAATGCTTCACAAGTGGGACATGAAACATGCGATTAGCGCGCCGCTTTTCTCTGCTTGCCACCACACTCTGCACCGTTCTACCTTCGCTTTCTGTGGCTGAAACGACAGGTACTGCTACAACGCATCGGAAAATTCAGCACGAACAGTCCGGGAAGGTCACGGCAAAGCCGACAGGTCCCGCTACAACGGCAGCCTCAACACGGGCAGCCCGCAAAAAGGACGACACCAGAGCCTTGTATGCAGGGGATGTCGAAACCGTTAACGTTTCCACCGGCACCCACTCGACCAACCGTAAGGCAAGGCAAAGCTCGTCCCCTGTGACGGTTGTAACGGCCGCGACCCTGCGCCGTTCGGGGCAGGTTAATCTGGCAGATTCGCTGGTACGGACATACGCATCGATCAACGTGCAGGCCATGGCCGCTGACAGTGCCGCGCTGACATCTTCCATTCAGATGCGTGGTCTCAACCCGAACGAAGTGCTGGTTCTTGTTGATGGCAAGCGCCGTCATTCCACGGCAAACATCGTGGCAGACGCGGGCCCCCAGTTTGGTTCGACGGGCGTTGACCTGAACATGATTCCAGCAAATGCGATTGACCATATTGAAGTGCTGGAAGACGGTGCCGCCGCCATGTATGGTTCAGACGCCATTGCGGGCGTTGTGAATATTATTACCAAAAAAGAAGACCACGGCCTGCATATGTCGGCCCAGACCGGGGCCAATGCCTATAACGGTGATGGCTGGCAGTATCAGTTGAACGCAGATGGCGGGCTGAAACTGGGGGAAGATGGTTATATCCATCTTTCAGGCCAGATCACGCATGTAGATCATTACGTTGTCAAAACAAAAGATCACCGTTTGCTGGGGTATTGGCCCGATGGTGCGACCACAACCGGGTATTATAACGGTCTGGTACCCAACGCCATGCAGGTGCCGCTTGATTCCAACAAGATCATGAGCACGCCCGAAGAAACCCGGGAAAATCTTGGCATTGATTTTGGTAAGAAAATTACTGACGCCATTCAGTTCTATGGTCTGATCACGTACGCGCACCGTTATGGGGAAGCATACGAAAACTATCGTATTCCCACCATCGCGCCGACCTATTATCCCTCTGGTTTTTCCCCGCTCGAAACCATTCAGGAAAACGATTACGCAGCGACCATTGGCCTTAAAGGCGATAGCCTGTTCGGCTTTGACTGGGACCTGAGCACCACTTACGGTGCTGACGAAACCAAGATCGGCAACAAAAATACCGCCAATACAGGCATGCTGTCGTCTTCCTGCTCGCCGGATAGCACATCGGCCAACTATTCACCGCTCGGATGTGGCTGGACCCCGACAATCGTGCGCGCAGAAACATACAGGCTGGCACAGTGGACCAATAATCTCGATTTCCGGCGTCATTTCAACATTGCCCAGAAAGTTCCGATGCTGCTGGCCTTTGGTGGTGAACACCGGCTGGAAACGTATGACCTGACAGCAGGGGACGAGGCATCCTACCTTCTGGGCGGCACACAGGGCTATGCAGGTATTGGCCCACAGAGTGCAGGGAGCTGGAGCCGTGACATCTGGGCAGGTTATGTGGATGGTGACTTCCATCCGCTCAAAAACTGGGATCTGGATTTTGCCGGGCGTTTTGAGCATTACACAGACGTTGGAAATGCGGAAAACGGCAAGGTTTCCTCCCGTTATGATGTAACCCGGCGTATTGCCTTCCGCGGGACCATCAGCACGGGTTTCCGTGCGCCGACACTGCCGGAGCAGCATTATTCCGCCATGAACGTGGACCCCAACGGCGCTTCCGGCCTGTTGCCGGTTGATTCGGCTGCGGCCAGTGCACTGGGGGCGAGCAAGCTTAAACCGGAACGCTCTGTCAGCGCCAGCGGTGGTATTGTTATCGAGCCTATCAACGGCTTTCATATCGAAGCGGATGTTTACCAGATCAACCTGCGTGACCGTATTGTCGGTGGCGGTACGGTCAAGGGTGCTAGCGCGATTTCGGCCATTGAGCAGCTTGGTTATCTGCTGCCTTCCAATGGTCTGATTGCTGACAACGTGTCAGCATATTTCATGACCAACGGAGCCAGCACCCGTACGCAGGGTCTGGATATCAAGGCTGATTATACCTTCCGCTTCCGCAAGGCGGGTACCCTGGCGCTGACCATGGCGCTTGACCTCAACCGGACGCGCCTGCACCATAATTCACTGGATGCAAGTGGTAATCCTTTGCTGAACGCACAGAACATTTCTTACATCACAACGGCCTATCCACGCAGCAAGATTATCCTGAACGCATTCTACCGTTACAAGAACTGGGACTTTAACGTGCGTGAAACGCGGTATGGCGAAACAACGTCCATGCTGACCTACTATGACTGGCAGAACCAGAACACACTCTGCGCGGGTGGTGGAAAGCTGGCTTACTCCAATACCTGCTTCAACCAGTTCAAGAACACACCACGCTGGATGACCGATATTGAAATTGGCTACCGCTTTAACAAAAACTGGCACATGGCTGTTGGCGTGAACAACATTGCCGATGTCAAACCCCGTATGGTTGCGCAGATCAATAACTCCCGTGGCGCACAGCCGTATGACCAGTTCTCTCTTCAGGTGCCGATCACCGGTGCCTACTACTATGGTCGCCTGAACGCAGACTTCTAAAACAGGACATACATGACGTATGTTTTCATGCGTCATGTATTTTTTTGCCGGTTCGGTCTTACCGGAACCGTGGGTAAAAGAAAAAGCAGGGATACTCAATGGCAAGTCCATCAAACACCCAGTCACAAACACGGCGGCAACTGCTGGGCCGTATTGGCACGTTAGCGGGGAGTGTGGCGCTGTATCAGGCCATGACCAGTATGGGCCATGCCATGGGAACGGATTTTTCCGGTCCTCCCAGGCTGTCTGGCGCTAAAAAAGGGACTTCCGTTCTGGTTCTGGGGGCTGGGCTTGCGGGGATGCTCAGTGCCTACGAACTGCGCAAAGCGGGTTATGATGTTAAAATCATTGAATTCCAGACGCGTAGCGGTGGGCGTAACATCAGCCTGCGCGGAGGGGACACAGTAACGGAACTGGGCGGAGCAACACAGAAAGTCGGCTTTGCACCGGGGAACTACATCAATCCCGGTCCGTGGCGTATCCCCTACCACCATCAGGGGCTTTTGTACTATTGCCGCGAGTTTGGTGTTGAACTGGAACCCTTTATTGAGCTGAACCATAACAGCTGGCTCCATTCGACAGGCTCTTTTGGTGGCAAAGCCGTACGCTATCGGGAACTGGCTGCTGATTTTACCGGCTTTACGGCCGAGCTTCTGGCTAAAGCTGTGGACCAGCATAAACTGGATGATCTGGTGACCCCAGATGAAGTGGCGCATCTGAAAAACGCCATGCAGGGCTGGGGTGCGCTTACGCCGGAACTGGCTTATACAAAGGGTAACATCAGCTCGTTACGACGCGGGTTTGAGAAGTCACAGGGTGGCGGACTGAATGGTGCCCCGATCCCGTCCGACCTGATGAAGAGAGGTGAAATCTGGAAATCCGGCATGTGGAACTGGATGGCGTTCCATGAGCGGTTGGATATGCAGACAACCATGTTCCAGCCTGTTGGGGGAATGGACAATATTGGTAAGGCCTTTACCCGGCAGGTTAAAGACCTTTTGCAGCTCAACTGCAAGGTTACGGCCATTCATCAGGATGATCATGGTGTAAGTGTTACCTATAATGACATGCAGCATGGGGGTGTGGTCCGTCAGGCAAAGGCTGACTACTGTGTGTGCACAATTCCCCTTTCCATTCTGTCACAGCTGGATGTGCAGGTGAGTGATGGCATGAAAGCTGCCATCGGTGCCGTGCCCTATGCGTCCTCCGTTAAGCTTGGTCTGGAATTCAAACGCCGCTTCTGGGAGGAAGATGATCAGATTTACGGCGGCATCAGCTTTACGGATCAGCCCATCAGCCAGATTTCCTACCCAAGCCATGGTATTTTTTCCAAAGGCCCGGCCGTACTGCTTGGGGGCTATATGTTTGGCCCTGCGGCATATGACTTTGCAGGCATGACCCCTCAGGAACGACTGGAGCAGGGCATCAAGCAGGGTCTGGCTTTTCATCCTCAATACCGGAAGGAATTTCTGAATGGTGTGAGTTTTGCATGGAGCAGGGTGCCATGGACTTTGGGATGCTGTTCGATGTGGAGCGAAGAGGCACGCAAGACGCACTATAAGACGCTGTGTTCCATTGACCAGAGACTGGTTCTGGCTGGCGAGCATGCGTCTTACGTCGGATGCTGGCAGGAAGGCGCCATTCTCTCCGCGCTGGACGCGGTTACACGTTTGCATAAACGAGCCCTGGGAGCAGCCTGATGCGTAAATTTCTCCTTTTGTCGGCGCTAGTGGCTGCTGCCGCACCGGCTGGTTTTGCACGGGCGGACAGTGCAAGTGCAATTTCTGGTAAAATGGAAGCCCTGCCTTCGGGCGAGGCGATTTACCGCCATGTCTGCCAGAGCTGCCATATGGCTGAAGGGCAGGGGGCTGTGGGTGCCGGGGCGCAAATTCCTGCTCTGGCGCATAATCCGCGTTTGCAGGTTGCCAGTTACCCTGCGACCGTTATCCTTAACGGTTACGGAGCCATGCCGTGGTTTTCCGGTTTGTTGAATGACCAGCAGATTGCAGATGTGGTGGATTATGTCCGTACGCATTTTGGTAATCATTATACAGATAAACTGAACCCGTCAGAGGTCGCTCTTATGCGCCCCCATCTGACAGCCGAGGAGCAATAAGATCATGCGTGTATTCAAGGCCGTATGGGGATTGGCCCTTTGTACAACATCAGTTCTGGCGGCATCAGTGTCTTTTGCGCCAGCATATGCCCAGAGTGATCTGGTCAGACATAACGAAGCAACTTTTCCCATTGCTTCAGCTATTGAAGTGCCTCCAGGCTCTTCCACCATTTATCTGAGTGGTATGGGTGCTCCTGTTATCGACCCGAAAGCACCCCAGAAAAGTCTGGCAGCTTATGGCGATATGGCGACACAGACGGAAGGTGCTCTCAAACGGATAGAGGATACGCTTGCTGGCATGGGGCTGACCATGGGAGACGTGGTGCAGATGCATGTTTTTATGGTGGCGGATACGAAAACCAAAAAACTTGATTTTGAAGGTATGATGAAAGGGTACACGAAGTTTTTTGGCACCAAGTCGCAGCCCAATCTGCCGGTTCGGTCTGCTTTTGGTGTGGCGCAACTCGCCAACCCGGGATGGCTGGTGGAAATTGAGGTTGTGGCAGTCAGGCCCTCTCACCACTAAAAATCCGGGACAGGCGTACACGTGCGTGATCCTGTCCTGATGTTTCCACGTCATGCCGCGCATGGGCAGCCCGTCTGGCAAGGGCTGCCTTTACGCGCGGCATGTTCATGATAGAGGGACGGGGCGATCGCCAGTTCATGGCAGATCGGCCCGATACCCAGGTTCTTGCGATGTGCGTGAATGAACGCCATCGTCATTTCCCGCAACGGTCGCATTTTGCCAGAGCAGAATGAGCCTGCGACCCTGTGCTGGACCACGTTGGCGCGGCGCAACACCCTGACTGTGCAATACCCTGAACCTGTTGCTGTCATATGGCTGCCAAGTGGTCATTTCGGCGGTGGTGGCGCCACATGCAGGTCAAAACCGACGGTGCCAGGCGCTTCCAGCCCGGCTTTGAGTTCCATTGTGGGAATCTGGTAGTCACCGCCATTCTGCTGCCGGTACGGGATGGGGGCTGTTGTTGCCAGTGTACGCATCCGTTCGCGGAGCTGTTCTGCCAGAACGTCAAAACCCGCGTTGTCCAGCCGGTCCACCCTGTAGGCCACGAAGGGTGGCAGAACAGTGAAACCCGGATAGAACAGGATGCCGTGATTGATGGGAAACAGCAGATCATCTATCGGGCCGTTGATCCCGCGAGCAGAATAATGCTCGGGCCAGCCCCCGGCCGTGACGATCAGCATGGCGCGCTTGCCTGTCATCGTTCCCTCGCCATAGCGGTCGCCCCAGCGGCGGTCATTATGCTCGCCAACGCCGTAGGCGAACCCGCAGGCATAAACACGATCTACCCAGCCCTTGAGGATCGCGGGCATGGCGAACCACCAGAGCGGGAACTGGAAAATAACGGTGTCGGCCCAGCGCAGTTTGTCCTGTTCGGCCGTGACATCGTCTGTCAGGCCGCCTTCGGCGAACTCGCGCGAGGAAGCGGAGGACACTCTCAGGCGTTCGTTTGCAGGGATATCCGGAAAATCGGCCCGGTCAATGCTTGCTTTCCAGTGCATGGCGTAGAGGTCGGAAACCTGAACCGCGTGACCCTGTGCCTGCAATGTGGTCACCGCAACGTCGAGCAGGGCGCCGTTGAGGGAGTGCCGTTCGGGGTGGGCGAAGACGATCAGGATATTCATGAGCGGACCTTGCTGTTGTCAGAGGAATTCGTATTCCACTCAGAGTAGGCGATAAGCTATTCTCCTCCCATATGGGGTGAGCGGAAGGTATAATGCCAGAAAATGGAACAGTCTCTGGTTTCATTGGAGCGGATGCGGACTTTTGTGCGCATCGCTGAACGGGGTAATCTGGCGGCTGTCGCGCGTGAAAGTGGCGCGGGGCAATCGACGATTACGCGGCATCTGCGTGAGCTTGAAGAGGCTCTGGGCGTCTCGCTGCTGACGCGGACAACACGCCGCGCGGCACTGACGGATGAGGGAGCGCGCTATTACGCGCACTGTGTGCAAATTCTCTCCCTTGTCGAACAGGCAGGTCAGGAAATGCGCGATACACGGCAGGCGACAGCCGGAACCGTGCGGATTTCCTGCACCGGCGCACTTGGTGTGCTGTATATCAGTCGCCTCATCTATGAATTTCAGGACCAGAATCCCGGTATCAGGGTTGAATTCGGGTTAACGGACGAGCGCATTGATCTGGTGCGCGATGGCGTTGACATTGCCATTCGTCTTGGTCCCCTGAGTGATTGCACGATGAAGCTGCGCTCTCTGGGGGAAAGCCAGCGCGTGCTGGTTGCCTCGCCCGAATGGCTGGCGCGCCATGGCCCGGTGCGACGGCTGGAGGATCTGCGTGACCTTGAGGGCGTGCGGATGTCGCGCGTGCATGGATCGGAGCGGCTGCTTTTGCAGGACGCAGAAGGTCGGGACCATGTTGTGCCGTTTCATGGTCGTCTGACTGTTGACCATGGTCTGGCGGCGCGTGATGCGTTTCTGGCTGGTCGCGGTTTTGGCCCGGCCCATCGCTGGCTGGTGGAGGATTGCCTGCGGGATGGCCGCCTTGAACAGGTCTTGCCGGACTTCACGCTTCCGGCGGTGCCGCTGAGCATGCTGATCGCACCGGAGCGGACAAACCTGACGCGGGTACGGCTCTGCACGGAGTTTCTCGCCGCAAGGGCCCGAGAAATTCCGGGTATCAGCCGCTGAGCGTGCTGTGGTGCAACCTTATGCCCCGCAAAACCTGCCATCCGGCCATGGAGTATGCCCTGCCACCGGGACATGGCTTTATGGGCACTTTGTTAAAGCCTGCGCTGCAATCGGTTTCATGGCTTGCCGTGCAGGTCATGGCGTGCTGTCACATGCGTTCAGCGGTCATGGATGCAGTTCCGGCAGGTCTGCTGCGTCCTTCAGTCCTTCAGGCTCAGGGCGGTGCTTTTATGGAATGCGATATGGCCGGTTTTAAGGTTTTCAATTTCGTATTGTGGTTCTGTCGGCGTCGCGTGATGTTGATAGCCGTTGACCATGAACGGGGTAAAATGGACGGCCCTGATCTGTCCGCTGACGTGCCCGGCCTCTGAGTTCCAGGATACGATATCTCCGATTGCGAAGGACTGTGATGGCATGACAAACTCCAAATCCAGCGTGAACCATGACTGTGAGCCGAGTATATCCGTTTCCAACCCTTTTTACACCATTGGACATTCAACACTTTCTCTGGATGATTTTGTGGCGCTCCTTCGCCATTATGGGGTGACGCTGGTCGCGGATGTGCGGGCTTTTCCTTACTCCCGTCGTAACCGTGATTATGACGGGACGACTCTTCAACCCGAACTGGCGGCCTGTGGCATAGGGTATAGCCATTTTCCAGCCCTTGGCGGCCGTCGTCCACGGTCAAAGACGGTGCCAGCCGACACGAATGCATTCTGGCGTGTGCAGAGTTTTCATAATTATGCGGATTACGCTCTGGGAGAGGATTTTCACCATGGTCTGACCCGGCTTATCGAAGCAGGGAAACACGCTGTTGTTGCGATCATGTGTGCGGAAGTGCTCTGGTGGCGCTGCCACAGGCGCATTATCACGGATTATCTTCTGGCCAATGGAATAAAGGTTTTTCATATTCTGTCCATGTCGCATGTCGTCCCGGCAGGTTTGACAGAGGCGGCGGTGGTTGCGGATAACCACTGTATTACCTATCCGCTGGATGAGAGTGTTCAAAACCCCACGTAATGGGTTTTCGTTTTGTATAATGTGGAGTTTTCCCTTCCCCACCTGTGTGCGGGAGGGAGAGCGTGTTCAGGGCAGCCGGGTATTTACCCCGGCTTGCTGCTGTCCCCCATGTGTTTGGGTTTTCCAAGAAACTGCTGTGGGTTATTGTCAAACCCTTGGAATATTTTTTTGAATTTCTCAATAATGAAGTGCGCGCTGGGGGATAGGATGCGTGTTTTGGGGATAATGAGCGAGAGTTTTTGCGTTGCCAGTTTGGTTTCGTTCAGTTCAATAAACCGGGCTTCATCCTCATTGTAATGGCCAAAGGCATCCAGATCACGCATGATCGCAATGCCCAGATTTTTTTTCACCATATCGCAGACAAGCGCAATATTGTTGGAATTGAAGACAATGTCGTAAGGCATGTCTGTTTCTTCCAGCAGTTCCTTGACCAGCCGCCACAATGTGGTGGATGAATCCGGTGCCACAATGGGGTAGCCGGTGCAGTCCGTGACCCGCACATCTTCCATGCGGGTGAGCGGGTGGCCACGCGGTACCAGCACACCAAGGCGGGACAGGGCCTCGGCCTCCACACTCAGCCCGGCAAAGGATGGGGGGTCAAATGTAACCCCCAGATCGCAGTCCCCCGCCCGGAGCAGGATGGCGGCGGTTGCTGCGGTGGCAACAGTAACCTTAAAGCGCAAACCCGGGCTGTCATCATGCAAAAGCATGATCACGGAGGGAATAAAGCTGACGGCCAGACCATCGGCCACGGCAATGCGGACTTCTCCCCCGCGTGCGTTTTTAAGTTCGGCCAGATGGCGGTGCAGGGCGGCTTCCTCCTTGCCCCAACGGGTGAGCTGGTGAAAAACGGCCTCGCCCGCAGCAGTCAGCCGCACACCACCGGAAACCCGGTCAAACAGCCGCACTCCCAGTGTTTCTTCCACATTCAGGATCTGCCGGTCCACGGCTGAAGCAGCAATATGCAGGTGCTCGGCCGCCTTGCGGATGGAGCCATGGTGGATGACCTCCTGAAAATAACGGGAAAACTTGGTCAGGAGCACCATGGCCATAGTCCTTTTGCTGGGTGTGCGTCTTTTGGAACCTGTTGGAGAGAACAGTTAATGGAAAATCAAGAATAAACATAATCATTTCTATACCGCATCAAAAAAGAGTCCGTACGTGCAGAAAAAGGCTACACAACGTGCAGAATTTAGCGCTTCCAAAAGAGCGTACAGAAACGATACGTTACATAAACAGAACAATGAGTCTGAGCAAACTGCGGACGGGCTGGACAAAAAAGAACTTGAAAACAGTCTTTTAGGTGGAAGGCTGTAGGGGCGGGCACAAGCAATGCAAATTTTTTCGTTAAGGCACAGGCTTTTCGTATCGGCGTCGGGCATTCTGGTTTTGGCAGCACTCTCTGACACAGCATGCAGTGCTGGTGCGGCAGCAGCGGGTAACGTGCAAACACCAGACCGGGTGGTGGCGAGTGGGCATAAACCCCATGCAAAATCTGCCCTGCAGGCGCGGAATAAGGAAAATATTGACGTCACATCCAACAGGCAGTCCGTCAGCCTGTCCGTGGATGGCGGGGGCGGGATGATGCGGCGTGAAACAGCCGCTTATTCTGTACAAACGGTTACAAAGCAGTTTATTGACCAGAAAAGCCCTACAAGTAGTGTGCTGGATCTGGTCAAGACTATGCCAAGTCTTAACGTATCCTCAGCGGATACATCGGGCATGCATGGTGGGGGCATAGAAAGCCGCGGCCTGACAGATGCCGACATGGCCATTCTGCTCGATGGTGTGCCCGCAAGCAGCGCGGGCTATATTGACCAGAACGTGGATTCCGAAAATCTGGAACGTATTTCCGTCAGCCCCGGTGCTTCCGCGCTGGAAGCCCCGGTGACCACAAGTGCAGGGGGCGTCATGCGTGAGGAAACCCTGACCCCCTCCCACAGAATGGGTGGGACGATGGATTTTTCCTATGGCACAAACAACCTCTCCCGCGAGTTCCTGCGCTTGCAGTCGGGGGATATTGGCAACACGGGTGTGCGTTTTTACGTATCGGGTTCGCATACGCATGCCCGGCAGTGGATGGGGGCTGGCACAAATGACCGCCAGCACATTGACTTCGGGCTGCAAAAGGATTTTCAGAACGCATCAAGCGTCAAACTGTATTTTTCGTGGAATAACAACCAGATCATGGTTGATAATTACGCAACGGAAGAACAGTTCAAAGCCTACAAGCATACCGGAGCGGGGTATAACCACAGCGATTACAGCACAACAGGCGGGAACGATAACTACTGGAAAAACAATATCTCGCACTTCAACACGGTTTTTCTGGTCATGCCGGTGCATGTGGTGCTGAGCAGAAAGCTCACGCTGGATGTGACCCCCTATTTTTACGATGCTCTTGGGTGGGATAGCTGGGGGATCGGGCAGTCCTCCGCCGGGCAGTATAGTCTGGGCAACGGGAGTGCTCTGCCCGGTGGGCAGCAGCTTGTGCAGGCATGGAACGCCTACAGCCAGCCCGATGTGGGTGTTACCGCCAAGCTGGGTTATGACATTGACAGCCATAACCATTTTTCGGTCGGGTACTGGTATGCCAACAACTTTTCCAAAATCGGTTTCCCGGTCAACGTGTCCTATAGCGGGGCCACGACGCCGGGCAACCCCAATACTGCGCTCTATACGGCAGACGGCAGACGCGCGCTGGCTGGGCTGACCAATACCGGCTACGAAATCCACTCGATTTTTGTGCAGGACGAAGCACGGTACCTGCGTAACAGGCTGCGGATTAACGCGGGCTTCAAGTTCATGATGACAAATTACTGGATGAAGAACCTGCTTGCATCGTCCTCCACGTCAAACGCGCATCTGGGGGCGAACTCCACGGTGCCTTTGCCGCAGCTTTCCATTTCGTATGATATTGACGACCATAATCAGGTTTATGTGCATGGGGAGGGGGACTTTCGCCAGCCCGACCCCTCGGCCATTCAGGCCGTGACCGGCCTGCCCAAAAACCAGTATTCGATCAAGGAGGAACTGGGCTATCGCTACTACGACAGGTATGTGATGCTCGATCTGTCCCTGTTCAACTACAACATTACCAACAGGTTGATGAGCACCTATCTGGGCGGTGGCGTGTTTGGCACCGCCAATGCGGGCAACCAGACCGTACGTGGCTTTGACCTTATGGTGGCGGCCCGGCCGATCCACCACTTCAGCCCTTATGCATCGTTTGAGTACCTGCATGCAACGCTGGATTCCAACGTGCCATACGGGGGGAGCTACCTGCGGACCAAAGGGCATGAAGCCCCTATGGCACCCAAGGTCATGGCCAATTTTGGCCTGTCGTATGATGACACGCATTTTTTTGGAAACTTCGCCCTGCATTATGCCAGTTCCCAGTCCGTAACCCTGACGGGGGACCAGCGTATGCCCGGCTACGTAACGGACAGCCTGAGTATCGGGTATCGCTTCACGCCGTTCTCTTTCCTCAAATCACCCACTTTTAAAATGAACTTTCAGAACCTGACCGGGGCCGTTGTGCGCACGGGGCCGGTGGGTATTGCAACAAACGCCACACAGGGGCAACTGCTGGATGGCGCAACTCTGGCTGCGGGGAGTGGGGCGCAGTTTTATGTTCTGCCACGCTTTAGCATGACGGGAACAATTTCCACGGATTTCTGAAGCAATAATAAAAAGGCCGTCCTGCACAGACCCTTTCCACACACCGGTAGGTGGAGCAGGGCAGGGGCGGCCTTTGTGGCATGGCGTGCAGAAGGTCACCGGGATTGAGTGCGGGTTTACGTTGGTGGTTGAGATGAACAAGCTGGAGCGGATTGTCGAGCACGATGCAGGGGCGCGTGCGGTCAGACGGTGTGAAGAACTCGGGTGCGAACCTTATAGCGACATGCGTGGCGGCCTGTTCCGCCCTTACCTTGGGGCTGCACACAAAGCCGCCATGGCCACGTTGCGGGGGTGGATGCACGATGCAGGCATGAGTGTGCGCACGGACCCCGCAGGCACGGTTATTGGCCGGTACGAAGGGATGGAAGCCAACGCCCCCGCGCTATTGATCGGCTCGCATATAGACAGCGTGTGGAACGGCGGTTTTTACGATGGCGTGCTGGGGGTCATGCTGGGGGTGGAATGTGTAGCCGCCTTTGCCAGCCGAGGCATACGCCTGCCTTTTGCCTTGGAAGTTGTGGCTTTTGGGGATGAGGAGGGGTCACGTTTTCCGCTGTCCATGCTGGGCTCCCGGGCCATGGCGGGCAAGGCCGTGGGGGATGTCAGCCAGATGCGTGACCGCACCGGAGCAACATTGCACGAGGCCATGCGTGGCGCAGGGCTGGACGTTGGCAGAATGGGCGAGGCCCGGCGCAACCGGCAGGACATACTGGCCTATCTGGAAGCGCATATTGAGCAGGGCCCCGTGCTGGAACATGCGGATGCACCTCTGGCGGCCGTGTCTGCCATTGCGGGGATCCAGCGGTTTTATATCCGCGTGCAGGGGCAGGCGGGGCATGCTGGCACGGTGCCGCTCTCCATGCGCCACGATGCGCTGGCCGCTGCGTGCGAGATGGTTCTGGGCATAGAGGCGCTGGCCTGCGCGCATGGGGACGATTTTGTGGCCACAGTGGGCAGGATCGAGGCGCATCCGGGGGCGGTGAATGTTATTCCCGGCAGCGCCAGTCTTTCGGTGGAAATCCGCTCGGCGGATGCGCAATGCCTTGAGCGCGCGTTTTTGCAGGTCAAGGCGCTGGTGGCCAGCATTGCCGGGCGCCGCCGCGTGGGGTGGGAGGTGCGGGACCACCAGACCTTTGCCCCCGCCCCCTGCGATGGCCGACTGGTTGACCTGCTGCGTTCGGGCATAAAGGCGGAGGGCATGCCCGAGCACGTTCTGGTCAGCGGTGCTGGCCATGACGCCATGATGATGACGGACTGGGTGCCCACGGCCATGCTGTTCCTGCGCAGTCCCGGCGGGATAAGCCACCATCCTGATGAGAGCGTGATCGTGGCGGATGTGCAGGCAGCCTTTGCCGTTATGGTCAATTTTATTACGCGCCTGCCGGAAGTGCTTGATATTTCGGCCAGACAGGGCACGGTAGTATGACCCGGCCCTGCAACAGACCCCATAACGGGAGGACGCAGCATGCATCTGGTTGACAGTCATTGCCACCTTGAGTTTTCCGAGCTTGCGGAGGATCTGGACGCGGTCATGCAGCGGGCGCGCATGGTGGGCATCCGCCGGTTTGTCAGCATTGGTACCAGTGTGCATGATTTTGCAAAGGTACTGCAAAAAGCGGAGGAGATGGATGATGTCTTCTGCTCTGTAGGCACCCACCCCCACTGGGCGGATGGGGAAACCGACGTACAGGTGCAGGACCTTGTCGCCCATGCCGCCCACCCCAAGGTGGTGGGTATAGGTGAGGTGGGGCTGGACACGTTTTTTACCACGGCCTCGTGGGATGCGCAGATGCGCAATTTTCTGGTCCATATAGAGGCCGCCCGGCAGACGCAGCTGCCCCTGATCATCCATTCCGTCAAACAGGATGCGGCCATGGAGCAGGTCTTGCGTGAGGAGGACGCCAAAGGGCGTTTTCCGGTGGTCATGCACTGTTTTTCAGGCGGACCGGCTCTGGCGCGGGCCAATGTGGAGATGGGGCATTACCTCTCTTTCTCCGGCCTGCTCACCCATGCGGGGAATGACGGTATGCGCGCTATTGCCGCCAGCCTGCCCGCAGACCGTATCCTGATCGAGACAGACGCGCCATCTCTGGCCCCTGAACCCTATGCGGACCAGCGGAACGAGCCCGCCTACCTTGTGCATACGCTCAGGGTTCTGGCCGGGTTGCGCAAGGTGACCCCCGAGGAGCTGGCCCGGCAGACAACGGAAAACTTTTTCCGTATCTTTCGCAAAGTTCCAGATTTTTCTTTGGTATAATGGATCATGGTGATGAAGTCCGCACCCGAGATGATACCCGGGAATGACCTGTTTATCAGTGCTGCCCAGGAAGTGCGCATCCGTCAGGAACTGACCCGTGTGGCCATGGGGCTGATCCCGGCCGATCTTGTGCTGCGTGTGGGCCGCCTGCTGGATGTGCATACGCGCCGCTGGGTAGAGCAGCAGGATATTGTTATGTACCGCCGCCGCATTGCCTGGACCGGCCCTGCGGGCACCTATACCGGCATAGCCCGAGCGCATGTCGAGCGGCTGGAACTTTCCGCCGTACCCGGCTTTGGCGAGGTGCACAAACATATCGAAAGCTCGCACCTGACCCCCGAATACGAGGCCGCTCTGGTGCTGCCACGTGGCAATACATGGACGTGCGAGGCCAGCCACGAGTTTTCCAACGTGGATGGTGCGCATAACCTGTCGTTCTGGATGACGGCGCGCAGCCATGGTGTGCCGCTTAAAATATTCCCGCTTCCCGGTTCGGCCGTACCCCCCACTGCGTATGAGGGCGGGGGTGGGTATTATGGGTATGACGAACAGAACGCCTTTATGGGCGGGAATCTGATGGTGCCCGGGCTGGACGAGGTTATGGACTGGCCCAGCGTCTGGAACCCTGAATCCCCCTCCTACGCGCGGTTATGGGGCATGATTCAGGCAACGTATGAACACCGTGGCGTGGTGGAAGGGCACGGGGCGGGCCTGCATGACACACGCTCCATTAACGCCTTTGCCGCGGCTGGTCTGGCTTCTGACCATGAGGTGCTGAACATGGCCGAACTACAGGCCAAGTTGCAGGCCGGTATTTTTGTGGCGTTGCGGCATGGGGCCATTCCCGAACTGGTGCGGGGCATGCTGGATGCAGGTTTTGAGGATTTTTCCCAGATCGCGCTGACCACCGATGATCGTTCCGCAAGCGACACATTGCGCATGGGAGCCACAGACTATAATGTGCGTAGAGCCATGGAGGCTGGCCTGCCGCCAGAAATTGCCATTCAGTGTGTGACCATCAACCCCGCGCGGCATATGCGCCTGACCCCGTGGGTAGGCAGTCTGGCCCCCGGCCGCTTTGCGGATGTTGTGCTGCTGTCCGATGTGGCGGCGCTGGACATTGCGGAGGTCTGGGCAGATGGCCAGTGCGTGGCGCAGAACGGGCGTTATCTTGCATCCGTGCCCGATATTGCATGGCCCGCATGGGCCAGCCAGACTATCAACATCGCGCGTGAGCTTGGTGCGGAGGATTTTGCCATTCCGGCTGATCCGGGGCGGCAGAGCATGCAGGCCGCCGTGCTGCGCCCGTTCCACTGGGCGGATGATTTTCTGGTGGAAACCCTGCCCGTGCAGGACGGGCAGGTGCAGCGTGACACCAGCCAGTGTATTACCAAGTTTGCGGTTGTGGACCGCTATTCCGGGCAGGGCCGGGTCGGGCGCATGTTCTGGCGTGGCTGCGGCCCCAGCACGCCTGATACGGCAGTGGGCTGCTCGGTCGCGCATGACCAGCATAATATATGGGTCGTCGGGTCGTCAGATGCCGCCATGGCGCAGGTGGTCAACCAGATCCGCAGGCAGCAGGGCGGCTGGGCACTGGTGCGGGACAACACCGTGCTGGCCACGGTCCGCTACGAGGTTGGCGGGCTGATGACCGCCCGCCCGGCCGAAGCACTGGACGCGGACATGCAGGAACTTTACGCACAGGCCCGGACAATTGAGTGGATGCATGAGCCCACCTACTCCAAAAACTGGCCGGAGGGTTTTCCCGAGCGGCTGTGCTTTGCAACGCTTACCTGCTCGCCGTGGCGGTGGGTGCTAGTGGCCCCCAACCCCGGCGTACCCGAAGGGTTTGTCAATGTTCAGACCGGGCAGACACACCCCATTGTCTGGTAGGGGCAACGGGCAACGCGCCGGTGTGGTGGTGCAGACCACTGGTCGCATGAAACTGGAGTGCTGTTGATGATGAGAGCCGTTTTATCCCTGCAAAAGCTCTTCCGGTTTAATGTGGCGGGCCACCAGTCCAGCGTGGGTACGGAGGTGCTGGCCGGGCTCACAACCTTTGGCGCCATGGGGTATATTATCGCGGTCAATCCGGCCATTCTGGCGGCGACGGGCGCCAACCGGGCGGATATGATTACCGTAACCGCGCTGGCCGCCATGTGCGGCTCCCTGCTTATGGCGTTTTTGTCACGCCTGCCCATTGCGCTGGCGCCGGGCATGGGGTCCAACGCGGTTTTTGCTCAGGTTGTCGTGGTTAAAATGGGCCTGTCCTATGGCACGGCGCTCACCATGGTGCTGGTGGGGGGGATTCTGTTTACCTGCCTGTCGCTCAGCAATGTGCGCCAGCATATTGTGCGGGGCTTCCCCTCATCCATCCGGATTGGGTTACAGGCCGGTATTGGTCTGTTTATTGCCTATCTGGGCCTGCGCAGCGGGGGGCTGATTGTAACGGACCCCGGCGGGGGCGTTGCTTTTGCGGATTTGCGCTCCCCCTCGGTCATGGTGGTTTTTCTCTCGCTTTTGTTAATCGCAGCACTGGTGGCTGCCCGTGTGCGGGGGGCCATGCTGCTGTCCATTCTGGCGGTTACGGTGGCGGGGCTGTTTATCCAGACCTCTCCGAGCCATGTCATGACCGTTCTGCCCGCGCAGGCGGTGGCCCTGCCCCATGTGCCAAGCGCGTATCTGTTCGCGTTTGATACGACCGAGTTTTTCCACAACTTCTTTCTGGTCCTGCCTCTGACCCTTTATTTTTTCCTGTCCGACTTTTTCTCCGCTACAGCGACCATGATCGCGGTTACGCGGCGGGCGGGCATGATGGATGCGCAAGGCAATTTTGTGAATTCCCGGCGTGCATTTCTGGCCGATGGGCTGGCCTCCATTGTGGGGGCGTGTCTGGGGAGCCCGACCGTGGGGGCGTATGTTGAATCCGCAACCGGGGTGGAGGCAGGTGGGCGCACGGGCCTGACAACCCTGACCGTAGCCATACTGTTTGGCCTGAGTGCGTTTTTCTGGCCCCTTATTGCCTGTATTCCCCCACAGGCCACCACGGCAGCGCTGGTGATGGTGGGGATTCTGATGATGGAAGGCCTGACGGAGCTGGATATATCCGACCCGCTCCAGAGTGTTTCTGCTGGTATGATCGTGCTGCTGACGGTCACAACCGCCAACCTCATGATCGGGATTTGCGCGGGGTGCTTTGCCTATACGGTCATGGCGGTCGCCACCCGGAGCTGGGCGCGGCTGACGCCGGTTTTCCTGCTGACCAATGTCTTGCTGGTGATCTATCTTGTGCTGGTGACCTACACGGTCAACTAACCCGCCCCTGCGCCAGACGTATTGATGTAAAAGGCCATGCGCGCAGCCTGCGCGTGGCCCCCTGTTGTCCACAGTGGTTAAGGCTGCGTGCCGGCCACAATGCGGTAAAGACGATGAGCGATGAACACGCGCCAGCAATTTACAAGCGATAACTACGCCGGCATGTGCCCCGAGGCATGGCAGGCCATGATGCAGGCCAATGTTGGCTCGTTGATCCCCTATGGGGAGGATGAATGGACCAGCCGGGCGGCAGACGCCTTTCGCGCCCTGTTTGAAAAGGAGTGCGAGGTCTTTTTTGTCTTTAACGGCACGGCGGCAAATTCACTGGCGCTGGCGGCTCTCTGCCAGTCCTATAACAGCGTGATCTGTTCCTCCTACGCGCATGTGGAAACGGATGAGTGCGGAGCGCCCGAGTTTTTTTCCAACGGCTCCAAACTGCTTGTCGCCCGGACGGAAAGTGCAAAGCTGACCGAGCAGGATGTCAGGCTGTTATCCACCTGCCGGAGCGATATTCATTACCCCAAGCCACGGGCGGTAACCATTACGCAACCGACCGAGACGGGGGAGCTGTATTCCCTGTCCGAAATTCGCACACTGGCGCAAACATGCCGTGAACTCGGGCTTTATCTGCATATGGATGGCTCGCGTTTTGCCAATGCGTGCGCAGCCCTAGGCTGCACACCGGCAGACATGACATGGCGGGCCGGGGTGGATGTGCTGTGCTTTGGCGGTACCAAAAATGGTATGGCCGTCAGCGAGGCCGTTCTGTTCTTTGACCGTGCCCTGGCCGATGGTTTTGATTACCGCTGCAAGCAGGCCGGGCAACTGGCCTCCAAAATGCGGTTTTTATCCGCCCCATGGGTGGGGATGCTCGAGAGCGGGGCATGGCTGCGTAACGCCCGGCATGCCAATACCTGCGCACGCAGGCTGGCCGAGCAGGTGGTGGTCCTGCCCGGTGTTTCGCTCATGTTTCCGGTGCAGGCCAATGGTGTTTTCATTCATGCACAGCCTGCCGTGCTGGAGCGGCTCCGGGCCTGTGGCTGGCGCTTTTACACTTTTATCGGCGGAGGGGCGCGCTTTATGTTCGCATGGGATGCGGACATGGCGGAGGTGGACCGGCTGGCAGCAGATATAAAAGCCTGCGCCAGTGCGGCCTAACCCCCAAAGGTCAGGAGGGCAGGCAGCTTTTACGCTGCCGCCAGAGCCAGCCCTTCAGCGACCGAGACAAACTCCCCGCCCAGTTCCACCTTTTCGGCCCCAAAGCGGGAGGTAAACAGGGCGCGCACCGCAGGCACAAACGATGTGCCGCCGGTCAGGAATACGCGGTCGATCTGCCCGGCGGGGAGGGCTGCTTCCTTCAGGGCGGCATCAATGCCTGCGCCCAGTCTTGCAATGTCGGGCGCGATCCAGCGGTCAAAATCCTCACGCTGGATGGTGGTGTGAATCTCCAGCCCCGGCTGCGTAAAGTGCAGTTCTGCCGATGTGTGGGTGGAAAGCGCGCGCTTGGTGGCCGATACGGCGTTGTAGAGTTCCTGCCCGCGCTGTTCGCGCACGAGTTCGATCAGGTTCTTCAGCTTCTTTGGCTCGGTGGCCGTGCGCGCCACATCCTCGATTTCGTTCAGGATACGCGGTGTACGCATGAGCGAGAGCCGGTGCCAGCGCGCCAGTGCGTGGTACCATTCGACCGGTACGGGTAATGGTTCCCCTCCCATGATGCGGAAGGTGCAGTCCCGCCCAAGGTAGGGGGCCACCACGTTGTCTATGATCCGAAAATCAAACTGGTCCCCTGCAAGCCCAACCCCTGCATGGCCCAGTGGTTGCGTTGCGGTCTGGCCTCTGGGGTCAAATCGCACGACGGAAAAATCGCTTGTGCCCCCTCCAAAATCCCCGACCAGAACCGTTGCAGGCCGGTCCAGCCGCTGCATGAAGCGCCAGCCCGCGGCCTCTGGCTCCATCATGACCGTAACATCGGCAAAGCCTGCCTGGGCAAAGGCGGCGCGCAGCCGGGTTTCCCCCAGAGCATCATCGGCATTGTCACCCACAAAATGCACGGGGCGGCCCACCGTTACATGGCACTGGGCGGGGGAAAGCCCACCAAGGGCCATGAGTTCGTGCAAAAAGGTGGCAATCAGGCTTTCAAGCGACAGGCGCTGGCCAAAAACCTGTGTCTCGCGAAAGCTGGCCTGTGCGAGATAGGATTTCATGGACATGATCAGCCGTGTCTCGGCCGGGTCATCCAGATGCGCTTCAATGGCATACGCGCCAACTGCGCGGTGCTGCACGCGCCGCCCGGCCTCCATGTCCTGCCATAAGGCCAGCAGTGTACGGCAGGTTTCCGAAGGCTCACCATCGGGCGTGGCAAAGCGGATGGTCTGGATCGTGCGGTCGGGGCGCGCAATGACAATAACACTGTTGGTTGTGCCAAAATCAATGCCGATGCGGGTGGGAGCGGGTAAGGAGGTCATAACCGGCGGAAAATAGAACCCGCTCCCCCTGCTTGTCCATGCCTTATATGCGCAGGCGGGCAGGCTATGCCGCCTTTTGTGCTGCCTGCATGCGGCGCCTTACGTGGTGTGCCGTCTGGGGCAGATCGCAGTTTTAGTCCGGGCCTGCGCCAGCGTTCGGGCCGGGAGCGCAGGCGGAATAGGCTGGTTGGGTGGCCTGCTGCATGCCGGGCCTGCCCGCATGGGGCGGGTTACGCGCAGGGTGGCCAGAGCCGCGCAAAGGCATAGGGCAAGGCTGAACAGGCCCGTCCACAGGTAGAGCCCGTGTGTTTGGGTGGCGCTGGCAAAGAGCGTTGTTGCCGCCTGAGAGAACATCCACGCGCCTCCAGCGCGGGAGGCCAGCCTGCCTGTGGGGTCTACAAGGCAGGTCAGGCCGACAAGGCTGGGGTACACAAAGAACCACGCTGCATAATTCAGCACAAAGGCGGTGCAGAACAGCCATGGCGTGGGCGGGCAGGCCTGCACCACGCAAACTCCGCCTGCCAGCACAAGGGCGGGCACAAGCAGGGGACTGGTTATGTGTCTGCGGCTTTGCAGCACTGTCGCAAGGCAGACCACAAGCCCCGCAATATTGGCAACAGCCGACAAAACCCCAAAAGAGGAGGGGGCCAGCCCAACAGAAAGGCCAATCCGCTGGGTAAAGGGCCATACGGCCAGACTGCCCCCGGTGTAAAACAGCACGGCCAGCAAAGCCCACACAGGGGCCGCATGGGCCGGGGCGGCATAACCGGCCTGCGGGTTGGGGCTGGTGGCAGGCAGAACCGTATCGGGCAGAAAAAACAGGAGTGGTAGCAGCACAACAACAAGCCCTGCCAGTGCCAGAAAAATACCTTTCTGCCCGGCCAGTGCGCTGGCATGGGGGAGCAGCAGGCTTGCCAGACTGAAAACAACGGTCTGCACCACCATAACAAATGCCAGCACAAACACAGGTTTGCCCAGCCGGCTGGCCCCGATATTGACAACCGCATTCAACCCGCCAAGGCAGCCGCCGGAGAGCACGCGCAGGGCCAGCAGGGACCACATTCCCACAGCAAAGGCAGAGCCCGCCTGTGCGACAACCAGCCCAATGGCTGCCAGCAGGGCTACCAGACGCAGCCTTATCCGGGTAGACAGGGGGGCTAAGCCGGTCATGGTCACGGCATAGGCCAGCATTTCCACACAGCTCCAGAACCCGGCCTGCATGATGCTGAACCGCCCGCCACGGACAAGCTCGCCCACGGCAAACGGGCCAAGCGAGTTCATGCTATGGGCTGCGCAGTCTGCCGCACTGATTGCGGCCAGCACCAGCAGCCCGGCCCGGTTGCGTAGCTCCCCGACCATTACAGGGCCCGCATGACTTCAAACCCGAAGGCGCGCAGGTCGCCCGGATAGCGGCTGATATTGCGATTGAAAAATTCGCCAAACGCGTTGGTGTAGGTCATCTGGTTGGTGACGTTATGGAGCCAGAAGGCCACTTCCGTTTTTTCATCCACGGAGTGCCATGCCACGCGTACATTGCCCGTAATAACCTGGTTTTGTGAAAAAGCATGCCGCACCAGAGCCTGCATCTGGGGGGATGCCAAAAAGGCGGCAGGGGTTGTGGCGTGGCTGTCCGACCAAGCCTGAAAACGGTAGCGGCTTGTGTAACGCCAGTCTGTCTGCACCGTAAAATCTCCAAAGGAGACAGGAATTTTATAGCTGAGTAAAAAGTTGGCGGTTACGTGCGGTGCGCGTTCAAGCGGCTGTCCGGACAGGTCCACCGGGTTGCCACCATTAAACGGCGTTGGTGCACTGGCGTTTTTGAAATTGGTGTAATGTGCGTCCTGATAGGTTACGCCAAAGGAGCCAAACAGGTTTTGCAGGGGGCGTACCTGCCCTTCAAATTCAAAACCGTTCGATATGGCCTGTGCGGCGTTGGTGGTATGGGTTCCCGTATTTTGCAGGATGGTTACCTGCATGTTGTTGTAGTCGTAATGAAAGCCCGAAAGGTTGAGCTGCGCCTTGCCTCCCCAGATCCGTGCCTTTACCCCGCCTTCGTAATCCGTCAGCTCTTCAGGGTTATACAGGCTGAAGTCGGATGTGGTGGCAACATAGGTGTTGTAGTTGCCGGTCCTGAAGCCACGGGCATAGCGCAGGTAGGCAATAAGACCCGGTGCTATGCGGTATTTAAGGCTGGCGTCCTCGCTGTCCTTGTTAAACGTCTTGCTCAGGGGTGGGCCAACCATGGCCTGCCCCGTATTGGGGTTGAGATAGGTGTTGGTGTTTGTGTTGATGTAGGTGAGCGCACGGTTGCTGGCATTGTAGGGGTTGGAAGGGTCCGTGTTATAGGCCCATGCCTCCCCATTGGCGCTGCGTGTTTCCGAGGTAAAGCGCCCGCCAATATCCAGTGTCAGGCGGGAGGTCAGGTCAAAGGACAGAGCCGAGAACACGGCAGCATCCTGTGTGCTGATGTTAAAGCTGGAGGCATTGCCCCCCGTGCCAAAGCTGCTGTCTATGGGGCTGTACAGGGGCTGCTGGCTATAGGACTGCGTAAGGTTGCGCATGTAATAGACGCCGCCCACATAACGTATTTTTTTGTTCTGGGGAGAAACAACCCGGATCTCGTTGCTCAGCACCCGTGCAACGCCGCCTATGTTTTCCTGATAATCCACAGGGGCGGGGCTTGCATCATCATCTGAGAAAACGTTGAAGTGGTTCCACTCCAGCGCAAAAATATTGGCAAGGCTCCAGCCGTTTTCAAAATCATATTTGGTATTGACCGAAAGACCCGCGCGCCGGGTGGTGGCATCCGTGCGCCCGTTGTTCTGGATATCACGGGTGGAGGTCTGGGTATAACCCTGTGCATCCTCCCCACCGGGCAGCAGGCCTACATGGTCTATGGGCACCTTGGTCTTGTTGCGGCCAAGGTGCATTTTAACCAAAATGGACAAATTATCGACAGGCTTGGCCAGAATCTGCCCGCGCATATCGTAATACTGGTAGCCTCCCGTGGGGTTCTTGTGGCTGCCATTATAGTACTGTCCGTCGTAATCCCGGTTGACTATGGCAAAGCGGGCCATCAGCTTGTCTTTTACAATAGGCCCGCCCAGAGCGCCTTCTTCCCCCCACAGGCCGTAATTGCCTGCTGTGCCGCGTACGTAACCATCCAGTGTATTGGTGGGTTTTTTGGTATAGTAAGAAACCATGCCTGCCGTGGTGTTCTTGCCCTGCAAGGTGCCCTGTGGACCCCTGAAAACCTCTACGTGGTCCAGGTCATAAATCGGCACACCCTGCGATGCCCCACTATCGAGGAACACATCATCCTCGGAAACACCTACGGCGGTTGTCATGTTGGCCGAAAAATCGTTGGTGCCAATACCGCGCAGGCGGTAGCGCGGGTTGGCTGAGCCGGATGTGGTTTCCGCCATAAGGCCGGGCACATCCCGTGCAAGGCTGAGTGCGTCACGCACCCCGGTTGTTTGCAGGGTTTTGCCACTGAGCGCCACAATGGATGCGGGCGTTGTATTAGCCTGCTGCGTGCGCTTGTTGGAGCGGACCGTTATTTCCTCCAGCTTGCCTGTGTTCTGCTGCGCGGGAGCCTGTGCCACAGCGGGTTTGGCGGCTGTAGGCCGTGGGGCGGTTTTGGGCGCATGGGCCTTGGCCTGCTGCTGTGCGCTGGGCAGGCTCTGCTGGGCCGCACTGGCCGCGTAAACCGTGCCGGTGGAGAGCACCAGAGCAAAGGTGAGCCGGTGCGTAAAAGGAGTGTGAACCATGGCTGTTTTATCCGTTCCTCTGGTAAGGGAGCCGTGATTCGGCTTCGAGCTGTTCCAGAGGTTTGTGATTTCTGATGTATTGGCGGTGTGCGTTTGCGGGGGGCTGATAGTCCCATGGCGTACAGTGCCCCGTGGCCAGTGCCTGCTTGATCAGGGCACGCCGCTGCTGGCTGGCCAGCACGTTGCGGTGCAGGGTGGCAAAGTCCCAGCGTTGGTAGGCTTCGTGCAAAAATGCGGCGGCGGTCTGGGCGTGCTCGGGGTGGGCGGCCAGATTACGGGTTTCGTCCGCATCATGGTGGATGTTGTACAACTGGTCCGGGTCTTCGGGGGTGTGGACAAACTTCCACGGGCCACGGCGGATCATGACTGTTGGCGCAAAGGTGCCTTCGCCCAGATATTCCCCAAAAATCTCGTCTTTTTCCAGAGGTTTGCCTTCAAGGCAGGGGCTCAGGTCGCGGCCATGAGTGGCGGGAGCCGCTGGGGCATTGGCCAGCGCGCACAGGGTTTCCCCCACATCGGCCAGGCTGACAGCCTGCGTAATGCGGTGGGCCTGCGCCTGCTCTGGCAGGGCAATAATAAGCGGCACGCGGCCTGCCCCCTCGCGGAAGGACATTTTGTACCACTGACCGTGTTCGCCCAGCATTTCACCATGATCACTGGTGAAAACAATGGCGGTTGTCTTGTCCAGCCCGGTTTCGGCCAATGTGTCCAGCAACTGTTTAAGCTGGTGATCTATGTAGGAAATCGCCCCAAAATATGCGCGGCGGGCGCGCAGGATCTCTGCCTCCGTTGGTGGGGCTGCGTTAATGCCGCAGGCTTCGCGAATGCGCAGCTCGGCCGGGTGCGTAGGATCAGGGGCCGCCACACGTGGGAGGGGGATGGGGGTGTTCTCGTAAAGGTCCCACCATCTGGGGGTAATGTTGAACGGGTCGTGCGGGTGAGTAAAGGAGGCCACAAGGCAAAAGGGACGCTGCTGGTTTTTTGTGCGGGCCAGATCGTACAGTTTACGCCGGGTGGCAAAGGCAACTTCTTCGTCAAAATCGAGCTGGTTGCTGCGCAGGACAGGCCCGGCATTGAGCACGGAATCCATGGAATGGTACCAGTCCGGGCGGGTATCGTGGTCGCTCCAGTCGGGTACCCACGTAAAGTCGGCGGGGTAAATATCCGTTGTCAGGCGCTCTTCAAACCCGTGGAGCTGGTCCGCCCCGACAAAGTGCATCTTGCCCGCCAGAATGGTCTGGTAGCCGCCAAGGCGCAGGCGGTGGCCAAAGGTTGGAATGTCGGAATGCCATTCGCAGCCATTGTCATACACACCACTGGCAGAGGGCAGCAGCCCGGTCATGAACGCGCTGCGTGAAGGCCCGCACAGGGGGCTGGCCGTATAGGCATTGGCAAAAACCGTGCCGTTTTTTGCCAGCTTGCTAAGCGTGGGCACCTTAACAACGCTGGGGCCCTGCCCACCCAGCAGCGCAGGCAAAACGCAGGCCGTAAGCTGGTCGGCCACAACCACAAGAAAGTTCAGAGGCGCTGCGGGCTGCTTGCTCATAACGTGAATTATCCCAAACCACAAAACAACACTATGACGATCGTTAGTTTTTATATAAGCACATATAATATGTTATTTGTGATGTATGTTCATACTTATCCGTGGTATAAGCTGACGTTATGACCCCCAACCAGACCGAGTATCTGCTCCGCTCCCTGCGGATTCTGGAAACCATAGGCAGGCGCGGCAGCTTTAGTGCCGCGGCAACTGAGCTGGGCATGACACAGCCCGCCATAAGCCAGCAGATTGCCCAGTTGGAGGGGGTTCTGGGCCTGACCCTGTTCCGCCGGATTCATAGGGGGGTTACCCCCAGTGATGCGGGGCAGGTTCTGCACGCTGTGGCGGCAGATGTGCTCAGCCGGTTACAGGCGGCCATGCAGACCATAGATGCCCGCAATACGCCCAAAAGCCTGACCGTGCTGACCGATTACGGGTTTGCCGCCAACTGGCTGCTCCCCCGTCTGGCGGATTTTGAAAGCCGACACCCCGAACTGGACCTGTGCCTGTTAACCACACAGGCCCGCCAGATGGGAGGCGGGGCTGATCAGGCGGATATTTCCATCCTGTTTGGTAAAAAACCCGAGGCCGCAGGGGGGGAGAGCCTCCGTTTGTTTGCCGAGGAAGCCTATCCCATATGCAGCCCCCGCTATCTGGCGCAAATGGGTGCGTTGTCCACCACTGCCGATCTGGCGCGTGGCCGCCTGCTGGACCTGGATAGTCCAGCCCAGAACTGGTTTACGTGGGAGGACTGGTTCAGGCTTGTGGGGCAGTCTGCCCGGCCCGCGATCCGTACCAAAAATTCGATGCTGTTTGGGAATTACCCCCTGCTTTTACAGGCTATTTTGCAAGGGCAGGGTATTGGCCTTGGCTGGCGGCCGTTAATAGATGACTATCTGCAAAGCGGGCAGATTGTGCTGGCATGGCCTGTGCCGATCTGTAGCGAGAGAGGATATTTTTTAACCATCAACCCCGATAAGCAGAATCGTGCCGCTGCCTTTAAGCTCTGGCTGCTGGAGCAGGCGCAAACCAGTCCGTTTGCTCCCGCATAAGTGCAGGCCAAATGGGCTGTGGGGTTAAGAGGGTGTGCCTTGACTGTGCGTGCCTGCGGGTGCTGCCGGGCTGTAAAGGCGTTCCCACCCCAGCTTTCCCACAAGCCAGCCGAGTGCAATGCAGGTGATCAGGAGCACGGCCTTAGCGCCGTCCAACCCGAGCAGGACCAGAGCCGGGCCGGGACAGACCCCGCTCAGCCCCCAGCCTGCACCAAACAGCGCCGAACCTATGACCAGCCCTTTATCGGGTGGCCAGCGCGATGGCCAGTGGAGTGCCTGCCCACTGGCATCCCGCCCTTTGCGGCGCAACAGCCAGAAGCCGGGCAGGGTTACGCCAACCGCGCCCCCCAGAACACCTGCCAGAATGGGGTTCCAATGCCCCGTCACATCCAGAAAACCCAGAACATTGGCCGGGTTGGCCATGCCGGAAATCCACAGGCCACAGCCAAACATCAGGCCGCAGAACAATGCGATAGCCACGTGCATCATACCCACCCTTCCAGCCGGGATATAAAGACCGTGACGATGGCAACCCCCATAAAAATGGTGACTGCCACAAGCGATCGGCCAGACCTGTTCCCCAACCCGCAAACACCGTGTCCGCTGGTGCAGCCATTGGCCAGTGCGGTGCCCAGACCAATCAGCAGACCGGAAACAGCAAGGCGTAACCAGCCAGTCTGGGCAAACTGTTCAGGTACGGCCGCTCCTGCCATGCGGGCCAGTATGCCGGTTGCAACCAGCCCGGCCAGTACGGCCCAGCGCCAGTGGCTGGTGGGGTGGCGCAGGGCATTGCCCAGTATGCCACTCACTCCCAGAATATGGCCTTCAAAGGCCATAAGCAAGACGGCGGCAGTGCCAATCAGCACGCCGCCGCCCAGTGCTGCCAGCCACGCTGCGCTCATGCCGCTCGCACCAGTTGTCTAAGGGATGTTATCAAGGCGTCCACATCTTCAAAGCTGTTATACAGGCCAAAGGAAGCCCGCACTGTGGCCTCTATACCAAACCTGCGCAAGGCTGGTTGCGCACAATGATGGCCTGAACGCGCGGCAATGCCGTGTCGGTCAAGATGTCTGGCAACATCCCCCACGCTGTGCCCATCCACAATAAAGGACAGCACGCTGGCCTTGGCCTGTGCCGTTCCAATAATATGCACACCCGGCAGGTGCTCAAACTGCTGCGTGGCGTATTCGAGCAGAGCGTGCTCGTGCGCGGCAATGGCGGGCAGGCCAATGCCCTGCAGGTAGTCCACCGCAGCCCCAAGCCCGACTGCGCCGGCTATATCAGGTGTTCCGGCCTCAAACTTTTCTGGTAGTCCCTGGAACTCGGTATGGGCAAAGGTTACGTCGCGGATCATATGCCCACCTCCCTGCCAAGGGGGCATGGCTTCCAGCAGGTGGCGTTTGCCATACAGAATGCCAATGCCTGTTGGCCCGTATATTTTATGGCCCGAAAGAACCAGAAAATCCGCATCCAGTGCCGTCACATTGAGCGGTAGATGCGGGGAGGACTGCGCCGCATCAACCAGCACAGGCACCCCGGCTGCGTGTGAAAGGGCTATGATCTGTTCAACCGGGTTGATGGTGCCCAGCGCATTGGCAACATGCGTGACCGAAACCAGCTTTGTGCGGCCAGAAAGAAGCGCCGCAAAATGTTCCAGTAGCAGTTCCCCCCGGTCATTTACCGGAGCAACCTTGAGCACGGCCCCCGTCTGGCGTGCAAGGAGCTGCCAGGGCACAATATTGGCATGGTGCTCTATGGTGGTGATCAGTATTTCATCACCCGGGCCAATGTTGGCCCGGCCATAGCTCTGGGCTACAAGATTTATGGCCTCGGTTGTGCCGCGCACAAATACAATTTCCGCTGCCTCACGCGCGCCAATAAAGTGCTGGAGTTTTGTGCGTGCCCCTTCAAACGCATCGGTCGCACGCGCGGCCAGCGTATGGGCTGCGCGGTGGATGTTGGAGTTGTCTTGCTCATAAAAAGCGGAGGTGGCGTCAATCACCGCGCGCGGTTTCTGGGTTGTGGCGGCGTTGTCCAGCCATATCAGCTTATGGCCATTAACCCGCTGGTGCAGGATGGGAAAATCCGCCTGAATACGCGCGACATCGTACCAACCCGGTGCGGGTTGGGGCGCATGCTGGGGGGCGGCGTTGGCGGCACCTTTTGCGTGGCGTAAAAAATACGGCACGGAATGGTGTGGTGCCTCTGCTATGGCGGGGGCTGGAGGTGTTGTGGTGCGTGGGAGCGCGAATGTGCCGCTAAAAAAAGGCGATGTTGCGGGTTCCTCCCACAACGGGAGGCGAGCTTCCGACTTATTTTGTGAAACCGGGTGTCTGGACCAGACAGGTTCGTAAATGGAGGCATCTGCCCCCGAGGCAAACGGGTGGGAAGTGCTGCCCCCCTGTGTGGGGGGCAGGGGCGTGCGTGGAGCGGCAGGTACCGCCCCATGCCCCAGCACATCGCGGAATGCCTGCTCCACCGCATGCTGCTGTGCCAGCGCCTGCGGGTCTGCAAATGTGTCAGGTGTAGTCATAATAGCTCCCGATCTGCACGTTATCGAGCCGGGCAATGGCGTCTTCCACCAGAACAGCGGCGGAGAAATAGCGCGTGATCAGGTGCGATGCCACGGAGTGCTGGTCCGTGCCGCTATACCGCACGGAAAGGCCAGGCTCCACTTCCCCCGTAATGCCTGTATTGTGCAGGCCCACAACGCCCTGTTCCTCCTCACCCACGCGCAGGAGCAGGATGCTGGTCCGGCCATCGGGTGTGACGGGGATCTTGTCTGAGGGCACAAGGGGAATACCGCGCCAGGTAATAAAAGGCGAACCAAACAGGTTAATGGTCGGCGGTGGTACGCCACGGCGCGTGGCCTCGCGCCCAAAGGCCGCTATGGCTTTGGGGTGGGCAAGGAAAAATCCCGGTTTTTTCCAGACCTTTGTCAGCAGTTCATCCAGATCATCCGGGGTGGGCGGGCCGCCGCGTGTGGGCACGCGCTGGGCAATGGCTGTTTCGTTCAGCAACCCGAATTCGGGGTTGTTGAGCAGTTCCCATTCCTCACGCTCGCGGATAACGTCAATCACCACACGCACCTGTTCACGCAACTGGTCAAATTCGTTGCTGTACAGGTCGGTAATACGGGTATGCGTGCGCAGAACGGTTTGAATGGAATGGATATAGTATTCGCGCGGGTGGTCCTGATAATCGACAAAAGTGGTGGGGAGTTTTGGCTCTCCGTCCACACTGGAAAGGACCTGAATGGCGGCCTCTCCATACTGGTTTACGTCGGAGCGGCTGGTCACGTCCTGCGGGGTCAGGGCGGTTTTCAGCCACGGAGTGCTGGCGATCTGCTCGGGAGGGAGGGTGAGCAGGGTTGTTTTGCCAACGGCGCGCAGGTCTTTGCTGCCCAGGCCGGCGGGCGCAACGAAATGCTGCCCCGGCGCCGCAAACAGGTGCCGTACGGCGCGGGCTGCTCCATTGTTTGTATGGTGCTGCACGGCACCGCTGGCAACAAGGGCCAGAGTGCCTTCGGGCAAGGTAAAATCGGCCCCATCGGGGTGAGTGTGGTGCTGGAGCTTGCTTACAAGTTCATGGATCTGTGCATCCGTTATCCGCGAAAACTCAGGAAGTGCCCGTAGGCTTTCAGGTACGGGGCGTGCCGCGTCTCCTTCACCCGTAAAGAGCACACCTCCAAAAGGGGAGGAAACAAGACGCCGGCGGTTAACGCGGAATACGCCCCCGCCAACATTAACCCAGGGGAGCAGAAGGTGCAGCCAGCGCGGGCTGCGCTCCAGATTTTGCACACGGGTTACATGGGCGGTGGAAAGCTGGCGGGCAGACAGGTTGCGGTCCAGTGCAGAGGCACTGACGACACGGGTGGACTGTGCTTCAGTCACGGCAAATAGTCTTTCATAAAGAGGTATTATTTGAAGATGTGCTGTGCTGGAAATGGGTTTCCGAGCGTTATGGCCCGGTCAACATCGATTGATGAAAAGTAAAGTAGGATACATGGTCATGCTCCTTTTTTATAACCAATCAGATGGCCTGATTCGGTTTGTCCGTTCAGCCTAGCACCCACAAAAAGAAGGTCAATATTAAACAGAAGAAAAATGTTAATTATTATTATTCACTAAAAAATACGTTACAATAGATAGTCAATGGCCGGGAGCGAAAGGTCCATTGTCGAAACAGGCCAATGGGTATGGCTGTTTACATACCGCGCTGGGTTTCCTGCTACAGCGGTAAACGGGCTGACCGGTTTGACAACCACAGCCCCCGCCCCAATTTTTGCCCCTTCACCAATTTCTATTGCCCCCAGAATTTGCGTGCCCGGTCCAACCAGCACACCACGGCGGAGCGTAGGATGCCGCCTGCCAGCCTGTTTGCCCGTGCCGCCCAACGTTATGTCTGACATAAGAACAACATCGTTTTCCACCAATGCGGTTTCACCAATTACAAGGCCGTATCCGGGTGCCAGCACAAGCCGGTGCCCCAGAACAGCGGCCGGGTGAATATCTATGCCCATGACTTCAGAAACGCGGCTTTGCAGGTGTAACGCGGAAAGGCGTTGCCCGTTCCGCCACAAAACATGCGCTATCCGGTATGCCTGCACGGCCTGAAAACCCTTGAGGTGCAAAAACGGCGAAACATATCCCTCATGGGCCGGGTCTATGGTGGCGTAGGCGTGCAGGTCCTGTGCTGCGGCCGCCATGATGGCGGGGGATTGCTGCAAAATCTGGCAGAACAGGGGATGCAGGCTTGCAAAAGGTATAAGGGGTTCAGCAAGTTTTTCGGCTAAAAGCCGCGCCAGAAGGGACTGGGGCGTGCTGTGTTCCGCCCATAAAGGGGCCGGGGCCGCTTGCAGTTCACGGCATAGTTTGCGCCATACCGTGTGGGCAAACGCCTCGGTTTGGCCATCGGTTTTGGCGGGCTGTGCAAAGAGCATCGTATCAACCATGATGCCTGCCTTTTTCCGAAAACAGGGTCGGAAACTCTATTGGGCCAGACATCCCGGTTCCTACGTATCCGTGGCGGGAGCCAGCCTGGGCATGGGGCGGGGCAAGCCCCTGTCAGTCAGGGCTGCGTTGGGTGGCCCGACATCGGGCGGTCAGGTCAATGTGCTGAGGAACAAGCATGAAAAAAACCCCGGTGACGCCTTGCCTGTGGTTGTTGTGCTCCAAGACTGTGCAGGTAATTTAGCGCTATGAAATGGGGAGTCAATATAAATACGATGACATATGAGATATTTTGGCGACAATAATATACGAAATAAAATAGTTTATATGGCGGGGAGGTCATAGGCTTTGCGTGGCGGGGGGTTGAAAGCGCCTGCGCTCTGGTTTAATTCCATCTGGACGGAATTAAACGCGTGATTTAAGGGTATTTCCACGGCATGGCCCGCCCCAGAACCATAGACCGCGAAAAAGTGCTGACCTGTGCCGAGCATCTTGTACAGCGCAATGGTGCAACGGCCCTTACGCTGGATGCCGTGGCGCGCGAGGCGGGGATTACCAAAGGCGGTCTGCAATACTGCTTCGGCAGCAAGGATGACCTGATCGCCGCCCTGATTGAACGCTGGATTCTGGTGTTTGATACCCATGTGGCGCGTTGCCGCAGTGCGGCCGCAGGCCCGGCCAGCCTTGCCCGCGCCTATGTGCAGGCCTGTGCCCGTATAGATGATGCCGCCCGTGCACGTATGGTGGGTATGTTGGTAACGCTGCTCCAGTCCCCCCGGCATCTGGCCCCGATCAGGGCATGGTATGCGCGCTGGCTGGGTCTGGGGCAGGGGGAGGGCCATACCGTGGAAGCACGGCAGATACGCACAATGATTTTTGCCGCCGAAGGGGCTTTTTTTCTAAGAAGTCTCGGTTTTGTCGATATGCAGGATACGGAATGGACCAGCGTTTTTGCGGATATTCAAAAACTGGCTTTACCCGTGGAAGCCAGTCTCGCATAAGCGCTGGGCCTTGCATGACTGAACTTTGTATAGTGTGTTCGGGTCACTACCAATGATTGCGATTTCTCACCCCTCGAAAGTGAAGGCGGCCGTGTCTGCTCCAGTTTCTCCTACTCCCTCCTGTGTCACTTCCACACCGTTCACGGGCATGGGCAACAGTCTGGCCCACACCGTGGCCGCCGCCTGTGACTGGCTGATGGGGGAACAGAAAGCCGATGGGCACTGGGTAGGGCCTGTGGCGTCCAATGCCTCCATGGAGGCGGAGTGGTGTCTGGCCCTGTGGTACCTCGGGCTGGAGGACCACCCCCTGCGCCCCCGCCTTGGCAAAGCCCTGCTGTACATGCAGCGTGAGGATGGGTCATGGGGCACATACTGGGGTGCGGGCAATGGCGACATCAACGCAACGGTGGAATCCTACGCCGCCCTGCGCTCGCTCGGCTATGCAGCCGATACACCAGAACTGAGCAAGGCATGTGCATGGATCATGCGCATGGGGGGCTTGCGCAACGTGCGTGTGTTTACCCGCTACTGGCTGGCGCTGATTGGCGAATGGCCGTGGGAGCAGACCCCCAACCTCCCGCCCGAGGTCATCTGGTTCCCGAACAAATTTGTTTTTTCCATCTATAACTTTGCGCAATGGGCGCGGGCAACGCTGGTGCCGCTGGCCATTCTTTCCGCCCGCAGGCCAAGCCGCCCCCTGCGCCCGCAGGACCGGCTGGATGCGCTCTTCCCTCAGGGGCGTGAGAACTTTGATTACGTCCTGCCCAAAAAGGAAGGGGTGGATCTGTGGTCAAGCTTTTTTCGCACTACAGACAAGGGGTTGCACTGGCTCCAGAGCAGGTTCCTCAAACGGAATACGGTGCGTGAGGCGGCTATCCGCCATATGCTGGAATGGATTATCCGCCATCAGGATGCCGATGGTGGATGGGGTGGGATTCAGCCCCCGTGGGTTTACGGCCTGATGGCGCTGCGCGGGGAAGACTACCAGCTTCACCACCCGGTCATGGCCAAGGCTCTGGCCGCACTGGATGATCCGGGCTGGCGGCGTGATCAGGGCGATGCCTCATGGGTGCAGGCCACCAACAGCCCGGTATGGGACACAATGCTGGCCCTTATGGCCCTGCATGACGCCAATGCCGAGGAACGCTACACCCCGCAGATGGACAAGGCGCTGGACTGGCTGCTTGCGCGGCAGGTGCGCGTCAAGGGGGACTGGTCGATCAAGCTGCCGGATGTGGAACCGGGTGGCTGGGCGTTTGAATACGCCAACGACCGCTACCCCGATACGGACGATACCGCCGTAGCTCTGATTGCCCTTTCCGCCTGCCGTAACCGGGAGGAATGGAAGAAAAAGGGTGTGGAAGACGCCATAACCCGTGGCGTGAACTGGCTGATCGCCATGCAGAGCCGTTGCGGCGGCTGGGGTGCGTTTGACAAGGACAATAACCGCAGCCTGCTTTCCAAAATTCCGTTCTGTGACTTTGGTGAAGCTCTCGACCCGCCTTCGGTCGATGTGACCGCCCATGTGCTGGAAGCCTTTGGCCTGCTGGGTGTACCCCGCCAGACCCCCGCCCTCCAGCGTGGGCTTGCGTATATCCGTGCCGAGCAGGAAGCATCGGGTGCATGGTTCGGGCGTTGGGGTGTGAACTACCTGTACGGCACCGGCGCTGTACTGCCCGCGCTTGCCGCCATTGGCGAGGATATGACCCAGCCCTACATAACCCGTGCGTGTGACTGGCTGATTGCCCACCAGCAGGAAGATGGCGGCTGGGGCGAAAGTTGTGCATCCTATATGGATGTTTCCTCCATCGGGTGGGGCACAACCACGCCGTCGCAAACCGCGTGGGCGCTTATGGGGCTGATTGCCGCCAACCGTGAGCAGGACCACCCTGCCATTGCACGTGGCTGCCGCTACCTGATCGACCGGCAGGAAGCCGATGGCAGCTGGATGGAAGAAGAGTTTACCGGCACGGGCTTCCCCGGTTACGGGGTGGGGCAGACCATCAGGCTTGATGATCCGGCAGTGGCCAAACGCCTGCAGCAGGGGGCTGAGCTCTCCCGCGCGTTCATGCTGCGGTATGACCTGTATCGCCAGTTCTTCCCGCTTATGGCGCTCGGCCGTGCGGCACGGATTATGCCCGTGGGCCAGTAATGGCAGTTCTGGCCTGCCCTGTTCGTCTGGAACGGGCAGGGCAGAATCAGCCGCTGAGTGCGAGTTTTTCCGTCAGCCTGACAAGGTCAGGCAGGGTCTGCGCATCCATCTTGCGCATGACCTGAGCGCGACGGATCTTGACGGTGATTTCACTGACATTCAGTTCAGCGGCGATCTGCTTGTTCAGCAACCCGCGCACGACCAGACGTGCGACTTCCTGCTCCCCTGTCGAGAGTGAGGACCAGAGAGTGTGCAGGGCCAGGCCCTCGGCCTTGGTGCGGCGGCGCTCCTGATCCATGCTGATCCCGTTCTGGATCGCATCCAGCAGGGTCTGGTCGTTGAACGGCTTTGTCAGGAACTCAATAGCTCCGTGCTTGATCGCGTCCACGCCCATTGGAATATCACCATGACCGGTGATGAAGATGACCGGCAGGTTGATCCCGAGCCCCGCCATACTCCGGTGGAAGTCAATACCACTCTGACCCGGCATACGTACGTCCAGCACAAGACAGCCGGGTACGTCCTCCATTCCATGCGTGAGGAACGCCGTGGTGGTATCAAAAGCCAGAACCCTTATCCCGACCGATGCAAGCAGGTCTTCCAGCGCCGCACGGACGGAACTGTCATCATCAATCACATACACCACACAGTCGTCGGTCATTGGTGTTGATCCTGCTGTGCCACTGGTACCGTAAAACAGAAGAGCGCGCCCCACGGTTCCACCGGCTCTGCCGAAATCTGTCCCCCATTGGCCTCAACAAGTGTACGGCTGATGCTCAGCCCGATTCCCATGCCATCCTCCTTGGTGGTCCAGAATGTTTCAAAAAGATGGTTACGGATCCCAGCGGGAATGCCAACGCCGGAATCGCGGATGGAAAGCCTGAGCATGTTGCCTCTCACATCCGATGCCATATGGATCGTGCGCACAGGGTTTGTGCTGGAGGTAATGGCTTCAATGGCGTTGAGAAGAAGATTGCCGATGACCTGCTGTATCTGCACCCGGTCGGCGTGGACTGGAGGCTGGTCGGGTGGGAGTTCCAGTTCCAGTGTAATTCCGTGCCGTTCCATTTCTCCACGTGAGACACCAATGATCTCCTGAACCGCGTCATTGAAGGCAAAAACGGTTTTGTGGGGTGCTTCGCCTCTGCTCAGACTGCGGATGCGGGCGACAATGGTGCTGGCCCGGCCTGCGTCGTGGACGATCCTCTCAAGTGCCTGTCTGGCCCGGTCAAGATTGGGAGGGTCATGTGCCAGCCAATGGCTGCATGCATTGCCGCTTGTCACGATTGCGGCCAGCGGTTGGTTGATTTCGTGCGCAATGGACGTGGTCAACCCTTCAAGACCTTTGATCCGTGCCACCCGCATCAGTCTGGCCTGCGCATCCTGTGCGTCCTGACGGGCCGCATCCATTTTAAGAATCAGCCAGGTTGTCATGACAATGGCTATGATGCTGACGCTCATATTGGCCAGACCGGTGGGAAGATTGCCTTTGTGTGTCAGCACAAAGCTCAGGGTGGTCAAGGCCATGCAGAGCGTGGCAAGCAGGATGAGTGTCCGGCGTGTCAGGAGGGGGGCCGCAGTCAGGATGATGATTGCATAGAAAACCGCGGCTGCGACTTCGTAATTCGTGACTGTGTCCACAATGAACAGCGTGGCCATGACACCCGCCAGAAGAACCAGCCTGAGCCGGTTACGAAGCTGCATCGCCATGCGTTCCTCCTCCTTTTGCATCACGTCTCGTCGCGGGCATTCCAAAAAGCCTGCCGGACACCGGACAGTTTTTCCACCTTCTCAACCGCGGCATCGAGTTCTTCGACGTTGACCGAGGTGGGGAAGAGCGTCAATTCGATCTCCATTTCGTCCGAACCCAGAAGGTGCGTGTCCATCTGGCGGACAGGAAAGCCGGTATCGTCAAGGATTTCGAGAATATTTTCCCGTATGTCCACATTCAGATTGCGCGCACAGATTATATAAACCACATACAGGGCCTCACTGCTCTCCTCGCTGAACGGACGCCTGTTGATCCGGTTCACCAGCGGACGTAGCAGCGTATTGCTGGCAAGGACGAAAAGCGTGGCCAGTGATGCTTCGCCCAGAAAGCCTGCACCGGCGCAGGCTCCGACCGCGCCCGACCCCCAGAGTGTGGCGGCGGTGTTCAGGCCGGAAACGCTGGCTCCTTCTTTCATGATCGCGCCGGCCCCCAGAAAACCGATCCCCGAGACGACATAGGCAACGATTGTGATGGGTGTTTGCGATCCGTGGTCGATGTCAAAAAGGCGTGCGCCCAATATGACAAAGATAGCCGCACCAACAGAAACCAGCGTATTGGTCCGCAACCCGGCGGTACGCTGGCGAAACTGACGCTCGACGCCGATCAGGGCGCCGAGCGCAAAGGCTGCCAAAAGCTCGACGAGGGTGGTCGCAAGCGATGGCAGGCTGCTGAAATGAAGAGCAAGGGTCACATCATGACTCCCGATGCAGGCAGGGTTCGTCCATATGGCCTCTTACCAGCCGAATTGGCGGATATAGATTTTTTTCATCAGCGACGTCAGGAATGCATACCCCAGAATCATAGCGGCCAGCCAAGGGTAATAGCTGAGTGGCAGCGGCTGGAACCCGAAGTATCCGCCCAAGGGGCTGTTCGGCAGAACAATGCCAATGGCGGCGATGATTACGGTCATGAGCATCAGGGGCCATGCTGCACGGCTGTCGATGAAGGGGCGCTGTGGCGTGCGGATCATGTGGACGATCAGTGTCTGTGTCAGCAGTCCTTCCACAAACCAGCCGGACTGGAACAGGGACTGGTGCGCATCGCTATTCGCACCAAAGACATGCCACATGATGATAAATGTCGCGATGTCAAAAACCGAACTGGCAGGACCGAAAAAAATCATGAACCGGCCTATATCCCTCGGGTTCCATTTCAGTGGCTGCGCGATCAGGGCACGGTCCACGCTATCGAATGGAATGGCGGTCTGCGAGAGATCATAAAGCAGGTTCTGCACCAGTAACTGCAACGGCAGCATCGGCAGGAAGGGCAGAAAGGCGCTTCCAACCAGAACCGAGAACACGTTGCCGAAGTTCGAGCTTGCCGTCATGCGGATATATTTGAGCATGTTGCAGAAGGTCCTGCGTCCTTCGAGCACACCTTCCTCCAGCACCATCAGGCTTTTTTCCAGCAGGATAATGTCGGCAGCTTCCTTTGCAATATCCACACCCGTATCTACCGAGATACCAATATCCGCCGCGCGCAGGGCCGCCGCATCGTTGATGCCGTCCCCCATGAAGCCCACAACGTGGCCGCCATTGCGCAGTGCATGAACGATCCGCTCCTTGTGCTGAGGGGTCAGGCGGGCAAAAATCTGATGTTTGCTGGCCGCATCCGCCAGTTCGGTTTCGCTCATGCTGTCGATCTGCGGGCCGGTCAGGAAATGGGCATGCCCGAACCCGACCTGCGCACAGACCTGTGCCGTCACAAGTTCGCTGTCGCCTGTCAGAACCTTGACTTCTACCCCGTGCTCCGCCAGCGCCCGCAGGGCTGGTGCCGTTGTTTCCTTCGGTGGGTCGAGAAAAGCGATATAGCCCACAAGTGTAAGGTCCGTCTCATCCTTTACCGAATAGACAGACTGTGCAGCAGGCATTTCACGCGTTGCAACGGCGACCACGCGCAGTCCCTGCCGGTTCAGGTCCTGCGTTACGGTGCGCAGTCTTTCCAGCGTCCTGTCATCAAGGGGGCGCACATCCGCACTTTCATTGTCCACAATCCATGTGCAGGCTGCCAGTATTTCCTCAACCGCTCCCTTGCAGATCAGCAAAGGCGGATTATCCCCTTCGGACACGATGACCGACATGCGCCGCCGTTCAAAATCAAACGGAATTTCATCAACCTTGTGCCATGTCTGTGCTTCAGGCGCTTCGTGGCCCAGTGCGACATGTTCCAGTACCGCACGGTCCAGCAGGTTCTTGAGCCCGGTCTGGTAAAAGCTGTTGAGCCAGGCGTAACGCAATACGGCGTCAGATGGTGTGCCAAACGCATCGGTGTGCCGGGCCAGTGCAATCCTGTCCTGTGTGATTGTACCGGTTTTGTCGGTGCAGAGAATGTTCATCGCACCAAAATTCTGTATTGCGTCCAGACGTTTGACGATGACTTTCCTGCGCGAGAGCGTGACAGCTCCCCGGGCCAGGGTCGAGGTGACAATCATCGGCAACATTTCCGGCGTCAGCCCAACCGCGACCGAGAGCGCGAACAGGGATGCGTCGAGCCAGTCCCCCTTGGTCAATCCGTTAAGGAACAGGACCACCGGAGCCATGACAAGGGCGAAGCGGATCAGCAGCCAGCTAACACCGTTTACGCCTGCCTCGAACGCCGTAGGGGTACGGTCTGTCTCCGAAACACGCGCAGACAGCGCACCAAAGCAGGTGTTCTGGCCGGTTGCGACGACCAGTGCGGTCGCAGAGCCGGAAATGACATTGGTGCCCATGAAGACGAGGTTGGGCGTTTCGAAAATGGATGTGAAAGGCTTGTCAATTTCGGCAAATTTTTCCACCGGCAGCGCTTCGCCGGTCATGGCGCTCTGGGAGACAAATAGATCCTTGGCTGTCAGCACCCTGCAATCGGCGGGGATCATGTCGCCTGCGGACAGAACGACGTGGTCGCCCGGCACAAGGTCACGGATCGGCAGTTCAACCGGCACGGCCGAGCGCCCCACGTGCAGATGCTCGCCAGCATAACGCGCGTTGAGGGCTTCTGTATCAAGTGCCTGACGCCGGATCACGGTCGCGGTGTTGCTGACCATGGATTTCAGCCGTTCGGCCGCCCGGTTGGACCGTCCTTCCTGAACAAAACGCAGCAGGGTGCTCAGCACCACCATCGTGCCGATGACCGTGGCGGCTGTCAGGTCCTGCGTCAGGGCGGAGATCAAAGCGAGCGTTGTCAGCAGCAGATTGAACGGATTGCTGTAGCAGTGCCACAGGTGCCGCCAGGCTGGCAGTGGTTTTTCGTGCTCCACTTCGTTGGGGCCAAAGCGCTCCCGGCGGTTTGCCGCCTCGGCGTTGGTCAGCCCGTCTTCACACGAATGCAGGCGCGTGATCGCGGCCGGAACATCGTCGGTTGCGATCTGGCTCATCTTTCTGGAATCGTACTGCAACGATGTCAGCCTGTTGCCGGTTCCCAGCCTGTTCAGGCTTTCGAGTATTTTCTGGCGTCGAAAATAGCGCTCTGTATGGCGCTGTTTAAGAAACAGGCTAAAGAAAAACTGAAGGAAATTCTTGAAACCGTTCATGATGAACACTCCCCCTGGCAAGTGTCGGGGCGCCGTGCGAGACAAGAAAAACGCGGTAAGCAGGGGGGCGGTGTTGGCCACCACCATGCTTGCCGTGCGTAATCGCCGGGCTGGGCACAGAAGATATGAAAAAAGTTTCCAGACTGGGATCATCCGGAAGCAGGTGTCATTTTCCTGATAAATGACAATATCGCAAGGTATTATTATCCCGTTTGGGGAGGGAATGAGTATATCAAAAATATACGAAAGTATAATGGCCGCTCCGGTACTGCGGCTTTCCCGGACCGGGCTGCAAGGGCGCGGCACTTCCTGATGTGCGTTCGGCGGTTCTATCGCTCCTGTGTTCTGTCCATGACGGACCCCTTTCATTTTTACGGAATAGAAAGAATTTTGCGTGTGTATAAAGCATGAAAATGGATGTAGAAAATGAACTGTTCAGTATTATCTATATAGATTCATAGAAAAAAATATAATGAATGTGAATAAAATATGTAAACTTATATTCCGTTGCCATTTCCTTATTTTTTGGCGTAATATTATTGATCTATACTAATTTTTCGATAAATGATATTATGCCTGAGAGGGGATAATAGTCTTATGTTGGATTCTGATTCGAAACATGCTCACTTTGGCTGGTTCAAGCGGCGCAAACATATCAACGCGGAAGAGATCACGATTGTCGATGGTGATATGCTCAAACGCGCTGTTGGAGCGGCCGCACTCGGCAATGCGATGGAATGGTTCGACTTTGGTGTTTATGGTTATATTGCTGTTGTACTTGGTCAGGTATTTTTCCCATCTGCCGATGCCGCGGTGCAACTGATTGCAACTTTCGCGGCATTTACCGTAGCTTTTCTGGTGCGCCCCTTAGGGGGTATGGTTTTTGGCCCACTGGGTGATCAATACGGACGTCAGAAAATTCTGGCCATTACCATGATTATGATGGCGTCCAGCACGTTCTGTATCGGGCTTATTCCATCCTATGGCAGCATTGGCATCTGGGCGCCTGTGCTCCTGTTGCTTGCGCGTATGGTGCAGGGTTTTTCAACAGGTGGAGAATATGGTGGAGCAGCCACCTTTATCGCCGAGTATTCCACCGATAAGAAACGTGGCTTTATGGGAAGCTGGATGGAGTTCGGAACGCTAGGCGGCTATGTCGCCGGTGCGGGTGCCGTAACAGTTCTGCAATTAACACTGACCAATAGCCAGATGAGTGTTTGGGGGTGGCGCATTCCCTTTATGATCGCTGGTCCGTTAGGGCTTCTGGGGCTTTACATGCGCAACAGGCTGGAAGAAACGCCAGCATTCCAGAATTACTCACAGGAAGCCGAGAAGCGGGAAAATGACAAGCCCGGCTGGCGCGACCTGTTTATCGTCCATTGGAGGCAGCTCGCCAAATGCATGGGGCTGGTTCTGGTTTTTAATGTCACGTACTACATGGTTCTGACATATATGCCGAGCTACCTGAGCGTGACGCTCGGCTACCCGGAAACGAAGGGCCTGCTGCTCATTATCCTCGTGATGCTGGTCATGATGCCGCTGAACGTTGTGGGCGGCCTGTTCAGCGACCGGCTGGGGCGACGGCCCATGATTATTGGGGCCTGTCTTGCTCTCCTGTTTCTGGCGATACCCAGTCTGTGGTTGATACAGAGCAATAATGACTGGCTGATTTTTCTGGGGCTCATGCTTCTGGGCATATCTCTGGTGTGTTTTACCAGTTCGATGCCTGCCACATTACCTGCCCTGTTCTATACACCTGTAAGATACACGGCATTGTCTTTGGCATTTAATCTGTCAGTTTCAGTTTTTGGCGGGACGACACCTTTGATAACAGCATGGCTTATACGGCGAACCGACAATTTGATGATTCCGGCCTACTACCTGATGGGGGCGGCGGTCGTGGGGATTCTAACCATGCTGAGTGTAAAGGAAACAGCACGTTTACCTCTGCGCGGGTCCCCGCCTGCCGTTGGAACCGAAGATGAGCTTGAAGCCCTCATGAAAGGGAACAGGCCTTTGACGGTAGACCCAAAATTACCGCCGCTGTCCCAGATAGAGGAGTCGTAGCGGGTAGATGTGGGTCATCGCAGGTCAAAATCACGAGTCCGGTTTCCGACATCATGAAATGATGTGAGGCGACAGGTGACCCCGGTCGAACTGGGGCATGATGGTCGGCGGGAGCCGGGAACGGGGCCTCCCGCACAAGCGCGCCCTCTGTGAGGCCGCCAGACGGCTTTTGCAGCGGTTATGGCGAGAAAGTCTGCACAACGGCCTTAGTTCGTGTTACGTTGCACCGCCCTGAATCTGGATGGTTTGGTCTTGGTATCTGCTGATACGATATGGCGAATATAAGAATAAGAGTTATTTGCACAATTCGATTTGCTTGCAAATTTTTCCATTTCCAGTAGATAGTTAAGCCGTTACTTAATTTATTCACAATGGTAATAACAATGTTACAGTATCTGTATAAGGATGCGCCTGTTCGCAACAAAATCCATGCGATCATGCTGTTTCAGGAAGCCTACCCGGTTCTCCAGATCGCATTGATGGTTCTTGCATATTTCATGCATGCAACCGCTATGCATATGCTGTATATTACTGTGGCATTGTTCCTGTACAGCCAGTTGGAGGCTCTGGCTGTGTGGCATATTCTTGAGCGTTCAGTCATTCTGCCGACAGAACAGCTTGTGAATGTTGGTGAGGAACTGGGTAAGGGCATTATATCCAGCACTATTCCATATTACGACAACAAGGACTGTACCGGCAGACTTGCACGCACCATGGTGTCCTTTGCAAGCAACGTCAAGGAGCAGAAGGCCGCGCGCGAAAAGCAGGAAAAAATGTCTGACGAGATCAGGGATTCTTTCGAACGCAGCCAGAAGCGTGACCAGCAGACCAGAGAAGTCATTTCAATGCTGGAAGTCGCACTGAATGACATGGCCCAGGGGGATGTCAGCCAGCAGATTTCCGGCAATGCGTTTGACGGGGAATTCGCGCCTTTGCGTGAGGCATTCAACCAGTCGATACAGGGCCTGAATGAGGCGCTTAAAACCGTGGCCAAAAGCTCGGACCTGATCGGCAGCAGCGCGAGTGAGATTTCCACCGCTTCTGACGATCTTGCCAAGCGCACTGAAAAGCAGGCCGCCAATCTGGCTCAGGCCGCAATAGCGGTCAGGACCATTACTGACGGGGTGCAAACGACCGCGCATGCCTGCAAGGACACAACGGAAGAAACCCGCCAGACGCTGGAAAAGGTCAACCTCGCAACCACGGCGATGGTAGAAACGACGAAATCCATGGACGGTATCAAGGCATCGTCCGATGCGATTGGTGAAATTATCTCGGTGATGGACAATATCGCGTTTCAGACGAATGTGCTGGCGCTCAATGCCGGGGTCGAAGCGGCCAGAGCAGGCAATGCCGGGCGCGGTTTTGCCGTTGTTGCGCAGGAAGTCCGCTCTCTGTCCGAACAGGCTGCCACATCGGCCAATGAGATCAAGAAACTGGTTTCCGTCGCGTCTGATCAGGTTTCCAAAGGGGTGACGCTTGTGCAGACGACAAGTTCGTATCTGAGCGAATTTGCCCGCAGCACTCAGGGCATTGCCGAAAGAATTGAGAAAATCTCCATTGCGACCCAGCATCAGGCGCGCAGCCTTTCGGAAATTACAGCGTCGATTGGGGATATGGATCGCGTAACCCAGCAGAACGCGGCCATGGTGGAGGAAACGACGGCGGCCAGCCATAATCTGACCGGGGAGACGAAAACCCTGTCTCAGACGCTCCAGCGTTTCGTCATTTCCAATGCGTCTTCACGCAGGTCACCCCAGCTTACATGGAATGGAACTGCCCCATCTCATTCAAAGCGCATGCTCGAAAAGCTCAGCGCGTAGCCTCCGCTCCGCGCACGGCATAAAACACTCAAGGCCCTGTCCGGGTTGAGCCAGTCCATGGCGACAATACGGACGGGTGTTTTTGCCGTTTCAGGTTCTTTCCACCGGCCCGGAGTATAGGCAGGTGGAAAGGAACTGGGCCGGAACATCAGGCATGCGGCTGCCGGATTTTGAGGTTTGACTATTTTTGCAAAGTGGCGGCGTTTAGTTCCTTCGTGCGTGTTGCCAAGGATATGCAACTTTCCAAACCTACGGTTTCCACGGCTGTCCGCAGGCCCGAGCAGTCTTCGGAAGTGGCGTTGTGCCACAGCAACTCCCGCCACTCTTCCCAGACATAAATGGCAGGCCTTGCTTTGCCGCGCCACCCGCATGGGGTGGGAAGCCCAGAGTGTCAGTGAGAGGCCCATGGCGGCAGGCCGCGTCTATCGGGGCCAGTGCGTATGGCTGCTCCATGATCCCTGGCATCCGCCATCCTGCCGGTAACGCCAGCATTTATGCCGCGTAAAAACTGACCTGCCGGTCAGTTTTCGCTTCCACTTGTGGTGTTCAGGGCCTGTGCCACAACGTAGCCCGCGCTCACGCCAAGCATGCATAACCCCACAGACAGACCAATATTGAGAAGTGCCCGCCCGGGTGCCCCGTTTTTAAGCAGGTCAAGTGTTTGCAGGCTGAAAGACGAAAACGTGGTGTATCCCCCGCATAACCCCACCATAAACACCAGCCTTCCGGTTTCAGATACGGGCAGGCGGCCACCTGCTGCGGTCAAGGTGCCAAAAAAGGCAATGGCAAACGAACCGGATACATTAATGATAATGGTCCCCCATGGCAGAACCTGGCTCCATCGCAGGGTTGCCAGCCCCACCCAGTAGCGCAGCAGCGTACCGGCAGCTCCGGCCAGACCGATAAGGAGAGAGGGGAGGAAGTTGGTCAACATGGAAAACTCTGTGCCTGTGGTTCTGTGTTTATCAATGGTGGGTCAGTATTGGCCATGTGGCATGGGTAAACAGGTCCACGGTGGGGCCGCCAAATAGCCATTCAATAAAATGCGGTCGGCCGTATGCCCCCATAACCAGCAGGTCTGCCCCCGCCTGCGTGGCGCGTGCGCGGATCTGCTCGCCCACGCCTTGTTCTGTCAGAACAAACCGCTCCAGCGTGACCGCCACGCCAAGCGTGCGTAGTGTGGCCAGTAATGTGGGGTCTGCAACCGCGTTTGGGTGGTGTTCCCCTAACAGAATGCTCACGTGCTCAGCCGTGCGGAGCAGGGGCATGGCGGCGGCGGTGGCGCGGTGCAGGTTGGGGGTGTCCTGCCAGGCTATAACCGGGTGTTGGCCAAAATCCGGCTGTGGTGTGGGTGGGGCAATAAGTATCGTTGCCTGTGTATCGTACAAGGCAGCGGCAAAGCTCTGCCGGGCTACCGGTGTGGTGGCCGCGCTGGCCGGACCGAGAACAACAAAATCGGTTTTGCTGGCGGCAAGGCTCAGGGTTGTGCGCGGCGGGCCTGCCTGTTCCACCCATTGGGCATGGGGGCTGCCCTGCGCTGTGCTGCGCCAGTGTTCAAAAATCTGGTGGATGGCGTGGGCACGGGTGGCAACCGTTTGCGCAAAGCGGGCCTGTTGTGCGGGGTCTGGCAGCCCTTCATCCGGGCTTTGAAAATCAGGGTCCGTGGCAGGCATGGGGTGGAAAGCGCAAATATCCGCCCCTCCCAGCCGGGCAGCCAGTTGGCCTGCGGTGTGCAGGGTCAAGGCTGCGGTCCGGGCATCGTCCAGAACAGCGATCAGGCGCATTGCAAGGGGTTCCTGCCTGTGCGGTTGGTGGGGGTGGGGCAAAGCCCGGTCTGGTTGTGTATGCGGGGCATGGTTTTGGACGCACTCCTCCCTCACGCATGGTTTTGCGGGGTAGGAATCATCAGCCAGTACGGCGGTTCGATTTTGGGGGCCAAAATCCGGCAGAGTCCATTGCCGTGTCGGAGTATGAATAAAACACGTCCTTCAAGTCAATCCCGCCTGCTGGCGTGGGGGGGCAGTGGGGAGTCTCTGGCGGATTTGCGTGGGCTGGCGGGTGTTTTAAAAATACATCCCGATATATCTTTACATACGATATATCGGGATGTATATCGGAGTCATGAAACACAAAAACAGACATGCAGGCGGTCGCTACTGCCATCAGTTTTTTGCCCCCGAAGGTCGGTCCGGCCCGGCCGGGCATGGTCGCCACCACGGGCCGGGTGGAGGCGGGCGGCGCGGTGGCCGCCACAGGCTGTTCGATTACGGGGAGATGCGGCTGCTCGTACTGAGCCTGATCGGACAAAATCCGACTTACGGGTACGAGCTTATCAAAACCATAGAGGACAAGTTTGCAGGCAGTTATACGCCCAGCCCCGGCGTGATTTATCCTACACTCACATGGCTGGAGGAGGCTGGTCATATCCGTCCCTCAGAGCAGGGCGGGCGCAAGACGTACCATATCACGCCCGAAGGGGCGGCATATCTGACGGCCAACAGCGCTGACCTGCAGGCAATTCTTGCCCGCGCCGCCAGTGCCGATACGCCAGAACAGGGCGGGCGCTGTTCTACGCCGGTGCCCGTGGTGCGCGCGATGGAAAACCTGAAAACCGCTCTGCGCCTGAAACTACGTAATGGCGGTCTTACTCCGCAGGAAGCGGAGCAGATAGCGGCCCTTCTGGACGGGGCTGCTCGCGCCATTGATCAGACATAAGCTCCTCTGGAGCCCCATCCATAGCTAACCCAGAGATCAGACCGCTATGCAAAACCCGCTAAAGGAGCAGGTGTGGCCGCCAGCCCCGGTACACGAGATCGTACGTCATCCCATGCGCAGGCGTAGCCTGAGTGTGGCGGCTGTGGAGCGCCTGACCCCCCATATGCTCCGCATAACCCTGACCGGGCCGGATCTGGCTGATTTTACCAGCGCGTCCCCCGATGACCATATAAAAATCTTTCTGCCCGGAGCCGATGGGATGGAGGTGCGCAGGGACTATACGCCGCGCCGCTACAGCCGGGAGGCGACAACGCTGGTGCTGGATTTTGTAAACCATCAGACAGGCCCTGCCATAACGTGGGCGCGTGCGGCCCGTGTGGGTATGCGACTGGATATTGGTGGGCCAAAAGGTTCGCGTATTATTGCAGGCACTGTGGCGCAGTGGCTTCTTGTAGGGGATGAGACGGCTTTGCCCGCCATTGCCCGCAGGGTGGAGGAACTGCCTGCCCAAGCAACAGTAACAACCCTTGTGGCTGTGCCTGGGCTGGAAGATGAGCAGAGCTTTGCATCGGCTGCCAGGCATGATGCGCACTGGGTCCACCGGCCTATGGCGCAGGCGGATCAGGCGCAGGCTCTTGTGGCCGCACTGGGGGAAGTCAGTATTCCGCCGGGCACTTTTGTCTGGGTTGGGGCAGAGGCTCATGTCGCCCGCACCGTACGGCAATACCTGTTGAAAGAACGCTGCGTGCCAGTCCAGTGGATGAAGGTCGCGGGGTACTGGATTATGGGGCAGGAGAATGCTTCGGTGCGGGATATGGCGGATTTTTAAGGCTGGAGCCGTTTTTGACAGGCCAGATTTGTATTGCTGGAGGGCGGGTTTGGGCGCAGGGTCAGGTAGTGTGGTAAGGGGCTGGTTCCTGCATGCGCCAGCCCTGTGTACAGGCAGGCCGCTCCGCCACGGGTATGCAAGGGAACAGACAGACCATGCCTTACTATATTGCCATGAACCGTTTTCTGGTCACGCCAGAAAACGAGGAAGCCTTTTGCCAGCGCTGGCTGGAACGCGAGGTGCTGTTGCAAAGCGTTCCCGGTTTTGTCAGCTTCCAGTTTCTGCAAGGACCGGAAAAGGAAGGCGGCAGGCTTTATGCTTCCCATACCGTATGGGCGTCATACGATGCATTTGTGGGCTGGACCCAGTCCGAGCAGTTTCGGCAAGCGCATGCCGGGGCGGGGCAGGGACGTGCCCTGACCGCAGGCCCACCGGTCTTTGAAGGTTTTACGGTGCTACAGAACGTAACGGCCTGAGCAGGGGCCAGCCGCTGCCCGGTGGTGGAGGTTAGTTCGAATGCTGGCCGTCGGGGAGTCTGTCCCCCAGTTTTTCCCATGCATAATCGGCGTTCCAGACTTCCAGCAGGTCATCCAGATGTGTGGCGCATAAAAGGGAGAGCTTGGGTTCAAACGCGCGTCCGGCTTCCTGTTGCAGAATTTTTTTGACCGCTTCGGGAGTCCATGAGTGCTTGTAGTTGCGCTTGGACAGACAGGCGTCAATAGTGTCCGCCACGGATATGACCTGCACCCATAGCGGAATATGCCGACCTTTAAGCCCGAGCGGGTAGCCTGTGCCATCCCACCGTTCGTGGTGGAGCAGGGTTGCATCCATGACTTCACGCGGGAAGTCGTGCCCGTACCATTGCAGCACGCCAAGGCCCAGAAGCGGATGTTTGCGAATAACGCCTTTTTCGTCCGGTGTCAGCGGGCGTGGCGCGTGCAGGATGTCCTGCCCTGTCAGCACCTTGCCGGTATCATGCAGTTCTCCGGCCAGCCGGATTGTCTTCTGCTCCAGCCCCAGCCCTGCCAACTCGTTGATCCGTGCAGCCAGTAACCCAACGCGACGACCATGCCCGTCCTGGATATTGCTCACACCCTGAATAAAGTCTTTATGGGGGAGTGAGGGAGGGGGAAGCGTTTCAGCATCCCACATGGAGGCGGTGGTACAGTCAGGCATACATACTTTACTCGTAGATATTAAGTATAATTTATTCGATTTCCGTTTGGAGATTTTAGAATCAATAAAATACGCAGTAAACTCAGAAAAAAAATTATTACCAAGAAAACATGGAGCTTCTGCACTGCAACTGTTGCAATGCCAGAAGGGAATTGCATCCCATCGTGCCAGAAAAGAGTGGAGCGAAATTTATAAAATCGTTTCCATTCAATATGTTGAGCGTAATTCCACCATGATGGGACGCAGCTACCTGCTTCTGTTTTCTGTGTCGGTTAAAAGAAATATGCGCGGCAATGCTGATATATTCGTAATATAATCAGGCTTTTTCAGGGGTGTGGTGCATGGCGACGATGCAGTTGCGGCCGTTGCTTTTGGCTTTGTAGAGGGCCTCATCCGCCTGATGGATCAGCAGGCGTGCGTTGGTTTCGCCTGCAAACGTGGTGATCCCGCCCGAAAGGGTGACCTGAACCTGATCGCTGGAAGAGAGTGTAAGAGGATGCTCGGCCAGCGCGGTCCGAATGCGCTCCGCACAGATCAGCCCGTCCTCCAGTGGGATTTCGGTCAGGACAATCAGAAATTCTTCGCCGCCGTAGCGGAAGATAAAGTCATTGGCGCGTACGTTGGCGGCAATAATTTCGGCCACAAAGCACAGTACCTCATCACCCACCAGATGACCGAACTGGTCATTGATTTTTTTGAAATGATCAATGTCCAGAATAACCAGACTGAACGGTTTTTCATGCGTCAGGGCAAAGGTGATTTCGTTCTGGATAACCACATCCAGAAAGCGGCGGTTGAACACTTTGGTCAGTGGGTCACGCCCGTTTTCCACTTCCTCCAGATGCCGGAATACGCGCCCGATCAAAAAGGTCAGGCTGGTAATGCCCTTGTGGAGTTCGGTGGGGAATTCGGGCGGAATAAGACCGGTTTTGCGAATGGCCGCAATTTTGGTGTCTAACTCACGCACCTTGGTCTGGATTTGACTGGCTTCATGCGTGCCTTTGAACAGGCTCATGCCCTTATGGGTCAGCCACAGGCCAAATTCGGATTCCGCAATGGTGGGCAGGTCTTCAGGGTGGTCCTTGCACAGACAGTAGAAAGCCTGCGTGCTCCACCCTGAAAAGGTGCTGATCTGTGTTTCTTTTTCGTAGGAAATATTATGCCCCAGAGAGACAAGGCGAAAGGCCTCGTCACTTTCCACTTTTTTGCGGAAGTTGATGTCATAAGCCTTGATCATGAACTTGAAGGCAAAATCCATCATGGTGCTCAGGTAGATAATGGCGGCAATAATGTCGTCCTTATCTGATGTGGAAGCCTTTATGCCGTCAATAAGTGCCTGTTTGATAATGTAAAGTCCGTACACCACAATATCGGTGGGAATTTCAAGCTGGGCATGGATCGTACCAATACGACACTGGAGTTCACTCAGCTCCTCAACGTGGTCGGCATCGGTAAAAAACAGGCTCCGGATCCAAGCCAGCAACTGGGGTCGCATTTTGACCTCGACAGTTTCCTTTTCCAAAAAAATGGCGGCCCGTTCGTGCTGGAAAAGTGCGGAGTAAAATAGGCCGACGCAGGTCTGCCCGGAAGTCGTGACAACGTCGCGCAAAATTTCGCGGATATGGATCGGGGTCTCGTTTATTGTCTCCTTCATCTGATCGAGGGGGGACAGGGTCATGAACGCGGGAGACATATGTTAACGGAACCCTTTGATTGCACTTTATAAAATATGATTCGGTGCGGAGTATTCATACCACGGCATGACAATCATATCAGATCAGGAACGACATCGCATAATACGAAGTGCCTGTATAAAACCAGGGCACAGTCTGCGGGATTGGTGCAGATGACAACCCATCCGCCTGTGTGGCTGTTGCGCTGTGGCATCTATAACATAGTTTTATACTTTTTGGGCTGAGTGGTCCGGGGCATGCGGTATACTGTGTGAGAAGGCGGACTTTATACTCTCGCCGCATGGATGCAAGGGGGGGGCGCGGGGCGTGGCGTATATGCAAACACATGCTCCGCTCCTGTATCCGGCCCGGCCTGCCGGTCCGCCGTGCTTCCCCTGAATGCCGGGAGTGCCAGACCGGCAGGGCGTTTACGTGTCTGCCTGTTCTCTCCTGTCCATACGGTGGTGTGGGGGAATGTGTGGAAGAATGCGGAGGTAAGCGTCCTCCTCCGTTTCGTCTGGTGCTATGCCCAGCCAGTGGGGCTTGCGCCGGATCATCCAGTCCAGCATATGCGCGCAGACCTTGCGGCACAGGACAAAATCCTCCGCCAGCAAAGCTACGCCCAAGGGGAGCATCCATAATCCCAGCACGGGCAGGAAGGAAAGCAGCCCCCCTGCGACAAGGAATGAGCCAGCAGGCAGGCGGAGCCATTTCTGCCCCGGTTCGCGCAGCCAGAACAGCCAGCCCCGTGTTTTGTCCGGCAGCCGGACAAGCAGCAGCGCCATACGGCGCTGGCGCAGGAGTTCGGTGGGATGGGTCGCCCCGGCAGAAGTCCATGCATCGGTCATGGGACAGATATGGGGTGCAGGCCGGATGTTTGCAAAGATGCCCCATCCGCGCCCGGCCCATTCCATGCGCGGCGGTGCCTATCGGACAGGTCGCAGGGTCTGGAGGGACGGGCCAGCGGCAATAACCTGTATGTTCAGCGCCGGAGTGGGTGGGGCCAGTGTGCGTAGGGCTTCCAGCCCCTGATGGAACAGGCGGATAACAATGTAGGGGCCATGTGCCGTGCGCCATCGCTCAAAGGCCAGCGTTGTGTTGGGGGCGGTGGGGTCGGGCTGGTCGGCAAAGGACCAGTCCAGCCCATACAGGGTGGCCAGTGCGTCCAGATTGGTGTCATGCCCTGCCAGCACGAACAGTTTTGCCTGCTCCGTTACCGCGGGCACACCGTTCACAGGTTTACCCGCCAGTACATTCTGCACGGCTGTGGCCATGGGCGTGCCCTTGTGTATGGCCAGCGTGGGCAGGCGGCGGGTCAGCCAGCTTTCCTCCGTATGGAGGGGGAAGACCTGCCCGATCAGGGTTGCGGGGTCATGCCCATCAAACGGTTCGCCCTGTGCGGGCATACCCTGTGTATAGTCCAGCAGCAGATTTTCGGCCGCTGTGCCGCCAGTGGCAATGCCGCCTTCAAGGTGGGGCTTGCCTTTTTTCCATACCAGAATGGTTTTGTGGGCGCGCAGGCAGTGGGGGGTATCGGTTGTGCAGGCGGTGGGGGCCAGAGCAGCCTGTAACGTGGCCATGCTGGTTTCCATGCTGGGGGGCAGGGTACGTGCCCGCTGGTCAAATTCCTGCGTGATGGCGGTTTGTTCCTGCGTGCTGAATGGTGCTGGCGAGCCTGCAAAAATGGGGTCTTCCTGCCCATCGGCCAGACCGCTGGCGCGCAAGCCGCATGCGGGGGCAAGCCTGTCAGCCCATATGCCCCCACTCTCCCGCGTGCGGTGGTCCTTGGCATCGGCCCATACAGCAATGCTGGCTGGTGTGGGGCAACTGCCTGACTGGAGCAGGCCTGCCTGTGTGTAGTGCTGGCGCACCAGTTCTACCATCTGGGCCAGTGCCTGTTTGCCGTGTTCGGTCAACGCACCGGGGGGCACAGGCCATTGGGCCCATGCGTGGCCGGTCTGGGCCAGCAGGGTCCGGGGTGGTTTGGTGGGGCTGCGTATGCCATGGCGGGCAAGAAGCACCACCCGTTCCAGCACCGCTCCATGCTGCATGGAGGGGAGGGGGGCGGCAGGTGCTGCAAGGGCGGGGATTGCGATGAACAGCGTGCAGAAAAGGACAAGATGTCTCATGGTATGGTTACCGCAAGGTTGGTGCTGGCCCGGTTGTGGAACAGATTGCCAGTTTTAGAACTCGGCGTAATCTCGCGGAACACGCCGCCAGCATTGCGGATACGCCATCCCAGCGCAAGGTCGGCTGGTCCGGGGGAAGGGGCATTCCGGGATTTTTCCGGAAAGTTCGTGATGAATAAAGAGAGTATTACATGGTGCAGGCCCATGTCTTGTGGCCGGTGGCTCTGGGTGGCATCTGGCTCCATGGTCCCGTAAGCGGGAGCGGAGATGGTTTTGGTGGACCATTACGTCCGCAAAGGGGAACAACGCGAACGCTCTGTTCTGCCGGTGTGGTTGATTGGTCAATATGTCATTGTCGCATGCTTTTGCGAAGTGAGATACGCGCACGGCATAAGGCGGCCGCATGCGGTCGCGTAGCGCGGCTGTAGGGTGGATGCGCGGCATTCACACCAACTGTACACATTATCCACAGGCTTATGCACTGGAGCATCCGCAGAATCTGTGGACGAATCTAGAGCATATATTTGTCAATGGGTTAGAGTGTAAAACTCAAATATTATATACTCTAAGATTCAGTAACTTTCAGGATTTTGTAAAACTTCCACGCCCTATTTTCAGGACCGCATCCCGCGCCAGCCGGGATTGGTCAACGGCCCTAGTGTAGCGCTCTATCTCGCTCAATGTCTTGTGTCCCGTGATGGATGCTATTTGATGCGGAGAGCAGCCAGCCTCGGCCATTCTTCGTGCGGCGGCCTTGCGCAATCCATGCGGAGACAGACGTTCTTTTATCCCGCACATTTTCACCCACCGCGTAATGCTATGTGAAAATACATGAACCGAAAACGGGCATCCCTTCTTTGTGGCTAAAAACGTAGATTGAGATTTGGGAATCTGGTCGATTTCCCGCGCTAGCACTGGGTGAATGGGTATCAGCAATCGAGTTCCGGTCTTCATCTGCTCCACAGATAAAGTTCCGTCTTTCTGAATATCTGACCACCCCATACGAACCACATCGCTTCGCCTTTGTCCGGTGTACAGAAGCAAATACAGTGCAAGGCGCGCTATTGTTCCCGAGGCCCAATAGCTTTCATATTTTTCTATTTCTGAATCTTCCCATGACTTTGCGCCTATCGCCATTTCTTTCATGCGCGATATACCGGTCGCAGGGTTTCTCTCAATGTCTCCCCTATCCACGCCATGCTGGAAAATCATCCCAAACATTTTTAGCCAGCTATTAGACGCCGCAGGGGTTTTTGATTTTCTTGCGACAAAGGCGCGTATGTGAGGGGACGCAAAATGCGTTACCTGATGCGATGCGAAGTCCTCCATTTGCATGCTTCGGACGATATTTCCATAGGTCCTTTGGGTTGATGGTCTTAAGCCTAAAAAATGTGATGACCTAAGCCAGCTATCGCATAAGGAGGAGAATGTTCCAGATGATTTCTCCGAATTGGCCTTATTATCGGGATCCTGCCCTAGAGCATTCTGATATGCGGGCCAGAACTCATTGCTATGAAGGTCTGGAAGGGAAACACGAGGCAGGCGTGGGTGCCGGAAATAATATCGGACCCTACCATCTCTGCCCCTGTGTTTCTGGACATATTTTATGCGGACTGCGATCACATCAATGCATCTAGTGGGTTAATTGTTTTTTGTTCGGGGGTGTGTATGCCTGACTGCTCATCTATCCAGCGGTCAAGGGCCAGCTTGTCCCATATCAGGCGACGCACCCCAGTCTTGATAGGCGGTATTTTCTTTCCAATCGTGGCCTGGAAGACTGGTCGGGAAAGCCCGACATACCGGGCGGCCTCCTCAACTGATAGCAGCCGTGGCGTTATATCACCCATCCTCCCCATCCTTTCCCGGAATAGGCCGGTCATTGCGTAGCTCTGGTATGGAGATGGTGTCGGGGTCGGTCTGCGGCATTGCCGGCAGATTGGAAATAGGCTGCCATCCCAAAAACCACTCATCCGGCATCCCGCCATAACCAACTGGCGCGGAGACAGACCATCCCATGTCAAAGTCATCGTTAACGATACCGCCATGCCGAATAACGACATTCCGTCCATTCCACCCTGAACGATGGTCGCTTTCTGGGAAAACATCTGGCCGCGTTTTGGCAAGGATATCTGTTCGATCCTTCGGCGCTTCACTTATTGGCCTCCAAGCCGCCGCGTCTGCTGCTGCGAGGGCAACATGCGCTAAGTCGACAAAGGCATCCTGCGTGCAAAGCCTTGCTACGCCAAAAACTTTCCCGTCTTTCATGAGCTCATTGCAGATGGCCCGGGCAGCCGCCTCAATCCTTGGGTCAGTCATGATTGGCCTCCAACGTTAGGAAGCGGAACGACCTCACCAGAATCAATGGAGCGCAAAAGACCCTCTGCCACGATCCAGTAATATTCATCTTCCGGCAGGCCATTTTCGATACCTTCAAGCGCCTCCCGCAACCGCACAACCTCAGCTTCAAGCGCCGCGATCTGGGCTTGGGCATCGGACTGGCGGACGAGAGGAATAGAAGATTTAAGGGCATCCGATTTTTTTCTGAATATCGCGCACCAGCCGCCTTCCAAATGAGACGGGGCATAACCAACAATTTTCAACTTACCACCCGTCACAGGCGTTCCAAGTTCCAGAATGGTTTTCTGCATACAGATGTTTGTGCTCTCCTTGTCGCCTACGTAGCTGTTGAGAACGGACTCAACCTGTTCCTCATTCAACGGCAACCGCACGAACACGCCGGTGGGTTGGGTCATGCGCCTTCTCCCGGCAGGACTTCGCGGACGTGGATTGTGCGGATGTAGGATGGGTCAGACGAAAACCTCTGCGCATTCTCTATACAGTGGTGCGCAGTAGACGGATGTTCAAACCCTCCCTGATACTCATTCACCCAAAACTCCCGCGCCATAGGAACTTCGCGGGCGTTCATAAGTTCATCACCGGCACATAATCCCGGACCTGATCGACCGCAAATGGTGATAAACCCAACTCCCTCGACGACTGCGTGAACAACGCACTCACTTTCAAATTCTGGAGTTTCCAGAACCCACGGCCCCTCATGCTCCGGCGTGTACGGGCCGATGATTTCTAGTTTCGTTTTCTGGGTCATGCTGCGGCTCCTTCTGCGCGAAGGTGAAAAAACAGACGTGCACAGGCCCTTACATCCACAAGGGCATCGTGTGCGCCCTCAAGCTTCTCGCCAAAGAAGTGCTGGATGCACTCCTCCAACTTCGGCGCTTTGGGCTTGTTGATACCTGCGGCGATCATGCGAGGCGTAGGCGGAAGGTTTACGATTGGCGCGGCTTCCTCCATCGTGTCGAAGGCCGGGCCGTCCAGCTTCCATCCACACCCCAGGCGCTCAAACATGATGTTGACGATCTGGCGGTCAAACTTCTCATTGTGAGCAACCACTAAATCAGCCTTACGGCTCAGGTCATAGAAAGCAGCGGCAACAACAGCCTCCCTGATTCCCATAGCCAGGGCCTTTTCAGTGGCGATGCCATGAACGGCAGCCGCTTCTGCAGGAATGGTCCAACCGTCAGGATGCACAATCAGATTGATGCAGGATTGTTCGTTTCCCGCATTATCAGTCAGCAGCGCTGCAAGCTGCACGCAGTGGGGCTGGCGTGCAGAGTTAAGGGGCGCAAACCGGTCGGGGAGGCCTGTTGTTTCTGTGTCGTAGAAGAGGATCATGCTGGCACCTCATCAACTGGAGCTGCTGCATGTTCCTGCGCAAACTCTGCGCGTTTGGCGGCAATCATATCCTTCACGTCAGATTGCACATCTTCGGAAATCGGCTTCCCTGCATCTTCTGCGCGGGCCAGAGTGCGCTGCCATGTCTGCCAAAGTGTATCTGTGCAGGTTGCATCAGTGCAGCCAGCAAGGCGCTCTTGGAATATGGCGCGGTGGTCTATGGGCTTTGGCTCGGCAATGCGTCCTTGGGGTGGTGTTATGTCGATGGTTTCAGTTGGAATGTCTGCGGCCTCATCTGCGCTGATAAGGCCACGCAGCACGTCCGGGAACGCATCGCGCAGGGCAAATCCTCTGGCGCGCATCTGGAGCATCCGGCGCGGGTATTGCTGCCATGGGCCTTGTTTGGACCAAAGCGAGGCTTTCTTGGCGTCTGCTATGCTGAACTCGCCTCGCACTTCATCACCATCTTTGCGCCGGACCATGCAGACGGCCTGGAAGTTATCACCTTCACCTTCACCTTCGAAAAACTCTTTGACAGACCCGCAAAGCCCAGACCCGCGCACCAGCGCAAGCATGGCGTCCCCCCAAATGCTCGGGCGTCCGTTAATGACGGCAATGTTCTGGATGGCCTGCATAGGAGCCAGGCCAAGTTCTGAACCCATCTGAACAGCAATCATGATGTTTTCAGGCTTGCCGCGGTAATCCTTGGGCATCAGGTCGGACGCGGCCGCCATATTGGCAAAGCTCATCAATTCTTGAAAGGTTGTCGGCTGCAAAACAGATGAATGGGTTGTAAGTGCATTACTCATAATCAAACATCCTTACGGGCGCTAACAACCAGAACGGGTGCGCCACCATTGGTTAGGGAAACGCCGGGAAGACTCTTCTTCCGGGCGAGTTTCTTCATTTCGTTAGTCTGAAACTTGTCAGGTTGAGGTAGCCAGAGTTCCGGGTGTGCCGCCTTCAATGCCGCTTCATCCGTCATGAACGGTTCCGGCGGTTTATCGCGGAGGCTGGCCTTCCAGTTTTCTGACTGGAACCCAGTCACACCGTCTTCCTGCATACGCGTTGCCAGTTCGGGCCGCAGGAGTTGCGCCGCCTGCTTGCCTTTCCGCTCCAATTCCTCTGCCGCACCGATAAGTTCCAGATAGCAGGCGTCAACATTTGCGCCCTGTTCACGTATGGCCGTGATGAACTGGCTCCATGCTGCTATAGCCGGGCGCAGAACGTCTGCGTGGACACGGTTGGCAACAGTGACGAGGGGATCACTCACGCTACCCCCTCCAACAAATGCACTTCGCCCCGAGCAACCCGCCCACGGAAAGCGGCCTGCTGGCGCTCACTGTCAGCTAACGACCTGACGGCCCGCTCCATACGCTCAATCGTGCGGAGTCGGGCATCAGGAGAACCCCTGCGCGGGTGCAGATGGGTATATTCGCCCCAGCTTGCTGCGATGCTGGCCATGAGTACGTTTTCGGCCTCGATGTCTTCTGGAGTGTTGGTTTCAATATCCATCACGCAGCCTCCATCACATCGCGTTGGTTATCCGCCAGCGTGAAGGGCAAAAGGTCGTGGTCCTGCTGGACCTTCTCCCAAATGTCGTTGACGTAAGAGACAAGTGTTTCCACACTCTCATTGAGCCACTTCACTTGCTCTTCGCGGATTGCGTCATCAGGGAATGCCTTTGTCTCAAAGCCCTTCCGCATGCGCTCCAGTTCTGCGCAACGGGCTTCCAGATCACCAACGTCACGCGCGGCCCATGCCGGAGCGCCATCGGTGTTGAACAGCCCATCATCCACAGCGCGTTCATATGCGCTCAAGATTTTCTCTGCCATTTTCCAAACTCCCTCGTGGGAAACATCCGGCCAATGCGGCCACAAGACCCGGCCCGCGAGCCGGGAAGTGCGGGGGCATCAGGGGGAAAGGTGAGGCGCGCGAGGCAGCCCGGTCAGATCGGCCAGGATGTTCCACGGCGTGAACAGGACGTTCAGCAGGTCTGCCGTCACGGCTGGCGCACTCTGAGCGAAGCAGACGTACACAATCATCGCGGTCCAGAACGCCGCACCAAGAGCAAGCTGCACTAACGGGTTATACAGAGCCGCCAGAGCCCAGCTTGTGGCGATGTAGTCCCATTGCTGAGTGATTGGTTTTTGTGGAGTGTGGAGGGGCATTATGCTGCCTCCTGATAAGGGAATTCTAAAAATGGTGAGAAAGGATGCATTCCCATTTTCTCAAGTGCATCAATGAGGAATAATGAAAGAATATTTTCGCATGTATGCCCATAATTACGCATGTTGATGAGGGCACTTTGAAGAAAGTCATGAGTTAGATTTAAGCGCTCAAGTTCGTCACAAAAGAGATCAATAAATTTTTCGTATTCACCAACGGGTGGCAATTCGCCCATACGCACATAATTGGCGTGCAAAAGAGAAAATGCCTCCTTCATGATATCGGTAAAAGTTTTCCCGACAGTAAAGGCTGCGTTAATGGCGTCTTTGTATGGAAGTTTCTCGCCTGTAATGAGGTTCTTAAGAATATTTTGCAAACCTTGGGTCGCTACGGTTTTTTCTTCCTCTTCTTCTTTAGAGAGGGTCTCCTTCATTTTATGTGAAATAATGAAGCCATGAACCTGGTCGAAGTCAGCGCGCAGCCATTCTCCGGTTGGGCCGCCGAACTTTTGCACGCAGGCCGCCTCCACAGCGCGCGCGTTATAAATGCGAGGACTAACCCATTTTTTCAGAACGGAGCTATTGAGGCCATGCTTGCCAACATCCCGCGCATGTTGCGCAATTCGTCTCTCTGCATTGTTTGAAACACCCACTTTTAAGGAGTGATGTTGATTTTCACTGAGAACTGACCCGGGTTTTTCATCAGGAATTGACCCAGCCAGATGCTATTTCAGGCACAGT
>NZ_JBFCXX020000096.1:0-266 GCF_040702925.2 Acetobacter fabarum | reverse complement strand
ATTTGGACCCTTGTACGACGCGGCATCTACCCGGTAACCATCGTTGCCAAAGCGGGTCTGATCGTACAGCACATAATCTTTCATGTATTGCTGATAAGCGCCGTTCATAAAGTCCGTCATCACGCTGCCCCAGGCCGGATGAATCATAAGGCTGTCCCGTTCATCGCGGTAAAAAAACTGCGGGTGCTGCTGCACCACCGGCGATTGGGTGTTGAAGCCGTGAATGACCATATCGAACAGCACTTTCATGCCCATGCTGTGCGCTG
>NZ_JBFCXX020000095.1:0-267 GCF_040702925.2 Acetobacter fabarum | reverse complement strand
GGCGCTGGTCGATCAGCTGAAAAACAAACTCGGCCGCGCAGTGATCCTGCTCGGCAGTGTCCATGAGGAAAAGGTCGTACTGGTTGCAGGCGTGACCAAGGACCTGACTGGCCAACTCAAAGCCGGTGATTTGATGAAGCAGGCTGCTGCGGCAGTGGGCGGGAAGGGCGGTGGTCGTCCGGACATGGCGCAGGGCGGCGGTGTCGACGCCGGCGCACTGGATGGCGCACTGGCGCTGACCGTTCCATTCGTCGAGCAGGGTTTATA
>NZ_JBFCXX020000094.1:0-267 GCF_040702925.2 Acetobacter fabarum | reverse complement strand
GAACAGGATGTTCTCGCGAAAGCTCTGGTCGTTGCAGCTGACCAGGCAATCCACCGAGGTGCCGGACAGTTCGGTGCACAGCTCCTTGAGCTGATCGGTGATGGTGAACGGCACCAGACCGGCGCGGGTCGGTAGCAGTTCATGGCCGAACTGTTTGGCGACCTGATAACCGAAACCGGTGGCGCCCAACGTCGGGATCGACAGGCCACCGGTGGCGATTACCAGCGACTGGCACTGGATCTGGCCGAGGGTGGTGTCGAGTAGGTA
>NZ_JBFCXX020000093.1:0-268 GCF_040702925.2 Acetobacter fabarum | reverse complement strand
CCACGGAGGTCGAGCACGTGGGTGAGCGCGTCGGTGAGGCGATCGGCGTCCAGCCGCCGCGCGGGGAGCGTCGCACCGATCGACTGGAGAACATCTTCTCCGGACTGAACACCGAACTCCCCGCAATCCAGCAGGACCTACGCGGATTGGCCGACTTCTCCGAGACCTACGCCGACGCAGCTCCCGAGCTGATCAGCGCCCTCGACAATCTGCGGACGACCGGCAACACCGTCGTCGAGAAGCAATCCGCACTCGCGACGCTGTACAC
>NZ_JBFCXX020000013.1:0-85334 GCF_040702925.2 Acetobacter fabarum | reverse complement strand
GCTGGGCTGCGGCGGGTGTGCCGCGCTGTGGGCCGGTATTCGGCTCCGGAGCACCTGCGGGGCGGTGCGCGGTCAGGATAAGGGTGGCGCTGGTGACGTTGGGCAGGGTTTGCAGCTTCTGGGCGGCTTCATCACACAGGCCGGACAGTTCGGGAGCCTGCTCGCGCGGGACGGTCAGCGTCAGGGTCAGGCGGCCGTCGTCATCCACCGTGCAGCTTTCCAGTCGCCCGGCGCTGGCAAGGGAAAGCCCGGTCTGTGGCGTTCTGATGGTTCTGAGAAGATCCATCAGCGTGTCAGAAGAAAAAGGAGCGGTCTGCGCCAAGGGTCTTGATCCTATGCCGTGGGGGTTACAATGCCGTAGTCGGGGGGAGAATACGGCACAGAAGAGGTGCGCCTTTGGGGCGGTCCGGAATTATAACGCCTTTTTTCTGGCACATACAGGGTGGTATGGGTAGAGGAACAGCGGGGGACTAACCAACGGGCGAGGCAGGGCGGTGCCGAAAGGGTAAGATGCAGGCACACACGGACAAGGCTGGCACGGTGCAGGTAGCACCCGCCATGGGTGCGTACACGCAAGGGCCGGGTGGGGAAGCCGCCCCTGCGGCATCGGCGGCGGTTCCCCCGCGCAGCCGCCGCGACCACAGGGTTGACGCCCTGCGTGGTGCTGCCCTGCTGATGATGTTCATAGACCATATTCCCCAGAACCTGCTCAACCGCTTTACCATGCGCAATGTCGGCTTTGCCGATGCGGCGGAGGTGTTTGTGCTGCTGGCGGGCTATGCGTCGTGGCTGGCCTATGGGCGGGGCTTTACCAAATATGGGGTGCTGCCCACCCTGCAACGCCTGTTCAAACGCTGTGTGCAGCTCTACATCGGTCAGACCATTATGGTCATGGCGTATGTGTTTACGGTTCGGAGCTGGCGGCACTTTACCCCTGTTTCGGTCGATTATCTGGAGCCGGAACTGGCGCATGGTCTGGGCTGGGTCTGGCGGGTGATGATGTTTGACGCCCTGCCCAGCAACCTCAACATCATGCCGCTCTACCTTGTGCTGCTGGCCGGGTTCCCCGTTTTTTACCTGCTCATGCGGGTTCATCGTTCATTGGCCCTGCTGCTTTCGGGGGCCTTGTGGATGCTGGTGAACATGGACCCGGGGCTGAATTTTCCCAACTGGCTGGACCCCGATGGCTGGTACTTCAACCCGCTGGCGTGGCAGTTCCTGTTCGCGCTCGGGCTGACCGCCTCCGCCCAGACCGATCAGCGTGGCCGCGACCTCAAACGTGTGCCAGCCCTTGTGGCGCTGTGCTGGGTGTATCTGCTGTTCTCGGCCATTCAGGCGTTTCCGTGGGCTCTGTGGGGCCTGCCGGACCTGCGCCCGTTCGGAGACACGCTGGCCCCGGCCAAAAGCTGGCTCTCGCCTTTGCGGCTGCTGGATGTGATCGCCATTTTCTACCTTGTCCAGTCCTCCGAGCCTGCGCGGCAGTGGGCGGCCGAATCGTGGGTAGGGCAGGAACTGGCCCGTGTTGGCCGCAGTTCGCTTGAGGTGTTTGTGGTTGGCACCATACTGGACCTGTATGCGCGGCTGATCTTCAGCACCTTTGGGGAGGGCTGGGCCCTCCAGGTTGCGGTAAACGTCGTGGGGCTGGCTATTCTGATCAGCCTTGCCTCATGGCTGGACCGGCGGCGCGCACGGGCACGGGCCGGGCGGCCGGTGGCTCCGGCTGCTCCCGTTGCAGTCCCGGACCCTGCGCGGGGGTAGGCCATGCTTGCCGTTTTGGCACGCCATGAATAACCTTACCCTTCAGTGTTCGAGAATTGTCCTGTCCCGGCAGAAAGTTGTGTTGTCCATGCGTGTGTCCGTCCGTCTGTTCTGCTCCGTTTCCCTCTCCACCCTGTTGGTGGCGGGCCTTGGGGTATCTGCCCCGCTGCATGCGGCGGAGGCTCCCGTGCCTGCGGTTGTGGCCGCCGGAGGCCATGCGCCTGACAGCTTTGCCGACCTCGCGGCCCGGCTGCTGCCTGCCGTGGTCAATGTGTCCACCACCCAGACCGTGCGTGAAGCGGATGCGGAGGAGGATGACGAGGACGACCAGCTTCCCCAGATGCCCAACTTCCCGCAGGGCTCCCCGTTCGAGAAGTTTTTCCATGACTTCATGAACCGCCAGACCGACCCCAATGCCCCGCCAAGGCGGATGCAGGCGCTGGGTTCGGGCTTTATCATCGACCCGACCGGCTACATCGTGACCAATAACCACGTGATCCGCAAAGCAGACCGCATAACGGTAACCTTGCAGGACAATACGGTGCTCAGCGCCCACGCTGTGGGGCATGATGACCGCACGGACCTTGCCCTGCTCAAGGTGGACAGCAAAAAGCCTCTGCCGTTTGTCAGCTTCGGGGATAGTGAACACCACCGGGTGGGGGACTGGGTTCTGGCCATTGGCAACCCGTTTGGCCTGTCCGGCACGGTTACGGCGGGCATTATCTCCTCACGCGGGCGCAATATTGACCAAGGCCCGTATGATGACTTCATCCAGACCGATGCCCCCATCAACAAAGGCAATTCCGGTGGCCCGCTGTTTGATATGGATGGCAACGTCATTGGGGTGAACACCGCTATTTATTCCCCTTCCGGCGGGTCGGTGGGTATTGGCTTTTCCATTCCCTCCAACGAAGCGCGCGGCGTGGTGGAGCAACTGCGCAAGACCGGCCGTGTCTCGCGCGGGTGGCTTGGCGTGCGTATCCAGAACGTCACGCAGGACATAGCCGACGGGCTGGGCCTGAGCACACCCACCGGCGCGCTGGTGGCCGGGGTGGAAAAAGATGGCCCGGCCGACAAGGCGGGGCTTAAAACGGGCGATGTGATCCAGAGCCTGAACGGCCAGCCGATTGAGGGCAAGGCCCTGCCGCGCCTGTCCGCCCAGTTGCCGGTGGGGACACAGGCCAGACTGGGCCTGTGGCGGCATGGCAAGATGATGGACGTGCCCGTGACTATTGGCGCCCTGCCCGAAACTCCGGATGAAGCTCCGGCCAAGCCCGCTGAGGCCCCCAAATCCGCGGCGTCCGTCAACTTTGCGGATTTTGGCTTTACCGTTGGCCCGCTGGATGCGGCCGGGCGGCAGAAATACAATCTGCCTTCCGGGCTGAAAGGTGTGCTGGTAACCAGCGTCAAACCCGATGGTACGGCCGCGGATCGGGGCCTGAAGGAAGGGGATGTGATTACCGAGGTCCAGCAGGCCGAGGTGGGAACACCAGCAGCCCTCAAACAGCGGATAGAGGCCGCGCGCAAAGCCAAAAAGCGTTCGGTTCTGCTTCTGGTGCATGATGCGGATGGCCTGCGCTGGATTCCCTTCCCCCTGAGCGCGGAGGACGCGCCCTGATTGCACTTTTAACGGGCAGGCGCGCGCCCGTGCTGGATATGGTCCGGTATTGCCCATGGCTGGCGCGGTGGCTGAGCAACGCCACCGTCTGCCAGACCGTGCGTCTGGTCAGTGCCGTGGGGGTGGCGGGAGCTGTCGCCTGGCTGACCAACCTGCAGGAACCGGCATGGGCGCTCATTACCTCGGTCATTGTGACCCAGAACAGCATTACGGACACGATCTCCAAGGGGCGTGACCAGCTTGTGGGCACGCTTATCGGGGCTACGGTCAGTATTGTGCCCATTACGCTGCTCATGTTTGCGCACTGGCCGCTCTGGGGGGCGTTTACCTTGGCGTTTGTGCCGCTGGCCATTCTGGTATCGTGGAAGCCGGAGGCCCGCATGGGTGTGGTCACGCTTATGGTGGCCATACTCTTTCCCTCTGATAACGACCCCTACCTGCGCCCGATCGAACGCGTGCTGGCTATTCTGATCGGGGTTGGAGCGGGCACGCTGGTCACGTATGTGGTGCTGCACGAACAGGCCCGGCGCGATGCGTTCCGCAACGCCGCCCTTACGGTGCGCCAGATTGTGGCCATGTTGCAGAAGGCCCGCACGGGGCATGTGGAATGGTCGGTCATTCAGGACATGAATGACGAATGTGCGGCCTCCCTGCGCAAGGTGCAGGCCGCGCTGGAGGAGGCCCGGCGCGAACACTGGCGGCCGCTGGATGAGCGGGACCCCATGCTGGCCCGCCTGCCCCCGAGCATACGGCAGTTGCAGATGGATGCGCTGGTGGTGGCCCGCGCCATGCTGGTTCTGCCCCAGAGTGCTACGGCAAAGGAACTGGAGCATGCGGCCAGTGTACGCGCGGGCATGCTGCGTGGTTTCCAGTGGATTATCCAGCGTTGTGAGAGCGAAGCCGTAACCCGCACGGGGGATGAATGCCGTATTGCCGCCGAGGTCATGGCCGCCCTGCCAACGGAGAATGAAACGGCAGATCCGATCATACGCTTTGTAGTGGGTATTCTGCTTACGGACCTGCGCCAGCTTATCCAGCTTCTGGGGGAGGATGACAGGAACCGTACCGCGCCATAACAAGATTGTGACGTTTACCGGCCTGCGTCGCCGTGGTCTGTCGTACGCTTTGACGCCCATCAGTATTTTGCGCGGCAGGCATGAGGTCAGGCGGTGGTTATATGCGCCAGATGGCATGACGTGGCCCGCCAATTAGGCTACAACGGAAATGAAACGCCCGACCCATGTTGGGTGGAACTCCATATTGAGGAAGCTCAAGACATGGCAAAATGCCCCAAATCCTCCTGTGCACGTGGTATTCTGGCTCTGGGCCTGATTGCAGTGGTTGTTTATTTCATCCGTAAAAAGAAGTGCTGCGGCTAAGCCCGCGTCGGGCCTGTTCCTGAACGCCCGATACACGGCAAAAACCCGTCTGGTCCGACCAGACGGGTTTTTTCTTTTATGGTGGCGGGTCTGCCACAGGGGCGATGCAAACGCGCAACGCAACGCTTTGGCTTGTGTTATGGTGCAGGCGTTGTATCACTGCCAGTAACATATCTGGCCTGGCGCTGTCTGCTTCAGGCTTCTGACGGAAAGGATTGAGAGTGTTGCATCCTCTTGTTTCCCGCTTTTCCTCCAAGGCTGCGGCGTCTGTTGCGGCCTGTGCACTCGGTTTTGCGGGGCTGGCCACAATGGCCATGCCAACGGCGGCCCATGCGCAGGCATCTGTTCTGCTCAAGAGCCAGCAGACCACCGCCATTGTGGAAAGCGTTGACCGCGAAGCACGCGAACTGCTGCTGCGTGAAGGCAATGGCCACCTGCTGACCATTGAATACGGCGCGGCCGTAAAGGACGTGCCGCACCTGCATGAAGGTGATGAACTGAAGATCCAGTTCGTGGAAACACTGGGCGCGCAGCTTGCTGCTCCGGGCAGCCCCCTGCCCGAATCCACGCTCACCACGGCGCGGGGTTTTGTGCATGGTCACCCACGCGGCATTATTGCGGCCTTTAACCGCGAACGCGCCCTGATCAAGACCATTGACCTGCCCTCCAGCACCATTTCCTTCACCACGGAGGGGGATGATTCCCTGCATGTGGCGGTGCTGCGCACCAAAGCGATGCAGGACTTCCTGAAAACACTCAAGATTGGTGATGTGGTGGATATTACCCGCGCCGAATCCATTACCTATATCGTGACCAACAAGGTTGTGCCGCAGCCAACTCCGGCCACCCCCCAGCTTGCCGCTCCGGCAGGGGATGTGGTCGCCCCCATGCACTGACTGCTGTTCCTGCTCCCGTGCCTCCGGCGTCTGTCCGGAGCACGTTGGGGACCGGGTACGTAAAAACCCCCGCAAGGCGCTGCCCTGCGGGGGTTTTTACGGTGTGCTGCCGGACCGCGTATTAGCGCGGGGTGCGGCGGGTAAGCTGGCTTACGTCACGCACCGCGCCACGGGCAGCACTGGTGGTCAGGGCCGCATAGGCCCTGAGCGCGTTGGAGACCACGCGCTCACGCCTGGGCTGCCAGGCCTGATCGCCCAGATCATCCATCCGTGCGCGGCGGTCGGACAGAACGCTGTCCGCCACGGCCACGGACAGGCGGCGGTTGGGAATGTCGATCTCGATCGTATCGCCTTCCTCCACCAGACCGATAACGCCCCCTTCACCCGCTTCGGGGGAGATATGGCCAATGGACAGGCCCGAACTCCCGCCCGAAAAACGGCCATCGGTAATGAGTGCGCATTTTTCGGCCAGCCCCTTGGATTTAAGGTAGCTGGTCGGGTACAGCATTTCCTGCATGCCGGGGCCGCCCTTGGGGCCTTCGTAGCGGATCAGCACCACATCTCCGGGGTTGATCCTGTTGCCCAGAATGGCGGCAACCGCGTCATCCTGACTTTCAAAGATACGGGCCGGGCCGGAGAATGTTTCCAGCCCTGCGGCAACACCTGCGGTTTTAACAATCGCGCCGTCTTCGGCCAGATTGCCGTAGAGCACGCACAGCCCGCCATCCTGATTATAGGCATGCGCGCCATCGCGGATGGCCCCGTTGGCCTGATCCGTGTCCAGCGTTCTGTAGGTGCTGGACTGCGAGAACGCGACCGTGGTGCGTACCCCGCCGGGTGCTGCGCTAAAAAACTCCCGTGCTGCCGTCCGGCTTTCGGCTCCGGGGGCGCGGATGTCCCATTTATCCAGTGCTTCGGGCAGGCTGGCGGCGTGGACCATGTTCACATCACGGTGCAGCAGGCCCAGCCGGTCCAGCTCGCCCATAATGGCGGGAATACCGCCAGCACGGTGTACGTCTTCCATGTGTACATCCGGGCGGGAGGGGGAGACCTTGCACAGATGCGGCACCTTGCGGGAGAGGCGGTCAATGTCCTTCATGGTAAAGGGCACTTCGCCTTCATGCGCTGCGGCCAGCAGGTGCAGCACCGTGTTGGTGGACCCGCCCATGGCAATATCGACCGACATGGCGTTCTCAAACGCGGCCATGGTGGCAATGTTGCGCGGCAGCACGGAGGCATCATCCTGCTCGTAGTAGCGGCGGGCAAGGTCCACAATGCGGTGCCCCGCCTCCACAAACAGGTTGCGGCGTGCGGCGTGGGTGGCCACAAGGCTGCCGTTGCCGGGCAGGGACAGACCGAGGGCTTCGGTCAGGCAGTTCATGGAATTGGCGGTGAACATGCCCGAGCACGAGCCGCAGGTGGGGCAGGCGGAGCGTTCGATGGCAAGGGAGTCCGCCTCGCTCACGCCCGGGCTTGCGGCTGCGACCATGGAGGTCACAAGGTCTGCGCGCTGTTCTATGTCATCCAGTGTGACGCGGCCTGCTTCCATGGGGCCACCGGAGACAAAAATGACCGGAATGTTCAGCCGCATGGAGGCCATGAGCATGCCCGGCGTGATCTTGTCGCAGTTGCTGATGCACACAATGGCGTCCGCGCAGTGGGCGTTCACCATGTATTCCACGGCATCGGCGATCAGCTCGCGCGAGGGCAGGCTGTACAGCATGCCGCCGTGGCCCATGGCAATGCCGTCATCCACCGCAATGGTGTTGAACTCGCGGCCAATGCCACCGGCTTCGGCAATGGCCTCGCACACAAGCTGCCCCATATCCTTGAGGTGCACATGGCCGGGCACGAACTGGGTAAAGGAGTTGGCGACGGCAATAATGGGTTTGCCAAAATCGGAGTCCTTGACACCGGTTGCACGCCACAGGCTGCGGGCACCCGCCATGTTGCGCCCGTGGGTGGTGGTGCGTGATCGGTAGCCGGCCATTATGGGGTCTCTTCTGCTGTGGTGCTGGGTAAAGCATCGGGTCGTGGGGTATGCGCGGTGGGTCCACCGGCATGGGCGTGGGCACATTACGCCACATTGTGCTGGCTGTCAGGGCCGGATTATGCAGAAATGGCCGGGCAGGTACCCGGTTGCCGGGGGCTGAATGTGCGAGGTGCCGGTCCGCTGTCCACCAATGTCCCTGATAACACTACAGTTTTGTGACAAAACCCGGTTTATAGGGACTTTCATGGGGTCTCCGTGTTGCAGGAGTGCACAGCGTTCAGTATTTCTCGCCCCATCCGGCTGATAGTTCGGAACGGAGAGCAGATGGAAATTCCCGCACGGCAGTCCCTGCCAGCGATGAAACAGGCCTCTTCCCATCAGGGAGGGCAGAAGGGTGATCCCGCCTTCAGGCTTCTGGTTACGGCAACAGGTGTTGGCGTGCTGGTTGTTCTGGGCGCCATTATTGCCGTTATGGTAACGGGTGGCTGGAAGGCGTTTGCAACCTTTGGTCCGGGCTTTCTGGTGTCCGCGGTGTGGAACCCGGTCACGCAGCATTTCGGGGCCGCCGCCCCGGTTTTTGGCACCGTTATCAGCAGTGCGCTGGCACTCCTTGTGGCCGTGCCGCTGGCCTTTGGCACCGCGTTCTGGCTGACCGCCCTTGCGCCACCCGCCGCCGCCTCGGTCATTGGCATGGCCGTGCAGCTTCTGGCAGCCGTGCCGTCCATCATCTTTGGCATGTGGGGCTTTTTTGTGGTGGTGCCGGTGGTGGCGCATTATGTGCAGCCCGCCGCCCGCCAGCTTTTTGGCCATGTGCCCGGTCTGTCCGCCCTTGTGGCGGGTGCGCCGTTTGGCACGGGCCTGTTTACGGCAGCACTTATTCTGGCGGTCATGATCACCCCGTCCATTACCGCCGTCATGCGTGATGTGTTCCTGTCCATGCCCGCCGTCCTGCGTGAGAGCGGGTACGGGCTGGGGGCCACCCGGTGGGAGGTCATGCGCCATGTGGTGCTGCCATGGTCCCGTCAGGGGGTTGTGGGCGGCATTGTGCTGGGCATGGGCCGCGCAATGGGTGAGACCATGGCCGTGACCTTTGTGATCGGGGATAGCAACCACATTGGCTGGTCGCTGTTTGCACCGGCCAACACCATTGCCTCGCTGATCGCCCTTGAATTCCCCGAAAGCCCGGCAGGGAGCCTCAAGCTGGCTTCCCTCATGGCGCTGGGGGCCATTCTTATGGCCATCTCCTTTGTAACACTCTGGTTCTCCCGCTGGCTGCTGGCCCGTGGCGAACAGGCAGCAGGACGTTGAGGATGAAGGCGAACAATACCCTCATGCGGGCGGACCGCTCCGCCTCGCTGCTCTGGCGGCGCCATATGTGCGACAGGCTTGCCACGGGTCTGAGCTGGCTGGGCATGCTGATTGTGGTGTTCATGCTCGGCTCCATTCTGTGGACCCTGCTCAAAAATGGTCTGGCGGGCCTGAGCGTGCATCTGTTCACCCTGTCCATGGCGGCGCCAGGGCAGCCCGGTGGGCTGGCCAACGCCATTATGGGCAGCCTTATCCAGACCGGGCTGGCTATTCTGATCGGTGCGCCAGCAGGGCTGATGACAGGCATCTATCTGGCCGAATACGGAGCTGGCAGCCGCATGGCGCGCATTGTGCGCTTTGTGTCGGATATGCTGCTCTCTGCCCCTTCCATCCTGATCGGCCTGTTCATTTACATGATGCTGGTTGTCCCGTTCGGGCACTTCTCCGGTTTTTCGGGCGCTGTGGCGCTGGCCATTCTGGCCATGCCCATTGTGGTCCGCACGACCGAGGACATGCTGCGCCTTGTGCCGGTTGCCATGCGCGAGGCAGGCATTGCGCTGGGCGCGCCCAAATGGCGGGTTATCCTGTTTATCTGTGTGCGGGCCGTGCGGGCGGGCATCATGACCGGTGTGCTGCTGTCCATCGCCCGTGTTGCGGGGGAGACAGCCCCCCTTCTGTTTACCTCGCTGGGCAATTCCGAATGGTCGCTTGACCTCGGGCGCCCCATGGCCAGCCTGCCCGTGGCCATCTACCAGTATGCCGGTTCCGCTTATCAGGACTGGATGCAGCAGGCATGGACCGGCGCGCTGCTGGTGACACTGGGTGTGCTGATTATCAATATTGTAGTGCGGGTCGGAACCCGCGGAGGACGGTCATGAGCATAGAGGTTCCCGTAAAAGCTGCAGGCATGACCCAACCGCTGGACAGCACCGCCGCCAGCAGGGACGTGCAATCCCCTGTAGCCATGCAGGTTCGGGGGCTGAACTTCTATTACGGCACGTCCCACGCGCTGCATGATATTTCTCTCGATTTCCCCGAGCGCAGTGTTACGGGCATGATCGGCCCTTCAGGCTGTGGCAAATCCACCCTGCTGCGTGTGCTCAACCGGATGTACGATCTGTACCCCGGCCAGCGCGCCACGGGTGAGGTGATCTTTGACAAGCAGAACATCCTCAATTCGGGGGTGGACCTGAACGTTCTGCGTTCGCGCATTGGCATGGTGTTCCAGAAGCCCACGCCCTTCCCCATGTCCATCTATGACAACATTGCCTTTGGTATCCGCCTGCATGAGCGTGTCTCCCGCTCCGAAATGGACGGACGGGTAGAAGACGCCCTGCGCCGCGTGGCCCTGTGGTCAGAGGTGCAGGACCGGCTGAGCGCTTCGGCCACGGCCCTGTCCGGCGGGCAGCAGCAGCGCCTGTGCATTGCCCGCACCATTGCCGTACGCCCCGAAGTGATCCTGCTCGACGAGCCAACCAGCGCGCTGGACCCGGTTTCCACCGCCCGGATCGAGGAACTGCTCGACGAACTTAAAACCGAGTTCACCATTGCCATTGTCACGCACAACATGCAGCAGGCTGCCCGCTGTGCGGATCAGGTGGCGTTTTTCTACATGGGGCGCCTGATCGAAGTGGACAGCACCGCCCGTATGTTCACCACCCCGCGTGAACAGCAGACGCAGGACTACATTACAGGCCGCTTCGGCTAAACGCCGAGCACAGGGCACGGAGGAAAGCGTTATGGGCAACGAACCCGCACATACCATTACCCGCTATGATCAGGAACTGGACCGGCTGCGTGGCATTGTGGCGCGCATGGGTGGCCTTGTAGAGCGGCAGACCGCTCAGGCCATAGCCGCCGTGGTAAACCAGAATGAAGAAGCTGCTCTGGAACCCCCGGAGCTGGACCCCGAAGTGGATGCACTGGAGCGCGAGGCCGAAATGCTGGCCATCCGCATTCTGGCCCTGCGTGCACCCATGGCGGTGGATCTGCGCGTCATTGTGGCCGTGCTCAAGATGAGCGGCGACCTTGAGCGGATCGGGGATTACGCCTCCTCCATTGCGCGCCGTGCGGGCAAGGTGGAAGTGCTGGACGGGGCTGTTTCCTTCAGCGCTCTGCGGGCCATGGCGCGTCTGGTGCAGGAAAACCTGCACATGGCCGTGGAATCCATGGTCGAGAACGATGCCGAGCGCGCGCAGGAAGTATGGAAGGCCGATATGGCGGTGGACGAACTGTACACCACCATGTTCCGCGAACTTGTGACCTACATGATGGAAGACCCCCGCAAGATCGGGCCGTGCATCCACCTGCTGTTTGTCGCCAAAAACCTTGAGCGGATCGGGGACCACGCCACCAATATTGCTGAGCGTGTGTATTATGCGGTCACGGGGGAAATGCTGCCATCCGTTCGCCCACGCGGCGGTGCGGCCCGTACCAATGTGGAACAGCCTGAATAAGCCAGTCCCCGGCAGGGGTGGGCACTAACACCGCAGGGTTTGCCGCAGGATCGGGCATTCTGGCTTTCAAAAGGTCAGGGTGTCCGTTTTTGTTGGCGCTACCCCGTGGGCGTCAGGCCTGCGGGGTTTTTGGCCCCAGTGCAAAAAACGTATGGTGCAGCCCTTCGGCCAGCCCAACGGGCCGTACTCCCAGTGTGGTTTGCATGGGGGTAATATCAAAATTCTTGTTTTCCAGCAGGCGGCGGATTTCGTCCGGGCCAATGCGGGGCAGGCCGGGCACGCACGCACTCAACCGGGCCAGGGCCATCAGCAGGCCTGCGGGCACGGGTATGGTCGGGCGTGGCGCAAGCCCTGCGGCTGCGGCCACCATGGCGGCAAACTGGCGGTAGGGCACGGCGTCTGCCCCCGCAATCACCAGACTATGCGGGCCATCCCATGCCCTGTTCAGGGCGGCCAGAATGCAGGCCGTTACATCCCCCTGCCAGATGGGCTGCACCAGAGCGCCCCCCCCACCGGGCAGGGGCGTAAACGGGAGCAGGCGCAGCACCGCGGCCAGCCGCTGCACGGTGTTTTCGCCCTGTGCGCCGTAAATCATGGTGGGGTGCAGGATCACGCCTGAGTGGCCAGAGGCCAGCAGGGCTTGTTCCCCCAACAGCACGTCCTTGCCGTGTGCATCCGGCCAGCGGGTGAACTTGCGCGTGCTGCCAAGGCATACCAGCCGGGCTGTGGCGGGGGCTGTAGCCAGAAGTGCGGGAATATGGCGGGCATGGGCTGTGCAGATAATACGCGTTGCATCAGCCAGTGCGGCGCGCAGCGGGCCGGTTGGGCCGTCCAGATCCGCAATGCGGGGGGCAGGCAGGCCGACAGCACGGGCGGGATTGCGGATAACAGGCACAACGGGCGTGCCCCGCAGGGCCAGTGCCTGACACACGGCCCGCCCCGACCGGCCGGATGCGCCGATAACATGTACGGGGTGCGGGGGAGGCTGGGGGGAGCGCATTGCGTGTGCCTGCTGGCTGCTCGGGTTATGCGGCGTTAGTGCGCCTGAACGGACAGCCCGATTTTTTGTGCCAGTTCGGGCATGGAGGCAAGCCCACCCAGCGAGGCGGCGACCTGCATGATCGGCATGGGCTGTTCCGGCTTCAAGGTAACGCTCAGGGTCTGTTTGCCGGGGTTGGCCAGCCAGTGGAAAAAGCTGGCGAAGGCGGGATTCTGCGCCGTGGCCGACTGGGCCTGCACATAGGCCAGCAGACCCTGCGGCGGCAGGTCGCGGGCCGCGGCAATGGCTCCGAGTGCTTTGGGGACCAGCCCGTGGTCTATGTAGTCGAGCGTGAGGGTGATCACCTGCATGCCCGCATTACTGTCAACCAGCATGGAGGCGGATGTCGCCTGCCCGAGTTCACCGTGAATATGCAGCCGCCCCATATTGGCGGAATCGATGCTGAGGGTTTCCAGATGCAGGGCGCCGGTTTTGGGTGTGTACGTGTCATTGAGCACGACATCGCCCACAAAATGGTCATACCCGAGTGAGGGCATCCAGCCCATGTTGGGCACGTCCGGCCAGAGTTCCAGCCCCTGTATGCTGGAGACTTCCTGCTCCGTGGTCTCGGTATGGGTTGCGTGAGACAGCACGCGCTTTGCCCGCAGGAGCGCGGTCGTGCCATCCATGCTCAGCTGGTCAATGCTGATATCGCGTGTATTGGTGTGGGCGGTGTAGGGGGCGCCCGTGGTCAGGGTTTTGTACAGGTCGGCAAGGGCTACGCCATCCACACTCATGGACTCGGCCTTTATATGGCGCGGCGGAGCGGCATCGGTGGAAAGCTGCACATTGCGGGCCTCCAGATGTGAGGATTCGTCCGCGCCAAAATTGTCCATGCTGGCGCTCTCTGCCGACAGGTCGGATTGCAGGGCGCTGACAAAGCCGTGCAGGCCGGTTGCCTGTACATGGCCGATGCTCAGGGTCTGCATGTCGGGGGCGGTGGGGTCCGCGGCCTTGGTGGGCAGGGCCAGATCGTCCATTTCCATGGTTTTCAGGTGCAGGCTGCCTGTGGTGTCTGCGAGCTGGAAGTTGCGGAAGCTCAGGTGGTGAATCCGGGTTACGTCGGAATCCTGCGTGTCGGGTTTGGTCAGTTCCGCCTCATCGGCGGTCATGGTCTCCGACCCCTGACGGAAAACAAGGCCGTTAAACCGCACGCTGCGGCCCAGCAGGCCCGGCTTTGCCCGCGTGTAGGTGAAGGAGACATCCGGCCCCAGCGCCTGTTTGAAGCGTTCGATCCCTTTATCAACCATCACACGTTCTGCGTGGTGGGCGCCAAACCATGCGATCCCGCCAAGAATGGCAATACTGGAGACCGTGACAAGAACGTTCTTCTTCACGCGTTGGAAATCCTGCTGTTTTCACCACAGCCTTCAGCTTTAGTGCATGCGGGAGTGAGGGGCAAGCGGCGCCACGGTAACATGTTACCTAGAGAAAACTGCCTGAAAATACGGTCATTAACTGCAATACCTCTTGACTGCCCGTGCGCCACCCATCATAACGCGCCATCAATACGTAACTGTTCTCATATGGAATCAGTGTCATGAAGACCACCCTCTCGCTGAAGCCCGCGGAGGTGACGAAGAACTGGATCCTGATCGATGCCGAAGGTCTCGCTCTGGGTCGTCTCGCCGTCATCATCGCCACGCGCCTGCGCGGCAAGCACAAGCCTCAGTTCACACCGCATGTTGACTGCGGTGACCATGTTGTCGTCATCAACGCCGAAAAAGTGGCGCTGACCGGCAACAAGGCGGACCAGAAGCTCTTTCATTACCACACCGGCTATGCTGGCGGTATCAAGACCCGCACTGTGGCGCAGCGCCTGAACGGCAAGCACCCCGGCCATCTGGTCGAAAAGGCAGTTGAACGCATGATCACGCGTGGTCCGCTCCAGCGTGAGCAGATGCGCAACCTGCATGTGTATGCTGGCGCTGAACACCCCCACGGTGGTCAGACCCCCCAGGTGCTTGACGTTGCGGCGCTGAACCGCAAAAACGTCGTTAACGCTCAGAAGGGCTGAGACAATGTCTGAAACTCAGGAACGCACAGGCACGCTGGCCGATCTGAAGACCGTTGCACCGGTTCTGGCCGATTCCGCTCCGGTTTACGAAGCAAAGCGTGACGCACAGGGCCGCTCCTACGCCACTGGCCGCCGTAAGGATGCCGTGGCCCGCGTATGGATCAAGCCGGGTAAAGGTGAAGTCACCGTTAACGGCCGTCCGGTTGTTCAGTATTTCGCACGCCCTGTGCTGCGTATGCTGCTCACCCAGCCCTTCCTCGTATCCGACCGTTACAACCAGTTTGACGTGGTCTGCACCGTAACCGGTGGTGGTCTGTCCGGTCAGGCTGGCGCGGTTCGTCACGGGATCAGCCGTGCGCTGACCCATTACGAACCCGAACTGCGCAGCATCCTCAAGGCTGCTGGCTTCCTGACCCGCGATTCGCGTCAGGTTGAACGTAAAAAGTACGGTCGCGCAAAAGCCCGTCGTTCCTTCCAGTTCAGCAAGCGCTGATCCGGTTCGGACTTCGGTTTTTCGTTCGGCAGACGGGCGGGGGGATTTTGGTCCCCCCGCCCGTTTTGCGTTTGGGGGCGCGGAGGGATGTGCCCCCTACGTGGGCCAGCCGTTACCGCCTTGGGGCTGGAAGGGCTGGGGTGCGTGCGCGGCCCCGTATGTTTAAGGGGTGGAGCGTTACGTGCCCTCTGGCTCAGGGAGCCAGAAAAGTGCGGACATCGCGCGCAAGGGCGGCACGGCTGTCCGGGCGGGTATAGAGCATGTGCCCACCGGGGTAGACATGCAGGCCAATGTGGCTGCGGCCGACGGGAATATGCTCCGCCACCCAGCGGGAGGAAGCATAGGGGCACACCAGATCATACGCACCGTTGGCAATGAACACCCGCAGGGTGGGGTTAAGGGCCAGCAGGCGGCGCAGGGTGGGAATGGGGCGTACAATGGGGGCGTTTGAGTCGCGGTAGTCCCATGCCTGACTGATGGCGTCGTTGAGTAGGTTGTAGCTTAGCTCTGTCTGGTAGCGCAGTTCGGCGGTGGCGTAATGCTCAAAGGCGCTGCCATAGGCGTGGCCAAACCCGTCCAGCATGGGGTCGGGGCTTTCTCCGTTATCCACTCCCTCGGGGAAGGGGTCGGCAATGGAGAGTGTCGCGTCATACAGCGAATACAGGCGGCCATCGCGGCTGCGTATGTCGTGCGCCTCTGGCCGGGGCATGCCGCGCTGTTTGGTAATAATATCCTGATCAATGCCGGTATGGTTGGCGACGGCCTCGTAAAAATCCTCCGCATCATCCCCCGTGGGGGGCGTGCCTGCCAGTGTGTTCAGATATGGCCCCATGGCGTACCGGTATGCCGTGTCCAGATGCTGGGAGATGTTCTCGGGGGTCAGCTTGTGCTGGAGGGCCAGATTGGCGGCTTCAAGCGAGGGCAGCACAAAGGCTTCGGCCAGAATGTTGTTTTCCGTATCCAGCAGGGTCATGTCCAGTGCAGGGGAGATCATGATGATGCCGTTGAGCAGAATATTCTGGTCTTCGGCCAGCGCGTTGGCCACCTCTATGGCGCGCAGGCCACCATAGCTTTCTCCCGCAAGGTAGCGGGGGGAGGTCAGGCGTTTGTTGGCGTTGGCCCAGAGTTGAATGGCTTTGGCAAAGGTTCTGGCATCCTGCCTGACGCCATAAAACTGCTTGTCCGCCTGTTTGGGGTCGGTCGGGACCGACCAGCCCGTGCCCGGTGCGTCCAGAAAAACCAGATCAGCAGCACTCAGCCAGCTTTCGGGGTTGGGCCTGATCTGTGCATTGGCCCCATCGGCGGGGTTGCCTGTGGGAAAATCAAGCGTGACCGGGCCAGCCGCCCCAAGGTGCAGGTAAGCGGTGCCCGCGCCGGGACCACCGTTAAAAAAATACACGACCGGCCTGTGCGCGGGGTCTGCTCCGTCCCGCGTGTAGGCGGTATAGAACATGCGTGCTGTGGGTTTGCCGGCATCGTCACGCAGGGTCAGCGTGCCTGCCGTTGCGGTGTAGGTCATTTTTTGCCCACCAAAGGTGCCGTTATGGTGGGTGACCGAATCCTTGGGCAGCATGGCGGCTGCGTCATGGAATGTGTCTGTGCCACTGGGAGGCTGGGTGGGCTGGCCTGCCTCGGTCGTTTGGGGGAGGGTAGGGGCTGTGGCCGCCAGTGCCGATGTGGTGGACAGGCAGAGCGCAAGGCAGAGGGGCAGACCGGGCCACAGACCAGCGCGGGCGCGGGTAGGGTTGTAAGGTGCTGGGTGTGTGGTCACGGCTGTATCTTCCTTTGCAGGCTTTTGCTCGGGAGCCATGCTGCTTGCGCAAACGTGTTCCTGCAAGGGTGGGCTGGACTATTTTTTGCCCCAATCCCATGTCTTACACAGAACCGATGTTCGCACTGTGAGGGTGTGGAACACAGGAAAGGAATATTTATGCTCTCTCTCCGGAAAATTGCGCTTCTTGGACTGCCTCTGGTTGCCTTTGCGGGTGCCGCGTCTGTTGCGCATGCTGATCCGTGCCTGTCCCTGAGTGGCTGTGTCCAGCAGGGCGTGAACAATCAGGTAGAGTCCGCCAAAAACGCGGGTAGCCAGTTTACATCCGGTGTGCGCGATCAGGCCAGACAGCGCTGGAACAGCGCAACCGAAGCCGAGCGTGAAAAACTGCTGGCCAAAGGCGGCGCGCTGACCAGCACGGGCGCGAACGCCACGGAAAAACTGAACAACGCGGAAAAAACCGTCAAAGATCGCTGGAACAGCGCCAGCACGACCGAACGGCAGAAAATTCTGGCCCAGCGTGACAAGCTGACCAATGCCACCAATAACGTGACCAATGCGGAAAAAAATGTGAAGGACCGTCTGAACAACGCGTCTGACGGCGCCAAAAACGCATGGAAGAGCAAAAAAGACCAGCTGAAGTCGGATGTGAACAACGCAACCGCCCTGCCGTCTCTCCCCTCCCTGTAAGGGCAGGCTGGCCACGGGCCAGAGCGCTTAAGACCACAAAAAAGGCTGCTCCCTTACCGGGGGGCAGCCTTTTTGAGTAGGCCCCTCTCCAGCAGGAAAGGGGGTGGGTGTGTGCAGCTTACTTGCGCTTGCGCGAGGACGGGCCGCTTTTGCCAGCCGGTGGGCCTTTGCGGTCAAAATTGGCGCGACCTTTTGGCGGGCCACGGCGTTCGCCAAACGGGGGGCGGCCACCGCCTCCCGTGCCGGGTGGGCCTTTGCGGGGGGCTTCTGCGGGTTCCACGGTCATTTCATCCGCATCGGCGGCTGCTGCGCAGGCGGCAAAGCGCTCGGCCTTGTCCTGTGCGATTTCGACCAGCGTATGGTCGTTTACAATGCGGATCGCGCCAATATCCTGCTTTTTAATGCCGCCCAGACGGCACAGAACAGGCACCAGCCATTTGGGGTCTGCCCGGTCTGCCCGGCCGACGGAAAGGCGGAACCAGCTTCCGTTCATGTCGGGTGCGCGTTCACGCGGCTCACGCGGGGGGGCGTTTTCGTCCCGCGGGCCACGGGTGCGGGTGGCGTCTGGCGTAATCACGCGGATCTGGGCGGGTTCGGGCAGGCTTTTGCGCCACAGGCCCACAAGGGCGGTGGCAAGCTGCTCAGGCGTATGCTCGGCCACCAGACGGGCGGTGAGCGCTTGAATGTTCTCGTTCTCCGAAGGGGGGAGCGAGAGGAAGTGCGCGCCCAGAAGGCGCTCTGCATCGGCCTCGGCAATGGCCTGCGGGGTGGGGGCACCGCTCCATTCCGCCGTCACCTTGGCGGCCTGTAGCAGGCGTTCGGCCAGACGGCGGCGTGCGGGCGGAACTAGCAGAACACAGGTGCCCTTTTTGCCCGCACGGCCCGTACGGCCCGAGCGGTGCAGCAATGTGGCCGGGTTGGACGGCAGGCTGGCATGGATAACCAGCCCGAGATCTGGAATATCAATGCCACGCGCGGCCACGTCGGTCGCCACGCAAACGCGGGCCTGCCCGTGGCGCAGGCTTTCAATGGCGCGGGTGCGCTCGTTCTGTCCCAGATCGCCTGAAATGGCGACAGAGGCAAAACCGCGCTCGGTCAGAATATGCTGGAGTTGGCGCACGGCCTCACGCGTGTGGCAGAACACAATGGCGGAGGGCGAGTCGACCAGACGCAGCACGTTCACCACCGCGCGGGCCATGTCGCCCTGATCCACCAGAATGCCCCGGTAGGTAATGTCTGTATGGGCGGTGTTGGCGCCCACCGTATCCACGCGCAGCGCATCATGCTGGTAGCGTTTGGCAAGGCCTGCGATCTCACGCGCAATGGTGGCGGAGAACAGCAGGGTGCGGCGGTCCTTGGGGGTTGCGTCCAGCAGGGTTTCCAGCTCGTCGCGGAAGCCGAGGTCGAGCATTTCGTCCGCTTCGTCCAGCACGGCGGCCTTGAGGTGCGACAGGTCGAGGTTGCCGCGCTTGAGGTGGTCGCACAGGCGGCCGGGCGTGCCCACAACAATGTGGCAGCCAGCGGACAGATGGCGGGCTTCCGTACGGGGTTCCATTCCCCCTACGCAGGAGACGATCCGTGCGCCGGTCTTGGCATAGAGCCAGTCCAGCTCGCTGCGGACCTGAAGAGCCAGTTCACGCGTGGGGGCGATGACCAGCGCCATTGGTGCGCCAGCAGGGCCACAGCGTTCCGCGCCGTTAAGGAGCGTATCCGCAAGGGACAGGCCAAAGGCGACCGTCTTGCCCGAACCCGTGCGGGCGGAAACCAGAAGGTCGCGGCCTTTGGCGTCATCCGCCAGAATGGCGGCCTGAACAGAGGTCGGGGCTTCAAACCCGCGCGCGGCCAGAGCCTGGGCGAGCGGGGCGGGAGCATTTTGGAAAGGCATATAAAGAGGTCCAGACAAACAGGTAGGAGAGAGGGAATAAAGCGTCCTGTCCGGAAAGACCTCTCTCTTGTGCCGGGGGGATATACTGCTGACCCGCAGCGCCCCGGCAACCTGTAAAAGACATCCTTACTGGAAGGGTAGGTAACGGAAATCCATAAAGAGTTCGCTCAGGCTGGTGTCTGGCGCGCCACCGTTGCCGTCCCACGCATGAATGCGCGAATAGGCAAGCTGCACACCAGCTTCCACCGTACCATAACGGCCTTTAAAGAAACGATACCACGCTCCGATTGTGGCTTCCATAACACTATGGATGTTACTGCCAGCCGCACAGTTACCACTCAGCTCGGTATAGCACCCTGTGTTGTTATAGGCAGGGTTGCCGTAACCGTAGGCTTGACCACCTTCCGAGAAGTAGCTGCGACCGGCCTGTTGGTAGCCAAAATAGCCATACACGTCAATGAGCGGGTTGGGGTGGGCGATAATTCCCGCCGTGCCCTGCAGGGAGAACAGGGGAGAGGGCGCACCATTGGCCTTGAGTGTGGCGTCTGGCAGCAGGACCGAGCCATAACGGCCAATGCCGTAGCCTGCGAGCCCCGCCAGCCGGACTTCCACCTTGTGCGGAATAACCGGCAGGATCATGGACCCGCCGCCACCACCGCCCACGGCTGTATGGTTCTGCCCCGCCCCAAGGGTGGAAACGCGGTCATGCGGGAAGTGGAGAATGCCCTCCACTTCGTAATGGCCCCAGTGCGGGTCCCAGGCGATCTTGCCAATCACATCGGGTGCGATTTCGTTGGGGAACAGGGCATCGTTGGTCAGGCCCACGCCGCTGGACCCCACGGTAACGGTCTGCCCTCCGGGTATGATCACCTGCCCGTCCGATGTGCCATTGCTGAAGGAACCGGTGCTGTACAGCGTTGCCGAGTTCTCAATCGAAAGGCCGGTCCACAGGCGATGGTTCAGGAAGTCCTTTACAAAGCGGAACTGGAGCTGACGCGCCCATGTCTGCCCCGCCAGCATGGAGGATTCTATGGTTTCAGGCAGGCTTTCCTGTCGGGGGATAATCCCTACGCGGCCGGGGGTGAGCATGCTCCATGCCTGCCCGGCAAGGAAGTGGAAGTTCTCCTTGCTGTTGTCATACGCAAGATAGGCCTGACGCATGCGGAAGGAGTAGCTGTTGCTCTCATAGGCATCGGTGGTATCGGCGCCTGCGCCAAAATCCATTTCGAACACGCCCGAAATGGTGGAGTAATTGTCAATATTCCCACGCGCCATGAGCGAGAGGCGGCTGTAACGCGCGCTGCCCTCGAAGTTGTCGGTATGGTAGCGCGGTTCGTTCCTGAAGGGTGTGGCCTGCCAGAAGTTGAAGGTGCCGCTGGCTGTGTGGCGGTTGCTCTCCACGGCCGAGGCATCAATAAACCCACCAAGGATCAGGGTAACGGGACCAAGGTGGAACACGCCGTGGTCACCCAGCGCGCCTGCCGCCTGTGCGCCCGCCGTTTCACGCGAGTGGGGTCCCACACCGTTTTCCGCCAGACGGGAGATCACGTCTTCCGCGCGGTGGCCGACTACGGATTCCACAGTTGGCGTGTCATCCGCGCCCCCGAACACAGGCTGGGCGTCTGGCCCGCCGGTATGGAAGTGCCCGCCGCCCACAAGGTGGTGGACCCCGGCTTCTTCCTCATGATCGGCGGAGTGTACGGCAATGCCTGCTTCATGGTCGGCGGCGTCCAGGCTGGCAAGCTGGTGGGCGGCAAGGCCATGATGGGCCGCAGCACCCCCCGCATGGGCGATAGAGCGGTGGGCGGCAATCTGTTTTTGCACGCTCACCAGAGCTTTTTGCAGAGCTTTCTGTTCGGACTGGATGCGCGCAATCTGCTGCTCCAGCGCGTCCAGCGAGGCTTCGTCTCCCGCGGCCATGGCTGGTGCGCCAAGGCATAGCAGCAGGGGGCCGGAGGCCAGGACTGTGCCCATACACAGGCTGGCTTTCATGCAGTGCGCCCAAGAGGCGTGCAGGGACTTCAAGATGCGCATGCTCTCTTCATTTTCTGACAAGTGTTATGCGGGAACCTGTTTAGATCAGAACCATTTTAGCACCCCCTTAGTAAAGAGAGACATGCTTAAAAAATAATTTCAGAACAAACGCGGCTGTCGTTAAAAAAGACGCAGTAGAGTTTAAAAAATCAGGGCATTGGAAAAAAGGAAGTCTTTATGGCCAGAATGATCCACAGCATGCTGCGTGTGCTGGATGAACGGAAATCTGTTGCTTTCTATACCGATACGCTGGGTCTTGCTCCGGTTGGCCGTTTTGAGTTTGACAGTTTTACTCTGGTCTATCTGGCCAATGACGAGCAGAGTTTTGAGCTTGAACTCACCATCAACCACGGCCGCACGGAGCCTTATGCTCTGGGAGACGGCTATGGGCATCTGGCGGTTTCGGTGGCGGATGTGGTGGCCGAGCACGCGCGCATGCAGGCTGCGGGCCACCCGGTTACGCCGGTTAAAACCATGCAGCACGAGAGCACGGTCGTCGGGCAGTTCTTTTTCCTGACCGACCCGGATGGCTACAGGATCGAGGTGCTCCAGCGCGGCGCGCCGGGCCGCTTTATCTAACTCCCACCCGGCGCATACAGGCCGGGACAGCAGGGGGCGCGCCATGCTATGCCTTGCAGGCCAGTGCAGCGCCTACGCGTGCGGGTGGGGCATGGCATCCCGGTCTGAATTGGCATATAAGGCGCGCAATGCTGACCTCTTTTTACAAAATGCACGGTCTGGGGAATGATTTTGTCATCCTCGACGAGCGGACGGGCGACCTGCCCCTGACCCCCGGCCGTATTGCAGCTCTGGCGCACCGCCGCCGGGGTATTGGCTGCGACCAGCTTGTAACCCTGCGCGCGCCCACGGCGGATGGGGCAGATGTGCTTGTGCGCTTTTTCAACCCCGACGGGTCGGAGGCAGGGGCCTGCGGCAATGCCTCGCGCTGTGTGGCCGATCTTGTGTGGCGCTGTAGCGGCAATGCAACACCTGTGCTGCAAACCCGTGCAGGCGTGCTGCCCACCAGCAGAACCCCCGACGGGCTGATTACGGTGGACATGGGGGCTCCACGCACTCACTGGCAGGATGTGCCGCTGGCCATGGCGGTGGATACGCTGCACCTGCCCTTGCCGGGTGATCCGGCGGCGGCTTCCATGGGGAACCCGCACGCCACATTTTTTGTCTCCGATTTTGGCATGGTGGCGCAGGGGTATGCGCTCGAGCACGACCCCATTTTTCCCGAACGGGCCAATATCGGCTTTGCCCGCATGGACGGGCCGCACCATATGCGCCTGAAGGTGCATGAACGGGGTGCAGGCGTGACCGAGGCCTGCGGGTCTGGCGCCTGTGCCGCCGTGGTCAATGCCGTGCGGCGTGGCCTTGCCGCACGGACCTGCACGGTGGAACTGGATGGCGGCACCCTGCACATTGTCTGGTCCGAGCAGACGGGCCATGTGCTCATGACCGGCTCTGCCACCACAGCGTTTGAAGGGACGGTTGATCTGGCCGCCTATCCATCATGACCACCCGGCCAGAAATCCTGACCTTTGGCTGCCGCCTGAACACGTGGGAGAGCGAGGTCATGCGTGACCACGCGCAGGGGCTGGGCAATGTGATCATTGTCAACACCTGCGCGGTTACGGGGGAGGCAGAGCGGCAGGCAAGGCAGGCCATCCGCCGTGCGCATCGTGAAAACCCCGATGCCCGCATTGTCGTGACCGGCTGCGCCGCCCAGATCCACCCCGAAAACTGGTCCATCCTGCCCGGCGTGACCCGCGTGCTGGGGAATGAGGAAAAACTGAAGGCCGAAAGCTGGTCCCCCGCGGCACTGGCCGAGCCTGTGGCCGTGTCCGACATTATGGCGGCAAGGGAAACGGCCGCCCATCTGGTCACCGAGTTTGCAGGCCGCACCCGTGCGTTTGTGCAGGTGCAGCAGGGGTGCGACCACCGCTGCACCTTCTGCATTATTCCCTTCGGGCGTGGGCCTTCGCGCTCCGTGCCGGTCGGGGCTGTGGTGGAGCAGGTGCGCGCACTGGTGGGTGCAGGCTACCGTGAGGTGGTGCTGACCGGGGTGGACATGACCTCCTGGGGCGCGGACCTGCCGGGCAAGCCCGTGCTGGGGCAGTTGTGCCGCCGCGTGCTGCGGCTGGTGCCCGAACTGGAGCGGCTGCGCCTGTCCTCGGTCGATCCGGTGGAAATTGATGAGGACATCTGGCAACTGCTGGAGGCCGAGCCGCGGTTCATGCCTTATCTGCACCTTTCCCTGCAGGCCGGGGCGGACCTTATTCTCAAACGCATGAAGCGCCGCCATCTGGTGGAAGACGCCGCCCATGTTGTGGCGCGCGCCAGAAGCCTGCGGCCCGATATTGGCATTGGTGCCGACCTGATTGCCGGATTCCCCACCGAGGATGACGCCCTGTTCGAGCAGACGCGCGCCTTTGTGGCGGACATGGCGCTGCCTTACCTGCACGTGTTCCCCTACAGCGAGCGTGAGGGGACTCCGGCCGCGCGCATGCGTGCGGTGCCCGTGCCCCAGCGCAAGGCGCGTGCAGCCGCCCTGCGGGCGGTGGGGGCCGCATCTGCGGCGCGGTACTATGCAAGCCTGCTGGGTCAGCCCCAGCGCGTGCTGATGGAAACCCCCACAACAGGACATAGCGAGCAGTTTGCACCCGTCCGCCTGAGCGGGGCCGAAGCCTCGGTCGGGGATATTCTCTCCCTTCTGCCCATCTCGGTGGAAGAGGGCGGACTGGTGGCGGAAAGGATCTAGAATGGCGCTTGGTTTTTTCTCTCGTCTCAAGGAGGGGCTGTCCCGCTCCACCCAGAAGCTGGGTGGCGGGCTTACGGGTATTTTTACCCGCCGCAAACTGGATGACGAGGCGCTGGAGGAACTGGAGGAACTGCTCATTACCGCAGACCTTGGCCCCGGCGTTGCGGAAAAGGTGATTGAGACTTTTCGGTCCAGCCGCTTTGGCGCCGAAGTCACGGATGAGGAAATCCGGCTGGCTCTGGCCGAAGAAATTGCCCGGATTCTGGAGCCGGTAGCCGTGCCGTTTACCCCCGACCCCGCCCACAAACCGCATGTGGTGCTGGTTGTGGGGGTCAATGGCGTGGGCAAAACAACCACCATTGGCAAAATGGCCCGCTTTTTTTCCGCTCAGGGCAGCAAGGTCATGATGGTGGCGGGCGATACGTTCCGCGCTGCCGCCGTGGAGCAGCTCCAGATCTGGGGCGAGCGCACGGGCTGCCCGGTTATTGCCGGTCCCCCGGGTGCTGATGCCGCAGGCCTTGCATACGAAGCGCTCAAGCGTGGCAAGGCCGAAGGGGCGGACCTTGTGTTCGTGGATACGGCCGGTCGCCTGCACAACAAGTCGGCCCTGATGGAAGAGCTGGCAAAAATTATCCGCGTCATGCGCAAGTTTGATGAAAGTGCTCCCCATTCGGTCCTGCTGGTGCTGGACGCCACAACGGGGCAGAACGCGGTGGAGCAGGTGCGGGTTTTTCGCGAACTTGTGAACGTGAGCGGGCTGGTCGTAACCAAGCTGGATGGCTCGGCCCGTGGCGGTATTGTGGTCGCACTGGCTGATGGGTTCGGCCTGCCGGTGCATGCCGTTGGCGTGGGCGAACAGGTAGAGGATCTGCGGCCTTTTTCCGCTATGGACTACGCGCGCGGGCTGGTTGGCCTGCCCGGAACGGAGTAATCAGCGGGGTGGCGCAAATGCTACGGTGCAATATTTTGGACAGCAAGCCCGCTAAGGTTTCTTGACAGGATATGGCAGCCCCGTTAGCAAGCGCCTGCACCCCTTGGGAGGTGCGAGGTATGAGTAAGGAAAAAGACGATTCCTTCAACGCCAGATTGCAGTCGGCCGAGCGCCGCTACGGTCTGGTCAAGGAGGAAAAACCTCAGGTTGATGCAAACATGGAGGCCGACAGGTCCCTTGCTGCATTGGCGTTCAGGGCCGGGACAGAAATGCTCGCGGGGCTGATTGTGGGGGTTGCCATAGGGTGGGGGCTGGATCACTGGCTCCATACCCGGGCGCTGTTTCTTGTCATCTTCGCACTTTTGGGCGGTAGCGCCGGAATGCTGAATGTTTGGCGTCTGGTCAGGACGATGGACGTAAAGTAAGAAGCTGAAGCCCCGATGTTCGATTCGGGGCAAGGTCTAGGAGAGCGGTTGTGGCGGGCGGTTCCAGCATTAACGTACTTGAACAGTTTGAGCTCCACCCCGTTCTTGGTGGGCTGGGCGAGGCCCTGCGCTTCAGCCAGTCTCCGCTGTACATGATGGCGGCAGTCTGCCTTGTTCTTGCGTTCCTGTATTTTGGCATGCGCCCCGCAGCAGTTGTTCCCGGTCGGCTTCAGGCCGCAGCCGAGGTCTGCTACGAGTTCATTCATAACATGGCCGTGGATACGATCGGGCCGGAAGGTGCAGCCTTCTTCCCGTTCATCTTCACCCTGTTCTTCTTCATTCTGGCGGGGAACTACATCGGCCTTCTGCCGTTCTCCTTCACCTTCACCAGCCATATTGCCGTCACCTTCGCCATGGCGCTCATGGTGTTCCTGCTGACGGTTGTTGTGTCGCTCAAGGTGCAGGGTCTGCGGTTTTTCGCCCACTTCATGCCGGACGGCGCCAGCCCCTTTCTGGCGCCCCTGCTGATCCCGATCGAGATTCTCTCGTTCCTCTCCCGTCCGGTCAGCCTGTCCATCCGACTGTTCGCCAACATGGTTGCCGGGCACGTCATGTTCGATATTTTCGCAAGCTTCGTGATCATGCTCGCCGGTTTTGGCGTGGTGGGTGACGTGTTTGCGATCGGGCCCATCGCCATTAACGTGGCGCTTATGGCTCTTGAGTTGCTTGTCGGGGTATTGCAGGCCTATGTGTTTGCCATCCTGACGTGCATCTACCTGCGGGAGGCCGTGGCTCACTGAGCTGCTTTGCCCGTTTCGTTTGAAACTGTCTTGAAACAAGGAAGTGACTGATATGGACATCGCTGCAGCCCGGGAAATCGGTGCAGGTATCGCCGTTATCGCCCTCGCCGGCGTTGGTATCGGCCTCGGCAACATCTTCTCCACGCTGGTCAGCAGCATTGCCCGTAACCCGGCGGCTCGCCCGCACGTGTTCGGTCTGGGCATGCTCGGCTTCGCACTGACAGAAGCTATCGCCCTGTTCGCGCTGCTGATCGCATTCCTGATCCTCTTCGTCTGAGATCGGGAAAACAAGAGGAGACATTCCTGTGGGTGTGATTACGAAGACAGTTCGTGCCGGACTGCTTGCAACGGTTTGCGGCGTTTCTTTGCTGGCCGTTTCGGCACCTGGTGCATACGCCACGGGAATGCCTCAGCTTGACTTTGCCAACCCACTTGTGACCGGTCAGGTCATGTGGGGGGCAATTATTTTCTTCATCTTCTATCTTGTTCTCAGCAAGGCCATGCTGCCGGGTGTTGCCCGTGTTCTGCATGACCGTAGCCAGCGTATTACAGGTGATCTTGAGGTCGCCCGGTCCGCTAAACAGGATGCTGACAAAGCCGTAGCCGAACTCCAGCAGGCCCGCAAAGATGCCATGGCAGAAGCCCAGGCGCATCTTCAGAAGGTTCTGGACGAAGAGCACCGTGCGGCAGAGCAGCAGATGCAGGAAATCAACGCACGTCTGGCTTCCGAAATCGCGGATGCCGAAAAGAATGTTGCGGCAGAAAAAGCGCGGGCCTTGAGCGCGCTTAAAGAAATTGCGGCCGATACCACACAGGCGCTGGTCCAGCGGCTGACAGGTGTTGCGCCAGACGCCCAGCTTGTTGCCCAGAGTGTTGAGAGCGCATCCGCGCATCGCAGCATTATCTGAAATCCGTACTCAGGGGAATTTTGGTCATGACTGACATTTTTCATGTGGCGGGTTTCTGGGTCGCTGTTTCGTTCGTTCTGTTCTTTGTGCTGGCAGGTAAAAAGTTGTGGGCGCCCATCGCGTCCATTCTGGACAACCGCGCCAACCTGATCCGTGAGGAACTGGACGAGGCAGCCCGCCTGCGCCGCGAAGCCGAGCAGATGCTCGAAGATGCAACGCGTGAGCGTGAACAGGCTCTGGCGGAAGCCAAGTCCCTTATCGAGCAGTCCCGCATCAAGGCGGACGAAATGGCCAGGCAGGCCCGTGCAGAAGCCGAGGCCGCCGTGCGCCGCCACGAGCAGATGGCGCGTGACCGGATTGCCGCCGTTGAACGCGCCGCCGTAAAGGAAGTGCGCCAGCTCGCCATTGATGTGGCGGTCAACGCTGCGCACAGCATCATCCCCCAGACCATTGATGAGCAGAAAGCCTCTGCACTGGTTGATCAGGCACTGGCAGACCTGCCCGCCGCGTTTTCCCGTCAGGCAGCTTAAGCCCATCTTCCTTCAGGGTGCATATGTATGACACAAACGGTGCAAACCTCTGTGTCGCAGGCAAACGATGTTCAGCCCGTGCTGAGCATCGTTATTGCTGTTCTGGACGAGCAGGATAACCTGCCACAGGTCTGCCGCGAACTGGCCGAAGCCTGCAAAAGCCTCCCCCCATCGGAAGTCGTGTTTGTAAACGACGGCAGCCGGGACAACACGGTGGCCGTGCTGCGCCAGCTTCGGCAGGACTGCCTGCCCAACCTGCGCATTCTCTCGCACGATCGGTGCTGTGGTAAGTCCGCCGGGTTGCGTACGGGCATTACCGCGGCAAAAGGCGCGTGGATTGCCACGATTGATGGGGACGGGCAGGACGACCCGCGTGAGTTGGTTGCACTGGTGGCTCTGGCCCGGTCCGCACAGGGTACGCCCCCGCTTGTGGTCGGGGTGCGCGCCAGACGGAAGGATGGCTGGTCCCGCCGCTTTGCCACGCGTTTTGCCAATGGCCTGCGCCAGAGGCTGCTACAGGACCACTGCCCGGATACGGGCGCCCCGATCAAGATTTTTCAGCGCGCCGATTTTTTGCGCCTGCCCCAGTTTGAAGGTCTGCACCGGTTTATGCCCGCCTTTTTTGCATCCTATGGGGTGCCTCTGGTGTGTCATCCGGTTTCGCATCGGCCGCGGCTGCACGGGCAGTCCAAATATACCAATTTCAACCGTGCCGTAGTGGGTGTGCGGGACCTGCTGGGTGTTATGTGGCTGCGTAACCGCACCCGGCTGCCCAGAACGGTTGATGAATGCTAGGGCCCGCACGCGGGACCCGTTTCCTGCCGTGGCGTGTGCTGGTGCTGATCGGTCTGGCGGCTTTTGTGCTGTTCCTGCCCGGCCGCATGACGACCCCCCCGTTTGACCGGGATGAACCACGCTATATGGAAGCATCGGCCCAGATGCTGGAGACGCACAACTACATAGATGTGCGCTTTCAGGACAAGCCGCGCTACCTTCAGCCCGCCGGTATTTACTGGCTGGAATCCATGGCTGTTAAGGTTGTGGGCATGGATTATGCCCGCACGGTGTGGCCGTACCGCATTCCCTCCCTGCTGGCCATGACCGCAGCCGTGGTGCTGACCGCCATTATGGGGGCCAGCCTGTTTGGGGCCATGGCCGGGGTTGGGGCTGCGGTCCTGCTGATGGCCTCGGTGCTGGTGGCGGCGGAAAGCCGTATGGGCACAATCGATTCGTGCCTGTTGCTCAGCGTGCTGGTGGCCCAGTACGCGCTGGTACGGGCACTGGCGGACAGGGAGGCAGCGCGCGCCACACCGGCTGGCACGGCCCTGCTGTTCTGGGGTGCGGTGGGCTGCGGGCTTATGCTTAAAGGCCCGGTTGTGCTGATCCCATCCCTTGCAACACCGCTGGCCATGGGTTGGGTAGAGCGCCATCTGGACCTGTGGCGCAGGCTGCGCCCGGCATGGGGCTGGCTTGTGGCGGCTGCCGTGGTGCTGCCGTGGTGCGTGGCCATTGGGGTGGTCAGCCATGGCGAGTTCTTCCGGCGCGCGGTAGGGGGGAACTTTCTGGGTAAAGTGGCGTCCGGGCAGGAGGCGCACGGTCTGCCGCCGGGCTACCACCTGCTTGTATTCCTGATCGCATTCTGGCCCGGCTCCTACTTTGCCGCCAGTGTGCTGCCGCAGGCATGGCGGGAGCGGCGCACGATGCCGGTGCGTTACCTGCTGTGCTGGATTGTGCCGCACTGGGTGGTGTTTGAAAGCATAGCAACCAAGCTGCCCCATTACGTACTACCGACATACCCTGCCATTGCCATACTGAGTGCGGGTCTGCTGGCGCAAAGTGGTGTGGTGTGGCGGAACGGCCCGCGGACGCGTTGGGGCCGTCTCCTGCTTGGGGTCTATGCCGTCTTGTGGGGTTTTGCAGGCTGCGCGCTAGCCGCCGCAGGGCCACTTTTACTGTGGACGCTGGAGCACCAGATCAGTGTTCCCGCCCTTGTGCTGGCAGGTGGCGTTCTGCCGCTGGTCGGGCTGGCGGTGTGGCAGATCTGGCGGGCGGAGCTGTGTTATGCGGCGCTGAGCAGCTGTGTCGCGGCGGCCCTTTTATATGTGGGGCTGTTTACGGTTGTGGTGCCACAGTTGCGCAGCATCTGGCTGGCCCCCCGTCTGGTGGCGCTGGTGCAGGCGCATCAGCCCTGTGCACAGACACAGGTTTATTCCGTTTCCTTTACCGAGCCCAGTCTGGTGTTCCTGATCGGGGGCAAGGTGGTGCTGGGAAGCCCCGCACAGGCCGCGCAGGCCATGCGCGACCACCCGGCCTGCACCGCAGCCCTTGTGGATGTGCGTGAGCGCAAGGCGTTTATGGAGGCACTGGGGGCGGATGCGTCAAAGGCGTTCAGCCGTGGCACGGTCGCGGGACTGAACTATTCCAACGGCCACGCCATGGCGATCAGCCTTTACACGCTGGACGCCCCGGTGGCGGGTAAAACACACTAACCCTGTATGTGGGGCTATGGGGCTGGCCACAGAGCCAGTCTGGCGCATCTTCTGCCGGGCAGGGTGCTTCGCTCCCTTCAGCCTTTGCTCTCCGCCGTTTTTTTGGGGGGCTCAGCGTAGCAGCGCGTACACAGGTTGGGGCAGTCTGGTGCTCCCGGCCATACGGGCATGGCTGTGCAAAGCCGTGGAGTGCTGGCGGCATGCCGCAAAACTGATGACAATTTAGGGAAAAAGTGGTGCCCGCTGACGGATTCGAACCATCGGCCCCATCATTACGAATGATGTGCTCTACCAACTGAGCTAAGCGGGCACAGCAGTGTGTGCGGTAGGCTGACTATCATGATCATTCAGAGCATGCAACATCCATTACGGCAGTAAAGGGGGCTTTTTTCCCCCATATTCCGGAGCGGTCGGTTTCTTCTTCTTTGCCGGGGGTGCCGGGCCTGTAGGGGGGCATACCGGAAGAGCCGCCAAACCGCTCTGGCGCGGATGTGCAGGGGCAGCCGTATGGCGGTAGTGGCCCCGGTATTGGTCCCGGTATAGGGGGCGGGGCCGGGGTGGCCGGGCACAGAAGCGCTGGGCGCAGGTCTGTATGGCAGGGGTGCCATACGGTTTTTTCAGTTACAGGTGAGGCGGTTGGTATTAAGAACAGGAGTGATGAACGCAACGCAAGTCATGGCCCTACTGCGGGAGGCTCTGTTCCCCGGCCGGGATGTACCGGTTGATGAGGAACGGCACGTCCGGCTTTTGCGCGGGGCGGTGGAGTGTCCGTGCTGCGGGCATTACCAGATTCTGCCAGAGCTTAATCCCGGCACACAGGCACGCTGCTGCCGGTGCAACCAGTTGCTGGATCGGCGGAACCATACCTCTCCCATAGCGACGCCACTGGCCTTTTGTATCAGCTCGGCCGCGCTTTACCTTGCCATGCTGGCCTCAACCCTGATGATGCTGGACCTGTATGGCCGCCAGCGCACGGTGAATATCCTGACCGGCCCGATTGAACTGCTGCATGAGGGCTGGGGTGAGGTGGGCGTACTGGTAGCCATCGCCACCATTATTGTACCCGGTCTGGTTATTGGCATGATGCTGGCCATTCTGTTGGGGGCGTTACAGCCAAAGCTGCCTTTCTGGGTGCCGCATCTGCTCAAATGGTACGAACGCCTGCGCCCGTGGTCCATGGTGGAGGTGTATATTCTGGGTGTGTTTGTGGCCTATACCAAGCTGTCCGATCTGGCTTATGTGCAGATCGGGGCGGCGGTGTTTCTGGTCTCGGGCCTGATGCTGACCATGTCCGCGACCGATGCCACGCTGGATACGGAGCTGATCTGGGAACGCAGGCAGACCGATCACAGCCTGCGCCGCATGGATAACAGGCGCATCCGCCTGACCTGCGAGAACGTGACGCGCCATACTCCCTTGCCGCCGCCTTCGCACATGGCGTCGTGCCTGTCCTGCGGGGCTGTGCTGGCGTTTGAGGAGGCCATGCCCACAACCGGGGCTCTGGGCTTTTGCCCGCGCTGTGGGCATGTGGTGCGCCGCCGCAAGCTCAATGGCCGCATGCGCGCACTCGCACTGCTTATTTCTGCCGTGGTGTTTTACCTGCCTGCCAATATCTACCCGGTCATGACCGTGATCCGGCTGGGTGGGGGCACGGGGCATACCATTATAGCCGGGGCGGTGGAGCTGTGGCAGGACGGGATGATCCCGCTCTCGCTGCTGGTGCTGTTTGCGAGTGTAACCGTACCCGTACTCAAGATTTTTGGCCTGCTGTTCATGCTCTTTACCACATGGCGGCGCTCGGAGCGCTGGCTGGTGGCGCGTACCAGACTTTACCGGGTGATCGACATTATTGGCCGGTGGTCCATGATTGACGTGTTCATGGTTTCCATTCTGGTGGCCATGGTCCGCTTTAACAGCATGGCCAGCATTACGGCCAATGGGGGTATGGTCTGCTTTGCCGCCGTGGTGGTGCTGACCATTTTTGCGGTGCATGCGTTTGACCCCCGCGTTATGTGGGACGTGGTGGGCGATAATGACACATCCTCCGATTGCGGCCTTGCCGGGCGGGCAACACCTGCCCCTGCGTCGCAGACAGCAGCCGCGTATTTGAACAATATGGAGCCGGACAGGGCGTGAACGACAGGCACAATTCTCCAAGACATGGTGAAAGTGACATTCAGGATGCGCTGGTGCGCAGGATCCGGTTTTCCATTATCTGGGTTATTCCCGTTATTTCGGTGCTGATCGCGGGCTTTCTGGTCTGGCGCAGCTTTGTGGATAACGGGCCGGAAATCTCCGTTATCTTTGATACCGCCGATGGCCTGACCAGTGGGCAGACACAGGTCAAGAACAAGTCCGTGGTGCTGGGAACGGTGCAGAACATCTCCCTCACCCCCGACCTGCGCCATGTTCGTGTGCTCATCCGCATGAACAAGGGCACCAATGACATGCTGACCGACAAGGCGCGGTTCTGGGTTGTGCGCCCCCGCATTAACGGGGCCAGCATTACCGGGCTGGAAACGCTGATGTCTGGCGCGTACATCGCCTTTGACCCCGGACTGGACGAAAACGGCCATAATTCCGGCCAGCGCAGGGACCAGTTTGAAGGGCTTGAAGCCCCACCGGGCATGCGTTCGGACCAGCCGGGCCAGACCTATACGCTGGTGGCCAACAATATTGGTTCGATCGGGCAGGGGGCTCCTGTCTTTTTCCGCGATGTGGATGTGGGGGAAGTGCTGGGCTACACCATGCCGCCCGGTGGGCGCGGGCCGGTGCTGATCCAGATTTTTGTCAAGGAACCCTACGACCATTACCTCAACGGGAGCACCCGGTTCTGGAACGTCTCGGGCGTTAAGGTGGGCTTTGGGGCCGGTGGGCTCAAGGTGCAGCTGCAGTCCCTTCAGGCGCTGTTCTCCGGTGGGGTGGCTTTTGGCCTGCCCCCGCTGGAGGAGGGCAAACTCCAGCGCGACCTGCCCATGGCTGCGGCCAACACCGTGTTCAAGCTCTATGAGAGCGAGGAAGATGCCCAGAACGCCGGGTACCATGAGCGTGTTCCCGTTGCCACGTATCTGACCTCTTCCGTCAAGGGGCTGGCTCCGGGGGCTGTGGTCAGCATGTTTGGGATTCAGGTGGGCAACGTGACCAGTGTCAAACTGGACATGACCTCCACACCCGGCCACCCGCGCGTGCGTATTGGCATGGAAATCCAGCCCGAACGGGTGATGACCTCCAAGGAACTCTCGCACGAGGAGGTCACGGACATGCTGCGGACACTGGTGGCCAACGGCCTGCGGGCCTCCACCGACAGCGCAAGCCTGCTGACGGGGGAAGGGCTGATCTCGCTCAACTTTGTCAAGAACGCGGGCAAGGCCACCACCAGCATGGAAGGCACAACGCTTGTTATCCCCGGTCAGCCGGGGGGTATGAGCGGGATCATGGAATCGCTTTCCACCGTAACCGACCGTCTGGCGGCCATGCCGTTCGAGCAGATTGGCACCAACGCCAACAACCTGCTGGCCCATGCGGACGAAACGCTGACCAGCCCGGATGTCAAACAGTCTCTGGCCAGCCTGCGTGTGTCCATGCAGCATTTTCAGGCTTTAACGCAGGACCTGCAAAAAGGTCTGGCGCCTCTCAGCCAGCGCCTGCCCGCCATGGCCGAGCAACTGGACCAGATGCTCCACAACGCCAACCGCCTGCTGGCCAGCTATGGGGGCAACAGCGACTTCAAGCGCAGTCTTCAGGCCATGGTTATCCAGCTTGGACAAACCGCGCGCTCCCTGCGCTTTCTGTCCGATTTCCTGACCAACCACCCCTCTGCGCTCATATCGGGACGATAAGATCATGGCTCGCGTTAAACCTTACGGACTGGCTGGGGCTGGTCTTTGCCGCCGCAACGTTCTGGTCGGCGGGGCCTCGCTGGGGCTTATGGCGTTTACCTTGGCAGGCTGTGCCAGCAGTGGGGCCGCGCTTTACACGCTGGCGGTTGTGCCGGGGCTGGCACAGGCCGGTGGCCCGCGCTTTGTAGAGGTGCGCCTGCCCAGTATTGCCTCCGGTCTGGACCGTGACCGGATTGTTACGGCCGATAGTGGTTATAGGCTGAGCGTTTCCGGCTCCGATGCATGGAGTGATTCCCTTGCCAGCCAGATTGGCCACGCACTGGCGGGGGATCTGGCCCAGCGCCTGCCCGGTACAGGCGTGTTTGTGGAAAACGATGCCGCCGCCGCCGACCCGCAGGTTTATGTGGAGCTTTCGGTCAGCCGCTTTTCCACCGGGCCGTCTGGTCATGTGGAACTGGATGCCATGCTCTCGGTCCTGCCTGCGGCGGCGGGGGCACCTTACGGGCAGGGAACGCTCCAGCGCATCAGCCTGAGTGGCCCTGCCGGTGGCAGCACCATGAGCATGGTGCAGGGTCTCAGCCAGCTTCTGGGCCAGCTGGCGGATGTGGCGGCCGGGCAGATCCGCCAGCTCCCCCCCGATGCCCCCAACGCTACTGCCGCCGCTGCGGCGCAGGACGCAGCCCGGTCAACTCCGTCCTCCTCCGCGCAGGGGCACCGCAGATAAGGGGCACTCCGGCCCCTGTCTGGTGTTTTACGCCAGCCCCCGCATGTGCCGTGCGGGGGCTGTTTTTTTGGTGATGGCTTTTTCTTGTTATTGCACTACGCTCGCCTCGTTTCCCATCACATGCGAGAGGTTCTCATGGCGGATATTACAGGAAAAGTGGCGCTGGTTACCGGCGGCGGGCAAGGCATTGGCCGTGGCATAGCCCTGCGGCTGGCCAGGGACGGTGCGGACATAGCTCTGGTGGACATCCGCGAGGATCATCTGGCAGGCGTGGTTAAGGAAATCGAGGCACTGGGCCGCAAGGCCACCAGCTTTATTGCCGACATTGGTGATCGCGCGCAGGTGGCGGCCGCGATTGACCATGCCGAGGCCACGCTGGGCAGCTTTGATATTATGGTCAACAACGCAGGCATTGCCCAGATCAAGCCGCTGGCGGATGTAACACCCGAGGAAGTCCAGCGCATTTACCGCATTAACGTGGAAGGTACGCTGTGGGGTATCCAGCTTGCCGCGGCCAAGTTTATTGCGCGCAAAAGCCGCGGCAAAATCATTAACGCCTGTTCCATCGCCGGGCACGAAGGCTACGCCATGCTGGGCGTGTACTCCTCCACCAAATTTGCGGTGCGCGGGCTTACGCAGGCTGCCGCCAAGGAATATGCCTGCCACGGCATTAACGTAAACGCCTACTGCCCCGGTGTTGTGGGGACGGATATGTGGGTGGAAATTGACAGGGAATTCGCCAGACTGACCGGCGCTCCCGTGGGTGAGACGTACAGGAAGTTCGTGGATGGCATAGCCCTTGGCCGGGCCGAAACACCCGATGATGTGGCGGCACTTGTGTCCTGGTTTGCTGGCCCCGATTCCGATTACGTCACCGGCCAGTCGATCCTGATTGATGGGGGTATGGTGTACCGCTAGGGGCACAGCCTGCGCGCACCGCCTGACAAAAACCCCGCCAGAGTGGGCCTCTGGCGGGGTTTTTCATAACAGGGCGGCAGGCCGTGGCTCAGGCTGAGTCCGGGCCGTATTCCGCATCGTGGTCAACCAGCGCAATGGGGTATTCGCCGGTAAAGCAGGCGTCGCAATAGGTGGAGCGGCTGGCCTTGCGGCTTTCATGCCCCATGGCGCGGTACAGCCCGTCGAGCGAGATAAAGGCCAGACTGTCCACACCAATCAGTTCAGCCATTTTCTGCAGGTCGTTCTGGGCTGCCAGCAGCTTGCTGCGTTCTGGCGTGTCGATCCCGTAGAAGCAGGAATGCTTGGTGGGGGGGGAGGAAATGCGCATATGCACTTCCCGCGCCCCGGCCGCACGCACCATGTCCACGATCTTGCGGGATGTGGTGCCACGCACAATGGAGTCGTCCACCAGCACAACACGCTTGCCGTCCAGAATCGGGCGGTTGGGCGAGTGCTTCATTTTAACGCCCAGATGCCGGATATGGTCGGTGGGTTCAATAAAGGTGCGGCCCACATAGTGGTTGCGGATGATGCCCAGCTCGAACGGAATGCCGCTAGCCTCCGCATAGCCAATGGCGGAGGGCACGCCGGAGTCGGGTACGGGCACGACCACATCGGCCTCGACCCCGCTTTCCTGCGCCAGTTCACGCCCGATTTCCTTGCGCACGTTATAGACCGGCAGGCCTTCAAGCACGGAGTCCGGGCGCGCGAAGTAGATGTATTCAAACACGCAGAAATGGGGTTGCGTGTCCCCGAACGGGCGCAGGGAGCGGACACCCTCGTCAGTGATGATAACCAGTTCGCCCGGTTCCACATCGCGCACGAATTCCGCGCCAATAATATCCAGCCCGCAGGTTTCGGATGCCAGAACCCATGCGCCGTCCTTGTCGCCTTCGCCCGGCAGCCTGCCCAGCACGAGCGGGCGCACACCCATGGGGTCACGCACGCCGATCAGCGCATCCTGCGAAAGAACAACAAGGGAGTATGCACCAGTAACCCGCTTGAGCGCGTCAATCAGCCTGTCTTCCACCGTGGCGTAAAGCGAGATGGCAATCAGGTGTACGAACACTTCCGTATCCGTGGTGGACTGGAACAGGCAGCCACGGCGGATCAGTTCGCGGCGCAGTGTGTCAGCGTTGGTCAGGTTGCCGTTATGGGCCACCGCCAGACCGCCAAAGGCGAACTCGGCAAACAGGGGCTGCACGTTGCGCAGCAGGGTCGCCCCTGTTGTGGCGTAACGGTTATGGCCAATGGCGCGTGTGCCAGTCAGTGTGGCCATAACGCGCGAATCACTGAACACATCGCCCACAAGGCCGAGCCCACGGTGGGAATTGAAGCGGTGATGCGCCGGATCGAAGGAGACAATGCCCGCTGCTTCCTGCCCACGGTGCTGGAGGGCGTGCAGTCCAAGGGTTGTCAGGGTTGCTGCGTCCTTGGCGTTCCATATGCCAAAGACGGCACATTCCTCCTGCAGGTGGTCCTCGTCCGCACGGACAGGATCGGGGAGGGAAACGGACGGCGTGGAATGGGAGTGCATAAGCGCGCAGGGCCTCCGCAAATGGCTGGTACTGGCCGTATGGGGATTACAAGCTGGCGTCATGACCTGTTGAAGGCTTTGGCGCAACCCCCTTTGCGTCAAATTCAGTCAGATAAGGGTGGATATAGGTTGTGGCGGCGCGAATATAAGGGGTCAGCCGTCCGTTGGCCTCTATGGCTTTCATGTCCTCGGGCTGCAAAAGCCATTGCCCGGCCATAAACAGCAGCACAATCACACACATGCCCCGCGCAAGCCCGAACAGCCCACCCAGCGTGCGGTCCAGCCCGTCCAGCGGGGTTGCGCGCACCAGCCGCACAATGGTAGCGGCCAGCAGATAGCCGGCAACAAGAAAAAGCAGCAGCACCAGCGCAAAGCTGGCCAGTTGCAGCCCTATGGGGGAGTGAATGAAGCGCCCCAGCCAGGGCGTGGGCACAGTATGGAAGCGAAAAGCCAGCACAAATGCCAAAGCCCAGCTGAGCAGGCCCAGCGCAAGCTGCGTAAACCCCCGCCACATCCCATGCAGGATGGAAAGGGCCACAATGATCAGGGAGAGTGCATCTATGGCTGCCATGAGCGCAGGTTTACAGCCCCCTGTGGGGCGGGGGAAAGAGGGAAAAACGCATAAAGCCCGCGCCGCCTATGGCAGCTTGCTTGTGGTAACGCGCCACGGCCTGCTGGGGCTGCCGTTTTTCTTTTTACGGTGGGGGGGCTGGTTGAGCCTGTGCAGCAACTCGGACACTTCCACCCGGCGCAGGAGTTCGGTCCAGACATCGGCCTCATCCACCCCGTCCTGTACCCACATATGGCTCAGGGTTTGCAGGAACAGGGCACTCTCGCGCACAAGGTCCGCGCGCTTTGCGCTTATAAAAGCGGCGGTGCATCCGGTCGCGTGCAGTCCCACCTGCATATACAGGTCCTTGCGTTCCTGAGTAAGAGGAGGCGGCAGATGCGGGCGGGAATAGACCATTACGGGATGATGCGCTGCACCATCCCGACTGGTCAATGCCCGGCGGATCAGATCGTGAAATATTTGGCGTGTTTATTCAGCACCACCAGAGCGGAGGTGGACTGCTCGGGGTGGAGCTGGTCCCCATCGGTCAGGGAGACGCCAATACGCTCTGCATCAAGCAGGGAGAGAATGCTGCTCTGCTCCTCCAGCCGGGGGCAGGCCGGGTAGCCGAACGAATAGCGCGAGCCACGATAGCCCTGCTGGAGCAGGTCTTCCATGTTCCGCGGGTCTTCGGCGGCAAAGCCCAGTTCGGCGCGGATCCGCTTGTGTGTGTATTCGGCCATGGCTTCCGCCATCTCTACCGAAAGGCCGTGCAGGTAGAGGTAGTCCTGATACCGGTTTTCCTCAAACCAGTCGCGGGCGATGTCGGAGGCTTTCTGCCCTACGGTCACAACCTGCAGGCCCACCACATCACGCTCGGGGTCGTTTATGTCACGCACGAAGTCGGCAATGCACTCCCCATCCGCGCGGGGCTGGCGGGGCAGGGCAAAGCGGGCGGCCTCGGTTGTGCCATCGGGTTCAAACAGAACAAGGTCGTTCCCATCGCCCGCGGCTTTCCAGTAACCGTAGCAGGCCTGTGGTTTGAGAATCTGCTCATCCGCTGCCAGCTTGAGCATGCGTTGCAGAATGGGACGCAGCTCCTGCCGTGCCCAGACCAGAAACTCGTCCAGAGAACGCCCCTGTTTACGGAAGCCCCACTGGAACTGGTAAAGGGCGCGCTCGTTCAGGAAGGGCAGAACGGCCTCGGGTGTGGCCTGCAGCACCTTGGCACCCCAGAAGGGGGGTGTCAGGCGGGGTTCATCCGCGGTCAGGCGTGCACGGCGGGCGCTGGCCCCGGCCTTGTCCACAGGGCCGTAGCCACGTGTTTCCGCCACTTCTGGCGAGCGGGCGTTTTTGCGGGTGGCCTTGCCCTCACGCCGTTTCTGAATGGCGGCCAGATACCCGTCAAACCCGCTCTGGGCGATCTGGTCCATCAGGGTCAGGCCATCAAACGCATCACGCGCATAGGCGACGCGGCCGGTGGCGCCGTAAGCGGCCACGCAGTCTTCTTCCACGTAGTTGCGGGTCAGGGCCGCACCCCCCAGCAGGACGGGGGTATCCAGCCCCGCGCGGGCGATTTCTTCCAGATTTTCGCGCATGATCACGGTGGACTTCACCAGCAGGCCGGACATGCCAATGGCGTCCGCCTTTTCCTTGCGGGCAGCGTCGATCATGTCGGCCACAGGCACCTTGATGCCAAGGTTGACCACACGGTAGCCGTTGTTGGTCAGGATGATGTCCACAAGGTTTTTGCCAATGTCGTGCACATCGCCTTTGACGGTGGCCAGAACAATGGTGCCACGCTGCTGGCCTTCGGCGCGTTCCATATGGGGTTCAAGCCATGCCACGGCGGCCTTCATGGTTTCAGCGGACTGAAGCACGAAGGGGAGCTGCATTTTGCCCGCGCCAAACAGTTCCCCCACCACCTTCATGCCATCGAGCAGCACGGTGTTGATAATGTCCAGCGGGGCCATGGTCTGCATGGCTTCGGCAAGGTCGGCTTCCAGCCCCTTGCGGTCGCCATCCACAATACGGTCCTTTAAGCGTTCTTCGGCGGTTTCGGCCTGCTTGCGCTTGACGGCTTCGGAGGCCTTGCGGTCCGCGAACATGGCCAGCAGGGCCTGCAGGGGGTCGTAGTCCTCGGTCCGGCGGTCAAAGATCAGGTCTTCGGCAACCTTGACTTCCTCCGGGGCAATCAGGTGCAGCGGGCGGATTTTGGAGACATGCACAATAGCCGCCGTCATGCCCGCCTTGACCGCGAGATCAAGGTAAACCGAGTTCAGCACCGCGCGGGCCGCAGGGTTGAGCCCGAAGGAGATGTTGGACAGGCCCAGCACGATCTGGATATCGGGGAAGGCCTCGCGGATCATGCGAATCCCCTCCAGCGTCCACTGGCCGAGCTTGCGGTCGTCCTCCGCCCCGGTGGCGATGGTAAAGGTGAGCGGGTCGATCATCAGATCGGACTGGGGCAGACCGTATTTGGTGCAGGCAAACTCCACCAGACGGCTGGCAATGCGCAGCTTGTCCTCGGGTTTGCGGGCCATGCCCACTTCATCAATGGTCAGAGCCACAACGGCGGCACCAAACTTGCGCGCCAGCGCCATGCGGTCGGCGGCCGGGCCTTCCCCATCTTCGAAGTTGATGGAGTTGATGATCGGCTTGCCGCCATGCAGCTTGAGCGCGGCTTCGATCACCGGGGTTTCGGTCGAGTCAATGACCAGTGGCGCGTTGACCGAGGAGGTGAAGCGCTTGATCACCTCATCCATTTCCTCGCGTTCGTTGCGGCCGACAAAGGCGGTGCAGATATCCAGCGCGTTGGAGCCTTCGCGCAGCTGTTCGCGGCCTACGCTTACGCAGCCATCCCAGTCATGCGCTTCCTGGAGTTCGCGCCATTTTTTGGAGCCGTTGGCGTTGCAGCGCTCCCCGATGGAAAAATAGGCGTTTTCCTGCCGCAGGGGCACCTGCGAGTACAGGCTGGCAACGGAGGGCACCCACACGGCCGTACGGGCAATTGGGGCCGGGCGGTGGCGACCCGTGGCTTCCGCCCGGCGGCGCAGCATGGCATCCAGTGCGGCAATGTGCGGGGTGGAGGTGCCACAGCACCCCCCGGTCATGTTAATGCCGTCTTCCTGCACAAAGCGCTCGACCCATGTGGCCATGTCTTCGGGGCTGAGCGGGTAGTGTGTTTTGCCGTCCACCAGTTCGGGCAGGCCCGCATTGGGCAGGACGGAAATCAGGCGGGGCCAGTTTTCGGCCAGCCAGCGCACATGTTCGGCCATTTCCTGCGGACCGGTGGCGCAGTTCAGGCCGATCAGGTCCACATCCAGCGCGTTAATGACCGTGGAGGCGGCGGCAATGTCTGGCCCAACCAGCAAAGTGCCGGTGGTTTCTACCGTAACCTGCACAAAAATGGGGAGTGTGACGCCCGCTTCAGCCCGCGCAATCTTGACGCCATTGACGGCCGCCTTGATCTGGAGCGTGTCCTGGCAGGTCTCAATCAGCACTGCATCGACCCCGCCTTCAATCAGGCCACGGGTCTGTTCGGCAAGGGCGGCTTCAAGGGTGTCGTAATCAATATTGCCAAGGGAGGGCAGTTTGGTGCCCGGCCCCATGGAGCCAAGCACGTAACGGTGGCGGCCATCGGCAAAGCTGTCCGCTGCCTCACGCGCCAGAATGGCGGAGGCGCGGTTGATCTCACGCGTGCGGTCTGTCAGCCCGAACTCGCCCAGTGTAATGGGGGAGGCGCCAAACGTGTTGGTCTCCACCATATCCGCCCCGGCCTCAAAATACCCACGATGGATTTCGCGGATCAGTTCAGGGCGTGACAGGGTCAGGACTTCGGTGCAGTTTTCCTGTCCCCAGTAATCACGTTGCACATCAAGGTCGAGCATCTGGATGCGGGACCCCATCCCTCCATCACAGAGCAGAACCTGTTCACGCAGGGCATCAAGAAGCGGCAGACGAGAAGACATGACAGCACAAGACCGGAATAGTGGGGAGGGTACGCCTCAGCCGCAGGAACGGGCCAAAGCCACATCCTTATTCCAGACAGAGGCTACCCTGTCCACCGCCATGCGTGCCCCACCGCACATGCGCGGCGGGCGCATGCCGCTTTTTGTGCTGGAGGATGCTCCACAAGGGCAGGCATGGCGGGATAAAGGGGGGGTGGTGTTTGCCGGTATAGCCCCTGCACCTGCGCAAACTCCGGGGTGGCGGTGCGTGCTGGAATGGTCCGGGGCCGAAGGAGCTGCAACCCATGGCGGGCATTGCCTGTGCTGTGTGGGGCGGGGTGGGCTGGACCAGTTCCTGCTGGCGCAGGCGCAAAGCCGGGTGCGCGGCGTGGGGGAGCCGCTGGAGGTTATGGTGGTGGTCTGCGCCCCCGAACTGGTGGAAATGTATAAGACCCAGCTTAAAGCCTCGGTTTTCCTGTCCGCTTTTTATGTGCTGCAAGCATAAAAAAACAGCCTGATGGTGTGCATCAGGCTGTTTGGGGGAGTGTGTGAGGTTACGCCGGTGGCTTAGAGGTAGTTGGCCAGCGACATATCTTTCATATTCGCGATCAGCATGAACGACGCCTTCAGGCTCGTCTGCACGTTGGCGGACTGGATGGCCACCATACCAATATCGGTCGTACGGGCGTTGTCGAGCTGGGTTTGCAGCGCTGTTGCCGTATTGGTCAGCAGGGTGGAACGCGCGGTCAGGGCGTTCTGCTGTGCCCCCACGGCTGTTTCCATGCTGATCAGCTGGTTGGTCGTGCTGACCAGCGAGGTATGGAGCTGGGCGATCATGTCGGAATAGCCAGGGCTGGTGGAAGACATGCCCTGCATGCCCGAAACCAGCATCATATCCCGCATCAGGTCCTTGATGGGGGAACCGGTGGAGGTGGCGTTCGCATCTGCCGGATTACCCTGTGTAGCCACAATCCCATAGTGGCTTGCCGCGCTGTCCCCCGTGACCGTGCTGGTCTGCTGGCTTTTGGCCAGTGCGAGTGAATCCGCAGCGCTGGTCGGGCTGGAAATGGTGCTCGAAAAAATGGAGCTATCTCCATTCATCAGCGTGGTGGCCTGTTGCAGAATGGAGTCTATGCTCGCCCCTGATGCCATAAGGGGGGCAATCTGGCTGCTTGTGGTGCCGCTGGCCACACTGGACGGGTCCGTGACCGGTGCTTCGGTCGAGGACTGCCCGGCAAAGACATAGCCCGTGCCGTTGGAGGTGTTCAGGACGGTTGCAAGCTGGCCAAGGCTGCTCGAGGCCTCGGTTGCGACCGTGTTGACAGCGGATGTGGAGCTGGACCCGCCAATGCTCAGCAGGCTTGTGGCCATGCTCTGGGCGAGCGAGACAATCTGATTGAGGGCGCTGGCCGTAACGGTCAGGCTGTTCTGGGCACTGGTAATGTTGCTCTGCCACGCATTGACCTGCGTGATCTTGGGCGTCAGCTCAAAGACATTGGTGCGGGACGAGCCCAGACCGGCAAAGGTTTCCGCCGTAATGCCGTTATTGGAGGTCTGCCACGCCAGAGTGGTCTGGGCGTTGGTGAGTTCCTGCACGGCGGCGGTCAGAACAAGGTTTGCAGCGCTCGCGCCATACTGCCCGATAGAAGTGCTCATGGTAAAGTATCTCCCATTCTCAAGGCTTAGTTGATGGCGTTCAGAAGAGCGCTGAACATGGTCTGGACGGAGGAAATGATCTTGGCATTGGCCGTATAGGCATTCTGCAACGCCACGATCTTGGCCATTTCGTTGTTCACGTTTACGCCCGACACGTTGGTCACCTTGGCGTTGATGGTGGTCTGCACGGCGGTTGCGTAAGTCAGGTTGGTGCCAGCCGTGCCAATGACCGCGCCCTGGGCGGAGGTCAGGGAGGTGGCAAGTGCGACCAGCCCCTGCGTGCCGCTATACCCGGTCTGGAGTGTCCCGCTTGGTCCCAGCCCTGTGGTGGGGGCGGAAAGCGTGCCATCCACATCCGCGCTGGAGGTGCCAAACGTGGTGCTCAGCACCTGCGTAATGGCGCTGATGCTCCCATTTGGGGCAAGCTGGGATGGTGCGGTGGCATAGCTGTTGCTCACGCTGATCGCGGAGGACAGGCTGACAATCCCGTTAGGCGTTGTCTGGGTAGGGTCGTAGGACTGCGGGGTGGGGGTCTGGGGTGTGCCAGAGCTATCCACATCCGTACCATTGGTGAACAGGGGCATACCCGCGTTGTTGAAGCGGTTGATCAGCGTTGCGGAGAACGAATCAAGCTGCGCCTGCATGGTGGGGTAGGTCGTGTCGCGCAGGGTAATGTTCGCACCCAGCGTGCCACTGGTCAGGTGAGACGTGATATCCGTTGTGGATATGTTGGTTGTCCCATCCGCGACCGTAATGCCCGCAATGGCGGAATTGGCCGGATCACCCGGCTTGTAATACATGGAATCGGTAATGGTGGTGCTGGCCGTGCCACCGTTTGTTGCGGAGAGCGGCCAGGTATTGCTGGGCAGGGTCTGGGTGTTGTTGTTCAGGCCGATCTGGTCCGGACGGGTTGGCAGCTGGGTGCCATCCTCGGTCGTGACAATCATGTCGCCCTTGGAGGTTGCGGTAAACTTCACCCCCAGTTCGGAGGAGAGGTCGCTCATCACCTCAAGGCGGCTGTTTTCCAGACTGGACGTGTCAGCCCCCACAGCCTGCAACCCCATGATCTGCTTGGAAAGCTGGCCGATCTGGGTGAGATTCTGGTTGATGGTGGACACGGTGGAAATAATGGTGTTTTCCGCCGTCTGCCGCTGCTGGGTGTAAGTGGACGCCAGCGTGTGGATCGTATCGGTCAGGGATGTGGCGGCCGTAATGACGGCCGTCTGCGCCGAACTGTCCAGCGGGGTGGAGGTCAGGGAGGTCAGGGCGCTCTGCACATTGCCCAATTCATCCGACAGGGTCTGGGTCTGTCCCGATGTGGCGGAGGTGGACCCCTGAACGGATGCAACCGCGGCCAGCGAATTGGAGGAGGATGTCAGGGCCGAGACCTTGGCGTTCTGCGTGTACAGCGAGGATTGCAGGAAGGGGCTGACATTGACCACCGTTTTGCCAATGCGCACACCCGTGCCCTGATTGCCTGCAACAGCCGAAGTCATACTGGCCGATTCGGCAGCGTAGCCGGTGGTGGAGGAGTTGGCGACGTTCTGGGCAACAACGGAGTACTGGTATTCAATCCCGTTCAGCCCGCTGGAGGCGATTGATAGAGCTGATCCTAGGTCCATTGTGTTCCCCGTCCGTCCATCACGGCGTTTTTAAAATCCGGTCACGAATAGCAGCCATTTGGCGGCATTTAAAGGAGTCTTACGGCGCAATGGTTTTCAGAAGGTTAATGCGCGACGTAAAACAGCCTGCCCGGTCGCGCCCTAGCTGCTGGAATCCTGCGTGATCTTGTCGATCGCGTTGGTCCGGCGGGTGGATTCGGTCTGCACAAGCTGGAAGTTCAGGTCATAATCACGCTGGATTTCCACCATGCGGGTGGTTTCCATAATGGCGTTGACGTTGCTGCTTTCCAGCATGCCCTGCCGTATTTCCTTGTGGGGCAGAACCCGCGTGGGGGTGGTGGGCTTGAGCAGGTAGTTGCCCTCGGGCTGGAGGGTGTTCATGTTGTCCACCGTCATCAGGTCCAGTGTGCCGATTGCGCCATTCTGCGTGGAAATCGTGCCATCGGAGGAGACGGACAGCACATCGTCCTCACGTGGGATAACGATGGGGCGCTGGAAACGGTTGAGGATCGGGTTGCCGTTAATATCCACAATGGTGCCATCGGAGCGGCGCTGGAACTGGCCGTTGCGCGTCAGCCGCACGCCCTGCGTGGTCTGCACGGCAAAAAAACCTTCCCCGTTGATGGCAAAATCGGTGGGGTTGCCGGTCTGGCGCAACTGGCCCTGCCCATGGTTCTGGTAGGTGGCGCGGTCCTGTGTATAGGCTTCCGTGCGCGCGCCCGGAGTGCCGTGAATGTCTTTCTGTCTGACGATGTAATCCGAAAACAGCTCGCGGGAGGCCTTGAAGCCCGTTGTATTGGCGTTGGCCAGATTGTTGGACGTCACTTCAAGGTCATGTGTCAGCGCATTGACGCGGGACAAGGCGATGTAGCTCGTGTTGTCCATGGCTTCTAACTCCGGCGGGTGATCTGGGTGGTCTGGGGCTGGTTACGCACGGCAGGCCCCGACTCATGGGGGCATAATACGCGTTTATATGCCAGAAATCTATTGGTTTGACCACAATACAGCAACAGTGGATGTGTGGCTTATACAACAATAACGTGGCTGGATGTATAAGTGGTAAGGAATTGGCCAGACAAAACCTCTTGCAATGGTCATGCGGTCGTCTTACCTCTTGCAGGCAATACATGGTGTGGCAGCTACAGGCTGTGCGTATGGCCATGTAAGTTCCCGCCCATGCTCCCATCATCGTACTGTTGCTGGGGCGAGCATGGCGCAAGGCACACCCGGAGGCTTGTCATCCTATGATGCGTTCCCTTGATATCGCCGGTACGGGCATGCAGGCCCAGACGACGAACGTCGAGACAATTTCCCACAACATCGCCAACATGACGACCACGGGCTACAAGCGGCGTCGGGCGGAGTTTCAGGATCTTATCTATCAGGATCTGCGCCGCGCGGGGACCATGAGTTCGGATACGGGTGACCTTGTGCCATCCGGCGCGCAGGTCGGTCTGGGCGTGCGGACCGCGGGCATTTACCGCATTAACGAGCAGGGCACTCTGGAACAGACCGGCAATGCGCTGGATATGGCCATTGAAGGGCGCGGCTACTTCCGCGTCACCCTGCCATCGGGCGAATACGCCTATACGCGTGACGGCACGTTCTCCCTCTCCAATGACGGGACGATCGTAACGGCGGACGGTTACCCGCTCAGCCCCGATATTTCGCTGCCGAACAACGCTGAAAACATTACCGTCGATCAGAGCGGGCAGGTGCAGTACACCCTGTCCGGGCAGACCACGGCGCAGGTTGCCGGGCAGATCCAGCTCGTAACCTTCCAGAACGAAAACGGTCTGGCCGCCATGGGGCAGAACCTGTTTACCTCCACCACCTCTTCGGGCGACCCCATTACGGGCACGCCGCAGAGCACGGGCTTTGGGGATATCCGGCAGGGCTTTGTGGAAGAATCGGCCGTGAACGTCGTGACCGAAATTACCGACCTCATTACTGCGCAGCGTGCGTATGAAATGAACAGTAAGGTCATCACCGCTTCTGATGAAATGCTTCAGACACTTACGAATCTGAAATAACATGTCCCTGCGGGCAGCCATACTGTCGCTGCTGGCTGCGGTTTTTGCGGTTCTGCCGCCCGTGGCCTGCCTTGCCGCAACCCTGCGCACGGCAACCACGGTGACATCGGATACGGTGCGGCTGTCGGACCTGTTCATGGACCTCGAACCCGGGCAGGACCGTGCTCTTGGGCCAGCCCCCCTGCCGGGCAGCAGTTTTGTTGTCGGTGGGCGGCAGCTTCTGGCCATTGCCGACCAGTACGGGGTGGACTGGATGGACCAGTCCGCAACGGCGCAGGCTACCATTACCCGCGCTGGCCGCGTGCTGGACCGTGATTTTTTTATCCATATGGTCAAGCAGAACCTGCCTGATCTGGGCGACGGCCCGGTAACGGTTGAACTGGGGGATTTTCACCCCATGACCGTTGCCGCGGATGACCCCAAACCCGTTGTGATGTCCGATCTGGACTGGGACCAGAAGAGTGGCCGTTTTTCCGCCACGGTGTACCGCTCTCATCCGCTGGGCGATATTACGCAGGATTCGTTTCTGCTGACCGGAGTGGTCCATGCAGCGCGGCGCGTGCTGGTTTATACGCATGCGCTCTCGGCCGGAACGGTGCTGGCCGCTGCGGACGTGCGGGTGGACGACTCCTACACGGGGCGGAGTGGCGCCAAGGCCTATACGGGGGATGTGGACGTGGCGGGCATGACCCTTGTGCACAGTGTCATGGTGGACGAACCCGTGCTGGAGCGGGACCTGCGGCGGACGATTGTCATGCATAAGGGTGACCCGATCATGCTCACCTACACCGCGCCGGGCCTGCGGTTGTCGGCCACGGGCCGTGCGCTGGAGGATGGGGGTGTGGGCCAGTATGTGCATGCGCTCAACCTTGCCAGCAAAATGATTCTGACGGGGCGGGTCATCAACGGGTCCGAAATGGAGGTGGACACCACATCGGGCGCCGTGCCATCGGATGGGAATGCCCTGCGTCGCCTCAGTTCGTCCTCCCGCCCCGGTGGGTAGGGCGGCATATGCTCCCGGTGGTAGCTGAATGACTTGGAGAGACTTATTGACCCAACACCGTCTGTCTGGCGCCATTATGGTCGGATTGCTGGGCCTTGCCTCCTGTTCCGGGCTGGCGGATACGAGCGAACTGGGGCACCCCCCGCGCATGACCCGTACATCGGACCCCACGCAAACGCCCGATTACCGGCCTGTCACCATGCCCATGCCCCCCCTTCAGGCACCGCCAACCGAGGTGGGGAGCCTGTGGCGGCCGGGGAGCCGCGCCTTCTTCAAGGACCAGCGCGCCTCTCAGGTTGGGGATCTGCTGACCATCAAGGTCGAGATCGCGGATAACGCGAATCTGGTGGATAATACGTCAGCCTCGTCCAGCGGGTCGGAGGATTTCGGGATTCCCAGCCTGTTCGGCTTTCAGGGCAAGGGCCTGTCGCATCTGACCCAGTCTGATGCGCTGAACACGAGCAGCGCAAGCGCTAATGCCGGTACCGGCACCATCCGCCGGACAGAAGCGGTTACACTCACGCTGGCTGGTACCATTACGCAGGTGCTGCCAAACGGTAACTTTGTGGTGGTCGCCCGTCAGGAAGTACGTATTAACGGGGAGCTGCGCCAGCTTATGGTGAGCGGTGTTGTCCGCCCGCAGGATATTCTGGAAGACAATACCGTAACCCATGACCGCATTGCGGAGGCGCGCATTTCCTACGGTGGACGTGGGCAGCTGACCAAGCAGCAGACTCCGCGTTACGGCCAGCAGATTCTGGACAATGTCCTGCCGTTCTAGGTGGGTGGATGCCGGGTTTATGTTGCGCTGCGATGACGGTTCCAAAAAGGTGGGGCATTTCCCAACGCATAACTTGACATAACGGTTCAATTTACCCCATTCAACAAGCTGTGCAATGCCTGTTTTCTGTGTGTTGCATGGCTATCAATGCCGGGGCGGCGTGCTGCGGCCAGACGGATGCTGGCGGTAGCTGGAGTGTGCATGGATGGCCATGTTGGCATCAACGGCAGGTAACACCACGGGAGATAAGCATGAATAACGGTGACAACGCATTCGGCACCCTGGCCGAGCCTACCCAGACCATACTTGTACAGGGGCTGAATGTAGCCAGCCTGAAGTGTGAAACCGACGCCCCCATCGCCATTGGTGGTACGGTACGCAGCGCGCATCTGCAGGCCCCGATTGTGGATGTTCTGGAAAGCGGCATGGTCTCGGGCGAACTGGTGGCCGAAGAAGTGGTTATTCGTGGCACGGCGGAAAACGTGGTTGTCCGCGCCAAGCGCTTTTTTGCAACCGGCACCGCCAAAATCCAGAACTGCACGCTGTTCCTTGAAGGCGTGAGCGGATGCAGCATCCAGCAGGGTGCGGAACTGACCGGTGACTTCAAGATCACCACGGCAGCCCTTGCCGCGGCTCCTGTTACTCCGGCAGCGCCCGTAACGCCTGCGGCCTCCCTTGCAAGCTTTGCCGCCCCGACCATCGCGCCCACACCCGTCAAGGCTGTTAAGGTCGAGGTCAAGCCCGCTCCGGTTGTGGCGACGTCCTCCAAGTCCACGACGACGGAATCTTCCAAGTCCACCTCTTCGGGGGTGGATAATGGTTCGGTCTGGGGTGATGTGGATCAGGTCATGCGTTCCACGGCGGAAACGGAAGATGGCCACGCCTCCCTGATGGGCATGTCCGATACGCAGCCGTAAGTCTGTGTCTGGTGGGGTCAGGCTTGTGGCTGGGGTGTGTAGCTGGCTGCACTCCCCTTATGTGGAGCTGGTTCTGCCACACGCCCGACCGCCGGAGTGTTTTTATGAAGAGATGTCGTAGGTTGTGATGCTGATACCCCGTTTGTCGTTCGGGAAACTTGTGCATATTTCATCAAGCCTGATGACTCTTCTTCTGGCGATGAATATCCACACCATCGCCGGACACATGAAAGACAAGAGTGCGGATACGGCTGCGCAGCCTCTGGTTTCTGTCGCGCAGGCGGCAGCGGCCGAGAACATGCCTTCTGTCAACGATTCCAGCAGCAAGACCAAAAGCGACAAGGACGCGCTGGAGGGGTGGGTTTCCGTGCTGGACGCCAACGAGGCGGCGGAAATGTCCCCCGATGTGGGGGATGCCGCGGGCAAGAGCAAAAAAAAGGTTTCTGTTGCGGCGGATGACTGCGCCAAGGGTATTTCCTGCGCACAGGTCAAAACCGGCGCGGCTGGCCTTGGCCCCGACCCGGACCCGGAGGTCAGCAAGGCCGAGGCCGATCTGGTCAAGGATATTCTGGCCCGCCAGTCCACCATCGAGGGTGAGCAGCAGCAGCTTGACCAGCAGAAGCATGTGCTGAACGCTGCCCGCGCCGTGCTGGACCAGAAAATGAACACGCTGGATGCTTCCATGGCCACGCTGGAGCAGAAGCAGGCCGCCCACCGTGAGGTGATGGACGCCGAGACAGACCGGCTGGTCAAGATTTACGAAGACATGCCCCCCAAGGAGGCAGCGGCGGTCTTCAACATCATGGACATTCATGTGCTTATTGCCGTGGCCAGCAAAATGAACACCCGCAAGGTGTCGGCCATCATGGGCAACATGTCGCCCGAGCGCGTTAACCTGATTTCCCAGTTCATGGCCGGGGTCCGGAGCTTCCGGGCGTCCACGGACGGGGGGGAAGGCGGGGACCGGCTTGCCCAGACCGTGGGCACGGCAACATGGTGGGCCAAACCCAGCGTAAGCGCCACCACGGCTGCGGGCGCGCGCGCGGGCAATGGAGCGCAGTCCTCCCAGTAACCGCTGGCTTCTCCGGGTTTTTTGGCGCAGGGGCGCCTCTTGTCTCGCATTTACATGGGGAATGGCTTAAAATAGCATGTTCATCTGGTAGCCATAGGCCCGTATGCCGGGTCTGGCGGCATCAGGCATCAGGATAGGCCATGCCGGTCGCAAGGGTGTGCGTGTGGGCTTGAAGGACGGGAACAAAAAGGCATGATGATCAGGCGCGGAATGATGGTGGCCCTGATTCTGGCGGTTGCGGGGTGTTCACCCGACCATATTGCCAGCAAGATAACGGGGCGTGAGTGCAACGCCGGTTATATTCAGGAAGGGGAGGACTGGTGCGCCCCCCCCGAGCGCCCGCCCGCGCCACAGCCCTACTGCACACAAAGCTGGAATGGCGTGGACTGCTGGGCCCGCCCGGACCTGATGCCCAATGTGGCGCGAGAGGTGGCGGAAGGCCCGACAGGGCTGACGCAGGACCAGAATGCACGGCGCCTGAACATGCCGATTAAAAAAGTGCCGCCGACAAACGCGTATTATCCATAAAACGGGGTTCGTTTGGTGCGCCGGACCGGGTTACAATACAAGCTGGAGTGGGTCTGGTGTTGCAAGACTGTTCTTTTACTGTGGCACAACGTGCTTATGATGTGTTTATGGCTATACAGAAGCCGGTTTACCTTGACGGGTATGACAGGGCGATGGCAAGGCCATGGTTTGGCGGAGCGCGGAGTGTTTGGATGCTGAAACGTCTGGAGAGTTGTGTGATTCCCCATTTTTCCATCGTGACAGCGTAGCCATTCCCGTATGAAAAACTTTCTTGCAAGTCTCAGGGCTCTGGGCCGCACACAGCAGATCGCGCTTGGTATTGCGGGTGCTGCCCTGCTGGGAGCTCTGGCCTATTTTTCTTTTTACGCCGGAGCGGGGGCCAGTGCCCTGCTGTACGGTGATCTGGACCTGACAGAGGCGGCCGAAATGGCCGATGATCTCGCCAAGGCCCATATCTCCTTTACCACAAGTCAGGACGGCACCCGCATTTTTGTGGCCAAGGACAAGGTTGCCAGTGCGCGCCTGCTGCTGGCCAAGGATGGCCTGCCCAGCGGTGGCGCGGTCGGGTATGAGCTGTTTGACAAGAGCGGCACCCTGACCAGCACCCAGTTTGAACAGTCGATCAACGAAACCCGCGCCATGGAAGGCGAGCTGGAACGCTCCATCCGCCTGCTGCATGGGGTGCGGAATGTGCGTGTGCATCTGGTTCTGCCGCACAGGGATCTGTTCTCGACCGAGACCAATCCCTCGCAGGCCAGTGTGGTGCTGGATATTGGCCGTGCGAGCCGTATGGCGCCCGATGGTATTCAGGCTATCCAGAACCTTGTCGCCGCTGCCGTGCCGGGCCTGCGCCCGCAGAATATTTCCATTGTGGATACGCGCGGCGATGTGCTGGTCAAGCCGGGTGACCCCGATAGTCTGGCCGGGCAGGAAACGCAGATGGAAAAAATCCGTCATGCGGAAGAACAGCGCCTTGCTCAGGCGGTGGAGGACATGCTGGTGCCCACACTGGGTGCAGGCCATGTGCGCGCCCGTGCCGCGGTGACCATGTCCACCGAGGAAGTGCATGAAACGGAGGAAAGCTTCGATCCCAACCAGCAGGTGTTGCGGTCGCAGCAGACAAGTTCGGACAAGAGCACCAACACCGAATCCAGCCCCAGCACCACGGTTGGCAACAACCTGCCCAATGCCAACGCCAATCAGGATAACAAGAGCGGTTCGAGCAGCGACCGCGAGGAAGAGACCAATAACTACGAAATTGGCAAGCGTGTGCGCGTTGTCAACCAGTCGCGCCCCCGCATTGCGCGGGTGAGCATGGCGGTGCTGGTTGATGGCACCATGACCAAGGACAAGAACGGCAAGGAGGTCTGGACCCCGCTGGACGACTCCGAGATGGAGCGGATCACCACCCTCGCGCAGACCGCCGTAGGCTTTGATAAGGCCCGTGGGGACGAAGTGCGCGTTGTGTCCATGCGGTTCATGCCCGATGGCGGGTTTGACTTTGCCGGTGGGAGCGTAGACTACTTCAGCCGCGAAATGCTCATTTACGTGGCGGAGTGGGTTATTCCCATCCTGCTGGTGCTGGGTGCGCTGTTTATCGGCCTGCGCCCCATGCTGCGCCGCACCGGGCTGGTTACCCTTATTTCCAAGGAAGTGCCCGGGCAGGAAAAACTGCTCGAGGGTGTGGAGGATGGCTCCATTGTCATGGGGGCCAACGGCCAGATGCTCCATGCCAGCAGCGGCCTGCCTGTGGGAGAAGAGGGTCATGGGGTCGATCTGGATGGTGTTCAGGGCAAACTGCGGCAGGAAGCACTGGATAAAGTGGCCAACCGCTTTGAAAACAACCTTGATGAAACCATACTGATTATCCGGAGCTGGCTGTCCGCCCCGGATCCGAAGAAGGGAGCCTAGGCCATGTCCGAGACCGCAGCCTCTGATGCACGGCAGTCGGAAGCGTCTTCTCCCGTTGTGCATGATGAGACCAGACACCTGACCGGCAAGCAGCGTGTCGCCATTCTTCTGCTTGCTGCCGGGCGTGAGCGCGCGGTCAAGGTGCTCAAGCAGTTGCAGGAAGATGAGGTCCGCGACATATCGGTCGCCATGGCCGGGCTGGGGCTGATCAGCGCTTCCGTGGTGGAAGGCGTGTGTGCGCAGTTCTCCAAGAACTTCGAATCGTCCGAAGGGCTGGTCGGCACGTACGAAACCACCGAGGAACTGCTGCGCAAGGCGCTGTCGGGCGAGCAGGTCGACAAGATCATGGAAGAAATCCGTGGTCCGGCCGGGCGCACCATGTGGGACAAGCTGGGCAATGTGCAGGAAATGGTTCTGGCCAACTACCTGCGCAACGAATACCCGCAGACTGCCGCGGTTATTCTCAGCCGCCTGCAACCCGCCCACGCCGCCCGTGTGCTGACCCTGCTGCCAGAGGACTACGCAACCGAGGTCATGGTGCGTGTGCTGCACATGGAAACGGTGCAGCGCGAGGTGCTGGACAGCGTGGAGGCCACCTTGCGGTCCGAGTTTATTTCCTCCCTTGGGCGTTCGTCCAAGCGCGACAGTTACGAACTGCTGGCCGAAGTATTCAACAACTTCGACCGCAAGACCGAAACACGCCTCATGGCGTCCATGGACAAGCGCAACCACGCCGATATGGAAAAGGTGAAAGCGCTCATGTTCACCTTCGAAGATATCAAGCGCCTGCCGCACGAAGCCCTTATGCGCATTGTGGCGCAGGTGGACCGCGAAAAACTGCCCCTCGCCCTCAAAGGCGCGTCCGAAACCGTGCGCAAGATGTTCCTGCAGTGCATGTCCAAGCGTGCAGGCAGCATTCTGCTCGAAGAAATTTCCGCCCTTGGCCCTGTGCGCGTGAAGGATGCTGATGCCGCGCAGGTTGATATTGTGACCATTATCAAAAACATGGCCAATGCGGGTGAAATCGACCTGACCGAAAACGGCGGCAACGACGAGATCATTCCGTAATGCTGGAACGGGTGCTCTTCCGGTCTGGCGTGCGCCGAATGGCGGATGGCGCTTCCTCCAGCGAGGGGGCATCTATGCCTGCGCGCACGTATCCACGAATGATGGATCTGGAGGATTTCAGTCTCCCGGAGGTGGAGCCCGCCTCGCAGACGGACCCGGATGACGATGACACGTCCTCCGAGCCACCCCCGCCCGACCCTAACCTGCTCAGCATAACGCGCGACGAGCTGGCGGCCATGCAGCAGCAGGCGCGTGATGAGGGTTACGCTGCGGGTGCAGCCGACAAGGACGCGGAGCTACAGGCTTTTTACACCGGATGTCTGGCCGAGCTGACCAGTGCCTTCAAGACGGAAAATGCCCGGCGGGATCAGGCGCTGGCCAAGGCGTCGCAGGTTTTTGTGGCGACAGTGGTGGATATCGTGCGGAGCCTGACAGCACTGGATGGCACGGTGTTGCAGGGCATGCAGCGCGATCTGCTGGCCGATGCCGCCAGTTTTGCCCGTGAGTGCGAGGGTGATGTGACCGTGCAGTGCAGTCCGGCTGACATACAGCGCCTGCAGGCGGCCTTGCAGGCTGACAGCGGTGTGCAGGTCGAAGCCCTGCCTGATCTTGCGCCGGGTATCATACGGATTTCCACGGCGGCCAATACCATTGTCATTGATCCAGTGCAGTGGCGCAAAAACATGGCTGAAAAAATAGTTGCCAGTGTAACGGCCCTTGCGCGCCAGCGCATGCAGCACAACACTGGACAGGCATAAGCAGGCGGAGACAACCATGACAACAGACAATACCGATATCGGGCTTGAGGATTTCGCCACCAGCACGCAAGCGCCGGATGCCTCCGCAACGGCTGCCCCCGGAGCCGCCCCCGCTCCTGATGGCAAGGATGCGGACGACGTGCAGAAGGAAGCCGTTTACGATATTCCGGTCAAGATCACGGCGGTCATTGGCACGGCCACCATGCCGGTCAACCAGTTGTTGCGTCTTGGGCGTGGGGCCGTGGTCGAGCTGGACCGCAAGCTGGGGGAGGCCGTGGATATTTACGCCAACAACCGCCTGATCGCCCGGGGCGAAGTGGTGGTGGTGGATGACAACCATATTGGCGTGACCATGACGGAAATCCTGTCCTCCTCCGCGACCAACGGTTAAAATCCTTGCCCGCGCCCGGTACAGTCGCCGCAAACGTTGCCCAACCCGCTGCCGGGTTGGGTGCGGGGGCGTTTGTTGTGCCGGTTTTGACCTGCATTGTGGCGTTCGCACTTGTTATCGGGCTGATTTTTCTGGCTCGTTACGGGCTCAAGTTCATGGAGCCATATCTGCTTAAAGGGCGGCAGACGCCCAATCTGGCGGTTGTGGAAAGTGTGGCCGTGGACCAGCGCAGGCGGGTAAGCGTGATTCGTTACGGACAGAAAAAAGGGCTGGTCCTGACTGGCGGCGGGAACGATGTGTTCATGGGCTGGGTAGAGGATGGGGGTGCCGTTATGCCTGCCCCCGCAGGCCAGCCACCAGTTCTGGCACCTGTTGCCCCCTTGCCCGGCGGGCAGCCCGCGCCCGTCCCGGTCCCCCTCTCTGATGCATAAGCGGAGCCCCAAGCCTTGACAGTTCCGGCCTTTACAAGACGTGGCGTGTGGTTTGCGAGCCTTGCGCTGTGTACTCTGGCGGTGGGCGTGCTGGCTGGCATGCCGGTTGTGGCCCATGCCCAGTCCATAGCTCTGGACCTGGGCAAAGGGGGAGACCCGGGCACAACCAGCCGCATTATCCAGCTGACCGCGCTGCTCACCGTGCTTTCACTTGCGCCCAGCCTGCTGGTGATGGTGACGGCTTTTACCCGTATTATTGTTGTGCTCTCTCTGCTGCGCGGGGCTATTGGCTCGCAGGGCACACCACCCAACATGGTGCTGATCGGGCTTGCCCTGTTCCTGACCTTTTTTGTCATGCAACCCACGTTCCAGCAGTCATGGGATCAGGGGATTGCCCCCATGATGGACGGGCAGGTGGAGGAAATGGAGGGGCTGAAGGCGGCAGCGGAGCCTTTTCGCACGTTCATGCTCTCCCATGTCCGTTCGGCTGATCTGGCTACGTTTGAGCGTCTGGCCAACGTAACCCCCACCGCAAACGTGGCGGATACGCCATGGCGCGTGCTGATGCCCGCTTTTATGGTGGGTGAACTCAGCCGCGGGTTCGAGATGGGGTTTCTGCTTTATCTGCCATTTCTGGTTATTGATATTGTGACATCCAGCGTGCTGATGAGCCTTGGGATGATGATGTTGCCTCCCGCAACCATATCCCTGCCCTTCAAGCTGATTTTCTTTGTGCTGGTTGATGGCTGGCAGATGGTGGCGGGGGGGCTTGTCCGCAGTTTTGGTGGTTGAGTCCGGGCGGGGGACTGCACCCTGAAGGGGGAGGAGTCTGCCGGTTTTATGACGCCATAATAATAAACGGTCGCAAATGGAGCGTTTGAGCCTGTAATATTGCAAGGTTTTTAGAAATCGCCATGCGGTTACAGGCTTGCTCATTGTCACGAAAAAGCTATCATTTCACGCAGGGTAGCCATCAATTCCGCTTGGTCACAGGGCGGTGGCTACCTGAGATATTGTTTTGTAAGCATTTTATCTGATGGGAGCACAAAGCTGATTGTCTGAAGGTCGGACGATCTTCTGTAAAGACATCCAGCCATGAACGCGGTATGAAGGCGTTTGTGTGTCTGGTCCGTGTGTCTGGATAGGGACAGGTTATCTGCTTTATGTCTCACAGGGGGCGTCCACGGGCGTTTTCTGGTTTTTGTAAATAGGCATGGGGGGCCATTAAGGTCAGGGCAGGCTGGCATTTTTTCCACGTGAAGGAAAAAAGTCGGGATCTGTCTCGCAAGGCACCCCCAATAATATAAAAGGAAGTTGCACTGATATGCTGCAATGGCTGAACAAGGACGCTCCGTTCCGCGAGAAGATTCGTGTCGTTATGCTATGTCTGGAAGCATATTTCATGTTCCAGATCATTGTAGAGACGGTTGGCTTTTTCTGGCACGCGCCAGTTCATTACACGTATATCATCAACATGGCGGCCCTTGTTTTCGGTCAGTTGGTTGTCTGGCAGATCTGGCGGTGGTTCACGAGCCTGATTACCGAACCAGTTGAAAAACTGGCCACGATGGGTGAAGAACTCGGCAACGGTGTCGCCCACAGCAATATTCCCTTCCTCAAGAACAAAGACTGCGTTGGCCGTCTTGCCCGGATTATGGCGCGCTTCTCCCGCATGGTGGAAGAGCAGGCCACTGCCCGCCAGCGGCAGGAAAAAATGGCGTCCGAAATTCAGGGCGCGCTGACCGGCAGCCAGGAGCGCGACAAGCATACCCATCTGGTTATCGAGCGTCTGGGGCAGGCTCTGGCCGACATGGCGCAGGGTGACCTGCGCGCACGGATTAATGACCCGATCTTTGATGGCGAATTCGCCCCCCTGCGTGATGCGTTCAACCATTCCGCCTCCCGCCTGAACGAAGCGCTGAGTGCTGTTGCCTCCAATTCGGACCTGATCTCCACCGGTGCGGCAGAAATTTCCACCGCCTCGGACGATCTGGCCAAGCGGACGGAAAAGCAGGCCGCCAATCTCGGGCAGGCGGCTTCCTCCGTGCGGACCATTACCGAAGGTGTGCAGAGCAACGCCAAAGCCTGTGCCGACGCCAATGCCGAAAGCCAGAAAGCGCTGGAAAAGGTCAAGGCCGCAACAAAGATCATGACCGAAACCACCGCCGCTATGGACGGGATCAAAAGCTCCTCCGATGCGATTGGTGAAATTATTTCGGTTATTGATGGCATCGCCTTCCAGACCAACGTGCTGGCCCTGAATGCCGGGGTGGAAGCCGCCCGTGCGGGTGAGGCCGGGCGCGGGTTTGCCGTGGTTGCGCAGGAAGTGCGCTCGCTGGCCGAACAGTCCGCGACATCTGCCAGCGAGATCAAACGCCTGATTTCCGTTGCCGCCGAGCAGGTGACCAAGGGCGTGGATCTGGTGCAGCAGACCGGGCGTTACCTGAACGATTTTGCTGGCAGCACCCAGAACATTGCGACCCGGGTTGAGGAAATTTCCTCCTCCACGCAGGATCAGGCCCAGCGTCTGTCCGAAGTCACGGCCTCTATTGGCGGTATGGATCAGGTCACGCAGCAGAACGCCGCCATGGTGGAAGAAACCACGGCCGCCAGCCATAACCTGACCGCCGAAACCCGGACGCTGGCAGCGACACTCAGCCGCTTTAAAATGGATACGGCCGGGGGGCGCGCAAGCCATGCGCCCCGTCCCGCACTTGTGGCGCCGCGTTCTTCTCCCCCTCGGCCCAAACCGTCTGCTCCGGCCCGTGTGGCGCCGCCAGCTCCAGCACAGGTCACGCCTCCCCCGGCTCCGGCCACGTCTGCGCTGTCCATGCCCACCACCTCTTCCGATGCGGGCTGGGAAGAATTTTAATGGCCATTATTCCAGTATGTCAGGGGTCGGCTGACCCCTGCCTGCGCGGCTGACAAGGGAGCGGACCGTTGGCTAGTGTGACCTTACCTGAACGTCTGGACAGTTCGGCGGCGTTCGCCCTGAAGAGTGAGATCGAACAGGCTGTTAAAAATGCCGGAGGCGGGCAGGTTGCTCTGGATGCCTCTGGCGTGACGTACCTAGGAGGGCTGTGTTTACAGGTTCTCCTCGCCAGCAGATGCCCCCTTGTGGCGCCATCGGAGCCAGTCGTGGAAGCATACGGCCTTTTTGGCGTAAGTGCGTATCTGACCGAGCCGCTGGCGTCATTGAAGGAGTAATGAGGACTATGGTGGAAAAATCGGGCATTCGTGTCCTGACTGTTGATGATTCGCGCACCATGCAGGGTATGCTCCGCAAGGCTCTGGAAGGAGCGGGGTACGAGGTTATTCAGGGTGGAGATGGCGTGGAGGGGCTGGAAGTCCTGCAGGAAGCCAACCCCACTCCCAATGCGATTATTACAGATATCAACATGCCCCGCATGGATGGCTTTGAGTTTATCGAGGCGGTCCGGGCGATGGATCAGTACAAACATCTGCCAATGATCGTTCTGACAACGGAAAGCGATCCCGAGAAAAAAGCCCGTGCCCGCGCAGCAGGCGCCACAGGGTGGATTGTCAAGCCGTTCAGCACAGACAGCCTTGTGGCGGCTATCCGCCGGGTGACCGCCTGAAGGAAAGAGAGACCAGAATGAGTGGTGACATGGACGATATCCTTCTGGTTTTTTTCCAGGAGTGTGAAGAGCAGCTTCAGGAACTGGAGCGTGGCCTGTCTGCCCTTTCGGATGGTGAATCCGGGAAGGAGACAATCAACGCCGTTTTTCGTGCCGTGCATTCGGTCAAGGGCGGGGCTGCATCGTTCGGTCTGGAAAATCTGGTCCGCTTTGCGCATGTCTTCGAAAGTTCTCTCGATGGTCTGCGTTCCGGCCGTGTCGCCCCTACGCCAGAGATCGTCAAAACCTTTCTCAAGGCCATGGATGTTCTGAGCGATCTGGTCGCCGAGGCACAGGGTGGAGCCACGGTTGATACCGGCCGGATAGAGGAAAGCCGCGTCGAACTTCAGGCCATTATTGGTGAAGGCAGCGGCAGTGCCGGGGCAAAGGAAGAGGATACTGTTCCCGCCGATTTTACGCCTGTTCCGGTGGATTTTGAACCGGTCATGGCCGATTTCGACTTCGGTGATTTCGGCGTGGAGGAAGACGCTCCGGCCGACGCGGCATCGCTTATCGTGACGTTCAGCCCCCATGCCGCCATGTATGACCGGGGAGATGATGCGCGCAACCTGCTGATTGGCCTGTCCGATGTGGCCGTGGCCCACGGTGGCACAAGCGTTGTCACATGCGAAACCGCAGCCCTGCCTGCGCTGGGACGTCTGGAAACCGAAAAATCCTACCTGTCATGGCGCGTGGTCCTGCCCGCTGCCGTGCCGGAGGAAAGCGTGCATACGGTCTTCGACTGGGTGAGTGATGTGTGCGATGTGACCATCACGCGTGATGGTGGCTCCAGCCCCGGTTCCAGCAGCGCGGAAGAACTGCCCGAGGTGCAGGCAACCCCGGCCGAGCCGGAACCGGAAGCGGAGGCGTCAGTTCCGGTAGCCCCTGTACAGGCTCCTGTGGCTGCCAGCCCTGCTCGGGCTCCGACGTCCATTGCCGAAAAAATCTTGGCGGAACTGCCACCCGCGCCAACCCCTGCCGCTACGGCTCCTATTGCCGCAGGTAATGCCGCCACGCGCCGCCCGGTTGAGCAGGCGACCATCCGTGTGGATCTTCACCGTGTGGACGACCTGATGGATCTTGTGGGCGAACTGGTGATTGCACAGGCCGCTCTGGAATCCATTGGCCAGCGGGAGGATGGTGGCCAGCAGGAAATGATCAAGCGCATTGCCAGCATGAAAACCCTGACGCGCGACATTCAGGACGCCGTCATGGCCGTGCGGGCCCAGCCGGTGCGCAGCGTGTTCCAGCGCATGCAGCGCGTTGTGCGCGAGGCCTGCTCCATGACCAACAAGGACGTGGTGCTGACGCTGGAGGGTGAGGACACGGAAGTGGACCGCACTCTGGTTGAAAAACTGTCCGATCCGCTGACCCACATGCTGCGCAACGCCGTGGACCACGGGATTGAAAGTGCCGAGGCCCGGATTGCCGCAGGCAAACCCCCTACCGGGCAGATCCTGCTTTCCGCCGGGCACCGTTCTGGCCGCATCCTCATCACCATCAAGGACGATGGGGGCGGGATCAACCGTGAGCGCGTTCTGGCCACTGCGGTCAAGCGTGGCATTATTGCCCCCGATGCGGTGCTGACGGATGATGAGGTCAACAACCTGATCTTTGCTCCGGGCTTTTCCACGGCCTCCACCGTGTCCGATCTTTCGGGCCGTGGGGTGGGGATGGACGTGGTCAAGCAGGCCATTCTGGGCCTTGGCGGACGTGTGACAATCAACAGCGTGGAAGGGCAGGGCACCACCTTCTGTCTGAGCCTGCCGCTGACACTGGCCGTGCTGGACGGCATGCTGATCGTGGCCGCCGGGTCCACCATGGTTGTTCCGGTTTCCTCCGTGGTGGAAACCATGATGGTCAACCACAAGGACATTTACATGCTGCCCGATGGCGCCAATGTTGTGTCCATCCGTGGGGCGTGCATGCCGCTTATTCCGCTGGCGTCCGAACTGGGGCTTGACGGGTACAATCCGGGTGGTCCGTCCGAGGAGGACGTCATTCTGGTGGTGGAAAACGAGTCCGGGGCACGTGCGGCTCTGATTGTGGAGGATATCCGCGATCAGGCACAGGTGGTGATCAAGAGCATCGAGAAAAACTATCGGCAGATGTCTGGTGTGTCCGCTGCCACCATTCTGGGGGATGGGAGCGTTTCCCTTATTCTGGATGTTCCCGCACTGGTTGCCAACGCTCTGGGACGGATTGACACAAGACCATCGGATGTTCGCACAGGACTTGCGGCATAAACACCCAACACCACATCAGCCGATCTGTATTTGAGTAGGAAAATGGATATGACGGACGAAGCCGGGGCGGACACCAAACTTGTCAAGATGATCGTGTTTGCGGTGGGTGAGCAGGAATATTGTATTCCTATCCTGAGCGTGCGCGAAATTCGTGGCTTTGAAAAAACGACAGCCCTGCCGTTTGCCCCGCATTATGTGTGCGGTGCGATCAACCTGCGCGGTATTATCCTGACCGTGATCGACCTTGCGGTCTATCTGAACGTGGAGCCGCAGCCCGATAACCCGCGCCGCGTGGTGGTTATTGTGGAATCCCGCAATGGTACGGTGTGTGGCCTGCTGGTGGACCGGGTGATCGACATGGCCGATGTCAATCTGGCCGACATTCAGGCCGTGGCAGAGGAAGACAGCAGCCTGAGCGGCCTGGTCATGATTGCGGACCGCATGATTGGTGTGCTCCGGCTTGAGGTTGTGGTCGGCCAACTGGTAGGTGGGATGATTTCCTGATGGGGGACGTGAGTTCCACTGCCGATCCAGAGTATACAGACGCCGACTTTCAGATGGTTCGGCGGATCGCCAAGCAGGAAGCGGGAATTTTTATTCCCGATTCCAAAAGTACGCTGGTGTATTCACGTGTGTCCCGCCGCGTGCGGGAAAACGGGATGGACAGTTTTCACGCCTATCTCAACTATGTGCAAAGCCCATCTGGCCGGGCGGAAATGGAAAAGCTGGTCTGTGCGCTGACAACCAACGTCACCAGCTTTTTCCGCGAACGGCCGCATTTTGTGCATATGGAGCAGACTGTTATGCCAGCGCTTGCTGCCAAGCTGCGCAGTGGCGGGCGTGGGCGCATATGGTCTGCCGCGTGTTCCACAGGGCAGGAGCCGTGGAGCATTGCCATGTCTGTTCTGTCGGCTTTTCCCGGGGCGGCGTCGTATGACATGCGTATTCTGGCGACGGACATCAACTCCAACGTGGTAGCGCAGGCCGCCGCTGGGACCTATGTCGCCAGTGAGACGGATGGTATTTCCAACGCCCAGAAAAACCAGTTCATGCAGGCCGACGATCAGGGGAACCTGACTTTTGTCGGCGATATCCGCACGCTTCCAGTCTTCAAGGTGCTGAACCTGAATGCCGACTGGCCGATGCGAGGGCAGTTTGCGGTTATTTTCTGCCGCAACGTCGTGATTTATTTTGATGAACCCACGCGCGAGCGCCTGTGGGGGCGTCTGGCCGACAAGCTGGAAAAAGGGGGTTTTCTGTATGTCGGTCATTCCGAAAAAGTGGCCGACCCCCGCCAGTGCGGTCTGGAGCAGGTCGCCCCGACCATTTACCGGAAAGCAAGCTGATTGATGCCACAGCCAGTAAGAGTTCTGATTGTCGATGATTCACGCACGATCCGTGCGTTGATCAAGCGTTCCTTTGCGCAGAATCCTGATATTGAAGTGTGCGGTGAGGCGGCAAATCCGCTGGAAGCGCGTGACCTGATTATCAAGGACCAGCCGGACGTGATTACCCTGGACGTGGAAATGCCGGGGATGAATGGCCTGCAGTTTCTGGAAAAAATCATGCGGATGCGCCCCATCCCTGTTGTCATGGTGTCCAGCCTGACAGCCAAGGGAGCGGATACAGCCATTACGGCGCTCCAGATGGGGGCGTTTGACTGCTACCCCAAACACAACGTGGCTCCGGGGGAGGATGCGTTTGCAGGCCTTGGGCGGCTGGTTGTGCTGGCGGCCCGCTCGCAGCCGGTCTCGCGCATTCAGCGGCGCACACCTCCTTCCCCGGTTGGTCACGTGCAGACCACGTGGGGTAATTCGGTGGACCTTGTGGCGATTGGTTCGTCCACGGGTGGGGTGGAGGCGCTGGAAGAAGTGCTTTCGGGGTTTCCGCAAAAAAGCCCGCCGGTTGTTATCTGCCAGCATATGCCTCCGCTGTTTACCGCCAGTTTTGCAAATCGGCTCAACCAGTCCATGTCGGCACTCTCCATTGCCGAAGCGCGGGACGGAGAGATGCTGCAACCCGGCATGGTCCGCATTGCCCCCGGTGGGGACCGGCACCTTGTGGTTGATAATGGCGGCGGCAAATACGTGACACGGCTGATCAGCGGTGCGCCGGTCAGCGGGCACTGCCCCTCGGTGGATGTGCTGTTCAAGTCTGTCGCCAAACATGCCGGACGTAATGCGTTGGGAATCATCCTGACCGGCATGGGGCGGGATGGGGCCGAAGGACTGCTGAACATGCGGCAGGCCGGTGCCTATACAATCGCGCAGGACAAAACGTCCTCAGTTGTTTATGGAATGCCACGGGTTGCGGCGGAAATTGGAGCGGCCTGTCAGGTTGTGCCATTGCGCCAGATCTGCTCTGCGGCCATGGCCATTCACACGCGCTAACTGTAACAAAAAGGACGGCTTTGAACCGTCCTGTTTACCGGCTGCCGGTCTTTGACGGCTGGAGTTGAGACTAGGAATAAGGGGGAGACAAATGCCTGCCGCTTCACAAATCAAGGCCCTGATCGTAGATGACCAGGCCTCTATCCGTCAGGTTCTGGCTAACAGTATGGCTGAAATCGGCTTTACCAACATAGCCCAGCGCAAGGATGGCAAGGAGGCTTTGGAATATCTGGACCAGAACCCCACACATCTGGTGATTTCCGACTTCAACATGCCGGTTATGGATGGTCTGGCCCTGCTGCGCGCGGTGCGGAGCAACCCGAAAATCCAGAAAGTGGCATTTATTATCCTGACCGGTGAGGCCAGCAAGGATCTGGTGCAGGAAGCGGTCAAGGCTGGTGTCAACAACTTCCTTGCCAAGCCTTACACTGTAGCCAAGCTACGTGAGGTTCTGGAAAAGGTGTTCGGGCCGATCAAGTGAGCGATCACACCGTAGTTAAAACGGTTATTCAGGGCGAAGTGGAAATTTCTGGCGATCCGTCAGTTGTTTTTGCAACACTGCTTGGCTCCTGCATTTCAGTCTGCATGTTTGACCCGCTTGCGCATGTAGGTGGCATTAATCATTTTCTGCTGCCAGATGGGGGCGTGAGCGAAACCGGCATGGCCATGCGGTTTGGCGTGAACTCCATGGAAATGCTGGTCAACGGTCTGCTCAAGGCTGGAGCGCAGCGCGGCCGACTGGTGTGCAAGGTTTTTGGTGGTGCGGCTGTAGTGCCTAGTCTGGGCCGCATCGGGCAGGAAAATATTCGTTTTGTCACCAACTATCTGGTGGATGAAGGTATTCGCTGCGTGTCGCAGAGTCTGGGCGGCACATTGGCACGGCGTATTCGGTTCTGGCCAACAACGGGCCGTGCGCAGCAGAATCTGGTGCAGGACGTACTGGGTATTGGCAAGCAGGAAGTCGCCTACAGCCGGCGTGAGGCTGAAGCAGAGCGGAAATGGGCTAAAGAAGCCAGTTCCGAGGTCGAGCTGTTTTAAAAAGCCGGGCCAAAGAGGAAGAAGAACATGGATGTGGTGCCCCCTTTGTCCCACGGTGTAGCCGGAAGCGCATGTAGTCTGCACGATGTTATGGACCATCTGGTGGAACTTCTGGATGAAACCTGTCTGGACTTTACGGGTGTGCAGCGCGTGGTTGGCGAGAACATGGCCACCTCATCGTTGAGTGATACGGATGTGCAGGTCCTGCAAAAGCTGGATTCTGCCACGCAAATGGTGGAAGCCGTGTGCACCGTGCTTAAAAATCTGGTTACCTGTTATGAACAGGACAAAACACAGCCGCTGGATATTGGCGCTCTGAGCCAGGGCGTTAAGCTTTCCCATGTTATTCGGGTGCTTCGTTATGGCATGCAGGCTGAGCCAGTCAGACCATCTGGCGTAGTGGACCTGTTTTAACGCCCCGCCTCCCCGGTGTTGGCGTCAGTTTTCCCTGACGCCATGTGCAGGGCTGTATGGTTCATGCTCCGGTTTGCGGAGTGCGTGCGGAGCCAGAGAGTCGGGCTCGCGCGAGCCCCCACCCGACCATTAAAAAGACCCATCCTGCCGTGCGTTCCGTAAACAGGGAACTGGTCGAGGCAATGGGCCAGAACAGCATGCACACTGTAATAAAAAGCATGGCCTGCATAAGGTCCCGGCCCGCAAGCGCGGCCTGAAGCAGTTTTTTCAACCAGAGCAGAACCATCCATACAAACAGGACCAGTCCTGACAGCCCCGCCGTGGTGGCGATTTCCAGATAGGTGTTGTGCGGGTGAATGGTGCACCCTGCTCCTATGCCCTGCCCGGCAACCATGCCAGCAAACTGCGGAATCCCGTACAGATAGGCTGTCTCGCCGCAATGGGTGCGAAAACCGTTATAGCCCAGCCCAAGCAGGGGGTGCGCGTGCACCATGTTGAGCGCACGCATATAAAGCTGGCCATAAGGGGACTGCGAAAAATGCCCGATTTGCTCCAAAAAGCGCACGACCAGCTTATTATAGGAGGGAGGGGAGATAAACGGCAGGAGCCCCAGCGCCACAAAACCGGACAGTGTGGCCAGCAGAACCGCAACCCGTGTGGTTTTGACCAGCATGACGCACAGGAAAAATCCAAAAAACACCAGCAGTGCGGGCATTCTCTGCCCGATCATGACCATGGTCAGCAGCAGAAAGGACATAAGGGCCAGCCCCGCCAGCTTCCGGGCCAGCTCCTTTTTCTGCACCATGCGCATGGGGTAGATCATCAGTCCGGGGAACATGATAATTGCGAGAGGGGGGCCGGCACGGGGTTGAAAAAACGGGCCTGTCAGGGCGCCATCCTGCCAGCGGGGATAGCCCCACAGGTTAACCCCGACCAGATACTGCTCCCAGCACTGGCAGATAATCCACACCCCGGCCAGTGTGACGCTCAGACCCAGCAGGCGCTGCTTTTGCGCACTATCCAGCAGCCATTCTTCCAGTGCTTTGACAAAAACAAAATAACGCAGGAGCGCTATGGCCTCCAGAACGGCATGTGTGGACCCGTTGAGTATGGAGGAGACAACGATAACGCCCCAAAGACCCAGAGCGCAGGGAAACCACCCATGCAGGAGGCATCGGTAATGTTTTTCAAAAGTGCAGTATAGTAAAAAGCTTATTGCAATAAACAGGATACTCAGATCCGCTATGGCGCGACCACGTAATTGGAAAAAAGGAAGGAAAATACAGAATGCCAGAGAGATTTTTTTTAAATGAACATCGCACGATATAAGAAAGGTTTTCATGGTCATATCGGGGCGCTCCAGTCAGACATGATATTAAAAGACTTTTTGTACAAAAACCATTCTTAAAACATCCGTGAGGAACGTGTGTTTGTGAGGAATGTTTCGGGTGACGGACTTTGGAAAAGTGATGGAACACTCAGGATTTTTTGGGCGGGGTGTTGGTGGGGTTTGTTGTGCGCAACTGCGGGGAAGACGCGCAGGGGCCACGCCGCAAGGGGGATGCCTGCGCAGGGGAATGAAAAACCTGTTGCCACGGGCTATGGTTTTCCCCGCAGGGCTGCGGGGGTAAAGGGCGAGAAAAGGGAGGGAGCGGGCAGGCCATGACAGATATGTAGTGGCTTGCGCTCCGGTGGTCTGGCCCCGTGGTCTGTCCGGGCTGTTCAGGAGGGCAGGGTCAGCAGCCGGTTTGCCAGAACGGAGGCGTTAAGAGGGACCAGCCCGCCCACAATGCTGGAGGAACAGCTGCCATAGGTCAGGGTTAAGCCGCAGGCAGCGGCGGCAATAATGCCTCCCACCCGACCGGCCTGGTCCATTTTGCTGGCAACCATGGTGGTGGCGCCCCGCTGGGCAAAGGCATAGCCTATATCGGCCGATTCCTCGGCATCCAGCCCGGCGGGCAAGACCAGACTGAGTGTGGCGCCAATACGTTCGACCATCTGCATCATTCTACCCATGCTGACCGGGGAATAGACGCAAATGCCCGGCAGATCGACCAGAATAGGCTGCCCCGGCTCCTTGTGGTGCACGGCGTCGGCCAGAATTTCGGGCGTGTTCCCCTGAATGATGGGAATATTATAGGGCTGGAGCAGGGCCGAAAGTTTGGCAAAGCTGCCAGCCGTATGGTCGCACGCAATAATCAGGGGTGGAGGGCTGTTCCTGTGTTCTTCGGCCAGAACGTAGCGTGCGGCCAGCTTGGCCAGCACCAGCGTTTTGCCGGACCCGGACGCCCCGCCAAAGGCAAGGGGGGTCCGCGTGGCGTCGGGCAGGGCGCCAAAGGAGAGCATATTGTTCAGCCCGTCGGCCAGTGTTTTGCCTGCAAGGGCCTGAATGAGCGGCTGCGGCACGGAATGCCAGCGCAGAATGTCCTCTACCCTCAGGTGGCTGACCGGCAGGGCTACGCCATTGGTCGCGGCTGTGCTGTCATCCGTAGCCTGTCCCGGCACGGATGATTCCTCCCGCGTGTTTCCCTGACGGCGCTCCGCAACCTTCTGGCTTGCGGTGTCGGAGGGACTATCCTGCATATTCTACTCCCATGCTGCGGTCTCCTGGCGGACTGTCACGATATGGTCGCAACCGTCTTGATCCGGGCACGTGGGTATATCTCAGCTTGTGACAGAACGGAAATGGAAGGACGGACCCGTTCAACAATGGCGTGCATGGAATCTCTTACAGGGGAGGCGACAACAATAACCGGAATTTCGCCATTTGTGGAAAGGGCGTTAAATGTATCGCGCAGTTTTCCCACAAAAACATTGAGCATGGAAGGCGGCATGGCCAGCTTGCGGTCTTCCGCCGGGCCGGTGATATGCGCCATAAAATCCGATTCCCATTTGGGGGAAAGGGTTACAATGGGAATATATCCCCCCGGCCCAACCAGCGCGTTGCAGATCTGGCGGGACAGGCGCATGCGCACATGATTGGTCAGCGGTCCAATACCGCGCAGACCCATGCCGCACGCTTCCTGAATGCTTTCCAGAATGGTGGGCAGGTCACGGATGGAAACACGCTCGGCCAGCAGGGCCTGCAGGACGCGCTGTACGGTGCTCAGCGGCACCTGCGAGGGAATAAGGTCATTGACCAGCTTCTGCTGCTCACGCGGCAGGTCATCCAGCAGGGCCTGTGTGGCCACATAGGTCAGCAGGTCCGGCAGGTTGCTGCGCACCATCTCGCTCAGATGGGTGACAATCACGCTGGCCGGGTCCACCACGGTGCAGTTCATGGCCATGGCTTTGGTTTTCTGCGCAGGATCTATCCATACCGCGGGCAGGCCAAAGGCGGGTTCTGTCGTTTTTTCGCCTGCCACGGGGGGCGCGCCACCAGATGGCGTCATGGCCAGCAGCTTGTGGGGCCGGACCTCGCCCGAGGCGATCTCGATCTCCTTGAGCTTGATGACGTATTTTTCCGAGGGCAGGTGGATGTTATCCTGAATACGCACAGGCGGGGTGACAAAGCCCATCTCGGTCGCAACCGAGCGGCGCAGCGCCTTGATCTGTTCGGCAAGCTGGGGGGTGTCTCCCCCTGTCAGGGGCAGCAGGCCAAAGCCCAGCTCAAGGCGGAGCAGGTCGAGCTTGAGAATGTCGGAAATGGGGGTGGTGGTCGCCTGTGGGGCAATTTCGGTGACGTCCCCGTCGCTGTCGGCGGCGGGGGCGCGGCTGCGCAGCCAGGCACCCGTGCCAGCCGCTACCGCAATGGCCAGAAAGGGGAAGGCGGGCAGGCCGGGCATAAGGGCAAACAGGACGGACAGGGCCGCGGCCACACCAAGCGGCTTGGCGTTGCCACTGAGCTGGCGGGCCAGAATAACGTCCGCCGTGCCATCCGTGCCACCTTTGGTCACCACAATACCGGCGGCGGTGGACACCAGCAGGGCCGGAATCTGGGAGACAAGGCCATCACCCACGGTCAGCATGGTAAAGGTGCTTGCAGCCTCGCTCAGCGGCATGCCGTGGCGGAGCACGCCAATGGTCAGCCCGCCCACAATGTTGATGGCGGTGATGATGATGCTGGCGATGGCATCCCCGCGCACAAACTTGGCGGCACCATCCATGGAGCCGTAAAACGCGCTTTCTTCCTCCAGTTCCTTGCGCTTGGCGCGGGCGGAGCGCTCGTTGATCGCGCCGGAGGCCAGATCCGCGTCAATGGCCATCTGCTTGCCGGGAATGGAGTCGAGGAAGAAGCGGGCCGCCACTTCCGCAATACGCCCGGACCCTTTGGTAATGACCATGAAGTTCACGACCAGCAGGATACAGAAGATGATCCCCCCGATCACCACATCCCCGCCCATAAGGAATCCGCCAAAGGCCGCCACAACATGGCCTGCGGCATAGGGGCCTTCGCTGCCATGGCTGAGGATCAGGCGCGTGGTCGCAATTTCCAGCGAGAGGCGCAAAAGGGTGGTGAGCAGCAGAAGGGTGGGGAAGGACGTAAAATCCAGCGGGCGTTCAAGGAACAGCGCCACCATCAGCACCAGCACCGAGGAGGTGATGGAGATGGACAACCCCATATCCAGAATAAAGGTGGGCAGCGGCAGGATCAGGATGGACAGCAGAAGCACCACGCCCACCGCCAGCCCTATATCGGTCCCCGGCACGGCGGCACGCCAGGGCAGGGCTTTCCACCCGCCATTGCGCAGCGTGCCTGCCGCGTGGGTCAGCAGGCGCGAGCCCGATGTAAACCTCAGGCGCGCGGCTGCGGTCCTGTCCGCCAGTTTTCCTGCGGCGGCTTTGTTGACCGAGTTGCCATCGGCAGTATCCAAGAACCACGTTTCCTTTTGTAACCGGGCGGCACGGCTCGTGGCGGATTGTGTGACGATGGTCCATCCTGCCGCGTATCTGGACCTGCCGTGCCGTACAGGGCCATGCCTGTACCCCAGCTATTACAGTTATCACCAAGTGTCATTCAAGGCCAGAAAATGGTTCTGGTCGTGCGGCTCTGCCCAGCATGGAGATTGCAGCGGGTTGGGTATGTTAAGTCGGGGCGGTATGGTAAGATCACCTACCATGATCACAGGATGCAGACAGGCGACATGAAAGCGACTTGGGAACCTGAAAAAGCCCATATGCAAAAGCTGGTGGCCAGCAAAGACGCCGTTTTGCAAAATCCCACGCCCATGAGTGTTGGCCAGCTCTGCGAGGATCTGTGCCGGGCCGAACTGGCGGGGGAGGCGGTCAGGCTGTCGCTGGAAATGGTGCGGCGTGAGCCCGATAACGTGGCTTATCTGCTGGTTGCCGCCTTTGTGCTGAGCACCCATGTCTTCCGGTACGATATTGCCGCGGCGCTGCTGCGCAAGGCCATGCTGCTGGAGCCCGATAATCCCGCCATCAAGATCCTGCTGGCGCAGGCCCTGATTGTGAACGGGGACCTCGCGGGCGGCACGGCGCTGTTTTCGGACATCATCAAGCTCTATCCCAGCCAGCGCGTGGCGGCCACGGTGCAGATTTCGCAGGTTTTCCTGCGGATGGGCTACCCGATGGAGGCGCTGAACATCCTTCTGTTCGCCGTGCAGCAGGAGCCGGGGCAACCGGCGCTGTATAACGCCGTTGGGTGTGCGCTGGGCTGCCTCAACCGCGCGGAGGAGGCCCTGCCGTGGTACGAGCAGGCCCTGCATATGGCCCCGCATGATGAGGGCATCCAGCTTGGTGCGGCCATTGCCACGCTCAAGGCAGGCCATTACGCCAGAGGGTGGGAACTGTTTGCGCTGCGGCCCCACAAGCTGACATCGGTTACAAAATGGTTCGGCCAGTTCCCCCGCCTGCAACCTGATAATGATGTGGCGGGCAAAACGGTTGTGCTGTTTCAGGAGCAGGGGCTGGGCGATACGCTCCAGTTCATCCGTTTCGCCCCGGTGCTGGTGGCGCGCGGCGCGCGGGTGACTGTGGCTGTGGGGGGCTCGCTCGTGCGGCTGATCAGCCAGTCCTACCCGGACCTGACCGTGCGTGACGCGGTGCAGTTCGGGCTGGATGAGAGCTTTGATTATGCCCTGCCCATTCCCAACCTGCCCCATGTGACCCGGATGCAGAGTGTGGCGGATATTCCCGGCACGGTGCCCTACCTGCGCGCGGACCCGCAGGACGTGGCGCGCTTTGCCGCCCTGCTGCCAGCCGCCGGGCCGCGCATTGGTCTGGTCTGGTCGGGGGAGAGGCGGACATCCGCGCAGGATGTCATGGCCAACCAGCTCCGTTCAAGCACGCTGCCCGTTATGGCAGGGGCCCTGACCCCGGTGGATGCAACGCTGGTCAGCCTCCAGCTTGGCAGCCCGCGGGAGGATATGGCGGGGTGGCATGGTCAGCCGGTCTGTGACCTGATGGACAGCGTAACGGACATGGCCGATACCGCCGCGATCATAGCCAGTCTGGACCTTGTGATTTCGGTCGATACGTCTGTCCTGCATCTGGCGGGCGCACTGGGCAGGCCGGTGTGGCTGCTCAGCCGGTGGGATGCCTGCTGGCGGTGGCTGGACAAGGGGGAAACCACGGCATGGTACCCCACCATGCGTATTTTCCGCCCGCAGGAGCGCTCCTTTGCTCCCGTGCTGCGCCAGATGGGTGAGGCCCTGCAAACATGGGTGGCCACATGGCACGCCACCCACCCCACGCCCTAGACGTACAGGCTACGCCCGTGGAGAGAACAGAGGACCAGCCAATGGACCAGCCAGCAGAAGCCCCCGCCATAAGGTTGCCCAAAGGCATGACCGTGGAAGGGCTGTGGGAAGCCAGACAGGCCCTGTTGCAGAACCCTACCCCCGAGGGGCTTAAAAGTCTGGCAACGCTGATCTTTGATGTGCAGCAGTATGTTGCGGGCGAACGCCTTGTGCTGGACGTTATTGCCGCGCATCAGGACAACCTGCCCCTGCTGCTGGCCGCGGCCGATGTGCTGGCCACTTACACCATGCGCTACGATATGATCGTGGCCATTCTGGGCAAGGTGCTGACCGCGCTGCCCCATATGGCCCAGCTCAAGGTCTTTCTGGCCACGGCGCTGGTCACCAAAGGGGACGTTGCCGCTGGCCTGCGCATTTTTGCCGAGATCATGCAGCAGCACCCCGAGCTGCATCAGGATGCGTGCGAGCATCTGGTGGTGGCCCTGCTGGATGCGGGCTACGCGCAGGAAGGGTTTACGGTGCTGGATGCGTGGTTCCGGGATAAAAAACCGGTCACGACCGCGCTGCTCAACAACATGGGCTGTGTGCTGCAACGCCTGAACCGATCGGAAGAAGCGCTGGGCTGGTACAGAAAAGCGCTGGAAAATGACCCCCATAATGCCAGCACCGGCATGGGGTATGCGGTGGCCCTGTTCAAAACCGGGCATTTTAAAGAAGGTGCACCCTATTACTTTGCCCGCATGGGGCTGGTGCAGGATACGGTCAGTTGGTACCTGTCCCTGCCGCGTCTGCAAAAAGGGGATCCCCTGCAGGGCAGAAACCTGATTTTCTATCAGGAACAGGGGCTGGGTGATACGCTCCAGTTCATCCGTTACCTGCCCATGGTTGTGGCGCAGGGGGCGCGGGTTACGCTGGTTGTGCCCACAACACTGACCCGCCTGCTCAGCCTTGCCTTCCCTCAGGTCCGGGTGGTGACGGAACAGGATTTTGCCCCGCAGGATGGGTATGATGCCATTCTGCCCATTCCCGACCTGCCCTTTGTCATGGGGCTGGAAACACTGGCCGATATTCCCGCTCAGGTGCCCTATCTGGGCACCGTGCCAGCCGATTGTGCGCGTCTGGCGGAACTGCTGCCCGCGCGGCGGCCCCGTATTGGCCTTGTGTGGTCCGGAGGGCGGCGCACAAAAGCCATGGATGTGCTGACCGACCAGCGCCGTTCCACAACAGCGGGGCAGATGCTGGCCGCCATTACCCCGGTGGACGCCACACTGGTCAATCTCCAGCTTGGCCCCCGCCGGGAAGACCTGGCCGCCTGGCGCGGCCAGCCGGTGTGCGACATCATGGACCATGCGCACGACATGGCTGACACCGCCGCCCTGATTGAAAATCTGGACCTTGTGATTTCGGTCGATACATCGGTCGTGCATCTGGCAGGAGCGCTGGGCAAACCCGTGTGGCTGCTCAGCCGGTGGGATGGATGCTGGCGGTGGGGAGATGCGGGGGATACCTCCCCCTGGTACCCCACCATGCGTATTTTCCGCGCGCAGGAGCGCACGCTTGGCCCGGTGCTGGAGCAGATGGGGGCAGTCCTGCGCATATGGGCCGCTACATGGCAGCCGGGCAAGGGCGCGCTGGACTAGGCCGGGATGATACAAGTATAGATTCGGGCCAGACAGGTAATTCAGACAGGCAACCTAGACAGGCAAGACTCTGGTTTTTGTTTTGTATGGGAGCGCGTGGGTTCTGGCGGCTTATCGCCAGAACGCTCGACTGTTATCGGGCGGGCTGAAGCACCACACGGGTTCGCCTGTGCGGCGCTCCGGCTTATTCGCTGCCTTGTGCGACGATGCGCGGCGCACTGGCCCGCGCCACGGGGGCGGCCCGGTAGGAGGCAAGGGAGCGTCCGCGCATGCCACCGCCCCGGCTGTTCCCCACTGGTCCGGGTTCCACAAAGTTCCGCATGCCCTGAAAAGGATGGAACACCTTGGGGTGCGAGATCTGGGGCATGCCATCCGGTCCCGTGCCGGTGCTGGCTTCCGCTACCATCATCGGGCCATGATGGGTTACGGGCGTGACCGGATGTGGGAACACCTGCGGCATAAGGGGCGATTTTTGCGCAGGCTGCGGACTTTCCCGCCCGTCTTGCGGTACGGCCCATGCCTCCAGCACCTTCCACTGGTAGGGGGTGCCTATGCCGGGGGTCTGGGAGTGGTAGGCCGCCGCAGCGCGTGGCCAGCTACCCGTCTTGTCATACATCTGGAGCAGAAAGCCACCCGCGAACATGGCGTTGCGCAGCGGGTCAAACGCCTGATCGAGCGAGGCGAAGGCATCGGGGTGCTGTTGCAGGTTGACCTGCATGCACCCCACATCAAGAGACATGATGCCCTGCTGGCGAAAGCTCTGCACAGCCGCCACGGCCTCGGCCTGACTGTTGTAATGGTGGCCGATGCCTGCGGCGTTGATTGTCCATGGCCATGCGGAAACCGTCCCGTCGGATTCGACCTTTCCGCTCTCCACCCGCCCCATGGCGGATAAAAATCCGTCGGGAATATGCAGGTTGCGTTCAGCCTGCGCCATGGCCTCCGTGCACAGCCCGGCCTCGGCTGAGCGGGCATGGGCCTGAGTGGCGCCTGCGGCCATGTGGGCAGCACCTGTCAGGACTGCAACAGCAAGGAGCGAGCGGATGAGCCGGGTGGGGGAGAAGGGTGGCGTCATGCGCGGTCTGGCAGGGCTCGGGTCGGGGATTATCCGCATGACGGGGCCCTTGGCTCCTTGGCTGGTTGTGGTTCTTTGGTCGTCATGTAAAGACTTTACCGGATGATACACAAGTAATACTGGCCTTGCCTGACCGATTTTTCACATGGCTGTAGTCCTGCGGTATGGATCATGCAAGGATTCACATTCTGGAACAACCTTGTCCATGCGGCTCTGTTCCTCCAATAGTTCTGGCCTCCCTGTTTGTTGGAGGCTCGGGTAACGCCATGATTTTGCGTGATCTTGGGCTCCCTGTATGGCCGGGCATGTTGCCTTTTGGCATGCCGTGGAATGGGGGCGGACAAAAAAGGCTTTTGGGCATGGCCCGTGGCGGGTTACATGGGCATTGAATGTGCTGGCCCGCGCGCCTATTCTTATGGCACAAGTTGACGTGATACGCCTGCACAGTGTGCCGGGCTGACCAATCAGGGGTAAACAGGTATATGCGGAACCGCCTCAAGGCGAGCAACGGGCAGGCCAGCACGATCGGCCAGCATGGTGGCAGGGCGGCCCATTCCTTGAATCGTATGGTGGGCCAGTCTGGCGTGCTGCGGTGGGGCCGGGCCGTTATGGCCGCGTTTTTCATGTTTTCCCTGCTTGTCCCCCTCTCTTCCGCCCACGCCGTTACGGTGCGGGTGAAGGATATTGTGGATTACGAAGGCGTGCGGGACAACCAGCTGGTCGGCTACGGGCTGGTTGTGGGCCTGCATGGCACGGGCGACCGTCTGACCAACATCATCTTCACGCGTGAGACGTTGATCAGCATGCTCAACCGCCTTGGCGTGAACATCCGTGACCGTGAAATCCAGTTGCAGACGCATGACGTGGCCGCCGTTATGGTGACCGCCACCCTGCCGCCGTTCTCGCACGGGGGCGGGCGGATAGACGTCACCGTTTCCGCCGTGGGTGACGCACAGGACCTGACCGGGGGCACCCTGCTGGTAACCCCCCTGCAGGCGGCTGATGGCGAGGTCTATGCCGTGGCGCAGGGCTCGCTTGTGACCAACGCCTTTACGGCGGGTGGGCAGGCGGCAACGGTCTCGCGCAATATTCCCACCAGCGGGCATATCGCCAATGGTGGGGTGGTCGAGCGTGAAGTGCCGGTCAAGCTGGGCGAGACAGGGGTCATTCACCTCTCGCTCCACAACCCCAATTTTACCACCGCGACCCGTATAGCCGAGGTTATCAACCGCAGCATTGGCGCGCGCATGGCGCGGGTGGATGACCCGCGCACCATTGCCGTGGACCTGAGCGGGCGTAATGCGTCGCTGACCCTGTTCCGTATTGGTGACCTTCAGATCGAGCCGGACACCATGGCCAAGGTTGTGGTGGATGAGGCGAGTGGCACCATTGTCATGGGCGATAGCGTGCGGATTAGCACCGTGGCCATTGCGCAGGGCAACCTGACCATTCAGGTGACCGAAACGCCCGAGGTGGTCCAGCCAGCCCCTTTCTCCAATGGTGTGACCGCCGTGGTGCCACGGACGCAGGCCAATGTGAGCACGGATAACTCGCACAGGCTGGGTATCCTGCGTGAAGGGCCAACACTGGCCAGCCTTGTGGCGGGTATGAACGCACTGGGCATGGGCCCGCGTGACATGATTGGTATTTTGCAGGCCATCAAGGCCGATGGCGCCCTTCAGGCCGATCTGGAAGTAAGGTAGGCAGAGCATGAGCACGGTAGCCAATGTGAGCGCGGCCCAGATTGCCAGCGCACAGAACACCGCCTCCACCCAGTCCGGCCTGAAGGCGGAAACACTGGAAAAAACCCGCAAGGCCGCCGTCGAATTCGAAGGCATGACCATAGGCGAAATGCTCCAGCCGATGTTTGACACGGTGGATACCGCCAACGGCCTGTTTGGTGGCGGTGCGGCGGAAGCCCAGTTCCGGTCGTTGCAGGTGCTGGAACTGGGGAAGCAGATCGCCAATAATGGCGGCATTGGTCTGGCTGACAGTGTTTACCGTCAGATGCTGGCCATGCAGGAAAAAGCCCAGCAGGAAGCAGGTAAATCATGACCGGTACGCCGCAGGATCTGCAAAGTCGTCTGTTACAGGCGTTCGGGGCCGTAAGCACCCTGCTGGAGCAGGAAAATACCCTGCTGCAAACAGGCCGCTGGCAGGATGTGGAAACGCTGCTGCCCCGCAAGCGCACATTGCTGGACACTCTGCGTAAGCTGCTGCCACCGGAACAGACCCGCCCCCTGACCGCCGAGCAGCGCAGTGCTGGCGTAAGCACAGAGATGGAGGCGGCGGCAAGGCGGTTTAACACGCTGGTCCGCGCCAATGAGGACCTGCTGCAAAGTGCTATTGCCGCTCAGGGCACACTGATCAAGCTTGTGCTGGATGACGCGGCACAGGAGCAGCGTACGGGTTATGGGGCTTCTGGCGGTTATACGGTGGACAGCCACGCCGGGGCGCTGACCCTGCGGAGTGATGTGTAACTCCCTCTGGAGGGAGCCGCCAGCTTACCAGTAAGCGCCCATGACCTTGCGGGGCTGGTCTCCGGCCGGGTCAGCCCCTGCGTACCAGGCGCTCCAGTCCCACAAAAAGGTATCCCGGCGGTTTTCTGCCGTCATGGCGGCCAGTTCATCCACAACGGAGGGGGGCTGCTTCTTTTTGCTCCGCAGTTCTGCGGCGGTCATGTTGTGCAGGGTTCTGAACGCGGTCTCCGAGCCCATATACACGCAGCCACACCCTATGGGGTCCGCGTAAAGGTAGATCGGGCCATCGGGGGAGGGACGGTAGGTCAACTGCCCCGGTGGCAGCAGGTTCATCATGGCATAACGCGCGGTTGTATCGGCCGGATGGGCAATAAACCCGGCTTCGGACAGGGTTTTCCCTTTTTCCAGATACGGAGCGGCGGGGGGAGTGCAGCCCGCAAGTGCTGTGCAGAGCAGCCCGGTTGCCGCCTGCGCCAGCCATTGTGCGGGGCGGGGTGTGGCCTTGGCGGGTAAGGAGCTGCCTGTGTGCATCTGGCGGGTTCCGTGCAGTGTTTTTTATCAGGTTAAAGGGCGGGAGCGGCTGCGTCTGTCATACACAGGGGAGGCACGCAGACAAATGCCTTCATGGTCGAGTAATGCAGGCTCATCAGCTGCTGGAGCGTCTGTGCGGCCATGCTGCCATCCGTGGGGTTGGCGGCGGGGACGGTGGTGCTGGTCAGCGGCAGGCACGCCTTGATCATTTTTTCGGCCCCTGTGGGGGAAATGGCATAGCCGCACACGCTCTGGGTCGCCAGAAGCGGGAAGGCGAGGGAAGTCACCTCCATTTCGCTCAGCGCGCCTGCGCCACGGGCGGAGTAAGGGGGCTGCACCGTACCGTTGAACAGGGCCAGTTCGGGCAGAACATCAAACTGGAGCGTGGAGCCGGGCGTGTTACCCCACAGAACAAAGTCCCAGTCCTGCGGCAGGCTGGCCAGAATGCGCGTGCTTTCGGCCTCGAAATTGGCGCACAGCACGGCGTTGCTTTCAAACACATGGGCAGGGGTCTGGTGCTGGGCCACGTTCCCCCACAGGGCAACATGGGAGAGTGCCTGCGCAAACGCTGCGTGCGAGAACAGACATTCGGCGGAAATCAGGTTCATCTGCCGCATGGCCTGTGTGTCCAGCGTGTGCTCGTCCACGCCGACGGAGCGCACAAGGTCGGGGACATGCGCGTTCAGCTGCACAAAGCGTTCGCTCTGGTCCGGAGTTGCGTCGCTGCTGATGAAAAACTTGAACATCGAAGATTCCTGCTGGTGGCGAGAGCAAAAAATGCGATCACTAACGGGGCGCAATGGATAGCTGGCTCCACCATGTCCAACACAACCGCCACGACGAGACCATAATCCGGTGCGCACAAGGATACGGCAGAGTAAGGCGCATGGAAAGCCTTGAGAGGGGGGATTCAGGCCCGACGGGGCATATTCCTGTGGCTTTGTCGGGGACAAAATCGTATGATAGACACAGGTTTATGTTTTCTGGGGTCTTGCACGACAGGGTCCGGCATTGGTGTGCAGCACGTAAAGGATTGGATTAATGAGCATTAGCGGTATCTCACCGGTAAGCCAGTATCTGACGGCCCTGAAAAATGAAGATGCCGCTGCCTCCATCTACGCCAAAACGGATGTGACCACCAGACAGGCTACCACCGGGTTTGAACAGGCCGCCGCCTCCATTACCACCGTTGCCGGGTTGATGAAGAATTACTCGGCGCTGAACGTGGTGCTTGGCGCGTATGGCATGGGTTCGTATGCTTCGGCTACCGCGCTGGTCCAAAAGCTGCTTACGCAGGACCCGACTTCTTCCTCATCGCTGGCCAAATCATCAAGCAACGCCACATGGCTGGCCTTTGCCGATGCGTTCAAGACATGGGGACAGGGCGGGGGGAGCGTGCAGACCTCCCCGCTGACCTCTTCCAGCATTACGTCCATTGTCAACGAATACCAGACGGATACGAACAACTCACTTCAGAGCGATCTCGCCACGTTCAATAATGCGGCCCCTGCCATTACCACCGCATCTGCCCTGCTGGCCAATACGGCCGTGCTCAATGTTGTGCTGAGCGCCTATGGCATGGATGCGCTGGAAGGGGATACTTCGATCCTGACCGCGCTGCTCACGCAGGACCCATCCTCCTCCACCTCTCTGGCGCAGACATCGGGCAATGCGGCATGGCAGCTGTTCGCCAACGCCTTTCAGGACATGGGTAAAAACGGCGGGACGGCCAGCGTCTCGCCGTTTACCAGCATGACCATGACCACCATTACGCAAGGTTACAGCATTGCGGTGGGTTCGGCGGTGAATAACAACATCAACGCGTTCAAGGCTGAGGCAGCAACCATGACCTCCGCCTCCGACCTGATGAACAACCAGACCGTGCTCTCCATGGTCATGTCCACCTACGGGCTTGATCCCAGCACCGATAACAGCAAGATCCTGACCGCGCTGCTCACGCAGGACCCCACCTCCTCCACCTCTCTGGCGCAGGCTTCGGGCAGCACGGCATGGCAGGACTTTGCCACGACCTTCCAGAGCATGGGGCAGAACAATGGCACGGCGATGTCCACGCCGTTTACCGCTGCAACCATCAGTTCCATTGCCACCAAATATGCGGATGTCATCAACACCGGCACTACAAGCGCGATTGCGTCCTTCCAGAGCGATGCGGCGGCCATTACATCGGCCAGCAGCCTGCTGAGTAACAGCAGCGCCCTGCAGGTTGTTCTGGGGGCGTATGGTCTGGGCTCCCTTGCCTCCGACCCGGCCGTGGTCAAGACCCTGTTGACGCAGGACCCCGATTCCGCAACGTCGCTGGCCCAGACATCGGGCAATACGGCATGGCAGACCTTTGCGCAGGCGTTCAAGGCATGGGGGCAGAACAACGGACAGGGCGCCATCATGTCCACGTCTTTTGTGGCGTCCCTGAGTGCGAGCTTCCAGAGCAACACCAATACGCTGGTGCAGTCGGGTATTACGAATTTTGAAAACGCGGCAGGCTCCATTACCACCGCGTCGGCCCTGCTGAGCAATACCGCCGTGCTTGGTGTGGTTTCCGGCGCGTTCGGGATTGATGCGTCGAGCAATGAAACCACGCTGATGAACACCCTGCTCACGCAGGACCCCAGTTCCTCCACGTCGCTGGCCAGTGCCTCGGGCAATGCCTCGTGGCAGAGCTTTGCAACGGATTTCAAGGTATGGGGCGCTAACGGGGGCAGTGTCAGCGCAACGCCGTTCACGTCCGACAAGATCCAGAGCATCGTGGAAAGCTACCAGATGCGGCAGTACGAAAACAGCAGCGCGGTGAGCGATAACGGCGTGGGGAACGCGCTGTACTTTACCCGCACCATGAGCAGCATTACCTCCCTGTCGCAGCTTATGTCGGACCCGATCCTGCTCACAGTGGCAGAAACCGTATCGGGCTACGACCCGGACCAGTTTGGCGCGCTGGACTACGACCAGCAGGTGCGCCTGCTCTCCAAGAAGGTGGACTTTAGCAAGCTGTCCACCCCCAAGCAGATCCAGCAGTATGCGGAGCAGTATCTGGCCATGTTGCAGATCAACCCGCAAACGCCAGATACCCCCGCCTCCATGCTCGACCTGTTTGGCGGGAGCAGTGATGATGACATCCTCTCCCTGTTCGGTGGGGATGATTCCTCGGGCGATCTTTATTCCAGCCTGTTCTAGGCGTGCTGGCCTGCCTGACAGTCTTTTGGGCAGAGCCGCATAACACTGCATCTGTTTGGTTGGTAACGTGAGTCTGGACCCGCAATCCCCCTCGTCTGTCGAGGCATCCGTATCCGCTCTTTCCGGTGTGATGGAGGCGGTACGCGGTGCCATTGCCAGCCCCCGGCATGATGTGCCGGTCGGGCTGCTGGAAGGGCGCGTTACCGGGCTTTCGGGGCTCTCTGTCTCTCTGAGCGGGCTGCGGGATTTTACCGGTGTAGGCGACCGCGTAACCCTATACGGGCTGGATGGGCGGCAGACGCAGGCCGAAATCGTGGCCTTTGCGCAGGATATTGCCATTGCCATGCCCTTTGGCTCGCTGGAGGGTATTGGCTCGGGCTGCCGGGCAACCTTTTTACTGTATGATCCGGAGCAGCGCCGCCGCAGGGCGGGGGGCACGCTCATGGTCAATGCTGGCTGGCAGGGCCGGGTGGTGGACCCCATGGGCCGCCCGATGGATGGCAAAGGTCCGCTGCCATCCGAGGGCACGGCCCAGCGGCTCCACGCCGCCCCGCCCGAGGCTGCCATGCGTGCGCGCCTTGGCCCGCGCATAGACCTTGGGGTGCGCGCGCTCAACCTGTTTACCACCTGCCGTGAGGGCCAGCGCCTTGGCCTGTTTGCAGGCTCTGGTGTGGGTAAATCCACCCTTATGGGCATGCTCGCGCGGGATACGGCGTGCGATGTGGCGGTTATTGCGCTGGTGGGCGAACGTGGGCGCGAAGTACGCGAGTTTGTGGAGGATGATCTGGGGCCGGAGGGGCTGGCCAAGTCCGTTGTGGTGGTTGCCACGTCCGACACATCCCCCCTTATGCGGCGCGAGGCCGCCTATGCCGCCATGGCCGTGGCCGAGCACTTCCGCGATCAGGGCAAGTCGGTGCTGATGCTGATGGATAGCGTGACCCGCTTCTGTCAGGCCCTGCGAGAAATTGGCCTGTCCTCGGGCGAGCCACCAGCCACACGTGGCTACCCGCCCAGTGTTTTTGCCGAACTGCCCCGCTTGCTGGAACGCGCAGGCCCGGGGCTTATGGATGAGCACGGGCATGCAGGGCAGATGACCGCCATGTTCTCCGTGCTGGTGGAAGGGGATGACCAGAACGAACCCGTGGCCGATGCCGTGCGCGGTATTCTGGATGGGCACGTGGTGCTGGAGCGCCGTATTGCGGAATCTGGCCGTTACCCTGCGGTTAACGTGCTGCGTTCGCTCTCGCGCACCGTGCCGGGATGCCTGACGGAGGAGGAAAACCAGCTTGTGCTGCAAGCCCGCTCCTGCCTGTCCACCTGGGATGAGATGCAGGATATGGTGCGTCTGGGGGCATACCGCCCCGGCAACGACCAGCGTGTGGACGAAGCCATTCGCGTAGCCCCGGCGGTGGAGGAAATGCTGAAGCAGCGCAAGGGCGAGCGTGCGACCCTGCCCGAAAGTTTTGATGCCCTGCGGGGCGCATTATCGTAGCTGAGCCCGCATGAGCAGTGCGCGAATCCGCTCCCTGCACGCGCTGGTCCGCGTGCGCAAGCAGGAGGTGGACGAGGCCCGCGCAGGCATGGCCCGTGCGCTGGCGGCTGAAAGTGCGGCTCTGGCCGAGCTGGAGCGGCAACTGGCCCAGATTGAAGTGGAACGGGATGAGGCCGAGGGCGATGCCGGGCGGGAATCCTTTCGTCTGTGGCTGCCCATAGCGCAGGAAAACGTGGTGCGGGCCGAGCATGTCGTGCTCAGGACGCGCAATGATTCCATGCGGGTGCGTGAGGAGTTGATACAGGCCAACGCCGCGTTCAAGGCCGCGCAGACCCTGCTGGAGAAGCGCGAAGAGGAGGTGCGTGTGCTTCTGGCCCGGCGCGAACAGGCGGAGCTGGACGATCTGGCCCGGCGTGCGCGTCCGTTTTTTTCGTAGGTCGGGCAAGGGTCATTGTTGGGCGGCCATAAACGCCAAAGCCATGAAAAAACGATGGCAAATGGCTCTTTTCTTATGTTTGATCCTTGAGAAAGCGGAGTGCGCCCGCTATCGCTTACAGATCATAGGGGGCTGACAGTGATCGTGTACCATGTGACCCGTTTCTCCCCACCCTCGTGAGTGATTAGGAAAACGTATGCAACAGACAGAGCAGCAACCCGCAAAGATTTTCATTGCGACCCCGTGCTTTGGCGGGATGGTGACGCAGGAGTATATGGAATCCATCATTGCTTGCGCCGGTGTGCTTCAGGTGCCCATGACCCTGTCCCTGCTGGGGGATGACGCCATGATCAGCCGTGCGCGCAATACCCTGATGCACAAATTCCTGACCCTGTCTGACGCAACGCATCTTCTGTTCATTGATGCCGATATCGGTTTTCCGGCCGAAGCACCGGTCCGCCTGCTGGCCGCGGGCAAGGACGTGGTGGCCGGGGCCTATCCGATCCGCCAGTATTTCTGGGACAAGACCACGCAGGAAAACATGCTCCATGGCGAACCGCAGGAGACCGCATCCCTGCGCTATGTGGGCGAGACCGAGGCCATGCACCAGCAGATTGAAAAAGGCCCGTTGGTTAAAACCCATTACGCGGGCACGGGGTTCATGCTCATCAGCCGTGGCGCGCTTGAGCGCATGGTCAAGGCCTATCCCGAGACCGCCTATTCCCGCATAGACGCCGCCAATGGCGAAACAGGCAGCACCGCCTATGCCCTGTTTGATGGCAGCATCGACCCCGAAACCGGAACCTACCAGAGCGAGGACTTTACCTTCTGCCGCCGCTGGCGCGAAATCGGGGGAGAAGTCTGGCTGGATACCTCCATCAATCTGACACATGCAGGCCGTGCCGCATTTCACGGCAAGCCGGGCTGCCGTGTTGGCATGGTTCATCACAAGGGCGCCTAAGGTCGCAATAGCACCACATGCCAGATAACAAAAAACGGCCCATCATTATCAAACGTGTGAGTGATTCGGGCGAGTCGGGTCATCATGGCGGCGCGTGGAAAATTGCGTACGCCGACTTCATGACGGCCATGATGGCTTTCTTTCTGGTCATGTGGCTGCTGAATGCGACAACGGAGGAGCAGCGCAAGGGGATTGCGCAGTTCTTTAACCCCATGGCGGAAAAAGATACCCGTCTTGGCTCCTCCAACGGCATGCTCGAAACATCGCCGTCTCCCCTGACCGCAGGGACCACCTTGCACAAGGTCAAGGACGGGGATGCCCCTGAGGACGATGGTGGTGAACAGCCCGGTGCCAGAGATGCCCCCCGCCGCTCGGAAGATGGCGGGTCGCCCGATAATATTACCCGTGGGCTCAAGGCGCACCTGACCCCTGCATCCCCCGCCATTATTCCCGTCGGCGGGCCGGAAAGCGGGGGCGGTAAAAGCATTGGCACCATTGGCGTGGACAACCCTGTGGCTGCTGCGGCCGAGCAGTCCAGGATTGATAACATGGTGCAGGGGCTGGAACAGTCCGTGGAGCAGAACCCCGATACGCAGGCAGCGGCCAAGAACATGTCCGTCTCCTTCGGGCGGGATGATATCCGGATCGAACTGCGCGACGCCAACAACACCCCCATGTTTGACACGGCCTCCGCCACCCCCAACGCCGCCGGGCGCAAGATGCTGGAGCAGATTGGCGCGTGGCTGGCCCCCATGCCGGAGCAGCTTTCCATAGTGGGCTATACGGATGCGGATCAGTACCGCACCACCAAGCATGGCGCGGGGATGTCCAACTGGACCCTGTCCGCCCTGCGGGCTGATGGTGCGCGGGAAGTGCTGGTCAAGGCGGGTTACCCGGATCGTAATATTCTGAGCGTATCAGGCCGTGCGGACCGGGACCTTGCGTTACCGGCAGACCCTGCCTCCGCCGCCAACCGGCGCGTGGTGCTTATCCTGCACCGCCGCTTTGTCAATCCGGGGGCTGATGGCGGGGCTATTGTGCCCCTGACGGCCGGGGGTGACGCACCCGCAGTGCAGCCGTCCGCCGGGCAGGCTGACCAGTCTGCAACTCCGCCTGCCGCTCCGGCGGGGAATGCGCCAGCCACTTCCGCAGGCGGGCAGGCTCCTGCCCCTGCGGCTCCGTCCGTGGCCCCTGCCGCACCAGCTCCCGCTGCCCCGGCGACCTCCGCCG
>NZ_JBFCXX020000092.1:0-268 GCF_040702925.2 Acetobacter fabarum | reverse complement strand
ACCTGGCAGTAATGTCAGGTGGCCATGAAGGCGACCTAGTCACTGCACGATACGCTGTCCAAAAGCCGCGGCTAGTATACGTGGGTATGAACGTTCAACGGTCGCCGACAGGTTCCAGGGCCTGGGCCATGCGCACCAGGTCGGCAAATGAACGCGCGCCCATTTTGCGCATGGCCTGGCCACGGTGGATCTTGACGGTGATCTCGCTCAAGCCGATCTGCCCGGCGATCTGCTTGTTCATCAGCCCCGACGCGGCCAGTTGCATCAC
>NZ_JBFCXX020000091.1:0-269 GCF_040702925.2 Acetobacter fabarum | reverse complement strand
ATACCTTGTTGGAGAAGGTTCAAGTTGACTTCGGCATTTGCATAGGTAATAGCTGCGATTGCTGGTTCAACGATAGATGGTCCATGGATACCCACAAACCAGAAGAAGGCAAAGGCCCCAAAGATAATGGTAATACCCAGATAGCCATCCGCGGCTGAGAATAATGGTGCAAAGAATTTACCGATTGATTCTGCTACACTGGCTCCAACAAAATGACGAGCTAGTAAATCAAGAACATATAGAGAAACAACTGAAAGAGTGAATGGAAT
>NZ_JBFCXX020000090.1:0-269 GCF_040702925.2 Acetobacter fabarum | reverse complement strand
GTTTTTCGTCGAAGCCATTCACGCAGCAACGCAACGCGTATGGATCACCAGCCCTTACTTTGTCCCGGACGAAGCGGTATTTGCCGCGCTAAGGCTGGCAGTGTTGCGCGGTGTTGATGTGCGCCTGCTGTTGCCGTCGCGGCCTGATCATCGCATCGTCTATGCCGCCTCCAGCCTGTATGCCTTCGAGGCGGTGCGTGCCGGCGTGCGGGTGTTCCGCTATCGACCGGGTTTTCTGCACCAGAAAGTGGTGTTGATCGACAGCGAGA
>NZ_JBFCXX020000012.1:0-87926 GCF_040702925.2 Acetobacter fabarum | reverse complement strand
GGGAGTGTGAAGGCATGGGTCAAATCTCGATGAAAATTTCCGCCCTACCCGGGTCAGTTCTCAGTGAAAATCAACAAATATGCCTCAAACGGCATATTTGTACACTGTTCTCCCATTTTAGGGGTTTTTGCCCGAATTGTCCTTATTTTATCATCTTTTCCAGACGATCCTTGATTTCTAAACGGATGATTTCGTTTAATGCCCCATCAATACGCCAGGTATAAGAACCGATGATATAAGAGCAGATTGCCTCTACATGGCTTTCATCAAACTTCACACCCGCTCGCCACGCATCCTGTAGAGCGTCAAAGATCGTTGCATACAGATATGCTTTTGATTTGCCTATGCTCCTGAATTTGTGCAGACCAAGCGCCACCCTATCGTCATGCGCCTTGGGCTTTTTAATAGAAACATCAGAAAGCTTTACAGGTGCCACAGGCGCAATTTCTGCATCAGGCATGTCCTTTCTCCATCCGGCTCTTCCATGCCTTGAGGGCTTCAATCACCTTGCGGGCCTGTGGTTCGTCCAGGAACTCGGGCGCGCTCACACTCACGCACCGTTCAACAAAGGCCCGCAGTGCCTCCGTGGAGCCATCCCCACGCAGCATCGGCTTCATTTCCCGCCACAGGGCATAGACTTTGCGCACCCATGGCTTATGGTTCGGCCTGGACGCCTTGAAGCCCAGCCGCTTCATTTCGGCCAGCACATCATGCAACTGGCCAACAGAACAGGCCGTGCTGGAAACATGCCCCGTCACGCGCTGGAGCAGCGCGCGATAGGTCACATCATCCAGCCCCAACTGGCGGCGTCCAACATGGACTTTCTTCACCATGTCAGAGCGGGCGGTAGTGGGCATCACTCGTCCTCCGGCACGATGCGAGTTATGTAGACAGCGACACACATGCTCTCAAAATCACGTTCATCGCCTTCAAACTCAAAAGACTGACCATCAGGATATTTCATAGGCATCCTGAAGTAATCAGCATCATCACTCGTGGCATGTTTTTCCAATGCTTCCGAAATGAATGCGTCGAACAGATCAGCCCCGTAGCAATTCCCGCCCATTGATACCTCTATCTCTGCGCGGCAATCACCACATTGGAAAACAACAATCCCATGATGCTGATTATTTCGGCTGCCATCTGCGCATGGATATTCTTGGATTATTTCCATCACGCCACCTCACTCTCAGAAATGGTGCTGACATCCGTCTCAGTGTTGGATGCGGAAACAACAAAGTCAGCTATCCGCCCGTAACCTTCAACAAACTGTTCGCCACCAATGGACGGGTCATACACCGGATCAATAACGCCCGTCGCCACAAGCCACGCTATGTGTTCGGCATGTTCACCAAGAGTATCAAATGGTTGAAAGCTCTTTTGAAATTCTCCCATGAATTCCTCAGAAAATGCTTCCTCTCGCAGCACCACAGCAACCGTGCATTGCACTTCAACTTCAAATTTCCGAGCCATCACACCACCTCTTTCTTGGCAAAGCGCGGGCGAAACATATCTGTCAGCTGGCCAGTTCTGCGGTCCAGATGGCGGGCAATGCCCGCGACATCATGCAACAGGTTAAAATCGTCTGCGTTGTCCAGGCGGGCGAAGTCCATAGGGCAGCCGTTGGAATGGACCGCGTCCAAGTCCATCGTAATTTCGAGCAGCATGACCCGACGGGGTGTAATGTCACCCCTGTCTCGATACAGTGATGCCGCACGGCTACTAATTCGCATAATAATCTCCCGCTCTTCAGGCGTAGCGGTGAATTTTACAGCCATCACACCACCTCCAGAGAAGAGAACTGGAGCCGGATCGGCTGCCAGTCCTGGTCCCGCGTTTCCCGCCAGTAAAAGCGCAGGTATGGCTTGCTGCTGGAAACCTCAATGCTGTTCGCCACGGCCTCCATAACATCAGGCCAGCGCGGGTGTGTCAGCCGCACTTTGCGGACCTGCTGCAAACGGTCCACGTTCACACGCCCTGTTCGTTCATCCGGTTCAAACGCAGCAGACAGCAGCAGGCGAATATCCGGGCTGACATTCTCGGTCAGATCGTCCAGCACTTCCCCCATCAGGGCTTGCGCCGCCATAATGTCAGACGTGACGCGCCGGAAGTCGGCAACCGACAATTCAACCTTAAAGCAGCTATCCAGACTCTCTGCCTGAAATGCCCCCCGCGATCCTTTGCGCTTTTTGACCCGATACTGTTCCAGCAACGCGGTTTCATAGTTGCGGGCTTTTTCAAACATGCGCCGCTTCTGCTCAACCATCAGTTCGTGCAGGGCCTTGGCATCGTTCACCAGTTCAATGGCCAGATCATTGGACAACAGCGTGGTCGGGGACATCCGTTCACGGGGCCACGGGCCAGAGCAGGTCATAACCATGCCTTCCATGTTAACGCTCATCCTACGTCTCTCCTGTTCATTCCCGAGTAATATGAAAAAAGGTCTTTGGCGGCCCCGGTCAGGCTTACACGCAGTTTCTCGACTGCTTCAAAAGCCTGCTGGTCGGGCATGAGGTCCGTCATGCCGGGCACGGCGTAAAACTCGCCGTTAAAAGCCCTGTGTCGCAGGTAGGTTTTTATGGCGTCCCGTGTGCCGCAGCACAGCGGGAGCGCACCATCGGGAAAACCCACGCCGGGGTGCCACTCAATCCGCCCGTTCCGCTGGACCCACGCGGTGTAAATTTCACCAGTCACACGCGGTGCCATCAGTGCATCGTCCCTTTGTTCAGGCTGACAGGCATCATCCGCATGGTGTGCGCAATGCTGGCCTGAACCATGGAAAAATGGAGAACACTGACAACAGCCAAACTCCAGGCAGCGTCATGCAGTTCCTTCATCATGCCGCCATTGCCCTGCGTAATGCTGACAATCTGCGCCATATCCTCGCCAATGCGATCAATGACGCTGGCCAGGGACAGCGTGGGGTTTTTTCGCGCCATTTCGTCCAGAGCCTCGCCCATGCTTTCAAAAATGGCGGGCAGCTTCACAACTGTTGTGCAACTTCCACTCATGACCGCACCTCAACAAACTCGGCGTCAATAATCTGCGGCATGGCCTGCACGGGGATGCGCAGCATGGTGAACGACCCTTCCAGTTCACTCGCCATCCGGTCCAGCCACTCCGCATATTCCTGCCGCTCACCACTACTCAGCACAGTAAAATCCCGAGGCTGAGAAAAAAGCTGTGCCCCTACACGCATCTGGCGCAACACGCGGTCAATGCACTGGATCGGTGTTTCGGTTCTTGCTTCAGGCATCACAGTGCCTCCATCTGCGCGAGGATTTCACCAGCGGTGGCACCCTCGGGGTAGCTTTCAAAAAACTCACGGATCACCTGCCGCCTGTTGTCACCGGCAACGTGGGTTTCATGCCGCAACACAATGGCAAGGTGACTGGCCGTGGCATCAGCGGGGCTGCTGCGAAGGAAATCCCGAATATCGCGCAGCAGGGCACGGTGGCGTTCGGGCTGGGCAAAAATGGTGCCGTCAACAACTTCTGTCAGAACGTCAGACGGTACGGGCATTTCAAGAATGGACATCGTCAGCTCCACCTTTCATACGAATTTTCGGAAACTCGCCGGTCATGTGTTCAGACCAGGCGCACTCAAGGTCTTTTCTGGTGATCTGATCACGCTTGTTCACACGGGCAATTTTCGTGGCGTTGCGTAGCACCTTGCTCATGCTCCGCAGTCCACCTTCGCGCCGCCCAATTTCCTTGGCGTAAAGCTGCACCTCTTCGCCCTGCACACCGTCCCACCCGGCAAGAATGGCGCACATGTCTTTCTGTCGGGGCTTATTGATCTTCCGGCGCAACCCAATCCGGCTGAACAACTGCGCATAGTCCGCGGTGCGGCCTAACCCATCAAACTTGGCGTTCAACGGTGCATTCCCCATAAACACCACACCCACCTTTGCCTGGTCATGAATGGAGCGGATTTCTTCAACCGCCTTGACGGAAAGGTGCTGGGATTCATCAATAATCAACACCGCCTCCGTCCCTTTCAGGCGGCGGATAATGGAACGGATACGGCGCTGCCCTTTGTCATTGCAGCCCAAGGTTTCAGCAATTTCCAGCAACACGGCGGAAGGGCTGGACAGGCTGGGGTCCGCAGTAATCAGGAACACGTTGTTGGTGCGCTTCTGATACTCTTCCGCCGCCATGGTTTTTCCGGTCCCGGCATTGCCGGAGATCACGGCCAGATCAACGTCATACTGTGCGGTTTCAATCAGGTTCATGATCGTCCGGGCCGTTTCCGTCATGATAAACCCCGGAACAACAGGCCTCTCAGAGCGGTTCCGTTCCTTGGTTTCCTGCGCCTCCAGCCACAACTGGAGCTTACCAGCCACTTTTTCATTATCCCCGGCATAATTGCCGCCAAGGAATGAACTGATCACCGGGCCAGATACACCACTTGCCGACCCGATCTGCGTCAGGGAGAGCTGGTCGCGGTCTTTACGATCCCTTACGGCGTCACGCAGGCGTGCGTGGTCATTCATGATCTGTGTCATGCGCAAAAATTTCCTCGTTTACTGGAGCGTTATCAGCTCAATTTAGTCTTCGTCAGTATCCACAAGTCGCAGGGAGCGCTCTGTAGGTCGCATCTGCTCGTTATACTTGGTCAACCAGTCTTCTTCTTCGTCATCATGATGCGCCACGGCAGCGTTGCCGTTGCTCACAAACGGTTTGGGCCGAAGTGGGCGCACAACCTTGCTTTCAATCAGGTCTTCCGCCTCGGAAATCTTTGGCATCAGTTCGATCATCTGCTCCGGCGTCATGCTGCGTTGCAGATCAAGAATTTCCTTCGTGTTCCGCAGGATTTTCTTTTCTTTCCGCCTTGTTTCCCCAGCCGCATGCATATCAAAGAAGCCGGTTTTATCGATAACCGGCGCGTTCCCCAGGAACACTCCCTTCGCATCATACACATGCAGATCCGCATGAAGGTTCTGCGGGTCATAACGGACAACAACTTTCTGCCCCAGATGCTCATGCAGGAAGTCCGCAAAATAACGGTTCTTCATGAACCGGATGGAGCCGTTGTTCTTGTTGACAGTCACATTCTCAGCGGCCATCAGCCACAGATGCCGCTGGGCTTCAGTCGCCTTACGCACCGGGCGAATGGCAAGACTCTCAGAAAATGCCTGAAAGAAGCTTTTCTTGCCACCGCAGGTCGGTGTGTTCCGTTTAGGGCGGTTATTATGCTCCTGAATGCCCTCTTCAACGACCTTCAAAAACTCCGCCAGCGGGATTGCTTTGCTGCCGTAGTTCTCTGGCTTGGCCAGCGGGTTATTGCCCACATAAGCCCCGGAAAATCGTAAATCCTTGGCAATGTTTTCTTCCATATCGCCAAAAGCACGCTCAATAGGCTTTGACTGACCATGCCGGGGGATCGCCCAATGGGTTTTCACGCCCAGAATGGTCATGACGCCGTTGACATCATCCTCCTTTATCTTGAAACGGAAGCGGGTTTTCGAGCCACCCGTCATGCGCTTGGAGGCAAAGGCCCGACCGTTATCCATCAGGGCTTCCTCCGGGATGCCCCATTTCTCGATCATGTCCCCAAACGCAAGTTGGATCAGGTTGGTGTTTTCGGATTTATCAACCCGCCAGGACAGGATCGTGTTGCTATACAGATCCTGCCATGAAGCCATCATAGGCCGACCAATCGTCCCATCCGGCCACAGCACGAAAATATCCCACCTATGACCATCCGCATTGACCGCCTGCATGGCATGTAGATACGTCCGGTCACGCTCCTGAGCAGGGATCATCTGCTTGGCGGCATCTCTACCACCCCGCGCCAGAGCAATTACCATCTGCGGCAATTCCTTCACCCGCCGCTTCATGGTGTTAATGCTTGGGATCACCCAGCCCTGTTCCTCTGCGGCCTTCACCAGATCGCGGTAGCACTTCTCAAACTTGGGCTTTTCCGGCTGCAACCAGCGGGATTTGAAGAATTCCAGAGCTTCCTCATCGCATCCAGCATACTTCTTTTTGCTCCCGCACAAACGGTCGGCCAGCGCAGGCAGCCAGTCACATTTATCAAGGCCGCGCACATCACGATACCAGTTATAGATCGTGGTCTTCCCCACACGCTGCTCCTTGGCGATATGCACTATGGCCAGTTTTTTCTGGCAGCACTTCGCCTCAACCCAGCTTTCGACCATCATCAGGATGCAATGCGCCCTCTCAGCACGTTTCCTCTTATGCTCGGGCAGTTTCCTGTATCTGGCCCATAACTCGTTTCTTTCTCTATGCTCTTCTTCGCATTCCGCCTTTACCGGAGCCTGAATGCGCGCCACCAGAGCGGCCTGGGCAATCGTGTCCAGAACATAGGGCGTGAACTCATAGCCGCCGCCACGCCCATTCCGACGCCGCCAGCACTTCCCTTCATTTTCCGGGTCAAACCAATTCTCCATCTTGGCTTTCATCTGATATGCCCGGGCAGTCGTCGGCATACCTGGAAGCTGCAAAGCCGCCAGTTCAGCAGGAGAATACCACTGAACATTATTCAGCATTTCCCCCTCCATTCATGTGCTTCAGGATATCTTCAGGGCGAAGGGGCCAAGACATACCGGTCATACCTGCTACGGCTTCAACTACAGCGTTCTCCACAAACATGCGCCGCTCGCTTTCACGGGCCTGTCGCAGATGCTGCTCGACCATTGCCAGACAATCTCCAACAGATCCGCGCGGACGCAGGGACGCATAAATCCCGGATACCAAGCCCTTCGGCTTGCTGGACCGATACAGCGCCCAGCCCGTCAGAACCTGCGGCGTGATGCGCTCAAATGCCGTTTCGCGGTCTTGCCCATAGATGCGGGCGAGCAGGAACTCCTCATCACACTGCGCCTCAAACCAGATTTGCAGGATGCCGTCATTGGAGGATTCAAACGTCAGGTTCTGGTATTCAACCACGCGCCTCATGCCACACCCCCGATCATACGGGGGAGAGGTGCGGTCTGGCCGCATTGCCAGACTCGCGCCACCCCATCCACCTTGTGGCTGCACAACCCAAACAAGGAGGAAACTGTGTATTCTATTTCTGTGCCTACGGATGACGACACGCCAAATATCCACATAACGAATACCTCCATCAAAGAGCTTGGTCTTGGCTTTGAGGTATCGGGGGATTTTGAGTGTCTAGAGATCGGAGTTGGTAACGCGGTATCTGGACATCTGACATTCCGGCTAAGTAGCCTTCCAGAAATGTCGTCACCTCTTGATCTAAAGAAAATTCTTCTGACCGCTCTCGCAGACACAATAAAGCAAGCCGAGAAAGAAGGCTGAACTCTTTCACACCAACCTGAATAGTCTTTTCTTCTGTGGTGGCCGGACGATACTCGGCCATCACGTTACCGCACCCAAGGTCTGCAATTCCCAGATTGCCAATCATGATGTTGGTGCGCCCTGCGGTATCAGTTTTAGAAGAGATAAATGCTTTTTTAGACATCAGAACCGCGCTCCCAACTGACGCCGCAGGCCATTCTCCATGCGCGTCAGCTTCTTTTTCTGTTCTGCTACCGCCGCCAATTCGATCATCGGCAGATAGTTCCGATCAATCACAGCCCAACCCCGGGGTGCCGCCAGAAACTCCACCAGCCGGATGTCACGGGTCGCCCCAATCAGGGCATTGAAGCGCGGCACGCTGATCTGGTGATCTTCCCGCTGGCCCGACGCATAGGCGTTGAGCATGTTCACGGTCACAGGCCGCCCCAGAATATCACTCATGTCAGAAGCAACCTCAGGCCGCGTCCGCCCGCATTCCGCCAGCGTGACGGAAATGGCGCGGCACAGGGAGAACTCATAGGTGTTCCCTCGCACCAGCATCGGGTCATATCCGGTGACGAAAACTGGCGGCTCCCAATCCAGCAGCGAGAGCTGCCGTATGTCTGGTTTCCGGCTCACGCTGCATCCTCCAGATTAAACTCAGGCTGCAAAAACTCATGAAAACGGAGCTTCGTGGCATCATCGGCCCGGTTCCAAAGCGCCACCAGTTTGTCATATGTCGTGGGCGGCTTTTTCTTCGGCTGGTTACGGATCTGCCGCAGTATCTCGGAAATGTTCTTCACACCCGGCCACTGCACAATAAAGTCAGCAATCTGGCGCTGATACTCTGGCGTTTCCCGAGACAGGGCATCGAGTTGTGCGCCGCTTTCCGCAAGCCATGTGCCGGAAATTTTCTCGCGCACGTCAGGCATAATGTGCTTATATCGGGCTACAGAGCGTTCGATAGTTCTCTTTGAAAAGCCAAGTTTCTCGGCAGTCGCTTGGCTGAAGGACTGGATCAAAACGACAAGCTTGTCGTTTTGATCCGACTTCCTGTCACCGCCATGCCCCACCTCTGGATGCAGCGCCTCATAAACCTCCTTGCGCTTCGCCAGAAATGTTGCGCGGTCCAGCTCGCTCAGTTCCCGGCGGCAGATGTTTTCGTCAATCTCCAGCAACTGTGCTTCAAGGTCATTCGCCTTCACAACCACAGCAAATGCGGTTTCTATTCCGGCCAGAGCCAAGGCCCGCATGCGGTGCGCACCGGCAATCAGCCGATACCGCTTTCCGGCCTTACGCACTTCAATCGGGGTGCGCTGACCCTGTTCCTGCATACTTGCCGCAATGACGGCTGCGGCATCATCATCAATCCCACGTAGGCGGTCGCCAACGTCAATATCTGTCAGGGGAATAGACACCACTGACAGCAGCGGCTGAGGCACACTCATGTTCATGCCACTTCATCCTTTGACCCAATAAGGAGGCTCAAAACCCGTCCGGTGGCGAGATCGACCGTCCCAAAGGCGACCGGCTTTTCTGATGCACCACACACCACAGATATCGAAAACGAGGCTGTTTTTTTGTCGTCTGATATGGCGGTTGCTGTGGAAATGGTGTTCATGCCGCCACCTCATTTTGACGGTGCGCCCGGCAGTTCAGGGCGGTAGGAATACGAGGGACAACAAACGAAACTGGAGTGCCGTCAGAATGATACCGATCAGGCCATATGGCCTTCACCGCTACCTTCAGCGCCTTCGCAATTTCGCGCTCAATGGGAACGGAGTAGCCGGGGGTAGCAATGGTCTTGCTCACCGCACGGCTATCCCGCCCGATCATGACGGAGAACGCAGCCAGAGAACCGAACATTTTCCGCAGCGCGGCTTTAATGTCCTCCGGGTGCATTCCCATGGGCTTTTGTGCCATAGTGTGTAGCTCCTGATTCGAGGGCGGCTGCAACCGCCCTTTTTCTTCAACCCCTTTCCAGCGACTTTACGCCGCCGGAAATCGTCGCGAGGTGTTCCGCTAACATATGCGATCTCAGATTTGTTTCAACGATAAAATCTGACTTCGCAGTTATTTTTTGTGGATACATCTGTGAATAATTAAAAAGGTCTATATTTATCAATGACATCTGAAGGAAAGAAGCCAACAGATGCAGATTTCGCAGTTCCAAGCACAAACTGCGAAACAGACTCCGCCAGTGAACGGCTACGGACGGCGGTTAGAAATGCTGGAGGAAACCAGCATGTCTCTAATGTGTCGGGAGTTCCGCTTGGCACTCTCAACACCTACATTGCAGGCCGTGAAATGCGCGCTTCTACTGCAGCAAAGATAGCTGCCGCCTGCGGTGTGTCTTTGGATTGGCTTGTTTCCGGGGGTGATGCGGCAACTGCATCTGCAAATGCAGATGAACCGTCAGGATCTCCAAATGTAGATTTCTTGAATTATGACCTTCAGTTGTCGGCGGGTTCTGGCGTGTATCCAAACCGCGAGCCAATCAAGAAAACCGTTTCAATTCCTAGAGATATATTGCCAAAAGACGTGCTTGGGCACGAAAAATACGTGTGCGCCCTTACCGTTAAGGGCGACAGCATGCAGCCATCTTTAGATGATGGAGACTTGGTTCTGATTAGAACAGACGTAGAAAGCATCAAGAGCGGAGCAATCTACGCTATCCGCATAGACAACAGTCTCCTAGTCAAGCGCCTGCGTCTGAAAGCCAACGGCAATGTGGAGGTGGTCAGCGACAACCCCAGCTATTCCACAGATGAATTGAACGCCGCAGAAATCCGCCAGATGATCCGCGATGGTGGAGCCCCTGCAAAGATCATAGGCCGCGTAGTCTGGCGCTCCGGCGCTATGACGGTATAAATCCTCAATATAAGGAAAATCGTTATGGAAACTGGTGAATATATTTATAAGAACGGAAATATAAGTGTAGACAACTCCCTAATTAAAATTGGAAGCGCAAGCTATTCTGTGTCTTCTATTGGCAGCACAACAATTCTAAAAGCAATTGACCCAGCGCAAATTTGGTTAGCATTCTTCGGGGGAATAATTGTTCTGATTGGCTTTGGGCTTTATATTATTCCGGGAATAATATTTGCGTTCATTTGGTATAAATTGGCTAAGAAAGCCCCTTGGTATAAATACACAGTCCTGATTAAGAACTCATCTGGCGATCATCCTGCTCTCGAAAAAGCCGATTTAACCGCCGCTACGCAGCTCCATCAGGCTATTGAACGCGCCATATCTACTCGCTAAGATTAACTGGTTATCTCGGCCCTTTGAAAGGTCATTAAAAGGCATTTGAAGGGCTGATACTAAAATCAGGGTGGGTTCCAAATCATCTGGCTGAAAATGCCCCTTAAGGCCAATTTCGCAGTTAGTTCCATCCAAAATCATCGGGGGGTTTTGACCCACACCAGCCCCAGTCAAAACCCAGAAAACCCCGGTCGCTCAACAGGTTTCGTCCCACGAAATCCCCGCTGATCCCACATAATCCCGGTTTCGCAGTAGTTCCATCCTTCATGGTCGGTAACATTGGATGCGGCTAATCCACATCAATGGTATCGCACATCTAATAATTTACATTCGCAGGCTTTAATTCTTTGGGATAAACGAGGACGGGGAAATACGACCTTAATAAAAGATGGCCAGCCACTGATGGTTTGGGATGATGCGAATAAAGGCACTTTCCTTCTAGCCGCTTTCGCGATGGAAAATATGCTGAAAGCATTTTGTATTTACGAAGACCCTTCTCTTGTTTCCGAAGGGCGCATAGGCAACAAAATCGCCACTCATAAACTTTGGAAGTTAGTCGAGAGAACCTCTCTTATTCCATACAAAGCCCGAGATAAGTGGGTGTTCGACATGCTTTCAAGTGGAAATGAAAGTTGGGCACGATACCCCTGCGGTCTTCATGCAAACGATATTGAATGTGAACAGCAATTCACCGTGCGTTTGTGGGAAAGGTATTGCTCTATGATTCTGAATTATCGAACTAAGATGGAGAAATTACTTATTAAAGGATGGACAGGCCCTTATGGATTCTATGGGAAATGGACTTTTACCTAGGCTACAAAATGGAACAGAAGCCACTTTCTATATTTCTCCATGGGCGGGGGGGCTTCTCGTAACCGCCTCCCCCCGCGAGGCGGAGCGAGGCCCCTTCAGTAGTTTCGGAACCATCTGATTCCTGCGATCAGACCTAGCCTGCCCAGCAATCCGCCCGACCCTGACGTGCGTGGGTGCGCGTTTCATGAAATATGCAGAAAACTAAGCTATATACTTGTGCTTGAGCAATCGCTCGGGTGCCCCAGCCGGTCGCACGACTGGGGTTAACTTGCAAACGATGGAGATCATCAATGCAAGCCGATCTGTTTAGCACAACCGCCGGCAATCAGCATATTTCCACGCTTGATTTTGAAGGCGCTCCGATCCGCATAACAGATGTCGGGGGTGAACCATGGTTCCTTCTGTCTGACGTCTGTGTTGTTCTTGAAATCCGCAACCATCGCCACGCGGCGGCCCGTCTTGATCCTGATGAAAAGGGTGTCGTTACTAACGACACCCTTGGCGGCCCGCAGAAAACCGCCATTATCAATGAGTCTGGGCTTTACACGCTGACGTTTGATAGCCGCAAGCCGGCCGCAAAGCGATTCAGGAAATGGGTGACATCTGAGGTCTTGCCGTCAATTCGCAGGACTGGCTCATACTCCGTCCAGCCTGTTCCTGAACCATCCCCGGCACTCTCGATGGCAGAGATGACACTTGCTGTAATCAGCGATCTACAGAAACAAGTTGAGACGCACAAATTGCAAATCGCAGAACATCTCGACACAATAGCAAGTCACACAGAACTCCTGAATTACAGTATGCCCAAGGCCGCGATTCATGACCGCTTGATTGAAACGGAAGGCACACTCACGCTCTCAGATGCCGCAAAAACGATCGGCGTCGCACCACGAAAGTTCATCGCCTTGCTGCGCCGGGAAGGGTGGCTTTTCCGGCGCGGTAAATCGCCCCTTGCTGCATATCAAGACAAGATCACATCTGGTTATCTGACACACAAAGTTTCAGTGATTCTTGCGCCGGACGGCGGAGAGAGAATTACAGAGCAGGTCCGGGTCACATCGAAGGGTTTGGCAAAACTGGCGCGTCTCGTGCCAGCCGCGCTCAGGGCCAACGCCGATGTTTCTATGCCAGCGCCCGTGCCCTCAACCTTTGCCGGTCATCGCGTCGAGGACGGCACGCGAGCGAGATACAGACGCGATGCGGAACGGCGCGAACTGCAACGCCTGGAAGAATTTGAGGCGTATCAAGCGGAATCAGAGAAGCATCGCACTGAATATTATTAAGTGTATTTCCCGAAGACGAAATAAAAGCCCCGCAATAACGGGGCTTTTATTTTGCGTTAGATGGATAGACCATCTTCTTTTTTTGTCAGCGCTCTTGCCTCTCTGGCTTTCTCTCGTTCTGCGATCTTTTTTTCAAAAGGGGATTGTTTTGTTGATGGAGATTGTTTTGTTGATGTCGAGGTTGCCGCAGGTTTGGGTTTGATGGGGTGAGGCTTCTGTTTCGATGCGTTATTGATTGGAGCCAATTTTTTTGGCGGTAAGGGCGGGGGCTTAGGCGGAAGTGGCGGCAAAGGCTCAGGTTTGAATTCCGGCTCTTTAATGGGGCCGTTATGCTCGGGAATAGTGAATGTCACCGCCGGTTGTGACGCCCTTTCTTTTTCTTTTTTATCTCCCTCAGATGGCTCATGATTCTGCTGTCTGCCCGACATGTTTTGCTTCAGGCGCTTCTGGACATCAGCGCCGGCGGCTTCAGAAAGTCCATCGCTGAGAGTCTGAGCCGCACTTGCTGAGAACGAAAATGCGGCACGAATGGCGGAAATTAACGACATAGGGACTGATCCTTTTTTGCTGCCTGTTGTGTCTCTCGCTTTATTTCACGCTCTTCAATCTTGCGTTCCCAGGCCGATTTTTGTCGTGGCGCTGTGGGTCTGACTAGCCCGCCTGAGACCGATCTGGGCGGCATGACCTGGCGCGGCTGGGTCACGCCATTTCTGTGATTAAGCAGTGCTTGTCTCGTTCGTTCGATATTACCCACTACCTTGTGCGAGCACATTTTTAACGCATCGTTTAATGTTTTCTCACAGAACGTCGATTCAGAATGCTTGATCTTGACGAAAGGATATTCGACACCCCATGCTTTGCCTTCGACCTCACGGGCATGTTTAGGTTTTACGTTGCGATAGCCGGCAAGGCGGATGCCATGTCGAAGGCCAGAAATGCGATGGTCGCCGAAGTCGCGATTGAGGGACTGGAAGTATTGATGCAGTCCTTGACGGTCAAAACAGGAATCATCGTTGCCGACAGCGTCTTTGAATCTGAACGGTTCTTTCGGCACACGAAAAATGATCTGATGTGATTTCCATGACGTCTGAAGCGCGAGACAGGGTTTGAAACCCGCATCAATCCAAGACTTAACAGGCGATTCAGACTCTTTGCCTTGGCGATCAAGAGCATCGTCAACAAGAATATAGAAGCAGTGTCTGTCCATAGGCGTCATCAGCACGTTCAGACCCTCTCCATTGCGCTGACGCAACATGCCGACACAATTTTGGATGTCTCGCGTGTTGAAAAATTTCTCGACTTTCTCGCCGTTCTGCGTCCGTTTCCCAACGAGATAGCCGAATTTGCCTTTCCGTTTTTCTGGTTCAGCGTCGTGATCTTGCGGCAGCTTTTCAAAGTCTGTTTCTGTCACTGTTTCGAGCAGTGCGTCCCTTTGGGCTGCTTCATCCGCTTCCTTAAACATCAACGTCAGACGGGCTTCGCTGCACCCCAGAGCATCCATCTGCTGTTTGACTAGCCGATTGATTACGATTTCGGAATCAAACAATTCTCGCTCGACCTGCTTGATCCCGACGTTTCGCGAGGCCGTCTGATCGTCGGCAAAATGCTCATGAAGCCATTCGAGCGCTTGATTATAGTCGCATTTTTTGGCGAATTTGACCGCGTCAATGGCATTTTCTGCGGGTCGCAGATTCTCGATGCGGCGAGGGATCGCTGTGTTTATAGACAGATCACCTGACGCGATCAGCGCCGCATGGACACCGGCTGGATCAAGACGGCGCAGCCGGGCAACTTCTTCCTTTGAGATTTCATCCATTTTCATGATCTCGCATGATGGCGTTGTTCTATTTGATTATATCATCGATTTGCAGATCAGATGACGCCCTGGAACCGAAGTCGTGCTTGGACTGCGGCGAGGACTGACTGCGTATGAAGCGATGTCTCTGCATACCAGTCATCATACAGAGCGTCGTAATGAACGGAAGGAATGTCGTGAAAGTCGATGCCTGACAGGATTTCAGACTTTCTGTTAAAGAAAATGCTGTATTTATACCAGTATTCGTAGTCATCTGGCTCGTATTTACGAACTTCACGATCTCTGTCGTCGGGGTCGTCGTGCCAGGAACGCACTGGTTCGGGCGCTTTTTTCTTAATAACAGTGCCACCGGCGGCGATAAGGCGTTCGATAAGAGCCGTATTGATTTTTGACATGACATAAAGTCCTTTGCTGAATCGTTCGGGTTATTCCGCTGGAATCGCCGGTCGGTCGGAGACGATCTTGCGGCGTAGAGCCGTTGCGTCACTGATCAGGGCATCGAGACCACGCAATACACTCTGCTCACAGACGATTTCGCTTTGGTTCGTTTTGATCATGAAGAGATCAAAAAGACCGGGCGGCATGGGGCATGTGCCAGCCTCCCACCTCGCCCAAGTCACAAGCGAAACGAAAACCATTTGGGCGGCTTCTGTCTGGGTCAGACCAGATGTGGCTCGGGCTGACCGGATGGCGTGTGGTTCGGGATTTTTCATTGCTTTAGCTTCCATGATTCGCTAAAAGCGGTGTGTCGATGCGCCGCTTTAGGTGTAAACAGTCGCTGGGTTCCCGCCCAGCGACTGTGGTGTTCAGGGGGGCAGGCTCAGGCTGCGCTTGCCTTTTTCTTTGCCTGCGCTACCTGCCGCTCATCAATTCGCTTTATAACTGCGAGTTCCAGCCGGGCGTCCTCAGCGATAATTGCTGCGTGTCTGCCCCATGCCTCCCGAGCGCTCCATTCCCATTCACCGTGAAATTTGACGAAGTTCCTCTTATCCTGTCCATCAAAAACGCCGTCTGTTGTTTCGATGATAAAATAGCGACAGTCATCGCTTTCTCCTATCGCCAGGCGCTCAGTAGTCAAATAATTGCCGTTCGATAGCCGATTTTTATCAAGCTGAAGCATTGTATCGATCAGATACTCAAGGTATTCAATCACCCTGTGACGGGAATAGGGATTGCGACGAGGATAACGATCGTCGTTATGAATCCTTACGACGTTTCGGCCGTTCCTGCGATGAAATAGACCATCGGTTGTTTCGGCAAGGAACATCCTGTCGCCGGTTATCCCGATGACCAGATAGTTCCCGTTCAACAGCCGCCGGGCCTCAAGGCTCTGACGATCGCGCTGGTATCCGTTGCGTTGAACGCGGGCCTCAAGTTCCTGAGTATTCACGAAGACTTTTGAAGATTTTGACATTTCTTTACTTACGCAAGGGCGCGCGGTGTCGATGCAGCGCCAGATTGATCTGCCATGTTCCCGCATGGCATCAGGTGTTTTTCTCACGCTGACAATTATTATATAGCACCGTGACATACAAAAATCAAGGAAAACGCAAGATAAATACTTGACTTTTTAGAATATAGTAATTTCCAAAACGAAGGAGGGTGTAACATGCACCCTTAATACATGCCTAGAAGGCCACCAGACCGACGATTTAGGTTTTTTGCTCATTGAGCGACTTTTGAGCAAAAACCCGGAATGGTGGCCTTCTGTAGAGAGGTTGGGTTATAAGGTCACGTTTTTGTGATTATTCGGCGGCAATAGGATGCGCGTCGGATTGACCGGAAATTGCTGCGGCGTCGCGTTTGGCTTGGGCTTCTTCTTCACGCTTACGAACTTGCTCGTAAAACTGTCTGCCGGTCGCGATCATGTCAGACATAACCTTGCCCTTTTTCATTTCCGTTTCGATTTCGGCACGGCTCGATGCGTCTAAATACAGGTATGCGCCCGAGGGCCATGTCAAACGATCCTTCGAGTATGTCAGTCGGTCGCGGCTCGTGAGATCAATGATGATGTTTGCTGTCGCATTGATGACGACGTCGCGTTTGACGTTAAGGACGATCGCAAGTGACGCTTCTGTCGCATCACCTGATACTGTCATTTTAGTGAACGACATGATTACTTCTCCATCAGTCTTTTTGACTGCGTTTTGAGCAGAAACATTTCAAACGACGGTGGCGGCATACGATGCGTGCCAGCCTCCCATTTCCTCCATGTCGAAATCGCAACAGATACTGTCTCTGCGGCCTGCGCCTGGGTCAGCTTTGCCGATTTTCGGGCACATCGGATCGCGGATGGTGCAGGCGGCATCACGACACGCTCTTTGCTGGACATACAGAAGCGGGCATCAATGAGCGCAAGAAACGTGCGATTTTTGTGCGGCCCGAGAGGTCGATCAGAAAGTCGTCAATCTCGAATTCTGCAATGCCGTCGGGTCGATGCCAGATTTTTATTGTGTGATCGTCTCGACGCATGATCAACATCCGCCCGTCCCATCCTCCGAAGACGCGCATTTCCCATGCCAAAGCCATTACGAATTTGAGTGCGGCGATGTCATCCGTTTCGATGACTGCTTTTGTGTCAAATTTCATCTTGTATTCCTCTCGCGTCGGAAGGCTGGCTTAGGCTGATTGTGCCGGCTGATCTGAAGACATCAGCGAGAGAAGCAGATGTGTGATGGCAGGATGTGATGCGACATCAAGGTCAACACCATCGATTTTGATGGCGGGAGCGCTGTATGCGCCGATCTCGATGACATGATTGCGAAAGCGCACGATCGCCTGCTGCTTGTCGTTTGACATGCTGCGACTGCATACGGCGCGGCTCATGAAATCAGACAGTTCGACTGCATCATCGACCGCGACGATGCGGTCGATGTCGAGCATTTTGACATGACTCATTTTAATTGTCTCCGCGATACGTCTCATGTAAAGCGGAGGTGTGTGGCGCCCGCTTTACAGTGTGTGTCTCAGAAGGGTCGCTCGGCTGGAACCGGGCGGCCCTTTTTTTTGTTATCAAGACAGACCTGGAAATCTATCTGATAAAAATAATATAGGTCGTTTCGAGCGTTTTGTCAAGAAAAACAGTAAATAAAAATAAGATATGCTGTTATTATTATTGTTGTTTTTTCGATATATGTTTGAGAAGGTTTGGTGTGATTAGGTAAACATGTTTACATTACTTGTGACTGAGTTGTTATTACCTGAAAAGGAGAGGGTGTGATTAAGAAAGGTCTTCAGGGGGCTTGAAGAGGGCGTGGGGACTGACGGGCTGCCGCCCTGGATTTGCGTTTACAAGACATTCGTGTGGTGAAGACGCGACCCCGCCGGCGGCAGCCGGCCATGCCCCTTCCTTCTTCAGGAGGCCCCCTTCAGACTCTCTAAATCGTTCGAGGAATGCTTCTTAAATCAAATCTCGGCTTGTCAATCTAACCACCCAAGCCTCTCACTAACCAACTTGTCTCAATCAGGGTGGTTAGTGAAAAACCGCAGTTTCCGGCTATTTTTTACGCGACTAACCAACCTAACCACCCTAACCAACCATTTTTTTATATATATTGTTTAACGCGCGATGTTTCTCGTTTCTCGCCGCCCCCCATCTCCCCGCGTTCTCATCAAAACGCAAAAATCATACCTTCTACATAATTCTCGTAAAATAGGTTGGTTAGGGTGGTTAGGGTGTCTAGCGGGTTATAACGTATTGTTTTATAATGAAAAAATACTAACCACTCTAATCGATGAGGGGTGGTTAGAAGCCACCCTGTTCAACAAACCGGGTGGTTAGCAGCCTACATTGACCACAAAAAAAGGCGACCAGATCGCTCTGGCCGCCGACCGACGTTTTGTCTGTCAGTAAAATTTCAATCCTCAATCACTTCATCGTCTTTCATTATTGTGTGCAGTATTGTGTAGCATCGGACTTGTTTGCCGACCGTCGGCAGCGTTCGTTTGACGGTCATGCCCCGCGAACCGATTTTAAGGAAACCCGCATCGCGGATCGCTTTTGCTGCATCGATGCCTGTCATAGATGTCGCTTTGAGATCGTCTCTGACGAAAGAATCCCATGTTGCGGCTGGAATTACATAGTCGTAAAAAATGGCTTCATTGTTGTTTGCGCTGACCTGCTCGCGAAAGCCGACCCTGTCGATTACGTTGGAGACGAAATCATCGGCCGTTCCCTCCTGACCACCCCCACTCGCCGTCTCGATCCGGCGGAGCGAGTCAAAGCGCCGAAGGCCATGCCGCATCAAAAATTCGCGTAGGGCTTTAATCAGATTGATGTCTTCGCGTGATCCGTCGCCCCCTCGGCTATCGATCCAATCTTCGTAAATACGGCCGACTGCGGCTTCAGCCTCTCCTGCTTCCCACGGCAAAACGCCGAGCCAGATTGCTATTTCTCCAGCCGCAGCGACGAGAGCAAAACGGTCGGCGACGCGCTCTACCTGTCCGTCGATGCCGGAACGGACGTATTTTTCGCGAAACTGCGCGATCTGTCTGTTGATCAAGTCAACGATATATTCCTGCCCATTGTCTTTGATCTCGTGCATGAGTTCGTTGATGAATTGCCTTCCCGCTACACCATGGCATTCCTTGCATTTTCCGGTCAGGTATTTTGAAAAATATGCTGGATCGTCGAAGCCATGGATGTTGTCGAATGCGCCGTTCTTTTCGCTGACAAGAGCATGAATCGACGGCATACGCGCGTCCTGCCCGCCTTGGATCGAGCCTGCGTCTGCGGCAATCTGATCTGAAAGGCTTTTCTCTCCGCTCGACACAAAGATCAGGCGGAAAGTCTTACCCTTCCGAAGCCCGACATCGCGTGTAGCCCGGTTTTTTCCCTCCCCATCGCTGGCGAGATAGACGATGTCGCCGATTGTTCGGCCTGGCGCATTTGTTGATTCGTCAAGAAACGCGCAGGTCTCAGACACGCGCTCAAGCAAGCCTTCCATCGCGTTTGCCGTGGATTTCCATTTCTTGATGATGGTATTCCCCGGATCGTTCGTGTCGCCCCAGACGCTCGCGCCAACGGTCAACATCGTCGTCTTGCCTCTCGATGACCGACCGTAGAAATGGAAGCCGCCGCCGGGCACCTTCAGCAACGGAAGGAGGGGGCTTGCGAGTGCCGCTGAAATTGCGAAAATTAGACGACTGTTGCCTCGCGCGTATGATGCGATGCTTTCTTGCCATTCTGCCAGCGTCCCGGCGGGGGTGTGCAGTGCTTTTAGCGCTTCTGTATCGACGTTATCGTTTTTGAACATGATGCGCTCATCGCTGCTACTCAGGACATCCCCTCCTGGCACAATGAAAGTGTCGAAAACCCCCTTGCTCGATTCACTCCATCCCACCTTGTCAACGATCTGGGTGAAGCTGTTGCAATAGATTTTCATGAGGAACGTCCTCAAATGCTGGGCCTGAGCCGGGTTAAAGCCAAACCCCAGTCCGGCCATACGCGAAAAGAGGTCGCTCTTTACGTTTGAAATTTCTCTCTTGGGAGCAACAAACGTCTGGACGCGGCCTTGGTCGTTCTTCCAGCGCAAAAGCAATCCTGCGTCAGCGGCTGATCTCGTATCGACAGCGGAGATGACTTCGAACGGTCGTGTTGTCACTTCGATTTCTGTGTCAGATGCAAACTCCCTAGATGAAGGCGCTGGCATCAGATAGACCAGCCCTGACGGGGTCATGACGTAATTTTTCGGGTATTCAACCCCGCCAGCGCTGTCTGCATCTGCGATTTCATGCGCTTCGACTGCGGCATCGACAATCGACTGATAATCGATGTTCTCCCCTGCCGCTGATTGGTGTCCTGGCGTCCAGTCGTCCGGCAATCCGTCGGGAAGGGTGGCGACTTTGACAGCAGGAGACGCGCTGTCCGCTGGCTGATCTTCGTCAATGCACTGTGCCATTGCACATGCGCGTTTCAGTCCAGATTCACTTGCGTCTGGCCAGACCGTGACTGCACGCCCGCGAAGTTGCGACAAGTCGGCTTTTCGGGTGTTATTTGGATCAATCGCAACGACGACAGTGTCTTTTACAAGTTTCTGCAATTCATCTGCTGATGCTTCGTCAAAAGTGACAACGACAGGCAGTGATTTTGCACGCGCAAGCATTTCGGCGCGATACAGGGGGAGGACAGGAAACAGTTTGTTCTGTTCAGCCTTGTCGATTACATGCCACGCAGGATGAGCATCTTTCGTGCCATAAACTATTGTTTTGCGGTCGCCTCCGCAATTCAGGACGGCGCAAATTACGTTTTGCTCTGCATTGCAATAAACGTAAATGGCATCAGGTTTCAGTCGCTGAAATGCGTCGATCGCGGGATATTTTTGGGTCGGGATTTCAGGACAGAGTTCGCCTGGACGGATTGCTTTCGGTTTTTTCGGTCTTTTCGCTTTCTCTTCAGCCTGTCGTGCCGGCGGTGGAGAATAGGTCGTGGGCATCTGAATCACATCAGCAGACATATCCGCATCAGCCGAGCGACTTAGGGGGCGTTTCCCTCGAAAAGGGTTGGAGGCTTTGTTCATTTGCGTATTCATCGTCTTCATCCATTTTTTTGGAGAAAACGCTTGACTCGCCGCCAAAAACACACATATCAAAGGGAAGCGATTCTCTCGTCGATATATATGTGTGTGTTTTTGGTGGCGCTGGTCGTTCCTGTGGCGGGATCGGTCAGCGTTTTCTTTTTGGGGGATTAAGCTGCCAAACGGCGCTGCGTTTCGGCCTTGGTCGGACGTCCGCGTTTTACAGCACGAACGCTACCTTCTGCCATGCCGTCGATCCACGCTTGAAGGTCTGCCGGGCGATATTTGAATCGCTTACCGAGCATGATGTAAGGCGGAGGCGGGGGAGGGTTCTGAGAAGCCGGGATCAGTTTCGCTCTTAGGCGATACAGGTAAGCCGGTGATACGCCGATTACAGCGGCGGCTTCAGACTCAGATAGCAATAGAGGCGTGATTTTAGGCTGGATAGCAGACATGACTCAGCGTGCCCTCGTTCGGAGGTTAATGCCGGGTCGGAAGCAGGGTGGCTTCTGGTCGAGCGTTTGACAGCGGCTGCAACTCTGCAAACGTGGTCTCCACCTGTATTCCCGCCGCGCCCCAAGGGGGTTTCCACGACGGAGGCTTCAACCGCACACTCCCTATCGCAATTTGTAACGCGCTTCCCAGCTTCCGCTGTGAACAGACGCGAGTCTATCCCTTACTTCCGCCCAGCAGCACGCATCGGCCCGCTAGACTATTTTTTAATATAGTCGGCGGCTTTCGTATTTTCAAGAGAAAAAGATGGCTAAAATCTATTTATGTCGGCTCATTTCGGTTAGGATTGGGTCTCAAACCCTTTATAATAGAGCCAGCTTGGCGACGCTCACGAGAACGTGAGGCACAGGGTCTTGGGTCGCGCCGGTCTGTGCAAAATTTTGTGCAAATTTGTGCAAATGACCCCGTGGCGTAGATTGATATAGGTTGTCTTAAATTGGCTTAAATTGAAATTAAATCCTTATATATCAAAGCGTTTGTAAAAATATCCAATAAAATCAAAGGGGCATATTCCGTCTCGAAAACCGTTGAGCTAGCAATAGTTCCGAGGGTTCGAATCCCTCCCTCTCCGCCACATCAGCCTGATAATTGAGTTTACAGCATAAAATTTTTAGCTTCTCGCTATATAGCGCGCCTTTGACACATGGAATGTGCGTGGCCACACCCTACACATGACCAACCAGAGGGTGCTGGTATCCGCTGCCAGAGCACCTGCCGCCTACGCGCCCCTCGCGGGATATTCTCTTATCAAAAGCCTGAAAACCCGTGATACAACGCATAGCCAGAAACCGCGCTATGGTTCTGGTCCATCACATGGAATGATGCACAGTTCCATGGTGCTCTCCAACTGAGCTGGCCTTGGCAGGCATGGCGTGAGGTCCCGCGGTTTGACGCCGGATTTATCCGCCGACAAGGGGCGTAATCAGGCTCCCTTCCCGCCTCCTGCCAAAATTACACCAGAGCGCAAGTTCTTTATTGACGTGGCGGCGAGTCTGCCAGTAAAAGCCCCGCTAATCCACGCAGATGGAAGCATGCCGTGCAAAGTCGCGGCCAAAGAATAAAAAGCGAGCTGATTTTTCGCCTGTGCCCAGGGTGCCGCGAGGGTCAAGAGATCGGAAAGAGAGACAGTTTATGTTCGCAGTTATCCGCACTGGCGGCAAACAGTACCGGGTTGAGCCCAACATGGTGCTGAAGGTTGAAAAGCTGGAAGTCGAAGCCGGCTCCACCATCACCTTTGATGACGTTCTGGCCGTTGGTGGCGAGAGCGGCACGACCATTGGCGCTCCCACAGTTGCTGGCGCAAAGGTAACGGCTACCGTTATCGCTCAGGACCGCCTCAAGAAGGTCATCATCTTCAAGAAGCGCCGTCGGCAGAACAGCCGCCGCAAAAACGGCCACCGTCAGCCGGTTACCGTTCTGCGCATTCAGGAAATTAACGCCGCCTGATTTCCCTTCAGGGAAACAACAGGCCGGTTAGACCACGGAGGACTTAGGTCATGGCACAAAAAAAAGCTGGCGGTTCATCCCGTAACGGGCGCGATAGCGCCGGACGCCGTCTTGGTGTAAAAAAGTTTGGTGGCGAGCAGGTTCTTGCTGGCAACATTATCATTCGCCAGCGTGGCACAAAGGTAAAGGCTGGCGTGAACGTTGGCGTTGGCCGCGACCACACGCTGTTTGCTCTGGTTCCCGGCAATGTGCGTTTTGAACGCCGTGCAGAAGGCCGCGTCCACGTTTCTGTTGATGCGCTGCCCCTCGCAGCCGAATAAGCAGGCTGGGTTTTCCAGCCTACGTTTTAGCGTAGCTGGAACGCAAAACAGGGCCGGGCCGGAAGGTTCGGCCCTTTTTCGTGTTCCGGGCCGGAAGGTATGTCATGAAGTTTCTAGATCAGGCTAAAATCTACGTTCGCTCAGGCGACGGTGGAGATGGTGTGACAGCCTTCCGTCGGGAAAAATACATCGAATTCGGTGGCCCCGATGGCGGCAATGGCGGCCGTGGGGGAGATATCATATTCGAAGCCGTGCCCAACCTGAACACGCTGATCGATTTTCGCTACACCCAGCATTTCCGCGCCCGCAAGGGTGGTAATGGTGCTGGCTCGGACCGCACGGGTGCCGCCTCCCCTGCTGTTGTCATCAAGGTGCCTATTGGCACCCAGATCATGGATGATGACCGCGAAACCCTGCTGGCCGATCTGGACGAAGCAGGCAAGCGCGTCACCCTGTGCCGTGGGGGGGATGGCGGGTTTGGCAATGCCAACTACAAAAGCAGCACCAACCGCGCCCCCCGCCGCTCGGACAAAGGCTGGCCGGGCGAAGAACGCTGGGTCTGGCTGCGCCTTAAACTGATTGCCGATGTCGGGCTTGTGGGCCTGCCCAATGCTGGCAAATCCACCTTCCTGTCCGTTGTCTCCGCAGCCCGCCCCAAAATTGCCGACTACCCCTTTACCACCCTGCACCCCCAGCTGGGCGTTGTGCGCCTGTCCATGACCGAAGAGTTTGTGGTGGCGGACATTCCGGGGCTGATCGAAGGGGCACATGAAGGCACGGGGCTGGGCGACCGCTTTCTGGGCCACGTGGAACGCTGCGCCGTGCTACTGCACCTGATTGATGGTGCCGCAGGCAACGTGGTGGACACATGGCGCACCATCCGCCACGAACTGGCGGCCTATGGTGGTGGTCTGGCCGAAAAGCCGGAAATTATTGCCCTGAACAAGACAGACGCCATGACCCCGCGTGAGGCATCTGCCCGCCGGGCGGCACTGCAAAAAGCCAGCGGTGCCCCTGTGCTGCTGATCTCCGCAGCAACACGGCAGGGTGTGCCGGAACTGTTGCGTTTGTTGCAGGATAAAGTGACTGCCTCCCGCAAGGACGCGCAGGACCAGTCCTGACCCACCAACCCGTAATGCCATAGCTGGAGGGGGCCATCTCCCCCAACGGATGAGCCCATGACCACAGACAGCCCCCGCCCCTCACTCCTGCACGCAAAACGGCTGGTTATCAAAATCGGCAGTGCTCTGGTTGTGGACCCGCAAAAAGCCGCTCCACGGCAGGAGTGGCTGGCCAGCGTTGCCGCAGATATAGCGGTTTTACGCAAACAGGGGGTGGCGGTGAGCGTTGTGTCCTCCGGGGCCATAGCACTGGCACGGCATACGCTGGGGCTTACGGATGGGCCACTGCGGCTGGCGGAAAAGCAGGCAGCAGCAGCCGTGGGCCAGATCAGCCTTGCCCAGGCATGGAGCCACGCCCTTTCCGCCCACGGGCTGACAGCCGCCCAACTGCTGTTAACTCCCGAAGATACAGAAGACCGCAAGCGCTACCTGAACGCCCGCGCCACCTTGAATACCCTGCTGGAACTGGGGTGTGTGCCGGTGATTAACGAGAACGACACCATTGCTACAGCCGAGATCCGCTTTGGGGACAACGACCGGCTGGCTGCCCGCGTAGCGCAGATGACCGATGCGGACCAGCTTGTGCTGCTCTCCGATATTGACGGGCTGTACACAGCCGACCCACGCACCAACCCCAATGCACAGCACCTGCCGGTTATTGAAGCCCTGACGCCCGAAATCGAGGCCATGGGGGGGGAGCCGCCACCGGGCTACTCCTCGGGCGGCATGCGCACCAAACTGCTGGCGGCCAACATTGCCACACGCTCGGGCTGCGCCATGGCCATTGCCATTGGCAAAACCATGCACCCGCTTCAGGCTCTTATGGATGGTGCACGCTGCTCATGGTTCCTGCCCCAGAGCAACGGGCATACGGGCCGCAAGCAGTGGATTGCTGGCAGCCTGAACCCCACAGGGGAAATCAAGGTGGATGCCGGGGCTGCCGAAGCCCTGCGCAAAGGCGGATCCCTGCTCCCTGCGGGCGTTCTGCACGTACAGGGCAACTTTACGCAGGGTGATCTGGTGGAGGTGGTGGATGCCAGCGGGCGCATACTGGCCCACGGCCTAGCCGCCTATGATGCAGACGATGCACGCCGCATAGCCGGGCACCATTCAAGCGAGACCGCCAGCATTCTGGGCTGGCAGGGACGTGATGAGATCATCCACCGTGATGACCTTGTGATGGTCTGACACAGCAGACCAAAAGTCACCACGAGGCTATTCCCCGCAACACCCCGGTTTTATTATGGTTTGTTGCGGGAGGGAAAATGCAGCACAGGCTCGGCCCGGCCTGTGTGGTCATCGTAACGCGTACTGGATGTGCCAGAACGGGGCAGCCCCCCTTCCCGCGAGAAGTCGGGCCTGTAGGCTTCCTGATTGGCGTCCGGCGCTCTCTGGCGGCGCTGGGTCTCGGCACTTTTTTCTGGCTGCCCGTCTTCCTCCTCATGCCAGGGCATGCGCCTGACCGGAGGTGACTTGAAGGCATCGGCTTCCATTGAGGGAGCCGGAGGTGCTTCCTGCCGGGCCTCATAGGCATCCGACACCCTTGGAGCCCGCAGTTCCGCAAAAACGGGTACGCCGCGGGGGGGGGCTGATTTTTCCACCACAGGGGAGCGTACCTCCTCCACCACAGGCCTGCCCTCGCTCTCCGCGCGGCGGGTGAAGGGGAGTGGAGGTTCCGCCCCATACCCTACATACCCGTCCGGCACCCCGTTGCCCTGCATGGCGCGCGCGCGCAGTTCCGCCTGAAGCTCCTCCAGCTGGAGGGAGAGTTCAGCCAGCCTGCCTTTGACGCCAAAAACGGCAAAAGGCATCATCATGAACGCAAGCCCGAACACAATGCCCACCGCCAGAACCAGCAACTGGCCCCATAGCGGCACCCATTCGGGAAAAGACAATGTCATCATCAAAAGCCGTCCCGACCCTGTGTTGCGCCTGCGTGGATGATCTTACATGCCCAGCGCACGACGGTAGATGTCCAGCAGGGTTTCCTGCTCTTCCACTTCCGAAGGCTCCTGTTTACGCTGGCGGATAATCTGACGAATGACCTTAACATCAAACCCGGCGGATTTGGCCTCGGTAAAAATGTCCTTTATGTCGCCTGCCAGCGCCTTACGCTCTTCTTCGAGCCGTTCAACCCGCTCGATAATGCTTCTCAGACGGTCTGCGGCAATGCCGCCTACTGCTGCGTCTTCTTGTTCGCCATCCATGTTCGGCTCCCTTTGTTGCGCATCGTATCTCAGACACAGAAATACGGAAGACCAAAAACCCGTATCCTGCTGCTTGCCAAAGGCGCGGGCTTATCGTGCCGTGTCCACGGGGTCAATGATCACACACCATTCTAACCCTTGCAAACACGTCCCGGGCCTTCCATAAGCGGAGCAGCCTTTGTGCGCTGTGGCGTTACAGCGCCTGCAAACGCCTTATATTGACGGCGGCCCTGCCCACCACCCTTGCGGGAATGTTTTTTCCATGGCTCTGGTCAATCACACGGGACCTTTTGATTTTGTTATTTTTGGCGCAACGGGCGACCTGTCGCGCCGCAAGCTGCTCCCTGCCTTTCTGCGCCGCTTCCATGCGCAGGAATTCAGCGACGATGCGCAGATCATCTGCATCGCCCGCACGGAGCTGAACACGGAGCAGTTCCGTGAACAGACCGAGGCCGCCCTGCGCGAATTCGCCCCCGAAAGCGCACAGGACGAACAGACCCTGCGCCATTTTCTGGGCCTACTGACCTATGTTACGCTCGATGCGCTCAAACCCGGCGGGGACTGGCAGACGCTTGACACCCTGCTGAGCGACAACGATCGCCCCCGTGTTTTTTATCTGGCCACTGCTCCAGCGCTCTATTCCCCGCTCTGCGAGGCGCTGGCCCGCCATAACCTGATTAACCAGCACTCCCGCGTGGTGCTGGAAAAACCCATTGGCGTTAATCTGGGCACCGCACGCGCCATCAATCAGGGTGTGGGGCAGTTCTTCCCCGAAGAGTCCATTTACCGGATTGACCATTATCTGGGTAAGGAAGGGGTGCAGAACATTCTGGCCCTGCGCTTTGCCAATCCCGCACTTGAAAAACTGTGGTCGTCCGAGGCCATAGCCCATGTGCAGATTACCGCGGCCGAAACCGTGGGGGTGGGCAGTCGTGGCTCCTATTACGATGAATCGGGCGCTCTGCGCGACATGGTGCAAAACCACCTGTTGCAGGTCCTGTGCATGGTGGCCATGGACGCCCCGGCCTCCCTCGGCTCCGATGATCTGCGCAACGAAAAGCTGAAGGTGCTCAACGCCCTGCGCCCCATGACGCCGGACATGGTGCGCCGCAACGTTATTCGCGGGCAGTACGTGGCAGGCGAGATTAAACGTCAGGACGTGCCCGGCTATAACGAGGACCTGGGCACCGGCCGCGCCAGCAACACGGAAACCTTTGTCGCCATCCGCACCAAAATCCGTACCGCGCGCTGGGGTCATACCCCTTTCTACCTGCGTACCGGCAAACGGCTGGCGACCAAAACCACCGAAATTGTCATCCAGTTCCGCCCGCAGGTGTGGCCGATCTTTACCAACATGCCCTCTCCGGGGCGTCTGGTGATCCGCATTGCTCCGCGTGAGGAACTCTCATTTGTCATGGCGGTGCGCGACCCCGGCGCAGGCGGGTTCCGCGTGCGCAATGCCACACTTGGCATGTCTTACGAAAATGCGTTTTCGGTCACGTATCAGGACTCGTACGAGCGTCTTCTGCTTGATGCCGTACGCGGAGACCCCGCCCTGTTCATCCGCCGGGACGAAGTTGAGACTTCATGGCAGTGGATTGAACCCATTCTCAACTCATGGCGGCATGCCATGACCCCGCTGGAACCCTACCCGGCGGGAAGCTGGGGTCCGGCCTCCACCCGCTCCCTGCTGGCCCGCGATGGCGCCCTGTGGCACGAAGACATGCTGACATGACAGACACCAACACACCCGCCCCCAAACCCAAACGTGGCCCCTTTGCCCAGCGAACCCTGCGCCAGCATGTCCTGCGCAGGCTGGCGCTGGTGCTGCCGCTTACGCTGCTCATGATCGTTCTGGCCAAAAGCGGCATACTGGAACGCATGGTGGACCGGTACACGTTTTCGGCCCAGAGCTGGTACGATGATACGGCTCTGGTCCAGCACCTGCGGCTCAGGGTCACCCAGAACGGCATGACGCATGACAGGCCAGACTGCCTGCTGTTTGTTGTCAATGGTAACGACCAGCCCACCGCATCGCGCATTGACGTGATGGAAAAAAGCACAGGCACATGCCCAGCCCCCAAGGGCGAACTGCCCAAGCTGTTCACACTCAAGGTGGACCGCATGAACCGGATTGTCCTCTCCGATCAGGGCTCACCCGGCCAGTTCCACCCCATTCCCTGAGCAGAGTAAGGCCCGCGCCCCAGCACCGGGCCTTACGCGCCGGTCGCAAAAACCTTGCGTAAGGCGCGCCCCCCAAGGCGGAGTGCCGCCTTGCCGTGGGGCATAAGCGCGTAAAAATTAAGGAACGCATGCAGGGTTCCGGGGTAGCAGCGGTACAGCACCGGCACCCCGGCCCGTTTGAGAGCTGAGGCATAGGCCTGCCCTTCGTCCCGCATGGGGTCGCATGCCGCCGTAACAATAACGGCCGGGGCCAGCCCGCCCAGATCAGCCGTGTGGCCGGGCACAAAATGCGGGTGTGTCCAGTCCTCCTCCCGCTGGATGTATTGAGCGGCATACCACTCCATTGAGCGGCGGGAGAGAAAATACCCGTCCTCGTATGTAGACTGCGACGGCAGGTTATTACGCCCGTAAAGTGATGGATAATACAGCAGTTGCAAGGCCGGGTTGGGGCACAGGCCCGCCCGCCCGTTCTGCGCCAGCACGGCGGCAAGGTTCCCCCCTGCGCTATCCCCCGCGACCGCCACCAGCCCACCCCAGTACTGTGCGGAGGCCCCCGCCAGCCAGACCAGTGCCGCACGGGAGTCTTCCACCGCTGCGGGAAAAGGGTTTTCGGGGGCCAGTGCGTAATCGGGCAGCAGCACCGCCGCCCCCGATGCCCGCGCAAGACGGCAGCATATGCCGTGGTGGGAGTTAAGGCCGCAATGCACAAACCCACCCCCATGCAGGTACAGCACCGCCCCGCGCACCCGCCCATGCGGAATGTAAAGCCGTGCCGCCAATGGCCCTGTTGCCCCCGGCACCTGCACATGCACCACCCTGCGCAGCGGCATGGCGGACAGACGCTGGGGAAAAGAGGGTGTGTCCATTGCTTTGCGCAGTATTTTTAGAAAATGCTGCTGCTCTGGCAGTGCCACCACAGATTGTACCTGTGCCCCGCCCTGCCCCTGAGCACTGTTATTCTGCCCTGCTCCCCTCTTGGATAAGCGTTTTTTACGGCGCTCCTGCCAGCGGATCAGCCCGAGCAGCACGCGCGAGGGCAGGTTGGGCCGGAGCGGGGTTGAAGCGGACGTGGGGACCATAAAATCAGACATATATGCATGATGTGCGCTCTTGCCTGCTCCTGCCAAGAGCGCTTTTCCACCACAAAGCCCTTGACCTGCGCCAGCCGCCAACGCAGGGTGCGCGGGCCAGACGGTCGGACGGTCGCTGTTGTGCGTTTTTGCGCATGATGGAGGAAAGTCCGGGCTCCACGGGAAGAACGGTGCCGGTTAACGACCGGCGAGGGTGACCTTAGGGAAAGTGCCACAGAAAACAGACCGCCTTCCGGGTTCCATGCCATGGGAAACCATGGGACGGGCTGAAGGTAAGGGTGAAACGGTGCGGTAAGAGCGCACCGCTCCGCTGGCAACAGGGGAGGCACGGCAAACCCCACCGGGAGCAAGACCGAATAGGAACGGCAGAAACCTTCGGGTTTCGGGGGTTCTCCCGCCCCGTCGTTCGGGTTGGTCGCGTGAGGCATGTTGCAAGACATGTCCCAGAGGAATGATCGTCCAGGCCCTTTTGGGCTAGACAGAACCCGGCTTACAGACCGTCTGGCATTTTTTCTCCCCTCTTTTCCCGCGTATAAAGCTGGGCACGCATGGGCTTTTACATGCCCTTTTTACTTCAAAAGAACATAACATGAACGAATAATGTCTTCTCCACACCCGATTCTACGCAATCAATACATTCGCGCGACTCTCCAACAAAGTATGAATACTTTATAAACGGCGGTTTTCTGCTATTTTTTCTTCGCTTTTAATTTGCGTCCCATGTGATCCCATGCTATCCCACGGCAGACCACAAAAGTGGTTGCGGTCCCATGTTCCCCGCCCCTCCAAGGAGCAGAAACCATTGGCTCAAAAGGACTTCTGAACTTCGTGAGTGTGTTCCTCGGCACGCATGAAAATCGATTCGACGCAAAAGGACGCGTCTCGATTCCTGCTGGGTTCCGCTCCGTTCTCAAGTCACAGCAGAAGGAAGGCGATGCGCTGGTGATTCTCCGCCCGTCCCATACGCTGCCCTGCATTGAGGCATGGCCAGCCGTGGCCTTTGCCCGCCTGACCGAGCCACTGGACCGGCTGGACATGTTCTCCGACGAGCATGACGACCTTGCCGCCGCCATTTACGCCGATGCCTACCCCATGGACCCCGACCGTGAAGGCCGCCTGATGCTGCCCGACTTCCTGCGCGAACACGCCGGGTTGCAGGACGTCTCTACCGCCGCCTTTATGGGGGTTGGCCGCATCTTTCAGATCTGGGAACCCGAGGCTGCGCGCCTGCGCCGGACCGAAGCACGCCAGAAGTCCCGCCGTGTCACCATTCCCGCGGCATCGCAGACCAGCCAGAGGGAAGACTAGGCTATGAACGCGCTCCCGCTTCCCTCCGCCATCAAGCCGCCCAGCAGCGGGCATGTACCCGTCATGCTTGATGAGGTGCTGCACTATCTGGCTCCCACCCGTGGTGAGGCCATTCTGGACTGCACCTTTGGCGGGGGCAGCTATAGCTGCGCCATTTTGAACACGGCGGAATGCACCGTCTGGGCCATAGACCGCGACCCGGACGCCATAGCCCGTGGGCAGGTGCTGTGCGCTGAAATGGAAAAAGTGGAAGGCCGCTCACGCCTGCATATGCTGGCAGGCAGTTTTGGCCACATGGCCGAACTGACGGAGCAGGCCCATGCCCCCCGTTTTGATGGCATTGTCATGGACCTTGGCGTGTCCTCCTTCCAGATTGATGAGGCCGAACGTGGCTTCTCCTTCCGGTTTGACGGGCCGCTGGACATGCGCATGGCCAGGCAGGGCCGCAGTGCAGCCGACATCATCAACACCGCCCCCGAGGCGGAACTGGCCGATATCTTCCATTTTTATGGGGAAGAACGCCACGCCCGCCGTGTGGCCCGCGCCGTTGTCGCCGCACGGGCGGAAGCTCCGCTCCACACCACGCTGCAACTGGCCGAGGTCATCCGGAGCGTAGTGCCACAGGACCGCTCGGGCATTGACTCCGCAACCCGCAGCTTTCAGGGCCTGCGGATTGCCGTGAATGATGAACTGGGCGAAATCGAACGTGGGCTGGAACAGGCCCTGACCCTGTTAAACGATGGCGGGAGGCTTGTTGTTGTCTCCTTCCACTCGCTGGAAGACCGGCTGGTCAAGCGCGCCATGCAGCGCGCTCTGGGCAAGGATGTCAGCTTTTCCCGCCATGACCCGCGTGCATCACTCGCCCCGGCGGCCCCGGCGGCCTTTGTGGGCCTGACCAGCAAGGCCATTCGCCCAGGCGATGCCGAATGCCGGGCTAACCCCCGTGCCCGCAGCGCCCGCCTGCGCGCCATGATGAAACGTCCTTCTCCATCCGCTTCTTTGACTAAAGGATTGAGTGCATGATCCCCCGCCCATTTACATGCTGCTGCGCTGTTCTGGCGATTGCATCGGGGTTTTTCCTTTATGCAAAGAAGCACCAGACAACCCTGCTGGACCAGCAGATTTCCGCCATTGTCAGCGAAACCGAACACGTGCGCGGGCAGACCGCCATGCTGCGTACGGAATGGGCACTGGAAAACCAGCCAGAACGGCTCGCAGCCCTTGCTGTCAAACATGCGGCTTATCTTCAGTCCATGAACCCGACCCAGTTCGTGCGGATGGCAGACCTTGCGCAACATCTGCCTGATGTGGTCCACGAACCCGTGGCCGTGGCGCAGACCAGCACGCCCGCACAGAGTGCACAGACTGCACAGAGCAGCAAACCCGCAGCAGCCCAGCCCTCCACACCCGTGGCCGTCACCAGCAGCAGCGCCGCCCCGGCGCACCAGCCCACGCCACAGCCTGAACGTGAACACACTCTGGCTGTAGCCGAGGCCGCTCCCGCGCCTCCACATCCTCTGCCTGTGCGCGCCATCCACCCACGCCCGGTAACTGTTGCCGTGGAAAGCCCGGCACAGGCCCCGCATGTTCTGGTTGCACCCGCACCGCTGCCGCCCCCGGTTGCACCGCATGATGCCCCCATTGCCCGCGTAGCGATAGCACCCCGCCGCCAGCCCGCGCAGGTGGCCGATGCCCTCCGCTCCGGCCTGCACCAGAACCCGGCAACAGCCAGCGCGGATGATGCGGACCCCTCTGCCTCCCGGCGTCCAACGCTGGCTGCTGCCAGCCGGGCGGAAGCCATGGCCCCACGCCGTCTGGCCCAGAACAGTGATGATATAGCACCTGTGCGCCACCCCCTGCCGGTAGCCGCGGCAAGCTGGCACCCTGTACGCGCACATAGAGCACCCATGGCAGAGGGTTATATGGAAGCCCGGGCAACTTCCGGTTATACGAACGGGTCCCTGCTGAGTCGCGGTAGCGACGCCCTGCCCGCCCCTGTTCCTGTAACCAATTGATTGTTTTGGCTGAAAGTCCTTCTGATACGATATGGTCGGCACCCCACGCCATGATTCCGAAACAACACGCACAATCGGTGTAACGGGGGATGACCTGCGCGCCCGCGCGCACAGGGAAACAATGCATGTGCGGCTGTTATGGGTGTCCGCCGGGTTTTGCGCGTTGTTTGCCTGCGTTGCCATCAAGCTGACAATAGCCACAGTACTGCACCCCATGGTGCCCGAGCAGCGCCAGATTGCACCACAGGTTCCCAAAATACCCAAAATCGACCCCAAGGGCAGTCTGGCGGGGGATTATGCTCTGCCGCAGGTCCACCGGGCCTCCATTGTGGACCGCAACGGGCAGACACTCGCCCTTTCCCTGCCGGTGGCGCAGGTTTACGCCAACCCACAGGAACTGATCGACCCGGTTGACGTTGCCCACAGGCTCAAATCTGTCCTGCATGACCTGAACGAACCAGAAACCGCCGAGCGTTTGGCCCGGCACAAGCAGTTCGTGTACATTGCGCGCAACATTACGCCCCAGCAGGAACTGGCTATTAACAATCTGGGTATTCCCGGCATTTATTTTGAACCGGGAGAACAGCGGCACTACCCGCTTGGCCACATGGCCGCCCAGATTATGGGGGCCGTGGATATTGATGATAACGGCATTGCCGGTGTGGAGCGCTTTTTTAACAAACGCCTGCTGGTGGACCGCAAGCCCCTGCGGCTCTCGCTGGATATTCGCGTGCAGTCCGCCGTGCGTGAAGAGGTCGCCGCCGCCAAGGATACATTCCAGGCCATTGGCGCATGCGGCATTGTCATGGATGTGCGCACGGGCGAAATTATCGCCATGGTCAGCCTGCCCGATTATGATGCCAACGAGTTTTCCCACGCCACAAACGACGAGCGGTTCAACCGCACCGTAACCGGGCTGTATGAACCGGGCTCCACCTTCAAGCTGCAAACCACCGCCATGGGGCTGGAGACTGGCACCATTCATATATGGGACAGTTTTTCCTCCATTCCGCTCAGGATCGGGCGCTTTACCATCCGGGACATGAAGAACGACCATTTTGCTCCGTGGTTGTCCCTGCCCGAGGTCATGGCCTATTCCTCCAACCCTGCGGCGGCGCATATCGCGCTGGATGTGGGCGGCAAGCGGCAGGCGGAATGGCTGCGTAACATGGGCTTTTTTGCCCCCGTGCCGGTGGAACTGCCCGAAGCCGCCCGCCCGCTGATACCCCGCCAGTGGGGCCTTGCCACAACCATGACCGTAGGGTTTGGCCACGGCGTGGCAGAACCTCCGCTGGCCATTGTGCGCGGCACGGCAGCCACGGTTAACGGTGGTATTCTGGTCACTCCCACCCTGCTGGCACAGGAAGACCCCGACCCTCCCGCACCAGACGCCCTTGCCACCCCCGCGGAAGAACTCCAGCAGGGCGTGCAGAGTGCTGCCCTGCGGCAGACAGTGCCCGCCCTGCCAACAGGTACCGGTGCCCCCATGCCTGAAGCCCCGGTTATTCCGCAGGGCGTGCGCGTTCTTTCCGAAAGCAATTCGGCCCTGCTGCGCAGGCTGCTCCGGCTGGACGTTACGCAGGGCACGGGGCGGACGGCTGAATCCCCGGGGTATTTTGTAGGCGGAAAAACCGGCACGGCAGAAAAAATCGGCCCGCATGGCGGCTACCTCAAACACGTCAACATTTCCGCCTTTACCAGTATTTTCCCCATGAACGCGCCGCGCTACGCCGTGTACGTCATGCTGGACAGCCCGCAGCCCACCCCCCAGACCCACGGCTGGACAACAGCAGGCTGGAACGCGGCTCCCACGGTCTCCCGCGTGATCTCACGCATTGGCCCCATGTTGCAGATTTTCCCCGATGTGGAGCACGCAGCCCAGATTGATGCCCAGTTGGCCATACCCATGCACCCGGCGGTGCCACGGGGCGTTCGCCCGCTCGGTCCGGGGAACGACCCCGGAGACCCGCGCAAGCTTGAGGCCGAACACCGCGCCACCCAGCAGGCAGAAAAACTGGCACGCACCACGGCTGCGCATACTCTGGCAATCCGCAAAAAAACAGCAGGGGAGAACATGGACGAATGAGCACACACCTCTCCATCCTGCTGCGCGCCCTTGACCTGAGCGCTACCGCCACCGACCCGCATGTGAGCGCCATTACGGCCGATAGCAGGCAGGCAGGTCCGGGCGTTGTGTTTGCAGCACTCCCCGGTACGAGGGTGGACGGGCGCACCTATATTGCAGCAGCAGTACAGCAGGGGGCAGCGGCCATACTGGCCCCAACCGGCACATCCTGGCCACAGGGTGTACCAGAGCGGCCATTTATCACCAGTCCCGACCCGCGCCACGTGCTGGCCCTTTGGGCTGCCATGCTGGCTGGCCCGCAGCCCGCACATCTGGTTGCCGTAACAGGCACAAACGGCAAAACCAGCACAACCGACTTCCTGCGCCAGATCTGGGCATTGCAGGGCCACAGGGCCGCAGGCATTGGCACATTGGGGCTGACCGGGGCCGAGGGTACGGGGGTTACCTTCCCCCCCCTGACAACACCGGACCCGGTCGCACTGGCCAACGGACTGGCCGCGCTGGAACGCGCAGGGGTGCATTACGCGGCACTGGAAGCATCATCCCACGGGCTGGAACAGGGGCGGCTGGATGGGCTGCACCTCCAGGCTGCCGGGTTTACCAACCTTACCCGTGACCACATGGATTACCACGGCACCATGGCGGCCTACCGCACGGCCAAATTACGGCTGTTTGATACCCTGCTCCCCCAGAAGGCCATTGCCGCCGCCAATGCGGACATGGATGCCACAACACTTGATGCACTGCACAGCATTGCCAAGACCCGTAACCTGCACCTGCGCCTGACCGGCACCAACGGTACGACCCTGCGCCTGCTGGACTGCCAGGCCGTACCCGCCGGGCAGGAACTGCGCATAAGCTGCAACGGGCTGGTTAAAACCGTCATGCTCCCTTTGCCCGGGCGTTTTCAGGTCGATAACGCCCTGCTGGCTCTGGCTCTGGCCGTGCAGGACGAGGCCGCCATACCCGCAGCACTGGACCTGCTGCCCGCTCTGGTCGGGGTACGCGGGCGCATGGAACGGGTCGCCATATTGCCCAATGGCGCCAGTGCGTATGTGGATTATGCCCACACACCAGATGCGCTGGCCCGCCTGCTATCCTCCCTGCGGCCACATGCGCAGGGTCGGCTGGTGGTGGTTTTTGGCGCAGGCGGAGACCGCGACAGGGGTAAACGCCCCCTTATGGCACAGGCTGCCGCACATGGCGCTGATATTGCCATAATCACAGATGATAACCCCCGCTCGGAAGACCCCGCGCAGATCCGTGCGGAGGTCCGCGCTGGCGCGCCCGATGCGCTGGAAATCGGGGATCGCAGGCAGGCCATAACAGAGGCCCTGTCCATGCTTGGAGCAAAGGATGTGCTGGTGGTGGCAGGTAAAGGCCATGAACAGGGGCAGATTATAGGCACAACCGTGCTACCGTTTGATGATGCCGCGGTTATTCGCACTGTCGTGGGGCAGCCATGACCGCCTTGTGGACCCGCCCGGAACTGGAACAGGCAACGGGTGGGCATTTTCTGCCTGCAGCAGGCCCTTCCGCCCCCACAGGCACACAGCCTGAAGCACCTGCCAGAAGCCTGACTGATCAGGCCATTACCGGCATTTCCATCGACACACGCACCCTTGCCCCCGGTGATCTGTTTATTGCCCTTAAGGGCGATGCCAGCGATGGCCACGCCCATGTTCAGGCTGCACTGGACAAGGGAGCAGCATGCGCCATGGTGCATGCCACAGACGGACTGGCCGACCCGCGTGTGCTGGTGGTGGCCGATACAATGGTGGGCCTGCAACAGCTTGCCCAAGCCGCGCGTGCGCGTTTTACCGGCAAGGTCGTGGCCGTAACCGGCAGCGTGGGCAAAACCACCACCAAGGACATGCTGCGCCTGTGCCTGAGCGCCAACGGCCCGACCCATGCAGCCGTGGCTTCCTATAACAACCACTGGGGCGTACCCCTGACCCTTGCCCGCCTGCCCCGAAATGCAGCCTTCTGCATTAGTGAAATCGGGATGAACCACCCCGGCGAGATCCTGCCCCTTGCCCGCATGGTTCGCCCCGATGTGGCGGTTATTACCACCATAGGCTCCGCCCATCTGGGCCATATGGGGAGCCTGGACGCCATTGCTGCGGAAAAAGCCTCCATCATCACCACCCTGCCAGCCCATGGCGTGGCAGTGGTGCCCGATGATGCGCACGGTACCTCTTTTTTTGTTCAGGCCGCACAACAGGCCCACGCAACCCTGTGGCGCACGGGTTCCTGCCCAGACAGCACCGCGCATATGGGCACTGTGCGCTCCGGGGCCGATGGCACACAGTTTACAGCCAGTATTGCAGGGGTGGAGGTAGCCGTGCATGTGCCAGCACCCGGCCTGCATCTGGCCCGCAACGCGCTGGCCGCACTGGCCGCCTGTGCAGCCCTTGGGGCGGACCTGCCCAAAGCGGCCACGGCACTGCAAGGTTTTGCGCCCGGCAAGGGCCGGGGAGCGCTCAGCCACATTGCGGGGGGTGCCATAACCCTGCTGGACGAGAGCTATAACGCCTCTTCCGCCTCCATCCGCGCGGCATTGGACGTACTGCACCACCTGCCTGCCACCCGCCGCATTGCCATTCTGGGCGATATGCGCGAACTGGGAACATTCTCTACGACTGAACACGCAGCCCTTGCTCCAGTCGCGGCTGCCTCGGCCGATCTTGTTTTCTGCTGCGGATCTTACATGAAAACCCTTTTCGACGCCCTGCCCCCCGCCAGACAGGGGGCATGGGCGGATAATGCCGCGGCCCTTGCTCCTCTGGCCTGCGCCGCCCTGCGCGGGGGAGATGCCGTGCTGGTCAAAGGTAGTCTGGGTAGTCGCATGCGCGATGTCATTGCAGCCCTTGAAACCCTTAACACCGTGGAGTCCACCTGAATGCTGTATCTACTGGTCTCTCACGCGGTGCATGACGGGCACATTACACTGCTCAACCTGCTGCGTTACATTTCCTTCCGGGCGGGCTGCGCCTTCATGACCGCACTGGGGATCAGCCTGCTTCTGGGCAGGCCGTTCATTACCATGCTGCGCCGCATCCAGCGTTACGGGCAGCCCATCCGCGCGGTTGGGCCTGAACGGCATCTGGTCGAAAAAGCCGGAACCCCCACAATGGGCGGCATGCTTATCCTGATCGCCCTCACGGTGGCCACCCTGCTCTGGGGTAATCTGGAAAACGGGTTTGTATGGGCCGTGCTGCTGACCACGCTGGGCTTTGGCCTGATTGGCTTTGCCGATGATTACCGCAAGCTGGCACGGCGCAATACGGATGGGCTTTCCAAACGGGCGCGCCTTGGCTCGGAATTTGCCATATCGCTCATATGTGGGGGATGGTTGCAGTATCTGATGCCGCCTGATCTGGCCAACCATCTGGCCTTCCCCTTTGCCAAGGAACTGCTGCTCCCCCTCGGCCTGCTCTACCCCGTGTTCGCCATGATCGTGATTACCGGCTTTGGCAATGCGGTCAATTTTACAGACGGGCTGGACGGGCTGGCCATTGGCCCCGTCGTGGTGGCGGCTCTGGTCTTTGCCATTCTGTCCTACGTTGTGGGCAACCATGTTTTTGCAGATTACCTTCAGGTCCATGCCGTGCCCGGCACGGGAGAACTGGCAGTATTCTGCGCAGCCCTTGTCGGGGCCGGGCTGGGCTTTTTGTGGTTTAACGCACCACCTGCCGCCGTATTCATGGGGGATACGGGCTCGCTCTCTCTGGGTGGAGCACTTGGCTCGCTGGCCGTTGCCATCAAGCACGAACTGGTGCTGTGCATTGTCGGCGGGCTGTTTGTGGTGGAAACACTCTCGGTCATCATTCAGGTATTCTGGTACAAGCGTACGGGCCGCCGCGTGTTTCTTATGGCGCCCATCCACCACCATTTTGAAAAAAAGGGCTGGGCTGAACCCAAGATTGTCATCCGGTTCTGGATTGTTTCCATCGTGCTGGGCATGTGTGGTCTGGCCACGCTGAAACTGCGATGAGCACCTTCCCTCCCACTGTGTTTGCCGTAAAACGTTTTGCCGTGCTGGGCCTTGGCCGCAATGGCCTGCCCGCCGTGCAGGCACTGGCCGCATGTGGCGCGCATGTTCAGGCATGGGATGACGGAGAGGCCGGACGCCACGGCCTGACACAGGCTCTGGCCCACATGCCCCCCGAACAGGCTGCCCGCATCACCTGCGCCCCGCTGGAGGATCTGGCGGGGTTTGACGCACTTGTTCTCTCTCCCGGTATTCCGCACCACCTGCCGCGCGTGCACCCGGTCGCCGCACTGGCCATTGCAGCGGGTGTGCCCATTCTGTCCGATGCGGAACTGCTTTATTGCGCGGTTCGCGCCGCAGGCAGCAAGGCGCGCTTTGCGGGCATTACCGGCACCAACGGCAAATCCACCACCACCACCCTGCTGGCCCATATTCTGGAACAGGCCGGTGTCCCGGTTGCAGCCGGTGGCAACCTTGGCCCCGCAGCGCTGGCCCTGCCCCTGCTACCCGATAACGGCGTGTATGTGCTGGAAATGTCGTCCTACATGCTGGAGCGGCTGGACACCCTGCATTTTGACGCCGCCTGCCTGCTCAACCTGACCCCGGACCATCTGGACCGTCACGCAGGCATGGCCGGGTATGCACAGGCCAAGCAGCGTGTGTTCGCGGGCCAGACAACGCACGATATTGCTGTTATTGGCATTGATGATGCTGAATGCACCCGCATTGCCGGGCGTCTGGCCCAGTCGGCCACACCCTGCATAACCGTGTCGGGCACCAACCCTGCCGCCAGCTATTACGGCCGGAATGGCGTGGTCTGGCACAACAGCGTGGTACTGGCCACACTGCCCCCTGCCCTGCCGGGTGCCCATAATGCCCAGAATGCGGCTGCCGCACTGGCCATGGCCCGCTTTCTGGGCGTTACGGATACCGTGGCAGCGCAGGCCATTGCTTCCTTCCCCGGTCTGCCGCACCGGCAGAAACTGGTTGAAACCTGCAACAACATTGCCTTCATTGACGATAGCAAGGCCACCAATGCCGATGCTTCCTCCCGCGCATTGGGGTGCTATGACCAGCTGGTATGGATCGCAGGGGGGATGGCCAAGGAAGGCGGGATAGAAAGCCTGAGCCCATATTTTGGCCGTATCACGCATGCCTTCCTTATCGGGCGGGATGCAGCAGAGCTGGCGGCAACCCTTGCGCGCCACAACGTGCCCCATACCGTGGTGGAGACACTGGAAAAAGCAGTCCCTCAGGCCTACAGTCTTGCACAGCAGACCCATACGCCCGTTATCCTGCTCTCACCCGCCTGTGCGAGCTTTGACCAGTATGCCGGGTTTGAGGCTCGCGGGCAGCATTTTCAGGCATTGGCCCATGCTGTGCGTACGCAGCAGATGAGCAAGACGGGGCAGTAGGACAAGCATGGCCGGTTATTCCCGCATTGATGATTCGCCCTTGGGCCGCTGGTGGCGGAATGTGGACCGGACAACGCTGGTCTGCACCTTCATTCTTATCGGCTTTGGCTACATTCTCATGCTTGCAGCCAGCCCGGCGGTTGCGGTGCGCATTGGTGCGTCGCGCAACATGTTCATTTTCAAGCAGGTCATGTTCCTGAGCGTGGCGGGGGTTATTGTCACCGGAGTTTCCATGCTCTCGCGCAAGACGGTGCTGCGGCTCTCCCTGATCGGGGGGGCGCTCATGCTGGGTGCGACCATGCTGACACTGGTCCACGGGATCGAGATCAAGGGCGCGCGGCGCTGGATTGCGCTGCCGTTCATGTCCCTCCAGCCATCCGAGTTTCTCAAACCCTGCTTTGCCGTGGTCACGGGATGGCTGCTGACCCAGCGCCGTATTTCGCGCTATTTTCCGGGGATGCTCATCGCATTCGGGCTGTATGGGCTTATTCTGCTGCTGCTTAAATCCCAGCCCGATATTGGCATGCTGACGGTTATTACCGCCGTTTTTCTGGTCCAGTTATTTGTGGACGGGCTGAACCTGATTTTTGTGGGTTTTGGTTTTGCCTGCATGATTGCCGCAGGCATTGCCGCGTTTTTTATCTTCCCGCACGTGCGCTCGCGCGTGGAGCGGTTCATGCACCCCAATGTGGGCGACCATTACCAGATTGATACGGCCCTGCGCGCCTTTGGCAATGGCGGGCTTATGGGCCGCGGACCGGGTGAAGGCCGGGTAAAGGACCTGCTGCCCGACGCCCATGCGGACTTTGTGTTTGCCGTGGCGGGGGAAGAATACGGGCTTGTGATCTGCCTGCTGATCATTTGCGTTTTTGCCGCTATTGTGGTGCGGACCCTGCTGCGCCTGATCCGCGAGGATGACCCGTTTGTGGTGATCGCCACCACCGGGCTGCTGACGGGTTTTGGCCTTCAGGCGTTTGTTAACATGGCTTCCACCTTGCATCTTATTCCTACCAAGGGCATGACGCTGCCATTCATTTCCTATGGGGGGTCTTCGGCCATGTCTGTTGCTCTGGCTATTGGCATGGTGCTGGCCCTGACCCGGCAGCAACCGGGGGGCCTGCGCTCGGGCAATGGCTTCATCTCCACTCTCAGACAATGGCGCTCAGCATGAAGCCACAGACTATTGTGATTGCGGCCGGGGGCACTGGCGGCCATTTTTTCCCCGCCGAGGCACTGGCCGACGCACTGGTTGCCCGTGGCCACCACATTGTACTGATGACCGATGCCCGCGCGGGCAAACGCATCAGCGGTGTTTTTGCCAACGCACCGCAGTTTGTTCTGCGTGGTGCGGGTGTGGCCGGGCGCGGCCCCATACGCGCCCTGCGCGCAGGGGTGACACTGCTGGCCAGCGCATGGAAGGCACGGGGCATCCTGCACACCCTTCAGCCTGACGCGGTCATCGGTTTTGGCGGCTACCCCTCCATTCCGCCCCTGCTGGGCGCGCGGCTGCTGGGCCGCAGGCACCCGACGCTGATCATTCATGAAGGCAATGCCGTTCTGGGCAAGGCCAATGCCGTGCTCTCCCGCTTTGCTGACGTGATTGCCACCTCCTTCCCCACCGTAGCCAAGCTGCCCATGGGGGCCCGAACGGTGCTGACCGGCATGCCCGTACGCCCCGGCATTGCCGCGCTGGCGGGGGAAGCATGGCCCACCCCGAACGGGACGATCAACCTGCTGGTCTGGGGTGGCTCTCTGGGGGCGCGCATTTTTTCGCAGGTGGTGCCCGCAGCCATTGGCCGCCTGCCAGCCGCCCTGCGCGCACGCATCCACATTACCCAGCAGGCCCGCGCGGATGATGTGGACACCGTGCGCAAAGCCTATGCCGCTATTGGCGTGCAGGCCCGTGTGGAACCGTTTTTGAACGATGTACCCGACATCCTGCGCGCAGCCCATCTGGTTATCGGGCGGGCGGGGGGCTCCTCGGTGGCGGAAATTACCACCGCAGGCCGCCCTGCGCTCATGGTCCCCCTGCCTATTGCCGCCTCCGACGAGCAGACCGAAAACGCCCGCGCCATAACGGACGTGGGCGCAGGCTGGATGATCCGCCAGCCCGACTTTACCGCACAAACACTGGCAGCCCGCCTGCAAGACCTTTTCACCGCCCCGGACGACCTGGCCCGCGCAGCCGCTGCCGCCGCCACGCTGGCCCGCCCGGACGCCGCCCTCCGTCTGGCTGATATAGTAGAAGAATGCCTCCAACTTTCTCCTTCACCCGCCCATCCGCCCTCACACGAGACGGAGACACGCACATGAGAGCCCTGCCCCTTTCCATCGGAACCATCCATTTTGTCGGCATTGGCGGCATTGGCATGTCCGGCATTGCAGAGGTTCTGTGCCTGCTGGGCTACTCCGTACAGGGCTCGGATATAGCGGAAAACGCCAATGTCAAACGCCTGCGGGCTGCGGGTATTCCGGTCACGATCGGGCATGACGCCGCCAATCTGGGCAAGGCGCAGGTTGTCGTCATTTCCACTGCGGTCAAGCGTGACAACCCCGAAGTTGTCGCCGCCCGCGCCAAGCTGATCCCTGTTGTCCGCCGGGCGGAAATGCTGGCCGAACTCATGCGCCTGCGCTGGTCCGTGGCCATTGGCGGCACACATGGCAAAACCACCACCACCAGCCTTGTAGCTGCCGTGCTGGAAGCCGCCAAGCTGGACCCCACCGTCATCAACGGCGGGATTATCGAGGCGTACGGCACCAATACCCGCATGGGTAAGGGCGACTGGATGGTAGTGGAAGCGGATGAGAGCGATGGCTCGTTCCTGCGCCTGCCCTCCGTTATTTCGGTCGTCACCAACATGGACCCCGAGCATCTGGACCACTGGGGCTCTGCCGAGGCCATGGAGGCGGCGTATGACCAGTTTGTCTCCAACGTGCCGTTCTATGGTTTTGCGGTGCTGTGCATAGACCACCCTGCCGTGCAGCAGATGATCCCGCGCCTGTCTGACCACCGGATTGTCACCTATGGCTTTTCCCCACAGGCGGATGTGCGGGCCGAAAAGGTGATTACCGACAAGCTGGGTGCTACGTTTGAAGTCACGCTGACAGACCGCGTTACCCGCCGCACCCGCAAGGCCGGGCCTTTCCGCCTGCCCATGCTAGGCGCGCATAATGTGCAGAATTCCCTTGCCGCCATTGCCGTCGCGACCGAAATGGACATCAGTGATGATGTGATCCGTTCCGGGCTGGCCAGCTTCCGTGGGGTCAAGCGCCGCTTTACCCGTACGGGGGAAGCCGGTGGCATTACCGTAATTGATGATTACGGGCACCACCCGGTAGAAATTGCCGCCGTGCTCAAGGCCGCCCGTCAGGCCGGAGCCAGCCGGGTTATTGCGGTCATGCAGCCGCACCGCTACTCCCGCCTGAAAACCCTGTTTGCAGATTTCTGCACCTGCATGAACGACGCCGACACGGTTATTGTCTCCGACGTGTACGCAGCAGGCGAAGACCCCCTGCCCGATGCCAGCCGCGACAGGCTGATAGAAGGGCTGCGCGAACGCGGGCACCGCTCCGTTGTCCCGCTTTCCAGCCCCGAGCATCTGGCGGAAATGATCAACGCCATTGCCAAACCGGGGGACTATGTTGTGTGCCTGGGTGCAGGCACCATCACCAACTGGGCGCAGGCCCTGCCCGCCCAGCTTGCCGCCTTGCAGGCTGAACAGAAAGGTGGAAGTGCGGCATGAACACCACGCCCGCAACCACGCTGGACGATATGGTCCGCCACGCTTTTGTCGGCACGCGCGGGCGCGTTACCGCGCAGGCCCCGCTGGGGGCGCGTACGTGGTTCCGCGTTGGTGGTCCGGCGGAATGGCTGTTCCAGCCTAGGGATGCGGAGGATCTGGCAGGCATGCTCCAGCGTCTTTCCCCCGAACTGCCCGTGATTGCCCTTGGAGCCTGCTCCAACGTGATTATCCGCGATGGCGGGCTGGACGGCATTGTGGTGCGCATGGCCCGTGGCTTTGCCGATATTGCTGTGGAAGCGGACGGGCTTGTGGTGGGCAGCGCCTGTCTGGATGCCACAGTAGCCGAACACGCGGCACAGGCCGGGCTTGCGGGGCTGGAGTTTCTGGCCGGTATTCCCGGCTCCATTGGTGGGGCCGTGCGCATGAACGCCGGAGCCTATGGCGCGGATATTGCCAGCGTGCTGGACTGGGCGGAAATCGTGACCCGTGATGGCAATATGGTCCGCCTTGGCAACGCCGCCCTGCGCTTTGGCTACCGCCGTTCCGGCCTGCCCGAAGGGGCCATGGTGGTGCGCGCGCGCCTGCGCGGCATGCCTGCCAGCCCGGCGGACATAGCCGCACGCATTGGCGATATCCGCACAGCACGCGAGCAATCCCAGCCTGTGCGCGCACGCACGGGTGGCTCCACCTTCCGCAACCCTGAACCCGAGGTTTCCACCCGCAAGGCGTGGGAACTGATTGATCAGGCTGGCTGCCGTGGCCTGCGCCAGGGCGATGCCCAGGTCAGCGAAAAACACTGTAACTTCCTGATCAACCTCGGCAATGCCACCGCCCATGACCTCGAAACACTGGGGGATGCGGTGCGTCAGCGCGTTGCCCGGCACTCGGGCGTGCAACTGCAGTGGGAAATCAAACGTCTTGGCCGCACACAGGGAGCCCGCGCATGAGCACCTCCAAACGGATTACCGTACTTATGGGCGGCATATCGTCCGAGCGGACGGTCAGCCTGTCTTCCGGGCAGGGCGTGGTCGAGGCCCTGCGCAGTCTGGGCCATACGGTCAGCACGCTTGATGCCGGGGCCGATCTGGGCGCACTGGTTGCCGAACTGGGCGCTCAAAAACCCGATGTTGTGTTTAACGCACTCCACGGCCGCTTTGGTGAGGATGGCTGTATTCAGGGCATTCTGGACTGGATGGGCCTTGCCTATACACATTCTGGCGTGCGGGCGTCCGCCACAGCCATGAACAAGGCCGCCGCCCGCGCCGCTTTTATTTCCGCTGGCCTGCCCGTGGCCGAAGGCCGGGTCATTGACATTGCCGAACTTGCCGAGGGCGACCCCCTGCCCGCCCCCTACGTGGTCAAACCCGTCAGCGAAGGCTCGTCCGTTGGCGTCTCCATCGTGCGGCGCGGCGCCAATGTGCGCGAACGCATTGTGCGGGAGTGGACATTTGGCCCGCATGCGCTGGTAGAGGAATTTATTCCCGGGCGCGAAATTACCGTGGGTGTGATGGGCGAACGCGCCCTGACCATAACAGACATTACCCCCACGGGCAGCGGCCACGATTTTTACGATTACGACGCCAAATACAGCACCGGCGGCTCGCGGCATGAACTGCCCGCCCGCATTGCCCCCGATGTTGCCCAGCGCGCGCTGGACGTGGCGGTGGCCGCCCATAAAACACTGGGATGCGCCGGAGCATCCCGCTCGGATTTCCGGCTGGATGATGCAGACCCGGCCAACCCGCGCCTGATCCTGCTGGAAGTCAACACCCAGCCGGGCATGACCGCAACATCGCTCCTGCCCGAGCAGGCCGCCTATTGCGGCATTAGCTTCCCCGCCTTGTGCCACTGGCTTGTTGAGCAGGCTACCTGCCGCCAATGAAGCGACCCGCCAGCCGCCCCTCCCGCACGGGATTATTCCTCAAGCGCCAAAAACGCCTGCTGCGGTCCGTTATCGGACTTATACTGCTGGCGGGGGCGGGGGCTGCGGTTTATCTGGCGGTGCCTCTTCCGGCCCTGCAAAACCAGATTGCCCCCTTGCGCGACAAATTACTGGGCACCTCCGCCCTGCGCGTAACCAGTATCCGGGTTGAAGGGGCCAGCCTGACCAGTGATGCGGCCATCCACGCGGCCCTGAACATTGCCGTGGGTGACCCGGTTCTCAACTTCAACGTCACCCGCGCGCGTGAGAACCTGACCGCCCTGCCGTTTATTGACCATGTGAGCGTTGAGCGCCACCTGTCTGGCGAGATTGACGTGCACATTGCCGAGCGCCCGCCTTATGCGGTGTGGCAGCATCAGGGCCATTTTATCCTGATCGACCGGCAGGGGCAGAAAGTGCCGGATCAGGGCGCGAACGACAAGGACGCCACCGCCTTTGCCAAACTGCCACTGGTTGTCGGTGACGGCGCGAACGAGAACGCCGCCGCCCTGATAGACGTGCTGGCACTGGAACCGGACGTAAAATCCCACGTAACGGCCGCTGTACGTGTAAGCGACCGCCGCTGGAACCTGAGCCTGAAAGATGGCGCAACCGTGCTCCTGCCCGAAGGGGAGGAAGCCCCGGCCATTCACCGGCTGGCCAGGATTAACGCCACAACACAGCTGCTTGACCGCCCCGTCGAGCTGATTGACATGCGCCTGCCCGACCGGCTGACCATAAGGGAACGCCCCCCCGAACCGCCAGCCTCCCCCCCTGCGCAGGCAGGGGATGGCATAAAAGGCAGCCCACACACACCCCACCATACCCAGCCCCCCAAACCCGCCACGGAGGAAAGCCGAGATGAATGACACCGCGCACTCCCCTGCTTCCCCCGCACTGAATCTGTCGGACCGGCTGCACAAAAAGCGGAGCCATTCCTCAGCCTCTCCCACACTGCGCATGAGCGGGGGGGAGACACCTCTTCCGCTCCCGCCCAGTGAGCGCAACAAACGCCCGCACACATGGCGCAACGGCTACAGTGCGGTGCTGGATATTGGCTCGACCAAAATTACCTGCCTTATCGGCAAGGGGGAACCCAACGGCATGCTGCGCGTGGCAGGCTTTGGCTGGCGTCGCTCCGCTGGTGTGCGCAATGGCGCCATTACCGAGCTGCAGGAGGCCGAAGCCGCCATACGTGCAACCGTGGCGCAGGCCGAAAACATGGCCGAGCGCACCATAGACAAGGTGGTGGTCAACCTGTCCTGCGGGCATCCGGCCAGCCGTCTGTTCAATGTGCGCTGGCCCATTGGCGGGCGGGTCGTGACCGAGGCGGACATCCGCCGCGTGGTGACCGAAGGGCGTGTGCAGGCCACCGTGCAGGGGCGCGATGTCATTCACACCCTGCCCATAGATTTTACGGTGGATGATACCGAGGGCGTGTCCGACCCACGGGGGCATCTGTGCGAAACGCTCAAGGCGCGCCTGCATATTATTGATGCCGCCACCACCGCCCTGCTGAACCTTGAAACCGTACTGAGCCGTGCCGAACTGCGCATGGAGGCACTTGTGTCCTCCCCGCTGGCATCCGGCCTGTCCGTACTGGACAGGGATGAACGCGACCTTGGCACAACGGTTGTGGACATGGGTGGGGGCACCACATCCTTTGCCGTCTTTGGCGAGGGCCAGATCCTGCACACCGCCCAGATCGGGGTCGGTGGGCTGCATGTAACGCGTGACATAGCCCGCGGCCTTGGCACATCACTCGACAATGCCGAGCGGCTGAAAACCGTGTATGGTAGCGCGGACCTCTCCTCCGACGTGGAGGACGAAATCCTGACCGTGGAACTGCTGGGCAATGATGTGCCCCATTTTGAGCAGATCTCCCGCGCCCAGCTTGGCCGCATCATCCGCCCCCGCATGGAGGAAACACTGGAACTGGTGCGCGAAAAACTGGACGGCGCGGGCCTTGGCATGGCCGCCAGTGGTCGTATCGTACTGACCGGGGGCGGCTCCCTGCTGGATGGAATCCGCCCGCTGGCCGAGCGTATTCTGGGGGTGCCTGTCAGTGTTGGCCGTCATTCCGGCCCCGGTTTTAACCGCTCGGTCCGTCTGGGCAGGCCCAAGAATATTGCCGGTCTGCCAGAAGATACGGCAGCCGCGGCAGGCTTCGCCACGGCTGCGGGCCTGCTGTTCTGGGCCGCCAGCGCGGAGCGTCCGTTCAGCGATGTGGAATTCCGCGAAGCCGCGCCAACTGGTTTTTTAAAAAAACTGGTTGCTTTTATTCGTGAGAGGGTTTGATTTGCCCTACGAAAAGTTGGTAAACTATTTGCAATCTTATCTGCAACACCCCTGTTAACCCGCCGCAGTCCGGGAGAGACACATGACACTCAACCTAACCGTTCCACCCCAGACTCATGCCGATTTTTCGCCCAGAATAACCGTTATAGGTGTTGGCGGCGGGGGGACGAACGCGGTTGACAACATGATTGCCTCCAACCTGCAGGGTGTGGAGTTTGTTGTAGCCAACACCGATGCGCAGAGTCTGGCCAAAAGTCTGGCCGACAGCCGCATCCAGCTTGGCCCGCATCTGACCCACGGCCTTGGCGCAGGCGCCAAGCCCGAAGTGGGCCGGGCCGCAGCGGAAGAAGCGGCGGACGAAATTGCCCGCTACCTGGACGGCGCACATATGGTGTTCATCACCACCGGCATGGGTGGGGGTACGGGTACGGGTGCGGCTCCGGTTATTGCCCGCATGGCGCGTGAGCGGAACATTCTGACCATTGGCGTGGTCAGCAAGCCCTTTGCTTACGAAGGCAAGCGCCGCGCACGTGTGGCGGATGAAGGTATTCTGGAACTTCAGCAGTATGTTGATACGCTGATTGTCATCCCCAACCAGAATCTCTTCCGCATTGCCAACGAACGCACCACCCTGCGTGAAGCCTACAAGCTGGCTGACGAAGTTTTGAACATGGGTGTGCGCGGCGTGACCGACCTGATGATGGAACGCGGTTACGTCAACCTCGACTTTGCCGACATCCGCAGCGTTATGGCGGAAATGGGCAAGGCCATGATGGGCACAGGCGAAGCCGAAGGTGAAAACCGTGCAGTGGAAGCCGCCGAAGCCGCCATTTCCAACCCTCTGCTGGAAGACACCTGCATGGCCACCGCCAAGGGTCTGCTGGTCAATGTTACCGGTGGTGAAGACATGACCTTCTTTGAAGCGGAAGAAGCCTTCAACCGCATCTGCCGCGAAGTGCCTGAAGACGCCAACATGATCTTTGGCACGGTTATTGAAGAAAAAATGAGTGGCCGGATACGCGTATCCGTTGTTGCCACCGGCATAGATGTCCCGCCCAACGGGACCGAACGCGCGCATCTGATGGCCGTGGAAACCGAAGCCCAGCCAGAACAGGCCTACGCAGCCCCTGCGGCACAACAGCCCAGCGCCCCCCCGCCCGTACAGCCGCAGGCACCCATGGCCGAACAGAGCGCTCCCTTACAGCAGCAGGCCTATGCGCCTCAGCCCGGCCATGCCGCCCCCCCGGCACACATGGTTCCCGGTCAGGTTGCCGCTGCTGCACAACAGCCCCGCCAGCCTGCACCGGCCCCGGCGCCCGCGCCTGCACCTGCACCTGCGGCATCCAAACATGCCAATCTGTTCAGCGAACCGCCGCGTCCCTCGGCCTACCCTGTGCAGGACCCGAATGCGCGCAGCCTGTTTGGCCGCGTGACCGGCGCATTCCGCCGCGCCGCCACGCCAGAAACGCGGGATGAGCCTGTAGCGCAGTCTCACCCCACCATCAGTCAGGCCGAACAGGGTGCGCCACGTCATGGTGAAGGCGATAACGGGCTGGAAATCCCCACCTTTCTGCGCCGCTAACCCATATGCGCCATCCCCTGCCCGGCACTGGCGCGCCACATGGCGGGGGATGAAACAGATGGCAATAATCATTGACTCGCATCTGCTCCCGACAGGCCCTAGCGTTGGTGTAACGTAACTTTCCACACCAGTACGGGGCGGTCGGGATCATGGATAATCTGTCTGGGGAGCTTACCCCATGTTCCAAATCTGTGGAGTTCCTCCCCACCACCATGCGACAGATGCGCCAAAAAACCGCACCGGCCCAGCATACGCTGCATCAAGCCATTTCTGCTGTGGGCATTGGCCTGCATACGGGTCGCTCCATTAACCTGACCCTTGCCCCCGCCCCCGCAGGGCATGGCATTGTTTTCCAGCGGACCGATCTGCCGCAGGCAGCCCCTCTGCCCGCACGCTATGACTATGTGGTGGAAACACATCTGAGTACCGTTCTGGGCGAAAAAGCACGCCCCGAAAACCGGGTTGCAACCGTTGAACATCTGATGGCCGCCCTTTGCGGATGCGCCATAGACAACGCGCTTGTTCTGGTCGATGGACCGGAAACCCCGGTGTTTGATGGCTCCGCCACGGATTTTGTCTTTCTGCTCGACTGCGCCGGACGCAAGACACAGGATCTGCCACGCAAGGTGGTGCAGGTGCTCGAGCCTGTTCGGGTAGAGCACCAGAATGCTTGGGTGGAACTGCTCCCCCACAGCAGCCCAAACCCGCATCTGTCCATGAGCATTGACTTTCCCGCCCGCGCCATTGGCGCACAAAGCTATGCTCTGGACCTGACCCCGACCTCCTTCCGCAACGAACTCGCACGCAACCGCACCTTTGCCATGCGGCAGGAAATTGAAGCCCTGCATCAGGCCGGGCTGGCATTGGGTGGGTCTTTGGATAACGCCATTGTCGTGGATAATGACGTTGTGCTTAACCCGGCGGGCCTGCGCTGCCCGGATGAGTTCATCCGCCACAAGATCATGGATGCGGTGGGGGATCTGTATCTGGCGGGCTGCGTGCTCAACGCCAGCTTCCGGGGTAACCGCTCGGGCCACACGCTCAACAACATGCTGCTCAAAACCCTGTTCGCCCAGAGCACTGCATGGCAGGACACCACAGACCTGCAATCCACTTCTGCTGCGGCCTGACCAGCTTTTTATACGGCACTTTCAATAATCGGCGTTTCTTTGCTTTTCTTGACCCGCTGACATGCTATAAGATTTTGTCTCGATCTGAAGAGCCGGTATGTTTGATATTTTTATAAAAACACAGTCAGTCCGTCGTCATCTGCCGTTCGTGCTCTCAGCTCTGATGCTGACCGGGCTTACGGGATGCAGTCTTTTGACCGGCAGCAAAAAAGGGCCAATCACGCCCAAAATTGCACCACCGGAGACGCTCTATAACAACGGCATTGATGCCCTGCGCACGCGCCGCTACGCACTGGCTGCCGCCGAGTTTGAAACACTCCAGCAGAACTACCCCTATTCGGGCTACATCCCCAATTCGCAGCTGATGGAAGGGTATTCCTACTACCTTAAAGGGAAATACCCCGAAGCCGTGCAGCAGTTGAACCGCTTTATCAGCCTGCACCCCACCAGCACCGATTCCGCCTATGCCTATTACCTGCGCTCGCTCTGCTTTTACGAGCAGATAGCAGACGTACAGCGTGACCAGCAGGGCACGGCGGAAGCCATGGACGCGCTGGAAGAAGTGGTTACCCGCTTCCCCCAGAGCAAATACGCCCGCGACGCCCAGCTTAAAATCGACCTGTGCCGTGACCATCTGGCCGGTAAGGAAATGCTGGTTGGCCGTTATTACCAGCGCGAACGCAATTATGAAGGTGCGATCAACCGCTACCAGCGCGTTGTGCAGGATTTCCAGACCACCAACCATGTGCCCGAAGCACTCGAACGTATGGTGGAAGTGTATCTGGACCTTGGGTTAACCGATCAGGCGCGCAAATCCGCCATTGTTCTGGGTTACAATTACCCTAGCAGCCAGTGGTACCACTACGCTTACAGTAAACTGAAGAGCTACCACCTGCTCGACGGCAAACTGCCTCCTCCGGGTACCGCTGTAACCACCCCGGCCAAACCGGACCTGCTCAAAGCACAGGCATCGGATACGCGGGATGAGCGTATAGGTGCCCCGGCAGCCATGCAGCAGCCTGCCGCTACCACTCCGGCTACGGGTTCCTCGACCCCTGTGACCAACACGCAACCGGCCCCGGCTCCTGCGGCGACCGCTAAGAAGTAATACGGCTTTTTCACTTTCACTCTTGAATTAAGAACACAACAGGAACATACAGGACTCGCCTTTCCTGCTCACAGCAAGGGTATGCCTGTTCAGGCTCAGGTGGGAGCAGGCGCATTTGTTTAGTCTGCTCCGCAGACTCCAGTCATTTCAGGTGTGAACCTAAAAGCCGGATGTCGCCATGCTGACCCATCTTTCCATCAGAGACGTTGTGCTGATCGAGGCTCTGGACCTTGCTCTCCACCCCGGTTTTACCGCCTTAACGGGGGAGACCGGGGCAGGCAAATCCATCCTGCTGGATAGTCTGGGCCTTGCCATGGGCGAGCGCGCCAATGCGGGCCTTGTTCGCGCCGGCGCGGAGGAAGCCCGCGTAACCGCCTGTTTTGAAACTCCGGCAAGCCATACGGTTTATACCCAGCTGGAAGAACAGGGTATTCCCGCCGACAAAGGTGAACCCCTTGTGCTGCGCCGGGTCATCTCGCGCGAGGGGCGGTCACGCGCATGGATCAACGACCAGCCCGTGGGCCTGACGCTGCTGCGCAGGATTGCTTCCGCTCTTATCGAAATTCAGGGCCAGCACGAGCAGATGGGGCTGGCGGATGCCTCCACCCATCGCGGTCTGCTGGATGCTTACGGCATCAAACCCTCCCTTCTTAAAAAAGTCGCACAGGCCTTTACCCATTGGCAGGACCTGAGCCAGAGCCTGGCCAGCGCGCAACAGGCACTGGAAGACGCAGCCCGCGAGGAAGAATGGCTGCGCCATACGGTGAGCGAACTCTCCACTCTGGCTCCCCAGCCGGGGGAGGAAAGCCAGTTGGCGCAGCAACGCCATGCGCTCCAGCAGGCCGAACGCCGGGGCGAGGCCGTGGCAGCTGCCCTGTCCGAGCTAACCCCGCGTGACCGCCGCTCCACCGGGCCAGCCGCCGCCCTGCGCGCTGCCAACCGCGCCCTTTTGCGTCTGGTCCCTTCCACCACCCCGGACAACACACCGCCTGAAACCGATGGGCTGGCAGGCCGTATCGCCGAAGCCCTGAGTGCGCTGGAAAGCGCAGAAAACGCTCTGGCCGAAGCCGAAAGCCTGCTCTCCCGCCTTATGGCTGATACAGAAGCCAACCCGCGGGAACTGGAAGAGACGGAAGAAAGGCTGTTCGCCCTGCGCACCGTTGCGCGCAAGCACAATGTGCCGGTGGATGAGCTGGCAGCTTTACTGGCGCAACTGACTGCGCGCATCCATGCACTGGACAATGGCGCGACCGAGCTGGAGGGCCTGCGCAAAGCCACGGAAGACGCCCGCCTTGCCTATATGGAGGCCGCACGCGCCCTGACCGATGCCCGCGCCCTTGCCGCCAAAAAAATGGAGCAGGCCGTAACGGCCGAACTCAAACCCATTAAACTGGAAAAAGCCCGTTTTCTGGCCGAATTGCAACCTCTCCCCCCCGAGCAGTGGAGCCGCTACGGCATGGAGCAGGTAACATTTCTTATCGCCGCCAACCCCGGCCAGCCCCCCGGCCCCATTGCCAAGGTGGCATCGGGGGGTGAACTGTCCCGCCTGATGCTGGCGCTCAAGCTGGTTCTGGCCGGGCAGTCAGGCATTGGCACGCTCATTTTTGATGAAATTGACGCAGGTGTAGGCGGTGCAACCGCTGCCGCCATTGGCGAGCGCCTGCACCGTCTGGCACTGAATGTGCAGGTATTGGCTGTTACCCACAGCCCGCAGGTTGCCGCCAGTGCCGATGCGCATTTACGAATTGGCAAACAGACCCGTAACGGACAAACCGCAACCCACGCCATAGCTCTGGCAGAAACCGAACGCAGGGAAGAAATCGCACGCATGCTGGCAGGAGATACCATTACCGATGCAGCCCGCGCTGCCGCCGCCAGCCTGCTGGACCCCAGAAAATGACAACGAACACCACCCCGGTCACAGAGATGAGCAGTGATCAGGCCCGCACGGAACTGGCCGAACTGGCCAGCCAGATTGCCTACCACAACACCGCCTACCATAGTCACGACGCCCCGGAAATCAGCGATGCGGAGTACGATGCCCTGCGCAAGCGCTATAATGAGCTTGTCGCCCTCTACCCCGATGCCGAACCACAGAACAGTGCAGCCAATGCGGTAGGAGCCAGCGCGGATACGGGGCTTGGCAAGCACATTCACCTTGCCCCCATGCTCTCGCTCGACAACGTGTTTGACCGTGAGGAGTTTGAAGGCTTCATAACCCGTGCGGCCCGGTTTCTGGGCTTGAATCAGGCAGATACTTCCAGCCTGCGTCTGGTGGGTGAACCCAAGATTGATGGCCTTTCCATCAGCCTTACCTACGAATCCGGCAAATTCATCCGGGGCACCACACGGGGCGATGGCACGGAAGGGGAGGACGTAACCGCCAACCTGCGCACCCTGCGCGCCCTGCCTCTGGAACTCCCCGCCCCCTACCCCGACCTGATCGAGATTCGTGGGGAAGTCTTCCTCTCCAAAACCGACTTTATCGCACTCAATACCGCGCAGGAGGCAACGGGCAAACGCCTGTTTGCCAATCCACGCAATGCGGCTGCAGGGTCCTTGCGGCAACTGGACCCCGGCATTACGGCCCAGCGCCCGCTCTCCCTTTTTGCCTATGCGCAGGGTTTCTGCTCGGACAAGGCAACTCGTAGCCACTGGGCCTATCTGGAGCAGCTCAAGGCATGGGGGTTTATGGTCAACCCGCTCTCCCGCCAGATTGAGGGAGCAGCCGATGCCGAAGCTTTTTTTGAGGAAATCAACCGCGAGCGCGCCAGTCTGGCCTATGATATTGATGGCGTTGTTTACAAGATAAACGACCTGGGCCTGCAGGAACGTCTGGGCTTTGCCGGCCGTGCTCCCCGCTGGGCCATAGCGTGGAAGTTCCCGGCAGAGCAGGCCATTACACGCCTGAACGCCATAGAAATTCAGGTCGGACGCACCGGTGCCTTGACCCCTGTTGCACACCTGGAACCGGTTAACGTTGGCGGGGTGCTTGTCACCCGCGCCACCTTGCACAATGAGGACGAAATTACCCGCAAGGATGTGCGCGAAGGTGACCTTGTGTATGTCCAGCGCGCAGGCGATGTGATTCCTCAGGTGCTTGGTACGGTCCCAACGGGTGAGGCCGCACCCGAGCGGCAGCCTCTTTTTCATTTCCCCGATCATTGCCCCGTATGCGGCGCGCTGGCCGTGCGCCCCGAAGGGGAAGTGGTGCGCCGCTGCACCGGCGGGCTGACCTGCCCCGCACAGGCAGTGGAGCGGCTGATCCATTTTGCCTCCCGCCTTGCCTTTGACATTGAAGGGCTGGGTGAGCGCAGTATTCGCGAGTTTTATGAAGCCGGGCTGATCCACACCCCCACCGACATCTTCCGGCTCAAGGCCCACGCCGCTGCGCTGGAGCAGCGCGATGGCTGGGGTGAGCAGTCCGTGCGCAACCTGCTTCAGGCCATAGAGGACCGACGCACAATTCCGCTCTCGCGCTTTATTTACGCGCTGGGCATCCGCCGTATTGGAGAAAGCAACGCCCGCCTGCTGGCCCGCCATTACGGCAGCTATGCCAACTGGTTGCGGCAGATGGAGGCGGCCACCATTATCGGCTCTGACGCCCGACTGGAACTGGGGTCCATTACTGGTATTGGCAACGCCATAGCAACGGATGTGGTGGCCTTTGTCGCTGAGCCCCACAACCAGACCACGCTGGCCGAACTGAGCGCCGAGTTGACCATTACCGAGGAAACTGCCGCCAGTGGCGGCCCTCTGGCGGGCAAGACCATTGTATTTACCGGCACGCTGCTCACCATGACCCGCCCGGAAGCCAAGGCCACGGCCGAACGCATGGGGGCCAAGGTGTCCGACTCCGTCTCAAAAAAAACCGATCTGGTGGTGTTGGGGGAAAAAGCAGGCTCCAAGGCCAAAAAAGCAGCAGAGCTGAACATTGCCACCATGGACGAGGCAGAATGGAACGCCTTTTGCGTAACAAACGGATAGAACCGCCACACCCGCAGTTTTTTACCGTTTACGTGTAAAAGAGAGATTGCCCGGCGACCAAATCTGCGCCATGTTGCTGGGCAACGAAGGGGTGGAGTTCGTCGTCCAAACTAAAAATAAAAATTCCGTGCCCAGTCCGGCTGCTGTTCCGGTCTCCCCTGTTCCCATCCCCTCGGTCGGAACTTCAGCTCATCTGGCACAAAAGAATGAAGTGAACGGCAAAATGACCAAGTGGATCTACAGTTTCGGCGCTGGCCAAAGCGAAGGCAACGCCGGGATGCGCAATCTCCTCGGCGGCAAGGGCGCCAATCTGGCGGAAATGGCCAATATTGGCCTGCCGGTGCCCCCAGGATTTACCATTACCACTGAAGTCTGCACCGCCTTTTACGATAACGGACGGAAGTACCCCGCCGAGCTGGAATCCCAGCTTGAAGCGGCGATGGGGCTGGTAGAACAGGCCATGGGCCTGCGCTTTGGCGATGCCGAAAACCCGCTTCTGGTTTCTGTCCGTTCCGGTGCGCGCGTTTCCATGCCCGGCATGATGGACACAGTGCTCAACCTTGGTCTGAATGACGCAACGGTTGAAGGCCTTGTCCGCTCCTCGGGCGATGCCCGCTTTGCATGGGACAGCTACCGCCGCTTCATTCAGATGTACGGCTCCGTTGTGCTCGGTGTGCCGCACCACGAATTTGAAGACCTGCTTGAACAGGCCAAGCGCGCCGCTGGCAAAATTGATGACACCGCCCTGACCGCCGAAGAATGGCAGGATGTTGTTAAAAGCTACAAGCAGATCGTCCTGTCCGAAACGGGAACCCCCTTCCCCGAAAACCCCAAGGACCAGCTGTGGGGCGCTATTGGAGCCGTCTTTGGCTCATGGATGAACCCGCGCGCCAACACCTACCGCAAACTGCATGACATTCCCGCAAGCTGGGGCACGGCTGTTAACGTTCAGTCCATGGTGTTCGGCAACATGGGGGATGACTGTGCAACGGGCGTGTGCTTCACCCGCGACCCGTCCACGGGCGAAAACATCTTCTACGGCGAATACCTGATCAACGCACAGGGCGAGGACGTCGTGGCCGGTATCCGCACCCCGCAGCCCATGGCGGAGTGTCGCTCGGTCGAGGGCCAGACCTCGATGGAAAAAGCCCTGCCCAACGCTTATGGTGAACTGCTCAAGGTGCGTGACCTGCTTGAGCGCCACTACCGCGACATGCAGGACATTGAATTTACGGTGCAGGCCAACAAGCTCTACCTGCTCCAGACCCGCTCGGGCAAACGTACTGCCGCCGCAGCCCTGCGCGTAGCCATTGACATGGCCAAGGAAGGCCTGATTACGCAGGAAGAAGCGGTAACCCGTGTGCCTCCCGCATCGCTCGACCAGCTGCTTCACCCTGTGCTGGACCCCAAGGCCGAACGCCAGTTGCTGACCCGCGGCCTGCCTGCTTCCCCCGGTGCTGCAACCGGCATAATCGCCTTCTCCGCCGAAGACGTGGAAGACCGCGCCGCCAAGGGTGAAGACGTTATTCTGGTGCGTATTGAAACCTCGCCAGAGGACGTACACGGCATGCACGCAGCCCGTGGTGTGCTGACCACCCGCGGTGGCATGACCTCCCACGCAGCCGTTGTGGCCCGTGGCATGGGCCGTGTCTGCGTGGCCGGTGCCGGCAGCATTGCCGTGGACTACAAGGCCCAGACCATGACCGTGGATGGCCATACGCTCAAAGCGGGTGAGTGGATCACGCTCGACGGTGGTACGGGTGCTGTTTACAAGGGTCGCGTTCCGACCATTCCGCCCACCCTTTCGGGCGATTTTGCCACCCTTATGGGCTGGGCAGATGGCGTACGCCGCCTTGGCGTGCGCGCCAACGCCGAAACCCCCGAAGATGCGCAGACCGCCCGCCGCTTTGGTGCGGAAGGCATTGGCCTATGCCGGACCGAGCACATGTTCTTCGGCCCTGACCGTATTGGCCATGTGCGCCAGATGATCATGGCGGATGACGCACAGACACGCGCCCGCGCCATTGAGGCCCTTCTGCCGTTCCAGCGCAGCGACTTTACGGAACTCTTCCGTATTATGGCTGGCCTGCCGGTCACCATTCGCCTGCTCGACCCGCCGCTGCATGAGTTCCTGCCGCATGGTGAGGCCGAACTGGCTGATGTGGCCAAGGCACTGGGCAAGGATGTGGAAAGCCTGCGCGCACGCCGCTCGGCCCTTTCCGAATCCAACCCCATGCTGGGCCATCGTGGCTGCCGCCTTGGCATTACCTACCCCGAAATCTACGCCATGCAGGTGCGTGCCATTACCGAGGCCGCGCTGGACATTGCAAAGGAAACCGGGAAGGCCGTGGAACCCGAAATCATGATCCCGCTGATCGGTACCAAGACCGAGCTGGATCTGGTTCGTAAATCCTGCGAAGGCGTTATTGCCGATGTGCTGAGCGAACGTGGCGTCAAGCTTGCTTACAAGATTGGCACCATGATCGAACTGCCCCGCGCCGCCCTGACGGCGGACCAGATTGCACAGAGTGCCGACTTCTTCTCCTTCGGCACCAACGATCTGACCCAGACGACCCTTGGCCTGTCGCGTGATGATGCAGGCTCATTCCTGCCCGAATACGTGGAAAAAGGGCTGCTGCCGCAGGACCCCTTCATTTCCATCGACCGCGAAGGCGTGGGCGCTCTGGTCCGCATGGGTGTGGAAAAAGGCCGTGCCACCAAGCCCGACCTCAAGCTGGGCATTTGTGGTGAACATGGTGGGGACCCGCTCTCCATCGCCTTTTTTGAGGAAGTCGGGCTGGATTACGTCTCCTGCTCCCCCTTCCGTGTGCCGGTCGCCCGTCTGGCCGCAGCACAGGCGGCTCTTGCCACACGCAATAACAAGGCTGTTAAAGCCTAAGGAAAAAATGGCCGCCTCATAAAGAGGCGGCCATTTTTCAATCTGATACCATGCAAAAAATTCTTACTCTTCACCTTGTGTCCGAGGCTACGGGGCAAACACTCGATTCGGTGGCACGGGCCTGCATAGCGCAGTTCCCCAACACTGAAGTCCGGCTACGGCACTGGAACCTGATCCGCACCCAGATCCAGCTCCGGCGGGTTTTGCGGCATATTGCCAATAACCGTGGGCCGGTTATGTCCACCCTGACAGACCCGATCCTTCAGGCGGATATGGAAGCCGGTTGCTCCAGCCTGAAGATCAGGCTTCTGGACGTGCTGGACAACGCCCTGAACTTTCTGGCCGAAGAAACCGGGGAAGAGGCAACCCGCCACCCCGGCGGCCAGTATATTATGGACGAAAACTACTACCAGCGCATTGAGGCCATGCATTATGTGCTGGCCCATGATGATGGGCAGGAAACACGCGGCCTGAACAAGGCGGATGTTATTCTGGTTGGCGTCTCGCGCGTTTCCAAGACACCGACCTGCTTCTATCTGGCTAACCGGGGCATAAAGGCGGCTAACGTGCCGCTGGTTATGGGCATAGAACCGCCAGAAGCCCTGTTTACCACCACCAAGCCGGTCATTGGCCTGACCATAGACCCCGAGCGACTGATTGAAATCCGCCGCAACCGTCTGAACCAGATGATCCCGGGCAAATCCCGCCCCGAGGCCATAACCGATTACGCCTATATTGATCTGGAAAAAGTGCAGGAAGAACTGCACTGGGCAAGGCGGTTATGCCGCCGTCATAACTGGCCAGTCATAGATGTAACGCGCCGCTCCATTGAGGAGTCGTCCGCTTCCATTCTGGAACTGATTGCCACCACAGCCTGAGAACACGCCCCTGCCGCCCTTTTAAACCGGGCCGCAGGGGCATTCTTCCAACCTCCGCCTCTGGTTAAACAGAGCCATGAGACTGTGGAAGATATTTAGTCGTTCATTTCCTGGGGTGTCAGTCTTTGCACCCGCACGGCCTGCCCCTGAGCGTTGTAATAAATCACACTGCTCCCACGCCGCTGGGCATAACCGTCGGGCTGCCCGTCTTTGGTCCAGAACAGCAGCCTGTTTGTATCAGGCTGTTCCACCACCCTGTCCCCCGGCGGCACAAAACGGTATTTGCTAAAATCCTTATGCGCGCGTGGCAGGGGCAGCTTGCCCGCCAGATTGTGCATGCTGGAGGCCCGATGGGCGTCCGTATCATCATCATCCCCGCCGTTCAGCGGATCACCGTCGGCATGGGCGGGCACACCAGCCATAAGGGGCAGTGCAAGCGCACACAAGCCAAACATGATTTTCCATTTTTTGCGGAATACCGGCATCATGTCGGTGCTGTCTCCTTTACTCAGACCTCAGGTGGCAGGATTTGCCAGTGCCGGGCTAGCGTAACACAGGTTAACATCTGCTACCGCGTTACTCCTGTTACAAAAGACTGTCAGCCCCCAGTTTGGGCATATGCCCCTCATTGAAACTGCACATTGCCCCCGCCCGACTTGCCCGAACCCGAACGGAAAGGATAAGAAGAGCGCATGACACAAACGCTGGTCGGCCCTTTTTTGCTGGAACGGGATATTAAAAAAAGCCGCTTTCTTGCGCGCGCAATTCCCATTGCCAGCATTGCGGAAGCCGATGCGTTTATTGCCAGCATTGCCGCTGCCGAACCGGACGCCACCCACCATTGCTGGGCATGGCAGTTTGGCCCCCACTGCCGCTGCCACGATGCGGGAGAACCCTCGGGCACGGCAGGCCGTCCGATTTTGCAGGTGGTTGTCGCCCAAAAGCTGGACCGCGTAGCTATTGTGGTGTCCCGCTGGTTTGGGGGGATCAAACTGGGTGCGGGCGGGCTGGTGCGGGCCTATGCTGGCACAGCAGCCGAATGCCTGCGTGAAGCCCCGAAGGAAGAACTGATCAAGCGGATCAGGCTTGGGTTCCACTGCCCGTTTTCATTACTGGGAATTATTCAGGCACGCCTGCCTGAGTGGGGCGTAGAGGCCGAACCACCCGTTTTTGATGAAAACGGGGCGTGGTTCCAGCTTCTGCTCCCCCAGGCTTTGCAACAGGAGGTCTGTGCAAAGCTGACCGACCTGACCAGTGGTCAGGCCGATATTCGCCTCATGGAAGACCAGCCAATACCAGCCTAGCGGGGGGTAACCCAGCCATTGCCTGTGGAATCCCCCACCTGCCCCGAACCAAACGGGCCGGAATTCTGGTAAGCGGAACCATAGCGCGACAGGTCGGACCCCGTGACAGAATCCCTGTGCACCTTGGCCAGATGATCCGGGTCATCCCCATGCTGGAACTCCATGGATGGAGCATCCTGATAACCGGGGGGCAGGCTGCGGTGCCCATGCACGGTCTTTGCTTCGGTCGATTTACCCGCGCCAGCCCCCGTATCCACGTTGCCATTCCCTTCGGAAAAGGAAACATCATCGCTCGGGGTCATCAGGGGGTCCGCGTGAGCAACATTTGCTGCCCCCCCAAGGCCTGCCACCAGCAGAAGGCCGGACATCACGTTTACAAACGGTCTACGCAGCTGCGCCATCGCGCGTTACCCCGCAAGAAAAAGGAAAAAACACCCACACCAACCATAAAGCACAGGACCGTGCGGGTTCCATACTGGCCACCCTTATCACACCAAAAGTGCAAAAATCCAAATCCTCTGACCAGAAGTGGGGCAGATGCCACACCATTGACCAGAACATGGCTTGGACCAGCAAACGCTATTTGCCTAATCCGTGCATATTAGACATAAAGGCAGCCGCCTTTGGCAAATTCATGCCCAAGAGAGATTGTTTTTATCCTTCTGCTTACCATTTGTGTGTAATCAGCCCAACTGAACAGGAACGCGTTATGAGTGCTACGCTCACCCAGCCCAACCCGACGTCTGCGACCTGGATGCCGGATAGCTGGCGTTCGTTTCCGTTCAAGCAGATTCCCACCTATCCGGATGCGGTAGCCCTTAAAAACGTTGAGGACCGGCTGAGCGCATACCCTCCGCTGGTTTTTGCTGGTGAAGTGCGCCGCCTGCGCAACCATCTGGCCCAGGCCGCACAGGGTAAGGCTTTTGTGCTCCAAGGCGGCCCGTGCGCGGAAAGCTTTGGCGAGTTCAAGGCCGATATCGTGCGCGACACCTTCCGCGTGCTGCTGCAAATGGCCGTAGTGCTCACCTTTGGGGCCAAGGTGCCGGTCATCAAGCTCGGCCGTATGGCTGGCCAGTTCGCCAAACCCCGCTCTTCCGATATGGAAACGGTGGATGGCGTCAGCCTGCCCTCCTACCGGGGAGACATCATCAACGGGCCGGAATTCACCCCCGAAGCCCGTATTCCCGACCCGGCCCGGATGGAAACAGGGTACTTCCAGTCCACCGGAATCCAGAACCTGCTGCGCGCTTTCTCCCGCGGGGGGTATGCCAACCTGCACGAAGTGCACCGCTGGAACCTTGGTTTTGTGGAACGCTCCCCGTTGGCCAACCGCTACCGCACCATGGCCGAACGGATTGGTGAGACCCTCGCCTTCATGCAAGCCTGCGGGATTGACGCAGCCTCCTCTGCCCAGGTGGATGAAACCGAGTTCTATACCTCGCACGAGGCCCTGCTGCTGCCGTACGAGCAGGCTCTGACGCGCGTCGATTCCACATCGGGCGAATGGTATGACTGCTCGGCCCATTTTGTATGGATCGGGGACCGCACCCGCCAGCCAGATGGTGCGCATGTGGAGTTCCTGCGTGGGGTGCGCAACCCCATTGGCATCAAGGTCGGCCCCACCACCAGCGTGGAAGACATCAAACGCCTGACCGCCATCCTCAACCCCCACAACGAGGCCGGGCGCATTACCCTGATCTCACGCATGGGGGCGGAAAAAATCGAACAGTTCCTGCCCCCGCTCATGCGGGCGGTCAAGGAAACGGGGCAGCCTGTGACATGGATCAGCGATCCCATGCACGGCAACACCATCTCGACCGGGAACAAGATCAAGACCCGCTCGTTCGATGCCGTGATGCAGGAAGTCAAAGGCTTCTTTGCCGTCTGCGCAGCCGAGGGCGTACCTGCTGGTGGTGTTCACCTGGAAATGACCGGCCAGAACGTGACCGAATGCGTAGGCGGTGCCCAGCGCCTGACCGAAGCAGACCTTGGCGCACGGTATGAAACCTTCTGCGACCCGCGCCTGAATGCCGAACAGTCTCTGGAACTGGCATTCCTGATCGCGGAGGAGTTGACCGGCCGCAACTAGGGTCGCGCTGCTCTTTGCCTGATCACAGAAACGGGGGGTGGCCTTTACGCCACCCTCCATCACACCCATCATCTGTGCAGTGTTTGGCAGAAAAGAGCATTTCAGTAATGACGCAGTCCCCCTCTGGCGTAACGGCTCCCGGTATTACCACGGCACAGGCCGCAACCGCCCTGACAGATGCAGAAATCCGGGCACGCACGGATTCCTACTTCAACCGCACCTGCCAGATTGTCAGCCACTTCGGGGATTGTGAGGTCACTTACGCCTTTTTCCTGCGCTGCCCTGTTATTTCCGCCCCCGGCATTATGCTGGAATGGCTGAAAAACGTCATGGCCGAGCGCGGCAGCCACTACAGCGTGGACCTGCTCCACCCCGAGGGCGAATGGGTTGGGGCGGGGGAACCGCTGGTCTATGTTACCGGCTCGTTCCTGCATCTGGCGGATCTGGAAACACTTCTGCTCCAGAAGCTGGGAAGTTCCTGCGTTGCGGCCCTGCGGGCTTACCAGATGGCGCTCTCCCTGCCGCAAACCCGCTTTCTGGCCATGGATGCCCGGCATTGCGCGGGGTATGAAATGCAGGAACTTATGGCCTACGCCGCCTCCGTTGGCGGACGGGCTGCCCAGCAGGACGGAGCGATAGGCTTTGTTGGTACAGCCAATGATGCCGTTTCCACCTTTTTTGGCACCACACAGGGCGCGGGCACCATGCCCCACGCGCTTATTGGGTATGCGGGTTCCACCGTACGGGCGGCGGAAATGTTCCAAGAGACATTCCCCGATTCCGACCTTGTGGTGCTGGTGGACTATTTTGGGCAGGAAATAACCGACGCACTGGCCGTATGCCACCGGTTTGAGGAACTGGCCAAAGCAGGCCGCCTTGCCGTGCGGCTGGATACGCATGGCGGGCGGTTTATGGAAGGGCTGAACCCGCAGGAATCCTATACCGTGGTCAACCGGCACGCCCCCGAGGCCCTGCGCCGCTACCGCTCGGACCGTGAACTGCGCTACCTGATTGGCACAGGCGTTTCCGCCGCATCCATCTGGAAAATGCGTGAAGCACTGGACGAGGCAGGGTTCCAGCAGGTGCGGATTATTGCCTCATCGGGCTTTGGGGTCACCAAATGCGCCTGTATGGCCGATGCCCATGCCCCCATAGACGTTGTCGGCACAGGCTCGTTCATTCCCGAAATATGGAACGAAACCTACGCCACAGCCGATATTATTTCGTACAATGGTGTTGAGCGGGTTAAAATCGGGCGCGAATTCCTGTTTGCCTCCGCCCGCAACAAAAAAGACAGCTAGGAAAACCTCATGAGCGAAACCGAAGCCCCTCAGGAGCAGGGCTGGAAAGTCCGTATTCTGGACCTGTCCGGCGGTGCCGAAGACAATATTGTGGAAGAGGTTGGCGTTTTTCATGACCTTGCCCACGCCAACGCCTTTGCCCGCGCCTATGTGCGTGACAGTGTGGAACGCTGCCGCACGCCCGGCGCCTCCGCCAAGGACGTGCTGGACACATGGACCAGCTTTGGCGAGGACGCCGTGGTAATAGACGCAGAAGACGATGGCTGGCGCTCCGCCAACGAACTGGACGACTTTACCGCAACCCCGGCAACCCCCATGGAGCGTGACTGGCGCATGCTGGACCCCCGCCGACTGGTGGACGGTGAAGACATCCTGCTTGAAGATGATGAGGACGCGGGAGTGGAAGAGGACGACACGGACACGTTCGACCCCGGCCTGCACAACCTGCACTAATTCCCGCCCACAGGCGGCAGTGGCAGGCAGCCCTAACCGGCATGCTACCCCTGTCCCCTGTTTTATGTTTCCTTCGTGCTGGTCTTTCCAGCCCATTCACGGCATAAGCCCCTGTTATGAAACTCCGCTTTGCGCCCAGCCCTACGGGCCTTCTCCATGTGGGCAATGCCCGCCTTGCCCTTGCCAACGCCCTGTTTGCCCGCCGCAACAAGGGCAAATTCCAGCTGCGTATTGATGATACGGATACCGGTCGCTCGCGCGAGGAACTGGTCGGCGCCATCCAGCAGGATCTGGAATGGATGGGCATTACGTGGGACGAGACCTTCCGCCAGACCGAGCGGCTGGACCGCTACGCTGCCGCCATTGAAAAGCTCAAGGCATCCGGCCACCTGTACCCCTGCTTTGAAAGCGAGCAGGAACTGGCCGCAAAGCGCGAAACCCAGATCCGCCAGCACCGTGCCCCCGTGTATGACCGCGCCATGCTCAGAATGACCGAGCAGCAGCGCGCACAGGCCGAGGCCAATGGCAAGGTGCCTTACTGGCGCTTCAAACTTTCTGGCCGCATTGTGCGCTGGCGCGACCTTGTTATGGGGGAATGTCAGGTCAAGCTGCCCTCCGTCTCCGACCCGGTTCTGGTCCGTACCGACGGCACGGTGCTGTACACGCTGGCTTCGGTTGTGGATGACCTGGAAACAGGGATCAGCCACATTATCCGTGGGGAAGACCACGTCACCAATACCGGTGTGCAGATTGACATAGCCGAAGCTCTGGGCGCGCGCCCCGACCACTTCCGCTTTGCCCACCTGCCCCTGCTGTTGGATGAAAACGGCGGCAAACTTTCCAAACGGTTTGACGCCTGCTCCCTGCGCACCCTGCGTCAGGACGGGGTGGAGGCGGAGGCCCTGATCTCCTACCTCGCACGCCTTGGCAGTTCGGATGACCCGGCGCTCATGCCGTTTGATGCGCTGGCCCAGAGCTATGACCTGTCACATATCTCGCGCTCGGCTGCACGGTTTGACACGCGCCAGCTTCTGGCCATGAACCACCGCTACCTTGCCCAGCTTCCCTTTGCCACCGTGGCCGACAGGCTGCCCAAAGGTGCTACGGAAGCCTTCTGGCTGGCTATTCGCAGCAATATCGACCTGCTTTCGGAAGTCAGGCTGTGGCTGAACGTTGTGGAGGGAGACATTATCCCTCCCGTGCAGGAAGAAGACGAAGCGTTCCTGCAGGATGCCGCGGCCCTGCTCCCACCCGAACCGTGGGATGTGGAAACATGGAAGGCATGGACAGCCGCGATCAAGGACAAGACAGGCCGCGGCGGTAAAAACCTGTTCCACCCCCTGCGTGTTGCCCTGACGGGGGAAGAACACGGGCCTGAACTGCGCGACCTGCTCCCCCTTATCGGCCGCAAACGCGCGCTGGCCCGCCTGCTGCCCTCTCAGGTCTAAACCAACGGCAACGCCATATGGCTCCGGCATAGGCTGCTGGGGCCATATGCACAGTTCCTGTAGCGGGTCTGACTGAACATCTTCTGGCCCGTGTCTTTTTGTCCAGTGCGCGTAACATGACTTGACCGTACGTGTTGCCGCCTTTCAATTAGGGGCTGTGCCACTTTAATCTGTCAGTCTGGAATCTGTATGCGCCCTGTTCTGCACCGCCGTACATTCGGTTTGGGCCTGACCGCGCTTCTGGCCGCACCCACAGCCGGACGGGCAACCAGCATACCCGACCCGATGGACCGCCCTCCGCCCGAACTGGAGGACTTAAAGTGGCACCCGCCACTGCGGGAGGCCATTCAGGCGCTGATGAACGCGCATGGCCATTATTCCGACACCTATAATAGCAACGCTCCCCCTTATGTGGTGATGGACTGGAACAACACCGCCATAGTGGGTGATGTGCAGCAGACATTGTTCCTGTTCATGCTGGAACACTTCTGCTTTCTGCTGCCCGCCCAGAAGTTCCGCAGCCTGATCCATGTGTACGCATCCAGCCAGCCCCTGCCAGCACCCTTTGCAAACCTGACCGGGCAGCCGGTTACTTTTCCCGACCTTGTGAGCGATATTGTAGAGGATTACAGCGCACTGGCCGCCCGCTATGGGCACATGCCCCACCCTATTGCGCGTGAGGAATTACAGGATAACCCCGCCATGCTGGCCTTCAGGGTGCGCATGGCGTTCTGCCATCAGACGGTGGCCGCCCTGCACGGCCCTGATGCAGCACAGCAATGGCTGATCCGGCTGGTTGCGGGGCAAACCCAGACCGATGTGATTACCCTGAGCCGCGCCGCCAATGAATGGTGCCTTGGGGCTTCGATCAGCAACCAGAGGTGGGTCTGCCCCGCCTCCCGCCCCGGCAAGGCTGGCCCTGTGCAGGCGGACATAACGCAAATGCTGCGGCTAACGCCCGAAATGGGCAACCTGCTCCAGATTTTGCAGGAACATGGGATAGACCCCATTATCTGCTCTTCCGCACTGGAAGATCTGATTGCCCTGTTCGCCACCTCGGCCGAATACGGCTACAATTTGCGGCACGAGCATGTGTTTGGCGCACGGCTGGTCGAGCGCAAGGGCGTTATGGAACCCACCGAGGTCTCCCACTCCCCATTTCCCGCAGGGGTTGGAAAAACCGAGCTGATCCGCCTCCATTTTGAACAGAAACGCAAGCAGCCCCCCCTGATGATCTTTGCGGGGGAAAGCAGCACGGCCAACCTGCTCAGATCCTTCCCCGATACACCGCTATGCTGCCTGATCAACCGCAAACAGTCCGAGGATATGGAGGTCTTCCTGCGCGAGGCCGCGCAGCCCGCAACGGCTGGCACACCCCGCAGGCTCTACCTACAGGGACGGGACGAAAACACGGGCGAATGGCGGCCCCATACCAGCAGCCTGCTGCTGGGCAGCACAACCCCCACCCTGCCAGCCTGAACCATCGGGCACAGGGGGCAGGCATGGACTGCGGGCAGATTACGCGGACCAGACCTTACGCGGCTTCCAGCGGTTGAGCAGCAGGGAATTGCTGACCACGGAGACGGAACTCATGGCCATAGCCGCCCCGGCAAAAACCGGGTCCAGCAGCCCAAAAGCTGCCAGAGGCAGGCCCAGTATATTATAAATAAAGGCAAAAAACAGATTTTGCCGAATTTTGAAAACCGTTGCGCGGGAGAGCGAGAGCGCATCCACCAGTGCCGTCAACTGGCTGCGCACAAGTACGACATCGGCCGTTTCCAGCGCAATATCGGCCCCTGCACCAATGGCAAAGCTGACATCGGCCAGTGCAAGGGCTGGCGCATCGTTAATGCCGTCCCCCACCATGCCTACACAATGCTGGCCATTGGCCCGCAGCCGCGCAATCTGGGCAGCCTTGCCATCTGGCAGCACTTCGGCCACGACCTCATCAATACCCACCTGCCGGGCTACGGCCTGTGCTGCACGCGCGTTATCCCCACTGAGCATGACAACCCGCAGGCCCTCGCTCCGCAAGGCGGCAATAGCAAGCTGGGCCTCTGGCCGCACCTGATCAGCCAGACCAAAATAGGCGACCACCGCACCGGCCCGGGCCAGCGCAACAATGCTCTGCCCCCGTGCCTGCCAGCCATCGGTCAAGGCATGGTCAACCGGGTAGCCAAGCTGGAGCATGTAGGCCAGCGAGCCCATATGCACATCCTGCCCATCCACGCGGGCCTGTACCCCCAGCCCCGGTATGGCCTTAAAGTCGCTCAGGACCGCAGGCTGGGCACCCCGCTCCGTGGCATAGGCCACAATGGCGCGGGCCAGCGGATGTTCGGAACTCTGCTCCAGCGCGCAGGCCAGCCCCAGCATGGCCTGTTCCGCCACACCGGGCGCACCTTGCACCTGCACAACACCGGGCCGCCCCATGGTGAGCGTGCCGGTTTTGTCCGTAACCAGAATATCCATCTTACGCGCCTGTTCCAGCGCATCCGCATTGCGAAACAGAATACCCGCCTGTGCGCCAAGGCCCGTACCAACCATAATGGCCGTGGGCGTTGCCAAGCCCAAAGAGCACGGGCAGGCAATAACCAGTACGGACACCGCATTGACCAGACAGGCCCCGAAGTCATGCGTGATAACCCAGCCAAGGCCAAGGGCCAGCAAGGCCAGCACCAGCACGGCAGGCACAAATACGGCCGCTACGCGATCAGCCAGACGCTGCACGCTGGCCTTGCTGCCCTGTGCCTGCTCCACCATGCGTACGATGCCCGAAAGCACGGTTTGCGCGCCAACCTTGGTGGCCTGCACACGCAACGCCCCGGTCTGGTTGAGCGTACCTGCAAACACGCGGTCCCCTGCGGTTTTGGCAACAGGAGCACTTTCCCCCGTTAACATGGCCTCATCCAGATCGGACTGGCCATCAAGCACCTGCCCGTCCACGGCAACGCTCTCACCGGGGCGAACCATAAACACGTCACCGGGTACAAGCTGTTCCACCGGCTGTTCCACCCACTGGCCATTGCGCTCCACCTGTGCCGTGCGAGGTTGCAGGTGCAGCAGGCTTTGCATGCCTGCGCTGGCGCGGGCCTTGGCACGGGCCTCCAGAAGCCGCCCAAGCAGAACAAGGGTCATGACCAGTGCGCTGGTTTCAAAATACACAGGCTGGTCAAGGCCAAACAGCATGACAACGGTGCTGAACACAAAGGCAATGCCCGTGCCCATAACCACCAGCACATCCATATTGGCAGCCCCACTGCGCAAGGCATGCATGGCCCCACCATACAGGGAGCGCCCACACCAGACCTGCACAACGGCTGCCAGCACACATTGCACCCACAAGGGCAGCATGGCTGTATGCAGCCCTACCAGCATGCCCAGCATCTGCCCCACAAAAGGCAGGCTCAGCACGGCGGCAAGCACAAAATTACGCCATTCGTCATGCAAGGTGGCCTTGTGCTGCGCGGCCTGCGCTTCCGGGTCCTGCTGGCTGTACAGGGTTGCGCCGTAACCCGCTTTTTCCACCCGCGCGATCAGGGCTGCGGTATCCACCACACCGGGCACAAAACTGACATGCGCGCGCTCGGTCGCCAGATTGACCGATGCCTGAACAGACGGCAGAGCATTGAGCACTTTTTCCACCCGACTTACGCAGGAGGCACAGGTCAGCCCGGTCAGGGCCAGATCCACACTGGTCGTCCGGGGCGCAAAGCCCGCGCTGTGCACGGCGGCAAGCACCTGTGGCAACTGGGCGGTGGGGTCCTCCAGCGTAACCTGCGCCCTTGCCGTGGCAAAATTGACCGATGCCTGCAAACCCTGCTGGCGGTTAAGCACTTTTTCCAGCCGGGTGGCACAGCTGGCGCAACTCATGCCCTCTATGGAAAAACTGACAATCTGGCTCATGCTCTTGTTGCTCCGCGCCCATGGTCACACAGACCGGGGCCAAACATGCTTACGCACAGGGAGTGGTCGGGTTGGAACCCTATCCATTCTTCTTGCCATATATGCCCCCTAGGGGTATATTTAAAAGATGCTGTGTCGTTCTTTCCTGCATCAGATGGTGATAGGCTGCCTGCTTGTGCTGGCCGCAACTCTGGGGCTTTGGGCTGCACATACACCCGCGCAGGCGGCGCAGCCCGCCATGGCCCATACGGCCATGCACATGGCCGGGCACAGCATGACGGCTACATCCGCCCTGCACAACCACATACCAACAGCCATAAGCTGCCCCACAACCACGGCGGCCACACACCACCTTATGCACCACCACGGCGCATGCTGCATGACGGGGAATGCCCTGTCTGTTGTTGATACAGCGGTTGGCGTGCTGCCCAGTGGCCTGTTGTGGCACACCCGGGCTCGCCCGGTTTTTGCAACACTCCCCACCCTGCCCGACCGCAGGACAGCCCCCCTGCTGCGCCCGCCCAGACTGCACACGGCCTGACCACCCGCCGGAGCCACATCTCCGCCCAATCAGCCAGACGCCCTGCCCCGTGCAGAGCGTGCAGTATGGACCAGACCATGCCCAATTCCTCCCTCCGTCATGGCAGGGGCATTGCACGCCGCCAGTTTATAACTGGCGCCAGCGCACTTGCCGCCATGACCACTCTGCCTGCCGTCCCCCGTGCACAGGCCGATACCCTGTCTGCCCCCGTCATCCCCCCCAACCCACAGCAGGTTTATGACCTGACCATAAGCCCGATGGCCTGCACCATTGCCGGCAAAACCCAGACCATACCGGCCATGAACGGCAGCATGCCCGGCCCCACCCTGCGCTGGCGCGAGGGGGAGATGGTAACCCTGAACGTGCATAACCATCTGGCCGAGGATACCTCCATCCACTGGCACGGCATACGCTGCCCGGCCGATATGGACGGCGTACCAGGCCTGAGCTTTGGCGGCATTGCGCCGGGGCGGAGCTTTACGTACCGTTTTCCCGTCAAACAGAGCGGAACCTACTGGTACCACAGCCACTCCAACATGCAGGAAGCGCGCGGGCTGTATGGGGCCATTATCATAGACCCCCGCACTCCACCGACCACAACATGGGAGCGGGATTACGTTATCCTTCTCTCCGACTGGTCGGACGTGGCCCCGCACGACATTATGAACAACCTGAAATTTCAGGACGACTACTACAACTTTCGCCAAAGGACGGCTGTCTCCCTTGTGCATGACGCCAAGCGGGATGGTCTGGGGGCCGCCATAAAAAACCGCCTGCAATGGGCAGGCATGAACATGTCCGCCACCGATATTTCAGACGTAAGCGGGATTATTTACACCTACCTGATGAACGGCTGCACGCCCGACACCAACTGGACCGGGCTGTTCCGCCCTAACGAGCGGGTCAGGCTGCGCTTTATCAACGCCTCTTCCATGACCTTTTACGACATCCGCATTCCCGGCCTGCAAATGGATGTGGTGCAGGCCGATGGCAACGACGTGGAACCCGTGCGGGTTGATGAGTTCCGCATTGGTGTGGCCGAAACCTACGACTGCATCGTGCAGCCCACAGACAGCAGAGCCTACACCATTTTTGCCCAGACGGAGGACCGCACGGGCTTTGCGCGCGGCACGCTGGCCCCCGTGCGGGGTATGCGGGCCGCCATTCCCCCCATGGACCCACGCCCCGTACGCACCATGCTGGACATGGGCATGCCCCCAGCCATGCAGGGCATGGACATGAAAGGCATGGATATGTCGGGCCCCAAACCACCTGCCGCCCACACGCCACCGCTGAATGTTGAAAACCAGAACATTGCCCGCATGCCCACCGACCGGCTGGCTGATCCGGGGGATGGACTGCGCGATAATGGCCGCAGGGTGCTCACCTACGCCGATCTGCGCGCCCTGCACCCGGTGGCGGACACACGCCCCCCCTCGCGCGAGATCACGCTCCACCTGACCGGCAACATGGAGCGCTACATATGGGGCTTTGACGGCAAAAAGTTCTCCGAAGCAGAGCCAATTCCCCTGCGGCTGGGTGAACGTGTCCGCTTTACCCTGATCAATGACACCATGATGGAACACCCCATTCATCTGCACGGATTCTGGAGCGAGCTGGAAAACGGGCAAGGCGCTTACAACCCGGTCAAACATACCATTATCGTGCAGCCGGGGAGCAAGCTCAGCTACCTTGTCTCGGCCGATACACCCGGATTATGGGCCTATCATTGCCACCTGCTCTACCATATGGACCTTGGCATGTTCCGCACCGTGGTGGTGTCATGAGCAGATACACGCCCGCCGCCTGCGCGGCCCTGCTGCTGCTTGGCATAAACCTGCCCAACACCAGCCCAGCCCATGCCGCCAGCCCACAGCCCGCCATGGCGGGTATGGCAGGCATGGAGGATATGCCCGGCATGGACATGAGCGAGGGCATGGATATGCCAGCCCACCCGGCCCCGCAGGCCCCCACGCATGGTGCGGCCCACCCTGCCCCCGCCGCCCGTGCCAGCACGCCACCACCAGCCACTTCCGCCACCAGCGGGGTGAGCATACACCCCCCAGCCTCCGGTACATTCCGCGTGAGCCTGCCCCCCTTGGCACCCAGCAGCCAGTGGCCGTCGACCCCACCGGCAACACCGGTCGTGCATTATATGCACAACATTCCCCCGGTCATGGACCACAGCACTTATTTTCATATTCTGATGGAGCAGTTTGAAGGCCGCTACACAGCGGGGGACAGCCTGCTGCGCTATTCCGGGCAAAGCTGGTTTGGCACCGACCATGACAAGCTCTGGATCAAATCCGAAGGCACGGTGGACGGGCACCGCCATATGAGTGATGGCGACCACGAATTTTTATATGACCACGCTATTTCCACCTATTTTGACCTACAGGCCGGTGTGCGGCTTGATCTGGATAGTGGCCCAACCCGTGCGTGGGGGGCTGTTGGGGTGCAGGGGCTTGCCCTGTACTTTTTTGATGTGTCAGCCACAGCCTATTTTAATGCCCAAGGTGTGGCGGGCAAGCTGGAAGGCTCCTATGACCTGCTGATTACCAACCGCCTGATCCTGCAACCTCAGGCGGAGTTCAACTTCTATTCCCATACCGATGCCCAGCGCGACGTCAGCCGGGGTTTTTCCGACATTGATGCGGGTTTGCGCCTGCGTTACGAATTCAAGCGCAAAATAGCCCCCTATATTGCCGTGACCTATGCCGGTCATTACGGCAATACCGCAAACCGCAGGCCCAACTGGCGCGGCACAGCCGATAACGGGCCAGAGGACATCCGCTTTACCTTTGGCGTGCGCACGTGGTTCTAACTCCTGCCAGCGCCTGAGCGCATACTCTCTTTTGCGTCCGGCGCGCAGACACTCTACACAGGGAACAAGACCACACTCCGGGGCGGCTGCGGGGCCTGAAAGGTTCCTCACCCGTTCCGGCCCCTGCCTCTTCTTGTTCGGAACAGCCTGTAGAAGCCCATGTCCACAGACAAACCCGGTTGCCATGCCTGCACACCCCCCGTCCCGGCCAGCACGGAACGACACGTGACCCAGCCGGACAAGACTGCCCTGATCAACCGCCTCAAACGGATTGAGGGACAGGTTGGGGGGATATTGAACATGGTGCAGGATGACCGCTACTGCGTGGATATTCTGACCCAGCTTTCCGCCGTCAAATCCGCACTGGATGGTGTGGGAGTGCAGATCCTGACATCCCACGCCAAAGGCTGCGTGCGCACCGCCATTGCTGAAAACGGCGGGGAGGAAGCGCTGGAGGAACTGATGGGTGTTATCCGCAAAATGGTAAAATAGGGCATTCTGCAAAAAGACCGCCTCCCCACACGACCGCCATGATGCTGAGACGCCGCGGCACACCACGGCAGAAGCAGCTTTGGCGCGTGAGCAGAACATTCCCTCCACGCTATATTGACCCGGCCAGACATCCTCCGTAAAAAGCGTCAGTTTTCATCCCGCGATGCCCCATCAGGCGCAGCTTTACTGAGCGCCGGAGGCGCCGCTTTCCCATGTCCATGACTTTTGCCGACCTCTCCCTGATGGAGCCGCTGCTCCTTGCTCTGGCCGAGGCAGGGTACGTAAGCCCCACCCCCATTCAGGCCCAGTCCATTCCTCTGCTGCTTGAAGGCCGTGACCTGCTGGGTCTGGCGCAAACAGGCACGGGCAAAACAGCCTCTTTTGCGCTGCCACTCCTGCACCGCCTTGCCACAAACCCGCGCCCCGCCCCCAAAGGAGGCGCGCGTATTCTGGTTCTGGCCCCCACGCGTGAGCTTGTGTCCCAGATTGCCGATGGTTTTGAAAACTTTGGCCGCCACCTGCCCTTTAGCGTAACAACGGTATTTGGCGGCGTAAGCCAGATGCATCAGGTCAACGCGCTCAGGGACGGTGTGGATATTCTTGTTGCCGCCCCCGGACGCCTGCTGGACCTGATCGAACAGGGGCTTTGCGACCTGTCGCAGCTTGAAGCCCTGGTGCTGGACGAAGCCGACCAGATGCTCGATATGGGCTTTGCCAAACCGATAGAGCGGATTGTGGCAACCCTGCCCAAAGACCGGCATACCGTGCTGTTTTCCGCCACCATGCCCAAATCCATTGCCGCACTGGTGGAAAACCTCCTGCGCGATCCGGCCAAGGTGGAAATTGCCCCACCCTCCACCACCGTGGACCGGATTGAACAGTCGGTCATGTTTGTGAACGCCGCCGACAAAAAAACAGCCCTGCTCGCGCAGTTGCAGGAACCTGACATTGGTCAGGCGGTTGTTTTTACCTTGCAGAAAAACATTGCCAACGAAGTCTGCTCTTTTCTGACCGATGCCGGAATTACGGCGGAAGCCCTGCACGGCAACCGTTCACAGGGGCAGCGGGAGCGCGCGCTCAATGCCTTCCGTGAGGGCACGGTGCAGGTTCTGGTTGCCACGGATATTGCAGCCCGCGGGATTGATGTGGATACGGTCACGCATGTTTTTAACCACGACCTGCCTAGCCTGCCCGAAAGTTATGTCCACCGCATAGGCCGCACCGGGCGCGCGGGGCGGCGTGGCATTGCCGTAACCCTGTGCGATGCCGAGCAGCGCGCATGGCTCCATGATGTGGAACGTGAGATCGGGCAGACCCTGAGCGTCCATACCGAGCATGAATGGCACTCAGAAGACGCCCGGAACTCCACCATGCGCGCCCCCGTGCTGGGTGGTGGGCCAGTCAAACAGGTCAAACCGCAGGTCAAGCGTGAACGCAAGGTCTGGACTGAGGAAGAAAAACAGGCCGCACGCGCTGCATCCCAAAAAACAGCCTGAATAATAGAGCCATTTTTACAGGCAGGCATGGCGGAACGCTGCCATGTCCGCCCCGCCTGCCGCACGCATGGGGTTAGTCCCGTGCGGCAGCCACGCCATCGCGCACGCGCTGGCCTATGGTGGCATCAATATTCTTCCAGTATTCAAACACCCGGGACAGAACAGGTTCCTCAACACCCTGTAGAACATGGCCGACAATATTGCTCACCAGCCTGTCCCGCGCGGCACTGTCCATAACGCGGTTGATCAGGATATTGGCCTGCGCAAAATCATCATCATCGACGCGTAAGGTGTAGGCCTCCCGCACAAAGGCTCCATCGGCCTCCCAGACTGCGTTATCTGGAAAACGCTGTGCATCCGCCACCGGACCACCCTTGGAGTTGGGCACATAAGCCGGGTCATGCGCGGGATGCATGCGCATTGTGCCGCCCTTGGTGTACCCATGAACGGGGCATTTGGGTGCGTTAACCGGGATCTGCTTGTAATTCACGCCAAGGCGTGCGCGGTGGGCGTCCGCATAAGCAAAAGCGCGACCGAGCAACATCTTGTCAGGAGACAGGCCGGTGCCGGGTACAAAATTGTTCGGTTCAAACGCAAGCTGTTCGATCTGGGAATGAAAATCCGTTGGGTTCCGGTCAAGCGTGAGCCTGCCGACATCAGTCAGCGGATAGTCCTCATGCGGCCAGACCTTGGTCAGATCAAACGGGTTGATGTGGTAGGTTCTGGCATCCTCATACGGCATGATCTGCATTTTGAGCGTCCAGCTCGGATACTCCCCACGCCTGATTGCCGCGTACAGGTCCCGGCGGTGATAATCCGCGTCCTGCCCGGCAATTTTACCGGCCTGCTCCTGCGTCAGGCACTGAATGCCCTGATCGGTTTTGAAGTGGTATTTAACCCAGAACCGCTCCCCCCGTGCATTGACCCACATGTAGGTATGGCTGGAAAAACCATCCATATGCCGCCATGATGCCGGAATACCCCGGTCCCCCATAAGCCAGGTAACCTGATGTGCGGTTTCCGGGCTCAGGGTCCAGAAATCCCACTGCATGTCGTTGTCACGCAGGCCGTTATCGACCCGGCGCTTCTGGGAATGGATGAAATGCTGGAATTTGAGCGGGTCACGCACAAAGAAGATCGGCGTATTGTTGCCGACCATATCAAAGTTGCCTTCATCCGTATAAAACTTCAGGGCAAAACCGCGCGGGTCCCGCCATGTATCGGGGCTGCCAGCCTCCCCCGCCACGGTTGAAAACCGGGCCACAACCTCGGTTCTGGCACCCGGCTGCAAAAACTTCGCACAGGTGTACTCACTTATATCGTGCGTGACTTCAAACGTACCAAATGCGCCACTCCCTTTGGCATGGGGCTGGCGGTCGGGGATCATCTCGCGATTAAAAGCCGCCATCTGCTCGATCAGGTAATGATCATGCAGAACAATAGGGCCATTCGCACCAACAGTCAGCGAATGTTCATCGCTCGAAACCGGGATACCGGATTCCGTTGTGTGTATTTTCATGGTTGAATCATGTGTCACTACGGTCTCCTTCGCATGTTCGCCGTACACTGAAGGCAACGCATATCCTGTGCCGGGTGTTCACTGCCTGCGCATCACTTTTTCCGGCAAGGGCCAATCATGGGCTCAGATGCGTGGTCGTACGCCACCCCTACAGACCGAGGGGCCACACACTGCAAGACACAAAAAAGGCTCCCCCACCATCTGGCGGGGGAGCCTTTAAGCACAGCGTAAACGCCGTAAGGGTCGCAGTCTTAGTTCTTGGTTTTGTCAACCAGACGGGACTTGGCGATCCAGGGCATCATGCCACGCAGCTTTTCGCCAACGGCTTCAATCTGGTGGGCATCGTTACGAGCGCGGGTGGCTTTGAAGAACACGTTGCCGGACTTGTTTTCCAGCACGAAGTTGCGCACGAAGGTGCCATTCTGGATGTCCGTCAGGATGTCCTTCATGGCCTTCTTGCTTTCCGCCGTGATCACGCGCGGGCCGGACACATACTCACCATATTCCGCAGTATTGGAGATGGAGTAGTTCATGTTGGCAATGCCGCCTTCGTAGATCAGGTCCACGATCAGCTTCATTTCGTGCAGGCATTCAAAGTAAGCCATTTCCGGGGCGTAACCGCCTTCGACCAGCGTTTCAAAGCCAGCGCGGATCAGTTCGACCAGACCACCGCAGAGCACGGCCTGCTCACCAAACAGGTCGGTTTCCACTTCTTCCTTGAAGGACGTTTCGATCGTGCCTGCACGGCCACCACCAATGGCGGAAGCGTAGGACAGGGCGATGTCCAGAGCCTTGCCGGACTTGTCCTGTGCAATGGCCACCAGGCAGGGCACGCCGCCGCCACGCTGGTATTCGGAACGCACGGTGTGGCCGGGGCCTTTGGGTGCGATCAGGAACACGTCCAGATCAGGGCGGGCTTCGATCAGGCGGAAATGGATGGACAGACCATGAGCAAAGGCCAGAGCGGCACCCGGCTTGAGGTTCTTTTCCAGAGATTCGGTGTACAGTGTGCCCTGACCTTCATCGGGGGTCAGCACCATAACAACATCTGCCCAGGCGGCGGCCTTGTCGGGCGTCATAACCGTAAAGCCGGCATTGCGGGCTTTTTCCACTGCCGTGGAGCCTTCACGCAGGCCGATCACAACGTCGGAAACACCGCTGTCCTTCAGGTTGTTGGCATGGGCATGACCCTGGCTGCCATAACCGATAACGGCCACCTTTTTGGACTTGATCAGGTTAACGTCGGCGTCACGATCATAATACACGCGCATAGCCATTATACTTTTCTCCCTGTTGCCGGGGGTCAGTCCCCGGCGTTGCACCTGTCTATACTTCAGAAGTTCTGAATTGTCTGCGGCCCGCGGCAAATGGAGGCAACCCCGGTGCGGGACACCTCAACCAGCCCGAGCGGGCGCATCAGCTCAATAAAACTGTCCAGCTTGTCTGTGGAGCCGGTCAGTTCAAACACAAAGGAACTGGCGGTTGTATCAACCGCCCGTGCCCGAAAAGCCTGTGCAATGCGCAGGGCCTCGGTCCGTGGTTCGCCAGAGGACACCACTTTGACCAGAGCCATTTCCCGCGCCACATAAGGCCCTTCCGCCGTAAGGTTGACCACGCGCGAGACGGGGACAAGCCGCTCAAGCTGCGTTTTGACCTGCCAGATGGAAGACTGCGTGCCCGTGGTCACAATGTTTACACGGGAGGTCTGGCTGTGCTCATCCACCGGAGCCACGGTCAGGCTCTGGATGTTGTAGCCACGGCCCGAAAACAGCTCCACAATACGGGCAAGAGCACCACTCTCGTTATCCACCAGAAGGGAAATAACAGCGGAACCGGAAACTTCGACCTGCATACTCATGTTTCTCACAATCAAGGCAGAAGGGACAAGACGGAACCCGAAAGAACAGAACTGGCCAATCAGACCAGCATCTGCCCTTCCTTGCTGATCGTGGCACTGCCTGCTTCCTGCTCCGGGCCAAGGATCATCTGGTTATGGGCGGCACCAGATGGGATCATGGGGAAGCAGTTTTCCCCCTCCGCCACGCAGATATCCACCAGCACGGGACCATTATGCTCCAGTGCCTTCTGGATGGTGGCATCCAGCTCATCCAGCCGGGTGGCGCGCAGGCCGGTGGCATGGAAACTCTCCGCCAGCTTTACAAAATCCGGCAGGGCATCGGAATAGCTTTCCGAATAGCGCGAACCATGTAGCAGTTCCTGCCACTGGCGGACCATGCCCATGTAGTGGTTGTTGATGATGAAAATCTTAACCGGCAGGCGGTACTGCGCGATAGTCCCCAGTTCCTGAATGTTCATCAGGGTTGAGGCTTCCCCCGCAATATCCATGACCAGCGCATCGGGGTGTGCAATCTGCGCGCCAACGGCGGCAGGCAGGCCGTAGCCCATGGTGCCAAGCCCGCCCGATGTCAGCCAGTGGTTGGGGGCATCAAAGCGGAAGAACTGCGCAGCCCACATCTGGTGCTGCCCGACTTCGGTGGAAACATACGTATCCCGCCCGGTGTGGCGTGCCAGTTCGTAAATCCGCTGGATGGCCTGCTGCGGCTTGATCACGGCATCGGGGGCCTTGTCCTGCCCAAAGCGCAGGCAGTCCAGCGCGCGCCAGCTTTCAATCTGCGCCCACCAGGCAGCCAGGTCAGACTTATGGGCGTAGGCGGGCTGTTTTTCCCACTCCTCGATCATCAGGTCGATAATCTGCCCCACATCCCCCACAATGCCTTCGTTGACATGCACGATCTTGTTGATCTGGGAGGGATCAATATCAACATGGATTTTGAACGAGCCGGGGGAGAACGCATCCAGCCGCCCGGTTACCCGGTCATCAAACCGGCTGCCAAGGGCGATCAGCACATCGCAGCCATGGGTTGCCAGATTGGCCTCGTACGTCCCGTGCATGCCCAGCATGCCAAGGAATCGCTGGTCCGTACCGGGGAACGCCCCCAGCCCCATGAGCGTGGATGTTACGGGAAACCCCGTCAGATCCACCAGTCGCCGCAAAGCAGCACTGGCCTGCGGGCCGGAATTGATAACCCCGCCCCCCGTATAAAACAGCGGGCGTTTGCCTGCCTTCATGGCCGCTACCGCGCGGGCAATGGCCTTACGATCTGGCTGGGAACCCATGCGGGTGGTGCGCGGGGTTACGGCGTGTGCCTCCACATAAGGGGCATCGCCCACCGTAATGTTCTTGGGCAGATCAATCAGCACCGGGCCGGGGCGGCCGGAGCGGGCAATGGCAAAGGCTTCATGCACCGCAGGGGCCAGATCTTCGGGCCTGCGCACCAGATAATTGTATTTGGTGACCGGGCGGGTAATGCCCGTTGTATCCGCTTCCTGAAAAGCGTCATTGCCAATCAGGGGAGTGGGCACCTGCCCGGACAGGCAGACCAGCGGAATGGAATCCATCATAGCGTCCAGCAGGCCGGTTACGGCGTTGGTCGCCCCCGGACCACTGGTGACCAGCACCACACCCACCTTGCCGGTGGAGCGGGCATAGGCCTCCGCCGCATGCACGGCGGCCTGCTCGTGCCGCACCAGAACGTGGCGGATATGATTCTGCTTGAACAGCGCATCATAAATAGGGAGAACGGCGCCACCGGGGTAGCCAAAAATAACCTCCACACCCTGTTCGACCAATGCGCGCAGAAGAACTTCCGCACCCGGCAGGGTGATGGTTGTCTGAGCGTCCAGTGTGGTCGAACCCGTTGTGCGTGTCATAGCGTCCTCTCTTCCCGGAATTGGGAGCAGGTCGCCTGTTTAGGACCCGATACTGGGTGCGTCAATCCCCTTTAGAATAAAGGAAACAATTTCATCATACTTTCTTTCCGAAAATTGCTCAAAATCGGAGAAACAGGCATTAACCATACAGGTCAGCCCTTCCGCCGTAAGCGGGTGGTGGGCAAACCATGTGGCCTGCCGCTTGGTGTAGCGCCCTGTGGCGGCAACAGCGCGGCTTGCGGCTTCGGCCTGCGTGATCTCCCCCCGCAGCATGGCGGCCAGTTCGGGCACACCATGGGCGCGCATGACGGGCAGGTCAGGGTCCAGATTCTGTTGTAACAGGGCGCGCACCTCCTCCACGCCGCCCTGTTCCAGCATGGCGGCAAACCGGGCCTGTATGCGAGCACGCAGTTCCGCACGGGACGGGTCCAGACGCACGGCCACAAAACGGGCCGGGGCGGGCGGCAGGCCGGGCTGGGCCAGCCACCAGTCCAGCCCATGGCCTGTAGCCTGCCATACCTCCCACGCACGGGCCACACGCTGCGAATCCACTGGCTTGAGGCGTAAAGCCGTTTGCGGGTCCACCGCCATAAGCCGCGCATGCACGGCGGGAGCACCTTCCTCCGCCACCAGAGCACGGGCAGCCTTCTGCACGGCGGGGGGACTTTGTGGAATCTGGGCCAGTCCATCGGTCAGGGCGCGCATATACATGCCCGTACCCCCGCATAGTATGGGTAACTGCCCTGCGTGCCACGCCTGCTGCATGGCGGCCAGAGCCTGCTCGCGCCACCATGCCACGCTCCCCTTATGGGCTGCGGGCAGCACACCATACAGCCGGTGGGGTACGCGCTGTTCTTCCGCCACATCCGGGCGGGCGGTCAGCACACGCAGGTCTTTATAAACCTGCATGGAATCCGCGTTAATGACCACGCCCTCCAACTGCTGGGCCAGCCTGAGCGCCAGGGCGGATTTGCCCGAACAGGTCGGCCCTGCCAGCACAAGGGCCGGGGGCTGGCTTTGCGTGTAGCGGGTTGCCGGGCTGGGGCATGGGTGTTCTGCTTGCTTCATGTCCGTATTCCTGCCACACACCCAAGTGCCATGACGAGCCTTGTTCTGACCCTTGTTGCCCCCCGTGAGGCAACAACACTCGATACCGCCACAATCTCCCTCGCGCGTGATATTATCCGCGCCAGGGATGAAACCGTTATCCTCTCCCCCGGAGAGGCAGTGGATATTCCCTGCCCGGCCTGCACGCCAGACGTGCTGGCCCAGTTGCACACACATCTTGGCAACAGGGTGGACGTGGTGCTGAGCCCTGCGGAAGGCCGCCGCAAGAAGCTGCTGGTCTCGGACATGGACAGCACCATTGTCGCCAACGAAACACTCGATGATCTGGCAGCCCTTGCCGGTATTGGGGACAAGGTTGCCGCCATTACCACTCGTTCCATGAATGGCGAGCTGGATTTTGCCACCTCCCTGCGCGAACGCGTAGCCCTGCTCAAAGGCTTGCCCCAAAGCCTGCTGGAAAAAGCATGGCAGGATGTACGCCTGAACCCCGGCGCGGTGGAAATGGTGCGCACCATGCGTGCGCATGGAGCCTACACGGCGCTGGTATCGGGCGGGTTTACCTTTTTTACCTCTCGCGTGGCCGCCCTTTGCGGGTTTGAGGAAAACCACGCCAATACCCTGCTGACCGATGCGACCGGCCACCTGAGCGGCGCCCCCGGCCTGCCCATTCTGGGTGCGCAAACCAAACTGGACCTGCTCGAACAGCTCAGCACGCGCCACAAGCTGGCCCCCGAAGCCACTCTGGCCATTGGTGATGGTGCGAACGACCTGCCCATGCTGCGCGCCGCAGGGCTGGGCATTGCCTTTTTTGCCAAGCCGGTTGTGCGTCAGGCCGTAGCGGCCCAGATCAACCATACCTCGCTCCGCACCGCGCTGTTCATGCAGGGCTACCCCGCATCCGCCTTTGTAAGCGCATAACCCGTAACACCAGCCGCTGAGCGCCTGTAGAAAAGTAAGGCAGCACCATGCAGTTTGACCCAAGGGATATTTCAACCTACCCCATAGCCCGCGTACTCAGCATTGTACTGGGCGTGGGGCTGGTGCTGTACTGCTTCAACTTCTACCTGACCCTGCCACAGGACACACCCGAGCACGTCATGCGGCATGTGGCTGCGCTGATTGTCGGCACCGTTCTGCTACTGGGCAGTATCTGGATCTAGGTTCAGCCCAACCCACCCTGCTTTTTCCATAAGTGAAGCGGGCAGCACTTCCATCCTTCAGGACGCATTTTTTCCTCCCCATGCCTCCAGCACCTACCGCAAGGATGTCGCCTGCGTGAGGGGATGCGTGTTTATGCGTTGCCTACCCCTCCCCTCTAGGGTAGGGTGCCTGTATGGTTCATCACTCTCACCCCCTTATCCGGCGGCAACTGCAACAGGCCCACGGGCACCTTGCAAAAGTTATTGCCATGCTCGACGAAGGCCGAAGCTGCTCCGACCTTGCGCAACAGCTTGAGGCCGTGGAAAGCACAATCCGCAAATCCAAGCGCATGCTGGTGCAGGACCACCTTGAACACTGCATCATAGACGCCATTGCCGCAGGCGAGATCAGCCGCGAGGATGCCTTGCAGGCTTTTGCCGCCCTGACCAAATACCTGTAAGCGCATGCTGCATGTCTTGCGCCACCGCACCTACCGCCACCTGTTCGGGGCCCAGCTTGTTGCCCTGACCGGCACCGGCCTTGCCACCGTAGCACTGGGGCTGCTGGCCTTCCGCGTGGCGGGGGGGCATGCCGGGGCTGTGCTGGGCACCGCACTGGCCATAAAAATGCTGGCTTATGTGGGGCTTGCCCCCCTTGCAGCAGCCTTTGCAGGCCATCTGCCCCGCCGCACAGCACTGGTTCTGCTGGACCTTGTACGCTGTGGTGTGGCCGCCTGCCTGCCGTTTGTGAACACGGTCTGGCAGATTTACGTTCTGATCTTTATCCTTCAGGCGGCTTCTGCCGCGTTTACACCGACTTTTCAGGCGACCATCCCCGATATTCTGCCCGATGAGCAGGATTATACCGATGCGCTCTCCCTCTCCCGCATTGCGTATGACATGGAAAGCGTACTCAGCCCGTTACTGGCTGCGGCCCTGTTGAGTGTCGTGTCCTTCCACGCCCTGTTCGTGGGGACTGCACTGGGCTTTCTGGGTTCTGCCGCTCTTGTTGTCTCTGTTCGCCTGCCCGCCCCCAGACCTGCACCGCACCGGAGCGTGTACAAACGCACAACCCGTGGCATACGCCTCTACCTTGCCACTCCACGCCTGCGGGGCCTGCTGGGCATTAACATGGCCGTGGCCGCCGCGGCCTCCATCGTCCTGGTCAACACGGTTGTTTATGTGCAGGGCATATTCGGGCTGGGGCAGAGCGCAACAGCGCTCGCACTGGCCTGCTTTGGGGCTGGCTCCATGCTGGCAGCCCTTGGTCTGCCCCGCGTGCTGGCACACTGGGCGGACCGTACAGTCATGCTGGGTGGGGCCAGTGTCCTGTGTGTGGGGGCTGCTCTGGCCACAGGTTTGCCCGGCTATGGCTGGTTGCTGCCACTCTGGGCTATGCTGGGCATTGGGTATTCCGTTGCGCAAACACCATCTGGCCGCCTGCTCCGCCGCTCCGGCACAGCGGAAGACAGACCCGCGCTGTTCGCGGCCCAGTTTTCGCTCTCTCATCTATGCTGGTTGCTGGCTTACCCGCTTGCCGGACGCGTGGGGGCTGCGTTTGGACTGCCTGTTGCCGCTATGGGGTTATGCGTGCTGGCCGTTATGGCCACGGTGCTGGCGTCTCTGATCTGGCCCGCACACAACCCGGACACCCCCGAACCTTTACCACCCCGGTAGCCTGAGACAGCCCCACCAGAGCCCGCCGGACCAGAAGCCGCACAACAGATGCGGCCCCTGCCCTTCCATGCACTCTGGGCGGGCTAGAACCCGAGCCTGCTGTGCATTTCCTCCACCAGTTCTGTCGCGTCGTCCAGTGGGGTCACGTTCCATGGCGTGGGCAGGCGGATGGCACTCTCACCCAGCACACGCACGCGCCCGGCCAGTTCAAGTTCTTCAACAAACTCATTGATCCGACGGGATTTGCCGGGCAGCGGAAAAACCGTAACAGGCGCACGCCCTGCCACAGATTCGGACATCATGGAAACGCTGTCTATGGTTACAAGCAGGCTGTCGGCACAGGCGATCAGCCCGATATAGGGGTTATCCCCCTCCCCATCCCATACAAAGCCGCCTGCGGGTTCTATAATTTCCTTCAGCGCAGCCAGTGCCTGCGGGTCTGTCCGGCGTGAGGCGGTCACAATCAGGCTGCCGCCTTCATCCTTGCGGGTCTGCACCAGCACATGGGCCAGTCTGCGGGCTTCTGCCTCACCTAAATGGAAGCGCCCGTTGGAACCGCCAACAAGGGCCGCTACCAGCGGGCGGGGCAAATGGGCAAGCCGTGGCTCCCACTCCTGCCGGGCGTTTGCAAGCTCCTCGGGGGTAAGGCCATGCAGCGCGGTGCGGCCCAACAGAACATTGGGGCCAGAAATATCGTCATGTCGGCAGGCCAGAATCAGGTCAAAGCGGGCGAGCGACTGCCGGGGGTTCTGAATCTGCACCACCGGACGGTGGCGCGCGCGCAGGGCCGCCCCAATGGCACCACCCTTGCCGCCAATGCTGATCACCACATCCGAGCGCAGCAGATCCTTGTGGGATTCCAGTAACTGCCCGCTGCTACCGCGCAGGCATGTCCGGCCAAGCCAGCGCGGGCCAGCCAGAGCCACACGCGCCACACGGCCGGGGCATACAGGCTGGAACGCACCGTCCCACCCGGCACGGTGGGCAAGCCCCAATGCCTGCGAACGCATACCGGCAAAATTCTCCCCCACCACAAAAGCACGCGGGACCGCTCGGGGCAAATCCCCTACCGGGTTTGAACCAGTTTGCGCACCTGCATACATTGCGCTCGCCATAACGCGCATTCCTCCGCTACACATCGGCCTTTGCAACCACGCGCCCTGCATGGTCCGCTTTGTCCTTGCTATCGGTTTATCTTTAAAAGCAAGGCACCTTGTACGCATTACAGACCACAAGAAAGGCAACAGTATGTCCGCTAGCTTCAAGGATACGGGTCTGTCTCCAGCCCTTTGCGCCCATGCACAGCAGGCGGGAATGACACATCCGACCCCCATCCAGCTGGCGGCCATTCCCGCGGCACTGGAAGGGCGGGACATTCTGGCCACCGCCCCGACCGGCACCGGCAAAACGGCAGCTTATGCGCTGCCCATGCTGCACAGGCTGCTCAAGGCCCGCAAACCCCGCACACTGCTGGTTATGGTCCCCACGCGTGAACTTGTGTTGCAGACCGCCAGAGTCTTTCGCGCCTGTCTGGGGGAAGGGGATACAAAGCAGGCGAACACCAGAACGCACACCCCCCCCATTATCTGCCTGTATGGCGGCGCGGACCGGGATGAGCAGGCCGCAGAACTCATCCAGACCAGTGGCATGAGCCGTATTCTCATTGCAACACCGGGGCGTCTGCTGGACTTTATTGGCACGGGCACGTGCGACCTTGCGGACTGCTTCCAGCTTGTGATGGACGAGAGCGACCGCCTGTTCACCCACGAGTTTGAGGAGGAAACCCGCACCATCCTCAACTACCTGCCCACACCACGCCAGACACTGGCCTTTTCCGCCACCATGCCCGCCGCCTGCAAGGCCATGCTGGCCAGCATTGTGCACAAGCCGCTGGAGCTGAGTGTTGAAAAACCACCCGAGGAGCGCCCCGCCATCCGTCAGGGTGTGCTGTTTATGGAAGACGAGCAGAAGGCAGCCTTCCTCAAGACGTTTTTTGGTCGCAGCCCCAAAACACGCAGCATCGTGTTTGTCCGCACCAAAGCGGAGGCGGATGTGCTGGCCGCCACACTCAAAAAAGCGCGTCTGGCCGTAGCCCCCCTGCACGGGGACCTTACACAGGACAAACGCACAAGCACGGTAGCCAGCTTTGGCTCTGGCCGCCTGTTTATTCTGGTCGCAACCGATGTAGCCGCCCGCGGGCTGGATATTGCCTCGGTCACGCAGGTCATTAACTACGATGTGCCCGAACAGCCCGAAACCTACCTGCACCGCATTGGCCGCACGGGCCGCGCGGGGCAGAAGGGCTCTGCGCTCACCCTGTGTTCGGGGGCGGAACGCAAACGCCTGCGGCAGGTGGAAGTTGGCGCGCATGTCAAACTCCGCGTGCTCAGCACGGAGCAGGCACTCCCGCCAGCAACGCCGTCTGGCCCGCGTGCAGGGGCAGGCAAGCCCCGCCCAAAAACCAAAGGCGCATAATCCCCCCCAACACCACAACGCGGGCATGTCCCTCATACCCGCAACCATTCCACACCCGCTTGCAGGGAGGGGATTGCAGCCACACGCAACCCGAACCATACTCAGGCCATGTGGTGCAGTTTTTTTCTTCCTCACCCATTATGCCGATCTTTGGGGACAACACTCCGTTGCAAAGCACCGGGGCAGCCATGAGCTGTGCCGCAAAGCGCAAACGGGGTGGCAAAAGCTCTTACCGCTTCCGCACCCTGTCAGAAGTTCTGCCA
>NZ_JBFCXX020000089.1:0-270 GCF_040702925.2 Acetobacter fabarum | reverse complement strand
GCATTTCACGCATCAATTCCCGAGACAGGCCGAGACCGGCGGCCATGTCATCACTGCCGTCGAGGTGAGGATCGTAGGCCAGGCCCTTCCAGCCAATGGTGGTGCGCGGCTTCTCGACGTAGGCACGCATCACCAGCAGCATGCTGTCGCTCACCTCCCGGGCAAGACGGGCCAGGTTGGCGGCGTATTCGAGAGCGGATTTCGGGTCGTGGATGGAGCAAGGGCCGACGATGACCAACAGGCGGGAATCCTCGCCATTGAGGATTGCGC
>NZ_JBFCXX020000088.1:0-270 GCF_040702925.2 Acetobacter fabarum | reverse complement strand
ATTAAACAGTTCGAAAGCGAGATGACATTATGGGACGTAAATGGAATAACATTAAAGAAAAAAAGGCCCAAAAAGATAAAAACACAAGTAGAATATATGCGAAATCTGGTAAGGAGATTTATGTTGCAGCAAAATCTGGTGAACCCAATCCAGAATCTAACCAAGCTTTAAGGTTGGTGCTTGAACGCGCTAAGACATATTCAGTGCCGAATCATATTATTGAAAAAGCAATAGATAAAGCTAAGGGTGCTGGAGACGAAAACTTTGATC
>NZ_JBFCXX020000011.1:0-91654 GCF_040702925.2 Acetobacter fabarum | reverse complement strand
GCCAAGATCACTTCGTCTCGGTGAAGCAGCTTCTATACCCACAAACACTACACCGTCAACAGCAGAAATCAAAAAAATGAAACAAAATCATAACCTAAACAAAAAACCCCAGAAAACCGCCATTCCCGAAAATTAACGTTCCTATCGCAAAATAAAAACGGGCCTCTCGGCCCGTCGCTGTCTCGTCACGCGCTGTCGTCTGGCTCTCAGATAACGTCCTCGGCTGGGCCTTCGGACAAAACGCCCTCCCATTTGGCGGACACGGCTGCCGCGTAGCCATTGCCCAACACATTGGTAGCCGTGCGCGCCATGTCGAGAAAATGATCAATCCCCAGAATGAGGGCAATGCCCGCTTCAGGCAGGCCGAACTGCGGCAGGACAGCGACCAGCGTGACAAGAGATGCCCGTGGCACCCCCGCAATACCTTTACTGCTCAGCATCATGACAAGCACCATCAGTGCCTGCTGTGTCCACGGCAGATGAATACCGTACGCCTGAGCGATGAAGATGGCACCGAAAGACTGGAACAGGATGGACCCATCCAGATTGAAGCTATAGCCCAAGGGCAGAACAAACCCCGCAATGCGGGACGGCACGCCAAAATTTTCCAGCCGCTCAAGTAGCAGCGGGTAAACAGACTCACTACTGGCCGTTGCAAAACCAAGGATGACAGGTTGCACCAGTTCCTGAATCAACCCCTTGACCCTGGGCCCGATGACACAGAAGGTAATAAAGGTCAGCACAACCCATAAGGTCATGATTGTTCCATAGAACTGGAGCAGAAAGCGCCCGAAATGCATCATCATTTCCGGCCCACTATGAGCAACGCTCCCCATGATGGAGCCAAAGACGGCAATCGGGGCTAGAACCATGACCATATCGGTCATGCGTAGCATGATATGAGCCAGTTCCTCCGACCATGAAAGCATGGTTTTGCCAGCCTTGCCCGCCGCAGGCAAAGACACCCCGAACAGAACCGAAAAAACAACAATCTGGAGAATGTCATTCCGTGACATTGCATCCAGAATACTGGTCGGCACGATGTGCAAGACAAAATCGACTGGCTGGAAGGCATGTCTGAGGGAGCCGATATCCGCAGGGAGCGGTGCGGAGAACCCGGCTCCCGGCCGCAAGATATTGGCCGCCAGCAGCCCGATGGTGAGCGAGATAAAGGACATGGCCAGAAACCAGAGGATAACCTTGCCGCCGACACGCAGAACCAGCGTATCGTCCCCCAGCTTGCCTATGCCGCTGACCAGCGTGGCAAACACAAGTGGCGCGATGACCATACGAATCAGCCTGAGGAACAGCCCGGTCAGCAATGTTGATGCCTGTTCTGCCGCACCGATATAAGCGGGTACCCAGACATGGATGGACAGCCCGCAAACAATTCCCAAACCGAGAGCCACAAGGATGGCGTATGTCCGCCGTCTGGTATTTCCGAACTGCGTAGCAGCTGCCATCGGCGTAATTCCTCTCCCGTTCTGACTGAAAACTTCCGCGACAAAGAGGTCCCTAATAGGAAAGAGTCGTCCGATCGTCAAAAACCTTGATGCGCACTGCCTGCCCCGTTCCCATGTTACCGTTAAAATACGGGTCTATTACAACGTTTCGGCATTGCCCTTTTGCTTTTTCCATGACATGTCATTTTCTTCACTTTCCAGACGTCTGGCAGTTCTGTTCATGTCCTTTTTTCGCTCCGGTGTTGTTTCCCTTATTGTGGCCTCGACCCTATGTGGGCAGGCCATGGCCAAGACCGCGTGCGATACCGCATCCGATGGGCAGATTGAAATCTCCATGAAGGAAGTTGGCGCGGCCATTGGTTACATGTGGGGGCATGGAACGCTGACATATGGCGGGCAGCGTTACCCCATATCGGTCAAGGGAGGTGGCGCCCTTGCGCTTGGTAGCGCAACGGTTACCGGCACTGGCTGCGTTAGCAACCTTGCGCGTCTGCAGGACTTTGAGGGCACTTACTGGACCGTTGGTGGGGACGTTGCCGTAGGCTCCGGTCCTGCCGGGATTGTGATGGAAAATGCCAAGGGGGTTGATATGTCATTCTCCGGCAGCACCCATGGCGCCCATCTCTCCGGCCAGATTTCACGTCTTTATTTCAAAATTGATTCGTTCTAGGCAACCGTCTAACTGGCGTTATCTGGCAGACAATACGGCTGCAAAAACTGGATTTGATACGCTCCTTGGGCACTGTCACCTGAAACTCCCTGACGCCCGGGAATAAAAAATATTTTAAATATCCTTCCCGACAAAAGGGTCTGCGGACATATCCGCAGACCCTTTTGATGACTTATCCAGCAACAATCCTACGGATGAACCTCAGAACGCCCAGGTTGCATCACAACTGAACCAGAACATGTTGTTTGTGCCGTTGTTAACGACCGGGTTAGCAACAGTGCCAGCCTGGTTAAAGGGGTGCGTGCCGTTGAGCGATTTATCCAGACGGACTTCTGGCCGGATAATAAAACCACCCAGAGCCAGCTTTTTGTTAATGAACTCCGGCTTATACGTTACGCCAACCGTGAGTTCACCATAAGTTGTGGGCAGGGCGCTATAGTAGGGATACGGCTTGTTGCTCAGATACTGCGTGAAAGAGTTAAAGCTGGAATATTCAGCAATAACCATGCCCGCATTATCGCGAAAAATCTCGCCACGGGCATTCAGGGTCAGCCACGGATGGAAGGCGTAGGAAAAGTAAGTGCTGACACCATAAACATCGTCACGCAAGGCATCATCATGCATATAGGTGCCGTTGACGGAAACCGTCATCTTATCATTCACATGATAAGTCGCCATGAAGTCTCCGTTATACTGCATCAGGCTGTTGGCGGACTTGCCCAGACCAGCGCTCAGCCAGCCGTCAGCAGACTGTATCTGGCGGCCATTGTTGCCCTGTGGACCAAAATGGCCGATGGCGTGCATATCCAGCTTGCCATCAAGCAGCTTGTTCCATGCAAAACCAAAATACCCTTTGGGCTTGTTGTTGTTCCCCGAAGAGCCAAAGGTTGTGGAGTTCCCGGCATCCACCCCAAGGATCCAGTCCATGTGCTGGGTCAGATGCATGGTGGCCAGAACACCAACCGTTTCAAACGGCACGATATAATCGGACGCGTAATTGTAAGTGTAAAATGGACGAGCCTGTGCCGGTGTACCCTCCGCCCCCATGATACCGTACATCTGACCGATCTGGACATCGATCCCACGTTTGAAAATCCATGGTAGATGAGCGTCTATATGGGCCTGCGTAGGCGCCCACTGGTACAGGCCATGCAAGGAGCCTGAGCCCATGCCAAGGGTCGGGTCAAAGCGTGCATCCGAACCATACATGGCTTCAAACACAAACCCCAGACCATAACCTTTGCCAACAGACGTAACAGGATGGGAAATGGAGCCCATGATCTGGTTAAGGGTCGCCGTGTTGGCGCGGTCCGTGTAGTACTGCGCAAAGTTGCGGCCAGAGCGTGTCCATGGGTTGCCGGTGACACCCCCTTCAACCGACACATGCGCCTCCAGCCCCTGCCAGTAAGTGGGGGTCTGCCCGGCTTTGGGATGAAAGAGATTGCCCACGGTGGGCTTCATCGCATCATCTTCGCTGCTCACACCAGCGGGGACTTCCTCGCCATCAGAAGGAGTACCTGCGGCTTTTTCCGCTTCAGGCGGTGTGCTGACAGGCGCGTTAACAACCTGAGCGGAGTTCAGGGACACGGGAGCAACCGCAGTTTCTGCTGCATGGGCATATGACGCAAGCAACGAGCCGCCAGATACACATGCCGCAAGAAGGAAGTGAACTTCCTGAACAAAATTTTTACGCATCTCAACAATCCTAATCCAAGAAAGAAACTATATCTTGTGGCTACGGCTCATTATTTTTTAAATTTACTCATGAAGAATACTGTACAAACTAGCATTATACTTGAATAGATAAAAAATATTTCGATGTTGTAATAAATTACGACAGCGAGAGCAATCAACGCCGCAACAAGGGCAAAGCCCGGCAGAACGGGATAAAGTGGGGCCTTGTAGCTACGCACCAGCGTGGGTTCGGTCCGACGCAGACGGAACAGGCTGATCATGCTCAGCATATACATGGTCAACGCACCAAAGACGGACATGGTGACCAGCGTGGCGGTCAGTGACTGCCCCTGAATGCGGATCAGATCATCGGAGAAAATAGCAGCAATTCCGATGGCACCGCCCGCCAGTGTTGCCACATACGGGGTTTTGAAGCGCGGATGCAGCCGCCCCAGAACTTCCGGCAGAAACCCGGCGCGGGCAAGGGCAAACATCTGGCGTGCGTACCCCATGATGATCCCATGCAAGGAGGCCACAAGTCCAAACAGCCCCAGCCAGACCAGCATGTGCAGCCAGCCACTATGTGCCCCCACAACCTGCTTCATGGCCTGGGGCAAGGGATCGTTCAGGTTGGACAGGGTATGCCAGTCACCCACACCACCGGCAAAAATCATGACGCCGAAAGCAAGCGTTACAAGGGTAAGAATACCAGCAATATACGCAATGGGAATGGAGCGACGGGGGTCGCGCGCTTCTTCCGCAGCCATGGCGACACCTTCCACGGCCAGAAAAAACCAGATGGCAAAAGGCATGGCTGCAAAAATACCGCCCAGCGCCTGCCAGCCAAAATGGGGAGCCCCACCCCAGCCATCGGCCAGAAAATGGTCCCACGTAAAGGCCGGGGCCACAACACCCATGAACACCAGCAGTTCAACAATGGCGGCAATGGTAATAAACAGTTCAAAGGTTGCGGCAATATGCACACCTACGATGTTGAGCGTCATGAACACCAGATACGCACCCAGAGCCGCTACCTTGGGAGAAAGCCCGGGGAACTGGACGTTCAGGTAAGCGCCAATAGCCAGTGCGATGGCTGGTGGCGCAAAAATGAACTCGATCAGTGTTGCAAGACCTGCAATAAGCCCACCCCAGCGCCCCAGTGCCCGAAAGCTGTAGGCAAAAGGACCACCTGCATGCGGGATGGAGCACGTCAGTTCTGTAAAACTGAAGATAAAGGCCGTGTACATCAAAGCCACAAAAACGGTGGCCACCAGAAACCCGAGCGTTCCGGCGGTTCCCCACCCGTAACTCCAGCCAAAATACTCGCCAGAAATGACAAGTCCAACGGCAATCCCCCACAAATGGAAGGCACCGAGAGACTGGCTGAGCTTGGTCCCGCTGCTCTCACTCATGCGTCTGTGTCCTTATCATGTAAAGATAGTGTGTTGCTGCCTGCCAACTGGTCGGGGGCAGCGTCTTTCAAACCGACACCTGTCAGGCCAAGTCGTCTGGCTTCCTGCATCAGCCATGCCAGCTTGCTAGCGCCAGCAGGTACCGTCATGCCGTGTGCATGAATGTTGGACAGGCAGTTCCGTAAGGAATCCGGGCACCCCACATACGGTGCGTATGTCAGGTAAATGCCAAGGCTGTCCGCAACGCTCAGGCCGGGGCGCTCGCCAATCATCATGACGACCATGCTGGCCCCCATGGCCTGTGCAATCTCATCCCCCAGGGCGACGCGGCTTTGCGTTGCAATCACCAAAGGAGCAATCCGCCACCCCTGCAAAAGAGGCTGCATGGCCTGAAAAACAGGTATGGCGTTTGTCTGGGTCGCAATGGAGGAAAGACCATCCGCTGCTACAAAAACAACATCCCACGCCTCTTTGCGCAGCATATGCAAAGAGTTTTCCGAAAGTCTGCGCCCCAGATCCGGCCGACGCAGATACGTGGCGCGGTCCATGGCCCGGCTTTGCACATGCAGGCAGGGGGCACCACGCAACTGCTGTTCCATGGCCTGCACGTTCAGCGGTGCATGTACGGCATCGCGCGCCTGAGCGTGAGCGGCCTGAAACGCCAGAACGTCCGTTGTGCGCTGTGCATTGCCACTGCGGCCCAGACCAATGCGCGCACGGGTAAGGCCCCGCAGGGGCTGCCACGCATCTGCTGCCGCGCCGGGCTGGGGCTTCTGGGGTTTGCCGTATTCCGTCATGCTGCACCCACCAGCTTGGCCAGTTGCGTCTGCCCAAGTTCCAGCGGGCGCATGTGGTTGGTCAGGCTGTCATACAGCCCCATACGCTCCAGCCATGCGGCAAATTCAGGGGCCGGGCGTGCGCCAAGCATGTTCCGCAGGGTCAGAATATCGTGGAAGGACAGGCTCTGGTAATTGAGCATGATGTCATCCGCACCGGGCACCCCGATCAGGAACGTAATGCCCGCCATGCCCAGCAGGGTCATCAGGTTGTCCATATCGTCCTGATCAACTTCGGCGTGGTTTGTGTAGCAGGCGTCACACCCCATGGGCACACCCATAAGCTTGGCGCAAAAATGGTCTTCCAGCCCTGCCCGTATGACCTGCTTGCCGTCATACAGATATTCGGGACCAATAAAACCGACCACCGTATTCACCAGCAAAGGATCAAACGCCCGCGCCACGGCATAGGCCCGTGCCTCTACCGTCTGCTGGTCAATGCCGTGATGTGCCCCCGCGGACAGAGCCGCCCCCTGCCCGGTTTCAAAATACATGACATTCTGCCCGACCGTGCCACGGCCGAGTGCCAGCGCCGCCTCATACGCCTCCTGCAGAATGGCAAGGTTGACCCCGAACCCTTCATTCGCTTTCTGCGTGCCCGCCACGGACTGGAACACAAGGTCCACCGCTCCGCCACGGTTCATGATTTCCAGCGTATTGGTCACGTGGGTCAGCACGCAGGTCTGTGTTGGAATGTCATAAAGCTGGCGGGCCTGATCGAGCATATCCAGCAGGGCCAGACCATTGGCCACACTATCGGTTGCCGGGTTAATGCCAATAACGGCGTCCCCCATACCGTAAAGCAGGCCATCCAGCGTAGAGGCCGCAATGCCTTTAAGGTCATCCGTCGGGTGGTTCGGTTGCAGGCGCGAAGACAGGCAGCCGGGCAGGCCGATTGTATTACGGAAACTGGTAATGACCCGGATTTTGCGCGCAACGCTGATAAGGTCCTGGTTCCGCATGAGTTTGCTTACAGCAGCAGCCATTTCTGGCGTAATGCCCGGCGCAATCCGTGCAAGGGCAGCCGTATCCGCCTCGTGCGAGAGCAGCCAGTCACGGAACTCTCCCACCGTCATATGCGCTATGGGTGCAAAGGCTTTATGATCATGCGTATCCACGATCAGGCGTGTCACTTCGTCTTCTTCGTACGGAACAAGTGCGGTCTGGATAAAACGGCGTAAAGGAACATCAGCCAAGGCGTAACGGGCGGCCATTCTCTGGGCATCGGACTGGGCAGCCAAACCAGCCAACTGGTCGCCTGAGCGCACGGATGAGGCAACGGCCAGAAGGGATTTGAGATCGGGGAAGTGGTAAGTCTCCCCCCCCAGTCCATGACGATATCCCATTATGGCCAGCCCCCTGCTCATGCACAGTCCTGCTGCAAGAAGCCCGGGGCACCTCGCAGTTTAGTTCGATACCGTTACAATAGCAGCATCATCCGCTTGAGACTTGACTGGAGAGAACAATTTATTGATCATTCAAAACAAACTGCACCTTTACATAGACGTATCCTGCCATGTCTGACCCGATGCAAAGCCCGACATCTGGTGTGCTGGCCGCCGCCGCAACCGGTGTTGAAGACTTCATTACCTCCCGCGGGGGGGATATTGACCGGATTGCCGGGCGTTCGGGCCTGACCACCGGCCAGTTCGCCCTGCCCACGGACAGGCTGGACCTGACAGCATACTGCCGCCTGTTTGAAGAGGCCGCGCGTGAGACACAGGATGGCAATCTGGGCCTCTGGTTCGGGCAGCAGTTCCAGCCGGAAATGCTGGGCCTTGTCGGGTATATTGCGCTTCTGTCCGCTACGGCGGAGGACGCGGTGCGCAATCTGGCCAGCCATTTTGGCTACCACCAATGCAACACCCACACGCAGCTGATCGAGCAGGAAAACGGGCTGTTCCGGCTGGAATACGCCATTCAGGACCCCAGCATTACCCAGCGCAGGCATGATGCAGAGCTGACAATGGGCATGTTCTGCAATGTACTCCGCCACGCGATGGGGGATGAGTGGGTGCCCGAAGCCGTTCTGTTTGAACACCATCAACCCGAACAGACCCATGAACACAGGGATGCGTTTCAGGCAGATATTCACTTTGGCCATGTTACAAACGCCCTGCTGTTCCGCAAGGCCGGGCTGGAACGCCCCATGCCCAAGGCCAACGCAAACATGCTCGAAATCATGCGGGCATCGCTGATTTCTCTCTCCCGCAACCACCACAGCACCGGGCAGAGTACCTCGGCCCCATCGCTCAAGGAGCAGATCGCCTCCATGATCCGCGCGGGGCTGGCGGAACGCTGCTGCACACTCTCCGACATTGCCCAGCGCATGAACATGCCAGCCTGGACGCTGCAACGCAGGCTGGCCCAGTTCAACCTTTCCTTCGGCACATTGCTTGAAGAAGTACGCTACGCCGAAGCCTGCCGCCAGCTTGGCCAGTCCGGCCCGGATATGGGGGAAATCGCCCTCGCCCTTGGCTATACCGAGACAAGTGCTTTCAGCCGTGCGTTCCGCAAATGGAGTGGTCTTTCCCCCCGTGCATGGCGCGAACAGCATTTGACAAAAGCCACCCTGCTCAGCACGGGCTAGGCAGTTTTATACCTGCTCTGCTACCCCCTGCCCCATTCATATTTGCATCCCCCCCGCATAATATGAGACACGAACAGGGCATGAAGCAGAGTGCCCCTCCCCTCCGCCGTGGCTGGACCACGGGCAGTTGCGCAACGGCAGCGGCCAAAGCCGCATGGCTGGTACTGCTGGGGCAAGCCCCCCCTGCCAGCGTGACCATTACCCTGCCATCGGGGCAGGAAGTTACCTTCAGCCTGTGCCAGTATGGCGGCACACCCGATGCGCCCTGCGCCGCCGTGATAAAAGACGCAGGGGATGACCCCGATATTACACATGGCGCCATGATCCGCTGCACGGTGCGTGCTCTGGCTACCGGGGCGGGTCTTGTGTTCAAGGCAGGGCCGGGTGTTGGCACCATTACACGCCCCGGCCTGCCACTGCCACCGGGTGAACCGGCAATTAACCCTGTCCCCCGCGCCATGATCCGCACAGCGCTGACACAGGCCAATAACGGCACACTCCCGGACGCGGAAGTTACAATCAGCATTGATCATGGGCTGGAACTGGCAAAACGCACACTCAATGCACGGCTGGGCATTGTGGGGGGGCTTTCCATTCTGGGCACAACAGGCATTGTCATGCCGTTTTCGTGCTCGGCATGGATACAGAGCATTCACCGAGGGGTTGATGTGGCACGGGCGGAGAACCTGCCCCATGTACTGGGTGCTACGGGCAATGTATCTGAAAAAGCAGGGCAGGCCCTGTACGGCCTACCGGATATGGCCCTGATTGAAATGGGGGATTTTGCGGGCGGACTGCTCAAATATATCCGCCACCACCCTGTTCCCCGCCTGAGCCTTGCTGGCGGCATTGCCAAGATGACCAAACTTGGTCAGGGCTGTCTGGACCTGCACTCCAGCCGCAGCCGGGCAGACATGCCTGCACTGGCCCAGATGGCCGCACAGCATGGCGCACCAGACAGTCTGCCTGAGCTGATCCACGCCAGCCCCACGGTGGCGGAAGCTTTTCTGCTGGCCCGCACCCACAACTTCCCCTTGGGTGAGGTCATTGCTCATGCGGCATGGGCAGTTGCCCACAAAACCCTCACCCCCGCCCCTGTGCTTCTGGATGTGCTGGTATTTGACCGCTCCGGCACACTTGTCGGCAAGGCTGATGGGCCTTTTACCCCCTAGCTGCGGAACCGGCGGCGATAATCGGGGTCGTACAGAGCACTCTCCCGCCCGGCAATACCAGCAAGGGCGGGGCCAACCAGCACGAGTGCCGTGCGCTCGATCGGGTTCTGTTCGAGTTCTTTTTCAATGCTTTCCAGTGTGCCATGCAGCACAATCTGGTCGGGCCAGGATGCGCGGGCAACAATGGCCACAGGGCATTGCGGGCCGTAAAACGGCGTTAACTCGGCCACAATACGCCCCAAGGCATGCACGGCAAGATGTATGGCCAGCGTAGCCCCTGTTGCGGCAAAAGAGGCCAGTTTTTCACGCTCGGGCATGGCGGAGGCGCGGCCATTAATACGGGTCAGCACAAGGCTTTGCGCCACCCCCGGCACAGTCAGTTCCCGCCCCAGAACAGATGCCGCAGCCGCAAAGGCTGGCACACCCGGAGTCATGGTCCATGGGATTGCGTTGTGCTCCAGCCTGCGGATCTGCTCGGCAACCGCGCTGTAAATGGACAGATCGCCCGAATGCAGGCGCGCGACATCCTGCCCCGCCTTATGGGCGCGCACATATTCGGCCTCAATCTCATCCAGAGACATGGGAGCCGTATCCACCAACCGGGCATTATCGGGGCAATACTGGAGCATATCGGGCGGCACAATGGACCCGGCGTACAGGCAGACCGGGCAGGACGCCAGAATGTCCCGCCCCCGAATGGTCAACAGGTCCGCAGCACCCGGGCCAGCCCCAATAAAATGAACAGTCACTTTCTATCTCCTTCTGCCACCGCGCAGGTTACACCACACAATACCTGACGGGTCAGGCGCAACCGCGCTCCACCCCCCGCACCGGCAAGAGCACATGCCTCCGCAACAGATGCAACCCCCACATGCCGCATAACCGTGGAGGACGCCGTATGGCAGGCAGACTGCACCTGCTGGAGTTGCGTGCGTGTAATCCACAACACCCCAACTCCCCACCTGCGCGCAACGCTCCGGGGCAAGGTATCCGCGTTTTTAAAATCTGGGACTGCAATATAATCAGGCGCGCTGGCCCCGACCATGCGCAGGCTTTGCGCAACCAGTTCCAGCGCATGCTCCACCAGCGCGGCACTCTGCCAGCCCATGCCCACCACTATCATGCGCTAAGGGGCTTGCTGGCCACCCACTGGGTAACGGTCATGGCAGGCCGAAAAGCATGGAACCCCCCTACCCCGTCCAGCCGTGCGACAGAAAGGCGGGTCAGCCGCCCTCCCCACTCCTGCATGGCCTGCACAAGCCGGGCTTCTGTTTCCACCACCACGGCATTAACCACCATGCGCCCACCCGGACGCAGGGCCGCCCAGGCCTGTTCCAGCACACCCGGCCTGCTGGCACCGCCACCAACAAACACGGCATCCGGTATTTCCAACCCGTCCAGACCATCCGGGGCGCGGGCCTGCACCACGTGCAGGTCAGGCACACCCAGTGCCTGTGCATTGCGTGCAATGCGGGTTGCGCGCTCTGGCACGCTTTCAAGCGTTATGGCACGGCACCCTTGGGCAGCCAGCATCCATTCGATGGAAACAGAGCCAGCCCCCCCTCCGATATCCCACAGCAGTTCCCCTGCACGCGGAGCCAGAGCAGAAAGGGTTACAGCCCTTATTTCCTGCCGTGTCAGCTGTCCATCATGCTCAAAACAGGTATCGGGCAGGCCGTTGCACCGGGGCAGGCAGGAGTCTGTAACCTCTGCGGGCACATCCAGCGCCAGCAGGTTCAGGCAGGCAACATCCTGCGGGGGGCCATCTTTGGCAATAAAGCTGCGGCACCGCTCGTTAGGTCCGCCAAGCGCTTCCATAACATGGCAGCGTATAGTCCCCAGCCCCAGTTCCACCAGCCACCGGGCCAGTTCACACGGCGTTTGCGCATCGGCTGAAAGGACAATCAAGCGCGCCCGCGGCTGCAAAAACGGCCGTAGCCGCGCCATGGGCCTGCCGCAGACAGACACAACATGGCACTGCTCCTGCGCCCAGCCAAGCCGTGCACAGGCCAGTGCAACCGACGAGGGAGCAGGCAGGCAAAGCATTTCCCCCACCCCCAGACTGCGGGCCAGCACACCGCCCACCCCGTAAAAAAACGGATCGCCCGAGGCCAGTACAACAACAGAGTGTCCACGCAAGGCCAGAACCTGCTGCACCCCGGCACTAAAAGGTGTGGGCCATGCCACACACCGGCCTTGTGGCTGATGAGCCACCAGCCCCAGATGGCGCGCACCGCCAAAAACATACTCGGCTTGCGCAATCAGGGTTCTGGCCGTGCTGCTTAGCCCGTCCAGACCATTTTCCCCCACCCCGATCACACTTAACCAGGGTGTGACTTCAGGGTTATGCGGTTCAGGCATTGCTTACCCCTTCCAACATACAGCGCACCAAGACTGCCCGTGCTTGCCCATGCCTGTAGCAAGCGCGTATAAATCGGCGGCTTTCATTTTCCACCAAGGCTTTTGCATGTTCCCAGCATCTCCCCCACCCTGCACCAACGCAGGAGACACCATACCACCCAGCCTGCGTGTGCTGGTGCTGGGGGGCACAACGGAAGCAAATAGCCTGTGCCGTATGTTGAGCACAACATGGCCAACCTGCCATGCCGTGCTCTCCCTTGCCGGAGCGACCAGCCAGCCGCACCTGCCCGACATGACCACACGCATCGGAGGGTTTGGCGGCATAGCGGGGCTGACCAACTGGCTGCATGAGCATGCCATAGAGGCCGTTGTGGATGCGACCCACCCATTTGCCGCGCAAATGAGCCAGCATGCCGCCATGGCCTGCGCCGCCACACAACGGCCTCTCCTACGGCTGGAACGACCGGGCTGGACCACAACCCCGCAGGACACATGGTTTATGGTGCCCAGTATTGCCGAAGCCGCCAGCGCACTTGCCCGGTCCAGCAGATGGAATACCAAACCGCAGTCCGTGTTCCTGACGACCGGACGCAAGGAAACCCGGCCTTTTCTGGCCGCGCCCCAGCACTACTATCTGTTTCGCTCCATTGAGCCACCATGCCCGACTGACCTGCCCCCACAGACCAGTGTGATCTGCGCGCGCGGGCCGTTTGATCTGGAGGCCGAACTCAAACTCATGCGCGAACACCGAATTACCGTGCTGGTCACCAAAAACTCTGGTGGCACTGCAACCCATGCCAAGCTCGAAGCCGCGCGCAGACTGGGTGTACCTGTACTGATGGTCTCCCGCCCCCCTGCGCAGGATACTCCGCATGCCATAGACGCGGCGGCGGCTCTGGCCTGGCTGCATCAATGTGCTGCTTCAACCTTGCGCGCTGTATAAAGCCAGGGTTCCTGCCCGTCCGGGCGGCTGACAAGCCTTGTTGCGGGGCAGCCAATCAGCACCAGTGTGCTCATATCCGCCCAGTCTGCATTGGCGTGCGCAATGGTCGACAGGCGAACGGCCTCATCAGGCCGCCCGATGGCACGGGCAAATGCAACGGGCTCATCCCCCCCCATGCTTTGCCGCAGGTGCTCAAACGCGGCCCCAAGCTGCCACGGCCGTGCATGCGAGCGCGGGTTGTACAGCGCAATGACAAACCCCGCCTGAGCCGCCAGACGCAAACGCTCCAGCACAACCGGCCACGGCTTGAGGTTATCGGAGAGGGAAATAACGCAAAAATCCCCCCCTAGCGGGGCTCCCAGCCGGGCGGCCGCAGCCAGCACGGCACTCACACCGGGAATGACCTGAATAGGGAGGCCACGCCAAATGGCGGGACCATTTTCCACTGCTTCGAACACAGCGCTCGCCATGCCAAACACCCCGGCATCCCCGCCCGAGACCACGGCTACATGCCGCCCGCTCAGAGCCATTTCCAGTGCGTGTTGGGCGCGGGAGATTTCCTCCCGGTTGTCTGAGATATGGCGCACAACCTCCGGCCCGGCGTCCACCCGTTTGACGTAGGGGGCATAGCCGACCAAATCCGTTGCGCGGGCCAGAGCATGGCGGGCCTGCGGGGTCAACTGCTCCGGATTACCGGGGCCAAGCCCCACAATGACCAGAGAACCACCGCTCATCGTACACGCTTCCTTCCGGGCAGGAGCACAAGGGAAAAATACGGCGCTTTGCCATCCTGCTCCGCCATGGGGGCGATCACCTGCGCCCCCTGCGTACCACGCTCCACATACACGGCTTCGTCCATACGTCCGCTACGGGTTATGGCCTGCCGGACATGGGGCATATTCCGCCCGATCTTCATGATCACGGCGGCATCAGCACGCTCCAGCCAGTCTGCCAGCTCGGCTTCGGGCAAGGTTGCAGGCAGCACGCACAGCACATCATCCCCATGGGTCATTGGGGCATGGGCCTGCGCCCAGCAGCCGTTCATGGCCATAATGCCGGGCACGACCTGCGTCTGGCAGCGTGTTCGCAGCCGGTCAAACACATACATGGCCGAGCCATACAGAAACGGGTCGCCCTCACACAGGAGCGTAACATCGTTACCTGTCGCCAGTTCTTCGGCCAGACGCTCAGCGCTCTGGTCATAAAAGGCGGACATGTTCTGGTGGTATGCCGGGTCGTTGACTGGAATCTCGGTTGTAAACGGGTAAATCAGCCGCATTTCCCGCGAGGCAGGCCCAATATGAGCCTGCGCGATGGTCCGTGCCTGACTGGGGTGTTTTTCGCGGCAGAAATACGCAACCACCGGGGCAGACCCAATCAGACGTGCAGCGCGCAGGGTTATCAGTTCCGGGTCACCCGGTCCTACGCCAACAATGCTGAGTGTACCCGCCATTACTCAACCTCGCAGGCAAGGGCGTTAAGGGCAGCAGCGGCCATGGCACTGCCGCCAAGCCGACCATGCACGACCAGCCATGGCACATCATGCCTTTTGGTCAGCGCCTCCTTGGATTCAGCCGCCCCGACAAAGCCCACCGGCACACCCAGCACCGCGGCAGGCCGGGGGGCACCGGCATCCAGCATTTCCAGCAGGTGGAACAGGGCCGTAGGGGCGTTGCCTATGGCCACAACGGCTCCAGCAAGCCTGTCCCCCCAAAAATCCAGCGCGGCAGCGGAACGGGTATTACCAATGGCCAGCGCCTGCGGCGGTGTGCGCGGGTCACGCAATGTGCAGATTACCTCGTTATCGGCTGGCAGACGGGTGCGGGTTACCCCCCTTGCCACCATTTCCGCATCGCACAGAATGGCGCAGCCACCACGCAAAGCCTGCCGGGCGCGGGGCACAAGGTCCGCGCTCATGGCAACGGATTGCGCCACGCCCACCATACCGCAGGCGTGAATGATGCGTACAACGACGGTGGCCTGCTCCGGGGTAAAGGCCCTCAGGTCCGCTTCTGCCCGAATGGTCGCAAAAGAACGCTGGTAGATGGCCGCCCCATCTCGAATATACTCATAGGCTGGCATCCACCGCTCCTTCCTTCTTGAATGACTCAAAAGCTGTATAAACAGCCTTTTCGCCTACGAACAGGCTTTCCACATCCCCCGAAGCCGAACCATTACGCACCAGCCCGTAACCCTGATCGCCTGCCACCAGAGTATAATCGGCTGAGCCCGGGTGGGCGCACCCCTTGCGGCAGCCCGAAACATGCAGGCTGGCCCCTGCTGGCAGCAGGGGAGCCAGTCTGCGCGCCAGATTTTCCGTCTCCCCGGCTGCCTGCGCACATGCACTGGCGCCACTGCAGGCCCAGATACGCAGGAGTGGGGAATGGGGGTCTGTTACCATACCGGCCACAGCAGGCGCCTGCTCCATGCCGCCCAGCACCAGAGTATGCCACGGGGTCAGGCGCAAAATGCCATCACCCTGCGTTGCAGCAACAGTTGCGCAGTCATGCAGCATTGTCGCACTCATGCACCCCATGGGGGCAGACAGGGCAAACAATCCGTGCCCCAGTGGCCCAACACGGCCACAGCAGACCTCGGCCTGAGCAGGTTTAGGTGCGAGCACCTCCCCCGTCAGTCCCAGAATCTGGAACAGCACCTGCCCTACCGCCCGGTCCCGCTGGGGGCGCACGCTTTGGTGCGACGTTACAAAAGCACGTGCCAAAGCAACGGCCTGCCCAACCGCAAGCGTATATGTGGTGGGGGGCCCACACATGTTGCCGCACATAACGGACCACAACCCATCTTCCGTGGCGCGCAGGGTAATATCTGCCTGCAACAGCCCCGCAGGGTAAAGCCCACCGCCATCCACCGCAAAACCGAATTTACCCGGCAGGGCTGTTAGCTCTTCCGCACCGATCAGCGCAGTACGCAGGGACTCCGCACAGGCCACGGTCTGCGCCGCGCAGGTCGGGTCATCCCCCGCCAGAGGGGAAACAAGCATGGCCTGACGCCGCTCCATACCCGCATCGGACAGGCCAAGCCCCGCAGCCACGGCAATTTCTGGGAACCTGCGCGCAGCATCAGCCCCAAACCCACGCAGTTGCAGGCTGGCCCTGTTGGTGAGCCCTATGCGACCATTCCCCTGCTTTTGGGCCACATCCGCCAGCAAAAATGCCTGTGCCGCCTCCAGCCGCCCCAGCGTGGGTCGCACACGTACAAGCCAGCCATCCGCAGCTTCCATGGGGGCAAAAAGACCCGGGCACCACCCTTTGACTTCCGGCTGAGCAAAACCGCCATACACCCCGGTTACTCCCGTCTGATCGGCCACCTGAGCACCTGAACCGGGAAGATATCTCCCCACCATGCCAGTACGCCACACCCTGTAAAAACGACATGGGCCATGGCGCCACACCCGCCCCCATGCCGGAACTGAGCCATTCAGCCAGAACGCCGGATACTCACCCCTGTTCCGCCTCCTGCCCGCAATCATACAGGGGCTGGCCCGCGTTCGTGTTAGGCCGCCCGACTGGATCTTGTCAAAGCGCTCCATGGCACGGCAGGCATCCACTTTTATGCCTTTTGACGCAGCTTCCTCTTGCATCGCGGGCAAAACCCTGCTTGCAGCATGACTCATGCAAGCTTCATTTGAGCAAACCAGCTGGTTTCCCATCATGCTCCATCTGGAAGGGGCACGTGTTCTTGTGGCAGGCGGCGGTAATGTCGCGGCCAACAAGGTGCAGCTTCTTGTACCTACGGGTGCGCGGGTGGAAATTCTCTCCCCCACACTCTGCCCCGAACTCGAACGCCTTGTGGCGGACGGCAAGGCGGAGGTCACACGCCAGAACGCCACGGTGGAAAGCCTGACAGCACGCCTGCCCGGCTGCCGCATGGTTTATCTGGCCACCAGCAACCGTGCGCTCAATGCCGAACTCAGCGCGCTGTGCCAGAGCATGAACATACCCGTATGCGCGGTGGATGCTCCCGAGGTTTCCAGCTTTATTACCCCGGCCATGACCACACGTGGCGCTGTGCAGATTGCGGTGTCCACCGGTGGGGCCGCCCCTGTGCTGGCTCGCAGGCTCCGCGCGAAAATTGAAGAGATCATGCCCGCAGGCCTGCACAGGCTGGCGGCATTCATGCAGCAAAGCCGTCTGGCCCTGCGCACCCGCGTACCGGATTCCGCCATACGCCGCCGTGTATGGGAAGATTTTCTGGATGGAACGGGTGGCGCTCTGGCCATGGCGGGGAACACGCAGGCCGCACAGTATGAACTCGACCGCATTCTGGACCAGGGCCATGCCAGAACCGGGGAAGTGTGGCTTGTCGGCGCAGGCCCGGGCAACCCGGACCTGCTGACGCTCGCGGCACTGCGGCTCATGCAGGATGCAGATAGCGTTTTATACGACAATCTGGTTGGACCGGATATTCTGAACTACGTACGCCGCGATGCCGAGCGGGTGTTTGTTGGCAAGCAGACCAACAACCACACACTCCCTCAGGATGGCATTAATGCCGAGCTCATCCGCCGCGCCAGAGCGGGGGAACGTGTGCTCCGGCTTAAAGGAGGCGACCCGTTTATTTTTGGCCGGGGTGGGGAGGAAATAGAGGCATTGATGGCCGCAGGCGTGCCATTCCGTATTATCCCCGGCATTTCGGCTGCCAACGGGTGCGCTGCCTATGCGGGCATACCGCTTACACACCGTGACTGCGCACAGGCCTGTCTGTTTATTACCGGCCACGCCCGGGCCGATGGCACCCTGAATCTGGCGTGGGAAACCATAGCCCTGCGCAGCCAGACCATTGTTATTTACATGGGCCTCACGCTGGTTGCGCAGCTCTGTGCCCGGCTGGTAGAGCATGGCCTGCCAGCAGACTGGCCTGCAGCCATTGTGGAAGGGGGCACCCTGCCACACCAGCGGGTATTAAGCGGCACTCTCAGCACGCTACCCCAGCAGGTTGCGGACAACCACATCACCAGCCCTGCCCTGATTATTGTGGGTCAGGTTGTCCAGCACCGGGTCGTATCGTCCGCTCCTGCGTAAGGCACCCCGGCCGCGCTAGGGGCAATGGGCCTGATGGGCGTATAATGCTCTGGCGCCATTGCGCTCCAGAAGCTGGTCAGCCCTTACGCACAGTGCATCTGTTGCCGGGGGCCGCCCGAACATGCGCCGGTATTCCCGACTGAACTGGGAAGGACTCTCATACCCCACGGCAAAGGCGGCTTCTGCGGCATCCACATTCTCGCTGACCATGCGTCTGCGTGCTTCCTGCAGGCGCAACTGGGTCCGGTACTGCAAGGGGCTCATGTTGGTCGCTGCGCGGAAATGCCGGTGAAAGGTGGAAAGCCCCATACCCGCCACACGGGCCGCCCGGCCGATATCAAACGGCTCCGCATAATGCTGGGCAATCCAGTGGATGGCCCGGTTAATGTGGGAAAGATTGCTTCCAGCCGTTGCAATCTGCCTGAGTGCGCAGCCCTGATCCCCCTGTAACAGCCGGTAAAGCAGTTCACGCACGATCAGGGGTTTGAGAATGGGAATATCCTCCGGCTGGTCCAGCAGCTTCATCAACCGCAAAAGTGGCTCGGTAATGGCCGAGTTAAGCGGGCTTAGCCCCATACCCATAATGCACGCCTGATTGGGATCTACCTGCTGGTCATTCACAACCAGCAGCAGTTCCGCAATCAGGGCCGGGTCCAGCGCCAGACACAGGGCCAGATAGGGGCGTTCTGGCGTGGCCTGTGTAATGCAGCCCGCCACAGGCAGGTCCACGGCCGTAACAAGGTAGTGGCTGTCATCATAATCAAACACACGGTCCCGGAGCATGACCTGCTTTTTGCCCTGTACTATAACGTACACGCGGGGTTCAAACACAAAGGGAATGGGCTCACTCACGACCTCGGCCCGGTAGAGCGTGAGTTCTGGAATGGCGGTTGTCATTGTGGAATGGGTACAGTGCCTGAGCACCAGCTTCTGCAATTCCGCCAGATTACCGACCATACATGCCTCTTCAGTTACGCAGCCATTCCCTCCGGTCCAGAACGGCAAAGCAGTCCAAACCATTCCGGACAGAGCAGAATAAGGCAATCAGCCACACCCATGCCTTGCCTGAAACAGCGACCAAATAGCCCGACAGAGAGAATCAGGCAAGAAGTGGGCAGAATTGCTCTATCCCCCTCGCCCTCTTCCGGCCCATTGTGGCGCCACTGATCACACAGCCAAGGAAGAACAGGCTTATGGCGTACGCCACAACAAACCCCTACACGGGCGAAGTCGTCAAAACTTTTGCCGATGCAACCGATCAGGAAGTACAGACCGCACTGGACGCAGCCTATACCGCTTTCCAGTCATGGCGTGATACCTCCTTTGCCAAACGCGCGAAGGTTATGTCTGCCGCAGCACAGATCCTGCGCGACAACATGGACGATTATGCCGCCCTGCTGACACTGGAAATGGGCAAGGTCTTTGGTGAAGCCAAAGCCGAAGTCACACTCTCGGCCGAAATTTTTGAATACTACGCAGAACACGCCGAGCGCCTGCTGACAGCCGAAGCCCTGCCGGTTAAAAACCCCGAAGAGGGTCAGGCCATGCTGGTCCATGAACCTCAGGGCATCGTGTTTGCCATTGAGCCGTGGAACTTCCCCTACTACCAGATCGCCCGCATCATAGCACCCCAGCTTTCCGCCGGGAACACGGTTATCCTCAAGCACGCCTCCAACGTTCCCCAGTGTGCCGCAGCATTTGATGACCTGATGCGCAAGGCTGGCCTGCCGGAAGGTGCATTCCGCAACCTGTACCTTGCCCGCCATCACACCGAAACCGTGCTGAACGACCCGCGCGTCTGCGGCGTGGCTCTGACCGGCTCTGAAGGCGCTGGCGCCATTGTGGCGTCTGTTGCAGGCAAGGCGCTCAAAAAAGCAACCATGGAACTCGGTGGTTCGGACGCATTTATTGTGCTCGAAGATGCCGATCTGGAAAAAGCGGTCAAATGGGCTGTTTTCGGCCGCCACTGGAATGCAGGGCAGGTTTGCGTTTCTTCCAAGCGGCTGATCGTGGCTGACGCCATTTATGACCGCTTTGTAGACCTCTACAAAAAAGGCGTTGCCGAACTGAAGGCCGGGGACCCGATGGACCCGGCTACCACGCTGGCCCCGCTCTCCTCCCAGAAGGCAGCGGACGACCTGCGCACACAGGTTGATGAAGCCTGCAAGCTGGGCGCCAAAGCCGAAGTTATTGGCGCACCTATACCCGAAAAAGGCGCTTTTTTCCGTCCGGTACTGCTCACCAACCTGGAAAACAACCCAGCCCGCCTGTGGGAATTCTTTGGCCCGGTTACCCAGCTTTACCGCGCGAAAAACACCGAAGATGCCATTCGCATTGCCAATGACTCCCCCTACGGTCTGGGTGGCTCTGTCTTTACGCAGAACACCAAGCTTGGGGTGGAAGTGGCCCGCCGCATTTATACCGGCATGGTCTACATCAACCACCCGACAATGGTCAAAGCCGACCTGCCGTTTGGTGGCGTGGCCCGCTCCGGCTTTGGCCGCGAACTGATCGGCCTTGGCATTAAGGAATTTGTCAACCACAAGCTGATTGACGTGGTGGATATTGACGCACCGTTCTGATCGGACGGCAGAGCAGAACCGTAAGCCGCATTAACCGGCGGTTTACGGACCAGCCATGCAAAAGGCCCGGCAAAACTGCCGGGCCTTTTGTGTAACTACCCAACCTCTGATTTATCGCTCCGTTTGACCCACAGCCAGACGCAGCAGAATATGCTCACGCAGTTTCTGGGGTAGCAGGCGTTCAACCACACGCAGAACGCGGAACGGCCACGGGAAAATATATTCCCGCCGCCCCTGTGCAATGGCGCGGGCAATCAGGCGGGCTGCCTTTTTGGCTGGAACCAGAAAAGGACGCGGGCCCTCCAGCCGCTGGCTCATGGGTGTGTCCACAAAACCGGGCACGATCAATGTCAGCTGAACACCATATTGCCGCCAGGCAAGCCCGGCGGACCTGGCAAAAAACGCCAGTCCGGATTTGGAGCTGCTATAGGCGGCGGAAAACGGCATTTCGTAAAACCCGGCAACCGAGCCTATGAGCGCAATATGCCCACTGCGTCGCTCGACCATACTCCTTGCCGCCGCCGTGGCCAGTGTAACGGGTGTTGCATAATTGACCAGCCCAAGCTGGAGCACCTTCTGCGGGTCTTCCGTTTTGTCGTCCAGAGACTGGATATCGGACAGACCCGCGCCAAGCACCACGCAGTCAGGTCTGTGGGCTGCATCATCTTCCTCAAAGGCCTTCAGGGCTGCGGCTCCATCGCACAGATCAATCTGGCGTGTATGCACCATAGCCCCACTGGCGCAGCATTCCATGGCCAGATGGCTCAGCCGCTGGGCATTTCTGCCCCACAAAATCAGGGTCCGGCCGGGTGCCGCATAATGATGCGCAAGCTCCGCACCAATGCCGCCCGTGGCCCCAGTAATCAGCACGGAACGCAGAACGCCCTTCCCCGATGCGTCAGATTTCACATTTTTTCCTTTCCCATTGAGAGAGAATGAGGCATCACCCGTGGAGTTTTTCATCTTCCGTTCCATGGAGGGGCAATGTCTTTCCCGACTCAGATTACCGTTTCCCCTGTTTCGGGCTCACGTCAGCTTTCTCTCTTTATAAAGCTTCCGCGCAAACTTTACGATGCTCTGCCCGGATATATTGCCCCTTTGGACATGGAAGAGCGCGATATGCTCTCCCCCAAAAAAGCGCCTTTTTACGACCACGGCTTTGCGTGTTACTTTCTGGCATGGCGGGATGGCAAACCGATTGGTCGCATATCCGCCCAGATAGATTCCCTTGTACTCAAGCAGCCCGGCCCCAGAACCGGCTTCTTTGGTGCGCTGGACACGGCAGAACCCGCCTGCGTTCCCCTGCTGCTTGAAGCCGCCACCCAGTGGCTTGAAACACGCGGCGTCGAACGCATCCGTGGCCCGTGGACACTGAACAGCAACGGCCAGTCCGGCGTGATGATTGAAGGGCAGAACGAAATGCCCATGATCGGCACTCCATGGCACCCTGCAACCCTCGGCCCGGCCATTGAGGAAGCAGGCTTTGCAAAAGCGATGGACCTGCTCTCCTACCGTATGGAAACAGGACCGCAGGCCGAACGCGCCAACCAGATTCCCCCAAACCTGCGCCAGCGCCTTGGCAAAATTACCATGCGTGGCCTGCGCCTTAAACATATTACAGAAGACGCCACAATCCTGCGCGAAATCTATAATGATGCCTGGGCCAACACTTGGGGTAATGTCCCCCTGACTTCCCACGAAGTTGAATCCCTGCTCAAGGCGCTCAAACCCATCCTGCGGCCCGAACAGTATGTACTGGCCGAAGTTGAGGGTGAGCCCGCTGCCATAGCGCTGGTTATCCCCAATATGTTTGACATCAGTGGGGATCTTGGCGGCGCGCCCTCCCCTCTGGGCTGGCTTAAACTGGGATCACGCATTCTCAGGCATAATTTCCATTCCGCCCGGGTCGTACTCCTTGGTGTGCGCCAGAAATATATGGGCACCGCCCTGCGCGCCATGCTGCCTGTTCTGATTATTGATGAACTGATGCGGCGCGGGCATATCCTGCCCTACCGGACCATTGAACTGGGCTGGGTGCTGGAAACACATACAGGGCTGCGGAACCTTATTGAGCGTATTGCCCCTACTCCGTACAAACGACATCGTATGTATGAGAAAATTCTGGTTCAGCCCGACGTCTGAATCCTCCACCATTACAGGCAAATGCCACCATCCGGTGCCAAGTCTTGACACCAGACCTTGACGCCAGAACCGCACAGACCGGGCTTACAGGTGGCTCCAGCCTTTGGTCCTGAACTGCATGGGCTGGCCTGCACCATCAATTACCGACACCCCCGGCTCACCCTGTTCAAACTGGCCTATCCGGGTCACAGGCACCGCTCCGTACGGAGTGGGCAGGCTTGGGCAGGACAGAAGCTGGTGCTCCCGCTCAGCGGGCACAGCAAACAGGATTTCGTAATCATCCCCGCCAGTCAGGCAGACTTCCCGCCATGCGGGCTCCAAAGCGCGCGCCGCAGCCGAGAGAGGCACATGGTCAGCCAGAATACGCACATGCAGGGCGTTTTCCCGCGCCAGATGGCCTGCATCCTGCACGAGCCCATCGGACACATCCATGGCGGCGGATGCCAGACCGTGCAGAGGCAGCCCTATCCGTGGCTGAGGCAGGCGGTAGCGTTGCGCCAGATAGCCTGCAGGGTCAGCCAGAGAAGGCTCTACCCCCTGCAACACGCGCAGGCCCAGAGCGCCGTCTCCTATGGTGCCACTCACCCATAGCCCATCTCCCGCACGCGCACCACACCGCCGGATGGCCTGACCGGGCAGGACCGAGCCAACAATGGTCAGCGAAAGAACAAGCGGCCCGGAGGTGGAGGTTGTATCACCCCCCATCAGGCTCAGCCCGAAGCGGGCCTGATCCTGCGCCAGCCCCTTACAGAACTGCTCTACCCAGTCATCCGTAATATGGGGAGGCCGTGCAAACGCCAGAAGCCAGCCTTCCGGCCTGCTCCCCATGGCGGCCAGGTCGGACAGATTGCACCGCAACAGCTTGCGGCCGATTGTATCGGGGGGATCGGTTGGTAGAAAATGCACATTTTCCACCATGGCATCTACCGCCATCACCATGTCGCGCCCCTGTGGGGGCGAGAACACTGCGGCGTCATCCTGCAGGTTCAGAGCGGCAGGGCCAGCAAGCGCTAAAAAATGCCGCCGTATAAACGCAAACTCCGGTGGCAGATCAGTCTTCGGCTGGGGGGGCGGCGGTACTGTCATGATCTTCAACCGGTGTGGGGGTTTTGAAAAGCGTATCCAGCACACCGTTCACCAGACGTGGCTCATCCCCGGAAAAAAAGCCATGTGCCACATCCATATACTCATTGATCAGGACTGCCGCAGGCACTTCTGCATGGCGAAACTCCGCAATGGCTGCCACAAAAAGAGCACGCAGGACCGGGTCCAGCCGTTCGATCGGCCATGTAGAGGGCAGGGTCTGGACAATATCCGCTTCAATGGCGGTACGGTTGGAAACAGCTCCTTTTACAATGGCGGTAAACAGAGCCACATCCGCTTCGGGAATACGCCCATCCTCGTAAGATTCACCGCCCAGGGTCGTGCCAAACCGATGGACCAGAAACTGTTCAATAACGGAATCCGGACGATCCCCATTCTGCTCAATCTGGAACAGAGCCTGCACGGCGGCAACACGCGCGGCTGTGCGCGGGCGCTGTGCGGCTTTGAGCTTGGGTTGGTCCTGTAGTTCGGTCATCGTTCTCTCCTGCCCCGCTCTTATGCGAAGCCGCGTTTTGTGGCGTTTTTACGCATAAAGGTCTAGTCTTTTTGTTCGCTCTGTTGGGTTTTGCTTTCCATGAGCGTCAGAATCTCGGAAAAATCGCGGGCTTCCGTAAAATCCCGGTACACGCTGGCAAAGCGCACATACCCCACGCCGTCCACTTCCTTGAGCGCATCCATGGTAAGTTCACCAATGCGCGCGGAGGCGACTTCCGTATCCCCCGAAGCTTCAAGCTGACGCACCACTCCGGTTACAATCTGCTCCATCTGCTCATCCGACACCGGGCGTTTGCGCAGGGCAATACGGATGGAGCGGGAAATTTTATCCCGATCAAATGGCGCACGCCGTCCATCCTGCTTGACCACCACCAGTTCGCGTAACTGCACGCGCTCTACCGTGGTAAAGCGCTGCCCGCAGGACAGGCACGCCCTACGGCGGCGAATGGCCGACCCTTCTTCATTCGGGCGACTGTCCTTGACCTGACTATCCGGGTTCCCGCAAAAAGGGCAACGCATGATGGTACCAACCTTCCCTCAGGCGCATATCCAACGGCATTGTGCTGTTCAAAAAGCGCCAGGTGACACTCAGATATTTGTTTTAACCGGGTTCGTCCATACTGCTCATGCCCCAAGGCGCACGGAGACACCATGAAACCTCTTTACCAAGCAATACTGGCCAGTGCCCTGATCAGCCTGACGGCACCCCGCACAACACATGCACAGGAACACGGTAACGGACAATCTGTTCCCGGACAGGCTGATGCCCAGCAGGACATCGCCATTACCGATATTTCACTCCACCTTCCCCCCACACAGGGAAGCGGGCGGACAGAACTGTATTTTAGCCTGACCAATAACAGCCACACAACCCATCTGCTGACCGGTGTTGTCTCCCCCGCCTGCGGCACACTGGTCGGTTACCACGCCGACCAGGAAAACACTTCTGGTACACGCCGCCTGTTCCAGCATCTGGCTCTGCCAGAAACCACAACACTGGTATTTGCTGGCGCAGGCTACCACATGCTCTGCGTAAACCCTGTTGCACAGGTACTCACCCAGTCCAACGTGGCGGTTACATTCCAGTTTCTGGGCGGATCCAGCAAAACCGTATCCGCACCGGTTACATCCGCCGCCCAATAGCGCAGGAACCGCCACCAGAAGAGCTGGAGTACGGGCCGGCCACTTTTGGCGTCATTCCACTTAGCCGCCGGTATAGGTGCTGAGCGTACGCTTAACCGCCTGATGCCAGCCAGCAATCATGGTGCGGCGCTGGGTGCTGTCCATTTGGGGTTCAAACAGGGAACCCCGCGCCCATTCTGCCGCTACGTTTGCCTCATTTTCCCAGACACCGGTCGCCATACCGGCAAGGAAGCCAGCACCCAGAGCGGTTGTTTCAACATTGCGCGGGCGCTCAACCTTGGCTTGCAGCATGTCGGCAAGGAACTGGCAGTACCAGTCATTGGCGGCCATGCCACCATCCACACGGATGCTCTCCGTGGTGCCACCACCATCCTGCACCATAGCACTCACCAGATCCAGCGTCTGATACGCCACGGATTCCAGAGCCGCCCGGGCAATATGGGCCGAAGTTGCATCCAGTGTCAGCCCACAGATCAGGCCGCGTGCATCCGGGTCCCAATGGGGGGCACCCAGGCCAACAAAGCCGGGCACCATATACACGCCGTGACTGTGCGGCACACGGGTTGCCATATCATCCGTCTGGGAGGCATGAGTAATCAGATGCAACCCGTCACGCAGCCATTTGATGGCCGCACCGGCCACAAAAATGGAGCCTTCAAGGGCATATGTTGGTTTGCCATTGAGCCGGTAAGCAACCGTGGTCAACATCCGGTTGCGTGATTCCACGGGCTTGTCCCCCGTGTTCAGCAGCAGAAAGCACCCCGTACCATAGGTGGCTTTGGCCATGCCCTGTGTAAAGCAGGCCTGCCCCACAACGGCGGCCTGCTGGTCGCCGGCAATCCCGGCAATGGGAATGGCCCGCCCAAACAGGGCTGGGTCCGTTTCCCCATACAGGGTGCTGCTATCCCTGACTTCGGGCAGTAGACTGGCGGGAATACGGAACAGGTTCAGGAGGTCCTGATCCCACTGCTGGCGATGAATATCAAACAGCATGGTGCGCGAGGCATTGGTCGCATCGGTTGCGTGGACCTTACCGCCCGTCAGCCGCCACAGAATAAACGAATCAATGGTGCCAAACGCCAGTTCGCCCTTTTCAGCACGAGCGCGGGCATTGGTCACGTTGTCGAGCAGCCATGCCAGTTTGGTGGCAGAAAAATAGGGGTCCAGCAGCAGACCCGTGCGTTCACGCACAAGAGCCTCGGCCCCCTCGTCACGCAGTTTCTGGCAGATACTGGCGGTCCGCCGGTCCTGCCAGACAATGGCGCGATGGATCGGTTTACCCGTGCTACGCTCCCACACCACAATGGTTTCGCGCTGGTTGGTAATGCCAATACCTGCAATATGGTCCGCAGCCCCACTCTGCTCCAATGCAGCACGCGCTGTATTGAGCACATCGGTCCAGATATCTTCGGGGCAATGCTCCACCCACCCGGCATTAGGATAATGCTGCGGGAACTCCTGACGGGCCGCAGCCAGTTCGTTGGCGTGACAGTCAAAAACGATGCTGCGGGTCGATGTTGTTCCCTGATCAATCGCCAGAACACAATCTTTTTTGGTCATGGGGAATATCCCTTCTTATTCTGAGCAGTCAGTCTGCCGCAGGAGTGGAGTGACGGCCCAGTGCGGGCATGAACGGACGCAGCAGCGTCTGGTAGATCGTGGCTCCGATAAGTCCACCCACAAGAGGGCCTACAACAGGCACCCACCAGTAATTCTGGGGAGAAGGAAGAGCCGTATGCCCCCACCCGGCGACAAAACAGAACAGACGAGGCCCAAAATCGCGCGCAGGGTTGATGGCCCACCCTTCCAGATACCCCGAAGATGCACCGATAATGGCAACCAGCAGGCCAATGATCAATGCGCCCGAGTTAGCCTGTGGGGCCGCCGTATTGTACTGGCAGGTCACTGCAAAAATACCAAGGACCAGAAATGCCGTCAGGATTGTCTCGTTCAGCAGGGCATGCAGGGGCGTTACAAAGTCACCCGGATGGGTAAAGAACACGCCTGATGCGGCACCATCATTGGCAAAATCCAGATGATGGGACACCGCATAATGCACGATAACCGAGCTATACAGGGCATAAACCAGACAGGCACCCAAAAAGCCGCCTACCACCTGCGCCACCCAGTACGGCAGCACCTTGCGCCACGCGAACCCACGGTAGCAGGCAAGGGCCAGCGTAACAGCGGGGTTGGCATGTGTGCCAGAAACAGCACCGGTCACGTAAATGGCAAGGGTCACACCCAGCCCCCACGTAATGGCAACGCCCCAGTAGGAGAGCTGGTAGGGACTTGGATCGTACAGCGAGTACATGGCCGCAACGGAATCACCGACCAGAATAATGATCAGCACCGCCAGACATTCGGCTATCAGCTCGCCCCAGAGACTGTTTTTTACCTTATCCATATCTTTCCTCTTTTTGTTTTTTTGTTCGGAAAGCGGTATTTTACAGATCAGACAGCTTTCTTCTGAACATAGGTTTCAACACAGGTTTTTTCCGTGTCATTCAGGTGCAGGCCCAGCTTGCTGCGCCGCCAGAGCACATCCTCCGCCGTGCGGGCCCATTCGCGCGCCATCAGGTAGTCAACTTCACGCGCGCTCAGGTCCCCTCCCAGCAGTTCTCCCATATCGTCCATGCTGTTGGCCTGACCGATAATTTCGTATGTGCGGCTGCCGTAATTGCGCATCAGGCGCCAGGCCAGTTCTTCTGGCAACCAGGGGGCTACGCGGCGCAACCGGGCAAGGGCACCGTCAAAGCCACCTTCACCAATATCACCACCGGGCAGAACTTCGCCTGCGGTCCAGCTCTGGCCACCTACTACGGGCAGCACGGGGGCAAGCTTTTCCAGCGCATGTTCGGCCAGCTTACGATAAGTCGTGATTTTGCCACCAAAAATGGAAAGCAGGGGCGCACCGTCCTGCGTATCCAGATCCAGAACATAATCGCGCGTAACGGCAGACGCGTTCGCAGAGGCATCGTCATACAACGGACGCAGCCCTGCGTAGCTCCACACCACATCGCCCTCGTGGACCTGTACGTTCAGGTAGCGGTTCACGCTTTCGCACAGATACGTTACTTCATCTGGCGCTATGCCTACCTTGCCCGGTTCGTCCTTCCACGGAATGTCCGTGGTGCCGATCAGGGTGAACTTCTGCTCGTACGGGATGGCGAACACAATCCGCTTATCAGGGTTCTGGAAAATGTAAGCCTGCGATCCCTCGTACACACGCGGGACAATAATGTGGCTCCCCTTGACCAGACGAACCGATTTGGAATTGGGGATTTTAAGCGTATCAGCCAGCAGGCGGGCAACCCATGGGCCAGCAGCGTTCACCATGGCCTTGGCGCGCACGGTCTGGGTCTGGCCGGTTATGCGGTCCTCCAGTGTTGCTACCCACTGCCCGTTCACGCGCTGCGCGGCAGTCAGGCGGGTGCGCACGCGCACATCTGCCCCCCGCTCTGCCGCGTCCATCGCATTCAGCACGACAAGGCGGCTGTCCTGTACCCAGCCATCGGAATAAATGAAGCCTTTGGTATATTCAGGCTTGAGCGCACGCCCCGAAGAATGCTTACGAAAATCCACGCCAATGGATTTAGGTAGCGTCATGTTGGATGCCAGATGGTCGTACAGGAACAGCCCGGCCCTGAGCATCCACGCCGGACGTACCAGCTTGGAATGCGGCAGCACAAAGCGCAGCGGCCACATGATATGGGGAGCCATGGTCAGCAGGCGTTCACGCTCCATCAGCGCTTCACGCACAAGGCGGAACTCATAATATTCCAGATAGCGCAGGCCACCATGGATCAGCTTGGTGCTGGAAGACGAGGTATAGCTTGCCAGATCATCCTGCTCCACCAGCAGGACGGATGCACCACGCCCGCAGGCGTCACGCGCAATGCCGGTGCCATTAACGCCCCCCCCGATAACGAGAAGGTCATAAATACGCTCGGATGTTTCTGCTGCTGACATGGCTTTTATCGGTTCCATCTACACGAAGGCTTTGTTCGTTTTATTCGATTTCGAAAACATAACGCAAGAACTATGCTCTCCGTCCTCGATGGAAGATATTTTTTAAACCATGATGTTCTTTTACGAACCCTCCTGCGCGCCAACGACGTGGAGTTGCACATCATGCTCGCGCAAAATGGCACGAATGCCCGGTGGAGGGGGCAGGTCCGTAAAAAACGCATTGATCTGAGATATATGCCCAACCCGCGCCATGGGTCTGCGCAAAAACTTGGTGTGGTCGGCCAGCAGGAACACGGTTCTGGCGTTGCGTATGATCGCCTGCGCCGCGTTAATTTCGTCTGCGTCAAAGTCCAGCAATGTGCCGTCCGCATCAATGCCGGAAATACCGATAACGCCAAAATCCGCCCGATACTGCTCGATCATGGCCGCCGCCGCCGGGCCAACAATCCCGCCATCACGCAGGCGTACGCTGCCGCCTGTAATGATCAGGCTACATTCAGGGGCTGGAGCCAGCAGGGTTGCAACATGGATATTGTTGGTAATGACCCGCAGGGTTCTGTGGGTTCGCAGCGACCGGGCAAAAGCCTCGGTTGTGGTGCCTATGTTAATGAACAGGGAGGCCCCGTCCGGTATGGCCTTTGCCGCTTCCCTGCCTATGGCGTCCTTGGCTTGCAGGTTCAGGATCTGCCGGTCGGAATAAGCAATATTCTCGGCGGGGGATAGGCTGCTGGCTCCACCATGATGGCGGGCCAGCAACCCCTGCCCGGCCATAATGTTAACATCCCGCCGTACGGTCTGCACGGTTACACTCAACTCGCACGCCAGTTCCTCGCTGGTAACATACCCGTGCTGGTTGACCAGCCGCAGAATATGCCTGCGCCGTTTTTCCAGAGCATTGCTCATGCCGGTTCTGCCTCAATAACCGCCAGTACGGCTTCTCCATAACGTTCCAGCTTGGAGCGACCTACGCCCTTGATCTCTCCCAGCGTATCCAGATCATCGGGTTTTTCGAGCGCTATGTCTTTCAGAACCGAATCATGGAAAATGACATACGGTGGAATTTCCTGCTCCCTGGCTTCTTCCCGCCGCCATTTGCGCAAGGCTTCAAACAGGGCCAGACGGTCTTCTGGCAGGTCCAGAGCCGCAGATTGCCTCTGCCCCCGAGCCCCCCCCACATTGCCGGTGTGTTCCACAACCGGGTCAGCCCGTAAGGCAACGTTTTCCTCCCCCCGCAGGATCGGGCGGGCGATATCGGGGTTCAGCCGCAACCCACCATACTGCCCTTCTATCCGCAGGGCACCACGCGCAATAAGCTGGCGAACCACACCACGCCAGAACGACTCGCTTCTGTCCTGACCAATCCCCCAGACCGAAAGCTTGTCGTGTCCATTACGGCTTATGCCGTCGGTCTGCTTGGCCCGCAAAACAGCTATAACATGCAGCGCACCAAAACTTTCCCCCGTGCGATACACCGCCGAGAGCAGCTTGCGGGCAGCTTCCGTTCCATCAAATGTCAGCACCGGGTGGCGACAGTTATCGCAATGCCCGCAGGGCTGCTCCAGTTCCTCACCAAAGCAGTGTAGCAGCGCCTGCGTGCGGCACCCTGTGGTTTCGGTAAACGCGATCATGGCTTCCAGACGGCTGCGCATGATGCATTTTTCGTTATCCGGAGCGGCGGACTGGTCCAGCCAGTAACGCGCGCGGGCTATATCCTCCCCTCCGTATAACAGCACGGTATCGGACGGCAGACCGTCGCGCCCGGCCCGGCCGATCTGCTGGTAATACGCCTCGGGCGAAGAGGGCATGTCCAGATGCACAACGGCGCGCACATCCGGGCGATCTATGCCCATGCCAAAAGCCACCGTGGCCACGATAACCAGCGGCTCTCCCGAACGAAAACGCAGCAGGGCCGCGCGCTTTTCCACCGGAGACAGCCCCGCATGATACGCCAGAGCAGGCCAGCCACGCTCCCGCAGGGAGGCCGCGATACGCTCGGTTCTGGCACGGCTGCCACAATAGACAATGGACGCATCTTCCCTGTAGCGCTCAAGGGCTACAAGCAGTTGCTTCAGCTCCGAGCCTTTGGGCTGCACGGCAATATTGAGATTGGGCCGATGAAAGCTTGAAGCCAGAACCTGCGCATGCGGCATATCCAATGCCGCCAGAATATCATCCCGCGTACGTTCGTCCGCCGTGGCGGTCAGGGCAAGCCGTGGTACATTGGGAAAATGCCGCGGCAGCGCGGTAAGCGCCCTGTATTCGGGCCGGAACTCATGCCCCCAGGCCGAAATGCAATGCGCTTCGTCTATGGCAATAATGGACAGCGGTATGCGCGTCAGGCGGTCCAGTGTGCCTGACGACAGAAGGCGTTCAGGCGAGATATAAAGCAGGTCCACACGGCCATTGGCCAGATCGGACCTGATCTGGGCTGATTCGTTCTCGTCCAGCTCGGAATGCAGGGCAGCAGCATTAACCCCAAGCTGCCTGAGCCCCGCCACCTGATCGTCCATAAGCGCGATAAGGGGAGAGATGACCAACCCCATGCCGGGTCGGCACAGGGCTGGAATCTGGTAACATACACTTTTGCCCCCACCCGTGGGCATGAGCACAAGGGCATCCTGCCCCTGCATGGCGCATTCTACAGCCTGCGCCTGCAAACTCCTGAACCCGGGAAACCCAAAGACAGCCTGCAACACGTCCTGCACGGACCGGTTACAGAACCGGTCACGCGGGAGCACTCCCGGTACCCTTTCCTCCGGCAAGCCCAAAGGCCGCTCATAGGGTGGAATATCGGGGTATGCAGGCTCTCTTTCCTCCATGGCGATCAGGGGCTTATCAGTTCGATCTCTACACGGCGGGAGCCAACAACCATCCCTTCCATGTTGGAAGGAGCACGCGGTGTTTCCACAATCCGGTCGCCACGCACGCCATCTGCCTGCAATCTGGCCGTCACGGCCTTGGCCCGCTGGATTGCAACAAGCGCATCGGCCGACAGGTCCTTGCCTGCCCCGGCATACCCTTCAACCCGAACAATGCGGGAGGGGTGCCTGTCCGCTTCCAGCGCGACCTGCGCAACCACGTCCTGTCCAGCCTGATCAAGCTCGGCCGACTGGTTGGAAAAAAAGACAACATATTTGCGGGGTGTCTGGGCGGCACAGGCAGCCAGAAGGCTCAGGCAGGCAACTGAAAATAAGCGGCGCATAATGATCATTCCTGAATTATCAAAACAAAACCGTTTTATTTGGTGCCCCTCCAGACGGCTGGCGTCAACACCGATTCCAGCTGACCTAGGCCGCAGCAGCTTTTGCCACACCCTCTGACAGACGCCAGATGCGGTCCAGCTTTTCCACCCCGGTCAGGCGGTGGGCAATCAGTATGACCGTGCGGCCCTCGGTTACGGTGTTGAGGGTCCGGAGGAAGTCCTGCTCCGTCTGCGCATCCAGACCCGTGGCGGGTTCGTCCAGAATAAGAATGGGCGCAGGCGTCAGTAGCGTACGCGCCAGAGCAATACGCCGCCCCTGCCCGCCGGAGAGACGAATCCCCCCCTCACCCACCCAGGTATCCAGCCCTTCGGGCAGAGCACGGACAACATCGGACACCGCAGCCTGATCAAGAGCCTTCCACAGGTCATCTTCAGAAGCATCCGGCCGACCAAGCAGCAGATTGGCGCGAATGGTATCATCAAACAGATGCGTTGCCTGCGAAAGCCACGCCATTTTGCTCCGCACGGCATCGGGCCGTATGGTGGTAATATCCTCCCCACCCAGATAGATATGGCCTTCCTGCGGAGTTGCCGCGCGTAACAGCAAAGCTGCAAGACTGGACTTACCAATGCCCGATGGCCCCAGAATGGCTACTCTGGCCCCTGCGGGAATATCCAGCGTAAGCCCTTTTAAAACCCACGGCCTGTCTTCCGCCCACCGGAAGCGCACATTCTTCAGGCGGATGCTGGTATCCACAGGGGCATTCTCATGCATGACCTGCGTGTCTGCAGCGGCAGGCTGTACTGCCATTTCCACCACCCTGCGGGCGGAAACCCCCATAATACCGGCTTGCAAGCCTGCACGTGTAAGGGTTACCGCACTTTCAAAGGCGGCAACGGCCAAAAAGAATATGCTCACCCCTTCAAGGGCGCCTATTCTGGGGAGCAGAATTCCGCCAATAGCCAGCAGCACCATGAACACGGCAGACTGGCCGAACAAAAAGGCCAGAGCATTGGCAAATGCTGCGCGGCGGGCCACAGCCATCTGCCCCTGCAACAATGCGGCATCCGCTGCCTGCACACAGGCCAGCATCCGCCCTTCTGCACCGAATGCCCGGATTTCGCGCAGGCCACCGACCAGATCCAGCACGGAAATACGCAGATGCGCCAGCAGATGAGCCGCCTGATCAGCCGCCTTCCGCCCCGACCGTGCGATCAGCCACGGCACAAGAAAAGACGAACAGGCAAACAGCACACCAACTGCCACCCCCAGCACAAGGCTCTGCCGCCCCACAATCACCAGCAAGGCCGGAAAGGTCAGCCCCGCACAGACCAGCGGCACAACAATCCGCAGGTAAAGCCCATCCAGTGCACCAATATCGGATACCAGACGGGACAGCATATCCCCCGCCCGGCGGAACCCCAGCCCTGCCGCCGCGCCATGGGCAAGCGACTGAAAAAACCAGACCCGCAGGTCCGCCAGCGCACGGAACATGGCATCATGAGCAAACAGGCGCTCCGCATAGCGCAGTGTCACACGCCCCACACCAACCCAGCGTAGCAATGCGGTTGTCACCACCACTTCGCCCAGCACACAGCCCGCAAGCCGCAAGCCTGACACCTGCATAAGCGCAAGACCGCAGGCCAGCGCTGCCAGAGCCAGCAGCACACCCGCAACCAGCCGCACTCCCTGCCTGCGCCACAGGCCGAATATAACGCACACGGCCTGCCAGTCCGTAAATCTGGCCGTGGGCCGCACAGGCATAGTCTGCAGCCGTGCGGGGGGCTGCACGGCTGATGTCTGGTCTTGCACTGCCATGTTATGCAGCCCCCTGCCGATTGATGACACGTCCGTTTTGCATGTCTATCCGCCGCCCCTTGAACATATGAGCCGCGGCCGAGTGCGTGGCCAGAATAACCGTGCGGCCAACAGCCAGCCGTTGCAGACTTTCAAAAACACTTTTTTCGGTAGCAGGGTCCAGATGGGCTGTGGGTTCGTCCAGCAGCAGGACCGGGGCGTTTTTGAGGTAAGCCCGCGCAATGGCAATACGCTGCGCCTGCCCGCCAGACAGACCAAACCCACCTTCGCCGATCTGTGTATCCAGCCCGTTGGGCAATGTTGGCAGGAACTCATCCACCGCAGCGGAACGCAGCGCATTTGCCAGTTCCTGCTCATCTGCATCGGGTTTAGCGAACAGAATGTTATCACGCAGGGAACCCGCAAACAGCACAGGTTTCTGCCCGATCCATGACACCACGCGGGACAGCGCATCGGGGACTATGCTCTGCAAAGGAGCCCCATTAAACAGAACCCGCCCGTTCTGGGGGGCAATAAACCCCAGCAGCAGTTCCATGATCGTGGACTTGCCAGCACCAGATGGCCCAGCCAGTACCAGCGTTTCCCCCGCTGGCACGGTAAAGCTGACATGCTCCAGCGCAGGCCCGCGCGCGGGGTCCCACGTAAAGCCGACATCATCAAACGCCACCATCACGCCATTTGCGTTAACGGTTCTGGCCCCGTCCGGCGCCGGGCGCTCCGTCACTTCGGGCAGGTCCAGTATGGCGGTAGCCGCCCCTTGGGCATGTGCACGGTCCTGATACGCCAGCGCAAAGCTGCGCAGGGGGGCAAAAAACTCCGGCACTGCCAGCAGGGCAAACAGGCTGGCAACCACTGTCTGCTGCAATGCGGCGGATGAGCCACTGGCCTGCATGGCCAATGCCTGCCGCCCGTCGAGCACAGCCAGCAGGATGAATGCAACAACCATGGCGCAGTCAATGGATGCGGAGGAAAGGAACGCCACCCGCAGCACCTTCATGGTACGCACGCGCAGTTCCTCGGCGGCATCCCCCAAACGGCGGGTTTCATCCTCCGTCCGGCCAGCCAGAACAATGGTTGCGATACCTTTGATACGGTCCAGAAAACGCGCCTGAAGGCGGGTCATGGCCAAAAACTGGTTACGTGACGCCACAGCCGCACCAATGCCAAACACGGCCTGCCCGACAGGGACCGCCATACCGCACAGGCCCAGAATCACAGCCGCACGCGGCTGCATGATGCCCACGGGCAACAGAATGAGCACGGGGGCGGCCATCCACAGCACGGAGGCAGGCACCCAACGGCCAAAAAAGCCGTCCAGCGCTTCTATCCGGTCCACGACAAGAGAGGCCAGCACGCCACTATGCGTGCGGCGCAGCAACGCAGGGCCACCGGCAAGAATGGAGGCCATGACCTCCCCCCGCAAACGCCTGCGCGCTACAATACCAGCTTGCGCAGCCGCAACATCCGCCTGGATCATGCACAGGGCACGCAACATGGCCAGAGCCGGGAACAGCATAAAGGGCCATGCTGGAAAAGCAGCCCCCTGCCCGCCCACCTGCCACGCCGCAAGGGCATGCCCAAGAACAACAGCCGCACACCATGCCTGCCCTATACCGGCAAGACTGGAGAGCAGCCCGGACCCAACCACTGATCGCGCTGCCTGACGACCAAGACGCGACTGGAGGCGCGTCCAGTTACGTATTGCTGCTTTCTCGTTCCTCATGACAGACAGCGTTTATACTGCTCTGCCAAGGACGCAACAGTTTAGATCGCCGCTCCCTGCTGCGCATAAGGCATGCCAGCACTCTGCGGGCTGCCCCGTTTTACGGGTTTTCCGCTTTTTCCAGATGCAGGAGCAATGTGAACTGCACGCCATCCTTGCCGCTATAGCTCAAAGATGCCTTGAGCTGTCTGGCAAAACCATGAATGAGCTTGAGCCCGATCCCCTGCGTGCCGGATGCGGGGTCGAACGAACAGCCAATTCCGTTATCACCAACATTCAGCGTGACCAGATTGCCATTTTTTGTCAGCCGCACATGAATGACACCCATCCGGCCATCGGGGAATGCGTATTTGATCGAATTTGTCACAACTTCGGTCACGATCAGCGCCAGAGGCACGGCCTGATCCGGGTCCATCCAGAAACTGTCTGAATCCACCTGCAGGCGAATACGCCCCGCATCCGCCTCCCCCGCAATATGGAAGGTCTGCTCGCACAGGTCTTTCAAAAAAACGGCCATGTTCAGGCTGGTCAGTGAATCCTCGGCATAAAGGGTGCGATGCAGCGTTGCCAGTGCCCGGATTCGGTCCCGCGCCAGCGCAAACTCGGCCCTGACCTCGGGGTGGGCAATCTGGTTAGCCTGAAGATTGAGCAGGGATGCCACGATCTGGAGGTTGTTTTTAACCCGGTGGTGAATCTCCTTCATCAGGAGTTCCTGATGCGCCATGGCCTTCTTCAGCCGTGCCTCATGCCGGGAGAGGCGCTGTGTTGCCCGTGTAAAAGCCTGCCCCAGCCTTTGCAGCTCCAGCGGCATGGTGCGTGTGACGCGCCCGTCAAACACCCCTTCCATCTGCCATTTACGAACGGAATATGTGAGCCTCCGTAATGGCCAGACCAGCACGATATTGGCTGCCAGCGTGACCCCCACCAGCCCTGCGGCCAGCAGGAACAGCAGGGCCGCAATCTGGAAAACCATAGCCCGAAGGGCGTCCGCCTCTATGGACGTGCGCTGGGTCGAGACAAAAATATCCGCACCACCAGCAATGCCACCAAGAGCATATCCTCCCTGCATGGAAGGAAGCGACACCACCGAACGGTCACTTTTTTCCAGCTTTTCCTTGAGGGAAAACACAAGCTCTGCGGGGGGCTGCTCCCAGTTACAGTTGGTGCAAACGGGAAAAAGCTCCCCGTCATGCATGAGCAGCCACGCCTGAACGGGATTGGTATCATCCGAAAAAGCTTCCCACCCCGAAGCACCGCCCAGATAGGCCTGTGTGCGCGAAATTTGCAGGATACCAACCAGATAGCCACGCGCCTCCGGCTCCGCCAGAAAAACGGCAGGCACGGTAATCCGCAGGAATGCCCCGTTATCCTCCCCACCGCCACTTTTTTGCACGGCTTCCATAACCGTGGCGTTCATCCGTGCGGGTGGGGTTAAGGTTCCGACCTCCGCACAGGAGCGACCCGAGGGCGAAACGGATTCGAGCTTTCTGCCCCGTTCATCCAGAACGGCCAAAAAGCAGTATCGCTGGCCACTAATGGTTTCGGCCAGCCTGAGCGCATGCACGAGCTGGTCATGCGTAAGATCCATGTTGCCGATTGTTTCCAGCGCGCTGCGCAGACGGTCCGTATCGTGCCGGAACTGCTGGTCCAGCCGCATAATGGCGGCAACAGCACGCTGAGCGCTCCCCACCCGAACTTCCTGATAGTTCCGCAGGGCCAGAACAGCGCCAATACTCAGGACGGGAATGCCCGACAGGCAGATAAGCACACGCATGCGCGCGCTGGTGGTAATAAACACCCGCCCCAACCCGGACATGAACAGGGCGCCAACACGGCGGGCAGCCTGCCCAAGCAGGGAGAAGGCAGACAAAAGGCTCAGTCCTGCCTGCTCCGGTCTTCCTCAGTCAGCTTCAGCAGCTCTTCGGGCACAGGTTCATTCACAACATCATCAAAAAGCTGGTGCAGGCCACGCTTCAGCCAGACATCAAAAGCCTGATCCCGAGACTGCCTGCCTTTGCGGGGGGGAGCGCCGTCCATACTCTTTCCCATTCCGAACTCTGGATCCTGCCGTTGTTTGCCTGACGCCACTGTGTGCGGAGCAGGCAACTCATCCCCGACAGACCTGCAACCTATAAGCCCAGCATGCGCCATCTTCAGACCACTGCTGCGCTCATACGAGAGGAAACCCGCTGCGCGCCGCCATTCTTTTTTTCCGCCCCAAGCTGAACACGCTCGCCTTTTTTGCGGTCACCTGAATCAGACACGGATTCTTCTCCAGTTAACCAGACTTCAAGCTGACGCCGGGCACGAAAAACCCTGCTTTTGGCAGTACCAACAGCGCAGCCGGATACTTCCGCCAGTTCCTGATAGCTCATTCCTTCGAGAACCCCCAGCACCAAAGCTTCCCGCTGGTCATCTGGCAGCCGTGCAAGCGCTGCATCCAACTCCATCAGGCTCAGCCGGTCATCATGCCGGGCGGCTACGGCCAGCACGGACTGGGGAGCATCATCAATATCCGTGGTTTCGCGCTTTTTGCGCAGGTCAGAAATGAAGCGGTTGCGCAGGATGCGGTGCATCCATGCCGCAAAATTGGTTCCGGGGATAAAACTCTGCTGAGCGGCCAGTGCGTTGCAGACAGTGTCCTGCACCAGATCTTCTGCGGCGCTGCGGTTACGGGTCAGCGCCAGTGCCTGCACACGCAGCTTGGGCAGGATGCCAATCACCTGATCGTGGAATAACGAGGCTGTCATTGTTTTTACTCCGCTCTTCTTCCGTTTTATGGGAGCAATGAACAAAACCCCGCCAAGGTTACATCCGGATGCATTTTTTGTAATCACGAAAACGAGAACGCGTAACCCTCGCAGGCCCCGGCGGCCCTATTCCGCCTGCGGCTGCGCAAGTTTGTGCAGCATGGTTCTAGCGCGGGACACACGGGCCTTGATGGTCCCGACATCCACCGCGCAAATCTCTGCCGCCTCGGCATAGGTCATGCCCTGCGCACCAATAAGCACCAGTGCCTCACGCAAAAGCGGCGTAAGCTGCCAGAGCAGGGCTTCAAGCTCGTGCACTTCCTGCCGCCCATCTGCTGAGGGCACGGCCCGTTGCTGTGGATGCTGCCCGTAATTGGCCAGCACCTCACGCTCTTTTTTGCCGCGCCGCCGCTGCTCCAGAAAAAGGTTGCGCAAAATGGTAAAACACCATGCCTTCAGGCTGGTACCAGCCTCATACTGCGCCATACGGTCCAGCGCGCGCAAAACGGTTTCCTGCACCAGATCATCCGCCAGCGCGGGGTCGCGCGCCAAAAAGCGCGCAAAGCCGCGCAGGGATGGCAAAAGCGCCAGCAATTCTACCCTAAAAGGTGAACGCGCCTCGCCCTGATCGGGATTTGGTGTGTTAATCAGGATTCATCCCCTTTCGGCAAACGCCGCTCCGTGGCATCATTGCTTTATCGTATGTTTTTATCATGACCTAATCATAAGGAGATTTGTCATGTCAGAGTCACTGCGTGACGGGCTGATCCGGGCTCTCCCTTATGGCAGACGTTATGCACGCGCCCTGACAGGCAACCAGCCCGAGGGCGATCTGCTGGTAGCACAAAGCCTGAGGGGCCTGACCTCCCAACCCCCGGCGGAGGGGTTTACCCCCCTGCTCCAGCTTTATCAGGCCATCTCGCGCCTTTATGCTACGGACGAAACACACAGAAGCACCCAGGGGCCGGGGCTTTCCTCCACACAGCGGCAGTTGCTGCTGCTGACTACGCTGGAAGAAATCAGTGTGGAAACAGCAGCCAGAATTATCGGCCTGCCCCACGATCAGGCCGCACAAGAGCTGGAAAGCGCACAAAAGCAGCTCCACAAAGGGGTGCAGACCTCCGTTCTGATTATTGAGGACGAACCCATTATTGCCATGGATATTGAACTGCTGGTCATGCAATGTGGCCACAAGGTTGCTGGCATTGCCCACACGCAGGTCGATGCCGTGCAGCTTGCCGCGCAAACCCGGCCGGGCCTTATTCTGGCGGACATCAACCTTGGTCCGGGAGGGGATGGCATGGCGGCGGTGGCCGAAATTACGGCAAGCTTTAAGGTACCCGTCATTTACGTAACGGCCTACCCCGAACGCCTGCTGACGGGCGAAAAGCTGGAACCCAGTTTTGTCATTACCAAGCCGTTTGACCCCTTAACCCTTGCCGTTGCCACCTATCAGGCCGTAAGCAGTATGGGTGTAGCTCAGACCTGATTTGTTGGGTAAAAAGCTGCCAGAAACCTTGATCGACCTTATTCTGGAACGGCTGGCAATCTGTTATGGCGCTACCCCCCCTACTTCATTTGCAGGATATTACCTTAACCCTTGGTGGCAAACCGCTCCTTGATGGCGCGGGGTTTGCTGTTGGCAAGGGCGAGCGCGTCTGTCTGGTCGGGCGGAACGGGTCGGGCAAATCCACTTTGCTCAAAATCGCGGCGGGTCTTATTCAGCCAGATGGCGGTAGCGTCTTTCTTCAGCCCGGTGCCTCATTACGCTACCTCCCCCAAGAACCTGACCTGAGCGCATATGCAACAACAGCCGACTATGTTGCCGCCCAGATTGCAGACCCCAACATGGAATGGCGTACCGGCCCCATGCTGGATGCCCTTGGCCTGACAGGGACGGAAAACACAGCTCATCTTTCAGGTGGGGAGGTCCGCCGCTGCGCCATTGCGGGCGTGCTGGCCGCAGCTCCTGATGTGTTACTGCTTGATGAGCCAACCAACCATCTGGATATGCCAACCATTGAATGGCTGGAGCGCGAACTGCTCAGCCTTGGCTCGGCCATGATCATGATCAGCCATGACCGGCGGTTACTCTCTACCCTTTCGCGCTCCGTGGTCTGGCTCGACCGGGGCATAACCCGCAGGCTGGATGAAGGGTTTGACCGATTTGAATCCTGGCGCGAAGACGTGCTGGAACAGGAAGAGCGCGACGCCCACAAGCTGGACCGCCAGATAGCGCGGGAAGAAGACTGGATGCGCTACGGCGTAACAGCCCGCCGCAAACGCAACGTGCGCCGAGTGCGCGAACTGGCTGCCCTGCGTACGGCCCGGCGCGACGCGGTGCGCGCTCCGGGCACGGTTACTCTCAATGCCCAGTCCGCCTCTACCTCCAGCCGCCTTGTGGCGGTGGCGGAGGATGTGAACAAGGCGTGGGGAGACAAATGCGTGATCCAGAACCTGAACCTGCGTATCCTGCGCGGGGACAGGTTGGGCGTTGTGGGGGCCAACGGCGCGGGCAAAACCACCCTGCTGCGCCTGCTGACCGGGGGTGACCAGCCAGATAGCGGCACCATTAACCTTGGTCCATCCCTGAGCATGGTCACACTGGACCAGCAGCGCCGTTCCCTTAACCCCGAACGCACTCTGGCCGAAACCCTGACCGATGGCGGGGGAGACATGGTGCAGATCGGGGACGAAAAGCGCCATGTTATTGGCTACATGAAGGACTTCCTGTTCCGCCCCGAGCAGGCCCGCACCCCTGTTAGCGCCCTGTCTGGCGGGGAGCGGGGCCGCCTGATGCTGGCCTGTGCGCTAGCCAAGCCATCCAACCTGCTGGTTCTGGACGAACCAACCAACGACCTGGACCTGGAAACGCTGGATATCCTGCAAGATATGCTGAGCACCTATCCCGGTACGGTTCTGCTGGTCAGCCATGACCGTGATTTTCTCGACCGTATTGCAACATCCGTGCTGGCGGCCGAAGGCGGGGGCGCATGGGTGGAATATGCCGGTGGCTACAGCGACATGCTGGTACAGCGGAACCTGCAACCGCTGGAAACAGCCCCCGTTGTCCCCACTTCCGAACCGGCCAAACCACGCGAGCAGGCCACCCGGCAAGCCACCCGTAAACTCAGCTACAAAGACCAGTATGCGCTGGACAACCTGCCGCTGGAAATGGAAAAACTGGAAGCCAAGGCCCAGACACACCGCGCCAGCATGGCAGACCCCGACCTGTATGGCAAAGACCCCAAAGCGTTTGACCGACACTCCACCGAGCTCCAGAAAATTGAAGCCAGACTGGCTGAATGTGAAGAACAGTGGCTTGAACTGGAAATGAAGCGTGAAGCATTCCTGACGGAGCAGGGCTGACCCTGCCCACTCCCCGCCTAACGCCGCAAGGTGACTTTACCCCTTGAGGACCTGACAAATGCAGGCACGATGACAAAGCCATCCGACACGCACAGACCTTCTGCCGGCCCGTGGGCCAGCGCGCTGCGGTCATTGCTGCGCAACCGCGCAGCGCTTGCCTCGGTTGCGGTTCTTGCCTTTATTGTGGTGGCAAGCCTGTGCGCGCCGTTTTATGCCCGTCACATTGCCCATACTGACCCGTTTGTATCCAACGTTGCAGGCACCATTACGCTCAACGGACAGGAAACGGACATCATGCAGCCCAACGACAACCCGCTGCATCTGGGCCTTAGCCCCATTGGCCCCACGGGGCACACGGCTTACCTGCTGGGGGCAGACAGTCAGGGGCGTGATATTATGGCCCGGCTGCTCTATGGGGGACGGAACTCCCTGCTTATTTCCTTCAGTGCTGCGGTACTCTGCCTTGTTATGGCCGGAGCCATTGGTATTACCGCCGGGTTTTTTGGCGGGGTGACAGATATGGTCCTGTCCCGGTTGATGGATATTATGTGGGCCGTTCCTGTTTACCTGTTCGCCATATCGCTCTCCATTGTCACAATTACCTCGGGCCTGCGGATCGGACCTTTTGTTATAGAGGCCGACAACCTGCTTATTCCCATTGTGATTATTGCACTGGTGTATGTACCCTATGCCGCACGCCCGGTGCGCGGGCGTGTTATTGCGCTACGGCAGGCCGAATTTGTGACTGCGGCCAAATGCCTTGGCGTACCCCGCTGGCGTATTGTACTGCGCGACATTCTACCCAATGTCAGCACAACGCTTGTGGTTATGGGACCACTGCTTATGGCCATGGCGCTGCTGGCGGAAAGTGCCCTATCTTTCCTCTCCATTGGTGTGCAGGCCCCTGCTGCTTCATGGGGGACCATCATTTTGGATGGTGAGGGGTTGATTTACACCCGCCCCATGGTGGCCATTGCTCCGGGTCTGGCCATTGTGGCCGTAGTGCTTGCCCTGAACATTCTGGGCGATGGCCTGCGTGATGCACTGGATGTGCGCGATGCCTCCCGGCGGGAATAAGAGGAAGGACAGACCATGATCATGCCCCTCCTGCGCCGTCTGGGCCAGACAGTTTTTGTTCTGTTCGGTATTTCCGCACTGGTGTTTGCCGTTTTTTTTGCAACACCCGGAGCAGACCCCACGGCCCGTATTGCGGGGCGCAATGCCGCCCCCCAGACCATGGAAAAAGTCCGTAAGGAATACGGTTTTGACCGCCCCTTACCTGTGCAATACGCCATTATGATGAAAAAACTGTTCATCACCCGTGATCTGGCCAGCTACGCCAACCGTGGTGAACTGGTTGTACCCGAAATCATGCGGGCGGCCCCCGTAACCCTCTCACTGGTAAGTGGAGCGGCTGTTATTTGGGTAGTGCTGTCCATTGGCATGGGGGTTGTTGCCGCTGCGTGCAAAGGGTCATGGATTGACCGCACACTCATGATGGCGGGGCTGGTTGGTATTTCCATTCCCGTTTTCTGGCTTGGGCAGGTTGTTAACCTGATCACCCAGAACCGTTACCATGATACATGGCTGTTTTCCTGGGTACCGGGATTGGGGTATGTGCCTTTTACCCAAGACCCATGTGGCTGGTTTTTGGCGCTGGTTATTCCGTGGTGCGTGCTGGCAGTCATGTTTGTTGGCATTTACAGCCGCATTTTACGGTCTGATCTGGTAGCGATTATGGGAGAGGACTTCATACGCACCGCCCGCGCCAAAGGCTTGTCCCCCGCCCGTATCCTGCTCCGCCATGGCCTGCGCACAGCGCTTATAACCTTTGTTTCGCTCTTTGGCATGGACTTCGCACAGCTTGTAGGTGGGGGCGCATTGCTGACAGAGGTTGTTTTTGGCCTGCCGGGTGTGGGCCGCCTGACCTATCAGGCGCTCAACAGCCTTGACCTGCCACTGATCATGGCCACGGTCATGTATTCGGCCGTATTTGTGGTGCTGGCCAATGCTCTGGTGGATGCAGCCTATCTTTTCCTTGACCCAAGGGTGCGCGATGCCCACTAACACGCCCTCCCCCCCGTTGCTGGATGTGCATAATCTGTGCGTGAGCTTTACCTCACGCGGGCAGGTCATCCCTATTGTGGAAAACCTGTCCTTCAGCATTGGTGAGCAGGAAATACTGGGGCTGGTGGGGGAATCCGGGTCAGGCAAATCCGTTACAGCCATGGCCCTTATGGGGCTGATTGATGCACCCGGCGTGCATGTGAGCGGCTCCGCCCGCTTTAAGGGGCAGGACCTGCTCGGCCTGTCGGGCAGGCAGATGCGTGCTCTGCGTGGCCGGGAAATCGCCATGATTTTCCAGGACCCGATGACCGCCTTTACCCCCGTTTACACCATTGGCTGGCAGATTGATGAGCAGTTACGTGCTCACCAGAACCTCTCCCGCAGGCAGGCCCGCACCCGCACGGTAGAACTACTGGGGGAAATGGGGGTACCAGACCCCGCCAATACCGCCAACAGATACCCGCATCAGCTCTCTGGTGGGCTGCGCCAGCGCGCCATGATCGCCATGGCGCTCTCCTGCAACCCATCCCTGCTGATCGCGGATGAACCCACCACAGCACTGGACGTAACCGTACAGGCCCAGATTCTGGACCTCATGCGCAGGCTGCGTACAACCTATGGTTCCTCTGTCCTGCTGATCACGCACGATATGGGTGTGGTGGCCGAAACATGCGATAGCACATTAGTCCTGTATTCCGGCCGGGCAGCGGAAACAGGTGCCACGCAAGACCTGTTTGCTCACCCTCAGCACCCCTATACCGCAGCACTTCTGGCGTCCATCCCGCCCATGAACGGCCCACGCCCGGACAGGCTGCCAGCCATACCCGGCACTCCTCCCCAGCCTCTGGAGCGCCCGGCGGGCTGCGCCTTTGCACCACGCTGCACCTACACCCATGCTACCTGCCTGCCTGCGCCACCCCCCGCGTTTTGCACGGTTGGCCCGGCGCATAAGGTTGCCTGTGTGCTGCCCAAGGAAGGGAGCCCCCTCCCCAAGCGCTTTTGCGCCAGCGCAACACCTGTTCTGTGAGAAGGTCCATGCAGTCCACTTCTTCCACCGTGCAGGCCGCTCCCCCTCTCCCATCTCCGGATGCAACGCAGCCTTTGCTGGCGGTAAGGGATGTTTACAAGACCTACAGTCTCAGACACGGGCAAATACTCCGGGCGGTGGATGGCGTCTCCTTTACCGTTATGCCCGGCGAGGTGCTGGGTCTTGTGGGGGAATCCGGTTGCGGCAAGTCCACACTGGGGCGCTGCCTGCTGCGGCTTGATGATGTGTCTGCCGGTCAGATTGTTTTTGATGGTCAGGATATAACACGCCTGCCCGAACGTATTTTGCGCCCCCTGCGCCAGCAGATGCAGATGGTGTTTCAGGACTCCTACGCATCCCTTAATCCCCGCAGGCGGATCGGGGACCTGCTGGCAGAACCCCTGCGGGTCCACCGCACACCGGACGGGCGCAAACATACGTCCGTGGCCATGGCACACAGGCTGGACGAACTGATGGAACTGGTCGGCCTGCCCCGTGCGGCGCTGGAGCGCTACCCGCACGAATTTTCGGGTGGGCAGCGCCAGCGCATTAACATTGCCCGTGCTCTGGTGCTCTCCCCCCGCCTTGTGGTGGCGGACGAACCTGTTTCGGCTCTGGATGTTTCGGTTCAGGCCCAGATTGTCAACCTGTTTGCCGATTTACAAAAAAGCCTCGGCCTGACCTATGTTTTTATTGCCCATGACCTTGCCGTGGTCCGCCAGATATCCACCCGTGTGGCGGTCATGTATCTTGGCGTGATTGTGGAACTCGGGGAGACAGATACCGTTCTGCACAGCCCTGCCCACCCCTACACCATAGCCCTGACGCAAGCCGTACCCCGCCCGGTTGTGGGGGCAGCAAGGCATGCGCCTTTGCGTGGAGACATTCCAAGCCCTGTTAACAAGCCATCAGGCTGCCGTTTTCATACCCGTTGCCCGGCTGCGCAAACCCGCTGCCAGAACGAAGCCCCGACCTTAACGCAGATTGCGCCCAACCACGAGGTAGCCTGCCATTACCCGGTATTAAAATAGTGCAAAGGCATGCACGGCCCCTGCTTCTGCACAGGCTGGATTAGTGATGCGGCGGCTTGACTGCCACAACCTCAATTTCCACCAGCCAACCGGGTCTGGACAATTGCGCCACCTCAAAAGCTGACCTGACCGGCAGGTTAGGCTGATCCCCTGTGCCAAAAAATTTTGCGTAACCTTGCATCATGCCCTCAAAGTCCATCTTTTTGGTCTGTGCATCCGCGACCATATAAACATGCATCTGCACCACATCTCCCATGCCTAGCCCCATATCCTTGAGAATATCCTTAATCCGCTTCAGACTTTCCTCCGTCTGTGTTGCCATGGAGCCATATGCCTCCACACTTTTGGCCGGGGCTGCGGGGTTGGTTATCGGAGCACCAATGCCGCTTACGTAAACGGTGGAATATCCTGCGGGCACCTCAATGGCGGAGGCAATGGGATATGCGGCCTCATTATGCCGGACAATGCCGCTCTGGGCCTGTGCCGGGGCTATACCGCCCGTGGCGACAAGAGGCATTATTGCAAACAAGATGGAAAATAAAAGAACTTTGAACATAGGCATGGGGTTCCTCCGTTTTGGTGTCAGATGCCTGCGCACGAACGCCACATCTGTGGGGTTAAGTATTTTTTTGTCATCATTGCCAAAAACCATGCGCATAACCTCATTTCCGGCTTTACGCAGTTTTTGCGCTGAGCATACCTGCATGACTTGCCCCATGCGGCTCATGAGTTGAGACAGAGCCACACACCCTGCCAGCATGGCGACAAGACCAGAAAGCTGGCGCACTCTTTGTAAAAGAGGAGATAATAGACCGGCTATTGCGTAGTCCTGTTTTATTCGCCACTCATGACCTTATACGCGATAGAGCCAGCATGCCGTTTGCACGGGCATATTCGGGGCTGAGCCGGCCATATCCGTGCTGTAATCAGGTAATCAGCCGTGGTCATGCATTCCCTTCTACCAATAAGACTGTAGCACTTTCTTCCGTAAACCATTCTGGTCTAATTACAAATATTAAACAGAGTATATCCACGTGTTTGGCACAAGTGTGCTGTCTACCCACGATAAACAATAATTCATGCCTCAACAGACATTAAAGATAAATTAATTATAGTAATTCCCCAAAAAACTTTGATCTATACTGTAATTGTATGCCCTTTACGGGCAAAGGATGAACGTATTCCCATAAGCTGGCGATATTTGACAACAGTACGTCGTGATACACTAAACCCCTGCTGTTCCAGAACCTCGACCAAGGCGCTATCGGAAAGGGGGTTATCCGGTTTTTCTTCCCGCACAACCCTGCGCAGGCAGGCTCTGGCCGCAGCGGCCGCGCGTGGGGGGGCCTGCCCGTGGCGACCCACCCCGGCAGTAAAAAAGAAACGTAGCGGCAGGACCCCATCTGGTGTGGAGATATATTTGTCCGCCACAAGCCGACTGACCGTACTTTCATGCACCTGCATATCCTGTGCGATCTGGAGCATAGTCAGCGGATGCAGAGCTTCAACACCCCGATGTAAAAAATCGGGCTGGCGGGCTAGAATTTTCTGCCCCAGCAACACAAGGCTTTTGCGCCTTCTGGCAACAACATTCAAAAGCCAGCGTGCATCGGTCATCCAGTCCTTGACCTGCCCCCGTTCACGCACACTCATGCGCGGGGAAAGCTGGCTCCGCAGTTCCGTGTTCAGCTTCAGGCCCTGTGCCGGGTCTGCATAAGCAAACACATGCCATGCGCCCTCTTCGTCCTGTTCAACGCGCAGTTCAGCACGGCGCAGCAAGGCCGGTTCCACAACAGGCCTGCAATAAGGATACGGTTCGAGCCGTTGCAGGGTCAGGAGCATCTGTTCCAGTTCCTGCGCACTCACGCCACAGAGCGTTGCTAAACCAGCCCGGTCCCCTTTGACCAGACGGCCAAGATTTGCCAGCAATCTGGTAAATGCCTTGCTTAACAGCCCTTCATCATCAAGCTGCACGGCAAAACACTCGGCAACAGAAAAAGCCCCCACCCCCACAGGGTCCAGCCTGAGCAGATATTGTCGCGCTTCCTCCGCACAGGCGCGCTCAATCCCCCTGCTCTGGCAGAATGTCTCCAGTGCGGCGGAGGATAATCGGCCGTATTCATCTACTTCCTCCAGCAGCAGGGCAGCCAGACGGCAAAGCCATGCAGGTCTGGAGGACAGTGCAATCTGACGAAGCATCTGCTCCTCGACCGAGACCTCGGTCGAGGCCAGCCGTTCGATCATATCATGGGTGGAGTTCACAGCAGACGGGTCCGGACGGCCCGAGCCCCAATCAAACTCCCAGTCCGGCAGTTCCAGAAAAGGGTTCTGCTCCACCTGCTGGGCTATATAAGCATCCATATCCGCTTGTGGCAGGCGCAACAGCCGGAGCGCCTCACGCATTCTGGGCGTTACGGCAACACCCTGCCTATGACGGACCTTGTGTTCCAGAACCGTGCGCATGGCGCAGGTTCAGCCTCGGGTATGTGGCACGGAGGCCATACTCTCCGCCCGCCGGGCAGCCACTTTATCCCACATAAAAGCACCAGCCCACAGCGCCAGAAATACCCCCAGAATCACACTCCCCAGAAGTGGAAAATGCTCCGCAAGGCCAGAGGCCATCTGCACAAGAACGGAACCTGCTACGCCATCTTCCCCCAGCCCGGCCACATATTCGGTAGCCCCAACCCCAAGGGCAGCCAGAGCGGAGATACTGGTAATAGCCAGATTATAAACCTGACGTCGGGTTCGCGTCTGTGCGCTCCATCCATAGGCGCGCATCATCAACACCGCATCAAGCGTGTCTATGGCAGACATGCCTGCGGTAAACAGCAACGGGAACATAAGAATACCCACAAACCCCAGCCCCTGTGCACTCTGGGCCGCAGCCAAACCCAGCAAGCCGATCTCGGTTGCCGTATCAAACCCCAGACCGAACAGAAAACCCAGCGGATACATCTGCCACGACTGCCTGATAAGCCGAAAAACCGGACCAAACAGGTGGGCCATAACTCCGCCAGGCGGCATATCGGGCATATCGGCTTTATGCCTCAACGCATGCCATTGCCGCCAGGCCGCATACACATTGTACGCTGCCATAAGGAACAGAAAGACAATGGAGACCGCCGAGCCAATACTGCCCCCTACAAGATGCCAGCGCTCCAGCCAGTCATGCGTTGGCAAAACAGCCAGAAAGAGTACGGCAAGACACACGACCGAGGAATGCCCCAGAGAAAAGAACAGCCCCACCCCCAGAGGGGAGCGCCCGGCAACCATGAGCTTGCGGGTAACCAGATCGATGGCCACAATATGGTCCGCATCCATGGCATGCCGCAGGCCAAACACCCATGCCAGCAAAGCAGATGCCAAGAGCGTGGCGTTCCCCCCAAAACAGAACCATGCCGCCACCCAGGCAAGCCCATTAAAGAACAGCAAAGCCACCAGCAGCCTGTAGCCCTGCATGGAGCGGGCCGCCATACCAAAGGAGCTTAAAACTGAAGCAGATGGGTTTTGCCGCATGTTAGCAAATCCTTGGCAGTTGTTCGCCTGATGGCATGGTCAAAACCCGCGCGCCACCAAACTCATTAACAATATGAACAGCTCCCTGCCCGCTGGGACTGGCCTGTAACGTGCCTATAATGGCAGCATTGCGCCCTAGCGGGTGGCTTTGCATGGTGGCCAGTGCGTGCTCTGCACGGCATGCGGGAACAACCGCCACCAGCTTGCCTTCGTTGGCCAGAAACAGCGGGTCCAGCCCCAGAATTTCACACACACCTTCCACCTCGGGGTGCACTGGCAAGGCGGCCTCGTTAACCGTAACCAGCACGTTACTCGCCTCTGCCAGTTCGCTCAGCACCCCTGCAACGCCACCGCGCGTGGCATCGCGCATGCAATGCACATCGGGAACAGCGCGCAAAAGCGTATCCACCAGAGTGTTCAGGGGAGCGCAATCACTTTGCAGGTGCGTCTGAAGGGCCAGATCACCACGTGCGCACAATATGGCGGCCCCATGGTCCCCCAATGTGCCATTGACCAGCACCACATCCCCAGGTTGCCCGGCGGCTATGCTTATGGTGTGTTCGGGCCGAATAACCCCGACCCCGCTTGTGGTTACAAACAGTCCGTCACAGGCATGGCGGGGCACAACCTTGGTATCCCCTGTAACAATACGCACACCAGCCAGAGCCGCACTCCGGGCCATGGCCTCCACCACCCTGCGGAGCACGGCAAGCTCCAGCCCCTCTGCCAGTACGAATGCAGCCGACAGGGCTACAGGGGTAGCACCACCCACCGCCAGATCATTAACCGTGCCACACACGGCCAGTGTTCCAATATTCCCGCCGGGAAATTCCAGTGGTTCCACCACAAACGCATCTGTTGTAAATGCCAGCCTGTCCCCCGCCTGCGCCAGTGTGGTCAGGTCCAGCCGGGCCTGATCTTCCTGCACGGTGAGCGGACCTGATGTGAAGGCGGACAGAAAGACCTCATCAATCAGGGAGCGCATGGCGCTGCCGCCACCACCATGTGCAAGCGTAATACGACCCTCTGCACCAACCCCAGTTAAAGTGCCGGGCATTATGCGGCCTCCCCTACGCCATGATATTCGTAATACGCCGCGCAAGCCCCTTCGGAGGAAACCATCAGTGCGCCGGATGGATGATCGGGTGAACAGGTCCGCCCGAATGCCTGACATTGCGGGGGTTTGATCCGCCCTGTCAGCACATCCCCGCAACGGCACTGTTCCTGATCCGCCAGATGGTGGGGAAGCACGGCAAAGCGTTTCTCCGCATCAAAGCGGCTCCACTCAGCCCGCAATTGCAGACCGGACCCAGCAATCTGGCCAAGGCCGCGCCATTCGCATGCTTCCCGGACTTCATAAACCCGCGCGATGGCGGCCATGGCAGCCGGGTTGCCCTGTGGTGCCACCACGCGCGCGTACTGGTTTTCCACCCTTGCGTCCCCTGCTTCGATCTGGAGCAGCACCATCAGGAGGGATTGCAGGATATCCAGCGGCTCAAAACCTGCCACAACCAGCGGGCGTTTGAAGTCCTGAGCAATAAAAGCATAAGGCTCTGTGCCGATCACCATGGAAACATGACCCGGCCCAATAAACCCATCCACAGTAAAGTCGGGTTGTTCCAGCAGCGCGCGCAGGGTGGGAATAATGGTGATATGCTGGCACAGAATGGAAAAATTGCTGATATTTTCGGCATTGGCGCGCAAAACGGTCAGGGCGGTGGAAGGCGCCGTTGTTTCAAACCCCAAAGCAAAAAACACAATCTGCCGCTCCGGGTTGGCCCGTGCGAGGGCCAACGCATCCAGCGGGGAATACACCATACGCACATCGGCCCCCGCAGCGCGGGCCTGTAAAAGGCTGCCACTGCCGCCGGGCACACGCATGGCATCGCCAAATGTGGTCAGGATCACGCCGGGCCTGTGTGCTATGGCTATGGCATCTTCAATGCGCCCTTTGGGCAGAACACAGACCGGGCAGCCCGGACCATGGGCAAACTCGATATTGGCGGGCAGCCGCCGGTCCAGCCCGTACCGGAAAATCGTATGCGTGTGTCCGCCGCACACCTCCATAACCGTAACAGGGTTCTTGCGGGTACGACCAATACGCTCGGCCACAAGACTGATCTGCGCCAGAAGTGCTTCTGCCAGATGCGGGTTGCGGAACTCCTTTACAAACTGCATGGCTCAGGCTCGCGCACTGTTACGCATGGCGTCCAGTTCCCCTGCCAGTTCGTCCATGCTGGCAAGCAGCCTCAGAGTTTCCCGCGCTTCCGCCTCATCTATCCGGCTCATGGCAAAACCCACATGCACAAGCACCCATGCCCCCACAAGTTCTGCCAGCGGTTTGCCCGGCTCCGCAACACACAGCACATCCACCTGCCTGCGTACGCCAGATACATCCACCTCGGCCAGCATGGCCTGCTCATCCACAATTGCCGTTATCCGGCCGGGAATACCAAGACACATTTCAGGAATTTCCCTTCTGTAAACTCTGTTTCCCCGCATCGGGAACAATGCCGTAACGCTCAAGCTTGGCCCGCAGCCCTACGCGGGAGAGACCAAGCTCCCGCGCGGTGAGGCTTTTGTTCCACCCGCACCGGGCGATGGTTTCCATCAGCACATCGGCTTCCAGCGCGTCCATGCGCTCCTGCAGGGTGCCACTCTCATGCGCGGCAGGTTCGACCCCAGACAGTATCTGCGGTGTTGCAGAAGCAGGCTCCACTCCCATGAGCATGGGAGACAGGAGGTCCAACCCCAGACTATCACTTTCCGCCAGCACCAGCATGCGCAAAATTTCATTCTGCAATTCACGCACGTTGCCGGGCCATGCGTAGCGCACCAGCACGTCCATAACGCCGGGCGCAAAACCGCGCACATGCCGTCCATGCCGGGCGCAGGCGGCATCCAGCAGATGTTGTGCCAGAACATGAATATCCGCAGGTCTGCTCCGCAACGGGGGGATGCTCAGCACCATGCCCGTGAGGCGGAAATACAGATCTTCCCGGAACCGTCCTGCACGGACCTCCGCCCGCAGGTCCCTGTGCGTTGCGGCCAGTACACGCACATCCACGCGCGTGGTCTCGTTAGTACCGAGGGGACGAAACTCGCCTTCTTGCAGAAAGCGAAGGATCTTGACCTGAAAAGCGGGGGAAATATCGCCGATCTCATCCAGAAAAAGTGTGCCCCCATCAGCCTCTTCCACAAGGCCACGACGGTTCGCATGCGCGCCGGTAAAAGCGCCTTTACGATGACCAAACAATTCTGATTCCAGCAGGTCATCCGGTATGGCGCCACAATTGACGGCAACAAACGCTCCGGCACCACGCTGGCTGGCGTAATGCACCGCACGGGCGAGCAGTTCCTTGCCTGTTCCGGTCTCGCCTTCAATCAGCACCGGAATGTCAAATACCGCTGTTTTGGCGGCCTGTCGGCAGACATCACCCATCGGGCTCGCAGGGGCGCGGATAATAGAGTCAAAATGGTAGCTGCCCGCCACACGCTCCCGCTGCTGGCGCAAACGCCCCTCCACCACGGGAGGAGCCAGCCTGAGTTCGAGCGAAAGACGCTCGTAATCCCGCTGCATGGCAAAAAGCTGCGTAGCATTCCGTGCTGCCAGCAAAAGCTGGTCCGGGTGCCACGGCTTGGTGATATACTGGTAGATACCGGCCTGATTAATGGCGTCTATCATATCATCCGGTTCGGTATAACCGGTTACGATCATCCGCACGATATCGGGCCAGCGGGCACGCACTTCTGCCAGAAACTCCACACCACTCATGCCCGGCATACGCTGGTCGCAAAAAATGGCGTGAACCCAGTTGTTCTCCAGCAATGCGCGGGCCTGCTCCACACTGGTTGCGCTCAGAACCTCAAATTCCTCACGCAGAATACGGGCAATAACCTCCACGGAGCGCGGTTCATCATCAACAACCAGAATGCAGGCAGGTGCTACCACTTTTTGCTTACTCCGCTGCGCGCAGCATGTCCGCACGGGCCTGCGCCTGCGCCGCCAGAGCGTCCAGCAAAGCGCGACGCTCGTCTTTCAGCCAGTCCAGCCATTGGGGCATGCCCTGCCCGTTGCGGGTGGAAACATGCAGGATACGCGCAGCAGGCGCTACGCGCTTTACGTTATTTTCCAGCGCTGCAACATCCACATCCAGATAAGGCAGAAGGTCGATCTTGGTCAGCAGGACTATATCTGCTTTTTCAAAAATATCCGGGTATTTAAGGGGTTTGTCCTCCCCCTCCGTTACGGACAGCAGCGTGATCCGCCGTTTTTCCCCAAGGTCAAACGCCGCCGGGCAGACCAGATTGCCAACATTTTCGATAAACAGTATACCGCCCATGCTCACCCCAAGGTGTTCGGCGGCATGGCCAACCATATGGGCATCCAGATGGCAGCCCTTGCCGGTATTGACCTGAATGGCTGGTGTGCCGGTCGCCCGGATACGCTCTGCATCATTGCTGGTCTGCTGGTCGCCTTCGATCACGGAGCACGCAATGGTGCCTGCAAGTGTTTTAAGCGTTTCAACCAGCAACGTGGTTTTGCCAGCCCCCGGACCTGCCAGCAGGTTGAGCGCGAGATTACCGTTCTGTGCAAAACGGGCACGGTTGGCGGCGGCATAGGTATCGTTTTTGGAAAGGATATTCCGCTCGATTTCCACCATCCGTGCCTGAGACAGCCCCGGCGCATGCGAGCGGGCGGGACCGCTGCCATAGTCCAGACTGCCCTTGTCATGGTCATGTGCGCCGTCATGCGGGTGCGGGTGATCGTGAGCGTGTTCATGCTCATGTTCATGCGGGTGGGCATGGTCATGGTGGGAGTGCGCACCATGGGGGTGAGCGTGGTTCTCCCCTTCAAACGTTGCGCCATCGCCGCTACAGCCACATGTTGTACACATCAGATTACCTCCATGTCTTTCAGCCTTATTTCCGTCCCGCCCGAAGGTTGCAGACGTACTCCCCCACATAGGGGGCATGGGTCCAGACGGTTTTCGAGCACCACGGTCTGTCCGCAGTCAAAGCACCATGCGCTACCGGGCACATCAACAAAGTCCAGCCTTGCGCCTTCGGCCACTGTGCCGCGCGCCACAACCTCAAAGCCAAAGCGCATGGCGGGCAGTTCCACCCCCGCAAAACGCCCCACTTCCACCCTGACGCACGTGACCCTTGTAAAGCCCTCCTGCCGAGCGCTCTCTTCGATTACGCCCAGCAGGCTTTCGCATAAGGACATTTCATGCATGTTGCGCTGCCTCCAGCGTAACAGGCACACAAGGGTTAAGTGCGGCCAGAACACATTCGACCGACACCTTGGTGCAGACCGGATTCAGCCCGGAGATAGCTTGCCGGAAAAGCCCGCCTTCCGCCATATGCCAGAACGTGGGCGAAAGGATCTGATACTCTGCCACCAACCCGTTACGCACCTGCACAGCATGGACCAGCATGCCACGCGCGGCCCGCGCCACCCCGACCCCAGCCCCCATACCAGCCATAAAAGGGGCAACACGGGCGAACATGGTATCCACCCGGCCTTCCAGACAGGCCAGAAACTCCAGCAACCGCGCAACCAGCCGCGCAAAGGGCGTTACCCCTCCCGCTCCAACCAGAGCCTGCATAACGGGGTAATGCGCATAATCCGGCCAGATACTGGCATCATACGCCATGGTGGGAACAGGTTGCACGCCCTCATGCGCAAGCCGTGCCTGTACGGCCTGCGGGGTTAGCCCCGCCATGTCCACCGCAGCCCCCACACCGTCCAGCGCGCTTTGGCAGCGCCTGAACAGCCTTGGCAGAAACGCGCCTGTTTCCGTCTGCCCGGTTGCAAGCCATGCTTCAAACGCCTGAGCGTTCATTTGTGCCAGACTTGCGTTTGTACCGATCAGTTCCCTTGCCATAGCGGGCCCTGCCGACCTGTCCTGCAGGACCCTGCACAGGCTCCCGCGCTGCGGGGGCAGATTCAGGTGCGCGGGAAGCGTTACCAGCAGCGCCAGTGCGTGATCCTGCAAAATTTCATCCTGCATGCGGACAGGGTCAGGGCCCGCGTCTCCGGCCAGACCCATGGCCCGTATACTGGCCGCCATATGAGCCACCCGGCACAGACCAAAAACCCGCCCGACTAACGCCAGAGCCTGTTCCGGCTGCAAACCAGCACATAAGAGCCCGGCATCGACCACATTATGTGTCTGCACCTGCCAGGGCTGCCCGGCCTGCCCCTCACGCAGGAGAAGTGTGCCAATCATGCCTGCGCCGCTGTCTTTCTGGCTGACTGGCCGACCAGAAGGTTCCTGCGCCCCATATCCGGTTTTTCTGCCGGTGGTTGCCCGGCCTGCGGGGTGGGCGCGCTGGCATGCGCCACACTGGCCTGCGGGTTGAGTGCAGGGTCCAGCAAGCCGCGCACGGCAGCCTGCGCCGTATCAACCGCTTGCAACATGGTGGTAAAGTTAAACATGGGCGAAAACAGCGAGCAGGCCCAGTAACCCGGCAGCGCTTCTACTCCTCCATCACGCAGGGCCGCAGTAAATTCGTAAGACCCGGAGGGGAAATCCAGCAGTTTTTTGCTACCCGATACCACACCCGACCAGTCTGCACCCGCAGCGGGGAGCACAATCAGGTTCATGAACCACGGCGTCACCAGCACCCCGACCACCTGCCCCTCAAACGAACAGAACCCTACGGCCTTAACGTTCAGCGCTTCGTTTACAAACGGCAGGCCACGCATCTTGCTGGCATAAATATCCGCAAATACATCTTCCAGCGCACGGGCAAAGCCGCTGGCGGGGTCTGGCGTGTGTCTGGGCGGCTCCTGCGTAAGAGCAGTGGTGCTGACTGGCGCTCCACTCGCGGGCATGGACGACACGGGGGAGGCCGACACCACCATAAACTGCTCTTTTGCGCCATCGCATGTAGGGCAGCGCCAGTAATCCGGCAGGCTGGAAAAGGGTGTATGCGGGGGCACCTGCCATACCTCGCACCCTTCTGCGGGATCATACACACTCCAGCAGATCTTGCATTCCATAACCGCATCATCCGCCAGACGTGTAGCGTCCCCCAGATAGGACCCCTCAAACCGCGGGGTGGGGCCGCTCATGCCTGCCCCCCCTGCGGGCTTGCGCCTTCTTCACGCAGCACGACACATATTTCACGCAGGCGGGTGGCGGAATCCGCGATATCTTCCACCGCAGCACAGGCCACTTCGGGTACGGCGGAAACCTCTATCGTGTCCAGAATAAGCGTATCCATGGAGTTGAAATAGCGCACCCGCCAGACATGTGGCGTTGCTGTTGCCTCTATCCGGCAATTACCATACCCGCGCGAGAGAATGGTCAGCCGCCCCTGACCCAGACTGGTTTCCAGCAGAGCCATATCCTCCGGTGTGTGAGGCAGCAGGCTCAGGTTGACAACATGGGGGCTGTTCTGGGGCTTCCAGTTTTCGCTCCGGTCAAACAGTTCGGTCAGGATGGCGGGAGCATTCACAACCCCGTCCGCCACACCCGCCGTCATATCGGGGCGGGCCCGTCTGGGCGGAAACGCACGGGCCAGAAGCACTTTGGGAAAAGCCGAGACCTCCACCTGTTCACGCACATCCTGCCCTTGCGGGCCGCCATAGGCGCGCAGGGCCCAAATGCCCGCAAAAACCGTTTCCTGCACCTCTACAAGCCCTGCGGCATCTTCCAGTCTGGCGGAGACTTCCCCCTCCCCCAGAGCATCATGCACCGCTGCACCAGCTGCCGGGCTCAGGTTGTGCCGGGGCAGCATGCGGGCATCTCCCGCCCGCCATGCCTGTGCCTGTTTTTGCAGGTCGTCCAGAAACGCAAGCGTTGCCGCCATGGTAGCCGGGTCATCAATCTCTGGCACATGGGGTTCGTACACATGAACGCCCGATGGCATGGCCAGATAGTTCAGTTCCTCATCCTCCTGCCCGATCTGCGAGCCCGGACCAAACCCGGCGGGTGGAAACATAAAAGATGCGCTCATGCCACCGGCTCCCCGCCTGCTGTTGTGGAGGGTGCAAAAAGTGCCCCAAACCTGCTGACATAGGTCTCCCAGTCGCGCATGCGCGCAATACTGGCCTTGACCTGCCTGTTCTCAAGCACCACCAGTGCGGGGAGGGAAAGATCGCTCTCACTCCGCACCAGTTCGGCCTCCAGCGCGGCATCGGCCACAGCGCCACCGAGCGGTTGCGCGCCCCGCAAATGGGCTACCCCCAACTGCAACAGGTCCGGCAGAATGGCCGCAAGATCTGGCGTTTCCAGATGTATTCTGGCGTGGCTGGGCAGCAGCAGCAGCACATACCCTGCCTGCGCCTGCTCCAGCGTATGCAGGACAGGCATACCGTGCCGGGTTGTCAGCCCCTGCACCAGTGGAAGTTCTAGAACGGACATCTTTACTCAGGCCTCCGTAAGCCCTGCATCGAATGCAGCCTGAAGGTGGGGGGGAAGACGCGGTGGCGCGTCACACAGGTCTGCAAACCCGTGGGTTACAATTTGCTGGGCGGCACCTGCATCCACTGGCGTTGCGGCCAGTGTGGCAAGGGCCTGAAGGGCTTCCTGCAGTTTACGGGCTTCCTCCGGTTCCATACGCGCACGCGCCATGCCCATAAAAACCAGCAGGTAATCTCCTTCCTGCACATCGGGCACCAGCATGGTATCGACCTGCTCCTGCCGGGTGGAGTGCTGCTGGCCAGGTGGCGGTTCCACCATGCAGAGCGCCATGCTCCCTTCGCAACGCAGCACTTTCATGGGTATGCCAAGGCACATGATTTATACCCCGCTCCGCGCAAGCACGCGCTCATCACCATAACGGCAGGCCAGTTCCTCAGACGGGCGACCCTGCTCATAAGCCGTGCGGGCTACGGCCTGTGTCATCACCCCGGCCCCCGGTTCTGGTGCCTGTTGCAAGGGAATGGGACTGACACCGTAACGCTGCGTCAGAAGGTCCAGCACCATCTGCACTGCGGGGGGCACCTGCCGGGCGACTGCCTCGGTCAACCCGCCGCCATAATCCTGCATGGTCACGGGCTGTACGCCTACCAGATGAATAGCGCGTGGCGCATGACCACGCAGGTCCAGCAAGGCCAGCACTTCCTGAAAACCGGTCTGGTGGAGGCTCATCTTCCGCGCGCCAATTGTGGCGGGCACGGCAGAGCCTTCCACATGGTGCAAGGTGGCCGGGGGGAGGCCAAAATCTATGGCGTCCACTATAATCAGGGTTTCCAGGTCTTCCAGCACGGGCAGCAGGTATAGCCCCTGCGTACCGCCATCCATGATCTGTACTTCCGGGCCAAAACTGTAATGCGCGGCAAGATGCTCGACAGCCCGAACACCAAACCCCTCATCTGCCCACAGGATATTCCCGATGCCCAGCACCAGAATTTTCCGCTCATCGCCATATAGAACCGCGTCTGCCGCCACGTCTACCGCCTCCTGCTACCCTGCATGAAAAACAGCGAACCAGCCTGAAAAGCTCGCTTTCCTCCCACTTTCCAGAAAAAGCAAGAAACATGCCAACTTCCAGAATGGCAGATACGCGACCGGGCGGATACAAGAATCCCACCAACACGCGAATGTGATGGTGGGATTTTGTGGACTCTAACTTTCCAGAATGACTGATTGTGTGGTCAGGGCCCTCTCATTCAGGGCGGTCATCCTTGTAAGAACGGTAGCCATTGGTCATGGCGGAGAGCAGCGTCTGACGGGACGTAATATCCTCCCGCGTGACGGTGTAGACATGGATCATGACGAACAGAATAATAATCCACATGCCCCAGTGATGCAGGAAATGCGTGCCAAGGCTCCCTCCTAGCCAGGGCATGACCCAGCCAAAAACCTTCCCTTCCCAGCTATCAATGCCGGTTCCATCAGAATACAGCGCAAACCCGCTGACGATCATGAACAGGCCGGTCAGGGTAAAGCAGAAAAACAGGGCCGTGCGGGCAAGTGGATTATGCCCGATTGTTTTTTCACCCTGTTTTTTAATAAAGGCATAGACCAGTAGTTCGTCCAGCAGGCCTTTCCAGTAATCCCTGCGCCAGACGGGGAGATAAAAAAGCTCCCGCGTGTAAATATTACCCATAAAGGTCCATACGATACGCCCGGCAAATCCTACGGCAAAAATCCATGCCGCAGAAAAATGCAGGTAACGGATCCAGCCCATAAGAAAGTGGTTACTGGCCTCCCCCGACAGCGAGGGAGGGGGTGAGCCAATAAAATACCCGGTAATAACCAGCACAACGATGGACGCCACAGTCACCCAGTGCCAGAGCCGTACAGGGGCTTCATACACATAAATCGTGGTGAGCTTGCGCGCACGCAATGCGCGCGCGTTTTGCCCTTGCAGGTTTGTGCCCTGCAAATCCTCGTCGGTCAGGATGTTTGATTTGGATGGAACCATCGGGCTATCCCCCTTAGCGCACGGTTACGCGGGCAAGTTCATCCCCATCAGGCGCCATGACATGCGTGGCGCAGGCCATGCAGGGGTCAAACGAGTGGAGGGTACGCAGGATTTCCACCGGCTGTTCGGGGTTGGCCATGGGCGTGCCCAGAAGCGAGGCTTCAAAGGCACCAATATTGCCCTTGGCATCACGCGGGCCTGCGTTCCATGTGCTGGGCACCACGCACTGGTAGTTTTCGATGCGGCCATCCTTGATTTTGATCCAGTGGCCAAGACCTCCGCGCGGAGCAGCCACAAGGCCAACGCCCTTTGCTTCCTTGGGCCATGTGGCAGGGTCCCAGCGCGACATGTTGGCCGTTGCCAGATCACCATTGCGGATGTTCGTGATCAGGGCATCGTAATCATCCAGCAACTGCTGGGCACAGTAATGCCCTTCCAGCGCGCGGGTTAACGTACGCCCGATCGTGGTTGGCAGAGCCTGCTGCGGTGTAAAGCTGGTGCCCGCCATGGCGTTGAAGCGCCCCAAAGCATCATCAACCTGCGCCTTGACGTAAGGCACGCCTTTTGCATACGCCAGAATATAGCGCGCCAGAGGCCCGACCTCGCACGCATTGCCACGCCAGCGCGGGGCCTTGACCCACGAATATTTGGCGTTTTCATCCACGGCCTCAATATTGGTGCGCGTCCCTTTGGCGCCGCTCCCCAAAACGTAGTGGGGGTCGGTTACCCCATCCCACGGGTGCAGACCAATATCTTCGCGGCCCTGCCCGTAGCTGTACCAGCTATGGGTTACAAATTCCTGCACCTGCTGCGGGTCACGGGCATCAATCGGGTGGATTTCGTTCCAGTTACCGTTCAGGATCACACCACCGGGCAGACGGTCAGTGGATTTATCCCCCTGCACGGTTGGGTAATCGCCGTAATCCATGAGGTTATGGTTTGCCAGACCACCACCGTAGAGCCAGTTCTTGTAATAGCTGGCAATCGCGATAACATCCGGCACATAAACATTCTGCGAAAACTCGTAAGCCTCATCCAGCTTTTGCTTGATGAAGTTCAGGCGCTCCATGTTGAGCGGAGCCCCCGCCGCCATATCCCCGTCAATATTGATCGCGCAGGGAACGCCGCCAACCATGTAATTGGGGTGCGGGTTCTTACCCCCCAGAATGGTATGGATTTTTACGATTTCTTTTTGAAAATCGAGTGCTTCAAGGTAGTGCGTTACGGCCATAAGGTCGGCTTCGGGCGGGAGCAGATAGGCTTTGCTGTCCCAGTACCCGTTTTTGAAAATGCCGAGTTGCCCGCTCTCCACAAACTTTTTCAGCCTGTTCTGCACATCGCGGAAATAACCGGGAGAAGATTTGGCATGGTTGGGAGAAACCGATTGCTGCAGCATGGATGTTGCACGCGGGTCCGCGCGCAGAGCATTGACCGGGTTAATCCAGTCCAACGCATGCAGGTGGTAAAAATGCACCACATGGTCATGCCATGCCAGAACCTTGGCCATGATCTGGCGGATAAGGAAGGCGTTGGTGGGAATGCTAATATCCAGCGCATCTTCGACCGCCCGCACGGAGGCCAGAGCATGGCAGCCGGTGCACACGCCGCAGATCCGCTCCACAAAAGCCCATGCGTCACGCGGGTCGCGCCCACGCAGAATAACCTCCAGCCCGCGCCACATTGTGCCGGTGGAAACCGCATTGCGGATGATATTCTGCTCATCCACATTAACCTCAACGCGCATATGCCCTTCGATGCGGGTCAGCGGGTCCACCACAATACGCTTGCCACCGTTATCAAGCGCAAAACCGTTTGGTGTCTGAAGCGTGGTCATTGGGCGTCATCCCCTTTGTAACGTGCGCGGCTGAGCGCGGTTATGGCGGCATGGGCGGCAAGGCCCGCACCTACGGCTCCGGCGGCAACCATGCCCACCTTGTCCGCGCTGGCTTCTATGCCAAAGCCCCCGACATTCTGAAGCCTTGCGTACCATGACCCCTTGTCCCAGAACCCATCTTCGGAACAGCCAATGCAGCCATGACCGGACTGGATGGGAAAGGACACGCCATCATTCCACCGCACGGTAGAACAGGCGTTATAGGTGGTTGGGCCTTTGCAGCCGACCTTGTACAGGCAGTACCCCTTACGGGCCCCTTCATCATCAAAGCTTTCCACATACTGGCCTGCATCGAAATGAGGGCGGCGGTAGCATTTGTCGTGGATGCGCTGGGAGTAGAACATTTTGGGCCGCCCCTGCCGGTCAAGTTCGGGCAGGCGGTCAAATGTGAGCATGTAGGTAATAACGCCGGTCATGACCTCGGCAATGGGCGGGCAACCGGGCACCTTGATAATGGGCTTGTCCAGAATGACCTTATGGACGGGGGTTGCCTGTGTGGGGTTGGGCCGGGCCGCCTGCACGCAGCCATACGAGGCGCATGACCCCCACGAGATAATGGCCTTGGCCCCGCTGGCCACTTTTTTAAGCTGTTCCACAAATGGCTTGCCGCCAATAATGCAGTACATGCCATCTTCGTTAAGGGGCGGGTTCCCTTCCACGGCCAGAATGTAGTTGCCATGGTATTTCTCCATGACCTCGTCCAGAATGGCTTCGGCCTGATGCCCGGCGGAAGCCATGAGGGTATCATCATAATCCAGCGAGATCATGGACAGGACCACATCCTTGACCAGCGGATGTGCCGAACGAATAAAACTTTCCGAGCAGCAGGTGCATTCCAGCCCATGCAGCCACAATACGGGCAGGCGGGGCTTGGTTTCCATCGCACTGGCAATCTGGGGCACAAACTCTGGTCCCAGACCAAGGGCCGCAGCAGTTAGCGAGCAGTATTTGATAAACGATCGACGGGTAATGCCCTGCCGTCGCATCACGTCATAAAACGTTTCAAGACCAGCCATCAATGAAGACGTCCTCCTCAGGCGGCGAACCAGAACAGGTCCGCGATTACCTACGGGAAGGAAGCAAGAAGTGTACCACATCCAAAAAAAGGCCGGTGGCTCCGGGCCAGACACGCCAATGGACACAGCCCTGCCGACAGAATTGGCAGCCAGCTTTCCACTTTTATCCAGTGTGTTAAAAAATTTCAGGCCTGCCTGCGCCGATACGCCACCACCGCAGCCTGCCCTACAGCCAGCCCCCCATCCCCCGCGGGCACATGCGCAGGCAGGAGCACGCGCAACCCGGCCGCGTGCAAAAGCGGCACCAGCAGGTCCACAAGCACGCCGTTATGCATAACCCCGCCCGCCAGCGCCACCGTGCCCAGCCCCGTACGCCGGGCAAGCCGGCCTGTGGCTTCGGCCAGAACATGGGCCAGCCCGGCATGGAACGCCCAAGCCAGTTCAGGACCAGAAACCCCTTCCGCCAGCCTGTGCAGGGCAGCGCGCCACATGGGAGCGGGGTCTATTTCCAGCAGGTCTCCACACAGGCGCAAACCAAATTCCAGAGGCGCACAGGCCCCTTCCGCCCTTTCGGCCAGAGCCTCCAGTTGCATGGCGGCCTCTCCCTCGTAACTCAGACGGGGTGGCGCGCTATCCACAAAGGCTGCCATGGCATCAAACAGGCGTCCGGCGGAGCTGGTCAGGGGAGCATTGACCCCCGCGCGCACCATGGAGCGCAGGGCATCCACCGGCTTGTCCCTGAACGCGCAGAGTTGTGCCTGCACTTTGCTGCCCCCCTCCGCCCCCAAAGCGTTATCCAGATGTGCCAGAAGCATGCGCCAGGGTTCGCGCGCGGCTTTTTCTCCTCCCGGCATGGGCACCGTGGCCAAACGGCCCAGACGCGTCATATGGGCATAATCACACACCAGCATTTCGCACCCCCATAGGGTGCCATCCGGCCCATAGCCTGTGCCATCAAGCGCCAACCCCAGAACAGGCCCCTGCTCCCACCCATTCTCGGCCATGGTAGCGGCGATATGGGCATGGTGGTGCCAGACTGTTTCAAGCAGCCAGCCGTGATCTTCCGCCAGTTTTTGCCCTACAGCACGGCTGCGGTAACCGGGGTGGGCATCCACTGCCACAATGGCGGGCGTTTGCCCGAACAATGCTCTGTAATCCGCCAGAGCTGCCAGCATGGCCTGCTCCGTAGCCAGTTGCGCCATGTCCCCCAGATGGTGGGACAGCAGAGCCCGCCCGCCCTGCGTCAGACAGAACGCGGCTTTCAAATCTCCCCCCATAGCCAGAACGGGGGGAGATTTTGCCATAAGAGCTGGTAGTGGCAGTGGCTCTGGTGCCAGCCCCCGCCCCCGGCGCAAAACCCGTGCCTGCCCGGCCAGTACGCGCACCACACTGTCGTCCAGCCGTCTGGCAATAGGCCGGTCGTGCATGAGCCATGCATCCGCGATGCCCTGTAAGTTCTCCAGCGCTTCGGCATTATGCACAACCTGCGGTTGCCCCGAACGGTTGGCACTGCTCATGACCAGCGGCTGGCCAATTTTTTGCATGAGCACAACATGCAGCGGTGTATAGGGCAGAAGCAGCCCGACCCGCTCCATACCCGGGGCCACGTTGGGCGCAAAAACCTGCTCCCTGCGCTGGCGGACCAGCACGACGGGAGCCGAGACATCCTCCAGCGCCTGACGCTCCGCAGCACAGAAATGGGCATAAGCCTCCGCCATAGCCATATCCCGCACCATGACTGCAAGCGGACGGGTAGGCCGGTTCTTGCGCTCCCGCAGTGCCGCAATAGCACTTTCCGAACCGGCAAGGCAGGCCAGATGAAAACCCCCGATCCCCTTTATGGCCACCACCTGCCCCGCCAGCAGGCGGCTCACGGCCTGATCAAGCGCCACATCCCCCACAACCGGGCAGCCCCCCTCTGGCCCGGAGACAAACATCAACCGGGGGCCACACACTGGGCAGGCAACGGGCTGGGCATGGAAGCGCCTGTCCTGCGGGTTGGCATATTCGGCCCCACAGGCGGAGCACATGGCAAAGGCCGCCATGGTCGTGCGGGCACGGTCATACGGAATGCCGGTTACAATGGAAAAACGTGGTCCGCAATCTGTGCAGTTTGTAAAAGCGTACTGGTAGCGGCGGTCTTTTTTATCCGCAATTTCCGCAATGCAGGCGGGGCACACTGCCAGATCCGCCACAATACCAGCCTGCACCGTACCGGGCTGGCTGGCCTGTATGGTAAAATCCTGCCAGCCTTCATCCTGCGCCATGCCGCGGCTGATCGCTGCAATGCGGGCACGAGGAGGTGGACTTGCGAGCGCTTCCACCAGTGCCTCCACCCGCTCTGATGGCCCGGCTACGACAATACGCACGCCATCACCCCGGTTGCTCACATACCCCCGCAGCCCCAGCTTTTGCGCAAGACGCCATACAAAAGGCCGAAAACCAACCCCCTGCACCAAGCCAGTTACAAAAATTTCCTCTGCGCACCCGGGCATTAGTGCACGGTGCATGCCATGCACGGGTCAAACGAACGCACAATATGCTGCACGGAAAGCGGGGTCTGCTCCCCTTCTTTTACGGGAGCCCCCCTTAGCGCGTATTCAAGCGGGCCTTCCACCCCGGCCCCGTCTCGTGGTGAAAAGTTCCATGTTGTCGGGGCTATAATCTGATAGCGCGAGATCAGCCCTTTTTCCACGCAGAGCCAGTGACCAAGGGCGCCACGCGCGGCCTCTGTCATGCCTATGGCGCGCCCATCAGGCACGGCGCCGGGCTGGGCGTGGCACCATGGCGCACCCGGACGCAGGGCGCGGACCCACTGCTCCATAAGCGGCACAAGCCGTGCAACTTCCACAAGCCGCGCCACCACGCGGGACAGGACATTCCCGCCATGATCGGCCACAAGTGCACGAACCAGTGGCTGGCCTGCCATAAGCTGGCGGGCCAGAGCGCCTGTCTCACACGGCAGCCCCGCCATGCGGGGGGCCTTGCACCATGTATAGGATACGTCCTCGCGCATATGGGGTTCGGTTGTGCCTTCAAACGGAGGCAAAGGCTGCGTGGCCTGCGCCATATGGCTGAAGGTGTGGTCTTCCCGCACCTCTTGAATAGTCAATGCCCGCACGGCCCCGGATTCAAAAACACCTGAGCGCCAGTGGCGTTGCCGAGGATCAGATTCAAAACCCGGATACGCCCCAAAACTTAAAAACCGATCGTAGCTGCGCCCACTGTGCTGTAAGGCAAGGTCCTGGGCAATTTGCAAAAACAGCCCAAAATCCGATCCATTCCGTTTATCCCTCCAGTGGCGGAGGTCCTGCGGAGCGGACAGGGCGGCAACATCCTCCAGCCTTGTGCCAAACAGACTTTCTTCCAGCGCGGCGCGTACACCCCCCAGAATACCCAGCAGGCGCGTGCATTCCTGCTTTTCCACCCCGCGGGACAAACCACCGGGCTGTATGGCCAGCGTGTGCGGCCAGTGCCCCGCCAGAATACCCATGACATGCAGTGCCAGAGCCCGCGTTTGCAAAATACCACGCACGGCACTCCCGCGTAATGCGGCAAAACGCTCATACGCCCGAGCGTACCAGCGCCGTCCCTCATAATCCGGACGGGCAAAATCGGGCATGAAGAACAGATGAAAATGCGTGAGATGATCTGCCAGATTTTCAGTCGCCAAAATCAGATTGGTCGCAAGCTGGCCGTTATGGGTTGGCACCATGCCCATCACACCCCCCAATGCCAGCGCCGCCGCATGGGACTGGGAGACAGAACATATGCCACAGATGCGCGGCGCAATGACCAGTGCATCCATGGGGGTGCGGCCTTCCAGCACCCGCTCTATACCCCGGAAGAGCGGTGCATTCACCCAAGCCCGCTCCACCTGATGCCCCACCACATCCAGCCGCACTTCCAGATCCCCTTCCACGCGGTTAAAAGGACCTGCCACCAGCCGGGTTTTTGTCTGCTCCACCATGCTTGCGCCTACCCCTTCGCCCCCGTGCTGCTTGGCGGCACAAGCAGATGCTCACTCACCGCATTGCGGGCCACACGGTCCGGCGTTGCCGCCTTTGCCAGCGTGGACAAGGCAACAAACCATGCTTTTGGCATATCGGTTGGCAAGCCGACAGGAATACCGGCAATGCGCGGGGTTTGAGCAAAGGGATGACCCGGCTCCTCAAACTCGGGGGCTGTGCAGTTAATGCAGGCATAGCCGCCTCGTGTACAGGAGCCTTCCCCGTTCCATAGGCGGTTATTACAGTCCGCATGGGCCTGTGTGCCAACACACCCCATATATTCCATCATGCAGCCCAACTGGGCAGGCTGGCGCGCACTGGCCTTGTATTCGTAATACTCATTCCGCGTGCAGCCCTGATGCACTAGCTGGTCTGCATACAGGCGGGGGCGACCGACTGCGTCCATATCCTCCGCGTGCAGGTTTTCCTGCGCCAGCAGGGCCAGTGTTTCAATCACCCAGCCCGGATGCGTCGGGCAGCCTGCGATATTCACAACCGGCAAACCGGATTGAGCCCGAAAATCGGCCCCGAGCGCCCCGCCGGGATGAACCCCTTCATACTGTAACCCGCAGGCATCCAGAATATTGGGGGCTGCCGCAGCCATACCGCCATAAGCCGAGCAACTGCCTACAGCCACAACATAACGCGCGACTGCGGCCAGCTGGCTGACCCATGCCATCATGGGCAGGTCCGTGCCCCCCATAACGTGGTAACGTCCTGTGCCTTCCGGCCCGCGCAGCACGGCCCCTTCCAGACACAAGGCATCCATACGCACACGACCTGCCAGAATGTCTGCCAGCAGTGCCTTGACCTCCGTACCGCTTTGCTCAGACAGGCTGGGATGCCACAGAAACTCCACACCCGCGCCGCGCAACTGGGCCACAAGGTCCGGGGTTTCAGCACACAGGAGCGACATGCTGCACCCACCGCATCCCCCGGACTGAAGCCACAGAACAGTAAAAGCCATAGTCTCCTTACCCTTTATTTTTCCGGCGACACGGCACATTCACCATCCGGGTCAAAGGCTGGCAGGTCAAACGCCACCACCGCACCACCGCGTGCTCCGTTGCGCACAGTAAACTGCCCACCATGCTCGGACACGGTGCCATAGCAGATGGCAAGCCCCAGCCCCGTTCCCTTGCCAACAGGCTTGGTCGTAAAAAACGGATCAAAAATATGGTCCGCCACATTAGGGGAGATGCCACTCCCGTTATCGGCAATCTGAACATGCACACGCACGCCATCCCGCTTTGCCGTAACGCACAGAACAGGATGCTGAACATTTTCCATGGCATCCAGCGCATTCTGCACCAGATTCATTACAACCTGCTGCATGCGCCCCGCGTGGCCTTCAACCTCCAGCGGTTCTTCCACATCCATACGGGTTTCCACAATACGGTCCGCGCTGGCCAGCACCCATTCCAGCCCCGTGCGCACAACGGCGGCCATGTCAAACACCGCGCCAGCACTCCGCCGGTCTGATGAAAAACGGCGCAGGTCTGCCACAATATCGCGCACACGCTCGGCACCTTCCACAATGCCGTCCAGCGTCCCCCCCAGTTCTGAGACAACCATATCCACCCGCAATGCCTGCCGCTCACGCGCGAACAGGGATGCGCCGGGCTGGGCATGGATATGCTCCAGATACGCGACCAGCCGGGGAATGAAGCGTTGGAGCGTGTAGGCATTGCCATATACAAACGAGATCGGATTATTCAGCTCATGCGCCACCCCTGCGACCAGCCGCCCAAGGGACGCCATTTTTTCGGCCTGCACCAACTGCACATGGGCAGCCTTGAGGTTACGGTGCGCCTGATCCAGCTCGGAATAGGCCCGCCTGACCTCGCCCAGCGGACGGCCAAGCAGCACAATCCCCGAAAGGCGTTGCCGCCGGTCATATAACAGCGTGCCATTGACGGCAAAAGGCAGCGCGCCCGATGTGGTGGAAAACTGGAACTCCCTGTCCTCCAGCCCCTGCCGCCGGGTCATGCAACCCGCAACATCCGCGACTTTCAGACCGGACGAAGGAGCGATCAGGTCCTCCAGCCGCGCACCGACAATGCTTTGCCCTTCTGGCGCAAAAAGTTTTTCCGCGGCTGCATTCGTGCGCACGATACGCAGCGCCGTATCGCACGCGACCAGCACATCGGACATGGAGTCAAACACGCTGGCCATAAAGGCGTGTGTTTCTTCCAGCGCTGCATTTTTGCGCTCCAGTTCCACCTGCTGCCCAATAAGCTGGGCCCAGGTTTCTTCCATTTTGCCTATGACATTCAGCCAGATCTGCTCACCCTCCGCAGAGGCATTGACAGGCGTGGGCTGTGGGGCCTTTCCGGTCAACATCCAAGGCCCTCCCCTTAACGCATACACAGACGTGGCGGGGATTATAACACAGGCCCAAGCTCCGCCTACCCACGGAAAACGAATCAAAAAACGGAAACAAAGCATTTATAGGATTGTTATTTATGCGCGTATCCGCGTCCTGTTATCCACATCAGAACACATCTTGCCAACCTTACGCTTTGGAGCACTCCCCAGCATGAACCGCGCTTCTCTTTTATTTTCAGCGGCTTTTGCCGTCATCACATGCAGCACACACGCCGTCGCATCAGACCAGACCATTACGCAGGCATCCCATATCCAGTCTGGCACCTATGCGGTGGAAGCTGGTCATACCCAGATCGGATTTTCAGTCCTGCATTTTGGATTCACCAATTACTTTGGTGTCTTCTCCAACGCATCGGGCACACTGGAACTGAACGCGCTATCCCCGGCATCTTCAAGGTTATCCGTGACCATTCCGGTTGCGTCCGTGCAGACAACCAGCACCCAGTTGACCGATGAACTCAAAAGCCCACAGTGGTTCGATGCCGCAAAGTTCCCGGATGCGACCTTCGTTTCGACCAGTGTTCAAATGGTCGATCAGAACAATGCAACAATCCACGGCAAGCTGAGCCTGCACGGCGTTACAAAGCCAATTACCCTGCATGCGCATTTTGTGGGAGCTGGCGTTAACCCGATAGACAAAAAATATACGACCGGGTTTGACGCCACAGGCACCTTCAACCGTAGCGACTTTGGTATAAAAACCTACGTCCCTTACGTGAGTGATGCAGTAACCCTGCGCATTTCCGGCGCATTTGAAAAGCAGAATTAACTGCTCCCCTCAACGCAGCACATGGATGCCCTGCTTTTTTGGAACATCGTGGCGGTTCTACAGGCCGCATGACTGCCACGACCCAACGGCAGGGCACAGTACTCCGAACCCCAAACCGCTAAATAATTCCGATCCATAAAATAAATAAGTGCATACACTACAAACAAATTAATTTATAGTTCAATAACATTAAAAGATAATTCATTTAAAATACGGAAAAATACGAATATTTATTATTTCTTTTATAGCATATTCTGACTGTCATATTGCCTTTCATTCTGCTCTGGAATCTGGCATAAGTCCGGTATATCAGCGACACGCCAAGCGTGGATCATACCGAGTGATTGATATATGTCATTACCTGTGCTGTATTGAGGATCGAATCATGGCCAGGTAACGCTAGGGCATTATGGTCACAGCCTGAACAGGCTTTTTAACCCCATACGCCCGCTTTGGCTGAATTTTCACCTGAACGCCCTGTTTATTGAGGCATCAGATCAGCCCGGCACTGCTGCACAGGATAATTCTCGTCTATGAACACCGCCTCCCTGCCTGGTCAGATTGATTTTTCCACCCTTCCTGACCTGACGACTCTGGGGCAAACACTTTTCGAGAAAGCTCCGATCGGGACGGTTGTTGTGCGTTTGTCCGACAGCCAGATTATTCTGCGTAATCCAGCTTTTCGCCATATCGCGGACGACAGAATTACCTCCATGTCCGCGCTGATCGACACCTGTTGCGTTGACCCCAAACAACAGGAGCAACTCCGTACCCAGATCCGGCAGGCCAAAAGTCGGGCCAACGGTGAAGAAACCAGCGAACTGCCAGAACTGGTGCTGGACCTGAAAGGAGCGGATGGCAGAATACGCATTGTGCAGCACTATGCGCTCTTCTTCCATAAACAGGACATCGCTATTGGCATTTTTCGTGATATTTCGGACATCAAGCGTAAATATCGCGCACTCCAGAGAGATGCCTTCACTGATGAACTGACCGGCGTTGGCAACAGGCGCGGCCTGATGGAACGCTGGAATGAGGAAATAGAGGACGACCCTGCCCAGACCATAGGCTTCCTCATGATTGATCTGGACCAGTTCAAACCGATCAATGACACATACGGGCATGCCACCGGGGATAACGTATTGCGGAGTCTGGCCCGCAGGCTCCGCAAAAGTGTGCGCAAAAGTGACTATGTGGTCCGTCTGGGAGGAGATGAGTTTGGCATTCTGCTCCCTGATATTGAGAGTAGAATCATGCTGGACACAGTCAGTAACAAACTGCTGGCTGTTTTGCGCCGCCCCGTGGTGGTCGACACTCTCAAGCTTTCCCTCTCGGGTAGCATTGGCGGGGGGCTTTACCCAGAAGATGGCAAGGATCTGGCAGCCATTATGGTCCATGCCGACCACTCCATGTACAGCACCAAAAAGAACTTTCCTGCCAAAAAACGCTTCCTGAACGAATCTGCAGCCGTCAAGATAACCCCCTCGTAAGGGTATCCCGGCTCCTGCCTGTCACCGCTCAGACCGAACACCTGTACGCTTAACCCACCCTGGCGCCCTGTTAGGTTGGTAAAGCAATCTGTGCCCGATTGTTTATTTTGTATGGCCTGCGGGGTGCGGCCCGCGCGGGAACACTGAAATGCTGGAAAACGCGACCAGAATACCGGCACAACAGAAAGCTACCCGGTATACCGCGCCAAAAACGGCGCAGTCACGCTATCTGGCGTGTGTGCGACATCATACGGCATACCCTGCGCCACAATACGCCCTCCCCTGCCGCCAGCCCCCGGCCCCAGATCAATGACCCAGTCGCTCCGGGCGACAAGCCGCATATCGTGCTCGGCAACCAGAACGGTATTGTTGCCATCCACCAGATCACGCAGATGCTCCATCAACCTGTCTGCATCAAACGGGTGCAGGCCCGTTGTTGGTTCGTCCAGCACATAAAGCGTGTGGCCGCGCCGCTGTTTCTGCAACTCCGTCGCCAGCTTGATCCGCTGCGCCTCCCCACCGGAAAGTTCGGTTGCGGGCTGCCCCAGAGTGAGGTGCCCCAGACCACCGCGTTGCAATGTGGCCAGAATCTGTGCCGGGCCAGAATCTGCGGCCAAAAACTGGCAGGCTTCATCAACCGTCATAGTCAGGAGGTCCGCAATGGAACGGCCACGGTAAGTGACCTCAAGCACCTGCGGTTTGTAACGCGCTCCATGGCATGTGGGGCATGGCGCGTACACACTGGGCAGAAACAGAAGTTCCACCATGGTCGCGCCAGCCCCTTCACAGGTCGGGCAGCGACCCTTAGGCAGGTTGAACGAGAAGTACCCTGCATCGTACCCCCGCTTTTGCGCCAGCTCTGTTCTGGCATAGAGTTTACGGATCATGTCAAACAGACCCGTATAGGTCGCAAGGTTGGAACGAGGCGTGCGCCCTATGGGTTTCTGGTCAATGACCACCAGACGCTTGATATGCTCCAGTCCCTCCACAATCCGGCCCTGAGGTTCCCCCATGAGATTAGAAGCCACAATGGGGTCTTCATCTTCCTCCTCTACAGCCACCGGAGTTTGCCCCAGCGCACGGGCGACAATGCTGGTCAGCACCTGACTGAGCAGAGAGGATTTACCCGAACCCGATACCCCCGTAACCGCAACCAGCATGCCAAGAGGAAAAGACGCCGAAAGGTTGTCCAGATTGTTCCATGTTATCCCGTCCAGCCGTAACCATACCTGTGGCGTTCCGGGCGTGTGGGCTGCGCTGGCTGGGGGAGCAAACACATAATGCCGGGTGTGGGACGCAGCACTATCTTCCAGCCCGGCAAGGGGGCCGGAATACAGTATCTCCCCGCCCCGTGTGCCCGCCTGCGGCCCCACATCCACCACCCATTGCGCATGGCGGATAATATCCAGATTATGCTCGACCAGAAAAAGCGAGTTCCCCGCGCGGCGCAAGCGCTCCAGCGCGGCAAGCAGGGCCTGTGTGTCCGCCGGATGTAACCCGGCTGAAGGCTCATCCAGCACATAGACCACGCCAAACAGGTTGGAATGAATCTGCGTGCCAAGCCTCAGGCGCTGGTATTCACCGGGTGAGAGGGTCTGTACGCCCCGATCCATCTGCAGGTAGCCAAGTCCCAGTTCTTCGAGCACACCAATCCGGGTGGCCATATCCTCCACAATCCGCTCCGCGGCAATGGCCGTTGCGTCTGCTGCGGGCTTTGCGCCAATAGTCGCACGGAGCGTTGCGGCTATTGTTTCCAGCGGCAAGGCGGTCATGCCAGCTATGGTGCGCCCGCCAAATGTGACACGCAGGGCATCGGCATTAAGCCGCTGACCGTGGCAGGCTGGGCAAAGCGTGGTGGTCATGAACGCCTCAACCCGGCGGCGCATCATGGCACTTTGCGACCTGGCAAATGTTTGCAGAACATAACGCCGCGCACCCGTAAATGTGCCTTGGTACGCTGGCTCCACACCCTGCGCCATGGCCTGCACCACCTGCGCGTGGGTCAGGCCGGGGTAGACCGGGTGTGTTGGGGTCTCATCGGTAAAAAGTATCCACTCACGCGTTTTTTTGGGCAGGTCGCGCCAGGGAATATCAACATCAACGCCTCTGGTGATCAGAATATCCCGCAGGTTCTGCCCCTGCCATGCAGTCGGCCACGATGCCACGGCCCGCTCACGGAGTGTGCGTGATGGGTCTGGCACCATGCTCTCCTCCGTAACATCATGAATACGGCCCAGCCCGTGACAGCGTTTGCAGGCACCCATGGGCGTATTGGGGGAAAAGGATTCCGCCTCCAGCCGAGCCAACCCCGGAGGGTAATCCCCCGCACGCGAGTACAGCATGCGCAACAGGTTGGAGAGTGTTGTAATACTGCCCACGGACGAACGGCCAGAACTCCCTCCCCGCTGTTGCTGGAGTGCTATGGCTGGGGGAAGCCCGTCCACCCCATCCACATCGGGAACAGGCATCTGCTGGAACAGTCGCCGGGCATAGGGCGAGACGGATTCCAGATAACGGCGCTGGGCCTCGGCATACAACGTGCCAAATGCCAGCGAGGACTTGCCCGAACCCGAAAGCCCCGTAAACACCACCAGACTGTCACGCGGAATGCTCAGGCTAACATTTTTCAGGTTATGTTCACGCGCACCCCGCACATGCACAAAACCGTCATCTGCCTCCCGGCCTGTCTCTTCCACTGGGCACCGGTTATGCATCGGGGGGCCTTACTCCTGTGACACCCTGATCTCCGGGTCCTTGAACCGGCGGTTGGCCAGCACTGGCAGAACCTCTCGGGTTGCGCGAATACGCTCCTTATCCACATCGGCAAAAAGCAGGTCCGGGCCACTCCCCGCGCGGACCACGGCAACCCCCATGGGGTCCACCAGCATACTGCACCCTATGTTGCGAGGACCGCACTCGCCCACTGCGGCCACGTAGCAGGTGTTCTCCAGCGCACGGGCCGTTACCATAACCTCCCAGTGCCATTCCTTGCCGGGACCACGCACCCAAGCGGCTGGTACACTCAGCAAGTCCGCGCCACGCACCACAAGGGAGCGCGCGACTTCAGGGAAGCGCACATCATAACAGGTCATCAACCCCACACGTATATCCCCCACCTGCACAATGGGGGGGAGTTCCGTGCCGGGCACATAATCGTTTGATTCCTTCATGTTAAAGGCATCGTACAAATGCAGCTTGCGATAACAGGCTACCAGTCCGGTCGCATTGAGCACGATCTGACAGTTATGGGTCAGCGCAGGGGTGGCGGGGGTGGCAATGCAGCAGATGACACTCAACGCCTTGCCTGCCAGCACGTTAACCAGACCGCTGACAAATGGCCCATCCAGCATTTGCGCAGTGCGTACGGTAATGCCGGGGTCGTGCATATCTGCCGCGATAATGCTCTCCGGCAGAATAAGCAGCCCCGCCCCTTCCGCGGCGGCCCGCTCGATCAGGGATACGCACTGGTCAAGATTGACACGCCATTCCGGTGCAACGGCAAACTGTCCCAGAGCGATTTTCATCCAAGGAATCCTTACAAGCCAAACCAGCGGGCTGACGCTGGCAGGCACACCAACACATCAGATTGAGCGAAAGCATAACCGATCAGGCGTAAAATCAAAGCCCCTGCGCCCGCTGCCCTGATCATCCCGATCCATTGTTTATCATTAAATTATCACACATTATCACACAAGGCTGGTGTATTGAGGGCACCTCTGTCTATGCCAACCATAAGGTCTTCCATGCGTCTGCGTGTTCTTACTCTTTACGCCATAACAGTCTGCACGGTCATGCACGGATTGCCACAAACAGCATGGGCACAACCTGCCCTGCTCCCGGATGGGCGGACCGTGCTCCCTCCGCCACCCGCTGCTGGTTCGCTCGCGCAGGAAGCCGACAGGCAGGCGTTTGAAAACACACGCGCACTCAGTGGCAGCCCGCGCTGGCAACTGGCCCACGATGATGCGGACCTGACCCCACAACACATCATACGCGATTTTTCCTGCGCCGCAGGCTTTGCACTTATCCCCAACAGGCTGCCAGCCCTGCTCCGCCTGCTGAACTCACTGGCCGAACCGCTGGAACAGCGCGTAACGGAAGAAAAGAACTTCTGGCACAGGGCCCGGCCTTTTGTTGGCACTACTCAGGATATCTGCACCCCAGACGCACGCGCAAAACTGACAAACAGCTTTGCCTATCCCTCCGGCCATACAACATGGGGATGGATGACTGCCTCCATTCTGGCCAGCGCCCTGCCCGACCGAGCCAGCCAGATCATGCAGCGTGGGCGGGTTTTCGGGGAAAGTCGCATTGTTTGCGGCGTACACTGGAAAAGCGATGTGCAGGCAGGTTACATGAACGGCAGCACCATGTTTGCTGCCTTACAGGCGCAACCCTGGTTTACAGAACAGATGGCAGCGGTACGTCACGAACTGGAAAACCTGCAAGCCCATCCCAGCGCCCCCGATGCAACAACATGCGCCATAGAGCATAAAGCCGCTACAAACACATACTAATCCCTCAGCACACTCTGGCAGAGGGCTGAACAGAGGTAGCCACAAGACTGGCTACCCCTTGCCGCCAACAGCCCACCCGTGCCATTTGAGCCGGGTCAGGCGCTGCCTCGTGCTGTTTTACCTGCGATCATCACTCGTGCTTAAAACAGGCCGAGTTTGTTCTCGCTATAACTGACCAGCATGTTTTTTGTCTGTTGGTAATGTTCCAGAACCATTTTGTGGGTTTCGCGCCCAATGCCAGATTTTTTATATCCGCCAAAAGCCGCATGTGCGGGATAAGCGTGGTAGCAGTTTACCCACACACGCCCGGCCTGCAAGCCGCGCGCCACGCGGTAACACCTATTGGCATTGCGTGACCATATGCCAGAACCAAGCCCAAAAGGCGTGTCATTGGCAATGGCAAGCGCTTCCTCCTCGGTGGTGAATGTTGTCACCGCAAGCACCGGACCAAAAATTTCCTCCTGAAAAATACGCATCCTGTTATGCCCCCGGAACACGGTGGGCTGCACGTAACACCCATTGTTAAGATCCGTGCCAAGATCTGGTCTGCCACCACCGGTCAGCAGTTGCGCACCTTCGTCCAGACCTATGGCGATATAGTCCAGAATTTTCTGCTGCTGCATGACCGAGTTCTGCGCCCCCATCATGGTTTGTGGGTCCAGCGGATTTCCCTGTAAAATGGCCTGAACACGCGGCAAGGCCCGCGCGATAAAGCGGTCGTAAATGGATTCATGCACCAACGCACGGCTTGGGCACGAACAGATCTGCCCCTGATTGAGAGCAAACATGGCAAAGCCTTCCACCGCTTTGTCCAGATACTCATCATCATGCTCCATCACATCCGCAAAAAAGATGTTCGGAGACTTCCCCCCAAGTTCCAGCGTAGCCGGGATAAGGTTTTCCGCTGCCGCGTGGGCAATCATTTTTCCCGTTGGCGTGGAACCGGTAAAAGCAATTTTTGCAATCCGTGTGCTGTTGGACAAAGCCGCACCCACATCCCGCCCAAGGCCGTTCACAATATTCAGCGCGCCGGGGGGAAAGAGATCACCAATCAGTTCCATCAACAGCAGCATGCTGGCAGGCGTTGTTTCCGCAGGCTTCATAACCACGCAGTTTCCGGCCGCCAGAGCGGGGGCCAACTTCCATGCCCCCATAAGAATGGGAAAGTTCCATGGAATAATCTGCCCGACAACACCTAAAGGCTCATGGAAATGATAGGCGATGGTTGTATCGGTAATTTCGCTCAGCATTCCTTCCTGAGCACGCAGGCATCCGGCAAAATAGCGGAAATGATCTATCGCCAGAGGAATATCCGCCGTTAATGTTTCGCGGATTGGTTTGCCATTATCCCATGTTTCGGCCCGGGCCAGCAGATCAAGATTGGCTTCCATCCTGTCCGCCGCCCTGAGCAACACCAGAGCGCGCTCGGCTGGAGAGGTATGCGACCAGACAGGAAAAGCAGCATGTGCAGCGTCCAGTGCCAGATCAATATCTTCGGCGCTGGATTGCGGGACATTACACAGAACACGCCCATCCACTGGAGACGTATTCTGCATATAACTTCCCTTGATGGGAGCTTTCCATTGGCCGCCAATGTAGTTTTCGTAACGCGGTTTAAATGGCGGTTCCTGATGAACGTTCATGCGATGCTCCAGCATATAAAAAATACCCGGCTCCCAACCGCCTCCAGCCAGAATACAGTCGCGAGACAGGGCCTTCATGAAGAGACGCAAGTTTTGCGCCACTAAACCGGACCAACACAGTCCATATTTCAGATGGACTTACCGGAGCATACTGAATAAAAATGAACAACTCATTTTAAAAGTAGCTCCGCGTATCTGGATAGACATCCAACAGAAATAAAAAACCCAAAAAAACCAGATTATTTTCAGAATCAAATATATAATTCCAAGCGTTAGATATGATCGCGCGCAACAGGATTGCATGCCGAAAAGTCTGGATTGAAAATTTTCCACAGGAAAACTGTTGCAAGGACAGACGGCCTGTCAGTTGCTCCCGTTTTCGTCTGCACCACGGCGGAGGGCTTATTCCCGAAGGAATTCACGGCTGGGTAAGCACAAAAGACACAATGCGCACACGATCAGGTCGCCCGGCAGGCACCAGCTTTACTGACACGGACATTGAAGACTGGCGGGAAAGAAGAAAAGACCTGTTCACCTCCCCCCCCTTTTTCAGGTCATGGATCGGCCCTCAGGGTCACTGAGCGCCAATCTGCGTTTAAGCCTGTCTCAGCAAATTCAATAATGACCACGCAAAGTAAAGTTGAACGTCCGGGGTTCACCGTAAATCATGCCGTCATAAAACCCTGCCTGCCGGACATAGGTACGGTTGGTAAGATTCGTGATGTTTCCCGCGATATCCAGCCAGTTCGTAACCCTGTAGCGCGCCATGATATTGATAAGCGTATACCCTTTGACCCGAAGGTTGGAGGCATCATACTTGCCCCCCCCCAGAGGACGGCCCGGATTGGTGGACCATTCCGTACTGGACTGGCTGGATACACCCCCACCAACGGTAAGGTGATGCAGCTTGCCGGGTAACGTGTAGCTCGTTGTCAAACGCACAAGGTGATGTGGGTCCTGACGGTAGCTCAAGCCTTTTTCGTAAAGATAGCTGTATCCAAAAAAGACATTCCAGCCGGGCAATAATTCACCCGAGGCATCCAGATCAATCCCTTCCGTTTTTACACCATTGACTGATTCGTAAATAGCTTCACCGGTATTGACGTTTGTAGCGCCAGTTGCCTGAGCCACGTTGCTCTGACGGTTGAGGTAAAAAGCCAATGATGTATTCAGGCGCTGTCTGAAGAATGCCCCTTTCACACCGGTTTCATAACTCTTGCCCACCACTGGGTTAAGAGGTTTGTTACTGGCATCTCTCAGGTTAGACTGAGGCGTAAAGACGTTTGTATAGCTTCCGTAAATCGACATGGTTTTGGTAAAGTCATAGACCATGCCGGCATAAGGTGTCAGCACTGCGTTCTGCTGACCAGTGCTGGAAGAGCCCGAATATTGGTTTGTCTTGTCATAAGTGCCCGTATAAGCCTGATAACTGCTCATACGGCCACCCAGAATGAGCGACAGACCTTTGGCCAACACAAAACGACCGGATGTATAGGCACCATAATTACGCGTCACATCAACTTCACGCGCATGGGTGCGATACGTTGCAAAATTGGGATAAGACCCATCCCATGTCTGCCAGTTTGCAATAGGCAGCCCGGTCGCACGATACTGGCACCCGGAATAGGGTGTAACCCCGGCGATGGAGCAGTTCCCCAAGGCATGACTGAACGTGTATTGCGTCAGTTCATCATTATAGCCGTTAAAGCCAAATACAAGCTGATGCTCATGACCGAGAAAATGCACAGGGCCAGACACATGAACATCGGCATTGTCGCGTGCATCTTCATACTCGGCATGCAGGGCATTTAGATAAGCCCCTGTGCCATCCTGGTTCCAGAAACCACCATAGGTTTTCCGGGTTGCATTGTTGATTTTTGCAACACCAAGATTGTTATAGGAACTGCCCTGAGTGCGCATATAGCCAGCCTTCAGGTGCCAGCCTGCTGAGAAATCGTGATCATAGCTGATAAATGCGGTATACTGGTCACGGGTAGCCTGACTCCAGTCAGCTGCCGGGTTCGTGCGGCGAGAGAGATTTGTATTTGTTCCATCTGCGTACCAGATTGGAACGTTCGTCCCCCAGGACGCACCATCATTCCGGGTTTTTTCATACTGGAAGCCAAAATTGATGGTATCACGCGAGGATATGTCAGCCGTAAAGTTTGCAAGCGCGCCAATACGGTTAACGTGTTCACGTACCCGAAAAGTATCCGTATCGTCCCATGAAAAGACGTACCGGCTACGGATTGTGCCCGCATGGTTAAGTGGCGCATTCAGGTCCGCCATAACACGGTGCTCGTTCCAGTTCCCCAGCCTCAACAGGCCATTGGCTGAAAATTCGCGCTGCGGCGCCTTACGCTGCAAATAAATTGTTGCGGACGGGTCCCCCGTCCCGCCCAGCAGACCGTTAGCGCCACGGACAATCTGCACATTGTCATACAGATCCATGTTCATGGATGAACCAACACCACCAAAACTGGTTGAGGCATCAATCTGCATGCCATCAATCTTGTAATTGGTAATATCAAAACCACGCGCACGATACGTTGTGCGCCCAGCATTGTCATTCGCGTAAGATGTAACGCCCGGCGTGGTGGTCAGAACATCGTCAAGAGTATTGATCTGCTGGTCATCCATAACCTGCCGGGTCATGACTGTAACAGTCTGCGGTGTTTCTCTCAGGCTTAACGGCAAACCGGTTGATGCACTGGTTTCCGGCGCCGTATAACTTCCACGGTCCCACCTGCGGGCTTTAACCAGAATGCTTTCGTTTGTTCTGGATACGACATTGACGATGGTCTTCTGATTTTTTTCTGCCTTTATCGTTGGCGCTTTACGATCATCCGCTCGTTTTTCCACCACTTCTTCAGAAAGGGGACTGTTGTTATATGCCGCGTCAGCCGCCTGCGCCGACAACGCGCCCCCCAAAGAGAGGACAGTCGAGGCCAAAAGACCAGTCACACGAAAAGATGTTACGGGATGGCGTGTCACATCAATATCCTACCAGCGCGGGAAATGCGAATCATTATCATGTGCAACGCATCTAGCAGATGCGCACCATCACCCAAAGGATCAAAATATTAAAATTTTTTCATTTTCCTTATATCGGATGGAAAATTGAAATAATTCCAGGCTCATACTCGTCTCAAAGAATGAGATTTCTTTACTTCGACAGAAATATCTCTCTACACGGAGCAGGAAAGACAAATATCTCTGCAATGAGAAGCTTAGGATATCGTTCTATACTCTGTACTGCCTCGTCTTTCTGAAGCAGATCAGCACACCGCGTGAAAATCCAGAACACAACTGTTCCCAACACAGAGCAAAAGCATAACGATAAACCGCTCCCCCATCGCTGAATCCGAAATCAGGGCAGTAGTCTTTCAATCAAGGGCTCTTCGACCCTTTCATCTTTCGAGCACGGAATAAGCCTCAAGTCCGCCTAGAACCGTTACAGGTCCAGTTCTACAGGAGCAGTTTTCCACGCCGATCCACAAATTGCGCTGACAGCGCGTACACGCGTTTGTGAAATCCTGCCTCTGGTTCCGTCCATATTCGTTTTTATATATCCAACCACTCGGGGTGATTGTGAGCCTGGATATACGGGCTCTGTCGAGGCGATGAAAAGTTTGTTTCAAGTCAGGAGGGTGTTTTTTTACCGTTCTCTTATCACACCGACAACGCTTCACTGGGGTATCCAAATATGGACTACACACCGCTTAATAAGATTCAGAACGCCTTCGACATTCAGACCAAGGCTCTTCGAGAACAAAAACTCATTGATATCAAGACACGAAAAAGCGCACTCAATGCCCTGCATGCAACGATCGAAAAATATGCAAACGAAATATGCTCAGCTCTCAGCGAAGATCTAGGGAAGTCTGAACTGCTGGTCAAAATGACGGAAATAGGCGTCGTTTTAGAAGAAATAAATCATTATATTAAAAACATGGACGAGTGGGCAAAACCACAAGTTGTTCCTAACTTTCCATCGCCTTTGGATTATAAAGGACGCGCACCTGTACAGAGCTTCATACAGCACGAAGCTTTTGGAATAGTCTATATCATAGGCCCATTTAACTACCCGTTTAATCTCGTCCTCTCACCATTGGTCGGCGCAATCGCCGCCGGTAATCGGGCTATCATCAAACCTTCGGAAGCAGTACCCCACACGGCAAAAATCATTGAAAAAATTGTCAGTGAGGCTTTTGCCCCCCAACACGTCGCGGTCGTTCAAGGGGGACGTGAAGAAAACGAAGCACTTCTGAAACTCCCCTTCAACATGATTTTCTTCACCGGGAGCCCTGCGGTCGGAAAGATCGTCATGAAAGCAGCCTCAGAGCATTTGGCACCCGTAGTGCTTGAACTGGGCGGAAAATCACCCTTTATCGTTTTCAGCGATGCTGATCTGGAACGGGCCGCAGATCAGGTCGTTCAGGGACGCTTCACCAACAGCGGGCAGACATGTATCGCTCCGGATTATGTGCTCGTCGATTCAAGTGTGAAAGATTCTTTTCTCAAGAAAGTCATCGAAAAGGTCCAGCATGACTATCCTGATATCGGATCGACCGGAAAAGTCGTCACGACAACTCAGGTCAAACGTCTTCTTTCCCTGATTGAGCGTACAAAAGGTACTGTCGTTTATGGTGGTGGCGCCGACCCAGAAGCACGGACCCTGCAGGCAACCGTCGTCGATGGGGTGGACTGGTCTGACTCATTGATGGAGCAGGAACTGTTTGGTCCCGTGCTCCCCATCCTTACGTTCAAGAATTCGGAAGATGTGCCAACACTGGTGAATTCACATCATCCCAACCCGCTCGCGGCGTACTACTTCACCAATGATATTGAAAACGGCAAGCGGATGGCAGATTTAATCTCATCAGGTGATGCTGTCATCAATGGAGTGATGCTTCAGGTGGTCTCTCCGTATCTTGCGTTCGGTGGCATCGGGGCATCCGGCATGGGTGAATATCATGGCCGGAGTGGCTACGAAGTCTTTACACATAAAAAATCTATTGTTGTTGCTGGATAGGATTGACGTAATCTGAACAATACAGGGAGAAAACTTGTCTCCCTGTTATGAAATAACTTTGGAAAACCGGCACAAACGATTGAATTGCCCTGAACTTCGCGTAAACAGAACGACCCATGAGGTAAGAAAAAGCCTTAAGGAACAATCTGGTATGCTGTTAAAACAGACATGTCTTTGTTAAAGACCCACCATGCCTGCGATGGGTAGTTGATTGATCCTAACTGGTTACAACCCGATCAACCAGCCACTCACGCAAAGTATGGATCATCTCTTCTGTCACAGGTCCGGTGGATAAGAGCCCATACCACCGGGCGGCATCATGATCATCCCGACCCAGTTTTTCCAGCCAGCGCATAAACGGCCCGTTTTCCAGATTGGACTGCCCCGTGGCCGACTTGCCTCGTGTGGCAGTCCACATATAGGCCAGCGCACCAAGATCACTGTAGATTTCGTTCTCTTTTTCTTCCGGCCTCTGTTCCGAGTGACCCCGATACCATTCCAGAAAATCGTCAGCCGGCATCGGGCGGGCAATGCCAAACCCCTGCCCGTAGTGGCATCCCAGGTGGCGCATGGCTTCAATGACTTCCGCATTTTCCAGACCTTCGACCACAACCAGACTACTCAGATCACGCCCCATCTCCCGCAATGAGCGGATGACACTAAAGATTTGCAAAGGCACATCCCGAATATGGTGTAATAAACCACGATCTACCTTAATGCTATCAAAGGCCATTGCGGAAAGCCGCATGAGATTGCTATGACCCGCCCCCAGATCATCCATAGCCATCTGCACACCCATTGCGCGGAAATCCCGCAGAGCAGCTTCCTGCTTGTCAGAGTCAATATCCTGTGTTTCCAGCATTTCCAAGGTCAGACGTGCGGGCGGAATATTGTAACGCTTCAGCATATTGCCAACAATATTCAGTATATTGGCATTGGATAAAGAAGAAGGCGGCAAATTGAGCGAAAGTTCTGTGGTCAGACCATTTTCATCCCACGACTTCAACCATGCCAGCCCCTGCTCCAGTCCGGTTTCGAACAGCCGGTCCAGATCATCATGCCCCAGTAATGGCAGGAAAATCGCGGGAGAAACAATCGTCCCGTCAGTATCCTTCAGACGGGCAAGGGCTTCGACTTTTCGCAAACGTCCGGTACGCAGGTCCACAACAGGCTGCATGAACATACACAGCCCCCCCGAAAACAGGCGCTCAAGCAGAAGAGATGAGCGCTCATCGGACATACCCTGTCTGTCACGCCATAGCTTTTCCCATTTTTCCTGCAGGCCGCTGGAAAATTGCTGCATCCTGCTTGTTTCGAACTGGTTGGGGCAAGCGCCAAACACGGTCAGGACCAACGCCGTAGTTCCATCCTGACGCCGAATGGGAATACTCATGGCCGAATAGATCCGCAGATCGGTCAATAATGCGTGCCATGGCGCCATATTGGCATCCAGAGCAATGGATGGACAGGTCTGCAACGCGCCCGTACGCCAAGCCTGAGCCCCTATAAAGTTGCCGTACTGCGATTTGGTGATAACAGGCCGTGCATCACCGCGCAGAAAAGCCTCATCCAGCACTGTGGCGCACGGGCCAGCCATGGCTTGCGCAACCAGCTCCCCCTCCGCATTGGAACGAAACAGAAAAGCCGCCTGAATACCAGGCAGTTTTGCCAACGCCAGCAGCGCTTCAGCACTGGCTTTCCCCCACGTTCCCTCAGCCACCTGAGCGGACAGAAAAGCCGCATAGGCTTTATGAACCCCCAGCCTTACCAGACGCCGCATCCTGCGGTCATCCCGGTAGCGGGATTCCACAATCTGTTGCACGAGGTAACGGTCATCACCCTTGATGCCTTCATTTTCCATCTCTGCCAGAAGCAGACGCAGATAACTGGTCTGTTCGGCAACAAGCACAACCGGATCCACACCAAACAGCGTGTACATTGTGCCCAGCGTATGGGCTGCGCCCAGAACGTCTTTCCTGATCGTCGTGGCAGAAGCCAGAAACTCCAGATGCTGGACTTCCCGCTCGATCAGACGGGCATGCTGATCCTGCGTCAGATGCTCCAGAAACGGTGTTCCACCATTTTTCTTCCAGATGGCAGGGATGACAGCGCTGCGGACACTCTCCCGGATTCTTGTAACAGCCTTGAGCGCCCGCCCCAGAAGTTCCGCCGATTTTGTTCCGTAAGGAGCAATCGGAGACATATCCGTTGCGGCATCATCTTCCAGATCCAGAGCATCCTCAAGGGCGGAAGCAAAATGCCAGCTGGCATCATTTTTGTCCGGCTTCTGCTTGGCTTTGTACATGGCGCGGTCAGCCTGCCGCAACAAGGTATCCGGCTGATCACCATCTTGCGGGCAAAGCACCACTCCCATGGTCAGCCCGACTTTGGCAGTTTTACCATCTGCTATGGCAAACGGTTCCGCCACAACCGAGGACAGATTGTCCAATGCCGTGGCGACCTGCTCGTTTGCCATTTTCGTATCCAGATTTTCGAAAACAACAACAAACTCATCCCCCCCCAGCCGGGCAACATAACCGCTCTCGCGCAGGTTTTCCCACAACCGCTGGCTCAGTTCGGCCAGAACCTTATCTCCTGCGGCATAGCCATACGTATCATTAACTGCTTTAAACCCGTCCAGATCCATCAACCCGATTGCGAGGGATGTGCCGCGCTCACTCGCACGTTCCTGCGCCTTTGGCAGGTATTCCTCCAGCGCCAGCCTATTGGGCAAAGCCGTCAACGGATCACGGCGGGCCCGCAGTTCTTCCTCATGCCGCAATTTTTGCAAATTCCGTCCGGAATCCAGCCGATCCAGACTTTGCCCCAGCAATTCGGCCACACGCCGGCACAAGATGATGCTTTGTTCATCAAAACCACCAGAGCGCGATGTGGTAAAAGTCAGAACCGACCAGGCCTGCCCACCCCGCAACACCGGAAGAGACAAAATCCCCTTCCACTTGTAATCCAGGATTTTCTGGTAGCCGTTAATCCCGAACAGTCTGCTCTCAGGGTCATTTGTGTAGACAAGCCTTTTTTTCAGCCATGCCTGTACTGTAATCGGGAGAGTATCGCCCTCTACATTGATTGACCATTTCAACCGGGCAATAGCACTCCCACCCAGCCCCGCATAGGCGCGCAAGTGCATATGGCCAGTCAAGTCCGGTTGCGCCAGCCAGACCGTGCTGAACAAAGTATTGTCAACCAGAGAGCTGCAAACGGCATGGCATTTTTCAGCCTCATCTTCCGCCGTCAGCATGGCGGAAACAGCATTGATCAACGTACGATACAGGCGCTGCGCTTCATCGCGCTCCGTTACATTCTCCATGGTCCAGACAGAATCCAGACCAGGCTGGTCTTCCAGCATGACAGCAGACAGGTCGACAACAACATCCTGCCCACCTGACGCAGGCAGGTGTACGCCAGACAGTTTGGCCTGTCCGGTTTTGTGCAGTTGCTCCTGAGCGTGCTCCAGTTGCTGGACATGGCTTTTACCAGCCAGAATGGATGATACAGAAGCATTGTGCAGATCACTGGACGAGCACCCGACAAGTGCGGCGGCACTGGCATTTGCACGCTGGATCCGGTCGTCACGCAGCAACAGGATACCAACCTGTGCATGGTCAAGCTGAGTGGCCCGCGACCGCAGCTCATCGTAGATTTTCAATCCGCGAGACAGAACAGTAGCCGTATCATTCAAGATGGTCTTGATGGCGGGATCGAAGACGTCATCCTGCTCATCGTAAACGCCAAATACAGCCCAGACTTTGCCAGCCCGCCATATCGGCAGCACCGCACACGAGCGCACATCCTCCTTTTGCAGATGCGCCCACCAGGGCTGCAATGAGGCTTCCTGCATGACATCGCTGCAAAAAGCCGGTTGCCCACCATGCCACACCAGCCCAAGATAGCCATAATGCCCGGAGTTATCGGGACGAACCGAAAAAGCGGGTTGGTGCAACTGTTCCACAGGACCACTGCTGGCCAGCAGATGGAACTCCCCCGTATCATCCGGCTGTGCAACAAATGCAGCCCGAAGACGCGCAGTACGGGTTGCGGCCTCGCAAATATTCTGCAACCAGACAGTTTCATCCAACGCAGGATCAAAAATCAGGCCAACGCGCGCCAGAAATGCATTAAAACCGTTCTGGCGTTCCAACGTCTTACGCTGCCCGCTATCTAACGCCGTTTCTGCCAAGGAAGTCAGGCGGCGCGAATCAGGTCGCAAGGCACGCAGAAAACGCATATGCTCAATCCAGTCTTTAAACACAAAATATAGCTATTGCATGCCTGACGGGAAACTACGCTTAATACCAGTCTGATATGCCTTGTAATACTCTCTGCCCCAATAAGCTCTCAGAACTCACAGTGCCGGGCACTTCCTTGCACAATTTTATATTTTATACAACAAATCTGAGCAGTCGCGCGTAGATGTTGAAACCAACGTCGCGCTCAATGCTTTCTGCCATATTTATGAGCTTGAACAATCAAATTAAGCTTGGAAGATATCTATTTATTGCATTCCTACCAGATGCGATCAGCATAAGAGCTTCTGTCTGACCGCAATGGTCATGTTGATGGCAATGGCTACGGATCATCGCCTGTTTTGGAAAACGACACGACATCGCTCCCCCTCCCTCTCCATGGCGCGATTACCCGGACGCATCAGTCCAGGCACAGGGCTCATAGCCATGGTTGACGTGGCCGAGTTCATTGAAAGAACGGCCTTCATTTATGATCTGTTTTCCTGAGTAGTCGTGTGATTGCTTTGGGGGGGCAGATTATCCGCAGGTCAGAATAAGGTATATGGAAATTATAACCACCAACTGTTTCCAGAGACACTGTCATGCGCCTTCCTGATTTTGAAGCATGGGCCATTTTTGCAAAAGTGGCAGAACTGGGTTCGTTCGCCAGAGCGGCAGAAGATATCCAGCTTTCAAAGCCTACCGTTTCCAAAGCGATCGGCCGTCTGGAGCAGACACTTGGAGTAGCACTTTTCAACCGCAATTCCCGCCATCTTTCCCTGACAGAAATGGGACGGACGCTGCTGGGGCATGCGAACCGTATTCTGGCGGAAGCAGACGCTGCGGAAACAGAAGCCAGAGGCGGCACACAACGTCCATCGGGACTTATCAGAATTGCTGCCCCCATGACATTTGGCATCGGTCATCTGTCACCTGTTCTGCCCGCTTTTCTCGCGCAATATCCAGACATTGATATTGCGGTCGATTTCAGCGATGCGCTCGTTGATCTTGTAGCGGAAGGGTATGATGTCGCATTGCGTATTGCCTCTCTTGCAGATTCATCCCTGCGGGCACGCAAGCTGTGTGATGTCCGGCTGTTGCTGGTGGCAACCCCTGAGTATCTGGATCGGGTAGGGCGTCCAGATCATCCGCGTGATCTGGAGACACTAAAAAGTTTTGTCTATACCAATAAGCCCACACCGGGGAAAGTTCGGCTTCGACACACTAAAAATGGGAATGAGTTTGTTCTGATACGAACGTCCCGTTTCCGGGCGGATAATGCTGAGGCTTTTTTACCGGCCCTGGCTGCGGGGTTGGGTTATGGCCTGTTTCCCGAATTCATGGTGGGAGAAGCGCTGGCCTCTGGCCGGTTTGAACAGATCCTGCCAGATTGGGAAGCTCCGTCTATTGCACTGTATCTTGTCACGCCGTCCAGTTCCTTCAGACCGATGCGGGTAACTGTTCTGCTTGACTATCTGGTGGAATGTTTTGGTCAATCAGGATGGCTGGGATATGCGCGAGAAAAAGACAAATAATGATCTGTAGAAGGCATTCCCCGTGCCAGCATGACGCCGACACGACGGAAAAGGCAGGATACTGAAGTTTTTGTAAAAATGAATCCACATCTCGTACCGCTCCATAACGGAAAACATCCAGTAATGGTGACAGATAAACGCCATAACGATCGTGTAGAGCGCAAGAGGAATGGCGTTAGGTGTCAGGCCAGATGGGCGTACGAAGGAAATCTGGTGTTTCAACCACCATGCGCTGTAACATCGACATCCACGCCCACCTCTAGTGCAACCCACTGGCCCGTGGTCCATGGACCAGTACCCACGTTGAACGCGGAACGAACGAGCTGAAGATGGCCTTTGGCATGCAGGACAGAGCCTGAAATGTCGATGGTGAGGGGAAGAATAACAGGTTTGCTCACCCCTTTGATGGTCAATGTGCCTTCGGCATCATAAGTATTGCCACCTTTGGCCCTGAAGTCTTTTACTTCAAAAAGTGCTGACGGAAACTCCTTGCTGTCAAACCAGTCATGCCCGGGTAGGGCTCCATCTCGCTGGCTGTCACCTGTTGTGGCACTTGCCATGTCGATGCTGATCTTTGCATGGCCTGCTTCCGGGTAGGCTGGATCAAACGCGATCGTGCCATCATACTTCCCGAAATGCCCTTCGAACGCCCTGCCAGTCTGGATACCGGAGAAGCCCAGAGTGCCGTTGCCCGCAGCAAGCGCCCAGTCGGCAGCAAAGGCCGGGGCTGAGAGCAGGAGACCAGCCACAATGGCGACTGGCAGAAACTTGTGAAAGATTTTCATGGGTTTTCTCCCTTGTAGCGAGATGTGGAGGATGCGCGAAAGGACGGCAGCATCTGACGAAGAACTTGATCGTGCAGTACGAACTGATGCCTGAGAGCAGCAGCAACATGCAGCGTGATCAAAGCCAGAAGTCCCCACGCAGCCCAGTGATGAAGCACCTTCAGAACAGCTTCGACCGGAGCCTTGTCAGACAGGGTCGACAGCACCGGAAGGTCGGGCCATAGTACTGTGCCGAACAGCACAGTCGGAATACCCAGCACTGAGGCAGAAACCATTGCCCAGCCACTCAAGGGCAGCAGGACCTGCACCCCATAGAGAGCAAGATGCACCAGATGCGCTCCCTTTTTCTCCAGTGGGAGCATATCTGTTGGCAGGGCGGGCGCACGATGTGTAAGACGCCACCCAATACGCAACGCGATCAGAAACATCACGGTGATTCCAATGGATTTGTGCAACTGGTAGAGCTGGAACACCCGCATCGTATCAAGGTGGAGATGGTCCATGACCAGCCCCATCACGATGAGGGTCAGTATCCCCAAGGCGACCATCCAATGAAGGATGATCGCCACCGTGGAATACCGCGTGGTCCCGCTCGCTGCGCGCGTGGGTAAAGACATGAGCCTCAGTCCTGTCGTTTGAAGGCACTGGCGATGCACAGAGAAACCGACCGGTATGTGACCCAGCTCAACATCATAGGTTCCAGACCGGGCCTGAGCGGCATTGGTCACGACCTGAGCAGATGCCGGACGATCTGCCAGCAGACCGATTGCAACAGCCTCCGCAGAAGAGGAAAACAAAGTGTCTTTCATGAATTGGCTCTCCGGCCAGTAATGAATGCATCCTGAAAAGCAGCACCATGATGTTCGAAAGGAGCGCCGGTTTCTGTTCCGCCAAGATCTTCATTACCGCCGGGAGAACAGGCAAGAAATAAAAACGATGGAAATGTATGGTTTCTATATTTTATCTATAACGCATAAGCAGGCTCGAGATGACTCCGTACCACGATTGGACTTGTAACGGTTTTGTACCGGTCATCTGAGTGTTTTAAGCTCGTATCATAAGACCGACGAGACCATGAAGCATATGGAAGATCTCAAGCTGAAACGGTGAGGATTTCATCTGTCGATTTTGGCGTTTTTGACGTCTCAAACATGAATTGACATACTAACCCTCGTTAGCTGCCACATCAAACTACTTGGGAATACCTTCAGGTCATGGCTTTCAGGACAACAGTTACCAAACGTACACCTCCCCGTGAAAGCAGCCTTGCCGATTGGTACACAGGCGCGGACCTCATTGACTCCTATGAAGTAGCACTTCCCCCAGCCTATACGGTGGATATGCGTGTGATCGCGCAGTCAGTTTTTGGAAAGCCTACTCTCTGGTTTCGAGCGCTGCTCTTTATCCGCGACATCGTGATGGCCCGTTTCAACGTCAAAACCTCATCCGATTTACGACAATCCGGAAACGAAGATAAGATCAACTTTTTCTCAGTTCTCGCGTCTCACTCCGACGAAATTATCATGGGAGCGAATGACACGCATCTGGACTTTCGTCTTTCTCTGCTAGTCCAACGAGCCGTCGATGGTCCTTCCCGCCTCTCAGCAACATCCGTAGTTCACTGTCACAATCGACTTGGCCAAATCTATATCATGGTGATCGCACCGTTTCACCGCATGGTGGTCATTTCGAACCTTCGCCGGGCTACCGCCAATGGCTTTGGGCATGAGTGAGTAGCCATCGTCAAAAAGCTAGACTGTTGATTTTCACTGAGAACTGACCCGGGTAGGGCGGAAATTTTCATCGAGATTTGACCCATGCCTTCACACTCCCC
>NZ_JBFCXX020000087.1:0-272 GCF_040702925.2 Acetobacter fabarum | reverse complement strand
GTTTCACGGCTGGGGCTGGAGTGCGCAGCTGCCGGAAGCGGCGATGCCCGGCTACTCGCGCCTGAGCCCAATGCTGCGCAAGATCCCCGGCGCCTATCAGGCACGCCGCTGGCTGGAACAGAAACGCTTCGATCAGGGCCGCACACCCGGCATCGACCTGTATCGCGAACCGAGCCTGTGGCCGCTGGCCTTCGACGGCCCGACCGTGATCACCCTGCACGATCTGACGCACCTGCATTTCCCGGACACGCAGCCGCAGGCACGGCTCAGGG
>NZ_JBFCXX020000086.1:0-272 GCF_040702925.2 Acetobacter fabarum | reverse complement strand
ACTTTAGTTCGTATTTACTTTTTAATTCAGTTGTAAGGCTTTTATATAAATTTCTATACAGATCTTTTTTATCTAAATACTGAAATGATGATATAATCTCTTGCATTAAACTAGCATAAGTATCTGCAACTCTTAGAAAACTATATTTTATTAAATCTGGATACTTAGACTCAATAAATTCCTGATTAGACTTGCTAGCTAAAATTGCACTGAGTTTTTTTTCATCAAATTTTTTTCTTTCTGTACTCCCAGGTCTAACATACTGAATATAT
>NZ_JBFCXX020000085.1:0-272 GCF_040702925.2 Acetobacter fabarum | reverse complement strand
CATTCCCTTGCCTCACAGACTTGAAGTGACCGGTTAAGTCATAGCAGAGGATTCTCAGTAAGCAAGAATGAGTCGTATCGGGATCTGGCTCTCGTTAGTGCTGCGGGATGAACTCGATGTAGCTAAGCAGCCTTTGGCGAGGAGTCCCCGCCGGGGCTTCGACGCTGTGCTGTCGCGCAATGAGCTTCGTCCGTGGCGAGGGGATTTAGCGAAACGTCGCCCCGCCCCGCTGGGCTGCGCGGCAGCCCCCAAACCAAGCAACTCGGTGTGCC
>NZ_JBFCXX020000084.1:0-273 GCF_040702925.2 Acetobacter fabarum | reverse complement strand
CACCAAGACCGACAGCGATTCGCGCCAGCACGGCAGCCAGATCGTCGCCAGCCGCGACGCGCAACTGTCGTCCGGCAAAGACACCGAATTGAAAGCCGCCAAGGTCGACGCGAAGAACGATCTCAGCGTGCAAAGCGGCGGCGACCTGCGCCTGACCGCCGCCACTGAAAGCCACACCCAAACCGATCAGGGCAAGCATCGCAAGCACCTGTGGAAAGCCGATTGGGACAGCAGCAGCGAAGAGCAGCGCAGCGTCACCAGCCAGTTGAAGGC
>NZ_JBFCXX020000083.1:0-273 GCF_040702925.2 Acetobacter fabarum | reverse complement strand
CCGTACCGATCACCCACGCCAGCACGTAGCGCACCACCGGGAAACCGTACCAGAGCATGCTCATTACGGTTTTCGGGTCTTCCTTCACGTACTGGAACACCAGACCATTGAGGCGCTGGTGAAACTCGCGGTAGAAGTCCATCTCCATCAGGCCGAGGAACAGCGCGATGCTCGAGGCGACGGTCAGCCACAGACGGAAGAAACCGCGCGCGGCCATGGCCCGGGCACTGAACAGTGCCAGCACCAGCGGAATGCACAGGTACACCACCAGAC
>NZ_JBFCXX020000082.1:0-273 GCF_040702925.2 Acetobacter fabarum | reverse complement strand
ATTTCAACAAGCGAGGAGGATCGCCATGGGCGTGACCAATCGGTTGGCCTGTTACTCCGACCCCGCCGACCACTATTCCCACCGGGTACGTATCGTACTGGCCGAGAAGGGTGTCAGCGCCGAGATCATTTACGTCGAAGCGGGCCGTCAGCCGCCGAAGCTGATCGAGGTGAACCCTTACGGCAGCCTGCCCACCCTGGTCGATCGCGACCTGGCGTTGTGGGAATCGACTGTGGTGATGGAATACCTGGATGAGCGTTATCCACATCCGCC
>NZ_JBFCXX020000081.1:0-273 GCF_040702925.2 Acetobacter fabarum | reverse complement strand
GTCTACTACTTCCAGATGCTCGGCTCGCTGGCGAGCCACTATGGCTTCAGCCTGGACGAACCTTTCAAGAGCCTGGACGACAGGCATCGCAAGGCGGTACTCAGCGGCTCCGGGCGCGAGAGCGTCAACTTCCGCTACCTCAATGATCGCGGCGACATCGTCAAGCGTGCCCATCCGTTCGAAGGCATCCTGCCGAACCTGGAACGGCGTTACCGCGAGACCGAATCCCAGAGCGTGCGTGAAGAGCTGGCCAAGTATCTAAGCACTCAGCAC
>NZ_JBFCXX020000010.1:0-103720 GCF_040702925.2 Acetobacter fabarum | reverse complement strand
GCGCAGCCAAAGCCGGAATTCCACATCCAGCCCAACCGGCTGGCGGATTACAAGACTGTCGTCCACGTCATGGCCGACGCACAGAGGCTCGGGGTCACCCAGATGGGTATCGTCGGGCAGGAACAGTTCGTCGATCAGTAAGGGAGCATAGAGCTCCGGATAAAAACGGGCGTGCCGTATGGCAGGCCCGTTTTTTTTATGTCAGGTGCAGGTGGCGCTCCGGGAGACGGCTTACCAGAGTTCATAAAAAGAACATCCGGGCAAAAATGTTTGCGGTGTGGGGTGCGCTCAAGGGAACCCAGTTCGCTGTCGGGCGTAAAGTGCGAACAGGGCGGCATTGCATAAAGGGAGCAAGGCATCATGCGCCGGATGGGGGGAGTGCTGGTGGCGGCTACGTTGCTGTGGGGGCACGCAGGGTCTGCGCTGGCCTACCAGCGCACTGTTCATTTTCGCACGCAGGGAGAGGAAGCAACTGTTGCTGGCACGGTCGAGGGGGAAGAGGTCGTGCAGTATAAGGTGCCAGCAAAAGTCGGGCAGTTTCTGCTTGTCGGGGGGCATGCAAAAAGCGCGCGCGTCAACTTCTGGGTGCGTGATCCCGGCGGGACGGAAGTTTACAGCAGCAAGGTCCAGAACGCTGCCTATATTGGCAGGCCCGAGCAGGACGGAACGTATGTTGTCGGGGTATTCCTGCGCAAGGCCGATGCCGCGCGTGGGCAGGCAGCGTTTTTTCGGCTGCGGTTTTCCCGCAGGCCTCAGCCAGAGGGATAAGGGCCGGGCGAACTGATGTGCGCAAAAGCATAGGCACATATCTGTATGGTGCAGGGCAACCGTGCTGCCCGTTGTGATATGGCGGACAAGGTGGTTGGAGTATGTTACAGCGCAAGCGGCAGTGCCCGCGGCTTATGCGCGCGGCGTAACGGAAGAAGAGACTCCATGAGAAAGCCCGAAACAATAGCCAAGTCCCTTATCACGCGGTTTAATGTGGCCGTTGCAGTTAAAATGACCATGCTGTTTGGCAGCATCTGGTGCGTTTATGCCTTTTTTGTCTTTTCTCTGGTTCCGGTTATTGTGCCGCAATGGCAGAACACGCTGCTTTACATAAGTAACTGCATTCAGTTGGTGGCCTTACCTGCCCTTATGGTTGGGAGTGCCGTGCTAAGTCAGGGGGCGGATCAGCGCGCATCGGAAGATCATGCCGCCTTGCTGGAAATCCTGTCCGATGTGCGTGAAGAACTTGCAGATCTGAAGGATAAGACCGCCGGGATCGCCCGGGATACAACCGAAGCTCTGGAGCGCCCGGCAGTTACCGATGTCTCCATTTCCGACCAGACCATCGTGCTGGGGGATAAATCGGACGGGGGCGAAAACTAAAACCATTTTGTGCGCTATATGCCTGCATGCGTGGTCATGTGCATGACGGGGAGATGTGCGCTGGATAAAGGTCATAAAAGGTACCAGACCTTGCGGCTCGTATGGGCGTGTTATGGGGTATCTGCCGTGTTTGTGGGGGCTGCGGGGTCTTCTGCTGCCATGGCGGCAGAAACCGCGTTGGCTGGCAGGGCGCAGGTTGTTACGGTGCATGCCAGCCTTGCGCACCTGCCCGCAGGTGGGGGGCTGATCCGCCCCCAGTCCGAGCCTCAGGCCCAGAGCGTGGTGAACGCCGAATATATTGCCCGTCAGGCTCCCTCTGCCACGGCGTTTGACCTTGTGGCCCAGTTGCCGGGGGCTACGGTAAGCGGGTCGGACCCGTTCGGCTTTTCTCCCCAGAGCAATATTTCTGTCAGGGGGATGAACGGGGACGCCATAGGGTATGTGCTTGAAGGCATGCCCCTGAATGACATTGCCTATTACACGGGCTATCCGAGCCAGTTTGCCGATAATGAGAATTACGAAACCATAAGCCTGCAACAAGGCGCACCAGACCTGAACAGCCCGGTGCTGAATGCGGCTGGCGGGTTGATGACGCTGCGGTTCAAAACTCCGGCGGACAAAGCTGGTGGGGTGTTTGATACCTCTTATGGTTCATACAATACCAACCGCCAGTTCCTGCGGCTTGAAAGTGGTGAAATAGGCCATACAGGCCTGCGGGGCTTTGTCTCCTACTCCCACGGAGCAACGGATAACTGGCGTGGCCCGGGGCGGGATGAGCGCCAGCATGTGGACTTCAAGCTGCTCAAAACATGGGGACAGCAGAGTAATGTTGCCCTGCTTGGGTCATGGAATCAGGCGGTAAACAGCTATTACCCACAGGTTACAAAAGACGCATGGCAGACCGACGGCATACATGGAGGCAACAATCTTGCCGCTCATTATAATGCCGACAATGCGGTAGGGGGAACGGATTACTGGCGTCTGGCCCGCCAGCCCGAGCGTACACTTTACATGGCCGCCCCTGTTAGCTTTGGTCTGGGCAATGGGCTGGAACTGAAGGTGACACCTTATGCGCAGGGGGCCTACGGTAATGCGCCGGGGGGCATGCAACTGCCGAGCACAGGCCTGTTCAACGGTACGGACGCCGTGCAGCTTGCTCCGGCTCTGGCGAACAGCCCCGATGGGTTCATACCCGTGCGGGCGGATTATACGCAGCGGAGCTACCGCTCAGGTTTTACCACGGCACTGGACTGGAAGCGTGGCCCCAATGACCTGACCATAGGCTACTGGTACGATTATGGGGACGATGCGCAAAAGCAGACCTTTGCCATGCTGGATGCCTCGGGGGCGGCCGGCTCCATATGGGGGGGCAACCCCTTGCGCACCGCCGGGGGGCAGGCGTTGTGGGGGGTTAACAACCATACCATTGCCCAGACCAATGCTCTTTTTATAGGCGATCGGCTAAGCCTGCTCCATGACCGGCTGTTGCTGAGTGCCGGTTTTAAGGAAGTCATGTTCTCCCGCACCGGTACAAACGCCATGCCGGGCAGCCGCTATAATATTGACACGAACACGGCCGTACCTTTGCCCCGCCTTGGTGCCAGATTCCAGATAACGCCGCATCATCAGGTCTTTTTGAACGCCACCACCAATTTTCGCACTCCGGCGGAAACAGCGTTGTATGATGTCTATGACCCCACAAGTGGTACGCTGGAGCAAAAAGGTACCGGTAATCTGAAGAATGAATACTCCATTACAGAGGAACTGGGGTACCGTTACGCGGATGACCTGCTTGTGGGGAGCTTGACCCTGTTCAATTACAATTTCACCAACAGGCAGGTTTCCACTCTTGTCATGCTCAATGGTGCGCCGGTGCAATCTACCATTAACGCGGGCGGGCAAACCACACGCGGTGTGGATGTGGAGGTGGGGCTGAGGCCGTGGCACCATATAAGCCCTTATTTTTCGGGTGAGTATCTGCACTCTACAATTGACAATGACCTGTCCTCGGGTTCGGAGGTCCTGCCAACACGGGGCAAACGCTCGGTGCGCTCCCCCACCTTGCAGGCCGCAGCAGGGCTGACATACGACGACGGACATCTTTTTGGAGTGATGACGGTCAAATATACCGGGCACCAGTATGCAACCTTTATGAATGACGAGCGCATGCCCTCCCACGTTACGGGTCATCTGGCGCTTGGTTACCGTATGAAGGATGTATCCGTGCTGCATGCGCCGCAGTTGCGCATGAACTTCATCAACATCACCAACCAGCATTATCTGTCTGGTATTGCCGACCCAACCCTTGCTGCGCACGATACGGTGGGGCGGCGGGGGAGTGTGGTTTCCGGCCAGTCGCCTGACTATTACATTGGCGGAGGTTTTGCCGCCCTGTTTACTGCATCCACCGGTTTTTAAGGCATGAGTGTGGAGGAGCAGGCCCAGTTTGGGGTAAACGGCGTGCAGCAGCGGCGCGACTGGCCCTGCCTGACACTGGATGAAAGCCGCTCGGTCCTGCGTTTTTTCCACAACATGCCGCCCGCGCAGGATGTGGCATGGCATAGCATGCGCCCTTTTTCCGCTCTGGGGCGTGTGCGGCTGGAGGGGCAGGGGGAATGTCTGCTCAAACGCCACCACGTAGCCCTGCGTTCTGTAAAATGGCTGGAGGAAGAACACGCTTTTATAAACCATCTGGCAGGGCAGGGGGCTGCTGTCTGCCCGCCGCTGGTTCTGCCCGATGGCCATACGGCCCTGACGGTTGGGGACTGGACATATGAGGCCTTTTTGCCTGCCCGTGGGGTTGATGTTTATCAGAATGTCATGTCCTGGCAGCCGTATTTTTCGGTAAAACAGGCTTATGGTGCGGGTGTTGCGCTGGGCAGGCTGCATCTGGCGGCAGCCGGGTTCAAAGCCCCTGCGCGTGGGGGGGCAGAGGTGGTGCCTCTGCTCTCGGGGTTGCAGGTTGTGGGGCAGCCAGAGCTGGTGCCTGCCTTGCAGCATTGGGTAGCCCGGCAGCCCCAGTTGCGATCTGCTCTGGCGCATCGCAACTGGGTAGAGGACGTGGAGGCAGTGCTGCTGCCTTTCCATCAGCGTTTGCAGCCCCTGTTGCCCCATATTGTTCCGGCATGGGGGCATGGGGACTGGCACGGCTCCAACCTGTTCTGGACTGGGGATGATGTAAGCACTGTGCTCGACTTCGGCATGGCGGACCGGACCTGCGCATCGTTTGATCTGGCCGTGGCTCTGGAGAGGGCTGTGGTGGACTGGCTGGCCCTGCCAGCCTCCGGTGTTGTTGCATGGGAGCAGGCGGTGGCCCTGCTGGAAGGGTATCAGTCCGTTCGTCCGTTGGGTGCTGGGGAATGTGCACAGGTTGTGGCGTTTCTGCCCCTTGTGCATGTGGAGTTTGCCTTGTCCGAAGTCGGCTATTTTGCCGGGCTGGTGCATGATCAGGCTTCGGCCGAGGTCGCCTATACGGATTATCTGCTCGGGCATGGGCGCTGGTTTGCCAGAGGAGAAGGCAGGGAGTTTCTGGCTCGCCTGTCCGCCCTGCTGCGCCAGACCGCAAGCCAGCAGGGGGCGGAATGAGCACGCTGGAATGGGCTGCCGCCTTGGCCAGCGCCCTTGGGGTCTGGCTGACAGGGCAGCGTATGGTGGTGTGCTGGCCTGTGCTGGTGGCGGCATCGGCCCTGTATGGCATAGTGTTTGTGCGTGCTGCTTTGTACGCGGATGCCGCCTTGCAGGGCGTGTTTGTTGCGTTGTCCCTTTACGGCTGGGCGCAATGGCTGCGCGGTGCCCGCGCAGAAGGGCAGGTGCGTGTGCTCCGCCCCCCCACAGCCCGGCGGCTATGGAGGCATGTGGGGGGCACGGGTCTTGCCGGTCTGGGTCTTGCACTGGTTTTGCGGCACTGGACGGACGATCCAACCCCCGTGGGCGATGCCCTGCTGAGTGCTTACAGTATTCTGGCGCAGTTCTGGGGTGCGTGCCGTTACAGGCTAAGCTGGGCGTTATGGGGGATGGTGGACGTCTTTTACACCGTGCTGTTTGTTGAGCGCGGCCTGTGGGTTACGGCAGTCCTGTACGCAGGGTTTGTGGTGCTGGCGTTGCGGGGCTGGCAAAAATGGGGGCAGGTTCCATAGGGCATGCTCTCCCATACTGACCCGTCTGACCAGCGGGCGTATGGGAAAGGCCAGCCAAACCGCGGTTCAGGAAAAAATAATGGTGCGATGCCCGTTGAGCATCACCCTGTGCTCCGTATGCAGTTTGACTGCGCGTGCAAGGACTTGCGATTCCACCCCCCGGCCTGTGGCAATATAATCGTTGGGGGAGAGGTTATGGCTCACCCGTGCGGTTTCCTGCTCGATAATCGGGCCTTCATCCAGATCAGCGGTCACATAATGCGCGGTCGCGCCGATCAGTTTGACGCCGCGTGCATAAGCCTGATGGTAAGGGCGCGCCCCTTTGAAGGATGGCAGGAAGGAATGGTGGATGTTGATGATCCGCCCGCTTAGCTGCGCGCTCAGAGTGTCCGAGAGCACCTGCATATAGCGGGCAAGAACAATCAGGTCCGCCTGTGTGGTGTGTACAAGTTCCAGCAGTCTGGCTTCCTGCTCCGCCTTGTTCTGCGGGGTGACAGGCCAGTAATAATAGGGAATGCCCGCCTGCTGTGCCGTGGCCTCACTGTCAGGGTGGTTGGAGACAATGGCGACAATCCGGGCCTGCAACCAGCCGACACGGACCTGATACAGCAGGTTGAGCAAAGCGTGGTCAAAGCGGGAGACCATAATAATCATGCGTGGCAGCATGGCTGCATCATGCAGGCGCATGTTCATGCCGAACTGCTCCGCCACGGGGGCCAGACAGGTTTTTATGTCCGCCATGTCATTGGGGGCGGGGGTGAAAAAAGCCAGCCGCATGAACAACTGGCCCGTGCTGCGGTCACTGAACTGGTGGGTCTCGGTAATATCTGCACCCTGCCGTGCCAGCGCCGAGGTCACGCCTGCAACAATGCCAGCCTTGTCCGGGCAGGAAAAAGTAAGAATAAACTGCATAAGGCTTTGTCTGCTCCACAGGCCAGAAAGGAATCGCGCCGTAGTGTGCCAGCCATTCCCATATCTGTGCAATCAGGAGCGTGGGACTGGAGCGTGGTTTGGGCGTGCCGTGGTGGGTAAGTCAGGCTGTGGATGAATTACAACACTCCGACTCGTTGTTGGAATAAGAGGTCAAGAGGGTTTGGTGTCATAAAAGCTTAAAAAAGCTACAAACCGCAGGAAACAGACATTTTTTATACTATTTAAACCCGGAGACGGGTAAGTTTATCCACAGTAGAAGGGGACGGATTACGGGAAAACCCTGTGGATAGTTTTGTGGAAGGCAGGAGCGCGCATATGTTTCATCGTCTTTCTGCATTTGTTCCTTATTTTGCCGGTCTGTGTGCTGGCTGGTGGGGAATGGGTTCGCATTTTATAAAAACCATGTCAGTTAGGCGGCATTCAGGACCAGTCCTGTCCGCCTTGGTGTGGGGGATCCCTCACTCTGCCTGTAACCCGCTGGAGCAGATTTTTTTGATATGCGCCTGACTTTGTACACCGACTATGCGTTACGCACCTTGCTTTATCTGGCCGTACATACGGACAGGCGTGTTTCCATACGCGAGGTGGCCCAGACGTATGGCATTTCCGAAAATCATCTGGTCAAGATCATCCATCATCTGGGGCGCGGCGGGTTTGTGCACACACAAAGAGGGCGCGGCGGAGGGCTGACTCTGGGCCGTCCTGCCGAAGAAATTTGTGTGGGAGACGTCGTACGACATACAGAAGAAGATATGGTGCTGGTCGGCTGTATGACCCGCAATGGGGAAGAGGGAATGCCCTGCCTGCTTGCAAAGGGGTGCAGCCTGCGCGGAGTGCTGGCGCAGGCGCTGGATGCATTTATGGGGGTTCTGGACAAGGCCACGCTGGCGGATCTGCTGCATCCTTATGAGCGGCGCACATTGTTGCAGGCGGCAGAACACCGCCACGACCCTGACCCTGCTGGCAGGTAAAGCGGGCTGCTCCTCGTATGCGTCATGCGTTTGTGTGTGGGGCAGGGCGGGTTACGGTGTTGGTGATACCAGCATGCTGGCATAGGCTGTTGAAGGTCTTCTGGCAGGAATGGAAACAGATCAATGTCGCAGAAATTCAGGATTGCACTGGTAACCGGGGCCACCGCCGGGTTTGGGCATGCCATAGCCTTACGCCTTGTGCACGAAGGATACCGGGTTATTGCCACTGGTCGCAGGCAGGAACGGCTGGAGGCTCTGGCGGAGCAGGTTGAGGCTGGCCGTATTCTGCCGCTGCGGCTGGATATGACGGATCTGCCCGCCTTACGGGCCCTGCCACAGAGTCTGCCGCAGGAGTGGCAGGCGGTTGATGTGCTGGTCAATAATGCAGGGTTGGCGCTTGGGCTGGAAAAAGCATGGCAGACCACTCCGCAGGATTGGGAGACAATGATCGCAACCAACGTAACCGGGCTTGTGGAAATCACCCGGGCCCTGCTGCCCGGCATGATTGCGCGCAATAGCGGGCATGTTGTGTCCTTGGGGAGCACGGCCGGGACTTACCCGTATCCCGGTGCCAATGTGTATGGGGCGACCAAGGCTTTTGTGGACCAGTTCATGCGGAACCTGCGCAGCGACCTGCTGGGCAGGCAGGTACGGGCAACCACCATTGCGCCGGGGCTATGTGGGGGGAGTGAGTTCAGCCAGGTCCGGCTTGGGGATCAGGGCAAGGCCGATGCCGTTTATGCGGGTACAGCCCCGCTGCTGCCGCAGGATATCGCCGAAACCGTGGCCTGGGTGCTTGGCCTGCCCGTCCATGTCAACATCAATCATGTGGAAATGATGCCAACCTGTCAGGCCTCCGCCGGTCTGGCGGTGGACCGGAGTATGCTGGGTTCATAAGCGCTGGGTGCCGCGTTGCCACACCAGACTGGAATGCAGGGCCATGTTGTGGCCGTGGACCCATCTGGTGCAGCAGGGCTAAGCCGCTCCCTGCATAACGGATCAGTACGTTCCGAGCTGCAGGGGGGGGCGCGGTAAAGCCGGGTTATTCGGGTATTTTACAGGCGATACACAGCTTGTTGCCATCCGGGTCGCGCAGATAGGCGAGGTAGAGCGGGCCAACGGGGGTCTGGCGCACGCCGGGCGGGTTTTCAATGGCCTGACCACCGTTTTCCACACCGGCCTTATGCCACGCGTCCGCCATGGCTGGAGTATCCGCCTTAAAGCCGATGGTGCCGCCATTCGCTGCGGTGGCGGGTTTGCCATCCAGCGGTGGGGTTACAATAAACCGCTCGCCATGCTTGCCATAGGTAATGCGGCTTCTGGTGTCGATTTCTGCTGGAGGAATGTTCAGGGCAGCAAAAACGGCATCGTAGAATTTTTTCGAGCGGGCAATATCGTTAGTGCCCACCATGATGTGCGTGAACATGGTCTGTCTGTTCTCCAGTGGTTGGAACACAGGGAGGATGGCCCGCCCCGTTCCACACGGCAAGTCCTGCTCAGCTTATGTCCGCAATGCGTGCAAACCGTTGCTGCCGCCGGATGAACAGTTTTTCCGAAACGCGGAACGCCACGGTCTGCAACCAGCTATGGGGGGGCAGACCAATGATCTTGAACACCATGGTTGTTACGCGGCGCAGGTGCTGGGGCCGGTAGTTGCGCATGGCCCGCACCATATAGGCCGCAATGCAGTGCGTATGGTCGTAGGGTTGGTCCGCCGGTACGTTGGTTGTGTAGTAGGCGGAGGCCAGTTCGTCGTCCTCGGTTTCCGTCACGCGGCCCAGCGCGATGCGGATACGCTGCCAGAGGCCAATATTCTCGCGGTGCAGGTAGCGGTGCATGTGGTCATAAAACAGTTTGAAATGCCGGTACTCATCAGCCGCAATCTGCTTGCACAGTGCTTTGAGCACGGGCTCTTCCGTGGTGTCGGCCAGCGCAGAATAAAAAGAGGATGTGCCGGTTTCCACCATACACCGGGCGATCAGTTCCCCCGTGCGGGAGCCGCGTACGGAGTGGTCAACATCCAGCGGAATCCTGTAAAAATCGCGGTAACGCTGGAATGCGGCCTGATAGTCCCACTCCGGGTCGGCCAGCATGGCCCAGCGACCCAGTGCATCTCCATGCTGGATTTCTTCTTCCGCCCAGTGGTTGGCAGCCGTGCAGAAATCCGGGTCATTGTGGAAGACGTTGTTGAGGTACAGCGCGTAGTCCACGCTGTTGCGCTCCACAACAGCGGCCGCCTTGATGGCGGGGATCAGTTCCGGGTCAACCTTGGAGGGATCAAACCGATCCCATGGCAGTTGATCAATCTGCCAGTGCTTCATGTACCGGACCTCCTGTTGCGCCAGATCCCTGCCAGCCCTGCATGGTTCGCCCTGTTGGAACAGGGGAGGGAGCAGAGGCGGCAGGCAGGTTTTTAAACCATATGGTGCGTTGGCAAAGTAGCGCGTGACAAAAAAATACATCTGTACCCAAAGCGCCGCATCTCCTGCCTGAGTTTGCCCCGTGCGTAGGGTCCGGCGGCATAAGGGTTTATTTATGGCACGGGTTGCTCATGGACTGAAACAGGGAAAAACATGGCACGGCAGATATGACCTGCTGCGCTGAGTGACTTCAGGGGGGAGCGATGCCACCTGCTCTTTGTGGAATATCCGCGTTTTCAGGGAGCATTCAGGCGTTTTCGTGGTTGGTTGAGGGGAGTGTGTCTTCAAACGGGGGGAGTGCGCGAGGGCGGCGTTTGTCATCCAGTGCGACAAAAATGAACTCCCCTTCCGTCACCTTGGACGTAATATGGGTGTGGCGCGCCCTGCGCCATGTTTCCACATGAATGGTCAGTGACGTGCGACCCGTCCGGATGATTTTGGTGTAGATGCTCACCTCATCCCCCACCACAACGGGTTCGAGAAAAACAAGGCTGTTGATCGCAACGGTCACGCACCGCCCATTGGCCCGGAAGGCAGCGGTTGTGCCTGCGGCAAGATCCATCTGCGAGACAATCCATCCGCCAAACACGTCTCCTGCGGGGTTGGTGTCTGTTGGCATGGCCACAACGCGGATCGTGGGCACACCCGGCGGCAGATTGGAACTGGATGAAGGGGGCATCGCAAGTATGTCCTTAAACTCTTTATGGGTCGTCTGGAGTGGCAGAGGTCAGCTTACACGATAAGCAGAATTGCGGCGAGGATACCCCTCAGTTTTGTGTGATCTGCATGTCATCCCTACGCGGTAGCCGTGCATGATCCGCCCGGAGCCGCACGGGGCCACAGGCCTAGTTGCGGATAAGGATGTAATTCACCGTGACGTCGAAGTTGATATGCTGATCCTTCATGTCCGGTGGAACAGGGGGGAGCTGCGCGCCTTCGAACATGCCAACGGTTGAGGCGTCCAGTGCCGGGGTTGAAGACCCGCTCATAAAGACTTTGAATACATGGCCGGAACGGTCGAGAATAACATGGACAGAGGTGCTGCCTTCTTCCCCCCGCTCAGCGGCTTCGGGTGGGTAGAACAGGTGGCGCTGGATCCATGCGTCAATTTCCGCAGCGTAGTCGCTGCTTACGCCATGTACGCTTGTGCGTGAGGCATAATGGGCATTCAGCTGCCCGTTTTCCACCATTGGCCCAATGGACAGGTCCAGCGGGGCGCTTGACCCGCCCGGGCGGCCCCGGTTGGAACGGCGGGGGGCTGGTGCCTCGTTAAATGAATAATCCATCGGGTGCTGGAGCAGGGACTGCAGGTTCTTTGGGAACTGCTGGGATTGGGTGTGCGGGCGCGGTACTGCGTGGCTGCTCGGCTTTGCCGTGGATTTGTGCGGGGTGGGCCGCGCCTTCCGGGGTGTGGTCTGGGGCTTTGGTAACCCGTCATCCGACTGCGGAAGGGGGGGCACGTCCGGTGCCGCCTCACTGGCTTCAGGCGGGGCTTTCTGGGTGTCGGGCTGCTGTTCTGCCGGAGGGGGTGGCGCCGCCTGTGGGGCCGCATTGCCGCTACCAGCTTCGGGCGAACGGGGGCCAACCATACCGCTGGAGGTAGTGGGCTGGGAAAAAACCATTTCCACCGGAGAAGACTGGCTGGCCTGGGGAGAACCAGTCTGCCCGTGGTGCGTCGCCTGATAAAGGAGTGCCGCCAGAAGCAGAAAATGCGCAAGGGCCGAGGCCGTAAACACCGGTCCCAATGTGGGGTCGGCGTATATATCCTTGCGGATCAGGGGGGTGGAGGACCCGCGTACCGGGCTGCCCGGTGGTTTGGGCACGGGCATGAACGGGAACAGCCGTGACCGTTGCCCTGCACCGCCTTCCACTTCAGCCGGTGGGGGGGCGGAAAGGGGGCGTGCAGGTTGCAGGCGGGGTTCCTGCCTGTTGGGCAGGGCAGCATTCGGGCGTGTGGAAGAGCGACGCGTATCGACCATGGACTGCCCGAGTTCTCCCTTGCCCCGCATGAGTATGGTATGCGTGGGTATAGCCCACTTGCCCGCTATTTTGCCATTGCTCAAGCCCCGGTGCTACAGAGAACTTTGCTCCGGGGTGTGTGCAGGTAACGGGCAGGGTAGAGGACCACTCAAGGAATGGTCCGGTGTTGCAAGGCAGCCTGCACTGCCACCAAAGGTGATTTTACCAGATTTTAACGCGTTGCTGCGTCGGCAGGTATAGCTTGTCGCCGGGCTGTACGTTCCAGACATCGTACCATGTGTCAATATTGTGCATGGGCAGGTTTACGCGCGCTTCAGGCGGGGAGTGCGGGTCCGTGACAACAAGCCTGCGGATGGTTTCCTCCCGCAGTTTTTCGCGCCAGACCTGCGCCCAGCCCAGAAATACGCGCTGCTCACCGCTCAGCCCGTCCACCACCGGGGCGGGTTTGCCATTGAGCGATGCGTGGTAGGCATCAAGTGCCAGGGTCAGCCCGCCCAGATCGGCAATGTTTTCGCCCATGGTCAGCTTGCCGTTTACATGCACACCCGGTAGCACCTCAAATGCGTCATATTGCGCACCCAGACGGTCAGCCAGCTTCTGGAAACGTTCGGCATCGTCCTTTGTCCACCAGTCGCGCAGGCGTCCGTGTTCATCAAACTGGCGGCCCTCATCATCGAATGAGTGGGTCATTTCATGGCCGATCACACCGCCAATGGCACCGTAGTTTACAGCCGGGTCAGCCTTGATATTGAAGAACGGCGGCTGAAGAATGGCGGCGGGAAAAACCACCTGATCAAACAGGGGGTTATTGTAGGCGTTCACTGTTTGTGGGGTCATGTCCCATTCGTTGCGGTCCACCGGCTTGTCCAGACGGTCCAGCCAGTAGCGCCATTCAAAGGCCACACCGTTGCGCGCATTGCCGTACACATCGCCTTTTTTAACCGCAAGGCCCGTATAGTCGCGCCAGTGGTTGGGGTAGCCGACCTGAATTTCAAAGTTTTCCAGCTTGCGGAGTGCGGCTTCCCTGGTGGCGGTACTCATCCAGCTATTGTTCTGCAACCGGACCCTGAAGGCGTTTTTCAGGTCGGTGGTCAGTTTTTGCATGGCCACACGGTTTTCGGGGGGGAAGTAGCGCTGCACGTAAACCTTGCCCAGCGCCATGCCCATGGCGGCACTGGTGGCCTGCACGCCCCGCTTCCACCGGGCGGTCAGGGTTGGCTGGCCGGTCAGGGCTTTGGTAAAGACAAACCGGGCCTGTTCAAAGCTGTCCGGCAGGTACGTTGTGGCGTTTTCCACCAGATGGAAGGCAAGCCACGCACGCAGGGTGTCCATGTCCGTTGCGGCCAGCACCCGGGCCTCGCCTGTAATGGCGGAGGGTTCTCCAACAATCAGGCTCCGCTTGTCCATGTCCTGTGCGGGCAGGCCGGAAGCGCTGAGCCATGCAGCCCAGTCAAACCCCGGTGCCTTGGTCCCCAGTTCGGCCAGTGTCATGGGGTTGTAGGTTTTCTGCGGGTCACGCAGGTCCGCGCGGGGCCAGTGCGCTTCGGCCAGTTTGCTCTCAAAAATCACAATGGCGGCTGCGGCCTTGCCGGGTTCGGGCCAGCCTGCGAGCGTGAGCGCTTTTTCGATATAACTCTGGTAAGCCGCTTTTTTGGCGGCAAATGCGGGTTTGAGGTAATAATCCCTGTCCGGCAGGCCCAGCCCGGCCTGATCAAGCGTGAGCGCATAGCGCGTGGGGTCCTTGGCGTCGGGGTTGATCCCCAGCGAGAACGGACCAAACTGGAACGACCCCACTGCCGTACCGCTGAGGGCCGCAAACCCCGCCATGTCCTTTATGGCCCGGATGGCATCCATATCCTGCGCCAGTGGCTGTGTACCCAGACGTTCCACTTCCGCCACATCCATGTAGGAGGCGTAGAAGGTGCCCAGTTTTTCTTCCGTGGTGCGGGGGGTGGCCACCGGGTGGGCGGACAGGTCATCCAGAATGCTCTGGACCCGTGTGCGGGAAAGCTCGGCCAGAGCATTGAACGGGCCGTAGCTGGTCATGTCCGCAGGGATTTTAAGGTGCTCCAGATACGTTCCGTTGGCGTAGCGGAAAAAATTGTTCCCCGGAACAATCGCAAGGTCCCGTCCGGCAAGGTCTACGCCCCATGCGCCAAAGCTGCCCTGTGTCGTTTGTGGCGTGCTCTGCGGCGCGGCATGGGCCTGCCCGGCCAGACTACCCGCGCCCATAACGACGGAAAGCAGAAGGGCATGGCGGAAAAGGGCGCGCAAGGACAGGTCTGGCACAGGGGAACTCCGGTTTCTTTATTATAGTTGCTGACATTACGGATTGCTGGCCGTGTTTCTTATGCAAAACACAAGACAAGTGCCTACCTTAGCCAGCTTGTTCCAGCCTGCCTACCCTCTTGTGGGGGGAAGGTTTCTTAAAAAAAACCTTATACGCGGATACAGGTCTTTTTGATCGGGATATGCATGAATATGCAGTCGAACGGTTGAAAATGAGATGAATTTGGGCGAACAACCTTGCATAAGAGGGCGTGTTTCCGTCATGAGAAAGCCAGCTTTGCCGGGGGAGCATGGCTTGCGTGGTCATGCGGCGGCACATGGGTGGGAAAGGAGCGGATCATTTTCGGGCAGCAAGCATATGGTCTTTTTCTGAGTATGCAGCGCCGCGCGTACTGGCAGCGTATGCTGTGCTGCGTCAGCCTGATCCCGCTCAGCCTGTTTGCGGTCTCCGCGGCACAGGCGCAGAATACGCCCGGCCCTGTAGGCAAACCGGCTGCATTGCCCAAATCCCCTGCCGCACCTGATAAGGCAGAACAGGCAAAACCTGCCCATGTGGCCGCCCGTGGCGTAACCCATGTGGATGTGGGGGCGCACCGGTCCGATTTTGCTTTTCCCGCAGCCCAGCACGAGCCGGATGCCACAACGCATCTGAGCGCGGAAATGCTGCGCAACAGGGACGTTACCACCTTGCGCGGGCTGGAGAGCGTGGCTCCAAACCTGACCATGCAGAGTATCAACGGCACAGCCTCGACCAATTTTTACCTGCGTGGTGCCGGGTTTAATGACTTTACGCAGAACAACATGCCCCCCGTTCTGACGTATATGGACGATGTGGCCTATGCGTACCCCGCCATGAGCAACGGGCTGCTGTTTGATATGGCCGATGCGGCCGTGGACCCGGGGCCGGTGGGTACAAAACATGGCCAGTCCACCACAGGGGGGGAGGTGCGCCTGCGCACCAACGACCCGACGACCACATGGCATTACGGTGGAATGGAGGACATAGCCTCCTACGCGCGGAGCCGGAGCGAGGCTTATGTGTCCGGCCCGCTGGCCAAGGGCTGGAGTTTTCGGCTGGCAGGGCAGACGCGTCAGGGCGGGGGGTGGCAGTACAACCCGACCAATGGCGCACATCTGGGGGATGCGGACCTTTGGGCATTGCGGGGCAAACTGCGCTGGCAGCCCAATGAGCGCACGACCATCCAGCTCGGTGGTCATTTTGTGCAGGATAACAGTCAGGTGGTCACGGCGGTTCCTGTTTACAGGCTTATCGGGTCACAGCCCTTGCCGGATTTCGGGCTGGGACGGCGGGCGGAATGGTCCATGCGGCCAGAGTTTGCAAATCTTGTGGGGCGTGGGGCGGGCCTCAAACCCAGCGAGCATAACCAGTACTGGGGGGCAGACCTGCGGCTGATCCATGATTTTGGTCCTGCCACCTTCACGGCCATCAGTGCGTTCGAAACCGAGCGGCAGGGCGAATACACGGATCAGGACGGCACGGCTCTCTCTCAGGCGGATACGTACCGCACCATAGATGCCAACGTGTTCACGCAGGAAGCCCGGCTGAACGGGGTTGCCCTGCATGGCCGCCTGAACTGGGTTGTGGGGGCATATTATCAGCGCAGCCGCATGAACCAGCAGTTTTTCTTTGATTATACGGATTACTCCGCACGTCAGTACATGATGGCTACGACCTTTGGCCTGAATCAGGAAAGTGTTTCAGAATTCGGGAATGTCAGCTACCGCCTGCCGCATAATGTGACTATCTGGGCCGGGCTTTTGCATGAGCTGGATGACCGGGGCCTTACCAGCCTGAAGTCTCAGATATTCGGCGGAGCGACCCGGAATTTTGACCCTGAGAGTACTGCCGCCAACCAGTTTGCCGGGCAGGTTGGGATTTCGTGGCAGTTTGTACCGCAGGCCTTGCTGTATTACAAAATGAGCAAGGGCTTTAAACCCGGAGGGTTTAGCGCCAACAATACGCAGGTGCAGGCCCAGTTGGACCCGTTTAGGCCAGAGACGGTTCTTACCTACGAACTCGGCCTTAAATCGGACCCCATACCGGGGCGTCTGCGGCTGAATGGTGCTGCGTTTTACAACGACTTTCATAACCAGCAGGTTATCGGCACCGTGCTGATCCCCAATTTTGGCCCGTTGAGCGAAATTACCAACGCTCCCAAATCCGAAAGCTGGGGGTTTGAGGCAACACTGGAAGCGCACCCGTTTGGTCATCTGTTTTTAATGCAGAACCTTGGCTGGCAGCGCGGGGATTTTCAGGATTTTCCGAATGTGGATCGGGCCGCTACCAATGCTTATCACATAAGCCACCCGCAGCAGTGGAAGGCCATTGAACGTAATTTTAGCGGCGTGGATAACGGCTCTCCCAAACTGACCTTGAACGGGGATGCCACATGGCGGCAGCCCCTGCCCCGGAACTACAGGCTGGATTTTGGGCCAGACTGGCAATACAGGGGCAGTCAGGCCATTACCGTGGGGGGCACCGGGTTTTACCGCCTGCCACCGTATTTTTTGCTGGGGGCCCATGTAACCCTGCATTCTCCCTCCCAGTTGTGGGACATAACGGTTTATGCCCGCAATATTCTGGACCGCCGCTATGCGGAGAGCGGGGGCATGGCCACCACAACCTATTTTTATATCCCCGGCGAGCCGCGTTTTATTGGTGGCCGCATTGCCTGCCATTTTTAACGGCTGCAAAAGTCATGGCCTGTAATCTGGCCCATTGAGGGCAAACAGGGCATGATGGCGGCATGACAAAACAGGCCGTTCAGACACAATCCTTCCTGCTCCGGCTGGGAGAGCAGACCGTACATATCCGCCAGACAGGGGAGGGGCCGGGTCTGCCGCTGCTGCTGGTGCATGGCTTTGGTGGCAGTGCAACCAACTGGCAGCTCACCCAGCAGGTGCAGGCGGCCCACCGGCGGGTTATTGCGTTTGACCTGCCCGGACATGGCCAGTCCAGTGCTCTGGCCCAAGCCCCCACACTGGCGCGTATGGCGCAGGTTACAGCCCTTGTGCTGGACGGGTTGGGGGTGAGCAAAGCCCATGTTCTGGGGCATTCGCTGGGCGGTGGTATTGCCCTGTCTTTGCTGGAAAGTGTTCCCGAGCGGGTTGCCAGCCTGTCCCTGCTGGCCCCGGCAGGGTTGGGGCGCACGGTCAACATGGCGTTCATGACCCGCTTTGTGGAGGCCAGCACTGCGGCGGATATGGCGCAGGCCATGGCCATGGCTGTGTATGATCCCAAATTGATCGGGCGGAAGGTTGCGGAGTTTTTAGTGGAAGCCCGCGCCACGCCGGGGGCACGGGCTGCGTTGCGCGCCATTGCGCAGACCTGCTTCCCCCATGGTGAGCAGGCCAATAACCTGCGCCCGGTGCTCAATAATCCGCCATGCCCCGTGCAGATCATCTGGGGGGAGGCAGATCAGGTATTGCCCGCCACGCAGGCACAGGGGATTCCTGCACAGGATAACTGCCATTTTCTGGCCCGCACAGGCCACCTGCCCCATATAGAGCAGGCGGCTACGGTTAATGCGCTGGTAAGGGATTTTTTATATGTGTGTGAAAAATCCTGATTCTATCATGATTTTTCAATGGAGAGGCATAACCCTTTCCCGTTAAAAAATGGGGGAAAGGGGATATGCTTAGGCTCAGGACCTATTAATTTATTGAACTGAGCGAGAGGTTGTGATTCACAGGCTTACCGATGGAGGGTGGGCCTGTGAGTGATGTGTTTATGCTGTCTGAGAGCCAGATGAAGCGGATTGAGCCGTTTTTCCCTCTGGCGCACGGAGTGCCACGCGTGGATGACCGACGTGTTCTGAGCGGGATCGTTTATGTCATCCGTAACGGTCTTCAGTGGAAAGACGCTCCGAAAGCGTATGGTCCGCACAAGACTTTATACAATCGCTTTATCCGGTGGAGCCGTCTGGGTGTCTTTGACAGGATTTTTGTTGCCCTGACAGAACAGGCTGGCCGTTCGAAGCGTCTGATGATCGATGCAACACACCTCAAGGCACACCGGACATCGGCGGCCCTGCTCAAAAAGGGGCTTTTCCCCGCCATATCGGACGGACAAAAGGCGGCCTGAACTCAAAACTTCATGCCGTGTGCGATGATCAGGGCCGACCTGTCCGCCTTCATCTGACTGCGGGACAGGTCAGTGATTTCAAAGGGGCTGATGTTCTGCTGGCGGACCTGCCGGATGAGACAGAGGAAGTCATCGGTGATCGGGGATACGACAGCAATAAAATCAGACAGTCTCTCGCAGACCGGAACATCTCCGCTTGTATTCCATCAAAGAAGAACAGGAAATCAAAGCCACCTTACAATTGGCATCTGTATAAGAAGCGCCACCTCATCGAAAACATGTTCGCAAAGCTGAAAGACTGGCGACGTGTTGCGACCCGATATGACCGCGGCACTCATACCTTCATGTCCGCAATCCACATCGCAGCAAGCGTCATCTTCTGGCTCAAAGAATGAGTCCTGAGCCTAGACAATAATTTCGAGGCAAACGAGGCAGGAGAAATACTATCTTTAACAAAGAGTTTTGAGAACTCTGCCAGAGATGCGTACAGCGAACCACAAGGAATACAAAAAATGATAACCAATAAGAGTTTAACAGATGCCGAAAGAGCAAAAAATGACGCAAAATAATAATGCCAAACGAATATTTTTTACCTTACTTCCCATGTTACTGCTGAGTGGCTGCGTGCACCCCGCGCCACCCAAAATACCATTCAACAGTGCTGAAGTCGCATGGGCTCAAAAACCGGGTCGTGCTACCATTAAAGGATGCGTCAGTGGTGGCGAATTTACAAAATATTATACTTACCAAGTACCTGATGGAAACTATGACTCTTACCCAATAGAAAGTTCATATCGTGAAAATTCGTCCAGAAATTTCACAATAGACCTCCTCCCTGAAAGTGACTATATGTGGATGCTCGCACAAAAAATGGAGCAATATTATTTATTAAATAGCTATCATACATTAAATGATTCCCGATGGGTTGAACCTTCGGTTATTCCTTTTATTCCTCATATTTCTTGTCCTGCAGATGGGCCCGATATTTGTACATCGAGAGGGCATTTTATTTTCAATAATCTTCCTGCAGGAAATTGGTATATAGTAGCTGGATATAATGCGACAAAAGAAGATAACGCTGTGGCAGTTACCGTGCAAAAAATAACCACTATTGAGGGGCAGACTGTTCCTTATGTGTCATGGGTAGGGGCGCGCAGTATTAAGAAATGTTCGCCATAGTCTATGGTGTTTAGTCCCGGGTTTTGATGGTGCATTATTCAGTCAGGAATGGAGGGATGCACTGTGGGACAGATTTTACACGGGAGCGCCCGCACGACAGAGGACGGTCCGTCGAGCGATACACGATAATTAAGAGAGCCTGAGGGTTCTGGCCAGGCGTTATGGGATCAACCCGAAGACGGTTGCGAAGTGGAAGAAGCGCACTGCGGTCGGTGATTTGCCGACCGGCCCCAAAGACGCGCATTCGACGGTGCTGAGCATTGAGGATGAGGCGATCATCGTTGCTTTCCGCCGTCACACGCTGCTGCCGCTGAACGATTGCCTCTACGCGCTCCAGGCGACGATCCCGCACCTGACGCGATCATCCCTGCATCGCTGCCTGCAACGACACGGGATCAGCCGACTACCCGAGGTGACGGGAGACAAAAAAACCCAAGCGCAAGTTCAAGGCTTACCCGATTGGCTATTTTCACATTGATATTGCTGAAGTGCAGACTGCGCAGGGTAAGCTGCGCCTGTTTGTCGCGATAGACCGCACGAGCAAATTCACCTTTGTCGAACTGCACCGAGAAGCCGGAAAGATGATTGCCGCAGGTTTTCTGCGGAACCTGATCGCAGCAGTCCCTTATGCCATCCACACGGTTCTGACCGATAACGGCATCCAGTTCACCAATCAGGCACGGCATCAATACGCCTTCCACCATATCTTTGATCGGGTGTGCGATGAAAACGGTATCGAGCATCGTCTGACAAAGGTGAAGCATCCATGGACCAACGATCAGGTCGAACGGATGAACCGCACGATCAAGGAGGCAACAGTCAAGCGCTTCTATTATGAAACACATGACCAGTTGCGTCAGCACCTCGCGGACTTCGTCATGGCCTACAATTTCGCCCGAAGGCTCAAGACGCTACGCGGTCTCACTCCATACGAATTCATTTGCCAGCAGTGGGAAAAGAACCATCACGGTTCATACATAATCCGCACCATCAAAGCCCGGGACTAAACAACTAGACAATGATTTCGAGGCAAACGAGGCAGGAGAAATACTATCTTTAACAAAGAGTTTTGAGAACTCTGCCAGAGATGCGTACAGCGAACCACAAGGGATACAAAAAATGATAACCAATAAGAGTTTAACAGATGCCGAAAGAGCAAAAAATGACGCAAAATAATAATGCCAAACGAATATTTTTTACCTTACTTCCCATGTTACTGCTGAGTGGCTGCGTGCACCCCGCGCCACCCAAAATACCATTCAACAGTGCTGAAGTCGCATGGGCTCAAAAACCCGGGCATGCGACCATCAAAGGATGTGTCAGTGGTGCCGAATTTACAAAATATTATTCTTATCAAGTACCTGACGGAAACTATGACTCTTATCCAATAGAAAGTTCTTTTAGAGAAACACCGCAAAAAAATTTTACAATAGATCTTCTTCCAGAGAGTGAGTATATGCGCATTCTGGCGAAGAAAATGGAAGTATATAATCTTCGTGTTAATGATTATAAAAACGTAAATGACCCTCGCTGGGTTGTTCCATCAGTGTTGCCTTTCATCCCTCATTTTACCTGTCCTATGGCTGGTCCCAGCATTTGTCCATCGGTTGCTCACTTTGTCTTTTCTAATCTTCCAGCAGGGAACTGGTACATTGTAGCTGCATATAATTCCACGCCAGAAGCGAGAGGAAATGCTGTAAATATACAAAAAATCACGACAGTAGAAGGTAAGACAGTTTCTTATGTGTCATGGGAGGGGGCACGTAGTATCAAGAAATGTTCGCCATAGTCTATGGTGTTTAGTCCATGCGTACGGAGGGGCGCACAAAACCGTCCAGCCAGTCCGTAAAGCAGGCAATGGCGCCACGGAAGGGGCCATGCAGTTCAAACTGATGCTGCCTGTAAAGGGCCATATGCCCAAGGCGTGCGCTCAGGCCATTTAAAAATCCGCCGCCAAAGGTCTTGCCATCGGCAAATGCGCCCCAGCCGTTATAGTCTCCAAGGGCGACAATGGCTCCCCGGTTACGGAAATGGAAGTCCGGAACAGGATTTTTGTTAAAGATGTAGCCCGGCAGGTGGCGGGCCAGATGGTGGGCCTGCTGGCGGGCCACCTGTGCCGTGGGGGCTACTGGCGCATCCTTGATAAAGGAGCAGTCCCCCAGAGCAAACACATGCTCGTCCACCGTGCTTTGCAGATTGGCCTGCACGGTAAGCTGCCCGCCACGCTGGTAATCCAGCCCGTCCATATCCCGCGTGACATCCGGCGCTTTAACGCCTGCGGCCCAGACGCGGAACTGCGCGTTAACACGGTTGCCATCCTTAAGTATAAACCCGCTTTCGTCCGCGCCGCTGACCATGGTGTTGGTGCGGACGGCAATGTTCAGGGCTTCAAGCTGCTTCTGGGCCGCGTCCGAGACATTCTGCGGGAAGGCGGGTAGAATGCGCGGCCCGGCTTCCAGCAGGGTTACGCGCATTTCCGGCGTGACCGGGGTAAAGTTGTACAATGCGCCAATGTCGAGCGCCTTGTGCAGTTCCGCGGCCAGCTGCACACCGGTTGCCCCACCGCCAACAATGGCGATATCGACCGGCGTGCCACGGCCATAGGCCTGAATAATGGCATGGCGGAAGCGTTCGTTAAAATGATTGGCCTCAACCACGTTGTCGAGGAACATGCAGTGTTCCACCACACCGGGGGTGCCAAAGTCATTGGCGCGGCTGCCAATGGCGAACACCACGGCATCGTAATCCAGATGCCGTTCTTCAAGCAGTAACTGGTTGTTTTCTTCCATCAGCGGGGCAAGGGTGATGCGCCTGTTGGCCCGGTCCAGATGCGCAATCTCGCCATAACAGAAGCGGAAACCGTGAGCCGCTGCGTGGGAGACAAACGTAATCCGGTCGTTTTCGTTCCGGGCGGTTCCAGCGGCAAAGCAGTGGAGCATGGGTTTCCACACATGGCTGAAGCCTTTGTCCACCAGCGTGATTTCCAGCCTGCCGGAGCGGCCGAGAGTGTTGCCCAGACGGGTCGCCAGGGCCAGACCGGCAACGCCTCCACCAATAATCACGAGCCGGAACCTGTTTGTCATATCATTCCTGTCCTCTGCCTCCCCCTTTTGGCCTGAGGGGGAGGCTGTTTTGCGGTATGTTATCTGTCTGTGCCACGGCACAGCGTGGCGGGCGGTGGCAGGGAGTGGTTTTGCCCGGCTCAGGCCGCGCTGGACAGGTCCAGCAGCCCGATCACACCATCTTCAGTGCCAAAGCCCAGTGTGCAGCCATCCGGGCTGTAAGCCAGCGCGGTAACAGCGCCAGCCTGCCCCAAGGAGACAGGAAGAACGCGCTGGGTCGTGGGCTCTATCATCACAACCGTGCCATTGGCAAAGCCCGCAGCTACAACGTCCTGCGAGGGGTGGAAGGCAACGCGGGTGCACAATGCGCCCCCTGCGCCGGGGAGCTCTGTCGGGGGTTTGCCCATGGGGCCGCCGCCAAAGAACGGCCACATCACCACAACGTCCGCACCACTGGTGGCCAGCCATTTGCCATTGCTGGAAAAAGACATGGAGCGCACCTTGGTCGGGTAGCCACTCATGCGGATGTTGTGCCCGTCTGCCAGCCGCCAGCCGTGCAGGTCGTTTTCCTGCATGGCGGTTACAACTGCATCCCCATTCGGGTGCATGGCAATGCCCAGATGGCTGCCTTTCCATTCCAGCAGCCGGGCACTGCCATCCTTGGACTGGGTGAACCACAGCGACACACCATTATAGTGCGATGCGGCAAGGCGCTTGCCCTTGGGGTCAAACGCAATGCCGCCAACGGTGGTGGGGTGTTCAAACGTGCGGATAATTGTGCGGCCCGTAGCGTCGCGCAGTTCCACATTTTTGCCCGATGCCGCAGCGATCAGGCTGCTTTTGTCGCTGACAAAGGTGGTAATGTGCTCTACCCAGCGGCGGGTTTTGGCCAGTTCTTCAATTTCGCCCGCAGGGTCAAGGCGGCACAGACGGCCATCATCCCCGCCGGTTAAAAAACTGTCTGCCAGCGTATCGGGGGAGAGGGCCAGCACCGGCCCGTCATGCACCGCGTAGGTTGCCCACGCATTGGGGGTCGTCAGGTCATGCCGGTGGGCGACCATCACATCCCCTTCACCCGTAGTAAAGGCGAACCGGCTGGAATCGCGCGAGGCAACGCAGCCCGTAATTTCTCCCTCGACCTGCCGGAAGGCACCACGCTTTTCAATCAGCCCGCGCAGAAGGGTTTCTGGGGTCGCGCTCATGCTGCAATACAGCTTTCAAGCCCACGGCGGAGCTGTGGCCTGTTCAGGTTGCGGCCAATAAAGACCAGACGGCTCTCCCGGGTTTCGCCATCCTTCCATGGGCCAATGGCGTTGCCATCGGCCATCATGTGCACGGCCTGAAACGCAAAGCGCTCGGGCTGGCCTGCAAAGTCCAGAATACCTTTGGTACGCAGCATGTCTGCCCCTTTTTCCTGCAACAGGGCACTGATCCATGCCTGAAAACGCCCCGCATCCAAGGGCTGCCTGACCTGAAGGGACACGCTGGAAATGTCTTCCTCATGGTGGTGTTCGGGATGTTCAAGAAAATCAGGCGTGTTTTCCAGTACACGGGCCAGATCAAACCCGCCACGGTCCAGTACATCGGTCAGACGCACAGTGCCCTTTTGGGCGTGGTGGATGGGGGCCGAGGCATTAATCTTGCGAATGGCGGCCTCAATCTGGGCAATCTGGCCTGCATCCACCAGATCAGTCTTGTTGAGGATAATCACATCGGCAAAGGCCACCTGCTCGCGCGCTTCGGGGCTTTCGGCCAGCGTGCTCAGAAAGTTAAAGGCATCCACGACCGTCACAACCGCGTCCAGTTTTGCTTTTTCGCGCACGTCTTCATCGGCAAAAAAGGTCTGGGCCACGGGGGCGGGGGCGGCAAGGCCGGTGGTTTCCACAATAATGCCGTCAAACTTGCCGCGGCGCTTCATCAACCCGTTCAGAATACGGATCAGATCGCCCCGTACGGTGCAGCAGATGCAGCCGTTGTTCATTTCGAACACTTCTTCATCCGCGTCCACAACCAGATCGTTGTCTACGCCCAGTTCGCCAAATTCGTTAATGACCACGGCGTATTTGCGCCCGTGTTCGGCGGTCAGGATATGGTTGAGCAAGGTGGTTTTGCCCGCGCCCAGAAAGCCGGTCAGCACCGTAACGGGCACACGGGTATCGGGCGTGCTTGTGGCAGCATTTTCCGGCGCGAGGGATGCGTCAGACATAGGGTAAGCCTCCAATTCAACAATCGTGCTTTTCATATAGGACGCCAGATTATGAGAAACCAGAGAGGCACGGCCCGGCCGCGCCATAATCGGAGCTTCCGTGGCGTGTAAAAAGCCTAGTTTGCGTGTGTGTCCGTGGTGTTTGTAAGGGACTGGGGTTTTTGTTTGGGGGCGGCAGAACGCAGGAACCGCACGGCTAGCGCGCCGTAAAGGGCATGGCTGCACAATGCGCGTGAAACCCCAAAGGCCAAAAAGGCACTGGCCATAAGCGCCAGCGTGATCTGCTGGTTATCGCACATTTCCATCACAATAACGGTTGCGGTCAGGGGGGACTGGGTGACCGCGGCAAAGTAGGCCACCGTGCCCAGCAGCACTACGGCACCGGGCGTGGTGTGGGGCAGAAAATGCGCGATCCACCCGCCCATGCCCGCCCCGACAGAGAGCGAAGGCGCAAACAGCCCACCGGGGATACCCGAACAGTAGGAAATAAGGGTGGCCAGCAGCTTGAACAAAAAGAACGAGGCCGGGTACTGGTCGGAGCCCATAATAATGTCACGGGCCTGCATGTAGCCCGTGCCATAGGTCATGCCGCCGCAAAGCAGGCCGATTATGGCCAGCGCCAGCCCGCACAACGCGGCGAACAGAACGGGGCGCAGGCTGATAAACCGCCCGAATGCCCCCGGAATCCCGCGGGAAATACGGACCAGAAGGGCCGAGAACATGCCCCCGCACAGCCCCCCCACAACTCCGCAGACCACCACGGCCAGCCAGCTTGCCCCAACCGGCACGGCGGAATAGGTGTGGCCGAAATAGGTGTAGTTCCCCACAAGGGCAATGGCGGTTACGCCGGAAACAACCACGCAGGTCAGCATGGTGCCGCTGGTGCGCTGCTCAAAGGAGTGGGCTAGTTCTTCTATGCCAAACACAATGCCAGCAAGTGGGGTATTAAAGGCGGCCGCTACCCCGGCAGCCCCGCCAGCCTTGATCAGGGCGCGCTGCTTGGTCACATCGGTCAGGCCAGCAAGGCGGCCCACCGTGTGCATGATGGACGCCCCCACCTGTACGGTTGGCCCTTCACGTCCGATGGAGGCGCCACTGAGCAAGCCAAGGCAGGTCAGGCAGATTTTGGCCAGTGCAATCCGCAGGGCCAGAACCTTGTCCACAATGGTCATGTCATGCAGGTGCATGCAGGCAATGGCCTGCGGAATACCGCTGCCCTGCGCGCCGCGGAACCATGTGCGGGTCAGCCAGGTGGAAAGGGCCAGCCCCAGCGGGGTCACCAGCAGCATCAGCCAGGGGTTGATGTGCACAAGAATGGTGCGCACATGTGCCGCCTTGTCCGCCAGCCCGGCGAAGGCCACGGCAACCACACCAACCAGAACCGCCCCCGACCAGTACATAAACTTGCGCCGCCAGCTTACGGTGCCAGCCTTGGCGTGTTCACGCAGATGGCGCAGGGACTCTGCGGTGGGTATCACGCTCGCGGAGGGCATGAGGCATCTCTTGCACAAAAGAAAAAAGATGCGACACAGTTTAACATTTCATGCGGCAGAAGAAAGACATTACCGTCTTTTATGACGGTTTTCTGTTTATTTTTCTGCTGAAGAACCGAAGCTGGCGGGGGATATCCCTGTGGGTGGTATGTTCAGGACCGTATTATCGTGCTTGGCGCAGGTTTCCGGTTCTATGTGAATATGGACCAGCGTGCTGCCCATATGCGCGCGCAGGGCGAGTTCAATGCGGTCACATATGTCATGCGCGGCCTTTACGCTCATGGTGCCTGGTACAACCAGATGGAACTCAAGGAATGTCATGGCCCCCACAATGCGGGTGCGGATATCATGCGCCTGAATGGCTCCATGCCCGTTAGCCGTAATAATTGCGCCGATTTCGCCCAGTGTCTGGGCGTCCGGGGCCTCGTCCATCAGCCCGGCAATGGAGTCCCGCATGACTTCCCAGCCAACCCGCAGCACGTTCAGGGCCACCAGCCCGGCCAGAACCGCATCCAGTTGTGGCCAGCCCAGCAGGGGGATCAGCGCAACACCGGCCACAAGGGCCACACCCGTCCACACATCGGACAGCACATGCTGCCCCCCGGCAATAAGGGCGGGGGAATGGCGGGCCTGCCCGGCACGGAGCATGATCAGCCCCCAGCCCAGATTAACGCAGGTTGCCGCCCCATTCAGCAGCAGGCCGTTCCATGGTGCCAGTGCGGGGTGGGGGTTCAGCCAGCCTTCCACGGCCTCGCGCCCGATAACAAATGCGGTAATGACCACCAGCGTTCCCTCGGCCACGGCGGACAGGTATTCCGCCTTGTAGTGGCCATAGGTGTGGTTGTGGTCCGCCGGGCGCTCTGCAACGCTTAACGCCCATAGCCCCCCTGCGGCGGCGACCACGTTGATAATGGTTTCTATGGCATCTGCATGCAGGGCAACGCTGCCGCTTACGGCAAAGGCTGTGTATTTGAGCCCCAGTGCCACAAGGCTGACAAACAGGCTGACAACGGCAAGGCCCCGGTTGCTTCTGGGGAGCGGGAGTTCGGGCATAGGTTCTTGTTTGTCTGGTGTTAGACGGTGTGCGGGTCAGACAGATGGCACGTGGGGCCGTAATCCTGTGTTTCCATCTGCACGGTGGGGTGAGCAATGCCAAAGCGCTTGCGCAGGGTGGTGACAAGTGTGTCGAGCAGGTGGCTATCGCTTTGCGCATCAGCAGCGTTTGTGCTGCGGACCAGATGCACGGTCAGGGCGGTTTCGGTCGTGCTTATGGGCCAGATGTGCAGGTCATGCAGGTCCGCAACGCCGGGGGTGTTGCGCAGAAAGCTTTCCACTGCACTGGGGTCCACCTCACGCGGGACCGCATCCAGCGCCATATCCAGCGAATCCCGCAGAAGGGACCATGTGCTCAGGACCACCACAACGGAAATGGCAAGGCTTATGGCGGGGTCTATCCATGCAACATGGGTCAGCAGCACCAGCCCCCCGGCAATAACCACGGCAAGGGATGTCAGGGCATCGGCCATGAGGTGCAAAAAGGCCCCGCGAATGTTCAGATCCCCTTTCTGTCCGGCGGCAAACAGCATGGCGGAGGCACCGTTTACCACAATGCCAATGCCTGCAACCACCATCATGGTCATGCCCGCAACCGGGGTGGGGTGCATCAGGCGGTGGATGGCCTCCCACGCAACGCCGCCAGTGACCAGCATGAGAATGATTGCATTGGCCAGTGCGGCCAGAATGGAGGAGCGGCGCAACCCATAGGTAAAGCGCACGGTCGGGCTTTTGCGGGAGAGGTACTCGGCCAGCCACGCGGCGGCCAGTGCGAGCACGTCTGAGAGATTATGTCCCGCATCGGCAATGAGCGAGAGCGAATGGGCATAAACACCCCATACCGCCTCGGCCACCAGATAAAGCGAGTTAACGGCAATTCCTACGGCAAAAGCCGTGCCAAAGGAGGTGGGTGTGTGCACGTGGTGGTGGCCAAATCCGTGCTTGTGCGTGCAGGCTGCCCCGTTATCTTCATGCTCATGCTCATGCTCATGCTCATGCTCATGCTCATGCTCATGCTCATGCTCATGCTCATGCGTGCAGGGCGAGGGGCCGGTATGGCCTGCGCAGCCCGAATGGTCCGTATGGTCATGCGTTGGCATGTCTGTGGCTGGCATGTCTGTGGCTGCTTTCATTCACACAAGGGGCCGTGGGGTGGCGCTATTTCAGGGTTGTCGCTTTATCTAGGGTGGGTTGCCGCGGAATGGAAGTGGAATATCCTCCACCGATTGCACGGCAGGCGTTGCACGCCCAAGCTGTTCCAGAATAGGGAAGGAGCCAGAGGATCGTTTTGCCTCATTTGCAATTATACTGGATGAACACGCCCCATGCTCCGTCTGACTGAACTGCGGCTACCGCTGGACCACCCGCCCGAGGCACTCCGGCAGGCGATCTGTGAGCGGTTGGGCATTGGTGCGGATGCGCTGGAACACTATACCGTGTTCAAGCGTGGGCATGATGCACGCCGCCGCTCTGCCATATGGCTTGTGTACACGCTGGATTGCGCCGTGCGGGACGAGGCAGATGTGCTGGCCCGTTACCGGAGCGCGCATCCCGGCAACACCCACGTACAATTCGCGCCGGACATGGCCTGGCATGCGCCCATTACCAATGGCGCAGCCCTTGCCGCGGCGGAAGGGTATAAACGCCCCATTATTATCGGGGCCGGGCCATGCGGGTTTATGGCGGCCCTGATTCTGGCCCGCATGGGGTTGCGGCCCCTGCTGCTTGAGCGCGGCAAGGTTGTGCGTGAACGTACGGTGGACACGTTTGCCCTGTGGCGTCACTCGGTGCTGACCCCGGAGAGCAACGTCCAGTTTGGTGAGGGCGGGGCGGGTACTTTTTCCGACGGTAAACTCTACAGTCAGGTGCGGGACCCGCGCTTTCTGGGCCGCAAGGTGCTGGAGGAGTTTGTAAAGGCCGGTGCTCCGGAGGATATCCTGTATCTGGCGCACCCCCATATTGGCACGTTCCGGCTGGTGTCCATGGTGGAGCACATCCGTCAGGAGGTGGAGCAGGCCGGTGGAGAATACCGCTTCGGGGCCAGGGTGGATGACCTGCTGCTCAACGCATCCACCCGCAAGGTGGAAGGGGTACGCCTTTCCAGCGGGGAGGTGATTGCAGCAGACCATGTTGTGCTGGCCGTGGGCCACAGTGCGCGCGATACGTTTGCCATGCTGCAAAAACAGGGTGTGAGCATGCAGGCCAAACCCTTTTCCATGGGGGTGCGGATCGAGCACCCGCAATCGGTTATTGATACGGCCCAGTTTGGCCCCAGCGCAGGCAATGAGCAGTTGGGGGCTGCCGAGTACAGGCTGGTCCACCACGCAGCCAATGGGCGGGGCGTGTATTCCTTCTGCATGTGTCCCGGCGGTACGGTCGTGGCGGCAACATCGGAGGAAGGGCAGGTCGTTACCAACGGCATGAGCCAGTATTCCCGTGCCGAACGGAACGCCAATTCGGGCATGGTGGTGGAACTGCGCCCCGGTGAGGACTACCCGGATGACCCGCTGGCAGGTATTGCCTACCAGCGCCACTGGGAGCGGCAGGCATTTCTGGCTGGAGGCGGGGATTACCGCGCTCCTGCCCAGCGTGTGGGGGATTTTCTGGCCGGTCGTCCTTCCACCGCGCTGGGGGATGTGGTGCCCTCCTACAAGCCGGGTGTCACGCCAGCGGACCTGTCCACCTGCCTGCCGGATTTTGTGGTGGAGGCCCTGCGGGAAGCCCTGCCCCGGTTCGAGCGCAAACTACGCGGCTTTACCATGGATGATGCGGTCATGACCGGGGTGGAAACCCGCACGTCCTCCCCTATCCGCGTGCCACGGGGGGAGGATGGCCAGTCCATCAACACACCCGGCCTTTACCCTGCGGGGGAAGGGGCAGGGTATGCCGGGGGGATCCTCTCCGCCGCTATGGACGGTATTCGCATGGCCGAGGCCGTTGCGCAGGATATGGCTGGCCTGCCGGTTACTCTGGCGTAAGGGCGTATCCCGCGTGTGCGGGGCTTTAGGGAATATTGGCCAGAAACTCTTCCACCAGTTCGGTAAAGCGCTGGGGGGCATCGGCATGGACCCAGTGGCCCGCACCGCGAATGCTCTCCAGCCGGTAGTTGGGAAAAAGTGCCCGCATGGCCGGGTAGTTATCCGGGCTGATATAGGGAGAGTTTTCCCCGCGAATGAACAGGGTTGGCCCCTCATAGCGTAAGTCCGGGGCAAGCTGGGGCCAGCCCATGATGTCGGGCATGGCGGCCAGAATATCGGGCAGGCCAATGGCCCAGCCGGGGTTATCCCCCTGCCGTATGTTCTGCGCCATAAGCTGGCGTACCGCATCACTCGCAATATAGGGGCGCAGCAGGTCGTTGGCACCGTGCAGGTCCAGATATGGGGGGAATTGCAGCCTGTCCAGAGTGTCGGGCAGGTCCAGCCGGTCAAACCCGCCCTGTGCGGGGGCTATGTCCACCACAATCAGGGCGCGTATGGCGGTCGGGTAGGTCAGGGCTGCCATCATGGCGGTTTTGCCTCCCATGGAATGGCCGAGCATAATGGCGGGGCTGGCGTGGAGGTGCTCCATTGTGTCCAGCACATCCTGCGCCATGGTGGGGTAGCTCATGGGGCCGTGGGGGCTGTTGCCGTGGTTACGCAGGTCCATGGCCAGCGTACGCCGGGTTGTGGCCAGCTTGCGCTGCACAAAACCCAGATTGCGCGCCCGGCCAAACAGGCCATGCAGCAGCACAACCGGCAGGGTTTTTTCGGGCGTTGGGTGTTCGGGGCCGCGCTCGCTCACGTTTAGCAACACTGTTCTGCTCTTTCCTCTGCTCTGGCGCGTATGGCGCATGGTGGGGCAGTTTTGCCCAGCTTTGCCGCTGAATGCGAGGGGCAGGGGCCCGTTTTTTCTTCACCTTCCAGAGAGAGGGCAGGTGTGCCACAGTCAGGCCCGTAATTTATGGTGTGCGAGGGGGGGAGTGCATGCAACGGTGCCTTGTTATTCTCAGCCAACTGGACCAGACCGAGGTTTTGCTGAGTATGGCAGCGCAGGCGCTCACCCGTATTCGGGGGATGCAGCGGATTGATGTGCTGGCCGCGCGGGAACCTCCGGAGCAGATTCTGGGGCGTATGGGGTTTTCCGATACACAGGCCCAGACCCTGCGGGCCAGACAGCGCGAATGGGCCGATGCCCTGCATACCCGCTTCCAGCAATGGCTGGCGCAGGAATATGGCACTCCCGCAGACCGGCTGGGCAAGGTGGAGGTCAACTGGCTGGACCCCGAAATTACGGTGGACCGCATTATTGCAGGGTACGGCAAGGACGCCGACCTGCTGATTCTGGGCTTCCCCGATAACCGGGACAGCGCCCAAAAGCATGTGGCCACCCGTGCCGCCATTTTTGAATCCGGTCGCCCCGTTCTGTTTGTGCCCCCATTCTGGTCGCAGGCCAGCGGGGACCGCATTTTCATGGCATGGAAAGACACCCCCGCCTGCCGCCGCGCGTTCTTTGCTGCCCGCTCCTTTGTGGGGGCAGCAAAGGCGGTTGAGGTGGCCGTGTCCGCCAGTGACCCGCTGCCGCTGGATATTCTGCCCGGAGTAAGCGTAACCCAGCAGCCTGTTGCGGATAGCCGCAATGTGGGAGAAACCCTGCTGGACATGGCCGGAACCTTCCGCGCCGACATGCTGGTGCTCGGAGGGTACCAGCATAACATGGTCTATAGTCGGCTTATGGGCAGTGTGACCGACTATATTCTGGCCACCCCCCGTGTGCCGGTGCTTTTACAGCACTGACAGCCTTGTGGGCTGGCCATCTGGCAGGGAGGTCAGGGTGCGCGGAGTGTTTTGTGCGCAAAGGCCCAGCACAATGCGCCAAAACCCAGCGTGCCCAGAATGGCGGGTACGTTCTGGGGCACAAAGGCTGCAAGGGAAAAAGCATTATCCCGTCCCGTGGCGCCGGAAAGAACCGCCAGTAACACCCCGGTCAGGCTTTCCCCCACAATAAAGCCAGATGCCAGCATGGTGCCGGTGGAACCACCCTCCGGGCTGCTCTGGCCGGTGGTGCTGGTGGCCTGTCGGTTACGGCTGATCCGCTTGAGCACCCATCCCAGTATGGCCCCGCAGGCCAGTGTCAGGCTGACGGAGGCTGGCAGGTACAGGCCCACGGCCACACCCAGCGGCGGGAGAGCCTGCCCCCGGCGGCGCAGGCCAAGGTCGAGCACGACCAGCCCCACCCCAAGTGCTATGCCGGTGCAAAGCATGCTCCAGTCCAGTGAATGGGTAAAAATACCTTTGGCGATCAGTGTGATCAGGGCAGGTTGGGGGGCAGACAGGGCATGGGCCGGGTCCATGCCGGGGCGGGGCATGGCGCCAGTAAACCCGTACGCCTGATACAGCAGGTTGAGAACGGGCGGGATAACCGCAGCCCCAACAAGGCAACCCGCTATAAGTGCGACTTCCTGCTTCCACGGGGTGGCCCCTACAAGCTGGCCGGTCTTGAGGTCTTGCAGGTTGTCGTTGGAAATGGCGATGGTAGCGGTAATGGCCGACAGGAGCAGGATGGTAAACGCTGTGGCCAGTTTCTGGCCATCCGCCATCATGGCGTCAGGTGTCAGGCCCAGAGCCTCAAGCGCCAGAATCATCAGCGCGCACAAGACTGCGCCAATAATGATAATGCCTGAAATGGGGGAGGAGGATGACCCCACAATACCGGCCATGTACCCGCAGGCTGCGGCCATGACAAAGCCGAATACAACGCAGAATACCACAGCCACGCCAACAATAGGCCAGAACCCGTGCGCCACGGGGGCCAGAAAGGCGGCAAAAAAACCAGCCAATAGCAGCATGGACCCCACCATAAGCCCCCCCATGGTGCGGACGGAAAGGTCCTTGTCTGTTGTGGCAGTCAGGCCCGTTGTACGTTGCAGCATGGTGCGTATGCCCCGCAGCACGGGGGGCATGAGCTCGATCAGGGTCCAGAGGGAGGCAATGGCAATGGTGCCAGCCCCCACAAAGCGGACCTTGTGCAGCCATATGTCCTGCGCAAACTGGGCGGGAGGCAGGTGCGCGGGGTTGGGTAACAGGCTGGTCAGCCAGGGCACGCCCACGCCCCATGCCAGTATGCAGCCTGTCAGCATGGCCATGCCCCCGCTCAGACCAACCAGATACCCCGCCCCGATCAGCGCGGGGGAAAACGCGGCACTAAGCTGGAATACGGCACTCCCCGCACTTGCGGTCAGGTTAAGCCCATCGCCCAGCAGGCGCAGGCCACCACTGCAAAACGAAAAAACAGAGGCCATGACCCCGCCGCTGATCAATGCCTGCAGGCCGCGCTGGTTGCTTCTGTCTGCCCCTGCGCGCAGGATTTCGGCCGCGGCCACACCTTCGGGGTAGGGCAGGCTACTTTGTGTTACCAGCGCGCGCCGGAGCGGGATGGTGAACAGTACCCCCAGCACCCCGCCGGCAAAGGACAGCCCCGCCGTCTGCCAGAAGGGAAAATGCGTCCAGAACCCGGCAATAATCAGCCCCGGAAAGGTCGCAAACACGCAGGACAGGGTGCCCGCGGCCGAAGCCTGACTTTGCACCATGTTGTTTTCCAGCAAGGTGCCCCCGCCCATAAGGCGCAGCACGGCCATGGAAATAACCGCAGCAGGTATGGATGAGGCAAATGTCAGCCCGATCCGCAGGCCCAGATACACATTGGATGCGGTAAATACGATGGTAATAAGCGCGCCAAGCAGTAGACCACGGAGTGTGAGTTCCCGTTGGGGGTTCGGGCTGGTCATGCGTCCTGTCTCTCCCGGAGGGTCATGGAGGTTGCGCCATCCATCATGCGGGTGGTCAGGCGTTCCCTCGCGTACGGTCTAAGGGCGGAGGGTTTGCGGGCAGGCCGCAATCCTCCGCTCTTTTGTGCACATACGATGCTCACCGGGATTTGTCTGCCCCAAAGCGGGTCAGAAGGTCAGTTCAATGTTGCTTTGTACAAACGCGCCAGATGTAGCTCCGGCATTGGTCATGGTGTGCGAGGCAAAAATGTATTCTCCGTCAATGCCAAGCGTAATGTGGCGTGTGGCCCGCCAGGTAAAGCTGGCCTGTGGCATGGTGGCTGTGTAGGCCCCGTGCGGGCGATAGGCGTAAAAGGCGGTGCCGCTGGCATAAATGGCATCCTGTCGGCTGTTGCGCCACACGGCGGGCACCTTGAGCAGTAAGGTGGTGTTGGGCGTGGGAGCGATGGTGGCAATGGGGCCTACGTCGATCAGGTTCGACTGACCGATATAGGTGCTTATATCCAGATAGTAGGCGCTGGGTATGTAGGGGGACATGAAGCTGCCCCAGGAACTGTTCTGGTCTTTGTGCATATTCCCGCCAGAGATACTGTCCACCTGTATGCCAATGGCAGGATGGCCGGGCCATTTTGCAAATCGCCAGGAGAGCGTGGCATCAATGGCATAGGCGGAAACAGGGCGTGTTGGTCCGTTTTTGGCCGCGCGGAACTCACCCCCCTGCCACATGGCGCCGACCGAAAATTCCAGCGGGCCAGCATTGCCCCATATGCGTGTGCCCGGCGTGTCGCGGTGGGTGGAGCCCGCAATGGAGCCACCCTCCAGAGTGGGCAGGGCACTTTTGGAGAGAATGAACCCCAGATAGAAAGTATCCACAAACACCTGACTGTTGCGCCCCAGAAACTTGAAGCTGGGTACCGCATAGGATGTATAGGCTCCGAACAGACGCGAGTTCCACCCGACCTGATCGTGGAACATGGCCGAAGGCGCAGTGTTGGTCAGGGTCAGGTAAAACCCGTCTATGCGGAAGTTTTTCCAGAACGCATAGCCCCGCAGGCCATTCCATGAATAGGGCAGGGAAGGGTACACGCTCCCTCCAGTAAAGTAGGGCGGCGCATCCAGAAAGGTCATGCGTCCTGCCATGCCGCCCACGGTGGCGTTAAGCACCTTGCCGCGCACTTCCACAAAGGCCTGTTGCACATCCAGCCGGCTGCGCCAGCGGCCTCCGGCATAGCCATAGTAATTGACCCCCGCCGCCTGACCGCTCATCAACTCCCCATACAGGCGGACATGTTCGCCCAGATGCAGGTCCGCGCCCGTATTCCAGCGGAAGTTGTTGCGGTAGGAAGGCTCTTTTTTGGTCGAGCCAAATCCTGCGCGCTGGTCATAAAAATTGTGTTGCCGGAAGTTGCCGCTCAGTGACAGGTAAATATCGCCTTCCGTGTTGAACGGAATGTATTTGAGCACGTCCATGGGGTCCAGCCGGTTGCGTTTGTCGCGCAGGTTCGACCAGTCTTCCGCCCAGCGGGAGACGGCATAATACCCTACGGTGCCAAAGCCTGCGGCTGCTCCGGTATTGGTGTTGAACACGCCCCACGGTCCCTGATGCAGCAGTGCTGTTGGCAGGGGCTTGAGTTCAAGCGACTGGGGCTGGCCGTAGGCTTCTGGGCGGCTGCTCAGGGGAGGGAGCAGTCGGCTGTTATCCCAAAAACTGGACTGGGGGGGCGTGGATGCAGGGGGGGTAATCGTAACAATGCGCGCTCCCGTAACATGCGCAGGGGCAGTGACGGTGGTGGTGGCCACCGTCGTGTCTGGCTGCGTGTCCGGCTGTGTGTGCGGCATATGGAGATATGCGGCATTAGGCGCGGTTTCGGCCCGGATGGGGGCTGCCCATAGGCAGAGCAGGGCCGAGCCAGAGGCCAGAAGCCCGGTACGCAGCGCCAGAGAAGGCGTGTAACCGCGCAGACCGGGCGAGGGGTGGCGTGCTGTGCCGGTCGGTTTTGGAGCGGTGTGGCTGGTGATTACGGTCATGGGCCGAGGTCACTTCTTGTTATTTTTATCAGGTCCGGTAATTCATTCAAATAATGAATTACTTATATTACCATTATTGCTATAAATGCGCTCATGTCATATCGCATTTGCGTGTGCTGCATTGCTTATACGGAATGCAGCGCTATTTTTCGATAAAAATTAAAAAAATCTGGTTAACAAATCAGTGTTTTTCAAAAATGTTAGAAAAAATTCAACTCAGGCGGACGGAGTCCTGCGCTGGAGTGTGTGCAGGCAGGTTTGCGCGCGCGTAGCCAGACGGATGTCATGGACTGTGGTCACGGCCTGTTCGGCCTGTCTGCGCCATGTGGTGGACATGCCCGTGGGCGAGCAGATGTTTCTGGTACTGCCAGTTGCGGCCGCATTGGGCCCGGTCGCGCTCAGCACCATTGCAGGCTGGCGGGGGAGCAGGCGTTGCAGCGTGTGCTCCAGTGTCCGGGCCGTACGGGCGTCGGTCTGTGGCAGAACGGTAGCCACAATGCGGGCGGCTTCCGGCCTGCCCTGTGCCAGAGCCTGCATCACATCGTCCCACCCATGGGGGCGGGAGAGTGCTGTTGCCGTCTGGGCCACGCCATCATGCGTTGCCATGTACAGCACATGATCCGTTCTGTCGCTCTGTATGGTCGGTGGCAGGGGCCTGTCCTGCGTGGCCATAACACACAGCCCGGCGGACAGGCTGATCAGCAGAGCGGACAAAAGAGGGCGCAGTGCTCGCACGATGTAGGTATCTCCCTTGATGAGAGAGACAGTTGCATGGTGGAAAGTGGCGCGGGCATGGCAAGGGCGTGGCACATCTGCCAAAGGTTGCCCCGCCCGAGCGGGATGGCCTATAGGGTGCGGAACAGATCGGAAGGCGCGCACGCCGGGTTTATGGTCGTTCACCTTTGGCGGGATGATCGGATACGCCCCGTGCCCTGTTTTTCCTGATGCGTGATTTGGCTCGACTAAGGAATGAATGACATGAGCGCTTCTCTTTCTGCTTCAGAGATCACCCGCCTCCAGAGCGCGCTGCGCCGCCTGCTGGGTTCACCTGAACTGACTGTAAACCCAGCCCCGCGTGCAGGTATGTCGGTCGAACTGGCCGTAAAGGGCGAAGTTATCGGCACCGTCCATCGTGATGATGAAGATGGTGATGTCAGCTACGCCATAAATATGGTGGTGCTGGAAGAAGACCTGCCCCGCGCCTGAACTGTAGCGACAGCAAAAAGCCAGTCCGCCGCAAGGGAGGACTGGCTTTTTTGTGGGTTCCGCTCCGCCTGTTTTCAGGTGTTGGAAGGCGTGGCCGATGCCTGCATGATGGGAGCGCGTCGCACGGGCAATTCCACGTTGGTAATTTTCCACTTCCAGCCTTGAATACGCAATTCAACCCGCAGGGGTGTTTCGTGCTCATGGCCGGGCAGGGGGAGTTCCATAACAAACTGGTTCAGCCGGTTGAAATGGACCGAAGCCCGTGTGGCCAGAGATGCAAAGGACGGCGTACCGGACTGCGCCGAAGACGCTGCGGTGGGCAGGGCCTCATCCAGCAATGTGCCAAGGTTGGCCTGCGTGACCGTGGTATCCACTGCGTTGGATACGGCTGTCGTGGCAAAGGATGACCCAAAATCAGGCAGTTCATCCGCTGCGGGCTGGATGTTCAGGTGCAGGCCAGCCAGTGTCTGCCGTTTGAGCGAGGCATCAAGCGCACCCCAGTTGATCATCCGGCCAAGGGCTGCGGCATCGTGGCGTTGCAGGTCGGTGGCGACAGACCACAACGTGACAAAAGGGGAGGCCAGATACAGGCCAAACGATGCAGCCGCCGTGGCAACACACACCCGGCGCGCGGTCTGGCGGCGGGGCAGACTGGCTGGCCGGACTGCGGGTCCGGGCTGGGTGAAGGTTGTCATGTTACACATTCCTCATATGCGTTTGATGCAATTCTTATAAACCAGATACCATCTTCTAACCAGATAATAATGTGTGTGGTTCCCTGTGTTATTACAAAAATGTGACCTTTGTTGCTCAGTGTCTGGGGCATTCATAACGCGTAAGGGGGAGCATATGCCCCGGACTACTCAGGAGCGGATACAGAAGACCCATGCAGCTTGACCTCAGCGAAAATGAAATCCAGCGCTATTCCCGCCACATTCTGTTGCCCGAGGTCGGCGGCACGGGGCAGGTCGCGTTAAAAAATGCTTCCGTGCTTGTGGTGGGGGCTGGTGGGCTAGGTGCGCCAGCAGCTTTGTATCTGGCTGCCGCAGGCGTGGGCCGAATCGGTCTGGTGGATGATGATGTGGTCGAACTGTCCAACCTTCAGCGGCAGGTGCTGCACACCACGCGCGGCGTGGGGCGCAAAAAGGTGGACACCGCGCGTGAGCAGCTGGCCGCCCTGAACCCCGAGATTGTGGTGGAGGCATGGGATATGCGGCTCAATGCCGGTAATGCCCACGATCTTGTCACCCGGTATGACCTTGTGTGCGATGGGTGCGACAACTTTGCCACCCGCTACGCGGTCAACGCTGCGTGCGTACAGGCTGGCAGGGTACTGGTCTCTGCCGCAGTGCAGCGGTTTGAAGGGCAGTTGGCTACATTCAGCCCCACGGCAGGGGGCGGGTGCTATAACTGCCTGTACCCTGCAACAGACGGGCAGGCATCCGGCCTGAGCTGTGGTGATGCCGGTGTGTTTGGCGCGGTGACAGGTGTTATGGGCACGTTGCAGGCAACGCAGGTGCTCAAGCAGATACTGGGCCTTGGCAACACGGGTGCGGGGGAACTGCTGATGTGGGATGCCCTGCGCATGAGGTTTACAACCATGACCCTGACAGCTGACCCGGCCTGTACGGTCTGTGGCGGAGGGCATGCTCATGGCTGAGGTGCATACTCCCCCCTGCGATCTGGCCTTGCTGGTCGTGGAGGCCCGATACGAGCGTATTCACGCGGCTTACATGCTGGCGGCCACGGCTGCGGCTATGGGGCAGAACGTTCTGCTGTTTGGCATGGGGGCTGGAGTATGCGCCTTTTGCAGGGAGTGGAACGGGCTGGATGGAGCCGAAGGCGGGCGCATGCGGGCGCATGCGGGCGTTGCCGGGCTGGATGACCTGCGTGAGGCGGTGGTGGATATGGGAGTGACCCTTATGGTGTGCGACTCCGGTGTAAAAACACTGGGGCTGAAGGCACAGGACCTGCTGGAAGGGGTTGAAACCGTAGGGCTGCCGAGTTTTTTTGACCGGGCTGGCCAAGCCAGACAACTCGTGTTTTAACGGATGAACGTGCATGCAAAGGCAGGTTTGAACAGGGTTGTGACGCAAGTCTGTCCTGCTGTGAAACGTAAAGTCACGTGCGAAGTGTGTGCGGCCTCTTGCCCCCGCGTCACTCTCTTGGCAGGGATGCAGCCATGATGTGCACTCGCTCCTTTTTCCGGTTTCGCCTGCTTGCCTGCGTGACGGGCTGCATGGTGGCTTTTTCTGGCATCACGGCGTCTGCCGGTGTTGCGGCCGATGGTGTGGCGCCTCCGCTCCACAAACACCATAAACACGCCCTGACGGCCCCACAGGCCACAGCCGCGCACAAGGCCGGGAGCAGAACCAGAGGCAAACATGAGACCGCTGCCGCGCGGCGCGGCAAAAAAGGCGCGCACTCCAAAAAGCATGAGGCCGCGAAGGCCAGACCAGCGCACCATGCTCCTGCGCATCACCATGCTGTGGCTGCTGCCACAGGGGCTGCGGCCGCAACGGCTGCGGCTGGTGCCGCTGCGGCGGCTCCCGCATCCGGTACGCCTGACATGGGAGCACCCGATGCTGGCGTACAGAACGACCCCGCAAAAGGGAGTGTAACCGGCCTGCCGCTGCCACGTTATGCCGCCCTGCGCTCGGATGAAGTGAACATGCGGGCTGGGCCGGGGCAGCGTTTTCCCATTCTGTGGGTCTATCATCGCCGGGGTATGCCGGTGCGGGTGGAACGGGAATTTGATGTCTGGCGTCTGGTGGAAGACCCCACCGGGCAAAAGGGCTGGATGCAGCAGGCCACACTGGCGGGTGGGCGCGATTTTCTGATCCCCGGTGAACCTCCCGGGGACGAAACGCCCGTGCCCGCACAGGCCGGTAAGGATGGCGAAAAGGCCTTGCCTTCGGGGCATATGGATGCTCGGGTCGTAGCCAGTGTTGGTACGGCGCAGGACGCGGCAAAACTGTCCGGTGTGGTGTTCATGCGCGCAGGTGCCAGTGAGGATGCCGCCATCGTGGCCGTGCTGCGGCCGGGTACGGTTGGCTCGGTCCGGGAGTGTGCGGCCGGCTCGGCCTGGTGCAAGGTTTCGGTCAAGCAGTATAACGGATGGGTGCCCCGCCGGGCCATCTGGGGGGTGGATGCTGAGGACGTGATCAGCCCCTCCTGAACTTTTCCGGCGGATTGTTAAGGAGAAACTGGTTCATGTCTCTTGTCACAACGCCGGATAGCAAAAAAACAGAGGTCGTGGCCTGTCGCACCAAAATTGTTGCAACACTTGGCCCTGCTTCCTCTGATTACGCAACCATCCGTGACCTTGCTCTGGCAGGGGCGGATGTGTTCCGCTTCAATTTCTCCCACGGCACACATGCCGATCATGCCAGCCGCCATGCTTTTGTCAGGCAGGTTGAGGCCGAACTGGGCCGCCCCATTGGTATTCTGGCCGACATGCAGGGGCCAAAGCTGCGGGTTGGGCGCTTTAGGGATGGCAAGGTCGAACTGGTGCCGGGTGCGCCTTTCCGGTTTGATCTGTCCGACACGCTGGGGGACGCCACGCGCGTGCAACTCCCCCACCCCGAAATTATCAAGGTGGCCACACCGGGCAGCCGTCTGCTGATGGATGATGGCAAACTGGCCGTGGTGGTGGAGGAGGCCGGACCGGACTGGCTGGCAACACGGGTGGAAATTGGTGGCCCGCTCTCCGACCATAAAGGGGTGAATGTGCCTGATGTGGCGCTGCCTATTCCGGCCCTGACGGAAAAGGACAAGGTGGATCTGGCCTACGCGCTGGAACTGGGAGTGGATTATGTGGCCCTCTCTTTTGTGCAGCGGCCGGAAGATCTGGTGCAGGCCCGCAGCCTTGTGGGCGAGCGGGCTGCATTGCTGGCCAAGCTGGAAAAACCTCAGGCAGTGGAAAACCTGTCCGCCATTCTGGCCCTGAGCGATGCGGTTATGGTGGCACGTGGGGATCTGGGGGTGGAACTGCCGCCAGAGAGTGTTCCCCTTATTCAGAAACGGATTATCCGCGAGGCCCGCAGGCTGGGTAAACCGGTGGTGGTGGCCACCCAGATGCTGGAAAGCATGATAACCGCACCAACCCCCACACGGGCGGAAGCGTCGGACGTGGCGGCCGCGGTGTTTGACGGGGCTGATGCGGTCATGCTTTCGGCGGAGTCGGCAGCCGGGCAATACCCGCGTGAGGCGGTGCGGATCATGAACCGTATTTTGTGGCGGGTGGAGCAGGATGCAGGCTGGCAGGCCCAGATGGCCGCAGCCCGTCTTGCTCCGGAGGATTATGTGGCTGACGCCATAGCCAGTGCCACCCAGCAGGTTGCAGCCACTCTGCGCTCTCCCGCCATTGTGGCCTATACGCATAGGGGGGCCACGGCCCTGCGCATTGCGCGTGAACGCCCGACCTGCCCGGTGCTGGGTGTTACGCCCACGGCGCAGGCCGCACGGCGGCTGGCTCTTGTGTGGGGTGTGCGGGCGTTTGTCAGCCCGCCGCACACGGTATCCACCACGGTAGAACGGATGGTGGAAGAGGCTCTGACTGTTGTGGCCCGCGCACAGATTGGCGCTCCGGGGGATTCGGTGGTGATTGCCGCAGGTGTGCCTTTTGGGGTGAGCGGCTCCACCAACCTGATCAGGGTTGCCAGAATTCCCTGAGCGTTATGCGTCGCACTGGAGCCTGCCGGAGGTGACAGCCCCCCCGTTGCAGGGTATGGCGGGAGGTCGAGCCGGGCGCAGGCCGTATGGGCGGCCTGCTGGCAGGGCAAGGCGCAGGGGACTCTCAGATGGTAACCTCATTACGGAACAGGTTGGTCAGGCGTCATGTGCTCAGGGGGTTGTCCGGCCTGTCTGCCGGTCTGCTACTGCCGCGCCTGAGTGGTCCCCGGCAGGCGCTGGCCACCAGTGCGGGTGCGGCGGTTACCGCCTTCCCACCTGATGTAACCACCCAGCCGCCCCGGCAATGGGGGCCGGAAGCGCCTCCGTCCTACGCGCCGGACCCCGATGTGATGGTGATAGACCGCTCTTTCCGCGATCTGATCAGTGGTCATGCGACCATCCATCGTGTGTGGAATGGCGGGGTGTGGCTGGAAGGTCCGGCATGGTCGGCCGAGGGGCGATACCTGCTGTTTAGCGATACCGTTACCAGTCAGCAGTACCGTTATCTGTGGGAGACTGGCGAGGTGACGCTTTTCCGTCCGGAATCCTACCATGCCAACGGCAATACGTTTGATTATCAGGGCCGCCAGATTTCCTGCGAGCATTTTTTGCGCCGTGTTGTGCGTTGGGAGCATGATGGGTCGGTGCATGTGGTGGCCGATCACTTTGAGAGCAAACCCCTGAGTTCCCCCAATGATGTGATTGCCCATCCTGATGGCAGCATCTGGTTTACGGACCCGGGGTATGGAGACAGTCTGGCAGAAGGCCACGCCGACGCCGCCGGAGGAGAGGCCAACCCCGATGGGCGTATTCGCTGGCGGGAGGGCGAGGAACTGATCGGTGCCGTGGGTGGCATGCACAGGCAGCCCGATCACACGTTCCGGGTTGATCCTTCGGGGCGGATTGATGTCGTGTTAACGCAGGACCAGTTGCCCAACCCCAACGGGTTATGTTTTTCGCCCGATTTTTCGCACCTGTACGTTATTTCTTCAGGGCGGCAGAATGGGGCAGGCGGACATGATGGGGATCTGGCCGTGCATGCGTTCGATCTGCACAGGCAGGAGCTTCCCCTTTCCAATCCGAGGCTGTTCACCAATATGCGTTTTGAAGGGGTCCAGATGATCCCTGACGGGCTGAAGGCCGATATTTATGGCAATCTCTGGTGTGGCGTAAGCGGGCCACTGGGCCTGTGCGGGGTGTTCATCTTCAACCCCGAAGGGCATTTGATCGGACGCATCCGCCTGCCTCATGGTGTGTCCAACCTGACCTTTGGTGGCCCCAAGCGGGACTGGCTGTTCATGTGCGCAGGGGGGGCTCTTTACAGCCTTCAGGTGAATACCCAGGGGGCTGGTCCAGCCTGATACAAAGCCAGTTATGGGGAAAGAGTAGATCTTCGGGAAAGTGGATGGCTGGAAGAAATTAAAATACGATACGTTGAGTATTGTAGTTACGCCCGAAAACGCCCCGATGATCTCAAGCCATTGGCGATAGGTTTTGATGACGGGCCATGTTTTGAGTTCATCTGTGCTCATGTTGATGTAGCTTGAAAGCAGCAGGCGCGGCGACCGACATCAGGCAAGATTGGGCAACTGGTGCGGCAGCGGTGTGAAAAGTGGTTTAGCAACGGCATTGGCCGCGGCGTCCACTGACAGTCCCGTCCTCACCAAGGATATCTGCTCTTTTGGAACACAGGATTATAAGGACCAGTTCTTCCCAGTCAGGTTAAGCTGTTGTCTGCATACACAAACAGTCCTGCGTCACCGGTTGGGAGCATGTTACACGCTCTTTTTCAAAATCAGGGGTAGCAGGGCGAACAGGCCGCATAATGTGGCGGCAAAAAGGGCAAGCCCGTGGGGGCTGGCCTGCATGGCCGCCGCACTTATGGCCGGGCCGGTAAAGCTGCCCAGCCCCCATGCCAGCGAACACAGGGCGTATACGGCAATCAGGTCTCCATCGCGGTAGCGGTTGCCTGCCGCGGCCATGGCAACGGAATACAGGCTGGCAAATGCTCCGTCCCACACAAACATGAGCGGGTAGGCCAAGGCAGGCTGGTGCATGACCAAAGGCCAGAGCAACGCGCCACCACAGGCCAGCAATGCCAGAATGATCTGTAAGGCCCGCCGGTTGGTTCTGTCTCCAATCCAGCCAATGGGCACCTGCATGACCGTTGCCCCCAGTAGCATGACGCTCAGCAGCAGGGTGGCCGCCCGCTCGCTCCAGCCAGACTGGATGGCATAGAGCGCCAGAAAGGACGTGGCCGCAGCATCCAGCATGGCAATCAGCAATGTGGCGGTAATGGCAATGGGGGCCAGCGACAGATAACGCCAGAGCCGGTGCCGCGTTGGGGCCGCAGGGGGTGGGGCTACCATCCATGGGGCCTGTGTTAGGGTTGCGGCCAGCAACAGGAGAGCGGCTGTGCCAAAAAAGGGCAGGTTCCCCTGTCTGCCAGTCAGGCTGAGCAGGGCCGGACCCAAGGCGATACCGACAAAAAGCAGCGTGTTGTAAAGCCCCATGACACGACCCCGCGCATGGTTGTCCGTGATCTGGTTCAGCCAGCTTTCGGACAGAACCAGAATGACCTCGCAAAAGGCTCCGAGCAGCACACGCAGAGGGAACCATGGCCAGATGGAGTGACCCAGCGGGAAGAGCAGAAGTGTTATCCCAGCACCCATAAGAGCCAGAAAAATGGCCCGCCGTGGCCCAAGATATGTGGCCAGGCGGGGCATGAAGGGCGCAATGCCCAGAGCACCCAGTGCCTGCATCATGCTGTTGGTGGCCACCATGCCCGTGCCATACCCCCGATCCGCCAGATCAAGCGTAAAAAGGGGAGCGCCCAGACCCATGACCAACCCAAAAACAAGGCCCATAAATGTCAGGGTGGCTGTGGGCCGGAACTGGATGCGCGGATTTAAAGGGGATACGTGCTCCGGCATGCGGTCCTTCGTGGTATTGGCGGTATCGGGGCATGACGTAAATCAGAGGCCCGGTGGAGTCGCACAGGGGGGGGAGCCCGTTGGGGCGCGGCATTGGACCTGTGCTGTGGCGCTCTGGTTCTGACGCACGCAGGGCTCAGGTCAACCCCCATGTGGGACAGACATAAGAATTTTACGTGCATTATGGTGCGGGGAGGGCTATCTGTGCGGCCACGCAAACACCACAGCGATCGCTGACCGCCCTTCCAAGCACGGAGGAGGCGGTAAGGCGCGCAGGAGCAATCAGGCCGACTTCATGGATATCCGCAATATCGCCATCATTGCACACGTCGATCATGGCAAGACCACTCTCGTTGACGAACTGCTGAAACAGTCTGGCTCTTTCCACGAGCATCAGCACGTTGCTGAACGCGCCATGGACAGCAATGATCTGGAACGTGAGCGTGGTATTACCATTCTGGCGAAATGCACGTCTGTTGTGTGGAAAAATACCCGCATCAACATTATCGACACTCCCGGACACGCCGACTTCGGCGGGGAAGTGGAACGTATTCTGAGCATGGTGGACGGCGCGGTTGTGCTGGTCGACTCTGCGGAAGGCGCTCTGCCCCAGACCAAGTTCGTTGTGGGCAAGGCTCTGGCCCGTGGGCTCAAGCCGATCGTGGTCGTGAACAAGATCGACCGTGGCGACGCCCGCCCCGACGAAGTGCATAACGAAGTGTTCGACCTGTTCGCAGCCCTTGGTGCGAATGACGAACAGCTCGACTTCCCCATGCTGTACGCTTCTGGCCGTCAGGGCTGGGCCGATCTGGAACTGGAAGGGGCCCGCAAGGACCTCAGCCCCATGTTTGATCTGATTATCAAGCATGTGCCTGCTCCCGTGCTGGACAAGGAAAAGCCGTTCGCCATGACGGCCACAATCCTTGAAAACGACAACTTTCTCGGGCGTGTGCTCACTGGTCGTGTCGAGCAGGGCCGCGCTCGCATGAACATGCCGGTCAAGGTGCTGCGTGCGGATGGCTCCGTGGTTGAAACAGGCCGCCTGACCAAGCTGCTCTCTTTCCGTGGCCTTGAACGCGTTGCGGTTGAGGAAGTGGAAGCAGGGGATATCGTGGCCGTGGCCGGTCTGTCCGAAGCTACCATTCCGGACACGATTGCCGCCCCCGAAGTGACCGAACCGCTGCACGCCATTCCGGTTGACCCGCCGACCCTGTCCATGACTTTCCGCCTGAACGATGGCCCTCTGGGTGGCCGTGAAGGCAAGAAGGTGACGTCCCGCCAGATTCGTGACCGTCTGTTCAAGGAAACCGAAAGCAATATTGCTATTCGCGTGACCGACAGCCCCGAAAGCGAAGCGTTTGAAGTGGCTGGCCGTGGTGAACTTCAGCTTGGTGTGCTGATCGAAACCATGCGTCGTGAAGGGTTTGAACTGACCATCGGCCGTCCGCGCGTGTTGTTCCGTACGAACGAAGAAACCGGTGAACGTGAAGAACCATACGAAGAAGTCACCATTGACGTGGACGAACCCTATTCCGGCGTGGTCGTGGAGAAGATGTCTCTGCGTAAAGGCCAGATGCAGGATATGCGTCCCTCCGGTGGGGACAAGGTGCGTCTGACCTTCATCATCCCCTCACGCGGGCTGATCGGCTACCACGGCGAATTCCTGACCGATACGCGTGGCACAGGCATCATGAACCGTCTGTTCTTCGGGTATCAGCCGTATGCTGGCACCATTGAAGGGCGTCGCAATGGGTCGCTGATCTCGGCTGAAGATGGCAACACCACAACGTATTCCCTGTTCTCCCTGCAAGAACGTGGCACACTGTTTGTGGACGCTGGCGAAAAAGTTTACGTCGGCATGATCATCGGTGAGCATTCGCGTGAAAACGATCTGGAAGTTAACCCGGTTCGTGAAAAGAAGCTGACCAACATGCGCGCATCCGGCAAGGATGATGCCCTGATGCTGACTCCGCCGCGTCGCATGTCCTTGGAACAGGCTATTGCTTACATTGAAGATGATGAACTGGTGGAAGTGACCCCTTCGGCCATTCGTCTGCGTAAGCGTTACCTTGACCCGAATGAGCGTAAAAAGCGGTCCAAAAGCCGCGAAGGCTGATTAAACAAGGGCCACGCGCAAGCGTGGCCCTTGTTTTTTGTGGGCATAGGCAAACTAAGGTTACTCTGTGGCAAGGATTATTTTTTTTGAGTGCATTACAGGCATGAAAACTAGGTACGTCTTTCTAAAATCAAGGAAAACTGCCCATTTCAGGTTATTTTTTTGTTGAAAATTCCTAAAATGTGGCAAAAATATGGCCTTAGTACGTTAAACTCATAATAAGTGAAAACGTTGCGCAAATTTTAAACGCAGACGGCCTGTCTATGCCGTGATATGCATGAACCCAGAAACCGGTTGAAGGTTTTTTGCACGGGATGGTGCAGTGAAACCAAAGGAATTCTGACCGGTTGTATTGGAGATTTAAGAAATGATTTCTCGTCGTCTGCTCGCCGCTCTTTCCACAGTCGCTCTGATGGGCGCTGCTGTTCCTTCTTTCGCTCAGGAAGCTGCTGCTCCTGCCGCTCCGGCTGCTGCCGCTCCTGCTGCTCCTGAAGCCGCGGCTCCTGCTGCTGCTGAAGAAGGCAAAAAAGCCGACAAGCATGCCAAGCATGCTGGTAAGCATGGCAGCAAGCACCACGCCAAAAAAGGCGCCAAAGGTGACGCTGCTCCGGCTGCTGAATCCGCTCAGTAAGTCTACCATATCCAGCGGTGGGGTGGCATAAGCCAGCCCACTGGTGATGTGGAAGCACAAGCGCCTTAAAATAAAAGGGCCGGAGAAGAAATTCTCCGGCCCTTTTATTGTGTCTGCTGGTTGTAGCCACCGCTTAACCGTAGCGGGTTAAGGCCAGATCCAGCGCGGGAATATCGGTTTTGCGGCCATCAATCATGTCTGCAATCAGGCGACCGGAGCCGCAGGCCATGGTCCAGCCTAATGTGCCGTGGCCAGTGTTGAGCCATAGATTACCAAAAGGCGTGGCCGGGCCAATAATGGGCGTGCCATCGGGCGTGCAGGGGCGCAGGCCGGTCCAGTATGTGGCGGCACTCAGGTCGCCCCCGCCATACAGTTCAGAAAAAGAGAGTTCCAGTGTTTCCCGCCGGTCGGGGCTGAGCTTGAGGTTATATCCGGTCAGTTCCGCCGTGCCGCCCACCCGTATCCGGTTGCCCAGACGCGTGATGGATACTTTGTAGAGCGCATCATTCACCGTAGAAACCGGGGCATGGCTCTCATCCGTCAGGGGGAGGGTCAGGGAATAACCTTTAACGGGGTATATCGGCAGGTGTAGCCCAAGTGGGCGTAGCAGGCGGGCACTGTAGCTGCCCAGCGCCATAACATAGGCATCTGCGCTCAGGTGGCCTGCACTGGTTCTGACGGAAATAACCGTGCCTGCTGTGGCGTCCAGCCCTTTGATGATGGTGTTGTAAAGAAAGCGCACCCCCTTGGCTTCGGCCATGCGGGCAAGCCTTTGGGTAAAGATATGTGCATCTCCCGACTGGTCATTAGGGAGGAATAGCCCCCCTTTGAGCAGATGGGCCGCATGGCGTAACCCCGGCTCGTGGTCAAGAATATCGTCTATACCGAGTAACTGATGGGGTATTCCGCTTTCGGCCAGCAGGCGCATGTCGCGCTGGCTTTTGCTGATCTGCTGGTCAGTCCGGAAAAGCTGGATCAGCCCTTGCTGCCGGTCATCAAAGGTCATGCCGGTTTCCTCGCGCAGGGCGTCAAGGCAGTCGCGGCTGTATTCGGCCACGCGGAGCATGCGGGCCTTGTTGAGTGCGTAAGACTGCGCGTTGCAGTTTTTAAGCAGTTGCCGCATCCAGCGCAGCATGGCCATGTCCAGCCGTTTGCGAATGACCAGCGGGCTATGGCGGGGGTGCAGCATCCATGTCATGGCCTGCCAGGGCAGGCCGGGTGCGGCCCAGGGGGAAGAATAACCGGGCGAAACCTGCCCCGCATTGGCAAAGGATGTTTCCAGAGCTGGGGCAGGCTGGCGGTCTATAACGGTAACGTCATGGCCCAGAGCGTTCAGGTACCAAGCAGAGGTCACGCCAACCACGCCTGCACCAAGGATAATGATTTTCACGGCTGCATCCTTATAAGAGGATGGGAGAGAACTCTCCCGCCAGTATGGAAACGGGGCCTGCGGGACACCCTGCCTTTACCCCCGTACCCGGCAAAGGCGGTGGCATTATGGCAGGCGGCCCGGCAGGTCAAACGGTGCAGATTACGCGGTGGGAACGCCCTTGCTGGTCGAATATTCAAAGTGCAGGGCCTGCTCGGGGTAAATAATGGGGTGAATGGCGTGGGCAGCCATGGCGGCCTCGCTAAAGCCTTGCAGGATCAGTTTGAGCTTGCCGGGGTAGGTCGCCACATCCCCAATGGCAAAAATGCCAGCAAGGCTTGTTTCGCAATTGGAGGGAGTAACGGGAATGGTGGAACGCTGGGTATCCATTCCCCAGCGGGCAACAGGGCCAAGGTCGGTTGCCAGACCAAAGAAGGGCAGCAGCACATCTGCTTCCAGTGTGCGGGTGGCGCCGTCCATGTCAATCACATCCACGCCGTTCAGCGCACCATTGATGCCTTGCAGGCCGTGGAGCTGGTAGGGCACCACTTTTTCGATCTGCCCGGTGGCTACGGCTTCATCAAGCTGGCGCAGGCTTTCCGGTGCACCACGGAAGCGGTCGCGCCGGTGCACCAGATAAAGCTTTGCAGCCGTGTCCTTGAGGGAAAGCGCCCAGTCCAGCGCGGAATCCCCGCCGCCAGCAATAACGATGCGCTTGTTCTGGAAGTCTGCCTTGCGGCGCACATAGTATTGCACCGCGCCACTTTCCTCATACGCGCCAAGGCCATCCAGCGGGGGGCGGTTGGGGCCAAAAGCGCCGGCACCGGCGGCAATAATCACGGCTTTAGCGTGCAGATGAGCACCCTTGTCCGTGGTGAGCGAGAAATCCCCGCGCTGGCCGCTCAGCCCCTCGACCCGGTGCCGGAGCAGGCGGGGAATATCAAACGGGGCAATCTGGCGTTCCAGATTGGCAATCAGTTCGGCCCCTTCCACGGCGGGGCAGGCGGGAATGTCGTAAATCGGTTTTTCGGGGTAAAGGGCCGCACATTGGCCGCCCACTTCGGGCAGAACATCAATGAGCACGCAGCGCAGGCGCAGCATGGCGCATTGGAAAGCGGCAAACAGCCCGGCCGGGCCTGCCCCTATAATGGCTACGTCTGTTTCTGCGGGGATGACTGACATGCGCAGGGTCCTGCTCTTAAGGTTATGCTAAGATTCAAAGCCCTGTTTTGCGTCAGCGCCGGTTTGGACGCAATGGCAAAAGGCATGGTTCCGAGCATATTTGGCAGGCTCTGCGGTGCGTGCTGGTGGGGGTATAAAAAGCAGGCCCGCATGTGCGGGCCTGCCAGTATGGGTTCAGGCTTTGGCCAGTTCTTTTTTCAGCCGTTCGTCCAGCACGTCCAGGAAGTCCTGAGTGTTGAGCCACTGGGCGTTTTTGCCAACAAGCTGGGCAAGGTCCTTGGTCATCTGCCCGGCTTCCACCGTATCAATGCACACTTTTTCCAGCGTGTTGGCGAAATGCACCACGTCCGGGGTGTTATCAAACCGGCCGCGATAGGCCAGCCCGCGAGTCCATGCAAAAATGGAGGCAATGGGGTTGGTGCTGGTGGGGTTGCCCTTCTGGTGTTCGCGGTAATGGCGGGTCACCGTGCCATGGGCGGCTTCGGCTTCCACCACGTCGCCAGAGGGGCTGAGCAGGACGGATGTCATCAGGCCCAGACTGCCAAAGCCCTGCGCCACAATGTCGCTTTCCACATCGCCATCGTAGTTCTTGCAGGCCCACACATAGCCACCGGGCCATTTGAGGGCGCAGGCCACCATGTCATCAATCAGGCGGTGTTCGTAGGTCAGGCCCAGTTTTTCAAATTCAGCCTTGAACTCGTTTTCATACACCTCGGCAAACACGTCCTTGAACATGCCGTCATAGGCTTTGAGGATGGTGTTCTTGGTGGACAGGTAAACCGGCAGACCGCGGTCGCGCCCATAGGAGAGGGAGGCCCGGGCAAACCCTTCAATGGATGCGCGGGTGTTGTGCATGCCCAGCGTTACACCGGGGCCTTTGAAGTCGTGCACATCCAGCGTAATGGGCTCTCCCCCGTCCTCTGGCACATAGTTCAGCGTGACCTTGCCGGGGCCGGGAATTTTTGTTTCCACAGCGCGGTAGATGTCCCCGTAGGCATGGCGGCCAATCACGATCGGCTTTGTCCAGTGGGGCACCAGACGGGGCACGTTGGAGCAGATGATGGGCTCGCGGAAAATGGTGCCATCCAGAATGTTCCGGATGGTGCCATTGGGGGAGCGATACATTTTTTTCAGGCCGAATTCCTTCACCCGGGCTTCGTCCGGTGTGATGGTGGCGCACTTGACTGCAACGCCGTAGCGCTTTGTGGCTTCGGCGGCGTCAATGGTGACCTGATCATTCGTGGCGTCGCGGTGTTCTATGCCCAGATCGTAGTATTTGAGGTCAATATCCAGATAAGGCAGGATCAGCCGCTCGCGGATGAAGTGCCAGATAATGCGGGTCATTTCATCCCCGTCCATTTCCACAACCGGGTTTTTGACCTTGATTTTAGCCATGATTACCAATCCATTTCCGACATGGTTTTCTTGTTCGTTCTCACAAATGCTGCGCAATCTGTATGACTGTCATACACTGTATGGATTGAGCACCTTGCCACAGCCGTAAACTGTCTCGCACTTCACATTCGGGACAGGAGAGGCGGATTTTAAGCGTATATCTGGCGGAAACAGGCCGTTTTTGCATCGGATTGGCCCTCTTCATCACAATCTGGTCAGGTCCGCAGGCGGTGGGGTGCGGGAGGCTTTGGCTCTGTGACCGGGCGTGGATTAATGGCCGGGTGCGACTGGAACCGGCTGCAAAATAGGGTCCATGGGAGTGGACATCTGCGCCTTCTGCTGCGCAATGGCCGAGTTTTCCTGTTCCTGAATAAGCCCGATCTCACTCCCGAACTGATCGGGAGTGTAAATGCCATCACGCAGGTGCCGGGCGGCCTCAACCCCTTTTGAGGCACCATCCATGTAAATGGGAGCGTAGGGGCCGTAAGCCTGCCCCCCGTATTTTTGGGTGGCTCTGGCCAGGCAGGTCATCAGCCTGCTCATGTTATCCTTGGCAACCTGTCCTGGGCGGGTCTGGTAGGTGTCCAGACAAGTCTGTTTGGCCCGGTACAATGCGGCCTCAGCCGGTGGCGTGTTGGGTGGGGCCACGGGGGCAGTGCAGGCCGGAAGCATGATCAGGGCGAGCAGGCTTAAGGGGGGCAACGTGCTTTGCATCCTGTGATTTTATGCCATTGCCACGGTGTTGGAAAATACACCAAACCGGGATTCTGGCCTGAATCAGCCTGATGCCTGCATTTTTTGTGGGGGGGGGCTGATGAAGCCTGCGTGTTTACGTAATTGCTGCATGTTTGCAGCCGTATTGCCCCACATGCCATGCGGTGCTGTCGCTATGGCAATCCAGAGACTGGTGGGTTTGGAAAACCTGATTTTAAAAGGGAATATGCTGGGGCGAACGACGGGACTTGAACCCGCGACCACCGGTACCACAAACCGGCGCTCTACCAGCTGAGCTACGTCCGCCGCACAGCAAGCGGACGTTTAGAGAAAAGAGTGTGGTCCGTCAATTGGATAATTGCGGAATGAGTGGAAAAAACCGTTTTACCGGTTTTTCCACATCTCCATGCGGTTCAGTGCCTCTATGAGCACTTCGGGGCGTTTGCAAAAGGCAAAGCGGATCAGGTTGCGGGGTGGGTTATCTGCATAAAATGCGGAAGCGGGAATGGTGGTAACCCGCGCCTGCTCCGTAAGCATGCGGCTAAAGGCCACGTCGTCCTGCCCGTTGGCCAGCGGGGTAATGTCGGCCATGATAAAGTAGCTCCCCTGATAAGGCAGCACACCAAAGCCCAGACGTTGCAGGCCGGACGCAAGGATTGTGCCCTGCGTGGCCATGTCCTGCGCAAGGGTGGTAAAATAGGCTGTGTCCTTGTTCAGCCCGAATGCTACGGCGCGTTGCAGGTTGGGCGGGGTGGCAAACACAAGGTTCTGGTGGGCCTTGGCAATAACGGCAGCCAGTGGGGCTGGTGCCGTGGCGTAGCCCACCTTCCAGCCGGTCAGGGAAAAACTTTTGCCTGCGCTTCCAATACGCACGCAGCGCTCACGCATGCCGGGCAGGGACATGAGCGAGATGTGCGGGGTGTTGAACACCAGATGTTCGTAAACCTCATCGCAGATGGCGAACGTATCGTGCTGCTGTACCAGCGTGGCAATAAAGGCCAGCTCGTCTGCCGTGAACACCTTGCCGGTCGGGTTCATGGGGGAGTTGAGGATAATCGCCTTGGTGCGGGCGGAAAAAGCATCGGCCAGCGCCTGCCGGGGCAATGCCCAGTCTGGTGCCTGCAGCCGCACAATGCGCGGCACGCCCCCCAGCTGGCGGATAACGGGCAGGTAGGTGTCGTATAAGGGTTCCATCAGTACCACCTCATCCCCCGGCTCGATCAGGGCCATAAGGGATGCCGCCAGTGCTTCCGTTGCGCCGGATGTAACCACGACTTCCGAATCGGCATCGACCGAAATACCCTGAAAGCGCAGATTGGCCTGTGCCACGGCCGCGCGCAGTTCGGGTAGTCCTGTCAGGGGTGCATACTGGTTCTGTCCGTCAAGCAGGGCATCGGCTGCAAGGCGAATCATGTCCTGCGGGCCTTCCTGGTCAGGAAAACCCTGCCCGAGGTTAATGGCGCCATGCTGGCGGGCCAGAGCGGACATGACCGTAAAAATTGTAACAGGAAGATCGGCAAACTGCCTGTTAAAAGCTTTTGTCATTACAAATTCCCTTGCCCGGCAGGCGGAAAAGAAGAAAGAAGGAGGCGGACCCGAAACTGTCGGGGTGAAATTTCTGTTTAATGCTTTACCGATACAAATCCGCATCTACCCGATTGCCCGACGGGTCAAGCCGTGCAAGTGTGTTTGGGTCTGATGCCTGAAGTTTGTAACGGGTCAGGCATGAGAACAAGAGAGTACAGGCCCCCATGCGGGTCCAGCAACGGTGTGTTGACGACGCGAGATGAAAAAGATCGAGGCCATTATAAAGCCCTTCAAGCTTGATGAAGTGAAGGAAGCCCTTCACGAGCTCGGGTTGCAGGGTATTACCGTGATCGAAGCCAAGGGTTTCGGGCGCCAGAAAGGCCATACGGAGCTTTATCGCGGCGCTGAATACATTGTTGACTTTCTTCCAAAGATGAAAATTGAGGTTGTCTGTCCCGCTTCCATGGTGGAGCGCGCTGTGGAGGCTATTTCCACGGCGGCGCGCACCGGACGGATCGGTGATGGCAAAATTTTCGTGATTCCGGTGGATGATGTAGTTCGAATCCGCACGGGTGAGCGAGGGGAAGACGCGATCTGATCCCTGCTGCATGCCAGCAGGTTCAGGCAAGGCGGGCTCCACAATTCCACGGCATGTTTCCGCAGGGTGCGGAACATAAACAGGCTTTTTAGGTGAAGAGAGCATGGTGAAGAAAACAGCTTCGGCGGGCGACAGCAAGGCTGCTGCAATTGCCAAGGTTTTTGACCTGATTCAGGAACATTCGGTCGAACTGGTTGACCTGCGGTTTACGGACACGCACGGCAAATGGCAGCACACGTGCCAGCACGTCAGCACCATTGAGGAAGACAGCTTTACCGACGGCTTTATGTTCGACGGGTCTTCCATTGCAGGCTGGAAAGCCATTAACGAAAGCGACATGGTCCTGCTGCCCGATCCCACATCGGCTGTTATGGACCCGTTTTCCGCCCGTCCGCAGCTTATCCTGTTCTGCGATATTATCGAACCGTCCACCGGGCAGCCCTATAACCGCGACCCGCGCTCCACCGCCAAGCTGGCCGAGCAGTACCTGAAGTCCTCCGGTCTGGGTGACACGGCCTTCTTTGGCCCCGAAGCCGAGTTCTTCATTTTCGATAACGTCCAGTTCGGCACGGGCCCCAACTACGGCACCTACCAGCTCGACAGCATCGAAGGGCCTGATGCGTCCCTCAAGGACTACCCCGAAGGCAACATGGGCCATCGCCCCGGTGTAAAGGGTGGTTACTTCCCCGTTGCTCCCGTTGACAGCGAAAGCGACCTGCGCGCTGAAATGCTGGCAACCATGGGCGAAATGGGCCTGGCCATTGAAAAGCACCACCATGAGGTTGCGCAGTCCCAGCACGAACTTGGCACCAAGTTTGAAACGCTGGTCCGCTCCGCCGACTTCATGCAGATTTACAAATACTGTGTGCACAACGTGGCGCACTCCTATGGTAAGACCGCCACGTTCATGCCGAAGCCGATCTTTGGCGATAACGGCTCGGGCATGCATGTTCACCAGTCCATCTGGAAAGACGGCAAGTCCACCTTTGCTGGTAACGGCTATGCGGACCTGTCCGATACGGCGCTGTACTACATCGGCGGGATCATCAAGCATGCCAAGGCGCTGAACGCCTTCACCAACCCGTCCACCAACTCCTACAAGCGTCTGATTCCGGGCTTTGAAGCGCCTGTGCTGCTGGCATATTCCGCCCGCAACCGCTCCGCTTCGTGCCGTATTCCGTACGCAACCAGCCCGAAGGCCAAGCGCGTTGAAGTGCGCTTCCCCGACCCGACGGCCAACCCTTATCTGGCATTCTCCGCAATGCTGATGGCGGGTCTGGACGGTATCAAGAACAAGATCCACCCTGGCGATGCCATGGACAAGGATCTGTACGACCTGCCGCCCGAAGAGCTGAAGCAGATCCCGACAGTTGCTGGCTCCCTGCGTGAAGCGCTGGAAGCTCTGGCCGCTGACCACGAGTTCCTGCTGGCTGGTGGCGTGTTCACCAAAGACCAGATTGAAAGCTACATCACCCTGAAATGGAATGATGTGTACCGCTTCGAACACACACCGCACCCGATTGAGTTCGAAATGTACTACTCCGTCTAATCTCTGGCCCCTCGGGGCTGAGGAATGGATGACGAAAAGGCGCGACCCTTGGATGGGGGTCGCGTTTTTTTTGTGACTTATCCTGAAATGAAAATTTATTCATTTTTCGATTATAATATGATAGATTTCTTCGCAAATAACATTGATCAACTCTGAATAACCGTTTCACTCCAGTAAAATGGTTTTCTGCAACGTAAGGAGAATGCCGGTCATGCAAGGCGGCCGTTCCCGTAGTCTGTCAAAAATCACGGCGCTGTTCTGCGTTGTGCTTGGTTTTGTTCTGGCGGGGGGAGGCGGCTGGCTGGCCGTGCTGGGTGGCTCCGCTTTTTACGCGGTATGCGGTCTGGCTCTTGTGGTAACCGGGGGGCTGCTCTGGATGCAGCGGCGCGAGGCATTGTGGCTTTATGCGGCCGTTGCCGCAGGCACACTTGTCTGGTCCGTGGCCGAAGCGGGGTTTGACTTCTGGGCACTGGCACCCAGAGGGGATATTATTCTACCGCTGGGAGTGTGGCTGCTGCTGCCTTTTGTTGCTGGGGCGTTGCAGCCGGCATCCCTCTGGAACCGTGTTCCCCTGCTGGCGGTTATTGTGGCCGGGTTGGGCGTCTATGGTTATGCACTTACGCAGGACCCGCAGGATGTGACGGGCGTGCTCCCGCGTGCACAGGCTGTCCATGCGGGTGTGCAGCTTCCGGGTGAGGTGGCCGCTGTACCGGCGCAGGACTGGCCCGCCTATGGGCGCACGCAGGCGGGGGACCGCTATTCCCCCCTCAATCAGATAACAACGGGCAATGTGGATAAGCTCAAGGTTGCCTGGACCTTTAGAACCCACGACCTGCGCGGGCCGGATGATCCGGTGGAAGTGACGGATGAGACAACGCCGATCAAGGTTGGCAACACGCTCTACCTGTGCTCCCCCCATCAGGTCGTGTTCGCGCTGGATGCGGCGACTGGCAGGCAGGTCTGGCGGTTTGACCCCAGGCTGGTGGTTAATCCGACGTTCCAGCATCTGACCTGCCGTGGCGTGTCCTATGCGCTAACGCCCCCCCATGCCGCAGACGGTGCAGAGGCGCAGGACGGTGCAGCAACGCCAGCCATCTGTGCTGCGCGTATTTTTCTGCCCGTCAATGACGGGCGGCTGCTGGCGCTGGATGCAGAAACGGGTCAGCTCTGCCCGGCCTTTGGCAATAAGGGCGTTGTGGACCTGACCGAAGGCATGCCTATGCGCGTCCTTGGGTTTTATGAGCCAACATCTCCCCCTGTGGTCACGGACAAGCTGGTTATTATCTCTGGCGCGGTTACGGATAATTACTCCACGCACGAGCCCTCGGGTGTGACGCGGGCGTATGACCTGTATAGCGGCAAGCTGGTCTGGGCGTTTGACCCGGGGAATGAGGACCCGAACCAGCTCCCCTCCGACAGCCACGAATACACGCCCAATTCACCCAATTCGTGGATTGTTTCGGCTTACGATGCCAGACTGGGACTGATCTATATTCCCACCGGTGTGGCGACGCCCGACATATGGGGTGGCAAACGGACAGATGTGCAGGAGCGGTACGCATCAGGCATTCTGGCGCTGGATGCCCGGACAGGGCACAAGGTCTGGTTTTACCAGACTGTTCACCACGATCTATGGGACATGGATATGCCAGCCCAGCCCAGCCTGATCGACTTCAGGCAGGAGGACGGCACGGTCATCCCCGCGTTGTATGCCCCGGCCAAAACAGGCAATATTTTTGTGCTCGACCGCCGTAACGGGCAACTGCTGGTGCCAGCCCCCGAGTTGCCTGTACCGCAGGGTGCCGCGCAGGGCGACCATGTCTGGGCAACCCAGCCGTTTTCTCAACTGACTTTCCGCCCCAAAAACAGGCTGACGGATGGGGATATGTGGGGTGCCACCATGCTGGACCAGATGGTATGCCGCATCATGTTCAAGAAGCTGCGTTACGAAGGACCGTTTACGCCGCCTTCCGTGCAGGGCACGCTGGTTTTCCCCGGTAATCTGGGTATGTTTGAATGGGGTGGTCTGGCCGTGGACCCCGTGCGGCAGGTGGCGTTTGCCAACCCCATAGCCATTCCGTTTGTCTCCCGTCTTGTGCCGCGCCCGACCGATAATCAGGTTGTGCCCGCAACCACGCATGACCCCGCCGCAAGTGGGGGAGAGAACGGGTTGCAGCCCCAGTACGGCACACCATTCGGGGTGGAACTGCATCCGTTCCTGTCTCCGCTTGGTATTCCGTGCAAGCAGCCCGGCTGGGGCTATGTGGCCGGGGTGGACCTGAAGAGCAACAGCATCATCTGGCAGCACCGGAATGGCACAACACGGGATAGTTCTCCCCTGCCATTTGGCTTTAAGGTGGGCATTCCCTCCCTTGGCGGGCCAATTATTACCGCAGGTGGGGTCGCGTTCCTGACCTCCACAGCCGATTATTACATCCGCGCCTATGATGTGACGACCGGCAAGGTCCTGTGGGCGGACCGTCTGCCCGCGGGTGGCCAGTCCACCCCCATGACGTATGAGGCCAATGGCCGCCAGTATGTTGTTACGGTTGATGGCGGACATGGCTCCTTTGGCACGAAGGAAGGGGATTACATTGTGGCCTATGCCCTGCCTGAAGCATCCCGCTGATAACGGGTAGGGTCACGGAGTAAGCCTTGCAGTTCCGTGCGGGATCGGTGATCCTGCATGGAATGTGGAATGACCCTTATCTGGAAACATGCTGCCGCTCCGCCCTGCACAGGCTCTACCTTGCCGGTGCAGGTGGCCGCCCCTGCGGCCTGATGGATGGCCCATGCCTTGAGCGGCTTGAGCGCATGGGGCTGGCTGAGCGCACGGCACAGTCACGCTTTGTGGCAACAGATGCCGGGCTTGCCCGCCATGCGCGGGACGTGCTCAGGCATCAGGGCAAGCCTGCACCCACTTCATCCTCCCGGTCATGATCGCGCAGTCGCAGGTCTTCTGGCATACGCTGGACATGCTTGCGCGCGAGCGGGGGTTTACGCCTTCCGCTCTTGCGCGGGCGGCGGGGCTGGATGCCACGGCGCTCAATCCTTCGCGCAGGGTGGGGGCGGGTGGTGCCATGCGCTGGCCGTCACTGCCCACGCTTTTGCGGGTGCTGGACGTTTTGCAGGTGCCGCTGGCGGTTTTTGCCCGCTCCGTTGCAGGGGAGGGGCTGAATCCGACCATGCCGGGCGAAGGCGGGGGACTGTTGCGTACCCTTGCGTATTCCATGCTCCAGCAGACTGGCGTGTTCGACCAGCACGGCCTGCCCTGTGGCCCGGTGTGGGAGCAGGAGGCCTCGCCCGGTCAATGGTGGGGTGAGCCTGATGCGTATGTTGTGCGGGTGGATACTGATGGTATGGAGCCAGTCGTGCGTGATGGCGGGGCAGTTGTTGTGGTGCCGTCACTTCCTCTGCGGGAGGGGGACAGGGTTCTGCGGCATGGCCCCGGTCGTGAGCCTGTTATGGGACTGATGCTGTATGGACCGGAAGGGCCAGCCGTTTGCTCTTTTCGCGGGGGCGAGGTGCATGCTCCTCCCGTGCGGGAGGATAAGGTGTGGGTGCACAGGATTGTCATGATGACGGTTTGAGAAAAACACTTTTTAAGGAGTATAGGGAGTGTTTTTTTAAAGACTGTGCCGAATAATGTTGCATAGATGGTGGTTCTGACGGCATTGCTGGTCAGTTTTGGGTTTTTTATAGCAGATTATTTTAAAATGTACTGTTTTTTCAATATGTTGAAAATTGGGGCATGCGTCGGATGAGGGTTGTAGGGTGCATTATTGGGCAGCATGACCTCGGGCTGGTCTGTGTGGCCGTCGTGTTGTGCATCTCTGGTGCCGGAGTGACTGCCTCTTTGTTCCGGCATGCTTTGCAGGCCAAAAACAACCAGTGGTACGCGTGGCTTTTTTTGACTGCTCTTTCAGGCGGCATTGCAATCTGGTGCACACATTTTGTGGCCATGCTGGGGTACGTGGGCAATACCCCCGCACGGTTTGATCCTTTGCTGACCAGTATATCCCTGCTGATTGCTGTTTTTGGCAGCACAGTCGGCTTTATGCTGGCGACCTGCCGTTTTGCCCGTTTCCTGCCCGAACTCGGCGGCGTTACTGTCGGGCTGACTATTGTGGCCATGCATTATACCGGCATGCTGGCTTACCGCGTGCAGGGGCAGACATTATGGAACGTGCCCTGCCTTGTGCTTTCGGTGCTGGCGGCCATTGTGCTGTGTGTGCTGGCTGTGCGCGCCGGGGTTCGGCCCGGGCGGTGGGCCAGTGCCTGTATGGCCGTTGTGCTGGCGCTGGCGGTTCTGTCCGTCCATTTTATTGGCATGGCGGCCTACCATGTGCAGGCTGGCTCTTCTGTCATGCAGAACATGGGCTACTCCGAGGATTCGCTGGTTCTGGCCGCGGCCATTGCCATCATGTCTTTCCTTATCCTTGGGGGTGGGCTGGTCAGCGGCATGATCGATGATAGTTCACGCGCGGAGTCGGTGGAAAAGCTGCGGCGGATGGCCCTGCACGACACGTTGACCGGCCTGCCCAACCGGCTGAACTTTCATCAACGTCTCGACCGTGAACTGGACTGGGCGCGTGAGAACAACGGCAGGCTGGCGCTGATCGGGATCGACCTGAACAGATTCAAGGAAATTAACGACCTGCGCGGCCACAGTGCGGGGGACGAGGTTCTGCGTATTCTGGGGTGGCGGTTGCGCGGATTGCTAAATAACAGTAGCGGCGAGTTTGTTGCCCGTACCGGAGGGGACGAGTTTCTGGCCCTGTGCCGTGTTGTCTCGACCGAACAGATCAAGGTTTTTTTGCGCAGGCTGGAGGAAGTCCTGTTCAAGCCCATCCGGTTTGAGGATACGGAAGTGCGGCCCGGTGCCAGTCTGGGCGTGGCCATATGGCCCGACCATGCAGCGGACAAGGAAACCCTGATCAACAATGCAGATCTGGCCATGTATCGCGCCAAGGCCGATCGGGGGCGACATCCGTGTTTTTATGAACCTTCGATGGATGAAAAAGTGCGTATCCGGCGCAAGCTCTCCGCGGACCTGCGGCAGGCGGTCGAGACCGGGCAGTTAACCATCTGCTATCAGGTGCAAAGAGTGGTCGCCACGGGAGAAATCCGTGGCTACGAGGCACTGGTGCGGTGGGAGCACCCCACACAGGGCACCATTATGCCGGATGACTTCATTCCGCTGGCCGAAGAGAGCGATCTGATCCTGCAGATTGGGGAATGGGTGCTCCGCTCCGTCTGTGCCGAGGCCGTGCAGTGGCTCCAGCCCTATACGGTTGCGGTCAACCTGTCGGGCATGCAGTTTGTCCACTCGGATATCGCCCGCATTGTAGCCAATATTCTGAAAGAAACAGGGCTGCCCCCCCAAAGGCTGGAACTGGAACTGACGGAATCGACCTTTATTGCCGATCAGGCCCGTGCTTTGCAGGTGCTGCACCAGATCAAGAATATGGGGGTCAGTCTGGCGCTGGATGATTTTGGCACGGGGTATTCCTCGCTGGATACGCTGCGCCGTTTTCCTTTTGACCGCATAAAAATTGATCGCTCATTTTTTGGGGTCATGCAGACCAGCGAGCATACACAGGCGATTGTGCGTGCGGTTCTGGCTTTGGGCAGGGCGTTTGGCACTTCGGTCATGGCGGAGGGGATCGAGACCGCGGAACAGTTGAGCATGCTCAATGCCGCCGGGTGTTATGAGGCTCAGGGGTTTCTGCTGGGACGGCCCGCGACACTGGCCGATATTGTTAAAAAAGGCCAGATCACCATGAGTGGTGCCCTCTAGTCAGCGTGTCCGGCAGGGGTGCTGGCAGGGCAGAGCACCTGTGCGTTAAAAAAATGTGCTAAAGTGGTGCCCAAGGCAGAGGAACAGGCTGACTTTTCTCTTTATTTACCGTAAAGGGGCAGCATGACCGACGTACCCCTTTCGCTCATCCGCAATTTTTCCATCATCGCCCATATCGATCATGGAAAGTCCACTCTGGCCGACCGCCTGATTCAGGCGTGTGGAGCCCTGACTGCCCGCGAGATGACCAATCAGGTTCTTGATAACATGGATCTGGAGCGGGAGCGTGGCATTACCATTAAAGCGCAGACCGTCCGGCTGGCCTATCCTGCCAAGGATGGCAAGACCTATGTGCTGAACCTGATGGACACGCCCGGACATGTTGACTTCGCCTACGAGGTCAGCCGCTCTCTGGCTGCGTGTGAAGGCTCGCTTCTGGTGGTGGATGCCTCTCAGGGGGTGGAAGCCCAGACCCTTGCCAACGTGTATCAGGCCATAGACGCCAACCACGAAATCGTGCCCGTGCTCAACAAGGTGGACCTGCCCGCGGCAGAACCTGAGCGCGTGAAGGCGCAGATCGAGGAAGTGATTGGCATTCCCGCCGATGATGCGGTCGAAATTTCGGCCAAGACCGGCCTGAACATCGAAGGTGTTCTGGAGGCTGTGGTCACCCGCCTGCCGCCCCCCGTAGGGGATGCGGAAGAACCGTTGCAGGCCATGCTGGTGGATAGCTGGTACGACCCCTATCTGGGCGTGATCGTGCTTGTGCGGATCAAGGAAGGCCGGCTGAAGCGGGGCATGAAGGTGCGCATGATGTCCTCTGGTGCGGTGCATCAGGTGGATCAGGTGGGTGTGTTCGCCCCGCGCATGACATCGGTGGAAAGTCTTGGTCCGGGCGAGATGGGGTTCATCAACGCCGCCATCAAAACCGTGGCCGACTGCAATGTGGGGGACACGATTACCGATGACCGCCGCCCCGCCGCGACGCCGCTTCCCGGCTTTAAGCCCTCCATTCCGGTTGTGTGGTGCGGTCTTTACCCCATTGTCTCGGATGATTTTGAAAAACTGCGCGACAGCCTTGCCAAGCTGCGCCTGAATGATGCGTCTTTCCATTACGAGGCGGAGACATCGGCAGCCCTTGGCTTCGGTTTCCGCTGTGGCTTCCTTGGCCTGCTGCATCTGGAAATTATTCAGGAACGCCTGTCCCGCGAGTTTGATCTCGACCTTATCGCTACAGCGCCGTCCGTTGTGTACAAGGTTTACCGCACCAATGGGGAGATGGAAGAACTCCACAACCCGGCCGACATGCCCGATGGATCTCTGATTGAAAAAATCGAGGAACCCTGGATCAAGGCCAACATCATGGTGCCGGACGAATATCTGGGTGCGGTCCTGACCCTGTGTACGGAGCGACGAGGGACACAGGTGGACCTGACCTATGTTGGCAACCGCGCCATGGCTGTTTACCGCCTGCCCCTGAATGAAGTGGTGTTTGATTTCTATGACAGGCTCAAGTCGCTCACACGCGGCTATGCCAGCTTTGATTATCAGATGGATGGGTACGAAGAGGGCGACCTTGTACGCATTTCCATTCTGGTCAATCAGGAGCCGGTTGATGCGTTAAGCTTCATAGCCCATCGCTCCGCCGCGGAAACACGGGGCCGGTCCATTTGCGCACGGCTGAAGGACCTTATCCCCCGGCAGTTGTTCAAAATCGCCATTCAGGCCGCCATTGGCGGCCGTGTGATCGCGCGTGAAACCATTGGAGCGCTATCCAAGGATGTGACGGCCAAATGTTATGGTGGGGACATCTCGCGTAAGCGCAAACTGCTGGAAAAGCAGAAAGAAGGTAAAAAGCGCATGCGCCAGTTCGGTAAGGTGGAAATCCCGCAGAGCGCCTTCCTTGCCGCGCTCAAAATGGAGCACTAGCTATTCAGTACCGGCTGCTGCCATATATGTGGCCGGTAAACCCTGGTCTGGCAGTGCCGGTGTAATCGGGGCTGACACGGTTTTTTACCCGGTTTTGCCGGGTTGGAGAATGCAGCGGGTTCATGAACAGCACAACGCCCCTTACCGTTGGTGACCACCCGCATGCCAGTTTTCCCGAAGGGGTGGAACTGGACTGTGGTGTAACACTGGCGCCTGTTGATATTGCGTATTGTACGTATGGTCAGCTTTCGGCCAACAAAGACAATGCCATTCTCATCTGTCATGCCTTTACCGGCGACCAGTATGTGGCGGAAACGCACCCCCTTACGGGTAAACCCGGCTGGTGGGAGCGCATGGTCGGGCCGGGCAAGCCGATTGATACAAACCGCTTTTTTGTTATTTGCTCCAATGTTCTGGGTGGCTGCATGGGCAGCACGGGGCCGCGCTCCCCAAGGACCGACGGGCAGGAAGCTCCGGGCGAGTTATGGGGCACTGCGTTCCCCCCCATTACCATCCGCGATATGGTGCGCGCCCAGCACAAGCTGGTGCGCAGTCTGGGCATAGAGCGCCTGTTTGCCGTAGTGGGCGGTTCCATGGGGGGTATGCAGGTGCTCGAATGGGCCGTGACCTACCCACAGATGATGCGCGCCGTGATGCCCATAGCCACAGCGCCTTTCCATTCAGCCCAGAACATTGCGTTTAACGAGGTCGGGCGGCAGGCTATTATAGCCGATCCGGACTGGCGGGGCGGACGTTACTGGGAGGCGGGTGTCGTGCCCGCGCGAGGGCTGGCTGTGGCCCGTATGATGGCGCATATTACCTACCTGTCGGAAGAAGTGCTGACCCGCAAGTTCGGGCGGCGCATGCGGCGTGGGCCAGTTGGCGGGCAGGGGCCGGAAGGCCCGGTTTCTACATTCGGTGATATTTTTGAGGTGGAATCCTACCTGCGCTATCAGGGTTCAAGCTTTGTCCGCCGGTTTGACGCCAATTCCTACCTGAGCATCACGCGGGCCATGGACTGGTTCGATATTGCCGCGGATCATGATGGAGACCTGACCCCGGCCTTTGCAGGCACGGCAGTCCGGTTTTGCGTTGTTTCCTTTTCCTCGGACTGGCTGTTCCCCACATCGGCCGCGCGTACGTTGGCCCGTGCCCTGAACAGGGCCGCTGCCAATGTGTCGTTCGTCGAGATTGAAACAGATAAAGGCCATGATGCCTTTTTGCTCGAAGAACCGGATTTTGACCGCACGGTGCGCGGCTTTCTGTGCGGTGTGGCCGAACATGCGGGGTTGTTCTGATGCGTCTTGACCAACGCCTGATTGCGGACATGATCGAACCCAAAACCCGTGTGCTCGACATCGGGAGCGGGGATGGCACACTGATCGGCCATTTATACCGCGAACGTGGGTGCGATGCGCGTGGCATTGAACTGAACATGGAACTGGTGACACGCTCCGTAGCCCACGGCCTGCCCGTTGTGCACGGGGATGCGGACCACGATCTGGCCTATTACCCCGACCATTCGTTTGATTATGTTGTGCTTCAGCGCACATTGCAGGCTGTGGAACGCCCAAGGGAAGTGCTGCGGCAGATGCTGCGCATAGGGCGGTATGCCATTGTGTCCTTCCCCAATTTTGGGCACTGGCAGTTGCGGCTGCGCCTGCTGCTTGGCGGGCGCATGCCCATGACGGCCGTATGGCATACCCCGTGGTATGAGACGCCCAATATCCACCCCTGTACGATTCGGGATTTTCTCGAACTCTGTCGTCAGGATGGATATATCGTGGAAAAATGGCTGGCTGTGGATGAAGATGGCGAGCGCGCTCCGTGGCGGCGGTCCATACGGCTGGCCAATCTGTTTGGCGAACAGGCGCTGTTTCTGCTGCGCAGGCGCTAGTGTAGTCTGGCCCGGGAGTGGTACAGAGCGGGATTTATGGGCGGGTATTAACAGTCTCCTGAAAAATAAGTTAGAATTCAGAGCATTCATTTCCTCTTCAAGTCGAACGGCGCATGGAGCGGATGTACAAAAATATATTGAAAATACTAGTTATATGATAGGAAACCTGTATATATCAGGTGTCTGATAATCGTGATTTGCAGATGGTGTGACAGTTCTGCGGGCTGCTTATTTTCGGACCGATATGGTACGGAACCCTTGCAGGGCGCACACACTGCTTTTATATAATCCTTTCAGGACAGTCTGTGCGGGATGCATGATTCCGAAAATTTCTTATTCTGTCTGTAATGTAATAAAATTCATGCTGACCTGTCAGTAAGGTCTGGCTTAGAGACGGTTCTGCTCTGTTTTAATTCTGGTTTTGCAGTGCGTGACTGAAAGTAAGGCGGACGTGACTCGTTTTCAGGTGCATGGAGAGGTTGCCCCTAAATGACTACTTTTTCGGATCTGAAACTAGCTGCACCCCTGTTGCAGGCGCTGACGGACCAGGGGTACGAAATACCGACCCCAATCCAGGCGGGTTCCATTCCCCATCTGCTCGAAGGGCGTGATCTGCTAGGTCTTGCGCAAACGGGCACAGGCAAGACCGCGTCTTTTGCACTGCCGATCCTGCAGCATCTGCATAACAACCCCAAGGCTGCAACGCCCAAGCAGCCGCGCGTTCTGGTGCTGGCTCCCACGCGTGAACTGGTTGCCCAGATCAGCGACAGCTTTAAAGCCTATGCGCGTTACATGAAGTTTTCTCAGGCCGTGGTGTTTGGCGGTGTGGGGCAGGGCCGACAGGTTGAAGCCATGCGCCGTGGCGTGGATGTGCTTGTAGCTGCACCCGGCCGCCTGCTGGACCTGATCGGTCAGGGTTATATTGACCTTTCCGGGCTGGAAGTTCTGGTGCTGGACGAAGCCGACCGTATGCTGGATATGGGCTTTGTGCGCGATATTCGCCGGATCATGAGCTATGTTCCAGCCCAGCGGCAGACCCTGCTGTTCTCGGCCACCATGCCAAAGAGCATTGAAGATCTGGCAGCCTCCCTGCTGAGCAACCCGGCCCGCGTGGAAGTGGCCCCACCGTCCAGCACGGTGGACCGTATCCAGCAGGCCATTATGTTCGTAAACGGCACAAGCGACAAGCGCGATGCGCTGCTGACCATGGTCGAATCTGACAAGGTTGCCCGTGCCGTGGTGTTCACGCTCATGAAGCATGAAGCCAACAAGGTTGCCGAATTCCTGAACAAGAACAGCGTCGTGGCCGAAGCCATTCACGGCAACAAGTCTCAGGGCGCACGCGAGCGGGCCATGAAGGGCTTCCGTGCAGGTTCGGTCAAGGTTCTGGTGGCAACGGATATTGCTGCCCGCGGGATTGACGTGGACGAAGTCAGCCACGTGTTCAACTATGACCTGCCCAATGTGCCGGAAAGCTATGTGCACCGTATTGGCCGTACGGCCCGTGCCGGGCGCGATGGCTGGGCTGTTTCCTTCTGCGATGCGGAACAGCGCGCATGGCTGAAAGATATTGAAAAAACAATCGGCAAGTCCATTCCTGTCGTCCGCGATCATCCGTGGCATTCAGAAGAAGCCGAGTTCTCCACGCAGCGTCCGCCCGTTCTGGGTGGTGGTGGCGGCGGTGGCCGGGGCCGTGGTGGTCCGCCGCGCAATGGTGGCGGTGGTGGCGGTCGTGGTGGCCCGCCGCGTCGTTCTGGTGGTGGACGTCCGGGGTCTTCGCACAGGTCCGGTGCTCACGCCTGAGCATGGTGAGGTGCAGAAAAGCCGCTACGGTTTGCGTAGCGGCTTTTTTTTATGGTGGAATCTGGCGTGGTATTCTTAATGTTATGGAAACGGGGCAATGATCACTCAGAGTTCGTGCGCCGTCCTGTGGTAAAACCATAACACGCAGGGAATCCGGCTGTACCCATTTGGAAGCGTCTCCCCCAAGGAGAATGTGATCAATAAAACTGCTGCCGTCCTGGCAGGGGCTGGCGCGCCCGGCTGTAACAAGTTCCAGCGGTGTGATCTGATTCAACGCCATGAACAGGGGGTCCGTGCGCGTCATGCGGCGATTAAAATCCCCTATGATAGCAAAGGCTTCCTGATTTTTTGCTCTTTGGACCAGCCAGTCCTGAAGTGCGCGGAATTGCTGGAACAGAATGGGGCAGGAATGGTGCGTTTCGGATAATGGGTTGTCCCAGCAGCCAGTTTTAAGATGAACAATCAGAACCCGTAACTCTGCGCTCTCCGTGCTTACAGTAACATCCAGCCCACTGCGCAGGTGGTGCTGTGCCGCGGTGGGGCTGAGTGCCAGAGCGGTTACGTCCGGGTTGCGTCTTACGCGCAGGCCTTGGCGCACCGCAAGAGCGGTATGCTGGGGAATGTCATCCCCGGAAAGAAAAAGCTGATAATCCTGCGTGCCAAACAGACGGGCAAGTGTTGCCGTATCCCCTACTTCCTGCAAGCCGATCAGGTCGGAGTGCAGGCGTTTGGCATAGGTGGCTAATGCGACAAGGTCATCTGCTGTTCTATGGGGGATGTCGGATGGAATTTGCGGCGCGTGCTGCATCTGGCTGTCCAGCAGCCATTCCACGTTCCATGTGCTGATTTTCAGGGTTTGCGCAGGCGTTGCAAAACTGGTGGCTGGCAAAAAAAAGCCGACACCCGCCAGAACGATCAGGCCCAGACGGTGTGCCGGCATGCAGAAGAGCGAAGTGTCAGGCAGTTTCCTACTCGGTCTGTTCCTGCAGTTTTTCAATAATGCCACTGATCGGAACAGTTGTGCGGGTCTGCTCGTCCAGCACCGAGATTTCTCCGGTACCAATGTCGTAGAACCACCCCTGCAGGAACAGCGTGTTACGCGCAAGCCCTGCTGCAACGGCAGGATGTGTGCGCAGGTGTGCGAGCTGGAGAAGGACGTTCTGTTCAGCAAGGCAGCGCACGGTAGCAGGCCCGGCATCCTCGGAATGCAGGGTGTTCATCGTGGCGGCCCGTGCGGCTTCGGCGTTGCGGAGCCAGCTGCGCACGGTGGGCATTTTATCCAGCCCGTTTTTTTCGGGTTCGAGCAGCGCTTTCATGGCGCCACAGTCGGAGTGGCCGCACACGATAATGGAGGATACTTCAAGCCCGAGGACCGCATATTCAATGGCGGAGGAAACACCCCCCAGCATTTCCCCATATGCGGGAACAAGGTTGCCAATGTTGCGCAGAATAAACAGATCACCCGGTTCGGTCTGGGTGATCAGGTTAGGGTTGATGCGGCTATCGGCGCAGGCAATGAACAGCGCGCCGGGAGCCTGCCCTTTGGCCAGACTGGCAAACAGGGCTTCCTTCGCGGGGAAAATTTCGGTGTTGAAATGCTCAACACCACGCAGGAGAGAAAGCAGCTTGCTTCTGGCTTCGGAACATGTCGGCATCAGTTAACTCCAGAAAACCTTGACGTTTGGCCTGTAGCAGCCTCATGGCCCTCAACAGGGACAATGTTAGGCCAAACGTGTGAGGAACAGATACGTTTTAGGGCATAAAGCAAAATTCTGTTTTGTAATATTGCATTTAGCTCAGCGGATCATCCTCGGGTTCACTCATCTGGTCAGCCGGGTGGCGGACTGGTGCAGGGTTGGTGCGGGGGCGGTTGGATTCGGTCTGGCGGCGTGTAAAGTTGGCGCCCAGAGAGGCGAGTTCAAGGAACTGGTCGGCCTGCCTGCGCAGATCATCCCCGATCAGGGGCGGGGAGGAGCGCATGGACGAGGCAACGGAAACGCGTGTACCCTGCCGCTGCACGGCTTCTACAACCCGGCGGAAGTCTGAATCCCCGCTGAACAGAATGGCGTGGTCTATATGTGGGGCCATTTCCATCATATCCACTGCGATTTCGATGTCCATGTTGCCTTTGACGCGGCGTTTGCCGGTCGAATCCGTAAATTCACGCGCAGGCTTGGTAACAAGAAAATAACCGTTATAGGAGAGCCAGTCTGTCAGCGGTTTGAGCGGGGAGTAATCCTCCGTGTCCAGAATGGCGGCGTAATAATAGGCGCGGATTATATGCGTTTTGGCAGCAAAAAATTCGAGCAGCTTTTTGTAGTCAACGTCAAATCCAAGGCTGCGCGATGTTGAGTACAGGCTGGATCCGTCAATAAAAAGACAGGTTTTTTCATCTTTTTTCAGGTTCATGAGTATAGTCCTCTAAATACATTCACTGTTGTTTCTTTTGGGTTTCGATTATGCGGAAATGAAATTTTTATCATGCGCTTCGTAATGAAAGCCCCTCTGGCTGTTAGTTTGCGGGGCACTCTTATAAAAGAGGCTCCAATTGTGTTCAAAACAAGATATTCCACTCAGGTGTGAGACATTGGATGGCGGAAGAGAGAAATCATACCAGATCGGTCCTAATAGCAATAGGTGCAAATCTGCCTCAGGGAGGGCAATCCGCGCTGGAAAGCTGCGAACAGGCCGTGCAGGCTCTGCGGCATGTGCCGGGGTTGCGTGTGCAGGCTGTTTCCCGCTGGTATGAGAGCGCGCCCATGCCGCCATCGGGGCAGCCTCCTTATGTGAATGGGGTTGTGCTGGGTGTGACGAGTCTGCCTCCTCTGGTCTTGCTGGATCATCTTCAGGACATAGAAACGCAGCAGGGCCGTGTGCGTTCCGTGCCCAATGCCGCGCGCACGCTTGATCTGGACATTATAGATATGGACGCGCTGTGTCAGACGGTGGAGCGGCTGGTTCTGCCGCACCCACGGGCTCATGAGCGCGCCTTTGTGCTGTACCCCCTGCACGATGTGCAGCCCGGCTGGGTGCATCCACGCACCGGACAGCCGCTGGAGCAGATGCTTCAGGCCGTTAAAGGGCAGGAAATCCGGGTGATCGGGTAATAAGCCTTTCCTGTCGGGGGTGGATGCGGTAATATGTCCTTTCTGTCTTTTTTATCTTATTTCTGTGCTGAACTGTCTGGAGGCTCTTCGTAATGGCCCGCGTCACCGTCGAAGACTGCGTTGAAAAGGTTCCAAACCGCTTTGAACTGGTGGTGTACGCCGCGCAGCGCGCCCGCAACATCTCCCGTGGCGAGGAGCTGACCATCGACCGCGACAACGACAAGAATCCCGTCGTTGCCCTGCGTGAAATTGCGGACGAAACCGTGCAACTGCCCGCTCTGCGTAACGATCTGATCCGTTCGCAGGCCCGCGAGCCCGAACCCGAGCCTGTGGAAGAAGATGTGCAGGATCTGGTGCCGACCGAACAGAACATTTTCGGTCTGCAGGAAGTCTCCGCCGAGGAAGAAGCCGCCGATGACGTGCGTGCGATTGAAGCGGCTCTGACCGGTCGCGCACGGCGGTAAAAGGCGCGTGGACCAACCGGGCGGCGATATTCCCGTTCACACCTCTTCCCCCGGGCGGGAGGGGGGTGCCCCGGTTGAGGCATCCATGGTGCCTGTAATCCCCCTTGCGCGTGAGGGGGAGATCGGTTGCGAGCGGCTGGTTGCCAAGGTGCAGAGTTACGCGCCGCAGGCCGATGTCCAGTCCATTCGTCGTGCGTTTGATGTGGCTAACCGGGCGCATCAGAGCCAGATGCGCGACAATGGCGATCCCTATATAACCCACCCTCTGGCTGTCGCCATGATTCTGGCGCGCTTCAGGCTGGATGTGCAGTCCATCTGCACGGCTCTGCTCCATGATACCATCGAAGATACTGGCGTTACGTATGATACGTTAAAGGCCGATTTCGGGTCGGTTGTGGCTGATCTGGTCGATGGTGTTACCAAGCTGACCCGGCTGGAACTTCAGTCTGACCGCACCAAGCAGGCGGAGAATTTCCGCAAGCTTGTGCTGGCCATGTCCAAGGATATTCGTGTCCTTCTGGTCAAGCTGGCGGACCGCCTGCACAACATGCGCACCCTCCATTTTGTGGAGCGGCAGGACCGCAGGCAGCGCATCGCGCGTGAAACGCTCGATATTTATGCGCCGCTGGCCGAGCGTATTGGTATGGACCGGGTCAAGACCGAACTCCAGAACCTCTCCTTCGCGCAGCTTGAGCCCGAGGCCGATACCACCATCCGCACGCGCCTGAACTACCTGCGCGGGCAGGGGGCGGATGTTATTGAGGACGTGCGGCGCGAACTGCTGCGCCTGTGCCATGAAGCGGGGCTGAAGGACGCTCAGGTTTCAGGGCGTGAGAAATCGCCTTATTCCATCTGGGAAAAAATGCAGCGCCGGAATGTGGCGTTTGAGCAGTTGTCCGACATCATGGCCTTCCGCATGATCGTGAACACGCGCGAGGACTGCTACATGGCGCTGGGGGCAGTGCATGCCGCCTACCCCATGATTGCAGGGCGGTTCAAGGACTACATCTCCACCCCCAAGGCCAACGGGTATCAGAGCCTGCATACAGGGGTTACGCTGCGTTCCCCCCGTAACCAGAAAATAGAAGTGCAGATCCGTACGCAGGCCATGCATGATGTGGCCGAAAACGGCGTTGCCGCCCACTGGGTGTACAAGGAAGGTGGCACCAGCAGCCCTGACGAGGACGGGTATGGTGGCGTACGCCGCCCACGCTGGGTGCAGGACCTGCTGGAAATTCTGGAAGCCTCATCCGCTCCCGATGAGTTTCTGGAAAACACCAAGCTTGAACTTTATCAGGATCAGGTTTTCTGTTTTTCCCCAAAAGGGCAGCTTATCTCGCTCCCGCGTGGGGCAACGCCGGTTGACTTTGCCTATGCGGTGCATAGCCAGATCGGGGATACCTGCGTAGGGGCTAAGGTTAACGGTCGCCTTATGCCGTTGCGGCATGAGCTGGAAAACGGCGATCAGGTCGAAATCATGACCGCCCGTGGTGGCGCGCCCTCTCCGTCATGGGAGCGGTTTGTCGTTACGGGCAAGGCGCGCGCGCGCATCCGCCGTTATGTGGCCCAGCAGCAGCGTCAGGTTTCGCTGGATAATGGACGCGCAGCACTGGCCAAGGCCTTCCGTCAGGAAGGTGTGGATGGCTCCGAAAAGATCATGGAGACCACGCTCAAGGCGCTCAAGCAGAGTTCCTTGCAGGATCTGTATGTTGCGGTTGGCTCCAGCAACCTGAACGCGCGGGATGTGGTGCATGCCGCCTACCCCGAACTGCGGCGTGTGCAGCGTGTGCCGCGCATGCTGGCTGGCCTGCCCGGTGTGCTGGGTACGGCAGGACCACGGCCACGCGGTGCGCCCGCCATGCGCCGTCCATCGGGTGGAGCGGTGCCGCTGGTCGGGCTTGGGGCCGGTGTTGCCGTGCATTATGCAGCCTGCTGCCACCCCTTGCCGGGGGACCGTATTGTGGGTGTGGTGGCAACGGGCAAGGGCGTGACCGTGCACACACGCACCTGCCAGACGCTGGAAAGTTTTGCCGCAACGCCCGAACGCTTTTTGGATGTGGACTGGGATTACGACGCCATGGCGCGCGCCGGTGGAACCGGGCAGATGCGCGTTGGCCGTATCAGCATCGTCGCCGAAAACGAAGGGTCTGTTCTGGCATCCATTACCAATACGATTTCCAAATGCGATGCGGCTATGGTCAACCTCAAGATCGTGCATCGTCAGCTCGACTTTACCGAAATCCTGCTGGATGTGGAGGTGCGTGACCTGCGCCACCTGTCCTCTGTTATTGCCGGGTTGCGGGCTGTATCGGGTATTACGCAGGCGGACCGGGCCAAGTCATGACCCTGCTGGCAACTGGTGTGGACCTGTGCGACATGCGGCGGATCGAGCAGGTCATGGAGCGGTTTGGGGAGCGTTTTCTGGACCGTGTTTTTACACCGTATGAGCGTGCCAAGGCTGAGCGGCGTGTGGGGGCTGCCAGAATAGGCACTTACGCCAAACGCTGGGCTGCCAAGGAGGCATGCGCCAAGGCGCTGGGTACGGGCTTTGCTCACGGGGTTGCGCAAAGCCAGATCGGGGTGGAAAACCTTGCATCGGGCCAGCCGGTGTTGGTGTTAACGGGCGTTGCGGCCCGGAAGCTGGCCGAGCTTGTACCCGCAGGCCACAAACCTGAACTGATGCTGAGCATGACCGATGAGCCCCCTTATGCGTTTGCACAGGTGTTTATCTCGGTCCGCGCGGGTTGACATCACACCAAGCGCACGGCTTGATCCGGCGGATTTTATTTTTCTGGCATGATTATGGGAGCAGATGGGGCAGCGCATGAGTAAATCGGAGACTTCTCCAACTGGAGCGCAGCACGCTGTTACCGTCAGACATGCTGTGGTGGAATATGTGCGGACAATTTTAACGGTCGTGATCGTTGTTGTTTTTGTCCGTACGTTTTTGTTTGAATCCTTTGTCATCCCCTCCGGGTCCATGATCCCCACCCTGCAGGTAGGCGACTACATCTGGGTGTCCAAATACAGCTATGGCTATTCGCGGTTTTCCCTGCCGTTTTCACCCGACCTGTTTAACGGGCGGGTCTGGGCAGGGCAGCCGCACCGGGGCGATGTGGCCGTGTTCCGGTTTACCAAAGATACGTCCATCGATTACATCAAGCGGGTTATCGGCCTGCCGGGGGACCGTATTCAGGTAACCGGGGGGCAGCTCTTCCTCAATGGTGTGCGGGTTCCCTGCACGCAGCCGCACGCTTATGTGGCGCAGGATGAAACGCGCATGCCCATGGAAGGCGAGGCCTGCACGGAGGAACTCCCCCTGCATGACGGGCAGGGAGTGGTCCGGCACGATATTCTGAAATTGACCAATGATGGCCCGCAGAATGACACTCCCGAATACGTAGTCCCCCCCGGCTACTTTTTTGCCATGGGTGACAACCGTGATGACAGCGCAGACAGCCGCTTTGTGGGGGATGGCCCCAAGGACCTTGGCTTCGTGCCCATGGAAAACCTTGTCGGCAAGGCGCAGCGTATTTTCTTCTCGGTCGAAGCCGCACATCCCATCTGGCAGGTCTGGTACTGGCCAGCCGAAATCCGCTGGGCCCGGCTGTTAAAAGGCGTGATGTAAATGAGTGCTGGCCACTCCACGCCGCAATATCTGGCGTCCATGGCATTGCAGGAGCGTCTGGATTACCGGTTTGCCGACCCCTCCCTGTTGCAGGAAGCGCTGACCCACCGTTCCGCCGCGCACCAGAAGGCGGGTGGGCGTAGGCGGAACAAAACCAAGGGGGCTGGCTCCAATGAGCGGCTGGAGTTTATAGGCGACCGTGTTCTGGGCCTGCTTATGGCGGAACTGTTGCTGGAACGGTTTCCGGGTGAGCAGGAAGGGGCTCTGGGCTCGCGGCTTGCGCATCTGGTTTCACGTGCAACGCTTGCGGATATTGCCGAGCAGCTTGGCCTGGCCGAAGCCCTGTCCGTTGCGGAGCATGAGGCCCGTGCTGGAGTGCAGACCGCCGCCAATGTTGTGGCCGATGGGCTGGAAGCCGTGCTTGGCGCGGTTTTTCTCGATGGTGGGCTGGCTCCCGCACGCAAGATTGTACGCGCATGCTGGAAGCGGATCCTCGATGCGCAAGCACTCCCCCCCAAAGACCCCAAAACCGCATTGCAGGAATGGGTTCTGGGGCGTGGGCAGGGTTTACCGTTTTACGAAACAATAGGGGCCGATGGCCCATCGCATGCGCCCCTGTTTGTGGTGCGGGTCAGTGCTGGTGGGTATTCGGCGGAAGGATGTGCAGGGAGCAAGCGGGCAGCAGAAAGTTCTGCCGCGGCAACCCTGCTGGAAAAACTTGGAGGCAGCCATCAGGGCTGAAGCAACAGGCATGACACAAACAACACGTTGTGGCTTTGCTGCGCTGGTGGGGGCACCAAACGCAGGCAAATCAACACTGCTCAACCGTATGGCGGGTGCCAAGCTCTCCATTGTCTCGCCCAAGGCGCAGACAACGCGCTTCAGGGTGCTGGGTATTCTCATGCGCGGGGCCAGCCAGATTCTGCTGGTGGATACGCCCGGTATCTTCAAGCCGCGGCGCAAGCTTGACCGCGCCATGGTGGCCGCCGCCTGGACTGGCTCGGATGATGCGGACATAACCCTGCTGCTGGTGGATGCCCGCACAGGCCTGACCGAAGCCGTGCAGGACATTATTACCCGTCTGGCGCAGGCTGGGCGCACCACATGGCTGGTGCTGAACAAGACGGACCTTGTGCCTGCGTCCGCCCTGCTGCCCCTTACGGCGGCAATTACCGCAAAACTGCCCGTTGAGCATGTGTTTATGGTCAGCGCGCGCACCGGTGGTGGTGTGGACGACCTGCTGGACAAGCTGGCTGCCAGCCTGCCCGAAGGCCCGTACCTGTACCCCGAGGATGATCTGACCGATCTGCCCGACCGCCTGCTTGCAGCCGAGCTGGTGCGTGAGCAGATTTTCATGCAGACGCATGAGGAAGTGCCCTATGGCACCACGGCCGAGACCGAGAGCTTTCAGGAACGCCCCGATGGTTCGGTGCGGATTGAGGTCACAATTTACGTTGGCCGCACCGGACACAAAGCCATTCTGATCGGGAATGGCGGGCAGAAGATCAAAATGATCGGCGAGCGGGCGCGCAAGCAGCTGACCAGCCTGCTGGAACGCCCGTGCCACCTGTTTTTGAATGTCAAGGAACGTTCTGGCTGGGATGAAGAACGGGCCCGCCTGCGCGCCATCGGGCTGGATGACGTGCCATAAAGCACGGCTTGGCGCTTGTGGCCGTGCGCCTTGGAGGATAAGAGAGAGCGATCTTACACGCTGCGCGCCTGCGCGTGGCGGAGGTCTGTTTTTTGTCGGACTTTGCATGATTGAGGGCCTATGACTGCTTCTGTCTCTGAAACGCCAAGGCGTAAACGTGTATTGCTCAAGGTGTCTGGTGAAGCCCTGATGGGTGAGGGCGCCTTTGGGGTGGAACAGAAGACGGTTGAGCGGATTGCCAAGGATGTCGCCGAGGTCGTTCGCGGCGGTACGGAAGTGTGCCTTGTTGTGGGTGGTGGCAACATTTTTCGTGGAGTGGCCGCCGCGGCCAAAGGCATGGACCGCGCGCAGGGTGACTATGCGGGTATGCTGGCAACGGTCATTAACGCCCTGCTGCTCCAGAATGCGCTTGAACGTGAACTGATCACAACGCGGGTCATGTCCGCCATTCACATGTCTTCCGTGGCTGAGCCGTATATCCGGCGCAGGGCGGTCCGGCATATGGAAAAAGGCCGGGTGGTTATTTTTGCCGCAGGTACGGGCAACCCCTTCTTTACCACGGATACGGCAGCAGCCCTGCGTGCGGCGGAAATGGAATGCGATATCCTGCTTAAAGGGACGCAGGTCGATGGCGTGTATTCGGCCGACCCCAAGCACGATCCCAGCGCCACACGGTATGATGAACTGACATACATGACCGTGCTCTCCAACCAGTTGAGCGTCATGGATGCCGCAGCCATCAGCCTTGCGCGTGAGAACAGGCTGCCGATTATTGTCTTCAATATTGGCGAGGAGGGCTCGTTCGGCCGCGTTATGCGCGGCGAGGGCGCATTCACGCGGATTATTGAAGCAACCTGACATCATGTAAACCGCTGCCCGTTAAGGCAGCACGCGGAATGAACTAGGGCGGAGGCAGGACAGCACAGTGCCTTCGCGACAAAACGGGAGAAACCGCCGTGTCTGACTTGAATGACCTGCTTGATGACATCAAGCGCCGTATGGATAGCGCGCTGGAAAGCCTGCGTCGTGATTTTTCGGGCCTGCGCTCCGGCCGGGCCAGCCCTGCTCTGCTCGAACCCGTTCGGGTGGAAGCCTATGGGGGGGAAGTGCCGCTTACGCAGGTTGCTTCCATTGCCGTGCCCGAAGCGCGCATGATTACCGTACAGGTCTGGGACCGTGTTCTGGCCGGGGCCGTGGAACGCGCCATCCGCGATGCCGGGCTGGGGCTGAACCCCGCCGGTGAAGGCCAGACCATCCGGGTGCCTATTCCGCAGTTGACCGAAGAACGCCGTAACGAACTGGCAAAAGCTGCCGCACGTTATGCGGAAGGAGCCAAGATTGCCGTCCGTGGTGTGCGCCGCGATGGCATGGACAAGGCCAAGGGCTTTGAAAAGAAAGGCGACATCAGTCAGGATGACGTCAAGACATGGTCTGACGCCATTCAGAAAACGACTGATCAGTATGTCAAAAAAGTAGATGACATGCTTGCCGAAAAAGAGAAGGAAATCAAGCAGGTCTGAGGACCTGCCTGAACGGGGCCGGTTTTATTCCCGCTGAACTGAAACGGTGGATTTTTTCCTGTCATGTCTTCCTTGCCAGCCGACAGAAAAGCGGTCGTCCCTTCGCATGTTGCCATTATCATGGATGGCAACGGGCGCTGGGCGTGTGAGCGGGGGTTGCCGCGTCTGGCAGGGCATCGTGCCGGGGCGGATGCCGTGGCGCGGTGCATCAAGGCGGCCATTCAGCGTGGTGTGCCCTATCTGACCCTTTATGCGTTTTCATCTGAAAACTGGTCACGCGGTCCCAAGGAAGTCTCGGATCTGACCGGCCTGTTGCGCTACTATCTGCGCCACAAGGTCAAGGAACTGCATAGCGAGGGCGTCTGCCTCCGGTTTATTGGTGATCTGAGCCGGTTTGACACGAGTTTGCGTGAAGAACTGGCCCGAGCCGAAGCCATGACCCGCAATAACGGGCGGCTGGTGCTATTGCTGGCTCTGTCCTACGGGGGGCGGGGGGATATTATGCAGGCGGTCCGGCGCGTTGCGCAGGAAGTGCGCGATGGCTGGCTAACCCCTGACCAAATTGATGAAAGCCTGTTTGCCAACCATTTGTGGACCGCTGGTGTGCCTGACCCCGATGTGGTCGTGCGCACGAGCGGGGAATACCGGCTTTCCAATTTCCTGCTCTGGCAGAGCGCATATGCGGAACTTGTTTTTCTGGATGTGTTCTGGCCAGACTTCAATGAAGGGCATTTTGCAACGGTGCTGGATCTTTATGCCCGCCGTGAGCGGCGCTTTGGTGCGCGGCCGGTGGCCTCGCCATGACAACGGCCGGGCAATCCTCCGCATGGCGGGACCTGCGGCCGCGTGTTCTGTCTGCCATGGTCATGGTTGCGGTCGCGGGTGGCTGCATCGGGGCAGGCGGGGTTGCCTATGTCCTGATGGTGCTTGTGGCCATGGGCGGTATGGCGTTTGAGGCGGCGGGACTTTTCAAACTCCCCGTCAGGAGCTGGCGGGGCGGGCTTTATGTGCTGTGGGCGGTCTGTGGCGGGCTTTCTGCTGCAACCGGGCACTGGCGTTATTTTATTCTGTTCAGTATCGGCTCATGTGTATTTGGCGCGGAGCTGTGCGCCATGATGTGCGTGATCATCACGGCGGGTACGGCTCTACTGTGGCTGCGGGTGGGAAGTATCTGGCCTGTTCTGTTTGTTGTCGCCGTTGTGGTGGCGAGTGATACATCAGCCTACATGGCAGGCCGCCTGATTGGCGGGCCAAAGCTGGCCCCGCGCATTTCCCCCGGCAAAACGCGCTCTGGCGCTTTGGGCGGGTTTGTGGGGGCTGTGCTTATGGGGGGGGGCATAGCGCTTCTGTCTGGTCTGGGAAGTGTGAAGATGGCGCTGGTCTGGGGAGGCATTCTGGGCGTGTCCGCCCAGCTTGGAGACCTGGCCGAAAGCGCCATGAAGAGGGCGCTGGGCGTTAAGGATTCCGGCACGCTACTGCCCGGCCATGGTGGTCTGCTCGACCGGTTTGACGGTCTGGTTATGGCTGCACCTGTTGCTGCCGCCGTTTCCATGACCGTGCCTGATGCGCCCTTCTGGAGTGCTGGTCTGCACGATCTTGTTTATAGCCTTGTTTCTGGCATGTCTGGTTAGTCCAGTCCTTGGCTTTTGCCCTGCATGGTCGGGGCCTGTGTTATTTTTCGGGTTTGGAAAGACAAGACATGAGAACCGTAACCGTTCTGGGAACTACCGGCAGCATTGGCTGCTCTACCGTGGATCTGCTGGAGCAGGCGCGTGACCAGTATCGGGTGCGTGCGCTTGTAGGTGGTAAGAACGCGGCCAAGCTGGCCGAGCAGGCCCGCAGCCTCAAGGCCGAGCTGGCCGTGCTGGCTGATGAGAGCGCCTATGCTGAGCTCAAGGCGCTTCTGGCAGGGAGTGGTGTTGAGGTGGCCTGTGGCCGCAAGGCGGTCATAGAGGCGGCTGGTCTGCCGGCAGACTGGACCATGGCGGCCATTACTGGCGCTGCGGGGCTGGAACCTACCCTGGCCGCTGTGAAGAACGGCAACAGCATTGCGCTGGCCAACAAGGAAGCGCTGGTCTGCGCGGGGGATGTCATGCTCCGTGCGGTGCAGGATGCCGGAGCAACGCTGCTGCCTGTCGATTCCGAGCATAATGCCGTTTTTCAGTCCATGGCGGACCGGCAGGCCGATCAGGTTGAAAAAATAATTCTTACCGCCTCTGGTGGCCCTTTCCGCAATGCTTCGATTGATGTCATGCGTGCGGCTACGCCGGCTCAGGCACTCAAGCACCCGACATGGAGCATGGGGGCCAAAATCAGTATCGATTCCGCGACCATGTTCAACAAGGGGCTGGAGGTTATTGAAGCGGCCCGTATTTTCGGCCTGACCGAAGACCGGATAGATGTGCTGGTGCACCCTCAGTCCGTGGTACACGGTATGGTGCAGTACACCGATGGCAGCCTGATTGCGCAGATGGGGTCGGCTGACATGCGCATTCCCATCGCCCACACACTGGCATGGCCGCGGCGTATGGCCACGACTTCCAGCCGTCTGGACCTTGCCGCCTTTGGCACGCTGGAGTTTATTGCCCCTGACGAGGTGCGTTTTCCCGCCCTGCGTCTGGCGCGGCAGGCCCTACGGGCAGGCAGGGCTGTTCCGGCCATTCTGTCCGCGGCAAATGAGATTGCGGTTGAAGCGTTCCTGAAAGAGCAGATCGGTTTTCTGGACATTGCGCGCGTGGTCGAGGATACCATGAACGCGCTTGGAGCTCCCCCGGCTGACACGCTTGATGCCGTGCTCCATTGGGATGCGGAGGCCCGGCGCGTTGCAACCCTGCAGATTTCTAGCGTGGTTGCTTGAGAAAGCCGCCTTCAGTCCCGATATCGGAGGAATGATGATACACGAATATCTACGCACCCTGATTTCCTTCGTTTTCGTGCTGGGCGTGCTGGTCACCTTTCACGAACTGGGGCATTACCTCGCTGCCCGCTGGCGCGGTGTGCATGTGGAGGTCTTTTCGCTCGGGTTTGGCCCGGCCCTGTTCAAATGGCGTGACCGGAGCGGGACGGAATGGCGTATCTGCCCGATTCCTCTTGGCGGATATGTGCGCCCGCACGGGTTTGATGACCCCGAGAATGCGACCGAAGAGCAGAAGGCCGCATGGATTCCGGGCCGGACTTTCCATGATAAATCCGTATGGTCACGCGCCATCGTTATTCTGGCCGGGCCGGTTTTTAACTTCATTCTGGCTTTTGGGCTGTTTGTGCTGCTGTTCGCCACGACTGGGCAGCCGCATGTGCGGAACGAGGTCGCCTCCGTCCTGCCCGGAAGTGCCGCGCAAAGTGCGGCCCTGCAGAAGGGTGACGTTATCCTGCGCATAGGCACGCACGATATCTCAGGGGTTGAGGACGCACAGGCCACAGTGGCGCAGGTACCGGGGCAGAAGACAACATTGCTGGTGCAGCGCAATGGCCAGTCGCTGGAAATCCCCCTGACCATTGGTTCCTCGCAGGATTCGCGTGGTGGGCCAGCACATGGCCTGCTGGGTGTGGTCTTTGCGGTTGAGCCGGGTAAGGCTCTGCCGTTGCCGCAGGCTGTCTCTGCCGGGGCTAAGGCCACGTGGAATACTATTGTGCAGACGCTCAATGGCGTGTGGCAGATTTTTAGCGGGCAGCATAGCGCGCGGGATTTGGGCGGTCCGCTCAAGATTGCGCAGCTTTCGGGGCAGGTTGCTCAATATGGGTTTGCCAGCCTGCTTTCCTTCATGGCGCTGCTGTCTGTTAATCTGGGTCTGATCAATCTCTTTCCCGTTCCGCTTCTTGATGGTGGACGTCTGGTTTTTTATGCCATAGAGGCAATAAGAGGGCGTCCGGTTTCCAAACGGGTGCAAGAGGTTAGTTTCCAGACCGGGTTTGCTGTGCTGGCGGGCCTGTTCTTGTTTTCGACGTTCAACGACCTGTCCAGCTTCGGGTTGTTCAGATGGATTGCAAGGCTCGCGGGATGATAGTGAACCGGGCGTGAAGGGAAGGCTTGCGTGACAAGGGTAATTTCGGATACGTCCCTTGCGGGCGAGACAGGAACGGGAGATAGGCTTCCGTGCTGAACCGACCCCGATGGAGGGAGGCAGATCTTGACGGGTAAACGTTCGGCCCTGTTCGTTTCTGTCTGCATGTTGCCTTTTTTCCTGCTTGAGGGACGGGGGGCTATGGCCGCCCGGAACCAGGACACACAGGCACCAGCAGCTGTTGTTGCATCGCCCGAGGGGGATGCCGAAAGTCCTCCAGCACCTCTGCCAGCTGCTCAGCCAGCCCCGGTGGGCGTGATTGATGAGATCCGCGTCTCAGGCAATACCCGTATCGAGACCAACACGGTCTTGTCCTACATGGTTGTCCGTCCGGGTGATCCGTTTACGCAGGATGACCTCGATCGTTCCCTGAAGACCCTGTATGCAACCGGGCTGTTCAAGGATGTGACCTTGCGGCGTGAGGGGAATACCCTCCTCGTCAAGCTCAAGGAAAACCCGATCGTCAACCGGATCGTGTTCGAGGGTAATCATGCCGCCAAGGATGAGGACCTGCGCAAGGTGCTCTCCCTGCGTCCGCGTGCGGTCTTCTCGGCGGAAACAACGGCGGATGACCGGCAGCGTATTCTGGAAGTCTATGCCCAGAAGTCCCGCTTTGCGGCTGTGGTGACACCCCAGATCGTGCGCCTTGCGCATAATCGTGTGGATGTGATCTTCCAGATCAATGAAGGCCCGAATACCAAAATCCGCAAAATCGCATTTGTTGGGAACAAGGCTTACAACGAGGCCGAATTGGCTGGCGCGATTTCCTCCAAGGAAACAGCCTGGTACCATTTTCTGGGTTCGTCTGACGAATATAACCCAGAACGTGTGAAGTATGACGGGGAGCTGCTGCGCCGGTTTTACCTGCATAACGGGTATGTTGATTTCCAGATCAAGGATATCAAGGGCGAACTTTCGCCTGACCGTAAATCCTTTTACATTACCATCACAATGGATGAGGGCATCCGCTACCGTCTGGGCAAGGTGGACATCCGCTCCAGCCTGCGGCACGTGCCTGCCAAGTCGCTGCGCAAGTATGTCGAACTGTTCCCGCACCAGTGGTATGACGGCAAGGCCGTGCAGGACAACGCGACCGACATGGAGGAACTGCTCCAGTCGGAAGGACATCCTTTTGCCGTGGTGCGTCCGGTCATTGCCCGCAACCCCGAAAAGCATATTGTCAATCTGCTCTTTGACGTAAGCGAAGGCCCACGCCGGTATATTGAGCGGATCGACATTAACGGCAACACCATTACGCAGGATAACGTGATCCGCCGGCAGCTTCCGTTTGCCGAGGGTGACCCCTACACAAGCAGCTACAAGAAATACGCCAAGGAAGGGGTCCAGGATCTGGGCTACTTCAAATCGGTGGATGTAAAGGACGCTCCGGGTTCCTCTCCCGACCGTGCCAACGTGTCCGTTAACGTTGTGGAGAAACCAACGGGCGAGTTCTCGCTTGGTGGTGGTTACTCCACCGACGTGGGTATTATTGGTAACGTCGGGCTCAAGCAGCACAACCTGCTGGGTACAGGGGTGGATGCCGGGTTCTCGGGGACTGTTTCGTACTACCAGAAGCAGGCGGACCTTTCCGTTACGGACCCGGTCTTCCTCGGGCGCAATCTGGTTGTCGGTGCGGATATCTTCTTCATCGAAAACAATTACCAGACGTATCAGAACTACTCGGAAGGGCGCTACGGTATTACCCTGCGCATGGGGTATTCGTATAACCGCTATCTTTCGCAGTCGTGGAACTACAGCCTGATCCGCCGCTGGGTAGGGGATATGTGGAGTGAATCCTCTCCCTATGTTCAGGAGCAGAAGGGCAAGTCGCTTCTTTCCCAGCTGAGTACCACGGTCATGTATGACCGGCGTGATAACCGCATGCAGCCGCATAGTGGTTACTTTGTCTCTGTGGGTGGGGACTTTGCCGGTATTGGCGGGGACGAAAATTACGTTCGCGGCAAGATCAACGGTGCTTACTACATTCCGCTTGACGACCTGACCAACAGCCATAACTGGACAATCATATTCCGTGGCGGCACCGGCTATCTTGCGGACTGGGGCAGCAACGGCCGTCATGATATTATCGATAACTTCTATCTGGGTGGTAATAACCTGCGTGGCTTCCTTGATGGTGGTGCAGGTCCACGAAGCGTAGGTAACGCAGCCCATCACTCCGAAGATCTGATCGGTGGGCGGTTCATGTACAACGCTACGGCGCAGCTGAACTTCCCGATCCCCTTCCTGACAGAAATGGGCGTGGGTGGCCGTGCCTTTGTGGATATGGGGTCCGTGGCCGGTTTGCGTGTGAAGCACCTCTACACCAACCCCGCGACTGCTGGTGCAAACTATACGGCCGTATCGGGTGACATGGTGAGTCCACGTGTCAGTGCAGGTGCAGGTTTTTCATGGAAAAGTCCGTTTGGCCTGCTGAATATTGACCTTGGTGTGCCGGTCAGACGCAGCTATAATGACCGTACACAGCTCCTTCGCTTCGGCTTCGGCCAGCAATTCTGAGGTAATGATGCGTTTCAGTTCAAAAGCTGCCCTTCTGGGGGCTGTTTGCCTTTCTTTTTCCGCAGCCCTCATCCCTGCTGCTCAGGCAGAAGGTGGGAATGGCTGGTTCGTGCCCAAAAGCCAGCCTGCAGCACAGGCACCGCATCCTGCCAGCCGTAATGCCGCTCCTGCTCCCGTTGCATTGCCCGCGCCTGCGGCTGATAGTCAGGAAGCAGCCGATCAGGCGCCTCCGGTTCTGCCCTTGCCGCCTATTCCCAGCGCCCCTGAAATTGCCAAGGAAGCGCCTCCGCCCACTACCATTATTGGTGTGATCAGCGTATCTGGCGTTATGCGCCAGACTTCTGCTGCCATGCAGGTGGAACGTGTTCTGGGTGCCCGCCGCGATGCGCTGGCACAGGATCTCCAGCATGAGCAGGCTGGCTGGCGTGATGAGCAGCAGACGTTGCAGGCTCAGGCCAAATCCCTGACATCTGACCAGATCCAGACCCGTGAACGCAGCCTTCAGGCCAAGGTCATGAAGGCGCAGCGCGACTTCCGCAACCGTAACCGGATTATTCAGGAAGCGGCTCAGGTTTCTCTGGGGCAGATCGAGCGTGAACTGGTGCAGGTTATCCAGAAAGTTGCCGCCGCGCACGGCATGAACCTGGTGCTGCATAGCGAGCAGGTCGCCCTGCATGTGGATGGTCAGGACATTACGAACGAAGTGGCGGCAAACCTGAACAAGGTTCTGCCTAGCGTCTTCATTCCCGATGCCAATGTAGACCCCGAAGAACTGGCAAAATCCGGCAAAATGCCTACAACGGCTGATGGGGACCCGCAGATGGTAGCGTCCGGTCCGGCTCCGGCGGCCCCTGCTACCCCCGCCGGGAAAAAATAAGCATGGTGGATTGCAGGGCGTCTTCCGGCCCGGCTGATCCGCGTTTTTTTACGCGCGTCGGACCTTTTGATGCATCGGTACTGGCAGAAGCAGCCGGTGCCGACCTGCGACCTCCCCGACAGGGGAGTTTTCCGCAGGAGGGGTATGTCGGCATAGCGCCCTTGCAGGTGGCCCGTGCGCGTGAGGTGAGTTTTCTGGATAACCGCCGCTATGCTCCACTGCTGGAACATACACAGGCTGGTCTGGTGATTGTTGCCCCAGCTTTTGCGGACAGGGTGCCAGAACATTCCGCAGCCCTTGTAACGGCCACGCCGTATCTGGCGTGGTCGCGCATTGCGCGGCTGTTTCATCCACGCCAGACGGGCAAGGGTGGTGTTCACCCTTCCGCAGTGGTAGATCCTTCCGCGGTTGTAGACCCCACGGCGGAGGTGGGACCTTTTGTGGTTATCGGGCCTGACGTGCAGGTTGGGGCTGGCTGTATTATTGGGTCTCATTCCGTTTTGGACCACGGTGTGCAGCTTGGTGCGGAATGTCGCATTGGCTCCATGGTGACGTTGTCTCATGCTCTGGTGGGGGACCGCGTTACCATTCTGCCCGGTGCGCGCATTGGGCAGGAAGGTTTTGGGTTTGCGGTCGGGCCTGAGGGGTTTGAGAGTGTACCCCAGCTTGGTCGTGTTATTATCGAGCATGACGTGGAAATTGGTGCCAACAGCACCATTGATCGCGGCTCGGTTAATGACACGGTCATTGGTGCGGGGTCCCGGCTCGATAATCTGGTCCAGATCGGGCATAATGCCCAGCTTGGGCGTTGCTGTATTGTGGTGTCGCAGGCTGGTATTTCTGGCTCCACGGTGCTCGAAGACTACGTAACGGTTGCCGCTCAGGCCGGTCTTATCGGTCACATCCGTATTGGTGCCAAGGCGCGCATTGGTGCGCAGTGTGGCGTCATGTCGGATGTAGAGAGTGGTGCAGATGTCATAGGTAGCCCCGCCATGCCGTTCCGGGAGTTTTTCCGTAACGTGGCGGTGCTGCGCAAGTTGGCAAAAAAAGCGTCTGGGTCGGCCAAGGGCGATTCAGACAAGGTATGAACTTATCCCGGATTGCGGTCCGGTACAGAGGGTGGTTTAGGGGACGTGGAGACACAACAAGAATCCCGGCAGGACGGCAAGACAATCGCACGGATTGATGTCAACCGTATCATGCAGGCGATTCCTCACAGGTATCCTTTCCTTCTGATCGACAGGATGGAAGATATTGTCCTGGGGGAAGAAGCAACTGGTATCAAGAATGTCTCGGTTAACGAACCGTTTTTTCCGGGGCACTTTCCCGGACGGCCCGTTATGCCCGGCGTCCTTATTGTGGAGGCCATGGCCCAGACTGCGGCAACGCTTGTTGTTCTGTCGCTCGGGGAAGCCTTTGAGGGCAAGCTCGTCTATTTCATGACGATCGAAGGGGCAAAGTTCCGCCGCCCCGTAGAGCCGGGTGACCAGCTGCGTATCCATGTGGTCAAGGAACGGCACCGCTCCAATGTATGGAAGTTCCGTGGGGAAGCGCGTGTTGATGGTGTTGTGGTTGCAGAAGCAACCTTTAGCGCCATGATCATGGGGTGATTTTTACGCTTGGTGTGCCGGTTGGCTCAAGATATGCTTCAGCCCGGTTCGCTTTTACCGGCCGGCAGTCTGGAGCATGCGCCCAGTGTTTCTGTGTTGCAGGTCAGGCGGAATATAAGGAACTGAAGTGGTGCACGCTGTAGAGGAAGCCAGGCAGACGCTTGTTCATCCAACGGCTCTGGTTGCCCCGGGGGCAAAGCTTGGGCAAGGCGTGGTTATTGGTCCGTGGTGCTCTGTTGGGCCAAATGCAGTTTTGGATGACGGGGTGGAACTGATCTCCCACGTTGTTGTGGATGGGCATACCCATCTGGGTGCGTATTCGCGCTACTTTCCGTTCTGCACGGTGGGTATGGCGCCACAGGATCTCAAATACAAAGGCGAGCCAACCCGGTGCGAGGTCGGGGCCCGTACGGTTGTGCGTGAGCATGTGACCATTCATCGGGGGACGGCCACAGGGTCTGGCGTTACGCGTGTTGGTCAGGATGTGCTCATCATGGCCAATGCGCATGTCGCGCATGATTGCGTGCTGGGTGACCGTGTGATCATTGTCAACAATGTGGTCATGGGTGGCCATGTGACGATTGGCAACGATGCACGGGTCATGGGGTCTGCCGCCATTCACCAGTTTGTCAGGATCGGGCATGCCGCGCTCGTGGGCGGAGTGGCCGGTGTTGAGGCCGATGTTATTCCTTATGGGAGTGTACTGGGTAACCGTGCCAGACTGATTGGCCTGCACTGGATATGGCTGCGCCGTAACGGTGTGCAGTCGGTCGAAATCCAGTTGATGCGCAAAGCCTTTTTTACCCTGTATCCCAAAGTCTGTGGCGATCTGTCCTTTCAGGCACGATTGGCGCATGTGCGTCAGACTTTTGGAGATAATGGCCGGATTCGGGAAATTCTGGATTTTATTGATGCTCCCAGCCATCGCGGGCTCGTGCGCCCTGCACGGGGTGGCGCTGCTGATCAGGCGGAAACCGAAGGCGCGTGAGTGCCCCGCCAACAGCGGTTGGCATTCTGGCAGGGGGAGGTCCTCTGCCAGCCAGAGTGGCAGAGGCAGCGCATGCCGCGGGCCGACCTGTTTTTATTATTGGATTTGAGGGGTTTGCCGACCCTGCCACGCTAGCACCCTGGCCGCATGAATGTGTGCGTCTGGGGGCTGCGGGCCGCATGTTGAGCCTGTTACGTGCCCATGCCTGTTCCGATCTGGTGCTGATCGGTCCTATCCGCCGTCCTTCCCTGCGTAGCCTTTACCCCGATGCCGAGGGGGCCCGTATTCTGGCGCGTCTTGGCAAAGCCCTGTTCGCAGGGGATGACGGCCTGCTGGCAGCCCTTGTGCGTATTCTGGGGGAAGAGGGTTTTCAGGTGCGTGGCGCACATGAATTTTTATCCCACTCCGTGGCTGAGGCAGGTGTGCTGGGCCAGTCAAGGCCGGATGCGCAGGCTCTGGCAGATATCAAGCACGGCGTAGCCGTTACCCAGGCACTCGGTCGGCTGGATATAGGGCAGGGCTGTGTGGTGCAGAACGGCGTTGTGCTGGCCGTGGAGGCTATGGAGGGTACGGATGCCATGCTGGCGCGCTCAGGGGTGTGTCGGCAGCCCGGAGATGGCGGTGTGCTAGTCAAGCTGCTCAAGCCGGGGCAGGAAAAAAGAGCCGATATGCCCACCATAGGGCCGACAACCCTGCGGAATGCACATGCGGCAGGCTTGCGCGGGATTGCGTTTGAGGCCGGGAACACCCTGTTAACAGACCGTGCCGCCTGTGTGGCGGAGGCCGAAAGGCTGGGTTTGTTCCTGATCGCCATAGATCCGGCAGAACTGCATTGCGTGGAATAACGGCGTAAAAGAGTTCTTTGTTAAGCTGAGGGGAGGAACATTATGTCCAGTTTTTTGCATACGATGGTGCGTGTTCGTAATCTGGAGCAGAGTCTGGCATTCTACACGCTGCTGGGTATGCGCGAGTTGCGTCGCCGTGATGTGCCAGAAGGCAAATACACCCTTGTTTTTATTGGCTTTGCAGATAACGCAGCAGGTCAGGCGGAAATTGAACTGACCTATAACTGGGGGCAGGACGATGGGTACGAGGTTGGTACAGGGTTTGGGCATTTTGCCATAGGCGTGGCTGACGTTGCCGCTGTTGTGGAACGTGTTCGCGCAGGGGGTGGCAAGGTGGTGCGGCCTGCCGGGCCAGTCAAGTTTGGAACCAGCATCATTGCGTTTGTGGAAGACCCGGACGGTTACAAGGTGGAACTGATCGAACGCCCGTAAGGCAGCGTTTAATCCGTTTTGCGCTGCTTGAGGCGGGCAGTCAGGCGGTCCAGCGAATCATTAATGGTTTCGGCCGCTTTTTTTGTCGCAGGGTCCGGGCTGAGCGCCAGTTGATCCGCAACCAGCATAACGGGCGAAATAATACCACGAATGTCATGGCGCAGCTTGGGGTCGTTCTCCCCTGAGGCTGCGACAGGGCTGGGTGAGGCGTCTTCCTGTCTGGTAGGGGCGGGTCCAGACTGACGTGTCGCTATCCATGCCGCACAGGCCCCTGCGAGCCCCACAATTACGGGGGTAAGCCTATGCGGCGCGTCTATCTCCACAGCCAGCAGGCAGGCCAGAACAGGCAGGCCGATAATGGCCGGAATGGCCCAGAAGCGGGTGGAGGAGAGAGGCATACGGCCTTCCATCATGCGGGTGATCGTGCGGGGAATGGGCGTGCGACTCTGCGCTGCACATTGACGTTCTTCTATCTGAACTTTATAAGCCGCGACTTCAAGAGAGAGTGGCTCGTACTGCGGCCACTGGCGAAGCATATTCAAACTGAAGGGAGTGCAGCCATGAAGCGCACTTATCAACCGTCCCGGCTGGTCCGCAAGCGTCGTCACGGGTTCCGCACCCGTTCGGCTACCGTTGGCGGCCGTCGTATTCTGGCAAACCGTCGTTCCAAGGGCCGCAAGCGTCTTTCCGCGTAAGCGTTGCCCGGCAGTCCGGTTTTGATGGACTGGTCTGAAGGTCAGGAGCAGCCAGCAGCAGGGGCGCAAGCGTCCATGCGGCTAAAGAAGAGAAAAGAATTTCTCTTCATGGCGGCCAAGGGGCGAAAAGCTCCAGTGTCTGGTCTTGTCCTTCAGCTTTTCAGGCGGCCCGATTCGGACCCTGCGCGTGTTGGTTTCACGGTAACCAAAAAAGTCGGGAATGCCGTGGTGCGTAACCGGGTGCGCCGCAGGTTGCGTGAGGTTGTGCGCAGAGTGGAAGCCGATACACCGTTAAATGGGCTTGATCTGGTGCTGATAGGGCGGGGTGCCACGCGCGACCGCTCTTTTGACGCACTGGTGGCCGATTTTCGGAAAGCGTTGAAACTCTGTATGCGGGAGTCGTGAATGTCCCGTCTTGCATTCCTGTCAATCCTGCGCTGGAACACGGTTGTGCCGTTCAAGACCGCCCCTTGGGGTGGGTGTTGAGTTTTCCACTTTTGTTATGTGCAGGGGGCCTGTAGGCCAGAGCTCATGGATTCAAAACGTCTCATACTGGCAACGCTGTTGTCAGCTCTGGTCCTTATCGGGTTTGATTACTTCTTTCCCCAGGCTCCGGCACACCAGCCTGCTCCGCAGGTAACGCAGAATGTGGCCAGCCAGACGGCTCCGGCCTCGGCGGCTGTGGCTGGCGCGGGTCAGGCAGCAACCGTGCAGGCGGCCAGTGCGGCGGTGGCGGATGTGCCTGATGGGCCGGATACCCGTATTGCCATTAATGCGCCGTCCGTTCAGGGGAGCATCAACCTGCGTGGTGCCCGGCTGGATGATCTGGTGCTCAAGCAGTACCGCGAAACCGTAAAGCCCAACAGCCCGGACGTACGCGTTCTCAGCCCTGTGGATACCAAGCGGGCTGATTATGTGGATTTTGGCTGGCGTGCCGCATCGTCCGATGTGCCGGTCGCCCTGCCTAACGCCCACACATTGTGGAAAGCCTCTGGCACGCAGCTTGATGGCGAACACCCGCTGACCCTGAGTTGGGACAACGGCGCAGGGCTGACGTTTGAAGTCGCTCTTGGGGTGGACAAGGACTATATGTTCACGGTCACCCAGCGCGTACACAATGCAACGGGGCAGAGCATTGCCCTGTACCCCTACTACCGTGTGAACCGTGGTTACACGCCGGAAGAAACCGGCGGCATGCTGGTGCATGAAGGCCCGATTTCGGTCATTGATGGCCGCCTGAACGAAGGGTCCTACAAGTCCGTCCGTAATGATGGTGTGCCGCCTGAAAACGTGGCCTGGAGCCATCAGGGCACAGGTGGCTGGGCCGGGATTACCGACAAGTACTGGCTTATGGCCATTGTGCCCGATCAGGCTGCCAGCGTGGTGGGGACGTATACGTGGCAGGCTGCGCAGACGCAGTATCAGGTCGGGTTTACGGCAACCGCTCCCATGCAGGTAGGTGCGGGGCAGACCATTTCCACGCAGGCGCATGTGTTTGCAGGGGCCAAGGAAGTGCGGCTGCTTGAGCAGTATGAGCACGACCTGCATATTCCGATGTTCTGGAAGGCCGTGGACTTCGGGTGGCTTTCCTTCCTGACCCGTCCTGTGTTTTTTGTGCTGGACTGGCTGAACAGCCATCTGGGCAGCTTTGGTCTGGCCCTGCTGACCTTTACGGTTATCGTGAAGGTGGCCTTCCTGCCGCTGACCATCAAGCAGATGCGCATGACCTGGAAGACCTCCCGCCTGAAGCCGCAGGTGGACCTGATCCGGGCACGCCACAAGGATGATCCGGTGGTGATGCAGCAGCAGATCATGATGCTGTATCGCAAGGAAAATGTCAGCCTGTTTGGTGGCTTCCTGCCTCTGTTCATTCAGGCTCCCGTGTTCTGGTGCCTTTACAAGGACCTGTATGTCACGATTGAAATGCGGCATGCGCCCTTTATCGGCTGGGTGAAGGACCTTTCTGCTCAGGACCCGACCAATATCTTCAATCTGTTCGGACTGATCCCCTTTGATCCGGCACAGATCCTGCCCATGCTCACGCTTGGGGCGTGGCCCATCATTTACGGTGCGACCATGTTTGTCATGCAGAAGGTCAGCGCCAGTTCCACCAGCATGGATCCCGCACAGCAGAAGGTGATGATGTTCATTCCGCTGCTGTTTACCTTCTTCATGGCGCGGCAGCCGGTGGGGCTGGTCATTTACTACTGCTGGAGCAACGTGCTGACCGCCATACAGCAGATTATCATCATGGGTCGGCTCAAGGCAGCGGACGCCAAGCCCCAACTGGTTGCCAAAAAATGACGTATCAAGAGCCTTCTTTCCGCGAACTGAAGGACGAAGCAGACATCGCCGCCGCTCTGGAAGAAGGGCGGCGGCTTTTTGCCGGTTCATGCGATTTTGTGTTTGGTGCCCAGAAGCTGGGCCAGTTGCCACCGCAGACACTGCCAGAAATCGCATTTGCCGGCCGCTCCAATGTAGGCAAGTCCAGCCTGATCAATACCCTTACAGGGCGCAAGACGCTGGCCCGCGCCTCGTCCGAGCCGGGGCGGACCAAGCAGCTCAACTTCTTTGATCTCGCACAGCGCCTGATGCTGGTGGACATGCCCGGTTACGGCTATGCCCGCGCTGCCAAGTCCGTAAAGGAAGACTGGCAGGAAATGATGTTCGATTACCTGCGTGGCCGCCCCAGCCTGCGCAGGGTCGTCCTGCTGCTGGATGCACGGGTGGAAATGAAAACGCATGATCAGGAGGTTATGAAGCTTCTGGACCGTGCGGCTGTCAGCTTTCAGGTTGTGCTGACCAAGTGTGATGATGTTAAGCCCACTGCACTGGCGCGCAAGCAGGCTGATGTAGAGGCTGAAATTGCACGCCATGCAGCCGCTTTTCCGCATCTTTCTCTTACCAGCAGCCAGACCGGGCTGGGTATTGAGGCATTGCGGGCGGAACTGGCAGAGTTTGCCCTGGCGTGATCAGGGATTATGGACAGACGACGGCAGGATTTTCACAGCATGACTGAACCGAGACTTCCTTCTACCGGCGACAAGCATGATGCTTTGCATGAAGCTGCCGTGCTGGCCAATGCCCTGCCGTATCTGCGGCGCTACGCGGGGGATACCATTGTGGTCAAGTACGGTGGCCACGCAATGGGGGATGTAGGGCTGGCCAAAACCTTCGGGCGGGATATTGCCCTGCTCAAGCAGGTGGGCATTAACCCGGTTGTGGTGCATGGGGGTGGCCCGCAGATCAACCAGATGCTCAAGCGGCTGGATATTCCCTCCCACTTCATTGACGGGCTGCGGGTTACGGACGCCAATGTGGTGGATGTGATCGAGATGGTTCTGGCGGGTTCGGTCAACAAGCAGGTGGCCGAGCTGATCTGCGAGGCCGGGGCTCTTGCCGTCGGGATTTCGGGCAAGGATGGCAAGATGATCACCGCCCGCAAGATGCGGCGCACCGTGCGGGATATGGACAGCCAGATCGAGCGTGTGCTGGATCTGGGTTTTGTGGGGGAACCGGTCAAGGTTGACCCGCGTGTGATCTATGCGCTCTCCGGTTCGGGGCTTATTCCGGTTATTGCTCCGGTAGGTCTTGGTGAAGATGGCGAGACCTATAACATTAATGCCGATACCGCAGCGGGTGCCGTGGCGGGGGCCGTGCATGCCACCCGCCTGCTGATGCTGACCGATGTTCCCGGCGTGCTGGACAGGCAGGGCAATCTTATTCCCGAACTGACCGCAGCACAGGCGCGTCAGGCCATTGAGGAAGGGGTGATTACCGGCGGCATGATCCCCAAGGTGGAAACCTGCATCGAGGCTGTGCAGGGTGGCGCAAGCGGGGCTGTTATCATTGATGGCCGCATGCCCCATGCCTGCCTGCTGGAACTGTTTACGGCCTCGGGCTCGGGCACGCTGATCCGCGCGGAATAAGGCTGCGCGGGCAGGGGTGACAGAACAAGACCTGACGTTGACAGGACAGGCCCCTGTCCGCATGGTCTTTTCCTCTTTTGTTGCCGGGCGGGCCTGTCGTCCGGGTTTATTTTTCATGTTTCTGATTGGTGTGCCATGACAGACGAAACCCTCCGCGCTCACATTGAAACCTTGTGGGAAGAGCGTGACCGCATTTCTTCCGCAACCGTGGGTAAAGACCGTGACGCCATTGAAGCAGCGCTTGAAGGGCTGGATTCAGGTCGCCTGCGTGTGGCTGCCCCGCAGGAAGATGGTTGGGTTGTGCATGAATGGCTGAAAAAAGCCGTACTGCTCTCCTTCCGTCTGAATGACAGCATTGTTCAGCCCGGTGGCGCAGCAGGCGCTCCGGCTTATGATAAGGTGCCCCTCAAGTTCGCTGGCTGGGATCAGGCCCGTTTTGACAAGGCCGGCTTCCGTGTGGTGCCCGGTGCGGTTGTGCGCCGTTCTGCCTTTATTGCTCCAGGGGTTGTGCTGATGCCGAGCTTTGTCAACGTTGGTGCCCGCGTGGATAGCGGGACCATGGTGGACACGTGGGCAACTGTTGGCAGCTGTGCGCAGATTGGCAAGAACTGCCATATCAGCGGTGGCGCAGGCATTGGTGGCGTGCTGGAGCCGTTGCAGGCTGCCCCGGTGATTATCGAGGACAACTGCTTTATCGGTGCCCGCTCCGAGGTGGCCGAAGGTGTTATTGTTGAACGGGGTTCCGTCCTGTCCATGGGTGTGTTCCTTGGGGCTTCCACCAAGATCGTAGACCGCGCAACGGGCGAAATCTACATGGGCCGCGTACCGGCCTATTCCGTGGTGGTGCCGGGCACCATGCCGTCTTCCAATCCGGTCGGCCCGGATGGTCGCCCTAACCCGGCACTGGCCTGTGCGGTGATTGTCAAGCGTGTTGATGAGCGCACCCGGTCCAAGACCTCCATCAACGACCTGCTGCGCGACTGAACACGCCAGACGTAAAGGACGAGACTGACGTATGACAAAGGCCACATCCGGTCCACTTCCGGCTGATCTGGCGTTAACAGACCCGCTGGGTGTGGCCCGTTTGCTCATCCGTCAACCGTCTGTTACTCCCGACCCCGGTGAATCCCAGCGCCTGCTGGGGGCCATGCTGGAGCGCCTTGGTTTTACCGTAACGCACCTGCCTTTTGGTGAAGGGGCAGAACGCACCCCCAACCTGTTTGCCCGTCTGGGGGAAGGTGCGCCCCATATCTGCTACGCAGGCCATACGGATGTAGTGCCTGCCGGGAATGAGGCAGACTGGACGCACCCTCCCTTTGCCGCCGATGTTGTGGACGGTGTGCTCTATGGCCGCGGTGCGTGCGACATGAAAGGCGGTATTGCCGCCTGCGTGGCTGCCATTGCGCGCCGGGTACAGAGCGGGGTCGGCAAAGGGTCCATCAGCCTGCTGATTACAGGCGATGAGGAAGGCCCAGCCACTTATGGCACCCAGAAGGTGCTGGAATGGATGGCCATACAGGGCCAGATTCCCGATTACTGTCTGGTGGGGGAGCCCACAAACCCTCAGACACTGGGCGAGATGGTCAAGGTAGGCCGCCGTGGCAGCCTGAACGCCCGTATTGTCGTCGAGGGTACGCAGGGGCATGTGGCCTACCCGCACCGGGCGGATAATCCCGTGCATCGCCTGCTTGCGGTGCTGGCCGCTCTGCGCGCTGCGCTGCTGGACCATGGTTCGGAGTATTTTGAGCCCTCAAACCTTCAGGTCACCAGTCTGGATGTGGGGAATACGGCCACCAATCTTATTCCCGCACGGGCGGAAGCACGGCTGAACATCCGGTTTAATGACCTGCACACCGGTGCGGCCCTTGGTGGGTGGATCAGAACCGTATGCGCCCAGCATGCACCACGCGCACAGGTGAAGATCAGCATGAGCGGCGAATCCTTTTTTGCTCCACCAGGGGCGGAAATGGCCGTGCTGCAAGAGGCCATTACAGGTGTGACCGGGCTTTCTCCCAAGCTGGACACGGGCGGGGGCACGTCGGATGCGCGCTTTATTGCCCGTTACTGCCCGGTTGCGGAGTTTGGTCTGGTCGGGGCCAGTATCCACAAGGTGGATGAACATGCCGCTGTTGCCGACATGGAAAAACTGACCCGGATTTACGAAGCCTTTTTAAAAGGGGTAGGGGTGTGATCCCAGATACAGGCAAGTTGGGCGCGGTCCGGCGTATAGTGCAGGGCATGTTGCAGTTGGCCGCTGGCAAGCGGGAAGGTCTGGCCTGTTTTGAAGGCACGCCAGACGCCTTTGGCGCAGCCCTTGCGCCACAGCTGGCCTGCATACTGGTGGGGGGGATTCAGGTCTTCCTGCTGCCAGATAAAGTCATGTCCGCGATCAAGCTGCTCCTTTCCCTTTGCGTCATGTTTCTGCCTGCGGTCATTTCCCATTTTTATGCCCAGCGCTGGGGGCGTGGCGCACTCTGGCTGCGCTACATAACAGCCGCAACATGGTGTGGCTGGGTTGTGGTGCTGATCTCGCTGGCCTGTGCGGTTATTGCGGCTGTTATGACGCCGGACATCGCGCGCCAGCAGGTTTTTATCGGGGCGCTGGCATTATGTGCCGCAGCGTATGAACTGTGGCTGCAATGGTTTGTGGCCAGGGTGGGGCTGGGTATTTCCGGCGGTCGGGCTGCGTTGCTGTATGTGTCCATTCTGGTGGCATCAGCCGCGCTCTATGGGCTGGCCGCACTGCTGCCCCCGCATTACATGGTTATTCACGACCTGCTTCAGCCTATGGTGACTGTTAAGGCAAAGTAAGGGAGATACCTTTTTTGCCTTAAGGTCCGGATGTGAACCGCCGGTAAGGTGGCTTATGTGCGGTTTTGTGGGACCAGGCTGGCAAATGGGTCTGGCTCATAGCCAACACCATTTAAGTATAAGCCATCTGGCGGGGCTGTGGGGCCAGCGGCACTGCGGTCGCGCGCAGCCAGAGCCAGAGCCACCCGTTCGGGCTCCCATGCGCCGGTTCCCACCTTTTTGAGTGTCCCCACCATGTTGCGGACCTGATGGTGCAAAAATGATCGGGCCTTGGCAAACACCACCACTTCATCCCCTTCACGCGTAATGTCCAGCTGGTCCAGTGTGCGGACAGGGCTGTTGGCCTGACAGGCCACGGCGCGGAAGGATGTAAAATCGTGCAGGCCGAGCAGCATGTTGGCGGCCTGCTGCATGCGGTGCACATCCAGCGGGGATTTAACATGCCAGACATGGCCTTCGGCCAGAGCAGGGCGTGTGCGCCTGTTGAGAATACGGTAGCGATAAGAACGCCATGTGGCAGAAAACCGGGCGCTCCAGTCCAGACTGACCGGGGCCGCATCCAGCACAACCACGGCATGGGGTTTAAGGTGGTAGCTCAACCCCTCCCGCACGGAATAGCTGGAAAAACTGGCATCCGCCGGGAAGTCCAGATGCGCGACCTGCGCAAGCGCATGCACGCCAGAATCCGTGCGTCCCGCTGTAATGCTGGGCACGGGCCTGCCACCGGCAAGGCGAAAAGCGGCTTCTTCCAGCAAAGCCTGAACAGACAGGCCGGAAGCCTGCCTTTGCCAGCCGACAAGCCCACGTCCGTCATATTCCAGTTGAACAGCCCAGCGCTGGATGGCGGGGGTGGTCATGGGGTGCTGTCAGGTGCGGGGGTGCCAAGGCATGTGCCCGCAGGCAGGGGTTGCCCGCGCAGGAATGCATCGGCTTCCATCATGCCGCGACCGGGGCGTTGCAGGCGGGTCAGGCGGATGCAGCCTGTGGCACAGGCCACGGTTAGCTGGTCGTCCACAATCGTGCCGGGCTGCTGTGCAACCGGGTTGCGGGGCAGAGGTATGCCCCCCCCGATTTTGATAACAGTACCATCTTCCAGCGTGGTGAAGGTGCCGGGCCAAGGCGTGAGGGCACGGATCTGACGGTCAATGGTTGTGGCGTCCTGCGTCCAGTCAATACGGCCGTCTTCGCGCGTCAGGCGGGGGGCGTAGGTTACGCCTGTATCTGGCTGTACCTGCCGTGCCGGGCGGCTTGCGGCTATGCGGGCCTGTGTATCTGCCGTGTCGGATTCGGTCGGGGGGAAGTCCTGCAATACCCGCAGCACCATTTCTCCCCCCAGAGTGCTCAGGGCGTCGTGCAGGGTGGAGGCGGTTGTCTTGTCTGTAATGGGTACGGCCTCACGCAGCAGCATGGGGCCTGTGTCCAGCCCGGCTTCCATCTGCATGATGGTCACACCACTTTGGGTATCTCCGGCCAGAATGGAACTCTGGATCGGGGATGCTCCCCGCCAGCGGGGCAGCAGGCTGGCATGGATGTTCAGGCAGCCCAGCCGGGGAGCGTCCAGCATGGTCTGGGGCAGGATCAGCCCGTACGCAGCAACAATGGCGGCATCGGCCTCCAGTGCTGCAAACTCTTCCCATTCCTGCGGATTCTTGCGCAGTGAAAGCGGGTGGCGCACAGGCAGGCCAAGCTCCTGTGCGGCCTGCTGCACGGGGGATGCACGTAGCGCCTTGCCCCGCCCGGCCGGGCGGGGGGGCTGGGAATATACGGCAACAATATCGTGCCCGGCGGCATGGAGTGCTTTTAGGGCGGGTACGGCAAAATCTGGCGTACCCATGAAAACAAGACGCATCGGGCGGGATTTTTCCACTTAGTTGCGTTTCAGGTCCTTGGCCAGACGGCGCAGGATCATGTTGCGGCGCAGGGCGGACAGGTGGTCCACAAACAGAACCCCCTCAAGGTGGTCAAGCTCGTGCTGGATGCAGGTAGCCAGCAGCCCATCCACATCGCGCTCCTGTCTGTCGCCATGAATGGTCTGCCAGCGCACACGCACTTTTTCGGGGCGGACCACTTCGGCGTACTGGCTGGGGAGGGAAAGGCAGCCTTCTTCCCGTGTGGTCATTTCTTCCGTTTCGGCCACAATTTCCGGGTTGATCAGGATCATGGGCTCGCGGTTTTCTTTTTCGCCCAGATCAATCAGAACAAACCGCTGGCTCAGGCCAACCTGCGGGGCGGCCAGTCCAATGCCGGGGGCCTGATACATGGCCGCAAACATGCCGGGGAGAACCTTCTGGATTTCCGCCATGTCTTCGGGTTTGACCAGTCTGGCTTTCTGGCGCAGCACGGGGTGGGGCGGCGTCAGGATGGTCAGGGGGGCCGCTTTATCCGAGGCAGCGGAAAATACGGCGTCTGTCAGGGCTGCGTTTGTCATACAGCCGGATTTAGCGTTCCGTTGTGGTGGATGCCAGCACAAAACGGCATGAAAAGCCTTTCTGATACAAAAAATCTGTAACTTTGCCGCCACAATATGGCGTGCAGACCACAGTGTGTGCCCATCAGGCCATAATGAAGCGGGACACAGGGTTGCGTGTGCCCGCTTCTATCCCATATCGTGAAGAGACCGGATGCCGTGGCGGGTCCGGTTTTATACGTCTCGCTCAGAAAGGAGGAGGCTTGTACGATGTCAGGCAGGCTTTTTGGCTCGCCCATGTTTTTGGGTTTTGATCATCTGGAACAGATGCTGGAGCGCGCCAGTAAGGGTTCGGGTGACGGGTATCCACCTTACAACATAGAGCAGATAGCCCCCAACGGCCTGCGTATTACCCTTGCGGTTGCCGGTTTTCGGATGGAAGATCTCCAGATCACGCAAGAGGACAACCAGCTTGTTATCCGTGGGCGTCAGGCGGAAGAGGGGGAAGAGCGTGTTTACCTGCATCGTGGTATTGCCTCCCGCCAGTTCCAGAAGGCGTTTGTGCTGGCCGAGGGAATAGAAATCGGCGGAGCATGGCTGGATAACGGGCTGCTGCATATTGACCTGTTCCGCCCTCAGCCCGAGGTCAGGGTCAAGCAGATCGAAATTATGCAGGGTGGGCAAAAAGGGCAGGCTGGTGCGAGCACTGGCGTTAAGCCCCGGCCCACGCCGCGTATGCTGCATCCGGTTATGGATGTGGATGGTAGTTGAAACCCGAAAGGAGGACGCAATGAAAAGCAGCATGCAGGGTGGTTACATGCAAGCTGGCCTGCCGCAGGCCGAACGTGTGGCGGATGTGCGGCAACTTTCGGATATGCAGTTCCGCTCCCTTGGGCTGAGCAAGGTTGCCTATACGCGCCCGGCTACTCTGGAGGACGGCGAGGAAGGCTGCGCCATTTATGCAGCCGACGGGTCGCTGCTGGCCGTGGTGGATGACATGGAAACAGCATGGGGCGCCATTGTGCAGAATGACATGGTGCCAGCCTCTCTCCAGTAACCCGTGATGACGGGATTATAAAAAAAGGACCGGTTTGCGCCGGTCCTTTTTTATTAGGGTCATGGCCCGCCAGATCAGGCTGGAGGGGCATCCAGCGGGGCTGTGTCCAGCCAGCCGATATTGCCATCGTCCCGGCGGTAAACAAGGCTGATATGGCGGCTGGCCGAATTGCGGAAAAGCAGGAAGTTCTGGCCCGCCAGATCCAGCCGCATCACGGCCTCACCCACCGAGAGCACGGGAATATCCGCAGGCTGTTCGGCAATAATGGTGGCAAAGGTTTCCTCATCCGCTGTCAGGGGGGCGGAGGAGGGCGTGTCTGTTTCGAGTTCTTCTTCTATGGGTTGCAGAATATAGGAACGTGCGCGTTCGGGCAGTTCCTGCCGGGTGGTGGAACGGGCGTGGGAGGTTACGCGCTTGTGGTAACGGCGCAGGCGCTTGGCAATGTGCTCGGCAGCGTCATCAAAGGCGGCATTGGCATCTGCGGCCTCGCCTTCTCCGCGCAGGACCAGACCACGACCGGCCTTTACGTTGATGTCGCATGTAAAAAAGGAACGGGCTTTACCAAAGGTGACCTGCGCCTGTAGCCCTGTATCAAAATATCGCTCTGCAAGATTGCCCAGATGGGTGTTAACCCGATGTTTCAGGGCGTCGGAAAGATCAATCTGTTTACCGGAAACCTGAATATGCATAGGACATCGTTCCTTGCGACTGGCAGGACGGTCCATCCTCGAAGCAGCTTCAGTGCGCCTTCAGGCGACACTGCGGAGCAATGGACTGGCCTGTGTGGCATTGCAGGCGGGGCCTGCAATGTTTCACCCTGTATTTGGGCATGGGTAAGGTGTTTATGTCCATGCCTTTATTACAGATATAATGCAAAGCTTTGCCCGCTGGTTGCATGGCCGGGGCGTTGGATAGAAATATAAAGGCGCATGGCAGGCTTGTCGCCAGCCCCACCCTGTGCCTACACAGGATATGCAGGTCTTACACGTTGTCATCCGGATATTTGCCCACCATGCTTTTACGTTCCGCTCCACCTGAGCATATGCCCAAAATGCCGCGTGGCTGGGGGTGGCAGATCAAGCTGGGGTGCCTTGCGGCCCTTGTGGCGTTGTATGGCGGCTTTATGTGGCATGTTACACACCAGAAAATACGCCCGGTCATGGAGCGGGTGGATATTCCGGTAACTGTTGTGGTCACCCCCAGACAGGCAGCGCCACCAGCACCCCCCATAACCATGCTTCCACCGCCACCGCTGGCTGTGGCGGTTCCTCCGGTTCTGCCGGGGGTTGCGGCGCAGCATCCCTGAGTGCCTGAACTGGAGATAGGGTGTGAGTGAACTATGCGTGACCAGCCTGCATATCTACCCGGTCAAGGGATTGCATGGGCTTTCTCCCCCCATGGCCATGCTCAGTCCCTGGGGGCTGGATGGTGACCGCCGGTGGATGGTGGTGGACCCCGATGGCAGGTTCATAACCCAGCGCACCTGCCGCGCCATGGCGCTGGTGACACCTATTCCCACGGCGGAGGGGCTTACGCTCACCCGTGCGCGCATGCAGCCCTGCCCGGTGCGTTTTCCCGGCTCCGAAGCCCCCATGGCGGTGGTGACGGTCTGGAAGGATCAGGTACAGGCGCGGGATGCGGGCGATATGGTCGCGGCATGGCTGGAACAGGCGCTGGGGCAACCGTGCCGTCTGGTGTGGATGCACCGGCCAGAGCTGGCACGTATCCGCCAGCTTGGCGCGCAGCAACGCCCTGTTTCGTTTGCGGATGGCTACCCGCTCCTGCTGGCCAACACCGCCTCGCTGGATGAGCTGAATACACGCCTGCCCGCTGGGCAGGGGGTGCCCATGACCCGCTTCAGGGCCAATATTGTGCTGAGTGGCGCACAGCCCTGGGCGGAGGACGGGTGGAGGCGTTTATCCATTGGCGGGAGTGTTGTGGTGCGTGTGCTCGCCCCGTGCTCGCGCTGTGTGGTTACATCCATCGACCAGAATACGGCGCAGGTGCCCAACCCCAAGGAACCACTGGCCACACTGGCCAGCTTCCGGCGTGCGCAGGGTGGAGTTATGTTTGCGCAGAATGCAGTGGTGGAAAAAGGTGGGCTGATCAGCGTGGGGGATAAGGCCCAAGTGCTGGAGGAAGGCCCTTCCAACCTGCTGGACACGCAGGGTATGCTGGCCTGAACAAAGCCGGGGGGCATCAGAGCCCTGTATCCTCCGGTTCCACCATGTCTGCTGCGGGTGCCGGGCTAGAGCGAGAAGCTGTCGCCCAGATAAACGCGCCGGACGTCCTCATGCGCGACAATTTCTTCCGGCACACCCTGCATCAGCACCTGTCCGCTATGCATGATGTAGGCGCGGTCAATCACTTCGAGTGTTTCACGCACGTTGTGGTCGGTAATCAGCACCCCGATCCCGCGGTCCTTGAGGTGGGAAACCAGATCACGGATTTCGCCCACGGCAATGGGGTCAATCCCGGCCAGAGGTTCGTCAAGCAGGATGTAATGCGGCTGGCTGGCCAGAGCGCGTGCGATTTCCAGCCGTCTGCGCTCCCCACCGGACAGGGCGAGGGATGGGGAGTGGCGCAGGCGGGTAATGCCAAACTCGTTGAGCAGCCCATCCAGCATGACCTGCCGCTGGTCGGGGTCGGGTTCAACCACCTCCAGTGCCGCCATAATGTTCTGCTCCACATTCAGGCCCCGAAAAATGCTGGCTTCCTGCGGCAGGTAACCAATGCCAAGGCGTGCGCGCCGGTACATGGGGAGCTGGGTAATGTCGGCCCCATCCAGCGTAATGGTGCCGGTATCGGGCTGGACCAGCCCTACAATCATGTAAAAACTGGTGGTTTTGCCCGCGCCGTTAGGGCCAAGCAGACCAACGGCTTCCCCCCGATGGACTTCGAGCGAGACGTTTTTGACCACCTGACGCTTTTTGTAGCTTTTGCCAAGGTCATGGGCGATCAGGCCGTGGCCTGACTTGTGGGGGGCGCTCAGGTCAATGGGTTCTGGGCCAATGCTTACAACTTCTTCGCGCACCGTTTCTTCGGACGTCCAGCTTACTTCCCGGTTCATTGTTACTTCCTGTCCGATGAATCGCCATTATTGGGAACAATCAATCCGCTGACCCGGCCACCGGGCCGTTCCGTCATGGTGGCGATACCCGTGTGCATGTTGATAATGGCCGCAGCCCCCTGAATCTGGTTTGGCCCGCGTGTAATGTGCACGTTGCCAACAATGCGGGCTATGCCCGAATCCGGTACATACACGCCGCGATCGCCGGTTACGATTTCGGTCTGGGTGCGGACCCACACATGGCCGAAGGCATTAACCTTTTCCAGCTTGTTGGAGCCGGAGGCAAGGGGGTCATCCGAAGTGCCGGTTTTGTTCTGGCCGGAAGTTTCCGTCTTGGGGGTGTCGACCTGGGAACTGTACCCTACAAGCACATCGGCCCGGATCTGCCTGTGATCATCCGTGGTGACGGTGGCGTCTCCCCGACCAATGGAAATATGCTGCTGCGAGTAGTATTCCATGGAATCACGCGCGGTCAGCACATCCTGCGGAGTTGTCAGCCGGAGGTTTTTGCCGGTCATGATCAGCACGGCCTTGTCCATATCATAAACTGCCTTATCCCCCCATGCCTGATCGGTATCGGTAAAGATATGGACGTGGCCTATGGCTTCCAGCCGGTAGATTTCGTTCGAACCGGAGTCCTGATCATCAGCGGTCTTGCCGTCACCCGTTGTGGCGGTGGCGGCAGGGGCGGTGGTGCCCGGCGGCGTTGCCGTTGTGGTGGACGGGGCCGGGTCGGGGG
>NZ_JBFCXX020000080.1:0-273 GCF_040702925.2 Acetobacter fabarum | reverse complement strand
CTCATTATGAATATCTTTATCAACCTTTGAGAGTTCGAGAGCAATTACTTGAGCTGCCTCCTCTAAACTCAATGGATTAGGTCCATCCTTTGGGAACAATGCTTGTTTAAGCGGCTCAGGATTTAAAGTCGCATCACAAGCCACCTCCAATAGTTCTTGCCAACTCGGTGCTTGGTTGGCAGTTACTGCTTTAGAAAATCCCGTTCCAGTGAAAAAACACAGTCGTTTAGAGGCTGCTGCATACGCAATTTCAAAAAACTCACTCACCTGAAC
>NZ_JBFCXX020000079.1:0-275 GCF_040702925.2 Acetobacter fabarum | reverse complement strand
GGCTACAAGAATCATCTGAGCTTCGAAGTCAGCGGCACCCTAGGCACCCTGGCGTTCGATCAGGAGCGCCTGAACGAGCTACGCCTGTGTCGCGCCGGCCAAGGCGGCTTCCAGCGTTTACTGGCCGGACCGGACTTGCCCGGCTACGCCGCATTCAGCCCGGCGCCTGGGCATCAGCTGGGCTACAACGAGCTGAAGACGCTGGAAGTGCATGAGCTGATCATGGCTCTGGCCGGGAATGGACAAACCGGGACTGATTTCGCGGAGGCGTTTGA